>PHBW01000015.1 GCA_002840715.1 Chloroflexi bacterium HGW-Chloroflexi-4
TGTCTCCTCTGTCTCCCGGTGGTCATCTCGATCCGCAGGATAGGAATCGCGTCCGGCTTTTATGATTTCCCTGTTGTTGGGTGCCAATTTGTCCATGGGTCGATCTTCAAATCCTGTGGCTATGACGGTTATGACGATCTCGTCCTGAAGGTCTTCTCTGACCGATGCTCCGAAGATGACGATCGCATCCTTGTCTGCCGCCTTTTCGATCTGATCCGCCGCTTCGTTCACTTCCAGCATGCCAAGGTCGTAACCACCCATGATGTTGAGTAAAATCGCTTTAGCGCCGTTGATGCTCGTCTCAAGAAGCGGGCTTTCGATGGCATCTTTGACTGCCTGTTGTACCCGGGTCTCTCCCTTGCCGCGGCCAACTCCCATGTGGGCGATCCCGCGGTCGTTCATGACGGTTTTGACGTCTGCAAAGTCCAGATTGATCAATCCCGCTTCTGCGATCAAATCGGATATGCCCTGTACTCCTTGCTTCAAAACCTCGTCAGCCATATTGAAGGCCTCAAGCATCGTCGTATTCTTCTCGGCGATCTGCAGGAGCTTATCGTTGGGGACCACGACGAGGGAATCCACATATTTTTTCAGAAACTTGATGCCAAGATCTGCATGTTCTCTTCTTTTTTTCCCTTCAAAAGTAAAGGGTCTGGTGACGACACCGACGGTCAGGATGCCCGCATCTCTGGCTGCTTTGGCAATGACGGGAGCCGCACCGGTTCCTGTGCCTCCACCCATGCCGGCAGTGATGAACACCATATCCGCGCCGGCAATGAATTTTGCGAGATCATCAATGTTCTCTTCCGCTGCCTTTTGGCCGATTTCCGGATTTGCGCCTGCTCCAAGTCCCTTGGTAAGTTTTTCGCCGATCTGGATTTTCGTGTCGGCTTTTGAGCATGACAATGCCTGTTTATCTGTATTTATAGCAATAAAAGAAATGCCCCGCATCCCGGCGTCGATCATACGGTTGACTGCGTTGCTTCCGCCGCCGCCGATACCGATCACCTTGATCTGTGCACTCCGTTCTTCATTCACTTCGAATTGGAGCATGTTGAAACCCTCCCTTTAAAATCATAATACAAATTATAGCATATTTCTACTGTCAATGCACCTATTTGTTGTGTATTCGCTCTTGCTTTTTCGATACATACTTGTCGATGATGATCCTTCGGATCACTGCTAAATTCTGGAATAAACGACCGCCAAACACAAAAATGACGGCGTAATAGAGGGGAACTCCAAGACGATCTCCAAGATATACCAGCAGCGCTGCCATGACGGCATTTGTCAGGAATCCGCTGATCAAAATGAGGTTATTGTAGCGATTTTCCATATAGGAGCGGACTGCGCCTAACAGGGAATCCATCGCCGCAAGCAAGCCCATGGTGATGTAAAAGGAAAATTCCGTCGGATAGGTAATGTTCAGAAGGAATCCAAGTGCAAGGCCGGCTAAGAGGCCGACTGCGGAAGCGATGATCAATTGTTTTCACCTTCCCTTTTGTCTGTTGCCGTAGCAACTGTCATATAACGATAGTTTCGGGGCTCCTCATAGCGAGGGATCCTGATGTCATCTTTCAAAGTAACGCGGAACACGAGACCCCAGTCTTTTAACAATGTACCATATCCTCCCGGTCCAATCAATGCCGCCGACATGGAGCGCAGCCAGTCAATGGTGCGGGCAGAGGTCTGATTTTCGTGATACTCCACTTCGTCGCCGATCTGGGCTTGAAAGAGCGGTGCTTTGTCACAGGCGGCCAGGCATTTGACTTCTTCAATGGTAATCAAGCCGTCTTCTGAGGTCTCGCCGGGATTGACGCCTAATTGTGCGCATAACTCGGTTAAATATTCAGTTGCACCGCGCAGGTCGCAGGCTACATCTGTGCAGACTTGCAATCTGATCTTGCCTTCTGGCGCGTCGTGAAAGAGGGTGTAAAACCCGACCACGGATGCCACTTCAGTGGAGCTTGTGCCGGTAATCTCGGCGATCTCCTGCAGGGCGGTGCGCGAGACAAAACCGGCTTCGCCCTGTGCCAGATGCAGCAGCGGCATCACAGCAGCCTGCTTGCGGTCAACGGGATACCTGGACAGGATCCGATTAATTTCTTCTGGATATTTTTTAAGCAGTTGGTTCATCGGTCTGTATCTCCCAGGACGATATCTATACTGCCAATGATGCCGATCAAATCAGCTACAAAGCAGCCCTTTGAAAGGATGGGCATGATCTGGAGCAGTGGTACGGATGGGGTTCGGTAATGCACCCGGTAAGGTTTGGGGCTGCCGTCCGATTCAAGGAAGAGACCCATCTCGCCGCGTGGAGATTCAATGGTGGAGTATACGGAACCCACCGGCGGAGTGAAACCTTCCGTCCAAAGTTTGAAGTGGTGAATCAAGGCTTCCATGCTCACGCCAATCTCTGAGCGCGGGGGTGGAACAAATTTGGGGTTGTTATCGCGGACAGGGCCGAAGGGCAGTTTGTTGAGCGCTTGCTCCACAATGCGCACGGATTGCCGCATCTCTTCAACTCTTACCTTATAGCGTCCGTAAATGTCGCCGGTGGTCTGGGTGGGAATCTCAAAATCGTATTGCTCGTAACCGCAATAGGGATTGGCTTTGCGAATATCATGCGCCATGCCGGTGGCTCTCAAAGTGGGGCCGGTCACATCCCAGGCCAGGGCGGTTTTGGTGTCAATCTTGCCAATTCCCTTGGTGCGGTCCATGAAGAGCGGATTCTTGGTGAGCAGGGCTTCATAAGTATCAATGCGTTTTGGGAAGATATCCACGATCTGTTTGACCGCATCGTTAAATTCGGCGGGCACATCCCGCCACAAACCGCCGGGGCGGATATAGGTGGTCATCATGCGCTGGCCAGAGACCAGTTCAAAGATATCAAGAATCATTTCACGTTCGCGCATGGCATACAGGAAAACGCTCATGGCGCCCAAGTCCAGCGCGGAGGTTCCAATCCACAGCAAGTGAGATTGCAACCGCGAAAGTTCCAGCAAAATGACGCGGATGGCATCGGCACGCGCCGGTGATTTGAGTTCAGTCAATTTTTCAACTGCCAGACAGTAAACCAGATTGTTGCCCATGGTGTACATATAGTCCATGCGGTCGGTCAGAACTTCAGCCTTTTGGTAGGTCTTGGCTTCCATGTTCTTTTCAATGCCGGTGTGCAGATAACCGATATCGGGCACGCAGTTGAGCACGATCTCGCCATCCAACTCGAGGATCAGACGAAGCACGCCATGGGTGCTGGGGTGTTGCGGACCCATGTTGAGCACCATGGTTTCGCCGGTGATTGCCTGCGGAGTGAACAGGTGTTTGAGTTCATCCAGGGTGAATTCTTGAATTTCTCTCATTTATCTCACCCCTTTCGGCTTGCGCAGGTCAATGTCATCAAAATTAAAGGTGTACTGCACTTCTTCATAACCAAGTGGATAATCCTTGCGCAAGGGATGTCCCTCCCAGTTGGGGGGCAGTAAAAGGCGGCGCAGATCTGAATGGCCTTCAAAGCGGATGCCCATTAAGTCCCAGATTTCACGTTCGCGCCAGTTGGCGTTGGGGTAGACAGTTTCCATGGTGGCAATGCTGGGATTATCGCCGTTGAGCGGTGCCCTGAAGGTGATATATTGATGTGTTTTCGTTGAATAGAAAATATACACCATGTGAAAGCGTGGAGTGGTCTGAGGGCAGTAATCCACTGCAGTTTCGGCAGAAAGCATATCAAAATCGAATTCGTCGCGCAAAGTGGTGGTGGCGGCGATGATTTTTTCAGCCGGCACGAGCAGGGTGACCTCATCGCGGAATTCTGAAACCTGACCGTTGTAACGTGATTGAATGGCAAAAACAGCGGGAGTAAGAAGTTCGTTCATCATAGGCTCCTTATTTCCACTTGGCAAAGCGTTCGCTTTTAATTTTGTTGTGCAAGGCGACTACGCCGTTGATCAAGCCTTCGGGCCGCGGCGGACAGCCCGCCACATAAATATCCACCGGCACGATCTCATCCACGCCCTGCAAGACGGCATAGTTATTGTAGACGCCGCCGCAGGCTGCGCAATCGCCCATGGCAATCACCCATTTGGGATCAGGCATTTGATCGTAAAGGTTGCGCAAAACTGGGGCCATTTTTTGAGAAACGCGGCCAGCTACGATCATCAGATCAGATTGACGCGGGCTGGCGCGCATTAATTCCATGCCGAAGCGGCTCATATCATAATTCGCAGCCTGGGCAGCCATCATTTCAATGGCGCAGCAAGCCAGACCAAAGAGCATCGGCCACATTGAATTTGTGCGGGACCAATTGACTGCGTTTTCAAGCGTGGTGGTGACCACACCGGTATTTCCTAATTTTTGTTCTAATCCCATTCCAAGGCTCCCTTTTTCCATATATAGATGAAACCAACCAACAAGATGGCCACAAAGACAAACATTTCGATCAAGCCAAAGAGGCCGAGTTTTTTAAAGGCAACCGCCCACGGCAGGAAGAAAATAACCTCAACATCAAACAAAATGAAAAGTACTGCCACAAGATAGTAGCGCACTGACATTTGCCGAGTACCGGGGCCATAGGGGATCATACCTGATTCGTAAGGTTGTCCTTTTTTTGAGGTCGGACGGTGGGGTCCGAAAAAACGACCTAAAAAGAGGACAAGAAAACCAACAAAGGTTGAAAGGGCGATCAAAATGATCAGGGGAAGGTAGTCTATCAGCATTGAGACATTCTCCGTTTTGCAGACAAGAAATCGAATAAGACAAAATTTGTCATTATATCTCTGTATAGATTTTACCTTATAAAAAAGCGAAACCCAATTAACTTTAATCCTCAATATTTGCAACAAAATAATAATTTTTTAACACAAAGTCACATTTTCTTGAGGGTAACGAGAATCAAGTTTATTTGAAATATTAATACAATTATTATAAAATTAGTCATAATTATAAATATGGACGTCTAGTTTGCGGATGTTGAAAATGGAATATAAGGAGAAAAGATGAAACGATCAATGATTTTAATGACAAAATTACTATTGGTATCAATTTTGCTGACTTCATGTGCCGCTCCAATTGCAAACACCCCGACACCTGAGATGGAGATTTCAGCTCCAACAGAAATTGTTGCCACTGAGACGACGGTATCGACAGTAACCCAAGATGCTCCTGCGGCTGCAATGCAAACACAATCAACCACTGATGATTCTTCAAATTTGCCCGATGGGTTTGAAGTGGAGATTGAAGATTTTGCCTATGTCTCTGCTGTCATTACCGTGAAGGTTGGCACAACAGTCACCTGGGAAAATAAGGATCAAGTGCAACATACTGTCACCAGTGATAGCGGTTTATTTGATTCCGGTTTATTGGCAAAAGGAGTTCCCTTCAGCTTCACATTTACTGAAGCAGGTACATATACCTATCATTGCACACCTCATCCACTTATGAAAGGCACTGTTATTGTTGAATAATAAATGGTGACAGACGTATTTGACAGAGCCGGTACTAATTAACCGGCTCTGTGTTTTTAACAAGATAATCCCCCATCGTTTGCGGCGGATGGGGGAGTAAAAATTGAGTGTGCCTTGCTTGTGGTTGTTCGAGTTTCCCTGTTTTTATTTATTTGGTTTGCCCTATTCCCTCTCGTTGGGCATAAACCGGGATCTCAGGGGGAGGCTGCCCCAACTCACTTGCAAGGAGTCTCAACGACTTACCTTGATTTTTCGTATTCCTGTTCTACAGTACTCCAGTTTACAATTGACCAGAAAGCTTTGATGTAATCCGGGCGGCGATTCTGATAATTAAGATAATAGGCGTGTTCCCAAACATCCAGAGCGAGCAGAGGTTTGTGGTTATCCATCAGCGGGCTGTCTTGATTGGCGGTGGAGTAAACCTGAAGCTTCTTTTCATTATCTAGCACCAACCAGGCCCAACCGGAACCAAAACGGGTGGTGGCGGCAGAAGCGAACTTCTCCATGAAACCATCCAGTGAAACAAATGCTTTTTCCAACTCAGCCAACAATGGGCCTGATGGCGCTTTCTTGCCGCCTGGGGTTAACAACTCCCAAAACAGGGTATGGTTGGCATGCCCGCCGCCATTGTTGCGAACTGCAGTGCGAATGGCTTCAGGCACTTTGTTGATCTCTCTTAGGATTTTTTCAAGCGGTTGATCGTAATATTCAGCGGCAGATTCAAAGGCTTTGTTGAGGTTGTTGACATATGTGGCATGGTGCTTGTCGTGATGGATCTCCATCGTTTTTGCATCAATCGCGGGTTCAAGTGCGTTGAACTCGAATTTTAATGAAGGAAGTTCAAATAATGTACTCATGATGTTTGCTCTCTCTTTGTAATAAATATCATATTTAAGATAATAATACTCCAATTAAAAAGAGATTACAAGGGGTTTTTATTAAAAATATATATAAATTCTCTTCTTTCGGACTAACGCTGTACAGTAGATTGAATCTGGTTCGAAATAATCTATAATGAAATCAACCTGTAGATTGAAAGGTATAAAATGAACTTTATTCAAATATTACAAATAATTGCTGTCGTGGTCACATTGTTGACCGGTTTATATTCTTTAATTCAGCCCAAAAAGATCAAGGGTTTTACCGGGCTTGAAGCCTCCAGCCCGCGTGCAACCACTGAAATTCGGGCTGTCATGGGCGGCACATTTGTCGGTCTGGGCATTGCCGCGTTGGTTTTCCCGGTCCGCGAGGTATATTTGATGCTTGGAATCACCTATGCTGCCATAGGCGCCATCCGTGCGGTGTCGATGGTCCTGGATAAGTCTATGGAAAGATCCAATGTGATCAGTTTGATTACCGAAGTGATCCTGGTGGTGATTCTGGTCTTGTAATATTTATCTACAAAAAGATTTGCCAAGTAGGGACGGCTCAATTTCAGGTTGGCTTGTCCCTTTTTTTGTGCATTTCCGCTTGACAACTGATTCCCCAATGGCTAAGATAAATTGGCGCAAATATGACTTGAATTAATTATTTCAAGAAACAATTAATTTGGAGGATGCACGATGAGAACCAATAAACGTTGGTACGAATTATTGAGTTTGAACGGTTATCAATTGGGGTTGAGCATGGCCTCCAACGTGATCAGTCCATTGCTGCTGCCTGCCCTGGTGCTGTTGTTTATGCCTCCAGAAAAGAAAAACACCTACACGGCTCTGGTTTATGTGGCCGGTTTGGCGGTCGCCATGTTTATTCAACCTGTCATGGGCATGTGGAGCGACCGTTGCACCTCCAAACTTGGAAGACGCCGCCCGTTCATTATTTGGGGAGCGCTACTTAACATACTCTTTTTACTAATTGTTGGTGCTTCGCTACTCTTTCAACAATCTCCTCTAAATAACTTCTTTCAATCCACCTTTGGGGTGACTGCTTCACTCGCCGTGCTCTTACTGGGCATCATTTTGCTGCAGGTGTCTTCAAATGTCAGCCAGGCAGGGCAGCAGGGCTTAATCCCGGATGTGGTGCAAGAGTATCAGCGTGGAAGAGCCTCGGGCATTAAATCAGTGCTCGAAATGATACCGGCTGCCCTGGTGTTGGCGATTTCGCCATTGTTGGATAAAAATCAATTTTGGGTGGTCATCATCATCTTGATGGCTTTTTATCTGCTCACCATGCTGTGGACAGTTCTATCCACCAAAGAAATTCCGCTGACTGAAAAGCCACCCCGAATTGAAGGACGCCCCGTGCTGCGTATGCTGATGTTGACCGTTCTTTTTGTGGGTGTTACGCAGTTGGCTTTATGGATGGTGAAAAGCAGCGCTGCCTGGCTGCCTGAAGACACCACAAGCCTGTGGCTGCGAGTGGCGGTGGTAGGGCTTGTCGGTTTACTGGGCATGGCGGGGTCAATCTTCATTGGTGTTTACTTTGGTGCACAGGTTGGCATCGGAGCCGAAGCACGCAATCAAAAATCCTTCATTTGGTGGGTGGTTACCCGCTTAATGTTCCTGGCTGCCATTGGATCCACACGCAATTTCACCATGTTCTTTGTCAAAGACGTGTTGCAGGTTCCCAACCCTGCCACGGTCACCACTTATCTCACGGCAGTGATCTTTGTCTTCCTGTTGATCACATCTCTGCTTGGTGGTTATCTCTCTGATAAAATGGGCCGCAAAAAATTATTGGCTGCGGCAGGGATTTTGGCTATGATGGGGTCGCTGCTCTTGATCTTCTCGACCACAATTCCCCTGGTGATGGTGGCAGGGGCATTCCTGGGGCTTGGCACCGGCACCTTTATGTCTGCCAATTGGGCGCTCGGCACAGACCTGGTTCCAGCAAAAGACGCTGGCCGCTACCTTGGCATTTCAAACCTGGCCGGCGCTGGCGCGGGAATTGTGGGTTCAAGCATCGGCGGTCCGCTGGCGGATTATTTCAATGCCATTCAGCCGGGGTTGGGCTACCCTGTCATCTTTGCGTTGTATGGCGGTCTTTTCTTGTTGTCAGTGCTGCTGCTGCCAAAAATCATTAAGTCCAAGGAATAAGAAAAAACTTGATGACCCAAAATATTCATTTGATCTTTAAAACCCACCTTGATGTGGGTTTTACCGATTATGCTTCGCGCGTTGTGGAGCGTTACTTCAAGAAATATATCCCCGTCTCTTTGCGGGTCGCCCGTCAGATGCGTGATTCAGACCGCCCCGAACGCTTTATTTGGACTACCGGCTCCTGGTTGATCTATGAATATCTTGAACAGGCCAACGCCCTTGAGCGCGCTGAAATGGAAGCCGCCATTGACCTGGGTGAAATAGCATGGCACGCCCTGCCATTCACCACCCATACAGAATTGATGGACCCCGACCTTTTTCGGTTTGGGCTGTCACTTTCACAATCGTTGGATAAACGTTTTGGCAAGAAAACGATTGCCGCAAAAATGACAGATGTACCCGGTCACACGCGCGGCATCGTGCCGCTGTTGGTTGAAGCCGGGGTAAACTTTTTGCACATTGGGGTGAATCCAGCATCAACAGTTCCCAATGTGCCGCCGCTCTTCCGTTGGCAGGATGAAAGCGGGGTTGAAGTAATGGTAATGTATGAGAGCGGCTACGGGAGTGCCTTTGAGATTGACGGAGTTGAAGATTCACTGGCTTTTGCGCACACCGGTGACAACCTGGGTCCGCAATCACCAGATCATGTCTTGGATGTCTATCGTGAAATGCACGCCTGGTTCCCCGGCGCCAACGTTTTTGCCTCAACACTTGACCAGTTTGCCGAAAAGCTGGAACCCGTTCGCAGCAGACTGCCTGTGGTGACCGATGAGATTGGCGACACCTGGATTCACGGCATAGGCAGCGACCCTATAAAAATCAGCCGCTATCGTGAATTGCTGCGCCTGCGCTGCGAGTGGCTCAGAACCAAAAAAGTTACCAGCACTGACAGGTTATTCTGCAATTTCAACCGACGCCTATTATTGGTGCCTGAACATACCTGGGGCATGGATGAAAAAACCTTCCTGGGTGATCACGAGAATTACACTGCCGAAAAATTTAAATTCGCCAGAAGCTTTCCCAATTTCAAGAAGTTTGAATCTTCATGGGTTGAAAAACGCAGCTATCTGCAAAAAGCAGTCAATGCGCTGGAAGATTCTCCATTGGCAGAAGAAGCCCGTCAACGGCTTGAGGCTATAAGACCCATAAAACCTGATCTTTTACAGTGGCAAAAAACAACCAGCGAAAAGATCGAACTGCACACTTCTCACTTTGATCTTCAGATCAATCCGCTGCGCGACGGATTGGTCTCTTTGGTTGATCGAAAGACCCAACACCAATGGGTGGATGATGATCATCACCTGGGGGCACTGACCTACCAAACTTTTTCGGCGGAAGAGTATGACCGCTTTTTTAGTCAGTACATCATCAACGCCGCCCAAAATGGCGATTGGCCGAAAGAAGATTTCACCAAGCCTGGTCTGGAACTGGCGAAGCCCGTCAGCGCTATATGGAAACCCTACATCCACGACTGTTATTACAGACAAACCCCTGCCCAATCAGAATTTCTTTTTCACATGACGTTCGAGCAAGAATGCGTGGTGAATTATGGCGCGCCAAAAGAGGTATTCCTGACCTATCAATTTCCACACGAGGGCGGGTCTTTCTCGATGGAATTGCAGTGGTTTAACAAACAAGCCTGCCGTATGCCAGAGGCTTTGTGGTTCGGTTTCAAACCCAGACTGCTCGAGGGCGCGAAATGGCAGATTGAAAAACTTGGAAAGATGATCTCTCCGCTTTCGGTGGTTGAAAATGGAAACCGACATCTGCATGCAGCAGGTTCCAGGGTTGAATTGAGTCATTTCAAAGGTAAGTTGGTCATTATGCCGCTGGATTCTCCTTTAGTGGCGCCGGGCGTTCCATCACTGCTGGATTTTAACAATAAGCAGCCTGACGTAAAGCAAGGCATGCATTTCTGTCTGGTAAATAACTTATGGGGCACCAACTTCCCAATGTGGTTTGAGGAAGATTGTCTTTTCAGATTTATCGTAAACCTGACAGATTAATTGTGTCGATATCTGATGCAACCTATCTATGGATGCAACGTATATCATATAAATCATTAATACTTTAAAGAGGTTAACATGGATAATCATCCGCGATATCGTTCGTTGTTTTGGCCCATTTTATTGGTAGGTGTGGGTTTGGTCTGGCTGCTCAGCAACCTTGGTATGATTCAGCCGATCAGTTTGGGTTCAGTCTTGAAGTTCTGGCCGGTCCTATTGATCGTTTTTGGCCTGGATATGCTCTTTGGCCGCCGCTATCCGTGGGTCGGAGCAGTTGTGGGACTGCTGGCTGTAGCCGGTGTTGTGGCCTTATTGATGTTTGGCCCGCAAGTTGGCATCACCACCAACACAGAAACAAAATCCGAGACATTTGCCACCCCACTTGAAGGTGTGAAAACCGCTGATTATAACTTCGATACTTCATCTTCACCGGTAGAAATCTCAGCTCTGGATGACAATGATTTCGATTTAATTTCGGCAGACATCACCTATCGCGGTACCATGCGTTTTGATGTCAGCGGCTCTGACCACACAACCGTGTGGATGTCGGAATATTCAGACAACACATCCTGGCTGAATTGGGATTTTTCATTTGATAATCTCAGATGGGATATCGGTCTGTCACCCGAAGTCCCGGCAGATATCGTCCTGAACGGTGGTTCAGGTTCAATCAATATGGATCTGACCGGGCTTCAATTGAACTCTTTACAAACTGACACAGGATCCGGTTCTTCCAATATCACCCTTCCTCAATCAAGCGAATCCTATACCGTTGATGTTGAAAGCGGATCAGGTTCAGTTTCACTTCGAGCACCCGATCAAACCTCATTCACGCTTACGCTTGATACGGGCAGCGGTTCGACCAATGTAATTATTCCAGCAAAAGCCGCTGTTCGGATTGAAGTCAATGATGATGGTTCCGGCAGCCTTGACCTTCCGAATGGGTTGATGAAAACTTCAGACAGCTCCAGTTTTGATATTGGCGCCTGGCAGACCCCCAATTACGACACAGCCGAATATAAAATCCTGGTCCAAATTTTGGGTCAGGGATCTGGAAGCATCTCAATTCGTTAATTTGTTGGTTCTCCCCCTTAATTTGAAACCCGTCGAACCCTTGACGGGTTTCTTTTTAGCCCTATAATGATAATGAAAAACATTTTCAATAAGGATGCTCGTGATAGAAACTGAACGCTGGTTGGAATTGCTTGAAGAAAAAGGCGGTCGAATTACCGGTCCGCGCAAGGCGATTGTGGAACTGATGGTCAAAGCAGATCATGCCCTCAGCCCTGTGGATGTGTTTGACCAGGCCCGAAGCAAATATCCGAAGATGGGGTTGGTGACTGTCTACCGAACGCTTGAAATATTGAGTGAGTTGGGTCTGGTTGAGCGAGTTCACCAGCAGGATGGCTGCCACATGTATTTACGGGCTGCAAATGGACATGAACACTTGTTAATCTGTTCTCGCTGCGGCAAGGCGGCTTATTTTTCAGGTGATGATCTAAGCGTTTTAATCGACAGAATCAGCAGCGAAAGTGGATTCGTAATCCAAAGCCATTGGCTGCAGCTTCAGGGTATTTGCCAAAAGTGTCAACCAAAAAAGTTTCAAACACCTATTGAGTAAAAAATAATGAAAAAATCCACTTTTGCCATTTTTCTGATCATGCTTATTTCTCTTGCAGCATGTACACCATCAGAGTCTTCAAAAACAGACATCAAAATTGTTGCATCCACTACACTGGTGGGAGATGTGGTTAGTCAAATTGGTGGTGACCATATTCAGCTGACCGTGCTTTTCCCTGTGGGGGCTGACCCACACACTTTTGAACCGCGGCCACAAGATGTTGCTGCCATCTCCGAGGCCAGGGTCATCTTCCTCAACGGGCTTGAATTGGAGCACTCTTTGGAAAGCATTCTGGATTCAAATGCCACCGGCTCAATCGTTGAGGTCTCTGAAGGAGTTGAAGTTTTACCCTTTAAAGGAAATCTACATGAAGGTGAAACTGAGAGTGACCATGCTGTCGGTGACCCGCATACTTGGATGGATCCAAACCTGGTGATGATTTGGGTGAATAATATTGAAACTGCGTTATCTGAACTTGACCCTGATAACGCCACGGACTATGCCGCAAATGCCCAGACCTATCTTGCTGAATTAACCGACCTGGATGCCTGGATTCAAACCGAAGTTGACAAAATTCCTGTCGAAGCGCGTAAACTGGTTACTGACCACGAGAACTTGGGTTACTTCATCCATCGCTATAACTTTACATTGGTCGGGTTGGTGGTTGACAGCTTAAGCACGGGAGCTTCTCCCTCAGCGCAGGATCTTTCTGCATTAGAAGACGCCATCAAAGAACAGAATGTAAAAGCCATCTTTATTGGTGCAACAGTTAACCCAAATTTGACTGAACAGGTGGTCAAAGACACTGGAACTAAATTGATTACCATCAATACCGAGTCGTTGGGTGAAAAGGGCAGCGATACTGCAACCTATATCGATTTTATGAAAAAATTAGTAACAGCCGTTGTGGATGGATTACAATAAACAAAAAAAATGATTGAGCGATAATGACACATCCTTTAAAACATGATCTGAACCAACCGATATTAGATGTAGCCCATGTAAATTTTAAATTTGGTGAACATGTCGCGTTGGATGATATCACCTTTCACCTGCATACCGGTGAGAGAGTAGCTGTGGTAGGTCCAAATGGAGCCGGCAAAAGCACACTGTTCAAGGTGATTGCCGGCATCTTGCATGCTGATTCTGGAGATGTGAATGTTTTTGGGTTTGAAAGCGGAAAACACGACTGCATCGCTTATATTCCGCAGCGCAGTGTGGTTGATTGGCATTTTCCGGTGAATGTGTTTGATGTGGTCATGATGGGCAGAACCGCCATGCTTAAACCTTTCGTCATCCCCGGCAAGCAGCATCAGGCAGCAGTCAGGCAAGCCCTTGAAAAGGTGGGCATGCAAGACCTGGCAGCCCGACAAATCAGCCAATTATCTGGCGGTCAACAGCAGCGCATGTTCATTGCCCGCGCCCTCGCCCAGGAAGCCAATTTAATGCTCATGGATGAACCTCTGACCGGTCTCGACGACCCGGCTCAGGAGGATTTGCTAAAGTTGATGGAAAAACTTGAGCAGGATAAGGTAACCATCATGGCTGCCACCCACGATCTGGATCAGGCCGCCCAGCATTTTAACCGCATCTTTCTTTTGAACCGTCACTTGATCCGTTTTGGCAAGGCGAAAGATGTGTTAACTGCTGAAAACCTGAAAATTGCCTACGGCGGACGTCTGCGTTTGATGGAAGACGGAAAATCTGTGATGGCTTTGGACCATTCGTGCTGTGAAGGTGGTGAAGAATGATCGAATCCATCTGGTCTTGGATCGTTCAACCGCTGACCTACGGGTTTATGCAGCGCGGGTTGGTTGCCTCCATTTTGGTGGGGACGGTGTGCGCCGTGATCGGCGCTTTTATTGTACTGCGCGGTATGGCCTTTTTTGGCGACGCTCTTTCACATACGATTTTGCCAGGGGTGGCTGTGGGGTATCTGGTTTCAGGCGGCGCACAGGGCTCTCTTTTTTGGTGGGCGCTCGGCACGGCTATTGTTTCAGCACTTGGCATTGGCATGATCAGCAAAAAGTCGCAGCTTCGTGAAGATACCTCGATTGGGATTGTCTTTGCGGGCATGTTTGCGCTGGGCATTGCACTGATCTCAACCGTGCGCAGCTACGCCGTGGATTTGAGTCATTTTTTGTTTGGTGACGTTTTGGGCGTATCTGTTCAAAGCCTGATCACGATCTTGATCTTTGGCGCGGTGGTACTCGTTGCCATTTGGGCTTTTTACAAGCAATTGGTGGTCGTCTCGTTTGATCCGCTGTTGGCAGCCACTTTGCGTCTGCCGGTCAAATTTCTCAACAATTTGCTGCTGATCTTAATTGCCATCACGGTGGCGGTATCTCTTCAAATTGTGGGTGTGGCTTTGATGGTGGCCATGCTGGTCACCCCCGCGGCAACAGCATTTTTGCTGACCAAACGTCTGCCGCGCATGATGCTGCTGGCTGCCATTTCGGCTGTGTTATCAAGCATCATCGGTTTGTATGTTTCGTTTTATTTGAGCATTTCATCCGGTTCGGCTGTGGTGTTAATTTGCACCTTGTTCTTTGTGGTGACCTGGGTGGTTCAAAGTCTTCGAGGAAAACGCTCCAGCCGCTGAGTTTTTTCATTATGATACAATAATGGTTCAATTGAGTTCAGGAAAGGATGTTTGTATGACTTCAAAACAATACGCAAAAGCCCCCGAGATGGTGATTGACTCACACAAGAATTACACCGCCACCTTCAAGACCGATAAAGGGGATATCGTCGTCAGCTTGTATGCAGCCAAAGTACCCAAGACCGTTAACAATTTCGTTTTTCTTGCCCGCGAGGGTTTTTATGACGGTACGATTTTTCACCGTGTGATCGAAGACTTTATGGCCCAGGGCGGCGACCCCACTGGAACCGGCATGGGTGGTCCTGGCTACAAGTTCAATGATGAGTTTCACACCAGCCTGCGCCACAGTGCACCCGGTGTGCTCTCGATGGCCAATGCCGGACCGAACACAAACGGCTCACAATTCTTCATCACCCACGTGGCTACCCCCTGGCTGGATAACAAACACAGCGTTTTTGGTCAAGTCACCAAAGGCCTGGATGTTTTGTTCTCCATCCCGGCACGAAATCCTTCCAACCCCGAGTATGAGGGTGTCAAGATCAACTCGATCGAGATTGAAGAACAATAATTTTGTCAATGACTATCGAAGACACCCGCGAGGGTGTCTTTTTATGAAAGGCAGTGATTTGTGAATAGGAATTAGGGATATGTGTGCTGAAATTAGTTATCCGTAATTTGTAAACTGTGAACTGTATTGCCTGTTGAGTATTATTTATTTTACCTTCGTTTTAGGCACGAACAGATTTACGCATCTATATATAAGCTAGAATGAACGTAATTACAGAAAAATGAAATTTTTAGGGCTCAAACCAACGCAAAATCTCGGTTTTTAAAAACCGTTCTTATCAAAAGCACTTAATATTTAAATAGCGTTTCTTTGAGAACGCTAATACAAACCAATCAAAACAGGCTTACAATAAATTCAGGATTATTTCCCCGCAGCTATTTGCCAGGATAGGTAATTTTGGTTTCACCAATCGGATGAATTTGAGCTGATCAATTTCCATCTGATTGATGTGATTCTTGTTCTGGAAAGTAAAATCATGTCAGATCTCCCTTTCAGTATTTTATTAATAGACGACAGTCCAAGTGACCTTATGCTCATTCAAAGAGCTTTTAAAAATTGTGGGATTGTTGAAGGTATTTACACTTTGTCAAATGGTTTCGAAGCCATTAGATATTTAATGGGTGAAGGGGTTTATTCTGATCGGATTAAATACCCTTACCCATCCTTAATTATTTCAGATCTAAAAATGTCAAATGGTGATGGATTATCCATCTTGGAACACCTCAAACGGAATCCAGCCTGGGCAATCATACCAACAATCATCTTTTCTGGGTCCGGCGATAATGACGATATTCGGAGTTCTTACATGATGGGAGCGGCTTCTTACATTCAGAAACCTAACGATTTTGAAAAAATGCGTTCAATAATAAAAACTATCGCGGATTACTGGAAGAATTGTTCCCTTCCAGATGTAGACAAATCTGGAAAACAAATTCGAACTGATACCGAGGGTAAAATTGGTGAGCGATTTCCACAACCTTTCCAAATTGACCAATCAAGGATTGAAATAAAAACAGTTATAGGGGGGTAGCAAACCATATAACATCAAGGCATGATTTATTCTTGCCAGGTTTGAAGTTTGAGTCTTAAATTGTGAACAGACACCCTCGAGGGTGTCTGTTTTTAAGTGAGGTTTTCTTCCATCATCTTGACGAAGGCTTTGACCACTTCTTCGTCAAAGTGGCTGCCGGCTTGGTCCATGATGTGTTTGAGGGCGCTGGGTTTGTTCCAGGCTTTGCGGTAGGGGCGGTCTGAGACGAGGGCATCCCAGGCATCGACGATGGCAAAGATGCGTGCTGCCAGCGGAATCTGCTCGCCCTTCAACCCGCGCGGATAGCCTGTGCCATCCCACCACTCATGGTGGCAGTAGGGAATATCCAGCACATCCTTAAAGTAGGGCAGCTCTGAAAGCATCTCGTAGGCATAGGTGGGATGCATCTGCATGATGGACCATTCATCTTCAGTTAATTTACCGGGTTTAAGCAAAATGGTGTCGGGCACGCCCATTTTACCGATATCGTGCAGCAGCCCACCGCGGCGGATGTTATCCAGATTTTGCTCGTCAATGCCCATACGTTTGGCCAGTTCAAGGGTCATGTTGGCAATGCGAAGGGAATGGCCCTGAGTCTCTTTATCGCGCAGTTCGAGGGCGTGCGCCCAGCCTTCAAGTGTGGCGTCGTAGGCGCGTTTGAGTTCGGTGGCTTGAATGCTGGTCTGTTCGTAGAGATCAGAGCGGTGGATGGCGCTGGCGGCCAGGTCCCCAATGGTCTTCAACAGTCGCAGTTCGTTTTCGCTCATTAAGCGGCCGGCGCCGACAATAATGGAGCCGATGGTTTCTCCTTTGGCCACAAGCGGTACCCCAGCCAGGGTAACCAGGTTGGTGATCAGCTCAGGAGAAGCAAAATAGGGGTCTTGTGGGGCATTGAAATTAACATAGGGCTTGCAAGAGCTGATGATGTATCCGCTTAAGCCTTGATTGACTTTTAATTGCCGGTTGTCGATGCTTTGCCAACAGCCGATGGCACGGACAAGGTTCGGCAGATCTTCATTATCTTCCATGGTGGAAATAATGGCGCCGTCAATGGACAGCAACTCCATCAATTCTGCCAGAATCGTAGCACGCACCTTTTCGCGGGTCATATCTGTGCGCAGCGCCTCGCCAATTTTGGCCACCACTTCAAGGTCATGCTCTCTTTGTTTGCGGAAGGTGATGTCAATGGCGGTGCCGATGGTAGCTTTTTCACCCTGATAATCAATAAAGCCTGCGGTGATATCCAGCCATTTTTGTTCTCCATTTCGAGTATGGAAGGAGGTTTCAAACCGGATCATACCTGATTCGGTGCGCAGTAGTTCGTTGTATTTTTGCCTTACCTCGCCGCCGTGGCCGTGATTGATGACATTCCAAAGGCTGTTGCTCAGCAATTCGGGTTCAGTATAGCCTGTGATCTCACACCACATCGGGTTGACATAAAGAAATTGATCATCCCGATTAATGAAGATGCCTGCCGCGGCGGTTTGTGTTAAAGCCTTGAATTTGGCCTCGCTTTCGAGGATGGCGTTTTCGGCGAACTTTCTTTCGGTGATATCTCTGACATAAGCAACTGCAAAACGAGTGCCTTCGATATCCGTAATCTTGGTGCTGATCTCGACAGGGAAGATGATGCCGCCTTTTTTAACATTGGGGATGTTGGTGAAGTGTCCGCCTTGTTCGATCTGCCATTTGACGTAATCTGGTTTATCCGCGATAAATTCACGAGAAGCCAGGTCTGACACATTCATGGTGAGCAGTTCTTCACGGGTATATCCATAAACTTCTTCGGCAACGGCGTTGCATTCAAGAATTTCGCCTGAGAGAGATTCAAGGAAAATACAATCCGTGGAAGCCTGGATGAGCAGTTCGTTGCGTTTGGTGCTGGTGCCAAGTGCTTGCTCGGCGCGTTTCCGTTCAATGGCAATGGCAACCTGTGCTGAAACGAAGGTGAGCATTTGCTCATCGCGCTTTTTAAATCGAATTTCATCAGAATAAGATTGAACAGCCATCACCCCGATGGTTCGATTTTCGATCAGCAATGGTATGCCGATCCAATCCACCGAAGGAGTGCCTATGTTCACGGCTTCGCCTCTGTTTTCCAATAGGTTGAAAGATTCGGGGTTTGCCAGGATGGGTTTTCCGGTGCGTAAGATGTGTTCGGTTAACCCGTTGCCTGCTTTGCGCGGCGCCGGTGTTGGATCGTATTGGTCCACAAAATAGGGAAAGTTGACTGTATCCGTCGTATCATCATAAAGGGCGATGAAGAAATTTTCAGCAGGCATCAAATCAAGCAGCACCGCATGGATGGACTGGAACAATTCATCCAAATTCTTTGAGGTAATGGTGGATTGGGCGATTTTGTAGATGATCGCCTGGGCTTTCTCGTTGTAATATTTTTCGGTGATGTCTTCACCGATGCTGGCGATGGCTGTGATGCTGCATTGATCATCTTTAAGCAGGGTGTTATTCCATGAGATCATGAGTTGTTCACCCGAACGGGTGAGAATCATGTTTTCGTGGTGCTGCGGAATTTCACCTTCCTGAGCTTGCTCAATTAATTCTTCCATTAATTGACCGGAAATATCGGTTGGCACAAAGTGTTCATACCAGTTCTTGCCCATGGCGTCTTCTTTATGCCAGCCGGTTTTTTCAAGAAAGTGCGAGTTGCAAAAAGTAATGTTGCCTTTAATGTCAGTGATGATGGCGATCAATTTTATTGATTCCATCAAAGTGCGTAGATGTTGCTCTGACTGGATGTTGACTTGCTCGGCTTTCTTTTCGTCAGTGATATCTTCACCCACAGATTGATACTCGATGAAATGCCCCTCATCGTTTCTGATGGGCTGGGTTTTCCAGCGGAACCAGGAAGGATCGGCAGGTTTGGATATCACACAATATTCATTGATTTCTGGTGACATATCAGGGTTGAGATAAGTAAGTTGGCGTTCTGATAGTTTCTTAAATTCATCCGATGGTACATTGTTTAACTTTTCTCCAACCAGTTGGGAGGAGGGTAATGACAAATATGCACAAAACGCCTGATTTACAAAAGTAATAACGCCATTGGGTTTAAAACGCACGATCATTTCGGGGTTATCTTCAACGATTGCCCGATAGCGCGCCTCACTATTTTTTAGGGCTTGCAGGGTTTCTTCACGGTCGCGTATATCTCGAATGATACCTATATAGGCAGTTGCAGCACCATCTTTATCGCGAATGGCACGAACACTTGCTTCGGCAGGAATAATCTCACCATCAATTTTTTGAATCGGATAATTGCTTCTATGGATAGTGTTGCCGCCGAATTTTCCTGCTACTGCAGCAGCTACATTTTGTCTGGCAGTCGGTGCCATGAAATCCATCACATTTTTTCCGATCAGAAAATGATGTCCTTCAACACCGAGCAATTCCGCCAGTTGATGGTTTGAAAATATGATATTTCCATTTGGATCCACCAACACCACACCATCAGGAGACACTTCGACCAAGTTTCGATAATGTGTTTCACTCTCAATCAAGGCATCTTCAATCTTCTGCTGCTCAGAGATATCGATAATCCACCCTTCGAGGGCAATCACTTTGCCTGAATGGTTAAAAACGCCCTTGCCTTGTTCTTGTACGGTGCGAATTTCGTTATTAGCATGTTTTATTCGGTAGGTTATGCGATATGGCCTGTTTTCGCTCAGGGCTGTTTGAATTTCTTTCCAGGTGCGCCAATAATCTTCTGGATGGATTAACTTGGAGTAGGGTAGGTCTTTCTTGTTCAGAAGACTTTCAACCGGAAAACCGGTTAATTGATAACATCCTTCGCTTAAGAATCGCATGACACGATTTTCATCATTGTCGCATCGATAAACGACGCCGGGCATAATTCCTAATAAGGGTTCAATTTCATTGGTTTTTTGGGGTTCTTCTTCAATTAGGGGTGCAGCAGATTTTTCAAGGATCACAAGATGGGCTTTTACGCCCATATATTCAAGATCAAGCAATGAAGAAACCTTAATCCAATTATCTTTGGCAACAGGGTCTTTCAACTTTCTGATGCGATTAATGGCGCCTTTTTGTTTTTCAAAAATCACAAATTCATTCTTGAGAATGTGAAAATCACGCGCACAAGTCGCGTTGGAATATAAGACTTCTTCGTTTTCAGATATAACAAGTATCGAAGATTGAAGTGACTCAGCCCAGAAAGCTACTTTGTCATCCAGTTGATTGTTTTTGTGTTCATCGATGAGGCTGTCAGGCATATTATTCACATTATATCTTGTCGATCATCGTCACACGATTTCGTCCATTCTCTCATGCTAATGGAGGAAATTTGAGAATTTGCTCCAGTAACACCGACGCTAATTGTCACTGTAATTTTACCAACGGAGGTATTAAAAGGTTGTTCTGCCACAGATTTTCGAATTCGATCGGCAACAGTCTTCGCGTTTTCAGGTTTTTGTTCAGTTAGCAAAATCAGGAACTCTTCTCCTCCGTACCGCGAAATGTAATCTGTTTCTCTGATTTTTGTGCGAGCTCGCGCTGCGATCTCAATGAGGATTTCATCCCCAATGGGGTGTCCGTATACGTCGTTGATAGCCTTGAAGCGGTCAATATCCAGCATGATCAATGATAACGGTCTTGAATATCGTTTTGCAGCGCCAAACTCGCGATTGGCAACTTCATCAAACCCACGTCGATTGAGCACATTTGTCAGTTCATCAGTGATAGCCAGCCGCTGAACTTCTTGTAGTAGATTGGCATTTTCGATAGCAATGGCGACCTGGCCTCCAAAAATGCTGGCGGCTTGAATATCTATTTTTTGCAGACTCTCTCCCCATAAACTTAATATGCCTATTGATTTTTTCTCAATGACAAGCGGCACCAGTATACATTTCGTGTCTTTGGTAATTGCAAGTGCTTCGACTAATTTTGTAAAGGCGGGCTTAAAAATTGGGGGAGTAACTTGAACAAGAACATCTTCTGGATGGTCCAAATATTCTGCCTGTTGAGAATCTA
The DNA here is from genome assembly GCA_002840715.1 of Chloroflexi bacterium HGW-Chloroflexi-4. Taxonomy (GTDB): domain Bacteria; phylum Chloroflexota; class Anaerolineae; order Anaerolineales; family Anaerolineaceae; genus UBA6107. The sequence continues at coordinate 21,332 of PHBW01000015.1, forward strand.
TGATCTCACGAAAAAGTGGCACCGAATTAATAGGCGTAATGACATCATTGATTTTAAGTTTGCTCAGGTTATTAATAAATGAAACCAGTTTTGTTTGAACACTTGAATAAGTAAGCGTCAGATTATCTGTTTCGTCAACTCTTAATGCCACCAAACTATGGATTTTAAGCAGTTCGAGTTCCATGCCAATGGTGTGCATAATATTGTTTGTATCAACACCGCTTTTGATCGCGGCAAAAACGTGGCTTAATGATTCAATTAGAGCATTAGCATGGGTCAGTTGACTGGATTGAATACGTTCCTGTTCAAGCAAGTGAATTTTGCTAATGGCAGTTGAGATCTGCATGGCTGCATATTCACCCAGAGAACGAATGTCTTCGTTGACCAATTCTGAGTTTGAATAACCAACCATAATTGCGCCAAATTTCATCCCTTCAGCCAATAATGGCAGGCAAAACAGTGATTTTTCGTGATACAAACCATGGAATTTCTTATCCATTTTGTGAGATTTATCGAGATTTTTGATCAAGGTTGAGCGCTGTGTGTCAAGAATTTCCTGGGTTAACGTGCGGTCTCCGGGGTCAGATTTTCCAATGACATAATTTTCTTTAAAATCGCCTGTGGCAGCCCATCCTTTTACTGTTTGGGTGTTCTCATCCCATTTTGAGATATAGACGTTCGTGCCTTCCAAAAGATCAATTAATTTTTCAGGCAGCAGATCAAAGATCTGATTAAGTGTTGTGGCTTCAAGGACCTGGTGTGTAAGATCATTGATGGACCTAAGTTTCTTGCCAAGGCGAGTTGATGCGTCAAACATTCTCGCGTTGCGGATTGCAAGCCCGGCTTGACTGGCAAAGATCTGCATTGCATAGGTTTGCACCTTATTGAAAAATCCTGCAACATCACTGTCGCAATTTAAAAAGCCGATCACTTCATTGTCAAATATAATTGGGGATGCGATGTGAGATTTAATCCACTCGGATTCAGCCAACAAGTGCCAATCTTGTTCGAGATGGGGATAGAAAGACAAAATAGGTTGTTTGGAGGATATCATTTGGGCAAAGTTACTTAGTTCATCGATATCAAAAACTTTTGACATCATTAATTCTTTTGTTCCCAAAACCTCATAACCCTTGGAGCGAACTATTTTTGCATGGTTGCCATTAATCAACATGATGTTGGCAGTTTTATAAGACACAACCTTGGCCAAATTCTCAAGTATGCGATCAAGAACCTCGTCTAAATGCAAACTACTATTCAACGCCATGAATACATCTGCCGTGGCGGCAATTAATGCTTGTTGGTTCTCCTCCAAATCAAGGGGAGGTGCTTTTTTTCGTTCATTTACATTAATCATCTTCGGTTCTATTTTCATCAAATCCAGACTCCAATCACGACTAAATCGATCCTTGGGGTTTCAGCATAAATTTTCAACATATAATGAATTATTAGTACTATTATACGGACGCCTCTATTAATCATGCAAGCAATTTTCAGAAGTAATATGAAATGTGTCACTTCCGAAAATGACATTCTATCAATTTTTTCATAAACCTTGAAATACCAATTGATTAATCTATTGATTTTGTGCTAAAATAGGCTTTGTCAGATGCTCGGGTGCCCCCCTCACCCGGGCATTTGACATTTAATCCCCCGGAATGGTTTAATAAATAATCAAATAGACAAGGCTCTGTGTGGAGGGTCAATGCAAAGAAAATATCGTGGACTGCGTACGATTGGGTTATTGCTCAAAATAATTGGTGTGATCGAATTATTTATCGGGCTGTTTTGTGCATTGGTGCTTCCTCTGGTTTTGTCAGATTCTCAGGTTTCGCTGTTTCAATTTGGGATCCAAGATTATTATCCGGCATTTGGATTACTGCTTGGGATTGCCACAGGAGTCATCATTTTTCTGGCCGGACTGGTTTGTGGATTGCTGACTTTTTCGTTGGGCGAATTATTTAATGTAGTGCTAGCGATTGAAGAGAATACCCGTACCACAGCTTTGCAGTATCAAAAGCAAGAAAAAATATATGAGTAAGAGACAAAAAAGAGGATGACCATATTTGGTCATCCTCTTTTTAGAATTATAAGTCTTTATTATTGAGATAAAAGGCTTCGACCAGAGGAACCTGCCGTTTGATCTCTGCGATATAAGGGTAGCTACCTGTTAGTGTGTCATCAGCGGTAAGTGTTTCGAGCTTAAAGGCAGGCGCTGAAATGGTTTTTGCTTCAAAATTACTTGAGGCGCCTTTAATGCTGTGTGCAAGAAAATGTATCTTTTTGGCATCGTTATTAAGAAGGGCTTTTTCCATATCACTGATTGTGACCTTAATGTGCTCCAAAAATTCGCCCAACAGTTCAAAAAAAGTAGGTAAATCGTCGCCAAACCTGGGTAAAGCTTTTTCAAGGTCAAAAAGATCTGCCGCTTTTTGAATCATCACGTCCAATGTGTTTTGGGGTTGTTCCTCAAAACCATTAGTCGTGGTGCTGTCAGAGTAATGTTCGATAATCTTAAAAAGTTCATCAACGTTGAGCGGTTTTGAAAGATAATCATTCATTCCGGCTTCGAGACAGCGCTCACGATCGCCTGACATGGCGTATGCTGTCATTGCCACAATGGGAAGATTCATAAATTCCGGTGCAATGGCGCGGATCTGTCTCGTAGCTTCAAACCCATCCATCTCAGGCATTTGAACATCCATGAGTACAAGTTTGTATTTTTTCTTTTGGACTGCATCTACGGCCTCTTTGCCTGTGGAGACCACATCCACCGGGTAACCGGCTTTTTGTAATAATCGGATGGCTAATTTTTGATTGGTGGGATTGTCTTCTGCAAGCAGGATATGAGTCAACCCCCTTTGCTGTTCTTTAAGGGAATGGCGTGTGATCAGAGATGATTTGTTTTTTTCGTCTTCAGGTTGATTTCTTCTTCCAAGAATATTCAGTAAGGCGCCAAACAACTCTTTTTGACGAACCGGCTTGAGTAGATAACCGTTGCAGCCCATGGCTTCCAATCGGGCAGCGTCTCCACGTTGGCCCATCGAGGTCAGGATTATTACGGTGGTATCATGAAGTGCCGGGTCGCTCTTGATCCTGCAAAGAACCTCCTCCCCATCCATTTCAGGCATTTGCATATCCAACAATACAAGTTGGAAAGGTTTGTTCAATTCACTGAAGGATTTCAAAATATTGATGGCTTCTTTGCCGCTGGAAACCGCAAAAGCATTGCAGCCAAACCCCTTGATCATCTTTTCAAGGATGGTGCGGTTTGTGAAGTTATCATCCACTATTAATACAGGGACGTTGATTAAATCTTGCGGTAGCGCCAAAAGCGGAATGCTGCCTTCTTTTACATTGCCAACCGTAATGGTAAACCAGAAGGTGCTGCCTTTGCCTGGTTCACTTTCCAGACCAATATCTCCACCCATCATCTTGGTTAATTGGGCAGAGATGGTCAACCCGAGGCCGGTGCCGCCGTATTTTCGGGTTGAAGAGCTGTCAGCCTGTACGAAACGTTCGAAGACAGCCTTCTGACGGTCTAGCGGAATGCCAATGCCGGTATCAGAAACCAAAAACCGTAAAGTGCTGTTTTTCTCAGTCTTTGATTGCATCATCACACGTATTACAACTTCGCCTTCAGCCGTGAACTTAATGGCATTGCCGACCAGGTTGATCAAAACCTGGCGTAAACGGCCTGCATCCCCAAGCACGCGAGAAGGAACTTCTTTATCAATCAGACAGGCTAACTCAATTCCTTTGTTTTCTGCGCGAGAAACCAAAGTGTGCGCGACACCTTCAACCGTGGAGCGCAGGTCGTATTCAATTGTATCAATGGTCAGTTGACCGGCTTCGATCTTGGAGAAATCAAGAACATCATTCAAAATCCCCAAAAGCGCTTCAGCACTATCTCGGGCAGTAGAAACATAGTCTCTTTGTTCAGAATTCAGTATGGTGTCTAGCAGCAGTTCAAGCATGCCCATAATGCCGTTCATGGGGGTTCTAATTTCATGACTCATATTGGCGAGAAATTCACTCTTCGCCCGATCTGCCTGCTCTGCCAATCGTTTCGCTTCAACCAGTTCAGTCACATTGTAATAGATCGCCAGAATGCCTTGTTTTTTTCCTTCTACAATGACAGGGACGCCGGCAAATTCAACGTCCACTTTTGTGCCGTCTTTGCGTTGACGGCTGGCTAATCCTCTGACGGTACCGCCATCTAAAACGGTTCGGGTTAGATCCGCGGCTTCTTGAAGTGTTTCAGGCGCCACCAAAGGATCCAATTTTTTGCCGATCACTTCACCGGCGGTGTAACCAAACAACCCTTCAAATGCCGGGTTGATGGAACTGATTTTTTCTTCCAAATCCAGGATCACAACCGCGACTGGGTTATATTGAAAGAGAGACTCAAAAAACTCTTTTTGTTTTAAGATCTCGTTTTCATCATGTTTTTGACGGGTTATATCTTGAAAGATATAGAGCAAGCTGTTGTCATTACCAGCAAGGGGCACCTGACAACGAGTTAATTTATACCAACCACCAACGCCATTGATTTGAACCTCGACACCTACTAGGTCGTCAATTTCAACTTGTGGTGTCAGGTTGTTTGAGAAAAAGGAAGAAATGGGTTGCCCTAGAATTTTATGATACGTGGTGTTCATTTTATTGATAGTTGAACGATTGCAGCGCAGGATTATACCGTCAGCATCAGTTAATACCAGCATGTCTGGTATTCGGTCAAAAGTGGCTTCCCACTCTTTTTTAGCCCTTAGTACTGCGGTTTCAATTTTTGAAAACTCAGACTCTTCTTTTTTACTGGTGTTCAAGGACATAAGGTAACCCCTTGTCAGGATGATTGAACCATTGAAATTGAGTTTATGATTTTTTTATTTTGAAATGAAATTTAACAATAAGATTATTAAACTCATTTGTCAATCATGAAGAAGAGAATGTTCTAATGGCTGTTGCCAACTCTTTTTCGTTCTTGTGAAAATATGCGTCTCAATATTGCCAAAGAAGAAGCGTAAGTGCAATCCACGCCTTCGTAAGACATGGTGCCTGCGCCCAGATTTTTGCCTTTGCTGAGAGGGGTGTCAGAAGCGTAATGCAAAATTCCGATATCGAATGACACTCCTTGAAGGTTAACAATTTCGTTGACCGGATGTCTTTTTGGACGGGACATTTCAAATATAGCTGAAAGGTAGGGGCCGGCTTCCATTTCAATATCCGTATAACCTTCACGATACATCACATCCATTTGCCGGGCATTCTGCAAAAAGGTACCAAGAACAGTCAACGCCTTTTGATTATCCAATACATTGCCAAACACCAGATTAGGCATGACATCTGCCGCTGAAAATACATTTTGGAAGAGGTATGTGTTTTGAGAATGTTCATCCTGTACCACATTGGGGATCATGACGTCGCCGCGGACTCCATTGAGTGTGGCAGCTTTACCCATGATATATACTCCCAATATTTCTGAGATGTGTTCAGCGAGTTTTATTAATATATTGTAAGCCCCCAATCCTAATGGATAGTCAATGTTCAAGATCATGGCGTTGCTGTTTTTGAGAAAATCGGCATCTCCTTTGGATGCAAATAAGCGAGGGTCAAGACGTGAGGGATCCAAATTATTTAATTCGATCACTTGTGTTTCTACATCAAAGGAGTGTTCAGATGGAACTCGAACTATCCCATTATGTGCTTCATCTTCATTTTGAAGCGACAAATATGATTTGCCTTCTTCAGATTGTTGAAATTTTTTTAGCGCGTAGTAAAGGAAATTTTCTAATGAAGAAGGGGTAATTGAGGCTTGCAGATCTTTCCACTCAGCTTGCAGATTTTTGTCAGTACCTTCTTCGATGTACTTGATAATGGGTTGTTTGTTGGCCAGTGCAAACCCTGATAACAGGTTGGGGATGCTGTGAGTGTTGCTTGAAATGAAATAGATAGGCCGATCTAACAACTTTGGCTGCGATTTTTCGATGTTGTCATACCAAATTCGAGTTGCCCGCCAGTATTCGCTCAAAGAACCACTCAATAAGCGAATTTTAAAATTGCAGCGTTGTTGTGCTATTTTATTGAGTACAACGCCCGTGTCTTTGCCCCAGATGGTGTTTAATCTTGTGGCGTCGTCCAATGAAATATCCAGCCATTTGGCGAGTTTGGATGGGTCTATATTTTGGTCCTGGTCAGTAAAAAGCTGAGAATCTCTTGTTAGAAGGTTGTGGATTTTATTCCACTCAATCTGAAATGCAGTCAACACTGGAACTACATCTTCAATATCAGATTGGCTGGCGATGAAAACGGCCAAGGTTCCGTTATTATCGTAATATGTGGGCCGTCGTCTGGCTTTGGTAAACACTTGCTGCCATTTTTCAACTTCTTGGTAGCCATGGCGCGCAAAGACAAGGCGGCTTTGTCCGAGAACAATAGTGTTCACCTCAGCGATGCATGATGGAAGCCTTAAGGTTGCATATATAAAAGCAGAAGTATCCAGATTGTTTTTGCGTGCTTCAATATGTAATGAAGAGTTCATGCCTGCATGAACTTCTTCAAGTGAACGAATCTGCACATCAGTGGTTGACCGCAAAAGTGAATAGATTGTTCGTATATAAAGATCAATTTCGTCAGACGCTGATTTTGGGACAGTTCTTTCCATTTTTCCTCGTAATTTATTGTAGCATAGGGCGTCATCAGTTGCATCAATCAACTTCTAGCCTCAAAAAGAATTGAAAAAACGGGTAAAAATATTGGAATTAAGCTAGACTTAATGGCAGAATGTTTTTAATGGTGTTACTCTATTTTTGATAAAGTTTGCCAAGATTATGACACAATAAATGCAAAAAAAGCGACGATTTTTTAACTGGTTGGTAATTCTTATGTGCGCCATTTTGGCTGCATTATCATTCTGGTCGGTAAGAATTTTAATCACCAATATTAACCATGATTCTTCAAGCTCAGCCGAAAGTGAATATACCTTTGTAAATCAAGATGATTCATTATCCTATAATGAACATCAAACTCTGGTGGTCGGTGGAGACGACTCCAACCCGCCTTATTCCTATTTGGAAGAGGGTGAGGCAATGGGGTTGGACAATGATTTGATGCGTGAAGTGGCAAAAAACCTGGGGATGAAAGTGGTCTTTAACCTCTCCCCGCTTGCAGAAGCACGACAAGAGCTCATTAAAGGTAATCTGGACGTTATTGGCGGGATGGCGTTTTCACTGCTACAAGATGACGGACTCCTCTATGGCACTCCACACGCGGTTCAGTATTATGATCTTTTTGTGAGGAAAGATTCAGGTATTTCATCTATCACATCGATGAAAGAAAAAGTAATCGTCGTAGTGGCTGGCGATGCAATATTAAATTATCTTATGCGACAAGGATTTACTGGACAGATCGTAACAGCTGATACGCCAATTGATGCGTTATCCTGGTTAGCGTCGGGCAAATATGATGGCGTAATGATAAGAAAGATACAAGGTTATTACTTAATTAAAAATTATCATTTTGGCAATCTACGCGGTGTGGGTGAAACAATAAACGAATTAGATTACGGGTTTGCTGTCACAAAAGAAAACCATAATTTATTACTCAAGATTAATCAGTCCATGGCAATTATATCGGCTTCGGGTGTTTATGACGATTTAAATACCAAGTGGTTGTCGGCATATCACCAAGCCGGTTTTTTTGATAGAAATCAATATCTTATTTATGGTGTGGTTATTCTTTTTACAATCATCTTTATAGTTCTCTTGTGGGGGTGGTCTTTACGGCGATTGATAAAACTTCGGACAGCTGAGTTAAAAGCTAGTGAGAAGAAGTATAAGCAATTAATCAGCAGCGCAACTGAGGGCGTGGTTATCCTTGTAGACCGTAAAATAATCTTCCTGAATTCACATGCAGCTATGATTCTTGGTTTTGAAGATGAGGTACCAGAAGGTCATTTAGAGTTATTTGATTTTGTCCACCCTCTAGATCATGAATTAGTAATGATCAAATATCAGCAATTAATGGATGATCTGCCTGCAAATGTGCTGATCTCGTTTCGCATTAATACCGTTAATAATCAATTGCGATGGATAAAGTCTAACTCCACAAAAATCGAATGGGATGGTAAACCTGCGATATTGGCGTTCTTTTCTGATGTCACAGAAGAACGAAAATTACAGGAATCAATCAAAACAAGCGAAGAAAGATATCGGCTTGTTTTCGCCCAATCTCCAGTTGGCTTGTTTCATTATGACTCAGAATTAAGAATTACGAATGTTAATCACCGTTTCGCTGAAATTTTAGGGGGATTGATAAATGACCTTGAAGGGTTTGATCTTCATAACCTCAAAGAAACAAGAATTATTGATGCACTTAAGATGGTCAACCAAAATGAAAGTGGTTTCTATGAAGGCCGCATCACCCCCATATTTTTGAATTCACAAAAAAAATTATTTGTCAAAATGCATACTGCGCCTCTTCATAATGAGAAATTTGAAATAATTGGTGGAATTGGTCTAATTGAAGATCTCACTGAGCAGATTGCAAATGAGCATAAAATTCAAAATCTTGAAGACAAGTTTACCAAAGCGTTTTTTACTTCTCCTGATGCAATAAATGTTAATGAGCTGAAAACAGGAAAATTTATTGATATCAATCGTGGTTTTACTGAACTTACTGGATTTACACGAGAAGAAACCATCGGAAAAACCTCTTTTGAAATCGATCTTTGGGTGCACCGTGAAGACCGCGAAAAACTGGTCAAAGGTCTGATCGCGAATGGTGAGTATAAAAACCTTGAAGCAGAATTCAGGTACAAAGATGGAAAAACTCATGTTGGATTAATGTCGGCCAGTGTGATTGAAGTTGATGGTGTGCCCTGTATTTTGTCAATTACACGTGATATTGATGAAATTAAAAAAAGTGAACGTCTGATCAGAGAAAGTGAAATCCGATATAAGTCGATTTTTGATTCTGTATCGGTTGCCATATGGGAAGAAGATCTTTTAGACGTTTATGACATGCTTGAAGAATTACGACATTCTGGCATTAATGACCTTTTAGAATATTTGAATAATCATTATGAGTTTCTACTCAAGGCAGTTGAGTCAATTAAAATTCTTGATGTTAATGAAGCCAGTCTTAAAATGTATAAAGCAGGTTCAAAGGAACAGCTTTTATTTACATTGGATAAAATTTTTAATGACGAATCTATTGAAATTTTTAAAAATGAATTGTTAACAATTTGGAATCGCGAACCATTTTTTAATGGAGATACAGTCAATCTTGACTTGGAAGGCAACCGGATGATTGTAAATCTATTAATAAGACTTCCTCAAAAACGTGAGGACTATCAGAATATATTGGTAAGCATTACTGATATTACCCAGAGAAAAATGGCTGAAGATGCATTGCTTGAAAGCGAGTCAAGATATCGTCAATTAGTAGAGCAAGTGAATGTTGTTGTTTATTTAGATTACGTCGAAATTCCAAGTCAACCAAAATATATTTCTCCACAAATTGAATCGTTACTTGGTTACACTGCTGACGAATGGTTGGCTGACCCTGAACTTTTAATCAAAGTTGTCCATCCGGATGATCGTCAGTTTTTCTTGGATGAGGACATTAAAACCGACAAAACTGGCGAACCCTTTATTGTAGAATATCGAGCTTATACCAAAGATGGTCGAATTGTATGGATCCATGATGAAGCAGTGCTGGTATATGGGGAGGATGGCAAACCTAAAGATTGGCATGGCGTAATGTACGATATCACAGCTCGCAAAATGGCCGAGGAAGCTTTGAGAGAAAGCGAAAGCAAGTATCGATCCATTTTTAATACAGTCCCAGTTGCCATAAAAGAGGAAGATTTTTCGACGGTTTATAAGATGATGGAAGATCTTCGCCAGACTGGTGTTGAAGATTTCGAGAGCTACCTTGCAAAACATCCTGAATGGGTACAAAAGGCTGTTGAGAGCATCAAGGTTGTTGAAGTAAATCAAGAAACATTAAAGATTTTCAAAGCAGAATCCAAAGATCAACTCCTCCACTCGCTAGATTTTTACTTTACTTCAACGTCTTTAGTCAGTTTTCAACGAGAATTGCTCGCTTTCTGGAATCATCAGAGTTCTTTTGCCCACGAAACGGTCAATAAAACTTTAACAGGTGAATTGATAGATGTCTGGGTATCCATTGCCATCCCGACCAAGCCCGAAGATTATGGTCGGATTTTGGTTACCATCATGGATATCACGGAGCGTAAGCGAGCTGAAGAACAGATCAGGGTACAGATCAGATATCTGGCAGCCTTGCGCGCTGTAGATATGGCAATTTCTGCAAGTATGGATCTTCCAATTACACTGCGAGTTTTACTCAATCAGGTGCATCAACAGCTTATGGCTTCTGCCGTGTCTATTCTAATTCTTGATCCACATACTCAAACCCTGCGTTATGCAGCGGGGATAGGATTTAAAAGTACTGCTATTGAAGCCACAAATCTAAGACTTGGGCAAAGTTTTGCCGGTCAGGCAGCTTTGGAACGACGCATTGTCACAATTGAGAATTTGGAGGTTAATGGGACATGGGCACATACCAAAGGTTTTGAGTTGGAAGAGTTTACCAGCTACATGGGAATCCCTTTGGTTTCAAAGGGCACCGTCAAAGGTGTTTTAGAATTGTTTAACCGCAAACCCTTTATTCATGATTCTGCCTGGATGGGATTGCTTGAATCAATGGCTGGGCAGGCGGCAATCGCTATTGAAAATGCAACTCTTATGGATGAAGTTCAGAAGGTGAATGTTAATTTGCGGTCCGCATATGATGCAACCATCGAAGGGTGGGCGCGTTCCATTGATTTGCGAAATGGTGATTCTGAACAGCACGCCAAACGAGTGTCTGAATTAACGATTGAGTTAGCGCAGGCCGTAGGTGTTCAAGGCGAAGGATTGTTGAATATCAGACGCGGCGCTTTATTGCACGATATTGGGAAACTCTCTGTGCCAGATGTCATTCTTTTAAAAGATGGTCCGCTCACAGATGAGGAATGGGTAATTATGAAAACCCATCCTGAAGCATCGAGGCGGCTGCTCACTTCAATCGATTTTCTGCAGCCTACCATCGAGATTCCTTATTACCATCATGAACGGTGGGATGGTTCTGGCTATCCTGAGGGGTTGGCTGGTAATGACATTCCATTGAGCGCTAGAATTTTTGCCGTTGTGGATTGCTGGGATTCACTTCGTTCAGATCGACCATGGCGCAAAGCCTGGACGGACGGAAACGCCTGGGAATATATTGAGAAAAATTCAGGTGTTTTGTTTGACCCACAGATTGTTGAAAAATTCAGACAACTCATCGGGCATGGATTTTCAGCTTATTACTAAAATATTAATCTTCTGAATTGATCTGATCAACCAACGATATCAATGAACTCAGATCAGGGATCGTATAATCTGGCTGAATACTTTCCAATACATCATTGTTTTCGGGGCGGTTCGCCCGCCGTGTGATCCAAACTGATTTGATGCCTGAGTTTTGTGCGCCCAAGACATCTGCTGGCAGGGTGTCGCCAACCATGATAGTGCACTCCGGTTTTGCCCCAATTTTTTTCAGAGTCTTAGAAAATATGCGTGGATCGGGTTTGCGGATCCCTTCTTCTGCAGAAATCACCACAAGCTCAAAATATTGGCGCAGGTTGTGATTATCGATCAGACGGTTCAGATCGGGGGTGTTTGAGGCGTTTGAGATGAGGGCCATGCGATAGCCCATGTTATGAAGTGCAACCAGGGTTTCGTGAGTATCGGTTTCCAGTTTCCACCAGGCTTCTGTATAGAGGTACATGGCTTTAACGGCTTCCCGCAAGACCGATTCTTCCAAATGATCCACTGAAAAAAAGTGTAAAGTCTTGAGAAGGTTTTCTTCAACCGGTCTTTCGATCAAATCCACGGCTCGGTTGCGATAGTATTGAGAGATTACCTCGTAGAATTTTTCTGCAAAGACGCGGCGGTTTATTTGTACTCCAGAGGCAATTAATGAATCAGCCAATGCAAAATAAGATTCGCGCATAGCCTGCTGAAAATCGCCCTCGAAATTAATTAAAGTAAATCCGAGATCAAATAAGATAACCGATATTTTCTTTTTACTTTTCGTCAACACAACTTAATCCCCTGGCAACAAAAATTCGGCGTAATTATTGCCATTGTTTGTATAACCCAGATTTTAGCTAATAGTAGCGTTCCGGGTTGTATTGGTTCAAAATCGGTTCTCCATGCAGATAGCGGTTAAGATTGGCCGCAAACATTTCTCCAGCGCGTTCTTTGTAACGCGGCGAAAATCCTGAAACATGGGGTGTAATAATTAGGTTGGGTGTTTTCCATAAAGGTGATTCAGCGGGCAAAGGCTCTTGGGTGAAGACATCCAGAGCGGCGCCGGCCAACTTGTGTTCATTCAGAGCGTTAATCAAGGCTGTTTCATCCACAATTCCACCGCGCGAGACATGAACAAGAAAGGCTCCGGTTTTCATGGCATTGATCTCTGCTTCACCTATCAATCCGCGTGTTTCGGGGGTGATGGGCAGAGCAACCACCACAAAGTTACAAAGTTTGAGCATTTGCTTTAATGCTTCAACCGGATACAGCCTGTGAAAATAGTTGCCTTCAGGGTCGCCATGACCTTCGATGGAGTAACCAGCATCCATGGGTTTCATCGCATCTTTCTTAACAGCCAGAACCTTTACATTGAAAGGCTGAAGCAGGCGTGCAAGCTCGCGGTTAATGCTGCCGTAACCTACCAGACCTACGGTCGACTCAGAAAGCTCCACCGGGGTGAATTTATCCCAGCGGTCTTTTGGCCATTCTTTGCGCATCTGGTTGGCGAAAAGCTCAGGCACGCGGTGACTCAACCCCAGCAGCATCATAAGGATGTATTCGGCTTCTTGTATGGCTGAGCCGCCGCTCATGGAAGAGAAGATCAGGTTGGGGGCATTAAGCAGGGGTGATTCCTGGATGAAGTCAATGCCGGCATAGTGAAACTGGATCCATTTGAGGTTGGGCACAAGTTCGGGTGGGGGTAGTAATACATCAGTATAGAGCACCTCAATCTTGCCCCATGTCTCTGGTGGAATATCTTCAACCTGCTGGGCAGGAATCATGGTGACCTTGATGCGTGGTGTCAGGTTTCTTAATTTCTGCATCACACCATCTGGAAAGGGTATGGTGCTTAAGACCTCAATATTTTTTGGAGCGCTCATTTCAATTCTTTCTCACGAACCTTTAAGATAAATTCCTTCTGGATCGAGCTCTTCTCGCAGCAAAGTTAATTCTGATGATTTTAACGGTAAAGTCTCTTTTACGGTGCTTGCAATTTTGATATCCCAGCCAGTGTTATCTTTGACCTGTTCAACTGTGCAGCCGGGATGCAAAGCCGTGAGCATCAATTCGCCATTTTCATCCGGTTCGAGCAGACCCAGGTTGGTGACCACCACCAACGGACCGCCGCCTCTGACGCCGGTGGCTTCGCGTTGTTTTCTGCCGCCCAAAAAGCCGGCCGAGGTAATGTAATCCACCTTTTCAGGGAAGCGCCGTTTTTGATGCGGCGTGATGATGTAATTGCGGTTAGCCCAGCCGCCCATTTCTTGCGAGCCGCCTGAACCCGGCAAACGCACTTTGGGATGGGCATAGTCGCCGATGACAGTGGCGTTGATGTTGCCGAAGCGGTCAATTTGTGCACCGCCTAAAAAACCGACATCTACATTGCCGCGCTGCAGGTAGAGGGTGAAAATATCGTACATGCCGCAAACGGAGCTGGCGCCGCTCACCAGCGTGGGGTCGCCAATGGAAAGCGGAAGTTTGGAAGGTCGGGCACCGATAACGCCGGCTTCATAGATCATTTGAAGGTTCGGGGCGTGGGTGCGCCGGGCAAGGTTGCAAGCCAGGTTGGGCAGACCAACACCCACGAAAACCACATCACCGTCACGCAGTAGACGGGCAGCGTTGACACACATTAATTCAGAAGCAGTGTATTGCGGAGAAGTTGGTTGATCCATAATTCGCTCGTATTTTTCTAATAATCGCCGTAATTGACCGGCGCTGCAAACTTGGGTTTAACAGCCAGACGTTTGTGTGTTTCTGCGCCCAGCTTCTGCCAATATTCTTCGGCATCCTTAACGCCATAAACCCACTCATCCAGCCAGGCTTTGACGGCTGCGGGGTCTTCACTGATCTTATCCCAGTTGAGATAAAAAGAGTTGTCGCGGTCTGAATAGCCCTGGGTATAGGAGGGGTGGGAGCAATGGGGCACCAAACAGACAGCCTTAACGATCAGTTCGGGGATGAGGGTGCGGTTGGGGTCAGAGCGGATGATGTCTTCATCCACGATCTCTTCGGCGGTTATGATGACGTTCTTCGAGGCAAAGGCTACCTCTTTTTGCTCGCCGATGATGCCCCAAATGTGGGCATTGCCTTTGGCATCTGCACGCTGCACATGGATGATGCCCACGTCAGGGGTCAGAGGCGGCAAGGTGACCACTTCGCGGCCGGTGTAGGGGTCTTTCACCCGGCGGTAATTGGGGTTGTTTTTTTCAAGGTCGGGAGCAGCCGTCTGGTTCATGGAGGCAAATGGCAGACCGGCGGCGCCTGCCTGCAGGCGGGCGATCATGCCAAAGTGGGAGTATTCCTCCCACGCGAGCTGGCCAGATTCAAGCTGTTCACGCACGATACGCAGCGAGCCCACACCAGGGTTGCCGATGTAGGAAAAGATCAGCTTTTTGGCGCAGCCTGCAGCCACCATCTGATCGTAGATTAGGTCTGGCGTGGCTCGCGCCAGGGTGAGATCGCGCCGACCCTGGCGAATGATTTCGTGCCCCGCTGCAAAGGGGATGAGGTGTGTAAAACCGGCGCAGTAGACTGTATCGCCGTCATGCACATAATTTGAGATTGCTTCTTTCAACGAGCAGAGTTTCGACATAGACGACCTCAGACTTCGCAGAGATTAGTTTTTCTTGACACGCGTTTGAATCTGTTCGCGTGTGTAGAGTTGAATGTAGTGAACACCGCCGGCATTCTTACCGCTTGAACCTGAACCTTTCCATCCGCCAAAGGGCTGGAAGCCAGGCCAGGCACCGGTGGTGGCGCCCTGGGCACGGTTGGCATAAGCCACGCCGCACTCAATATTGTCAAAGAACCATTCGGCTTCGGCGTCGGTACCGTAGAATCCGCCGGTCAATCCGTAATCGACGTTGTTGGCAATGGTCATGGCCTGCTCAAGGCTATCCACTTTGCCGAGGGTGGTGATGGGCACGAACATCTCTTGCTTCCAAAGTTTGTGGTCGAAAGGCAGTTCGGCGAGGGTGTTGGCACAGAAGAAGCCTTTGGCAAATTCACCTTCGGTTAGGATCTTGCCGCCAGTAAGGATCTTGCCTGAAGCTTTGATGTCGGTAATGAAATCTTGATAATCTTTGTAGGAACTTTTGTTGGCTACGGGGCCGTTATAAACAGTGCGCAGAGTGGGGTCGCCCATGACCAGTTTTTCGGTCATTTCGACCAGGCGGGCAACCAGTTGATCGTAGACCGGGGCTTCGATAATCACACGTGAAGCTGCGGAACATTTTTGACCCTGCAAGCCAAAGGCCGAGCGAATGATGCCGGTGGCAGCTGTTTCAAGATCGGCATGACGTGAGACAATGACGGGGTTCTTGCCACCCAGTTCAAGAATGGTGGGGCGCACCCATCGGCCTGAACCGAAATCACTATAAATTTTCATGCCGACACCAAATGAACCGGTGAAGGTGACGCCCGCCACATCAGGGCTGTCAATGAGCGCCTGACCAATGGTGGAGCCACCGCCGCTGACATAATTGACCACGCCGGCTGGTGCACCTGCATCGTGCAGACAATCGCAGATCAGGCGGGCCGTCCAGGGGGTGTCGGTGGCAGGTTTGAGCACAATGGTGTTGCCGGTGACCAAAGCCGCGCCGGCAGGTCCGCCGGTGAGTGCTGAGGGGAAGTTAAAAGGGCTGATGACCAACCATACGCCGTACGGGTGCATGACGGAGGTGTTGGTGCTGGTAAAACCGACCATGGGATCATTGCCCATGGGAGTAACCAGACCATTGGTGGCTTCCATGCGGTCGCAAGAATAGCGTAAAAGATCTGCAGTTTCGGCTACGTCGCCGAGGGCTTCCATTCGGTTTTTGCCAACTTCGAGAGAGACGACTGCACCCATCTCGAAAGCGCGTTCATCCATGAGGGCGGCGGCTTTGCGGACGATGGCGACGCGCTCCTGCCAGGGGCGACGGCTCCAGGCGGGAAAGGCGCGTTTGGCTGCTGCAGTGGCTGCCAGGGCGTCGGCTTTGTCACCTTTTTGGAAAATACCCAACACTTCATCCGTGTTGGCTGGGTTTCGGTCTTCAAATTTTTCCTTGGCAAAGACATCTTTGCCGTCAATGAACATGGCATGTTCTTTTCCGAGAGACGCTTTCACCTTTAGCAGGGCAGCATCGAAACGCGTGTGCAGTTCTTCAGGTGGGTTGAACATGGTTGCGTAAGTCAACTTGAACTGATTTTCTGACGACATATTTGCGAATCCTCCGGGGAAGGTTGGGTTAACGCCTGATGTTAAGGCTCATCATCAAGTATAGCGCAGTCCATGAGGGGCGTCAAAGATGCGCGCGCGAAGCGCGGAGAATTGAGAGTGGAGAATCGAGAATCGTCAAACCGTGAACCGTTATCCGTGAGCCGAGAGTAGAGAATTGAGAACCGTAAAGCCGTGAATCGTGATTCGTGAACCGTCAAAACGAGAATTGTAAAATCGAGAACCGAGAATTGTCAAACCATGGTGCCTTAGAGAGATTCGTTTTTGTTTTAGAAAAAATTTGAAAACGAATCAAAACGAATATTTTGAGATTGATAATGGCAAGATTTCATCGGATTCGTTTTTGTTTTTATGCACGAATCGCGCGGGGCAGAGGTCAGGCACGGTTGTGACAAAGATGTGATTTTGGTTGTACGAGACTGATATATTAGAACAATAATTCTATTTTGTCAAGGATTATTGTTCTAATATATCAGTAAAAAAAGTAGGGTGCATCGCTGATGCACCACAGATCAGGCATATAAAAACCAAAATGGATATAAAATTACTTTATGCCTGAATATCGGCGTTTCAAAATTGCAGATGGAATCTACTTCTTTACGGTTGTGATGTATCGTCGTCGCCCCATTATGACTGGTCCAATCGCACGGAATTTATTACACAATGCTTGGGAGGATACGTAGCGCCGATTTTCATTTGAAACCATTGCCATCTGCCTGTTACCCGACCACCTTCATTGTATTTGGAAATTAACCGAACTTGATTCAAATTACTCGATCAGGTGGAAAGAGATCAAATACCGGTTTACTGTGAGATATCTCTCGGAAGTTGGATCAGGAGATGACCGTACAAATCCAGGCAAAACAGGCAGGAGGCGGCTATTTGGCAGCGTCGTTTTTGCGAACATACAATAGACAGTGACGAAGATTTTGAAAACCATTTCGATTACATCCATTACAATCCCGTCTAGCATGGATTGGTAGAGAACCCTATTGATTGGGAATGGTCACGTTTTTAACGCTATGTGAAAGAAGGAATTTATGACGCCAATTGGGCTGGCGGTAATGAGGGTCGGTTAAAGGGAATTGAATTTGATTGATTAATGGTGCATCGCGGATGCACCCTACAACTTCAACGAACTGAGGATCAATTTATGTTCAGACCATTGAGAAGGAAAAATCAGGCATTATCCGAAGAAGAAGCGATCGAGATTCTACGCTCCTGCACCTCTGGGGTTTTGGCGGTGGCAGGGGATGAAGATTATCCATATGCTGTGCCATTAAGTTATGTGTATGAGTACGGAAAATTGTATTTCCACTGCGCGGCGGAGGGGCACAAGATCGACGGCATCAATCGAAACGACAAGGTGTCTTTCTGTGTGATCAAAGCGGACTATGTGAAACAAGAGACTTTCACCACGCATTACAAGAGTGTCATTGTCTTCGGCAAGGCGCGTATCCTCAAAGAAGAGAGTGAAAAAAGACACGCGCTGGAAAGCCTTGTGAAGAAGTATTCCCCTGACTTTATCCCCGAAGGGCAGATCGAGATCGAGCATGATCTGAAGATCGTGTGCTTGGTTGAGATAGCCATCGAACACATGACTGGAAAAGCGGCAATAGAGTTGTTTGAGAAGTAATTCTTAATGGGTTGATGTGTGATAAGAGGAAAAATGCTTAATCGAGAGATCAACATTCCCAAGGCACTGCATGAGCTGCATGGCGAGAAAGCCAAGCTGTCAAGTCTGGTGCTGGTATATCTGACCGCGCTGGTGGTCGGCGGGATTGCGCTCTGGCAAATGCTCCCCCTAGGGCTGCCGGCCTGGAAGGTGATTTTGGCGGTGGTCTTGTTTTTTGATATCGGCGGCGGGGCGGCGGCAAACCTCACCTCATCCACCAACCAGTATTATCAAAAGAAAGCCTCTCTGAGACCCATCTTTTTAGCGATGCATGTGGTGCATCCGCTGGTGTTGATGCTGGTTTTTCCTCAGAACACGTGGTTTTTGTTTTTTGTGATGGTCTATACGCTTGGGTCCGCGTTTGGGGTAAACCTGATCAAAAACCGGGAGATGCAGCAGACGGCCGCTGGTGCGCTGGTAGCATTGGGGGTAAGTTTGGCTGTGTTGTTTCCGGTGTCTTTTGCCTTCATATATGTATTTGCTCCCTTGTTTATGGTTAAATTGATATTGGGGTTTGCGGTCAAGCGACCGGATTTTTCAGTAAATTAGATACGTCGTGAAAATATGGTGTATCGCCCGATAAATTTGGGGCAGGCGGATGCTCCCTACAAAAAACTCCCTCTTGACTTGGAGTGAACTCCAGGTGCTACAATCTCATATAAATCAGCAATCCGGGTTTGTAAATCTGACTGGAGGGTCAATGGACCACAATAATTCAGAACAGGAACTCATCGCTCTTTCCAAACAAAAATGGGATTGGATGTCTGCCTGCGAGACTGACAAGTTGGAGGCGCTGTTTCACGAGAAGGCAGTTTTCGTGCACATGGGCGCCACCATGTCAAAGGAACAGGAGTTGGAGGTCATCAAGACCGGACGCATCCACTACAAGGATGTGGACATTCAGGAGGTCTCGGTCCGTTTTGTGAGTGAGACGACGGCTATCCTGTTGAATAAGATTCAATTGATCGCGGTGGTGGGGGGCAATGAAGTCACCAATCCGTTTGTGGTGACCGAGGTTTATGTAAAGGGTAATGACACCTGGATATTGGCCTCGCTTTCGTTTACAAGATTGCTCACCCAACCGTAATTTTTTTAGATTTGTGAGAAGGAGAAAACGATGCAAACAGTCAAATTACATAACGGGGTCGAAATCCCCATCTTGGGGTTTGGCGTTTTTCAGATCACGGATGCGGCTGAGTGTGAAAGAAGTGTGATTGAAGCCGTTGAATCGGGATATACCCATATTGATACAGCAGCCTCTTATCAAAATGAAGAAGCGGTAGGGCTGGGTGCCAAACACTGCGGCCTGGTGCGCGAAAAGCTCTTTGTGACCACCAAATTATGGATCCAGAGCAACGGATACGAGGACACGAAAAAAGCGTTTGAGAGGTCTTTAAAACGCCTGCAAATGGATTACATTGACCTGTATCTGATCCACCAACCCTACGGGGATGTGTACGGCGAGTGGCGGGCGATGGAAGAACTCTATGAACAGGGCAAGATCAGAGCCATCGGGGTGTCAAACTTCCAACCCGACCGCCTCATGGACTTGATGATCCACAACAAGATCAAGCCCATGGTCAACCAGATTGAAGTCAATCCGTTTCAACAGCAAATTGAAGCGCAGAAATTCATCGTTGACAACTCCGTTCAGGTTGAAGCCTGGGCGCCTTTTGCCGAAGGACGCAACAATATTTTCCAAAACGAGGTGCTGGTTTCGATTGGCGAAAAGCACCACAAAAGCCCTGCCCAAGTTATATTGCGCTGGGTGATCCAGAGAGGGATCATCGCGTTGGCAAAATCCACCCGCAAAGACCGAATGCTTGAAAACATCAACATATTCGATTTTGAACTCTCCGCGGATGAGATGACGACGATAGCCACCCTTGATACAAAAACCAGCAGTTTCTTTGATCACCGTAACCCGGATATGGTGAAATGGCTGGGTGAACGAAAGCTTGAGGTATAAGGTCGGTGTACCCGCGATGCACCCTACGAGCGAAATATACAGTGTTTATTTATTCAAAATAATCCAAAGTTGGAGGAGAACTTGAAGGTATTATTGATAAATGGAAGCCCAAACCATAAGGGATGCACCTTTACTGCCTTAAGTGAAGTGGAGCAAGCACTGAAAAATCAGGGTGTTGAAACAGAGCTCATCACGGTTGGGAATAAAGACATCAGGGGTTGCATCGGTTGTCGGAAATGCAAGACCACAGGCAAGTGTTCTTTTGACGATATTGTGAATGAAATCGCGCCAAAGTTTGAAGCGGCAGACGGCCTGGTGGTCGGGTCGCCGGTCTACTACGCCTCTGCGAATGGCACTCTGATCTCCTTTTTGGACCGACTTTTTTACAGTGTCTCTGCTGATAAAAGCATGAAGGTGGGTGCCGCAGTGGTTTCTGCTCGCAGAGGTGGATGCTCATCCACTTTTGATGTTCTCAACAAGTATTTCACAATCTCCGGCATGCCGGTGGCGTCGAGTCAATATTGGAACAGCGTACATGGGTATACTCCCGAAGATGTTCGTAAGGATGAGGAAGGTCTTCAGACCATGCGCACACTGGGGAAGAACATGGCTTTCTTAATCAAGAGTATTGCTTTGGGCAAAAAGCAATTTGGATTGCCCGAAAAAGAAGCCAGGGTTGGTACGAATTTTATTCGGTAGATGATATCAATTTTTCACTAAAAAATTTAGGGCACAGCACCTCTCGCTATGCTCGGGTGTGCTAAGATCGCGACACGCTGTGCCCTTACAATACCCAGTTAAGCGTATTGCGGCATTCAAATGAGAACCTTTAAGTTATGTTCCTCGAATTCACCTCAGCAACTGGATCAGGTTACTGTAATCATCCGTCCACAGGCGGATGTCGTGGCGGAAACCGGTCAATGGGCTGGTTCTGTCTTGAAGGGCGGGCAGTTCAAGGAGCTGGGAATCACGAGTAAGCAGCACCCAAACGGATTGGGCGGAGGAGGAGTCGCGGTTTTCTGCGGGGGTGTGAATGACGGCCATCTCGAGGTTGTAGTACTGCGCCAACTGCCAGAAGACAGGGCGTAAATCCAGGCGGCTGTTGGAGATATGGGCGGCAATCATCCCATCGGGAGCGAGGGTGCGAAGATAGACTTCGAAGGCTTCTCGGGTGACCAGATGCACAGGGATGGAATCGCTGCTGAAGGTATCGAGCACCAGCAGGTCAAAGTTGTGCTGCATGCCCGACTTCAATTCGTTTTCAAGTGAGAGGCGCGCATCCCCCAGGATGATGGCGTTCTTTGCAGGGTTGTCTGTAATAAACGAAAAATAGCCATTTAACCCGTTGGCCAGGTCGATCATGACCGGGTTGATTTCGTAAAAACGATAATCATCATTTGGTTGGCCGTAGGCGGCCAGGGTGCCGGCACCAAGACCCAAGACGCCCACGCGCATGCCTGAGTTGTAGCGTGGATGGTTCAAAATGGCCAGCCCGACGCCGCTTTCTTTGTTGAAATAACTGGTGGGGGTTTCTCGTAAAGCCGGATCTATAAACTGGAATCCGTGCATGGTGGTGCCGTGCACGAGCACATTCGCGGCTTGCTGAGCGCCGATCTCGTTTTGACGCACGGTAACCACACCGTAGAAATTGCGTTTAACAAACAAATTTCCGCTAGTGGAGGTGATGACGAAGTAAACGCATACGATGACGACTACATCCGCCACTGCAACCACCCAAAAGCCGGGTTTGAAATGTGAAGTCGAGCTCGTCCGCGGCCAAACGAGGGCCAGTAAAATCCACACGAAGGCAAGGCCGACATACAACTCCCAATAACCTTTGAAAAGCAGGGGTGCGACCAGATTGACGAAGAGTCCGCCCAGGGCACCGCCCACAGAACCCAACAGGTAAAAACGGGTGAGTCGGGCGGCATGCGGACGCAGGGAATACAGTTCTCCATTGCAAATCATGACCGCAGTAAAGAGGAAGAAGTTGTAAATAATGATTTGAGTAATGAAATGCGTCTGGGGTTTAAGCAGCACATAGAAGCAAGCAATTGTGGCGGCCAGTAGAAACGCACCAAACAATTTTCGGTTATACCAGCCTTTATCTGAAAAGGTGAGCACGAACGAAAGCAGATAGAGCGCCAGCGGAATGACCCACAGGAAGGGAATGGCGGCGACCTCCTGGGTGATCTGACTGGTGACCGCCAGCAGCAAGATCGAGGCGCAAGCGCTGAAAAAAATCCAATAGATTTGAGTGCTTATCTTTATGTTGTGAGGGGCGACTGCAGCATGTGTTTCAGTGGGGGTATCGCTGACCGGGGAATGGCGGAGTGATTTTAACACATTGAATGCTGCGAGAAGTGCAAAGAGCAGGTAGCCGCCTGCCCATATCCATCCCTGCCAGCGAATTGAAAAGAGAGGTTCAAAAACGAAGGGGAAGGCGACCAATCCCAGCAGCGAGCCAGTGTTTGAGAGGGCATACAGCCAGTATGGAGAGCGGCCGGGGAATTTGCGACTGAACCAGTCCTGGGTCAAAGGGCTGTTGGTGGATAAGACAAAGAAGGGCAGCCCAACGGTGATGGTCAGCAGGAAAAAGAGGTAAGCCATTGGATGCGAAACTTCTGTTGGTTTGAGGTTGCTGCCGGGGGTGACGGGCGACGGCCAGATCATCCATAGGACGGCAATCAGACAGACCGACAGGGTCAGTACGATCAGGTGTGTGAAGGTTTGTTTTTTGGTGCTTCGCAGACGTACCAACCCATTGGCGTAGGCATATCCGCCAGTGAGCAAAATTTGGAAGAAGAGCATGGCGGCCGTCCAGAGCGATGAAGCACCGCCAAACCAGGGCAGCAGCGTTTTAGAAACCAGCGGCTGAATCTGGAAGAGCAGAAAAGCTGAAAGAAAAATGCTGAGCGCATATGTGATCAAAGTGCATTCCTCATTTTTACTACAAAGTTAACAGCAAAGAATCAAACAGGAAGTTAAAAATAATCAAGGGTTGCTTAATTTTTCATTATTTTAAACAGGCCGTAAAGACTGAATAAAATCAAGAATCCGCACAAGAAGAGTAAAACAAATGGAATTGTAAATTTAACCAACAACCCCAATTCTGAGATGATTAAACCAGTAATTAAGGTTAGTGACAACAACCTAAATCTGGATAGTTGAAATTTTTTAACGAGTTGATAATGAGACGAGTGGGGGGAGTTTTTCTGCAGATCAGCAAGATCCCAGGCACCCAATGCAGTAACAGCACCTGAAACCATCAAAAATGGAGACAGCCCAAGGATTACTCCACCAACAGACAAAATCAGCTGGGCGCCAAATGCCACGAAAGAAACCCATTGCCATGAGAGACGATCGCCAATCCAAAAAAATGCAACTGACAAAAAAACAAGAACAACCCCCCACCATAGTTGTTTCATCGAAAAACCAATAATCAATGAAAGCATCGTGATGCACTGATATATCAAAATTAAGGTTGGCTTTAAATTTCTCATCCTGGCTTTTAGACTCTCTGCTTATTCACAGTATGGATTTTTCTGTCAAGAGGTTTATCCACTTCCCAATTTAGGACCTCGGCACCAATTTGACGCAGTTTTCTAAACAATAATGTGCGCTCAATTCTGGTTACTCGCAGAGCGAATGGGGTTGCGTGATCCTTTGCATGGTATTTTGACATGTAATGAACGGGATCCGGGCTAACCACTAACACCTGGTAACCTTCAGCCCGAAACCGTTTAATGGACTCCAAATCATTCGGTGATAAAGGACTGACCAAGATAATCATTGAATGGCTGGGAAACAACCGAATGGGTAGATACTTTAAAATATCGGCAGAAATCTCTTCTGCAGGTTTACATGCCGCCAGTTGGTCAAGAATCCTTCCCAATTGTTTTTTACCATAACCTGGAAAAACTTGAACCAACTTGGAACTCAAAGTTAATAGCGAAACCCTATTTCCAATACTCAGAAAATATTTCGCGAGTGTTGCTGCTGCCTGGATTGAATATTCGAACAAGTCGTGATTTTCATCAATCTTATTGATGGTTGCCCGCCCATCAAGAATTATTCCAACATCGCCCATTTCTTCCCGTTCATACTCTTTAGAATAAAAATGATGAGGATTTCTGGCAGTGCGGCGCCAATCAACCAAGCGAAGAGAATCTCCGGGTTGATATTCCCTGACTCCCCAGAAATCAACCCCACTTCCGGGTAATCGAGATAGGTTTGGTCCTGGAGTATGTAAAGTGTTATGTAAATGAAGGGTAAATTTCTTAATATTTCCACTTTCCGGCAAAACCAATGTCTTAATAGCATTTGGAATTCGGATTGTCTTTTCTAATAGGCCAAACGGATCGCTGGCCAAGACCTTCATTTCCTGCCAGGAATATTGTCCACGGGGTGCTTGAAATGTATAAAAGATTTCAATTTCGCTTTTACCAGCAATTGAAAAATCGTAATCGACAGAACCCTCTAAAACCCGCATTTTTGGTAAAATGTCCTCGCAAATCCGTATTCTTGGAATTGTTTCGCCTTGATTTTCAAGCAATACTTTAACCGT
The DNA here is from genome assembly GCA_002840715.1 of Chloroflexi bacterium HGW-Chloroflexi-4. GTDB lineage: Bacteria > Chloroflexota > Anaerolineae > Anaerolineales > Anaerolineaceae > UBA6107. The sequence goes on from PHBW01000015.1 coordinate 46,130, forward strand.
AATGGGTTTATTTGGAGCATTACGCATGGAGTCGATCTCTCTAACACAAGTGATCTTTATTTCTTCAGGTGTAAAAAAAATTCCCACACCCAAGTAGAGGAGAAATGGAACCGCCATTAACAAAATGGATTTGTTTTGATTGACCATTCCAATCAAGAACAAGGCCGTAATGATTGTGGCGATAAACAGTGATTTTTTAGTCATTATGTGTTGAGGCCACGGGGACTGGTGTGGATCTTAGAATTTCTTCAATGATTGAAGTATCCGCTTTTTTAGTGCCCCAAAGATTAGGATCCAATATGATCCTGTGACTTAGCGCAGGCTGGGCAAAGGTTTTAATATCATCAGGGAGAACAAAATCACGACCATTGATGGCTGCCCATGAGCGTGATAATTTTAGCAGCGCCAGAGAACCCCGCGGGCTTACTCCCAATTCGACCTGCTTATGTTGACGAGTTTTTGATATCAATTGCACAATATAATGTTGGAGATCAGGGTCAATAAAGACTTCTTCAACTCCCAGTCTCATGGAGTGGAATATTTCAGGGTTGATTATTGATTCTATGGAAACATTGTCCAGTTTTCGTTGGCTGCGACGTGTCAGAATTTCTTTCTCTTCTGCCATGGTTGGATATCCAACAGATAATCGAATTAGGAAACGGTCAAGCTGGGCTTCAGGCAGTGGAAAGGTGCCTTCATATTCAATCGGATTTTGGGTTGCCATGACAATAAATGGATCTGGCAGGAGGTGACTCTCACCTTCAAGTGAAACTCGATTTTCCTGCATTGCTTCCAATAATGCTGATTGGGTTTTTGGTGAAGCGCGATTAATCTCATCTGCGAGAAGAATGTTGGTAAAAAGAGGTCCTTTTCGCAGAACAAATTGGTTTTCGCGATTGTTAAATATATAACCCCCGGTGATATCTCCCGGCAAGAGATCTGGAGTAAACTGAATTCTTTTGAAGTCCAATCCCAGTGCAACAGAAAAGCTGTTTGCGATGAGAGTCTTGGCCATTCCTGGATAATCTTCAAGCAGAATGTGACCACCCGATGATAAGAATGCAGCCATCATTTTCAAAAGAATTTCCTGTTTACCAATTACTGCTTTTCCAACCTCACTCGCAATTCTTTGGCAGTATTCTGCTATCTTTTCAACTTTCATTGCTTTCATTTCATCACTGGCCATTATTGATCTCCAATTTATTTTCGATAGAAACTAGGATTTGATTAAGGTCAGAATCAAAATCCCCGTTCTTTTTTATCGTTTTTGCAGCCCCCAATTTATTTTGATATTCATTATCATTATTCGGCGTGATTTCATTCATGCTAAGTGAAACATCTTTTGTAAGTTCGTAAAGTTTTCTATTAAGTTCATCTTGATTATTCTTGTTTTTCTTTGCCTGACTAATAAGTTTTTTCCAATAAACGATCCTATTCTCTGACTTAGAAAAATCCTTATAGGATGTTTTGCGAACTTCGATTCGTTCGTTGGAAATTAACCAGAAAAATAATATGATACCAATGAGAATAAGCAATCCCCAAAATATTTTTTGGTCGATCGCTTGCACCAATCTGATAATGGACCAAAAAATACGCGCTAAAGGCTCAATTAAGTTATCAAATAAAAATGATTGAAAAATGATTAACAATAACAAGACAGAAATTAGTATTAAAAGGAATAAAAACAACCGCCATGATTTCTTCATCACCCCCCCTTGTTTGCGTTGCTGAAAAAGTTTTTTAATTCAGACAAACTTTTTATGGCATTAATTTCATCTTCTTTAGTTGTTTCTTTATTTCCATATCTTGCTTTTTCAAACAAGGTCGTTAAGGTATGAATGGGGGTTTGAGGCAAACCTGTTGAGGACAATGACAATTCGAATTCTCTCACAGTCAGGAAAGAATTTCTTTCAAGCCCTTGTTGTTCTATAATGATTGAACTCATGCGTTGATAACAATTGATTATGACGTTTCCTAAATTCTTTCCTTGGGCTATTTCGTTCAATGCTTTTTCAGCTTCATTTGCAATGGGATTGTCTCTTGGAGTTTCTTTTTTAAATTTCAAAAAACTCCAACCTATTACGATGGCAGAAATTAGTACAAGAGTAATTGTAATTATGGTATATAAATCCTGAGGGGGTTCGCCCAAAGGAGCATATTCAAACGTTGCGTAAGGAGTTTGGACATTATCCAAGTTTGTTTCAATTATGTTTTGTTGAGTTGAAGATGGTATTTTATTTAGGAAAATTGAGAGAATAATTAGTATGGCAATGGAGAGAATAAGTCTAACTATCTTTTTAAAATCCACCTTTTTAAATAGGCTGACTATTAGATATAGAAAAAGGATGATGGAAATAATGAGGAAGGAGGTCAGAAAAAATGACGGATGTTTTGCCCCCAAAGGAAGATTTTCAACCGTTTCTTTTTGTGTCACTGGTGACTGAGTTGAGAGATTTGCTGTAATTGCCTCTCCCGGTTGAAGGTGAAGATCTGATACACCAACTGCAAAAACAAAAAAACCAAGAGCTGCCAGTAACAAAAACAGCAGTGCCATTCGTTTTTTTTGGGGGGCGATAATCATATTTTTGAATTTTGGTTCAATTCGCATACATTTGTCTTTTTTTCAGGATATATTCCAAGTGACACTATTATTTTGTCATCAAGACCTTATTTCTGATGAATTATTGAAAAATTATGTTCAAATTCATGAGCTCTCATAATTGTACTATTGTCATATCATTTTTGTTTGGAGTTAAGATTAAATGAAAAACAACGATACTTATCTTCTATACGGAGACTGTTATTAAGATCAAGGTGAATTATTGTGATCCGAAATATTGAACTGTTTTTATTGTGAATTTGTGCATAATGGTAAAGGTTTAAATATGAGATTCTCAAAATCTATTTGATCAAATTGTCTTGCATACTGATAAAGCATCTTTAATCCAACTACAAGGGGGCCGTGTGGTGAAAGTCGCCATAGAGCAGGATCTGAATTATGGAATGTTGGATATATTGAGTGAGGTCGATTTTATAAAGGGAGGAATCGTTTTTGAGACCCACAACTGAATCTGGAAGAGTAGAAAAGTTATAAAAAATATTGATCAGGTTATTTATAGCGTAACTCGTCAGCTATTGAGTTTTTTTATCGATGACTCGTTACGGTTGAAGGAAATCTCATCTCGGCTACAATTAGAAATGTAAATTGGTTACTTTTACGCAAAAGCGATCAGGAATTATATAGGCCAAGAGAATGAAAGATCAATCGCCAAAACTTATGCAGCATATATTGCCCAACTTCGCCAATCTTGTATGGATGTTGGCGTTTATCATGGTCTTGATTTCCGGTCCGCGCTTGATGAATGCCGATGGTGATTTAGGGCGCCACTTGACCATCGGGCGTTACATCCTTGAGCAAGTCGAAATTCCGCTGCGGGATTTTTTCTCGCACACCATGGCAGGGCAGCCGGTAACGCCCCATGAGTGGCTGTCACAGGTGATCTTTGCTCTTGCAGACCAATTGATGGGATTGAACGGCGTAATTTTGGTGTGTGCACTGATCATTGCCACCACTTTTAGATTTGTTTTTGTGCTGGCGCGTCAAGAGAGCCAGATGCTGGCTGCCGCCCTTTTGGTGGTAATGCTGGCGATGCTGGCATCAGCAACACATTGGCTGTCTCGTCCGCATCTCTTCACCTTTTTGCTGCTGGTGGTCTGGGTGGCGGCGCTGCAGCAACTGCGCAAAGGGAAGGTCAAGCGGTGGTGGGTGCTGCCAGTGTTGATGCTGCTTTGGGCTAATCTGCACGGTGCGTTTATTGCCGGTTTTGTGACCTGGGGCATTTACGGCTTTGGAATCTTGTGGGACTCATTCCAGCACGATATTCCTGAAGACGAGGCGCTGCCTCCGCGGTTTTGGCGTTATTATCTGCTTGGTGGAATGGCGGCTTTCTTGATCACACTGCTCAACCCATCCGGGTTTGGATTGTGGAGAACCAGCGTCGGTTACATTGGCAATGACTATCTGGTGGGGCACACAGTTGAATATATGTCGCCTAACTTTCATAACGCCAATTTTTGGCCATTCTTGATCTTTATTGCTTTACTATTAGTGTGCATAGGATTTCGCAAAAAACGTATTGAATCAGGTTTGCTTTTTACATCCGCTGCCTGGCTAGTGATGGGGCTTTACAGCGGACGCAATATTCCGCTTTTTGCAATTACTGCTGCGCCGCTGCTGGCACAAGGGCTGGATGAGTTGATTTTGAATGTCATCAGCAGGGTAAAAGGATTTCGTGTGCTGACTGACCTTGAGGGGCGCATTCAAAAAGTGGATGCAGGGTTGAAGGGGTATTTATGGCCGGTCCTCAGCGTGGTGGTTGCGGTGGTTTGTTTAGCGGCGGGGGTCAGGTTTGACACCGGCAAGACCGGGAATGTGTTTGACCCACAAGTGTTTCCGGTGGAGGCGGTGAACTGGCTGGAGCAGAATCCGCAGGAAGGTGAAATGTTCAATTCATTCACCTGGGGCGGGTACCTGCTGTATCGTTTGTGGCCTGACAAGTCGGTGTTTATTGACGGCCAGACTGATTTTTACGGCGAGTCACTCTCGCGAGAATACACTAAGGTGATGGACGCTGCAGAGGGGTGGCAGAACATTTTGGAAAAATATCAAGTGGCATGGGCGATCTTGCCAAGCAAGGACGGCATTGTACAGGCGCTTAAATCGACACAGGATTGGGAAAAAGTGTATGGGGATAACACAGCTGTAATCTTGCGAAGGAAGTGATGAATTTATATATTCTCAGAGAGTAAAATTCATTAAGGCTTGTTTTTTCTATCTTTGTTATTGTGTTTGTGGTGGCATTACAATTTATTATGGAATAGTAGTATTATCAATTGTGGAAAAAAGTCCTATTAATCTCGGTTTTAAAGATATGAGGGGGATCCTTTGGGTTTATAGTATGCAATCCATTTCGAAAACATAAACCGTGAAATAGGGAGCTTAGAATATATGCCAGTAAACGAAAAACAAACACAAGGGGAAGTGCTTTACCAACGGCAGATTTATGAAAAAGGAGGGTTATCACGATTCTATTGGGATTATAAAGATGGAATTATTTTAAGAAATATAACTTCTGGAGACAAGCTGATTTTCGATGTTGGTTGCGGTGAAGGTATTCTCCTTGAAAAAATCTGCAATATAGCTCCTAAAAGTACCGTAACTGGTATTGACTGTATTGAGGAAAATGTCTCTATTTGTAAAAACAGAAATTTACCAGCAGAACTAGGAGATATTTATTCTCTAAAAGTTCCATGTGATTCCATTGATATTATTTTTTTGATTGAAGTGATCGAGCATTTGGTTGATCACAAAAAAGCATTAAATGAAATTATCCGGGTACTAAAACCAGGTGGAAAACTGGTGATCTTATTCCCGCATGACACGGTTTTTGCTTTTGTCCGATTTATTACTTTAAAATTTAAAGAATTAAAATATGATCCAGGGCATGTAAAAAAATGGACACATTGTGAAATAAACCAAACTCTCAAAAACTTGGGGATGGAGCCCATAAAGAATCTTTCCATTCCATTTATTTTTTGGGGAATTTCGTTACACGGATTGAGTGTATCAATAAAAAGACCTTAATTTTCTGATGATATAGAACATAATTCATTAGCAAGGTTGATGAAATCCTGGGTGACCCAGATACGTCCAGATCTGAGGGGATATTCACCGTGCAACAGGTCCCTCCAGCGGGCGGGTATGCCTGACAGGCCGTACATGGCGCCGGCAAGAGCGCCGGTGACCGTACCCGTCGTATCCGCATCATTGCCAAGGTTTACAGCCTGTACCAGTGCTTCTTCAAAAGACTGGGTGGTAAGGACTGCCCACAAGGCGCTTTCAAAGGTGTGTAGCGCCCAGCCTGAATTCTTGAGATCATCGCGAGAGCGCATGGGTGCCAGACTGATGGCCAATGAAAATTCTTCGGTAAGGGGGACCTGGGCAGTGCATTCCACGATTGCTGCACGCAAGGCGGCACCCGGCGGGGTGGAGGATTCGCGCAGAATCAACTTTCTCAGGATCAGGTTCAATAATATAGCCGCGTTGACGGCATCTGCGTTTTTGTGGGTGACCTCGGATTGAAGTCGGGTTTCAGCCACGAGCAGCGCGAGGTTTTGATGTCTTGCGATGGCCAGCGGCCAGCAGCGCATCATTGCGCCGTTGGGGGCGCTGTCGGGATTGTCGTCACAGACCTTTTGAGCGGCATCCTGCCATGGGGTTCCCCCGGCGATCAGTCTAAGCACCTTGGCGGTGCTGATGCCCACATCCGCGGGGTGACTCTGAAACCAGCCGGTGAAGCGGCCGGCCAGATCCTGTCCATCAAGTGGATTGGCATGCTGAAGACTTTCAGCAACTGCCAGAGCCATCTCGGTGTCGTCCGTGAAACTGCCGGCGGGCAGGGCACCTGAGGCCATTTCGGAGAGCATGTTGTAGATGGAACTGGGTGGCTTGAACTCCAACGGCATTCCAAGTGCATCGCCAACAGCCGCACCAACAGCTATACCTTGAAGACGGTCAGACAAGTCTTTCATAGAACTCCTTGACTTTGACACGCGCGGCTTCTATACCTGCCTTTTCACGTATGACCTGTGCATTACGTTTGGCGGCTGCAGAACGAAGCTCTGTGTTTTCGAGGGCTTGCAGAATGGCGTTGGACAGGGTAGTGGGGTTCGCGGGATCAACCAGCAGACCATTTTCACCATCCGAGATCCATTCATGGATGGACTGGATGTCACCGCATATGGGGAAGCAGCCTATAGCCATGGCTTCGAGAAGTGAGTTGGGGCTGCCATCGTGTGTGCTGTTGGAGACCATCACCTGAGATTTGGCATATTCGCACCACAATTCAGGTTGAGAGACATAAGGCAGAAAACGTACGTTCTTTTGGATTCCAAGCAGGTCGACCCAGTTGTGGGCTTCCGGTTGACCTTCCATGGAGGCACAGACGAACTGGACTTCGGGCATTTTGGACAGCACCAGCGGAATGGCCTTGAAAAAAGTGTCGGTGCGGACGTAAGAGCGCAATCCGCGCGGGTTGATGACCTGGGGTGGATCGGTGTGTTGGATGCCGCGGGTGATTACTACCAACTCATCCACGTCGGTGCCGCCGTTGCCGGGCACGACCAGACAGGGTTTTTGCGGGTCAAAACCCCACTGCTGCGCGCGCTGGCAATCGCATTGGGTATCTGACATGAGCGCATCTGCGCGGCGCAGGGCTTTGCGGGTCATGGTTTCCATGCGACCGGTGGAGGAGGCGTGCAGGGTAAAGTCGTTGCCCCAGGTGGAAAGAATCAGTGGGTATTCAGGAGGTGTTGAGGCGGCCAGCATACCTTCAAAGGGGATGCGGAAGGCATGTACCCGGTCGGGTTTTTCTGAAGTAAGGATTTCGAGATACTCACCAACATGGCCGGAGAGCATCCACGGGCCGAGCAGGTGGCGCAGGCGTTGTGCCAGAGGACGAAAACGGCTGACCATCTGCTTGATGATGTTTTTGGTCCCCGTACCAGCCTGGCTGCCGCCCTGAGAGGCGAAGGCCAGCGGCAGCACATAGAGCTTTTGCAATCCGTCGATGGGTTCGCAGGGATAGGATGAAACCAAGACCAGCTTATAATTGAGCGGCTTGAGCATGGCGATCCAGCGCCGGGTAATGGGGGAGCGTCCGTCTGCGATTAATAATAACTTCATAATACTGATTTTATCGCTTTCGCAAAAGAATCGAGCATGATTTCGAGATTGACTTCTTCGCTGACGATATGGTATGAAGCCAGCCCCATGGCGCGCAATTTGGCAATATCGGACAGCGCGGAGGTCAGAGCCACCGTCAAGGTTTCGAGATTGGCGGCGGGCAGCAGTACCCCGTTTTCGGGGCGCACGAGTTCACCTTGAGTGCCGTCGGCTTGGCCGACGATCACCGGCAAGGCGTGCGCCATGGCTTGTTGAACGGCCAGACCGCCGGTGCCGGGCAGCACAAAAAGATCAGCCTGGTTGAAATAAGGATCAAGTTTGGCGCCGTGTTTGGCGCCGGTGAAGTGGGCATTCGGGAAAACCGTTTTGGCCAAGGCTTCAAGCCGGGCGCGATCGGGTCCGTCGCCAACGATGGTCAGACTGGGAGTCAACTTGGCAGGCAGGGTGGCGCAGGCTTTCAGCAGCAGGTCAATTTTTTTGCGTTCCTGCAGGCGGCCGACGAAAAGCAAATTGGGTTTGCCGTTCTTGTAGACATTTGAGCGGTGAGGGGCAGTCTGGGTGGGGCGGTGTGCGACTGCGTTGGCAGCTACAAAGACACGCTGTGGTGAAAGCCCGCAGGCAGTGTATTGTTCCGCACCGGTTTTGGAATAGGCTATCACTGCGTCAAGCGAGTTTATGAAACTGCTGCGCAAGATGGATTCCGCTTTACCGGCGGGCGGAGCGCCGAGACCCCAGCCGATGACCGGCAGTCCGCGGTGTTTCATCCATTGAATAGCGATTGGGGTTGAAAGGTAGCGCGCGTTGGCTTCGACGATCAGCACATTGGGCTGCCAGCGTTCCAGCCATTGGAGGGCTCCCTGCTGGTAAAGGGCATAAGTCTTGCCTCTCGAAATGTGCAGGTTGCGTGCTGGTTGAAAATCTCCGTTTTGCAGACCGGGGGCAGTGTGAATGGCCTCTTCAGGGCGCGGGTCTCCGGCAAAAAGGCTAAACCCTTGCAGGCAGGATTTTGCCAGCAAATTGAAAAATGGCGCGCGATATTCCGGGAAGACGCGCTGCTGCAATCCGAGGCGGACGGGGATGACGGTCATGCAGCCACCACCCTAACTTGCGAGCCGTTTGACTCTTTGGAGATCTCAATGCGGGCTGAAAAAGCGTCTTTTAGTTCTTCAAGGTGGGTGATGACTATGATCTTTGAAAATTCATCACGCACATAATTAATAGCTTCAATCAAGCGCTGACGCCCTTCGGCATCCTGGCTGCCAAAACCCTCGTCAATCACCAAGGTGGATAATCTGGCCCCGGCGCGGTGGGCCAGCATACGGCTCAAGGCCAGGCGCAAGGCGAAGTTGATTCTGAAGGCTTCACCGCCAGAGAAGAGCTCGTAAGCGCGTTCCTCCGCGGAGGAGCTAATCATGATGTCCAGGGTTTCTTTGCGGTCTTCACGTTTGCTGTCTCGATATTCACGCTGGGTGGCAAAGGTCAGCCGCATCATTCCGGAGGAGAGGCGATCGAGCACCTCATTGGCGTGCTCTTCAATCTCGGGCAGGGATTGTTCAATCAAGAGGGCAGGGATCCCGTCTTTGCCAAAGGCTTTTTCAAGCATTTTCAATTTGGCAACCTGTTTTAGAATCTCCTGCTTTTCTTCCTCTTTTGCAGCTTGCTGCTTTTTAACGTCATCCAGTACATCCACACGGTTGCGGGCGTAGCCCACTTTGGTGAGCAGACTGTTAACCTGCTCTTGCAGGTCGCGGTAAGTGCGCTGCAATTCAGCCAGGTCGGGCGAGGCAGCAAGGCTCTCGTTCAGCTTCTGACTGGCGGATTGGTATTCCTTCTCGAGGGTTTGGAGGTGCTTTTCAGAGACATCCACGGATTTTTCGAGGGTTTCAATTTCGCGTTCAAGAGGTACAAGGGCTGAACGCGCCTGCTCAAGCGACAGCAGTTGCGCTTGATATTCGCGGCCGGCCTCTTCTGCAGCGCGCGCCCGGGCGTGCGCTGCGGCGTCGTAGCCCAATTTTTTTAGTTCCTTGTCAATTTCAGCCAATGCAGCGCGTGCATCAGCGGCAAAATCTTCCAGTTTAAGGCTGGTGCGCAGCGTTTCGATGCGTTTAAGACCGTCTGCCTGCCACTTTTCAATATCGGCCTGGCTGCGAGTCAGTTCTTCTGATTTGGAATCGAAGAGGCGCTGTTGAAGTTTGAGGTCGGCTTCCACACGCTGCAGGGAGGCCAGCGCGGTTTCTTTTTCTTTATATTGGGCATCCACCCCTTCGAAGAATTTGAGGTTTTTGCGGTAGATTTCGGCTTTTTGGGTGCCTCGGGCGGTCAGATCGTTGATAATGTGCTGTTTTTCGGTTTCTTGTAGCGGTTTTTCGCAGGTGGGGCAGTTGGCGCCGTGGATCTCCTGCAGTTCCTTACGATGGTCGGCGAGTTCGTCCATTTCTACTTTGAGGACGGCGTTTTCAGCCTTGGCTCGGGCTTTTTCAGCTTGCAAGTCTTGCATGTCTTTTTCAAGCACGGCCCGCATCTGCAGTTGAGCTTCATCCGCGGCGACGGCCTGTTTTGCTTCTTCGACCTGTTTCTGAAGTTCAGGAAGACGACTTCGTAGGCTCGCGATCTCGGCTTCTTTGCTGCTCAAGGCATTGAATTCAGCCTGCAGGCTGGCGCGTTCACCTTCGATTTTCAAGAGGGGCGCCTGACGTTTTGACTCATGCTGGTGAAAATTGACAGCCTGGGCATCCAGTTCGGTCAGCTTTTTCTGCTGTTCAAGCCAGGCGGCATGCCCGGCGCGGATTTGGACTTCATTGGCGATTTGCAGACGAAAGGTTTTTTGTTCCTCCTGACGTTCACGCAGGTCATCCAGTTTTTGATCTAGTTCAGATTTTAAGCGCTTGATCTCGATGGATTGCTTTTCAAGCAGGGCTTTGTCGCTTTCAAGGCGGTCGGCAATCAAGCGTTGTTGATCGAGAATTTGTTTGCTGGCCTGCGCCAGGGCATTTTGTGTTTCGTGTTCCTGCTGAAGAGCTTTGAGTGCGGCAAGACGATCCTGTTCTTCGTTTAACTCGGAGGCATATTCAGCCAGAATGCCTTCAACATTGGCCAGTTCGAGCTCGCGGGTGCGGCGGCGTTTGAGGGCTTCGTCCTTATACTGCTCCCAGACTTCAAGACCGAGGATGCTGGCCAGAATACGTTTACGGTCGGCCGGGCGCTGCTGGGCAAATTGGTCTGCTTTGCCCTGCAAAAAGAAGGAAGCATTAATAAATGTTTCATAATCCAACCGCAGGGTCTGACGGATGCGTTCCTCGGTGGCGCGCAGGGTGGCTTCAGTTAGCGGACGCCAGCCTTCATCTTCGGCGCGAATGAAAAAATCCAACGTGGTTGTTTTGCCTTTATATTTCATCCGTTGAACACGATAACGGGCATTCTCGTAATCAAAATCCATGATTACTTCGGCAGGTTTATTTATTTTTGGAGATTGTGCCCTGTGATTAATTACGGCATCGTCATTTCGACGCGCTTCACCAAAAAGCACCCAGGTAATGGCATCCAGCAGGGATGACTTGCCTGCGCCGTTCGAGCCGGAGATGCAGGCCATGTCAAAACCGGTGAAATCCAGGTCCACAGGGTCGTAGTATGAAAGAAAACCCTTGATCTGCAGACGGACTGGAATCATGCTTTGTCAACCTTGTGGGATTTGGGGGTGTCATATTTACTAAGCAGCACCTTATCCACACGGCGGTCATCCATATCCACAACCTCAAAGCGGTAGTTCAATAAGTGGAAGTGCTGACCGGTAGTTGGGATGGATCCGATCTGATTCATAACAAAGCCGCCCACAGTGTGGTAGCCAACCTTGTCTTCTTCCGGCAGTTCATCCACATCGAGGAGTTCTTTCAATTCATCAATAGGAAGCAGGCCATCCAGAAGATAGCTGCCGTCCTCCCGGATGATGATCTCGGAGTCCGAGCTTTCATCCGCGCTGGGGATCTCGCCGACAATGGATTCGAGAATATCGAAAAGGGTGGCCATGCCCTGCAGTCCACCGTATTCATCCACGATCATGACTTCGTGGGTGCCGCCTTCGCGCACCATTTCAAGCATGCGCATGGCAGGGGTGTTCTCGGGCACCCAAATAGGTTTGGTGACCATATCCAATAAATTGAAGGGCGTATTGGTGACGAATTTTTCAAGCACGTCCTTGGCGTTTAAGATGCCAACCACATTGTCGAGCGAAGACTGGGCAACCGGAAAACGTGAATGGCTGCTGGCCATGATCTGCTTGAGAAGCTGCTCGGGGGTGTCGTTGGCGTCAAGCCATTCGATCTCGGTACGGGGGGTCATGATGGCATTGACCGAACGATCGTTCAAGCGGAAGACACCCTCCACCATGTCCTGTTCAACGGCGTCAAAAACTCCCACCTGGGTGCCCTGTTCGATGAGACCCTTGATCTCATCCTCGGTGATGGGGGGCTCTTTTGAAGCGGACATGCCTAAGATTTTCAAACCCAAATCGGTTGAGGCAGCCAACAGGCGCACGACCGGCGACATAGCTTTGGAGAGGAATTTCATGAACCCAGACACTTGAGAAGCGATTTTTTCGGGGTTGTTCATGGCGATGCGCTTGGGAATCAACTCTCCGAGCACCAGCGAAAGATAAGTGGTGACAATAACCACCAGTACTATCGATATGCCGCCAGCGTAAGGCACCAACCATGGCACCTTTGCCAGCCAGACGGTCAGTCTTTCAGCCAAAGTTGCGCCACCCAGGGCACCGGTGAAAATGCCAACCAAGGTGATGCCAATTTGCACTGCGGAGAGCAGGCGGCTGGAGGATTTGAGAAGTTCCAATGCAGATTGAGAGCCTTTATCACCGTCTTCAGCGCGCTGCTCGAGCCTCACTTTTCTGGACGAAATCAATGCCAATTCTGACATTGAGAAGAATCCGTTGATGAGGATAAGCACAAGGATGAAAAGGATCTCTAAAAACAGGTTGTTCATTCATTTGCTCCAGATTGCAGATCAACTTCGGCCATGCCCGAGACTTCTTGAATAATGGAAGCGGCCAGCGCTTGCAGCGGTTGGGTGTTCTCCGGGTCTAGTTTTACGGTCTGCCAATAGCGCCCCAAGAGTTCTATGGGGGTCAGGTTGGCCACAGATTCATCAGGCGAGAAGCGTGAACGCGCTTCCTCCTGCGGACGTCGCACCAAATGGAATTCAAAAGCCGAAGCGCATTTCTCACGCAGCGCAGCTTCATCCAGAAAGACTTCAGTCTCACGCGGATAATCAACAACAAGTCGAAGCATGGCATCAACGAGCTGATCTTCGGCGGGCAGCACAGCAAGTATTTTTTCCATCAGGTTGTCGCCGGTCTTGACCTTTACTGCAAGGTCGATGAAGCACCTGCCTGAAAGTATATGCGCCTTGTAGATCGTGTGACCCTTTTCGATTTTCGCGATAACGAAAAACTTGTCATCCGCGGCTTCGCCGAAATCGACGCGTTCGATGGAGCCGGGATAAATGACGGGCGGGTGAGTGCCGGGGTTTAGATCTTGAAATTTGTGGATGTGGCCAAGAGCGGTGTAATCGAGGCGGGTGTCTTTGACCAGCGAACCTGGCAGCACCAGATCTTTGCCGAGCATGACCGTGCGCTCGTTGCCGTAAAGTGCGCCTTGAATGGATGCGTGCGCGGTCATGATGGTGGGCAGGTCGGGATCAAGCTCGTTCATCCAGTCTTGCACGACATCGCCGATGCGCTTTTCAATCTCTTCGTTGGCGGTTTCTGCCGAGATGCCGGCGTCTTGTTGGGAGGCCATCAACCCTGATCGGAAGATCCACGGCAGGGCGATCATTTGAAGAGGCAGATTCCACAGGTCGGCAGGTTTGAGAAATTCGGGTTTGTTGATCACGCGCACATAAGGCACTTCAAGAGTGTCAAATTCCTGCAGGGTGTGGGCGCGTCCGCTGGCCGGACTGACATCGTGATTACCTGTGAGCAAAATGGTGGGGATTTTGGCGTCAGAAAGGCGCATGATGCGCCTGCCCCATTCACGCTGGTAGGTGGGTGAGGGCAGACGGTCTTTATAGGCATCCCCGGCGAAGATCACCAAGTCAACCTTTTCAGAGATGGCGGCATTAACGATGTTGTCGAGCGATTTGAGAAAATCCAAGACGCGCAGGGGCAACCCTGAAACGGCGTCATGCCTTCCGTGGCTGGCGATATCAATATGCGCGTCGGCAAAATGCAATACTTTAATCATCGGTTGCCCCAACCGTCCGTGAGGTGTCTATGGGGTGATGCCCACGGCCATGGCGCGCCAGTGGTAACTTTCTTCAAGAATGTGTTCGACTTCGGCATCCAGAGTTGTGGTGGCAAGACTGATCACGTCTTGATACCGGGCAGTGTAATAATATGCGAAATAAGGACCGGTCTGGTACCAGAGCATGCGGTAGGGCCGATGGGTTTCATCAATGGAAGGGTAGATCGCAAAGGCTTTGTCGAAGGCAGCGGCGGCGCCGTCGTATTCAGCCAGGTTTACCAGACTGGTGCCGGTGTTATACCAAGCAAAGTATTGATCTCGGGCATCTGTGAGAGAGGCTGCTTCTGAAGCAGCAAGCTCCGCGGCGAGACGGAATGCATTGGTTTGATCTGCCAGCGGTCCGAGCGCATTGAGCACGTCATTCTCCATATCAGGAGGATACACAACAACAAAAATATAATTGAAGGCGCGCCAATTGCTGGTCATGTCATCATAGGTGACTTTAAAACCTTTGGCTGAAGGACGGTCAGATGAATCAAGCACAGCAAGCAGGTATGAATCCTGGGTGGTGAATTCCTGTTTGGTGTCGTCATAACCAATCACCAAATTGTAGTGCCCCATCCATCCTTCGGCGGCCAGGTTTTCAGGTTCAAAGCCCTTTTCAACCAGAACGGGAAAGCCTGCATTGAGCAAGGCTTTAATGGTGTAGAGATCGCCGCCCATGCGCATGATGGCGCGCAGGTTGGTGTTATTATTGACGTAATCGAGCATTTCGTAGGGCATGACGTTCTTGTCGCGATTATTCGGTTTGAGCACCGCGGCGGTGTCTTCCTGGTTGCCGCCCGTCCACTGCCAGAAAGAAAGGGCCATAGAAAGCGTTGCCGGACCGCAGTTGTTCCACATCTGGGCTTCTGTGCGCGTGCCGGCCAGGTAAATGGATGGCGGCAGGGGCATCCGTGTGGGGGTGGGCGCCAGGGTGGGTTCGGGCGTTGGAGAGTTGACGGCTGTGGTGGGGGTGACGAGCGCGTTCATGGTGGCTTTAACCGCTGTAGCCATTTCATCCGGGGTGGATTCTGAGGGATTAAATATCACGGCCTGAGGCGGATTTATTTTGTAATAAATTTCGGTATAGATTTTATTGGTGTAATAACTGACCCGCGACCAGACAGGCGGCAGTGCAAGCACGATGCCCCCAATCACCAACAGGGCGAGAATGATATAAAGTCGTTTTTTTCTGTTTTTTTGCATAGAAAGATTATAACATTTTCGATGTCTGCAAATTTGTGTTTTTATATTTGAACATTGAATAATTGTAAACACAATAATTGGATAAATTAGATTATGGATCTTGAGTTACTATCAGCAAACCTGGCGGGTAAAGAAAAAATCAAATTAGAAATAATAACTTAACACCACGGTAACTTGACACAAAAAAATGAAAAGCCTAAACTAAGCTTAATTATGGAGTGTTGATGAAAAAATCATTTTGGGGTTTAGTTTTTCTGCTATTGTTTGTTTTTAATAGTGCTGGATGCGGATCAATTTCCAATTCCAATCCCATTTCTACTAATTCACCAACCGCAATATCCATACATGCAGAAATTACCTTGGTTGGCAATTCAGGTTTTTTGATTACAGTCGGCGACAATAAGGTTCTCATTGATGCTTTGTATGAGGCATTTGAACATGGTTACCAAATTCCCCCTACTGTGATGGAAAGCCTGATGAATGCCACCCCGCCATTTGATAATGTAGATTTAATCCTTGCCACACATAAACATGCCGATCATTTCAGCGTTAAAACCGTCAGGCGATATCTCGAAAAATACCCTGAAGTAAAATTTGCTTCAACAGCTCAAATCACCAGCATGCTTACTGAGTTTGGAGATCGTATCATTACATTGGATGCCAAGGTTGGAGAACCTGTTGAAGTCAATATTGATGGAATTGAGGTGGAAGCCATCTATTTATCACACGGTGTTCCTCTAAACGGAGCGAGTGAAACTATCAACAATGCCTATGTAGCAAAGATTGCTGGCGTTACGATTTTTCAAACAGGGGATGTTGATCCAAGTCTGTTCACGATGGATAAAATGCAAGGGTATCATCTTGCAGATAAGAATATAGATGTTGCATTAATCCAACACTATTTATTATCTGACTCAGCCTATTCAAATGTTGTTAATGATTTGATTAACAGCTCTTACTTAATCCCGATTCATTATGAATACAACAACGGAATAGTCGATTGGGCGAAAATAAAAGAGTATTACCCTGATGCCGTTTATTTTGCCAAAGAAAAGCAAACCTGGAAAATGCCGTAAAAAGCGACTTGACAGGGTATTTCTAAAAAAGCTATGATGATTTACTATTAAGTAAAATGCTTTAAAACAACTGTATTCGCGACCTGACGTTATTTATCCTTTTGCTGACGTAAAACTCGCTCTCAGCCATTTCAATCAGTATAAATCTGCGTTTTAATCAATGCACATGCCGTTGGTCTTGGGGTCGCTAAAGGCATTGATCGGCTCAGATTTGCTGAAAGTGCCGTCTTGCTGTACGGTGACCGTGACCATTGTCACGATGTGCGGACCGCATCCGCAAATGTAGTCGTCGTAGAGATTCACGGTAAACAGATTACCGTCAAAGATTGAGTGACTTTCAACCAGCGGCCGTGTGTAGCGCTTGTAAAACGGATGCGAATTCAGGTCATTGAGAGGGGTAAGCCCGGTGACAGCCACGGCGTAACTCAATGCTTCATCTTCAGATTCGATGGGGGCAAAGAGGTCTTTCAATCCTTCGGCCGAGTCAACAAGTTGTATTTCTCCATCCACTTCAACCAGGTAGCGCACATAATACGTGCCCATGCAGCCCTGGATGTAAACCGATGGAATCGCAGGGTCTTCAGCAAAACCCATGTTGCCAGCCTGGGCCATGGGTAGTTTGGGGTCAAGGCCGCCGTAGGCATTATCCAACGGGTATATCCAATCCACCGGGAATTCGATTGACTCAAGATTCGCAGGAAGGCAATCAGGAGAATCAAAGCAGCCCAGTTCGGCGAAACGGGTGTTATCGAATGTGAATTCAGGTGCAGGATATTCTTCAATGCTTTTAAATGGATTAATCTGCGAAAGCCGGCACGAAGCCAATAACATCACAGCAAGACCCACGAAAACAAAAAGTCGTTTCATAATCACCTCTTAAAAAATCAACAGAGAGCGTATCTCACGCATACCTTCGCTATGCTCGGGTACAAAGAGTCGCAAAGCCGCGAAAAAAATTTTTTCAAACAATCACCTTATTTGATCTATTAACCCTAATTTCACAATATACCCTAATTATTCACTGGTAGCGGATGCTGCTCAAAAAACTGCCACATGAGGCGAGTGACGTCAATTTGTTGAGTGGTGTAACCCCAGGTGGGGGTCGCAGCAGGAGTATCACCCGGCCAGGTATGCCCACCGCCGTGGATGGTATATAAAATGACATCAGCGTTTTGGGCGCAGTGGGTGTATTCCGTGCTGCTGATCTCACCTTCTTGCGGGAATTCATCTGTACTTGAGCATTGATTTTGATTTGCATAAGCCTGGATGAAAACAGGGACGGAGGGATAGGTAATGTTGTATTCGCTGATCACTGCGCCATCATAAGGAACGGCTGTGTCTTCGGTGCCATGAAAAGCAATGAAGGGTACAGGTTTTGCAGCCTTACATTTGTTCAAGGGATAGTTGTAAGCGCCAGACACACTGCCCACAGCAGCAATGCGCTCTGAAAGAGTGCAGGCTAAAACATAACTCATGCCGCCTCCCATGGATATGCCGTTGACATAGATGCGCGCAGGATCAATGTTGTAATTTTCTTCAACCCGATCGATCAGATCTGAAAGAAATTGGATTTCAGTTTGAGTGCTTCTGCCACCATAACCATATTCAGAAATATGCCAATAAGTGGGGCTGCCGTAGCCAAGCGGATATACGGCAATCAGACCTTCTTCATCTGCCAGAGTGTTCCAACGGCTGGAGTAAATTGCATCAGCGGGGTTTGAAGTATAGCCGTGCAGCGTGATTACCAGTGGTGCAGGAGTATCAGGATCATATGATTTTGGCACATAGATCTGATAAGAACGCTCTTCACCTGAAGAGGTTAGTTTTACGGTTTGGGTTTCAGCCGTCCATGATTTGATTTTAATAAACAGAAAAATGCTCAATGCGAGGGCCAGCAAAATGCAAAAATCACGCAGGTATTCTTGCGCCAATGTTAATTTTCGTTTTGTCATCAATCCCTCCCTTTTTGGTCTTACAATTTGCTCCTTTTATTTTAAAGGATGTTGTTCAAAGAACTGCCACATTTCGCGTGTAGCATCAACAGCCTGTGAGGTTTTGCCGACAATCCAGGCCGGGATGGGTTCACCGCCTGGCCACGAATGCCCGCCGCCGGCGATGGAATAGAAAGTAACATCTGCGTTTTGACTGCATTCCGTCCAGGTGGTGCCGCTGATCTCGCCATCTTGCGGGATTGAGGCGGCTGTCTGGCAGTGGTTGCGGTCTGCCCAAGCATGCATCCAGTTGGGGATGTAGGGGAAGGGGATTTCAAAGGAGCGCGAAGGTCCGCCCTGGTAAGGCACGACGGGGTCTGCATCGCCGTGAAAAGCGATGAGCGGGACCGGACGGGAGGGGTTGCAGAGTTCAGGTGCATAGGTGTAAGCCCCGGCAACGCTGCCAATGGCCGCGATGCGGTCTGCCATTTTGCAAGCCAGCAGGTAGCTCATACCGCCGCCGTTGGAGAGGCCGTTGGCGTAGATGCGGTTGGGGTCTATGTTGTATTCCGTTTCAAGCCGGTCGATCAGATCAGAGATGAACCTGACGTCTATTTCTGGATCGCCAGGGGAGTTGGTCAACCCGGTGGTGCGCCAACGCTTGGGGAACTTTGTGCCGGAGGGGTAGACAACAATTAAGCCCTTTTCGTCCGCCAGGTCGTTCCAGCGGCTGATTTGGGCCTGGTGGGCGGGCCACTCTGCAAATCCGTGGATGCTGATGATCAGCGGAGTGGGAACAGTCGAATCATAAGAGTCAGGTACATGGAGCAGGTACTGTCGTTTTTCGCCTGAAGAAATGAGTGTACCGCTGGTCTTGTTAGCGATGATAAAGGCAATGCCAATGCCAATGATAAAAAAAAGGATAATCCCAACGAGGCCAGCTAGTGCGATGATGATGCCTTTGATCAATTTTTTCAACGGATTCTCACTTTGAACTACGAAAAAAATTGATAATAAAAATTATTAACCAGTAAATGCACTAAAAGCAATTAATGTAGAGCAATATAGCATAACTTTAAAACAAAAAATAGACCGAGTATCAATATTATTTTGCATTATTATGACATCCGTGTTTTTGGCGGTAAAAATAAGGATTAAATCAATTATACGAAAACTGCGCCCAATTGGAGGGCGCAGTTCAGAATTAATCAGGTTTAGTTATTCGGATTTTTTCTTGGCTTCGTTTTTCTCTTTCCTTTTTTCCTTTTGGGTCATCTTGGGTTTCTTTTTTTGTTCCTTTTTGCCTTTATCAGCCTTGCCACCATTTTCTCCCATTGTCTCATCTCCTTTGTGCATTTACAGGAATCGGCGTTGGCTTAAGTATAGCACTTTCAAGCCAATTTGAAGTTGTTTTAATCAACCGTTTGAGAGCTGAAAATCAACACCTCTTGTTGCTACGCGTAAACAGTGGAGCAGAGAAAAAAACCAAAAGCAAAGTACAAATGCAACCTCCACTTGCTTTCCCATTGCTTCAAGGAATGTACATAAGAAGGAAATTAATCACAAAACACGTACGAAGTTGTACGTGTTTTGCAAAGGAGGAGAAAAGCAGAAACGATTAACAGGGCTGTTGAGTACTGACGTAGTCCTGACTATAACTATTGAAAAGGGGTTGGAAATTCTTCTCAAGTTTGTAGTTCCAGGTAAAGATGGTTTTGTGTTTTATTGGACACTGAGTTGGAGATTCTTCAACCAGTATGGAGAGAAGATGTGAGTTGCGAAGTTCGTTTTCTTCTTCAAGTCTCCTCTGCCAGAGCATTATGGTGTTGATCATATTTTCGTACATGGTCATATCCTTTTGTTAATCCCCGGTCAGGCCGGGTCGATGTTTACATTTTTGTTTTATTCATGTGCTTATATTACATGCGTCGAGGTAGAAATCCCCCAGCCTCAAGGAGAGTCTCTTACTAGCCAAGTGGATAGTCATAATATGCAGGCAATTAAACACACAACGCATACCAACCTGTATGCGCTGTGTGTAAGGGGAAAGAATCAGAACCGTTTAACAGGGTTGGGTTACTGGCACACAATCCTGAGTTCTGGCATTAAAAAGAGGTTGAAAATCTCTCTCGAATTTATAATTCCAGGTGAAGATGGTCTTATATTCAATACGGCAGGGTCCGGGCGCCATTGAATCTTCCATGGCCACAGAAACCCGATGGGCTTTGCGCTGTTCAATTTCAAAATCCAATCTTCTTTCCCAGAGCACGACATTATTGATCATGTTTTCGTACATGGCATTCTCCTTTGTGCCCACCGGCAAACGCCGGATAAAACAAGTTGTACTGAGTTACTTCTTCAGGTTTTGAGCTTCGAGCTTCTTTTCAAACAGAACGACAAAAGTGATGAGTTGAGTGCTGAACATGGTGGTACTCCTTTCTGTGCAACCGGTTGCGACCGGCTCTAAAAAAATACGACTGCCAAAGTTACTTTTTCAAGTTTTCGGCTATGAGTTTGTTTTCCAAAACCACGACAATAGTAATGAGTTGAGTGCTGAACATAATTATTCTCCTTTAATCTGCAACCGGTTGCAGGCCGGTCTAAAAAAACGATCCTCGGCTGGTTTAAGCCGACTTTCTGACAACAAGTTCAACAGGAACGGTCACATGGGTGACCACACCGGTTTTGATGGACTGTACCAGATTTTGTGCCAGCAGCTTGCCCGACATCTGGATATTCTGCCTGACCGTGGTTATAGGCAGGTTATTGTAGGTGGCGATAGCCAAATCATCGTAGCCGACCACGGCTACATCTTCGGGTACACGCCTGCCGCTTTTCTGGATAACTTCTATGGCCCCGATAGCCATCACATCGCCGCAAACAAACACGGCATCAACATCAGGTGTTTTCTCGAGCAATTGCTGCATGCCTGTTTTTCCTGACTCCAGATAGTAATCGCCGTTGACCATCAAATCTGGTTCAATCTTGCGGCCGGCATTGCGCATGGCGGTCTCATAACCTTTTTGACGAAGCTGCGCCTCAAGATCGTATTCAGGTCCGCCGAGGAAGGCAATCTTCTTGCGGCCAATGCGAATCAGGTGTTCGGTGGCCAGGATGCCGCCGCTGAGATTATCACCGGTGACAGTACAGCCGTTAATTTCAGGCTCCGGCACACCCCAGATGATGAAGGGGGCATTCATTTCAGACAGCAATTTGCTGTAAGCATGACCGCGGCCGGTTTTCATCATGATAAAACCATCCACGCGCCCGCTGTCGAAGTATTGATGCGCCCAACTGTTGTCGCGAGGTTTCATGTGAATCAACAACAGGTCGTAACCCAGCACATCCAAACCGCTGCCGATGGCGCTCATTATCTCAAGCCCGAACATGTCTTCAACGGTGAAACCGCACTGGTGACTGTGGGTGACAAAGCCCACTGTGCAGCTCTGACGACGGCTGAGATTGCGGGCGGGCAGGTTCATACAGAAGTTGTGCTCTTCTGCAATAGCCTTGATGCGGTTTTTGGTCTCAGGATTGATCAGGGAACTGTCATTTAAAGCACGGCTGACCGTCGATTTCGAGACGTTGGCCAGCTTGGCGATATCTTCAATGGTTTTGACTGTTTTTGTTCCCATTTTTATCCTGTGTTTTGCAACCGGTTGCATTATAGCATAAATCAAACAGGGTT
Organism: Chloroflexi bacterium HGW-Chloroflexi-4; assembly: GCA_002840715.1. Taxonomy (GTDB): domain Bacteria; phylum Chloroflexota; class Anaerolineae; order Anaerolineales; family Anaerolineaceae; genus UBA6107. The sequence goes on from PHBW01000015.1 coordinate 68,068, forward strand.
GTCAAGAGGGTGAATGCAGAGATGAATAAGAAGTTTTTTTATTTTTTTTGTCACATCCGCTCAGCAACAAGTATGGATTGATTACCCTGCACCTTGTTTCTAATGCGCCCGCGAGAGTCTGTAAAAAAGGTCTTCTCGAGCTCTTTGGAGTCTTTGCGATCCAACAAACGATAGCCGGATTCGGCGAGGAATAGATCGACTACTGATTCATTTAATCCAAACTTCAACTGTTCAACGCCGTTGTCCTGCCAATCGACCATGCCCGCTTCGCCGTACTCGAGGATCAAGCGACTACCGGGACCGGTCAGCCCAAGGATGGACGCCATTGTCTGAAGAACCAGATCTGGTTTGAGGTACTGCACTGCACCTTCGAGCAACAGCAGAGTTTTGGCACCCTTGATGAAACCGGCTTTTTCCAATTTTGCGGTAACTGATTCCATCTCAAAATTAATTGGGATGAAGGTGACGTTATCAGGCACAATGATGCCCTTTTTAACATATTGAATGGTTTTCATGAGCTGAGTGGTACCTGAATCCAACTCAAAGACTTTTGCTCCGGCGAGTTCCTTGTGAAAACGTACCGCGCGTGAGTCAAAGCCTGCCCCAAGAATAATGACCTGGCTGAAGGTGTCTGCTGCTGCTTTTTCAAAGAGCGTGTCGATGTATTTGGTGCGCGCGATCACCCATTCATACACGCCTTTTGGTCCGAGCAAGACTCTGAGCAGTTTATCGGCATGGGGAATTTTGAGCAGGGTCTGCACTTCTTTTGGCAGTAGTAAGGGTGCGATCCAATCTCCGCTTTTCAAAAAGGGATTTGACTCATAAAAAGAGACGGCACGGCATCCGCAGGTGATGTCAGCTGTTCTGGAGGCTCTGTTTTCAATTCGATGTATTGACATAGATTGGTTACCCTTCATTAAATCTGGTTCTACATGCATGTATACGCAGCAATTCAAGATAGGTTTCATGGTCGATTCAAAAATCAATAAAAAACGCGCCTGGTGAAGGCGCGTGGGTTGGCAGTTGACTGATAGTTTTTTAGTCTAATGAATTCTGTTCTTATACCACTCTAAAAGGGTGTCAGGCACCAATCGGATTGTGTTGTCCAGGCAATCATCTCGATTAACCCACATGGCAGTCCAATGACTGCCATTCGCTTCAGTCAACGAGAAGGTCTTTCGCGCGTAGAAGCTTTTTTCGGCAAATCTGCATGGATAGAAATAATCAATTTCATGACCGGGTTCGCCGTCACAGGTAAAGAGGTTTTCGAGGATCAGGGGAGCGCCGATTACTTCAATATTTGTATTCAGTTCTTCACGAACTTCTCGCTTGACCGTATCAATGGCAAGTTCGCCAAATTCCACTGAACCGCCTACTGGACGGTAATAGTCATCCAGTTTAACTTTATCGGTCATTTTGACCACAAATAACATGTCCTGGTCTTCGATCCATGCCAGGGATTTAAATCTGATAGGTGATTGTTTTTTCATTTGTCTAGTTTTAACTTAAAAGGCGCACCCAGATGAGGTGCGCCATAAAATTCAGGACGGATTTATTTTTGTTCGGTGAACTCACCGTCGATCACTTCGCCATCCGGTTTGGGGGCTTCACCTGCTTCGGGAGACGGTTCACCAGGGGCTTGCTGCGCCTGAGCGTTGGCGGTCATGACCTTGCTGTATTCAGCCTGCAGTTCTTCGGTCAGACTCTTGATGTGGGCTAGGTCTTCACCCTTGAGGGCATCGCGCAGTGCCTGCACTTTGGCGTCCACACTGGATTTCTGGTCGGCAGGGATTTTATCGCCGGCTTCTTTGATGGTTTTTTCAACTTGATAAGCCGCATTGTCGCCAATGTTGCGGGCTTCAGCCAGTTCTTTGCGTTTGAAGTCCTCGGCTTCATGAGCTTTTGCTTCATTTACCATGCGTTCAATATCATTCTTGGCCAGGTTGGTGGAGGCGGTGATGGTCACTTTCTGTTCACGGCCTGTGGCTTTATCTTGTGCAGTAACGTTCAGAATGCCGTTGGCATCAATGTCAAACGTGACCTCTATTTGAGGAATACCGCGCGGCGCGTTGGGGATGCCCTCCAGGCGGAAACGGCCAAGGGACATGTTGTCAGCGGCCATTGGGCGTTCGCCCTGCAGCACGTGAATATCCACAGCGGTCTGGTTATCATCCGCGGTTGAGAAGATCTGTGACTTTCGGATGGGAATAGTAGTGTTACGTTCAATGACCGGGGTCATGACAGAGCCCATGGTCTCGACACCCAGTGACAGCGGGGTGACGTCGAGCAGCAGAATATCTTTGACTTCGCCACCGAGCACACCACCCTGAATGGCTGCGCCGATGGAAACGACTTCGTCTGGATTGACACCTTTGTTGGGTTCTTTATTGATCAATTTGCGTACCATTTCAACGACTTGAGGCATACGGGTAGAACCGCCAACCAGCACCAATTCGTCAATCTCTGAAGGTTTGAGCCCTGCATCTTTCAAGGCGCTTTCAAAGGGTTTATTGCAGCGAGCCAACAATTGGGCGGTCATCTGCTCAAATTTTGCACGGCTGAGTTTAAGCATCATGTGCTTGGGGCCGTTGGCGTCTGCTGTGACGTAGGGCAGGTTCAGTTCGGTTTCCATGACGGTGGAAAGTTCAATCTTGGCTTTTTCGGCGGCCTCGCGCAGACGCTGGAGTGCCTGGCGGTCTTTACGCAGGTCAATACCCTGTTCGCGCTGGAATTCATCCGCGGCCCAGTTGACGATGACCTCATCCCAGTCGTCGCCGCCCAGATGGGTGTCGCCGCTGGTGGATTTGACTTCAAACACGCCTTCGCCGACCTCGAGCACCGAGACGTCAAAGGTGCCGCCGCCCAGGTCGAAGACTAGGATCTTTTCATTCTTCTTTTTGTCGAGTCCGTAAGCCAGTGCGGACGCAGTCGGTTCGTTGATGATGCGCAGCACTTCGAGACCGGCGATCTTGCCCGCGTCTTTGGTGGCCTGGCGTTGACTGTCGTTGAAGTAAGCCGGCACCGTGATGACAGCCTGGGTTACTTTTTCGCCCAAAAAGGCTTCAGCATCTGCTTTCAATTTAGCCAGGATCATGGCCGAGATTTCTTGGGGTGAGTAATCTTTGCCGGTGGCTGGGATGCGCACCTGGGCGTCTTTGGCCGGGCCGGAGATGACTTCGTAGGGCACCATTTTCCGTTCGGTCGCGACTTCTTCAAAGTGGCGTCCCATAAAACGCTTAATGGATGAAACTGTGTTCTCGGGGTTGATGACAGCCTGACGCTTGGCGGTTTGTCCCACCAGTCGTTCGCCGCTTTTGGTGAAACCAACAACGGATGGGCATAGACGGCTGCCTTCAGCGGTGGTGATGACCACCGGGTCGCCGCCCTGCATCACGGATACAACAGAGTTAGTCGTGCCAAGATCAATTCCAATAATTTTAGACATAGATAAACCTCCATAGGTTCAAAGGGATTTGTTGCAGTAAAGTAGTATTACTATATCGCCTGAGTATTAAAAGAATGTAAACAAATCATTTGATTTTCGTTGGAGGTAGGGATTATTCTCGCGCAAAGGAGCAAATAAGCGAGAATTGAGAATTGAGAGTAGAGAATTGTAAATCCGAGAACCGAAAACCGAGAACCGAAAACCGAGAACCGAAAACCGAGAACCGAGAACCGAGAACCGAGAACCGAAAACCGAGAACCATAAATACAATACTTTAGTAAATAGTTTTGTACTGGGAATCGTGTAGTTTACCTTGGATTCAAGAACGAAAAACATTCAAGGAAATAATTTTAGAACCTTCTACCTCAATTAATAGTTGATAGTTCTCTATTCTCTGCTCTCGATTCTCAGTACTTATTTAGGCCAGATGAGCCACATGATCAATGCGGTGGCGAGTCCGGTGAGAACGCCGCCAACAACTTCGATGGGGGTGTGGCCCAGCATTTCTTTGAGTTTTTTCTGTTCTTCGGCGGGGGTCTTGGTGATGATGAACCAATCATCAAGCATGCGGTTGAGCGCTTCAGCATGGAAACCGGCTTCGCGCCTGACACCTGCGGCATCATACACCACAATCATGGTGATGGCTACGGCGATGGCAAAAGCCGGGTGGTCGAATCCGCTGAAGAGACCGATGGCCAGGGTGGTGCCAGACAGAGTGGCGGCGTGTGAACTGGGCATGCCGCCAGTGCCGAATGCCAGCTTGATATTAAACTTGCGGTGCATGAAGAAAAAAACCGGAATCTTTAAAATGGACGAGACTATCCAGGCGACGATGCAGGTGACCAGTTCGGGGTAATTAACCAGGAAGGACATGGACTATTCTTCTTTGTCGAGTGAAGTCTTGGAGGTGTTGAGTTCTTTGATGCGCAGTTCGGCATTGTCGAGCAGGGAGGTGCAGTATTGCGAAAGCACCTGTCCGCGTTCGAAAAGCTTCATCGTCTCGTCGAGGGGCTGCTGCTGGCTTTCCATCGCTTCTACAATGGATTCAAGCTCACTGAACGCTTGTTCATAAGTTAACTCTATTGGGGTTTTATCCGTTTTCGCCATGACTACCACCTCCTTGAATTGCGACCACCTGGGATTGAATCGTACCATCCGATACTTTAATTGTAACTTGATCTGACGCATTTACCTGTTGCACACTGCCGACCACCCGGCCAGCGGAGTCGCTGACGATGGCATATCCGCGCTGGAGTACTGCAAACGGATTGAGCGAAGCCAGCCTGGTCTGCAGGCTTTTTACTTGGCTGTGCTGTAAACGCAGTTCATTATGCAGCGCCAGTTCTGAACGGCTGGCAAGTTCATCCAGTCGCTGGCGGTCATTGTTCACCAGCCAGAGCGGAGAAAGATTGTCGAGCCGGTGTTTGAGATCCATGAGATCGACGGCGGATTGAGACGCCACGGCTTGCAGGGCATAACCCAGACGTGAAGACAAAGAGGCCAGACTTTCAAAGAGCTCCGACCGGTCGGGAGTGCATAATTCTGCGGCGGCGGTGGGAGTGGGGGCGCGCAAGTCCGCGGCAAAGTCAGAGAGGGTGAAATCCGTCTCATGACCGACACCGGTGACCACAGGCGCGTGAGACGCAGAAACGGCGCGCACGACACGTTCGTCGTTGAAAGCCCACAGGTCTTCGAGCGACCCTCCGCCGCGGGCCATGATGATGACATCAATATTGCCGAGGTCATTGAGGCGTTTGAGCGAAGCGACGATTGCGGCAGGCGCTTCATCCCCCTGCACAGGGGCAGGCGCCAGCACCACTTCTGCCAGGGGATAGCGGCGGCGCAGGGTGTTGAGCATGTCCTGCAGGGCGGCGCCAGTGGGTGAGGTGACGATGCCGATGTGCTGCGGCATTTCTGGCAACGCGCGTTTGCGGACGGCGTCAAAGAGACCTTCAGCTTCAAGCCGGGCTTTGAGCCGCATGAATTCCTGATAGAGAGCGCCTTCGCCAGACATGCGCACGGCGTCTACATATAATTGGTATTGTCCGTCTCGTTCGTAGATGCTGATGGTGCCGTGGGCTTCAATGGCCATGCCGCTCTGAAGCATCAGCGGCAGGCGGGCGGCGTTCATCTTCCAGATCACGCATTTGAGCGCGGAGGGCGGGTCTTTGAGGGTGAAATAAATGTGGCCTGAAGTCGGGCGTGACAGGTTGGAAATCTCGCCGCGAATCCATACATCGCGCAGGATTTCGTCGCTGTCCATCAGTTCGCGCAAGTAGCGCGAGATGTCGCTGACTGTCAGGGAAGTGATTTGAAAAAGGGAGGGCTGCCGCATATCAAATAATATAACATACCCTCCCCTTTTTGGAGTTCAAATCTTAATAAAGAAGTGTTGTTCTGTAATCATTATGGAACAGGTGTAATTGAAGCAAGTGCCGTCGCAGTGGCATTTGCAATGGCAGTGAGTGTTCCAGCGACGTTTGTTGCTACTACATCAGGGGTTGGAGTGATTGTGCCGGTGGTGGTAGCGGTGAGTGAAGAAGAGACCACAATGGTCACATAAAAGGATGCTCCAAAGGATTGACCGTTTGCGTTTTGCAAAATCCAGTAACCGGTATGGGTGCCTTTGGTAAGCGGAGCCACCAGATTCACTGAAATGTTATCTGCGTGGCCCGAACCGACGGCGGGGATGGCCGTTGAAACACCGCCCATGGCTGTTCCGCTGAGGAAGACTACCTTGTATGAAGTGGTCCAGTTGCAGGTGCCGGCGTTCTTGATGGACCAGGTCTTGGTGAAGGCCTGCCCGGGGGTCATCACCATATTGTCAGGGATGGTGACATCAGACACAAAGAGGGAATTGTCGCAGACAGGGACGGTGATCTTGAGCGTGGGGGTGGCGGCCAGGGTGTTGGTGACCATGGGGGTAACTGTCTCGGTCGGAGACGGGGTCATGCTGGGCTGCGGGGTGACCGTCGGCATGGAGACCATCAGGGTTTGCGCCACGGAGGTGTAGAGTGCATCCATTGTGGGCTGGGTAAGCGGCGGCGGCGTTGCAGGAGCGCAGGCGCTCAAAAGAAGCAAGCAGCAAGTTATAAGAGCAAAAATTCTTTTTATAGTCATAGGAGTAATCCTCTTTTTTATATTCTTGATTTGATTGTTAAGTAAAATTTTATTTCACTTGCCATCCCCAATCATAATCCCGATTATACATACTTTTATGTTGAGACTGTCAAGTGTGCGTTAAAAGCATAAAAAAGCATTCAACCATGCTTTGTCAAATTCAAGTAGAATTAAGTCATTAATTAAAAAGGATTATCAATGGAAAACTTGTGGTCCCCCTGGCGCATGAAGTACGTGACGGATAACGAGAAACCTGGTGAGTGCATCTTTTGTTGCTACCCGAAGATGTCAGACGGCGTCGAAAACCTGATCGTGCACAGGGGAGCATCCGCGTTTGTGATACTCAACCGCTATCCTTACACCTCCGGGCATGTCATGGTGGTGCCTTTTCAGCATGTGGCTTCGATTGAAGAATTGACGCCTGAAGTGCGGGCTGAGGTGATGGAAATGGTCAACCAGACACTGGGTGTGCTGCGTCGGGTCTACCAGCCTGAGGGGTTCAATGTGGGCATCAACATGGGGTCCGCCGCAGGGGCGGGGATCGCCGAACATGCGCACGTGCACATCGTCCCGCGCTGGGCTGGTGACACCAACTTCATGTCCACCACTGGTGAAACGCGCGTTATCCCCGAGGACCTGCGGGTGACCTACGAGCGAATTGCAGGGGCGTATTTGTAAAACCAACAGGTTGTTAATCCTTTTAACAAGTTATTTATAAAACTTATTGTTTGATTTTTTTGTAAATCATGTACACTAATATTTTCCAATTTAAATAAATAAGGAACATGAAACGCGATGGAATTGCAGACTTCAAAACAAAATAAATTCGTCACGCCTGTTATTATCGCTACCGCCCTTCTGCTGCCCGTCCTCTTTTTTACCGCCATCAATGTGTTTAACTTGAGCGGTTTACCATTATATTTTGCTCAATTAGGGCTTTATACCCTCTTCTTTTTACTGGCCTTTTGGGGGATGAAGGACAGCCAGACCAAGTTGACCTTCAGCGGACGAAAAACAATTCTGGCGCTCGCAATCACTTTGGCAAGCTGGTTGATCTATATGGGGATTATTGCAGGCACTGGCATCATCCGCGTGCCGGAGGAAATTGATGCGCTGTGCTCTGTTGAAGCGTGGAAAGTGTGGGCGCAGATCGTCAGCACATGGTTGTTTGTGGGCATCGGCGAGGAAGTGCTTTTCAGGGGTTATTTCTTGAATAAATTACTGGCTTTTTATAAAGGTAAAAACGCCAGAAATGCAACATTATTAGCCGTGATCGTTTCAAGCGCTTTCTTTTCGGTATGGCATTTGCCGGTAAGAATCGTTTCATTATTCAACGGCGAAATGACGGTTGGATTGATTTTGATCAGCCTGGTAATGCTCTTTTTATTGGGGGCAGGTTTTGCATGGCTGTTCATCCGCAGCGGCAGCATCCTTCTCGTGGGGCTGGTGCACGGCGTGATGGATTTTCCGTTGATCGGAAAAGACAGCCAACTTTCGTTCATCATTCTGATCGCTGCGATCGGGTTGGTGGAATTGTTCAGATGGATTGGTCGTAAAAGATCTATCCAAACAGTGTGAAAGAAAACTCCATGAAAATTGCCAATTTTGCCACCGAATATTTCTTTGCCAAGTACGAGTTCAGCACGCCCTATCAACTGTGCAACTCGGATTGCGAGACGCTGTCAGTGGATGAACTGCTCAAAATGGCTGATGTGCCGCTCGCAGATTTTGGCAGGCTGTCGCTTGGTTATACCGAATCGCTAGGCAACCTGCCGCTGCGAGAGGCTATTGCGGCCGGGTATAAATACATCACCGCCGAGGACGTGATCTTTTTGGGTTCACCGATCGAGGGTATTTATCTGGCTGCACGCGCCATTCTTGAGGCAGGGGATGAAGTGATTGCGCTTAGCCCGGCTTATGACGCGCTGGTGAATATGTTTGAACATGTAGTCGGTGCGGAGAATGTGCGCAAGTGGTGTTTCAAGCCCGGCGCCAGCCAATGGGAACTGGATTTTGATGAGTTGGAATCGCTGATCAATAACAAAACCAGGCTGATCGTGGTGAACTTTCCGCATAACCCCACGGGGTTTCTACCCACACGGACGCAATTGGATCAATTAGTAAACAGTGTTTATTTACATAATTTGGTTTTATTTTACGATGAGATGTATTTTGATCTGGCTCACCAGGGAACCCCCTCCATTCCATCAGTGGCCGAGTTGAATCCACGCACAGTGGTGCTTTCGGGGCTCTCGAAGACCTATGGGCTGCCGGGGCTCCGCAGCGGCTGGCTGATTGTGCAGGATAAGGCCCTGCGCGACGAGATCATCAACTGGAAGTTCTACACCAGCATTTGTCCGCCTGCCCCGACGGAGTTTCTAACCACCGCAGCGCTCAAGGTAAAAAATCAACTCAGAGACCGCAGCCTGGCGCAGATCGAATCCAATCTAAAACTTGCTGATGCTTTTTTCGCACGCTGGCCTGAGCTGTTCACCTGGCGGCGTCCGCTGGCCGGGTCTACAGCGCTGGTGGAGATGCATGTGCCATCTGTTGAAGTCTTTGCAGAAAAAATGGCGCGAGAAGCTGGAGTGCTCATCCAACCCGCCACGACACTGGGCTGGGATGACCATCATTTCAGATTGGGGTTAGGAAGGGCGGCGTTTGGGGCGGCACTTGAGAAGTTTGAGGAGTATTTGAAAATGCATTAAAGAGCTTTCTCGCAAAGAGCGCGAAGAAGAACATGCAAAGAACCCAAAGAATAAGAGTTTTACCGTAACAATTCTTCAAGAATCTGTTTCGCCTTGGCCGCGTCGGCTTTGCCGCGCATTTTTTTCATCACGCCGCCCACGAACCAGCCAATGAGTGTGACCTTACCGCCCTTATAAGCAGCAACTTCATTGGGGCTTTCCGCCAGGACTTCTTCACACACGGCACGGATGGCGGAATCGTCACTCACCAATCCCAAGCCTTCTTCAGCCACAATCGTTTCGGGGGATTTGCCGCTTTGCTGCACTTTTTGCAGCAAGCTCTTGCCAGTATTGATGTTGATGGTGCCGGCATCCACCAGTTTTAGGATGGACGCCAGCGCAGTGGGGGTCAGCGCCATCTCGGCCGGGTTGAGGCTCTGGTCGTTGATCATGCGCAGCACTTCATTCATCAGCCAGTTGGAGACCTTTTTAGGGTCCCCGCCGTAGGCTGTGACCGTGGTTTCGTAGTAATCAGAGAGCCTGCGTTCAGAGGTGAGGATTTCGGCATCATATTCGGGCAGGCCGTACTGTTCGATGAAGCGCGTACGGCGCTCTAACGGCAATTCGGGGAAGTCTGCCAGTATGGCTTGTTTCCACTCGTCCTCCAGGCGGATGGGCAGCAGATCCGGTTCGCGGAAATAACGGTAATCAGCCTCGGTCTCTTTGGAACGCATTTTCTTGAGGGTATTGGTATCTTCATCCCACTCAAGCGTCCAGGCTTCGATGCGGTTGCCGGCTTCTGTCTCGCGGATCTGGCGCTCAACCTCTTTAAGGATGGCTTCACGCACTGCGTCAATTGAGTTGACGTTCTTGATCTCGGTTTTGGGATTGAGTACCGTTTCGCCTTTTTTGCGGATGGAAACATTGGCGTCGCAGCGCAGGTGTCCTTTTTCCATATCGGCCTCGGAGATACCGATCCAGCGTAGCAGCTGCCGCAGACGGGTGAGGTATTGAGCGGCTTCATCCGCAGTGCGCAGGTCGGGGGCGGTCACCATCTCAACCAGCGGCACTCCGCAGCGGTTGAAATCTATCAGGCGCCGGTTGCCAGCAGTCTTGGTCTTACCGGCGTCCTCTTCGATGTGCATCTTCCAGATTCCTACGCGACGGATGTAGGCTTGCTTATCTGGGGAAGCATTGGCCGGAACAGGCAGGTCAAGGTATCCGCCCTTGCCGATGGATTGGTCAAATTGCGAAATTTGATATCCCTTGGGCAAGTCGGGGTAAAAGTAATTTTTGCGGTCGAAATATGAGATCGGACGAATCTCGGAATGCATGGCGTTGGCCAACAGTGTTGCTTTTTCGACCACAGCCTTGTTGAGCACCGGCAAGACACCCGGCAAGCCGCAGCATACCGGGCAGATATTGGTGTTAGGATCGTCAAACCACGAGTCCGCTTTGCAAGAGCAGAAGACTTTTGTCTTGGTGTTTAGTTGAATGTGAGTTTCGAGCCCGATCACTGCTTCGTATTCTGTCATTGTGCCTCTGAAAAATTAGAAGATTTCGATATGTATTTTTTACGGTCTTGCAAAATCTACAGTGAAATAACCTTCGTGCTGGCTGTTTGGGTCGCACCAGTAGCCAACGCCCATAAGGGTATACATTGAATTTAACATTTGATCTCGGTGACTAGAGCTCGCAAGCCACGACGAAATTGCAGAAGAGGCATTATTGTATGAGCCTGGTCCCGCGTAGAGAATTTCACCAACGGCAGTAAATGATCCTGAAGCATTGATGCGGCTCCAGATATCTCCATGCCTAAAAAAACCGTTCTCCGCCATTGCCTTGCTGTAACTTCTGGCGATGCTGGTCAGGGTTGATGAACTTTGGAGGGAGCCCAGCCCGGCGCTGGAGCGCTGGCTGTTGATCATGTTAAACACGGATGATTCCATGGCGCTGTTTGCGCCGCTGCATTCTCCGCCCCCCCCTTCACTGGCTACGCCTCCCTCGGAGGTGGCCGGGGTCTTGGTGGGTTTGAGAACAGCTATTGTTAAGGTTCTAGTCGGACGCGGCGTCTCGGTTTGAGTTGCCGTAGCTGTGGGTGTTTCTGTTGCGGTTGCCGTGAGTGTTTTGGTCACGGTTGGCGTGGATGTTGCTGTCGTGGTTGCTGTGTTGGTGGAGGTGCTGGTAAGGGTGGGTGTAGCAGATGCGATAATCTGGCTGATAGTGTTTGTGAACGCACACGCCGAACCAAACCCGACCAACACAACCAAAGCAATCACCACTAACAATCGTTTAATCAACAATAAAGTTTTACTCCAAAAAAAGAGTTACCTCAACACTTGCGGTTTGACTTGACGCCAATCCGCGTTTTCGGTGGCGTGTTCATAAGCTCGGCCAATGCGGAACAACTTGTCTTCGCAGAAATCGGCACCTAATAGTTGAATACCAATGGGCAAACCATTTTCATCCAGACCAGCGGGGAGAGAAATTCCTGGAATGCCTGCATGGTTTGATGAGACTGTCAATTGATCGGCATACTGCATTAAGACCGAGTTACCGTAAACCGCTTCCATCGCAAAGGCGGTGGTGGGGGTGGTGGGGGTTAAAAGTGCATCCAAACGGTATTTGCCATTGGGGTCATATATGGTTTCGAAATCGCGGCGGATTAATGTGCGCACGCGAAGCGCTCGTTTGTAATATTCTTCACTGTATTGAGCCGCGCTGACGTACATGCCCATCAGAATACGCAGCTTGGGTTGCAAACCAAAACCTTCTTTGCGAGATTGACGATACATCTGGGTTAAATCTGCAACAGGAGCGGTTGTGCGCAACCCGTATTTCACACCGTCAAAACGGTGCAGGTTTGAAGCGGTCTCGACACGGCTGATTACAAAATAAGCCGGGATGCCAAAACGCGTATTAGGCATGGGCACATCTTCAATAATCTCTGTTCCCAGGGCGGCCAGCTTTTCGGCGGCCTGGCGCACGGATTTTTCAATTTCAGCCGGCAAGGGTTGGATCAGGAGTTCGCCGGTATTCGGGTCTGGATAGGTGATTTTGAAGTAATCGGGTGATAGGCCAATGCGCATGCCCTTCACGCCGTTTTCGATGGTTGAAAGATAATCGGGGGCTGGTGTGGGTGCTGATGTGGCATCGTGTTCGTCCGCGCCGCTGATGACTTGCAGCATGGCTGCCGCATCAGTGACCGTGCGTGCCACCGGACCGGGACAATCCAGCGAGGAGGCAAATGCGATCAAGCCATAACGAGATACCCGTCCGTAGGTGGGTTTGACCCCCACCACACCGCAAAAGGCGGCTGGCTGGCGGATCGAACCGGCAGTGTCCGTACCGAGTGAGAGAGGCACTTCACCGGCTGCCACAGAAGCAGCGCTACCGCCTGAAGAACCTCCCGGCACCCGAGAGGTATCCCACGGGTTGCGCGGACTGGGTTGAAAAGCCGAGGATTCATTTGATGAACCATGCGTAAATTCATCCAAATTGACCTTGCCAATCATCAACGCTCCGGCGGCTTCAAGGCGGGCAACGGCTGTGGCGGTGTATGGAGCTTTGAAATTGGCCAAAATGCGCGAGGCTGCTGTGGATGGAGTGCCGTTGACGCAGAAAATATCTTTAACCGAGAATGGCACACCTGCAAGCAGACCGGGGTCTTCGCCCTTTGAAATCTGTTGATCAACTTTTTGGGCTTGAGCCAGGGCGCGATCATCGGTAAGGGTTATGAAGGCATGCACTTTTTGTTTGTCTTCTTCGGTGAGCGCACCGGCATCCAGAGCGCCGCTTCGGCCGTCCACGCCGCCGATGCGTTCAAGGGTGGATTCGAGAATTTCGACCGCGGAGGTTTTCTTTTGGCGCAGCAATAGCGTGAGTTCAAGTGCAGAAAGATCGCAGAGTTCCATGGACACCTACTTTAAGGTGGTGTGGGGAATGTCAGGCACAATGATATAGCCGTCATCCACCTGAGGGGATTGAGCCAGAATGGATCTGGGGTCGGGGAATGGTTTGTGGATGTCTTCGCGAGGCAGCGCACTTGAGGCTTTTTCGTAAGGCACGCCGTGTAAATTGATGGGTACGTTTTCATCCAGAGGGATGGCTTTTAACTCATCAATAACTTTCAATTGATGGTTAAGTTGGGTACGCAGATAATGCGCCTGATCAGAGGTCAATTCAAGTGCGGCCAGCCCAACCAGATGATTGAATACATCCACTGTGATTGATTCGCTCATAGTCACTCTCGTAAATAGAATAGTTAATAATCTGGATTGTAACACGTCACGCTATGGTGGATGGGCAAATATTTGGAAGCTGGAATACTGTGGGGTGTATTATAAATAAATCGGTATTCGTAAAAGAGTCGGTTCAATTAGTTGGTATATCAAATTTTTTGTTGCTAAAATCCACCATATAATGAAACCTGAACTTGAAATATAATTATTATTGGTGGGAAAAATCATTGAAACAAAACTAGTGCGCATTACTCTGAGGAAATACTATGACAGATTACTTGCAAGAATCCGGCAAAGTGCGAAAAAATAATGGTTTAATTCCCCGTTTTGTATTAATCTTTGGAAGCGTTATAGTTCTTCTTCTATGTCAAATATTAAAAAAAGATGTTCCACCAGAATCAAGGTTGGGGTTAAATCTACTCATCCCAACTTGTCTAGTCTTATTTATTTTTGGTGTTTGGCAAGTAGAAAAAGGTCGATTGCCTAGGTTAATCGAAAAATCTCTCAATTCATTCACCAACTGGATGAATATTTCCTCATGGCAATTTTTATTATTAATATTTGGTCTAATATTTAGTGTATTAGCTTGTATTTCAGCTGGTTTCTCAGCAAAAATGTTAAATATGCCAGTTTCTATAGTTTGTTGGGGGACCAGTATACTTTTTGTAATTTTCGGCGGGTATAAAAAAATCGTTCGGCAGAAAACATCTTTATCCATTATTTTGATTGGTTTTTCGTTATTTATTATTGCTTTTTTCATACGTGCATTCAATCTAGACACAATACCCATTGTTCTTTCTGGGGATGAAGCATCTTCTGGCTTATTTTCACTAGCGTTCATAAATGGAACCTGGAATAATATATTTATTTCTGGTTGGGGCTCTTTTCCCAGTTTTCATAATTTTCTTCAATCCATTTTCATTAGTATTTTTGGTCAAACTACTCAGGCATTGAGGCTCCTATCAGCTTTTTCAGGAGCATTAACTGTTGCGTTAGTTTTTTTTATTGGTCGAGCTATGTTTGGGACAATTACTGGAATAATTTCTGCGTTGTTTCTCACTGGTTTTCATTTGGCTCTTCACTTTAGTCGGATCGGATTAAACAATATTTGGGATGGATTCTTTTTTACTTTAGTGCTAGGCTGTTTGTGGATTGGATGGCAATGGAATAACCGATCAGCATATCTTATTGCCGGATTCGCATTGGGACTATCTCAATATTTTTATACCTCAAGCCGCGTGCTGATATTACTACTTCCAATTTGGATTATGACTGCTGGGTTTTCAGATCGCGCACGAATGACCAAAGCTATTCCAAATTTGCTTTTGATGTTTTGGGTAACATTGATAGTATTCCTGCCATTAGGATGGTTCTTCCTTAACCACCCAAATGAGATGATGGCCCCATTGAATCGAGTGACTATTATGGGGGCATGGATGACTCAAGCTATTCAACTAACTGGTCAACCGAAAATCTTCATTATTCTCGAACAAGTTTGGTTTGCTCTACTTGGATTTTTTGAAACACCGCTACGGGCATGGTATCAACCAGGGATTCCTGCATTGCGCACGTTTCCTGGTGTCTTTTTTTTGCTTGGCATCGTGCTTATGTTATTGCATCCAAAAGACAGCAGAAACCAAATCATTATCTTCTGGTTAGTGTTTATTACTCTTATAGTTGGATTAAGTGAAAGCGTTCCTGCAGCCCAGCGATATGTGGCTGTTACCCCTGCCATCGCATTATTGATCGGATTCTGCTTTAATAGAATTGGTGACCTCATAAAGTTTATATTACCTAAAACGGGTATTTTGACGTCTGTTTTATTGATCGGTTGCGGTGTTTTTCTACTAATAGATGATGCCCGTTTCTATTATTTAGATTACACTCCCAGGAGTGACTTTTCTGGATTTAATGGTATGGTTGCACAAACTCTGGCAAATAGATTGCAAAATGAGGTTGCTGGTCAGGAACTTGTCTTTTGTGGGTACCCAAATATGAACTACAATTCGATTAATAGTCTGCCGTACTTAGCACCTCAAATTAATTTTTTCAACATGGATGAAAACTGGAGTTCTGATTATGTCACCAAACCAAGCGGAAATAGAATCCTTTTTGTTTTTTTACCAAACCACGAAAAAGACATCCAAATAATTGAGGATCAATACCAGGGGGGGACCTGGAGCAACGCATTAAATCAAAACGGCGAAATCCTTTATTCTTTGTATGAGTATATAAAGCCGAGAGTTTTAAGTAATTGATTGTTGATATTTAAGAAAATCTTATTCGAAAGCTTATTATTAAATTGACATCCAAGCGCCCTTTTTTAGTCCACATATTGGTCTTCTTGTTTCTATTGGCAGGAGTGATCTCGCTGGTTGGTACCCTAGGTATTCTTCAGAGCTGGAACTGGTGGCTGTCTTTTGTTTCGGTAAAGTCAGTCGTTTGGCAGGTGTTTTTTGGTGTTTTAACCACACTGTTTTGGGTATCAGCCGCTGTTATTCTGTGGCTACGACTGTCTTGGGCAGTGGTCTATAGCAGCTTTGTGATTTTGCTTTCGGCTGTTTGGTTTTGGATTGAACGACTTGTTCTAACGCAAAACCCTCTGCCATTCAGCAGACACATGCTATTATTGGCCATCCATTGTGTGTTTTTGATCTTTGTTTTCAGCTCGCTGTGCCTCCTCGCCCCGGCTATGAAAACAAACCAGAATTTGAAATTTATCAGCGCCAATACTTCTGTTCAGACCACAGGTGAAAAAAATGAATAATACGCCTCTCGAAGTTGAAATCAAGTTTTATCTGACCGACATGCCTTCCTTTGAAAAAAGGGTGCGCAGTATTGGCGCTTCCTTAATTCGTCCGCGCACGCGAGAAGTGAATTACCGCTTTGACACAACGGATATGAAATTGGCGCGTGAGCACAAAGTGCTGAGGCTGCGGCAGGATAATTCCATTCTAATGACCTACAAGGGGCCATCAAAAATAAAGGATGGCGTCAGTGTGCGTCCTGAGGTGGAATTAGAAGTGAACGATTTTTCTGCGGCCACCAACCTGCTTGAATCGCTGGGGTTCTGCATGAGTTTGAAGTATGAGAAGTGGCGCACTATTTATCAATTGGGGGAGCTCGAAATAGCGCTGGATGAAATGCCTTACGGCAATTTCACCGAGCTTGAATGTGCTGACAGCGCCCTGATCCGCAAGACGGCCAGTCTGCTGGCGGTGGATTGGTCCACAGGCATCACCGATAGCTACCTGCTGCTGTTTGAGCGTATGAAAAGCAGTAAGAAGATCGAGATCAATGATCTAACCTTCGAGGCACTCAGAAACATGGCCGTCACACCGAAAGAATTGGGGGTAAAGCCCTCCGATCTGCCGAAATACCTATAAAGTTATGTAGAGCTGTAATTTTTCTGATGTGGCTTGTCTGACAGGGCCAATCATGATAAAATTCCAGTTCGGTAAGGCTAAGATGGAAGGGTGGCCGAGCGGTTTAAGGCGCTTGTCTTGAAAACAAGTTTGGTGAAAGCCAACGTGGGTTCGGAACGGGATCGCCTGCTAAGTGATTGTCGGGTTTAACCTCGACCGAGAGTTCGAATCTCTCCCTCCCCGCCAGAAAAAAAGACCGCAAACGCGGTCTTTTTGATTGAAGCTGGTATGTAAGACTCGAACACAAAGCTGTTTAAGGTATAATCTATCCAGATTAACGGAGGTTGCATGGAAATTACGTGGTACGGACATTCTTGCTTCAGATTGACAGAGCGCGGGCTGGCGACGGTTGTAACAGACCCCTATGATCATAAACAGGTGGGGTATGAGCCTTTAAAACTTAAGGCAGATATCTGCACCATCAGCCATAACACTCCCGGGCACAATAACCTTTCTGCAGTCAAGGGCGATCCGCATCTGATTGACGGCCCCGGTGAGTTTGAAATTGGTAGTGTGTTTATCACTGGCATTTATTCAAACGGACACACCAAAAAGACCGCCAACGAACCGCGTAATACCCTCTTCCTTTTTGATTACAACGGGATCAACGTTTTACATTTGGGCGACCTGAATCGCGTGCCGACCCAGACTGAAGTGGAAGATTTCGGTCCAATCCATGTGGCGTTGGTACCTGTGGGTGCTGGCGGCAGCCTGAACGCCATCAAGGCAGTTGAGGTGATCAGCCTGCTTGAACCGAGTATTGTCATCCCCATGCATTACAAAACAGATGCTTCGGCTGCCACCATGGAACCCCTTGAACCTCTGGCAAAGTTCCTCAAAGAAATGGGTCTTGCACATGTTGACAGCGTGCCTTCTCTAAAAGTTCAAAATGTCAGCTCACTGCCTGATGAAACCAAGGTTGTGGTGCTGGATTACCAAAAGAATAACGGTGCATAATGACAGAGGCTCAACAGGTTAAACTGCTGATGACGTGGGATATTATCCCCGAACACGAACAGGAATATTTTGAGTTCGTGATTCGGGATTTTATCCCTGGCGTGCAGCGGCTGGGTTGTGAATTGTCTGATGCCTGGGCTACAGTTTATGGCGACCAACCCCAGATTTTGGTTGGCGCGGTCATTTCCTCTTTAAACAAAGCCAGACAGTTGATCAGCTCACAAGCCTGGATTGACCTGAACTTAAAATTGATGGAATACGTTCAAAATTACGAGCAAAAGATCATTCCCGCCAAAACCGGTTTCCAACTCTAATTCTCTAATGAATGCTGAATTCGGCAGACGGTTAATATCCTGGTATGCCATTCACGCGCGCCCAATGCCCTGGCGCAGCAAAACGGATGCCTATTCGATTTGGGTTTCCGAGATCATGCTTCAGCAAACCCAGGTCAACACCGTCATCCCCTATTATGAAAGTTGGATGCGAAAATTCCCAACGGTTCAGGCGTTGGCGGCCGCCAATGAACATGAGGTGCTGAATGCATGGGAAGGGTTGGGTTATTATTCACGCGCGCGGAACATGCTTAAATCGGCAAGGATAGTAATCGAGAATCTTCAAGGGCAATTTCCATCCTCGGCAGCTGATTTGGTCAAACTACCGGGGATCGGCCGCTACACAGCCGCGGCCATCAGTTCCATTGCGTTTGGGGCAAATGAAGCGGTGTTGGATGGAAACGTCAAAAGAGTACTATCCCGTGTTTTTGAAATTTCAGAAGAAGTAAATACTCCCGAAGGTGAAAAAAAGTTGTGGCTGTTGGCGGCGGAACTGCTACCGAAGGGCGAGGCTTCTGCTTATAACCAGGCAGTCATGGATCTGGGCGCTACCATCTGTACACCGAAATCACCCGATTGCACGGGCTGCCCGGTCAACTCAATTTGTAGTAGTTATAAGAATAATTCTCAAGACAATTTTCCTGTGATGCGAGAAAAACAGCCAGTGCCGCATATTAACGTAGTGGCGGCAATCATCCGCCAAAACGGTTTGGTATTGATTGCCAGACGCCCTTCAAAAGGGTTGCTGGGCGGATTGTGGGAGTTCCCCGGGGGCAAGCTGGAAGAAGGAGAAAGTCATGCCGAAGCGCTGGTCAGAGAAATCCGTGAAGAGCTTGGATGCGATGTTATTGCCACAAGAAAATGTGGGGATTACAGGCACGCCTATACCCATTTCAAAGTGACGCTTGAAGCCTGGTTTGCTGAAATAAATGGTGATCAACCTTCAGCGCTTGAAGCCAGTGAAATACGCTGGGTCAAAATTGAAGACCTGGGTAATTATCCCATGGGGAAGATTGACCGGTCGATTTCGAATGATTTGATGAAGAACGAAAAGTGATATCTTTGGCAAGGTAATCCCACTCATCGCTTCGCGGTTCGGAGGCGCAAAAACTGTGGCCTTGTCAAGGTGACATGAATAAAAGCAGACCCCCACAGTTTTGAAACCGCGGGGGTCTTGGATAAGCATAAATAAACAGACTTTTAGTTTTTGACGATGTTTACAAACACCATCGGGCGGCGGTGGGTTTCGCTGTAGAGATAGTTGCCGACCGCTTGTTCAACATCTCTTTGGATGTTGCCATTGGCTCTGGCTGCCGTATCAAACACCTTGGCGCGCAAGCCGTTGAAAATATCTCCTGCGTCATCCATGGTAATGAATCCACGGCTGACAATATCCGGCATTTTCATGGGCTTGCCGGTCAGTTTATCCATGATGATATTGATCACCATGACGCCTTCCTGGGCAAGAATCTCGCGATCTTTCATCACATCCTTGCCGACGTCACCAACACCTGAACCATCCACATAGACATAGGATGCAGGCACGCGTTCGCCTTTCCGCATTTTGCCGTCAACGAATTCGACGCTTTGTCCGTTGAGGATAACCATGATGTTGTCTTCAGGAATGCCAAGCTCATGTGCTATCTTGGCATGCTGTTTCAATTGACGTAATTCGCCATGGATGGGTATGAAATGATCTGGCTGAGTGAGATGCATCATCAATTTCATTTCTTCCTGGCTGGCATGACCAGAAACATGTACAGGCGCAATGGAATCGTAAATTACGTTTGCGCCACGTTCAAGCAATCGGTTGATGGTGTGTGAAACGCTTTCTTCGTTGCCGGGGATGGGATGAGCGGAAAGCACAATGGTATCACCTTCCTTAACATCAAAAGTACGGTGGCTGCCCATTGAGAGCCGTCCGAGGATGGAAGTGGGCTCGCCTTGTGACCCGGTGCACATGATGACCACGCTCTTGTCAGGCAACTTCAAAGCTTCTTCAAGACTGATGATCAGGTTGTCTTTGGGTTTCAAATAATTAAGCTTTACTGCAATTTTTGCGTTATCCACCATGCTGGTGCCAGCAAAAGCCATCTTGCGGCCATGATGCGCAGCTGCGTTTGCAACTTGCTGCATGCGCGAGATTAATGAGGCAAAACTGGCAATTACGACGCGGCCTTTAGCTTCACGAAAGACCTTGTCAAACCCGGCATCAATGACGCGTTCTGAGGGAGTCCACCCCGGACGTTCTGCGTTGGTGGAATCGGCCAATAAGGCCATCACACCGCGGCGTTGGAATTCTGCCAGTTTGGCATAATCGGTGGGCCAGCTATCTACCGGAGTGTGGTCAAATTTATAGTCGCCTGTATGAACGACCAATCCAGCGGGGGTATCAATACCCAATCCAACCGCATCCGGGATGGAATGGCAAACGTGGAAGAAGTCCACTTTAAATGGACCAATCTTGCGCGTGTCGCCCGCGTGGATGGTTTCGATCTTTGCTTTGGCAGCCATGCCGTTTTTGGCCAGTTTGACTTCCAACAATCCGCGGGTCAAGGGGGTGGCATAAATGGGTGCCTGAATTTCTTCGAGCACATGGCGAATGGCGCCGGTATGGTCTTCATGACCATGAGTGATAATGATGCCTCTCACCTTGTTGCGCCGGGCGCGCAGATAGGTGAGATCAGGGATGATGTAATCAATGCCCAACATATCATTTTCAGGGAACATCAATCCGGTATCCACCAATAAGATTTGACCTTCGTACTCGTAAACCATCATATTGGCGCCGACTTCTCCGAGTCCGCCCAATGGGATGATTTTGAGCACACCAGGCTGGTTGCTCTGTGTATTATTTTTTTGTTTCATTTTAAACTTAAAACCTTTCTCGTTCCCCATTTAGAAGAACTTCATTGCAATAATATAAACTGCCTTTGGCAGCATTAAGTGCATATTTTTAGAAAAATCCCCGGCATAATTACAGTCCAGGGATCGTTGAATATTCAATGTTTTTTGTCACACTGCCCCAAAGAACAAGGGGAAAATCCATCTACTGCTGTCTTAACTTCTTGTCTCATAAAAAATATTTCACATATCCCATGATCCAATAAGTATTATCAGACAATTATACTCTATTATTTGTGAATTAATTATAAGAAATTGATAATAATTCAGATGTCAAGTTGATGATTAGAACACAGTGATCTTGAGGTTTGCAAAATATCCACCCTGACCAGGACCGCACCATAAACCAAGGCCTTTGCCCAAACCATCACCCAGTTCTGTGATGACAAGACTTGGTTCTGGATTGTGATTAACGAAAACACTGACTATCGATTGTTGAACCACGATTTTTGCATGGAACCATTCGTCGCCATCAGGTGTGGGGAAAATAGGCTTTTCGTACATTGAAGGAAAATCTTGACGAAGGTTGAACCATCGATATTTTGGGTGGGAAATGTACTGAACAGCATGGATCTTTCTTTCTGCATCGTCAGTCATAAAATTAAATGGGCGGAAGTAAACAACATCATGAGTCTTCGCGTCCAGAATATGAAAGGCAATGCCCAGAAAGTTGCTCTGTGGGGGATGGTTCTTTCCCAAAGCATCAAATTCGATTTCTCCGTTTTCGAAATCAATTCCAACGAGAGGGATGATCCATTCATCCTCTACATCAAATTCATCTTTAGTGGGTTGAACGTGAAGAGCTGATTTCCCTTTAATATCTTCTCCCCATTTCACATCAAGTTCAGCAGGAATGATGTTCTTGTCATTGCTTGCCAGAAGGGTTAAATCGGGTATGAACAATTTCCGGGTCATATCGGCTACCTTATTTTGGATAAGAAATGTACGAGAGCTTGAGGCGAAATTCAGGTATAAAGCCGAAGTAACTAGAAGATACTGCGTTGACCATTTAGCTGTTCGCGGATCTGCACAATTTGGCGTCGCAGCATTTCGTCTTTTTCGATCAGATCAGCCACTTTTTCGCAGGCATAGATGACAGTGGTATGGTCGCGACCGCCTAGCACTTGTCCGATCTGGGGGAGAGAAACGTTGGCTTCCTGGCGCAGCAGATACATAACGACCTGCCTGGGCAGGGCTGCTTCACGGGTGCGGTCGCGACCCAGCAGTTTCTCGGTACTGATGCCAAAGACTGAAGCTACCACATCCACAACTCTTGAGGGTTCAAAGGTGTTGCGCTGGGGAATCAGGTCTGTCAGTGCCACGTTGACCAGGTCTTCGCTCAAGGGTTTGCCGCGTAGTTCCGCATAGGCTACCACACGGGTTAGAGCGCCTTCAAGTTCACGGATGTTCGAGGTGAACTGGCGGGCAATTTGTTCAAGAATGGCTTGAGGTACCTTGTGACGGGATTTTTGGGCTTTTTCGCCGAGAATGGCGATGCGTGTCTCGAGGTCGGGCGATTGAATGTCCGCTGTGAGACCCCATTCAAAGCGCGAGCGCAGCCGTTCTTCAAGCGTCCCCATTGCTTTTGGAGGGCGATCTGAGGAGATGACGATCTGTTTATCCTGCCCATGTAAGGTGTTAAAAGTATGAAAGAATTCTTCCTGGGTGGATTCTTTGCCGGCTATGAACTGGATGTCATCGATCAGCAAAATGTCAATGCGGCGATAACGTTCGCGGAAGGCAGGTGTGTTGTGGGTGCGGATGGCGTTAATCAGATCGTTGGTAAACTCTTCTGATGAAACATACAGCACTTGTTTGCCGGTGGTGCGGGCATGGTTTCCGATGGCATGCAGTAGGTGGGTTTTTCCAAGGCCGACACCGCCGTAAAGGAAGAGTGGGTTATATGCTTGGGCAGGGTTCTCTGCCACTGCCAGGCAGGCTGCATGCGCCAATCGGTTGGATGACCCCACCACATAATTATCAAAGTTGTATTTTGAGTTTAGCGAGCAAGAGATGACAGGCTGTGAAATAGAAACCACCGGCGTCTGCTGCGGAAGTTCTTTGGGTTTTTCTTCAACCTGCGCCTGGTAATCTTTATGCCAAACGATAAACTTGATCTCCTGCGGACCTTCCATCAAACCGGTTAAGATTCTGACGATGGTTGAGGTTAATCGTGATTCGAGCCAATCGCGGGCATAAGCATTGGGCACACCAATGGTAAACGCGTTGTCTTCATAAGACACCATTTCGGTGCTGCGCACCCAGGTGTCAAAAGAAGCTTTCGACATTTCCATTTGCAATTGGCCTACGGCCGCTTGCCATGCTTGCTGCGAATTCATTAATAGGACCTCGGTTAAAGAATTGGTTTTTCTTACAGGTATAGCAATGCCCGACCATTTGATAAATGGCTAAAAATAATTGCTAAAAATAAATTTTTTGGCTCTCAACGCTCAATCCCGATTAGCGTTTACAAATCACTAAGGACAATTCTAGCAGAAACAAAGATTGCAGACAAGACGATTACCCTACGCTGGGTTAAAAAAAATTCATTATTTAAGAAACTTGAAACTTAAATTAACCGGGGTAAGTCGTTTTTTCTGAAAGAACATTCTGATTATTTTAGACACCAGAAGCGCGTGAAACAAATTTTCGACAACCCTATATGTGGTGTTTGAAAGGTTATATGGGCCATTACTACCAAATGTTGGACAATATTGCAAAAAAAACTGGTTACACTCTAAAAATTTAAAAAGCCATTTCTCACACGAGATTTGGCTTTCGGTTTTCTTAATATTTTTAATCTATGCAAAACCTGTAATTTTTGATGTTGAATTATTTTTTAAAGCGTAGAAATAATTTGAGAAGCAGCCTTGCGTGCAATTTCCACCGCGAAGTTTGTTCCCCGGTCCCACGGATAAACCTGCGACATGCTGGCAAAAAAGATACCGGGCAGGGGGGTTTGAATGGTGGGTATGTTTTTGGAATGATTGAGCAGCGGCACGGGTTGGGCATAATTGGATCGGGTCAGCCAGGTGCGATTAACCCACTCTGGTTTGAAATCAGGGTTGACCTGGGTAAAACTGGGCAGAAAACGTTCGAGGAGCTCTTCTTTGGTCAGCTTGAAATATTCATGATCCGTTTCAAGATAGTCCCCGCAGTAAATCAAGTGTTCGCCGCCGTATTTCTCTTTGGGTAGAAAATTGGTGTGCTCCACCAGGGCGAGGAATGGAAAACCCGCAGATTTTGGCAAGTTGTACCAGTAGTAACCCTCGCGTGAAAGCTGATGTTTGAGCGAGATCATCAAAACCACTGCGCCAATGCTTTTCAGTACCAGCAATCCTTGTAAATAATCCTGAGGCAGTTGAGGTGTCATGGCAGCCATTTGACCGGGTGAAAGGGTCACAAGAATGCGATCAAAGGTTTCTTCACCAGCCTTAAGACTGACCTTAACCGATTGGTCTTTTTCAGAGCTGATCTTTTCAACGGCAGTGTTATAGCGGATCTCGACGCCCATGTTTTGCAGAATGGCGGCAAAATCATCCGCGAAAGCCTGAAAGCCGCCTTCATAGGTCACAAGTTTGGTACTGCGGGTGTGCAAGCGCGCCCACATCCAGGCCATGTTGACTTTTTCGGCATAGTTCTCACCGAATTTGCCCACTACCATGGGTTCCCACATTTCGCGGTAAACCTTGTCGCCGGCCCATTTGCTCATCCATTGCGCGACTGTGGTTTGTTCCATGGGCTTCCAATTTTTGGTCAGGCGCAGATAGACACCCACCAGCCCAAAACGGATCTTGTTGATACCGAATCCCAGCCCGGGGTAGAGCAAGGCGCTGACGATGGAGTCAAAGGGGTAAAACTTTCCCTTGGTGTACATGACGGTTTTGGGGCTGCGCACCATCACTTTGGCATCCAGATCTAGTTCGTGAATCAAGTCGAACATGTGTTTGTCCGAGGTGAACCAGTGATGGTAAAACTTTTCCACTGTCCAATCCCAGCCGGGTTCTTTGTAGCCTGCGGCCAAACCGCCGGGAGTGGCTGCGTTCTCGAAAATGGTCACCTGGTGGCCAGCTTTGACCAGATCATAAGCGGCAGACAAGCCGCCAAAACCGGCGCCGACGATCGCAATTCTCTTTTTATCCATATACCTCCAACCCAGACCGGGCGATCTTGGGAGTGATGTTAATCAGCTTGAAGTTCAGCGCTTTCTGTTTCTTTACGCAGCGTTTCGTTCCACTTGATGCCCTCACGGGTCATGAAGTAGGCACCCAATAAAGTGATTGGCAGCCATAGGGCAACATGCAGCACGATGGCATATCCCAAGGCTTCACCGCCCGGCACGTTGTATGCCACCAGAATTGCTTTGGTGACTGCCTCCCAGGTGCCGATGTAGCCAGGCGCGGCGGGGATGATGGTGACCAGGTTGGCGATGCCGTTGAGCAGCATCAGTGCGAAGAAACTGACTGTAAAAGTAAAGGCATGCATGACGAACCAGTATTTAACGGTTTCCAGCAGCCATATAATGACTGAAGTTACAAATACCATCAAGACATTGGCTGGCGAACGTAGAGAGACCAACCCCTCTAAAAACTTGAGGGTAATGCCTGTGATTTTTTCGTGGAAGCGTAGTGGAATCAGTCGATTGATGAACCAGAGGCAGATGACTTCCGTCCGTTTCGGGAACATGGCTGCCAGAAGAAAGATAATTAAGGCACCCAGAAATATTCCCATGCCGATAAAAGCAAGTTGCTGAATGCTGCCGGCAAACCCGGAATCAAAATTGGCAACTTTGGCAAGTTCAGGGAGATTAACAAACACAAATGCAAGCATGACCACAGCATCGAACACACGCTCCACAATAATTGTGGCCAATGAAGCTGAAATGGGCACACCCTCTTTGCGCTTGAGCACTACCGCACGCAGCACTTCGCCTGCACGAGCGGGGTAAATATTGTTGCCCATGTAACCAATACAGGTGATGGGGAACATTACACTTGTTTTAATCTTCTTGATCGGTTTTAAGAGATAATGCCAGCGCCAGGCTCTCGCCCACACGCCCACAAAATAGACTGCAATGCCTGGAAACACCCACCAATAATTTGCTGATTTAATTGCACTCCAGAAATCTCTCAGGTTTAACCCGCGGAGGGCAAAATACAAGAAAACTGCACTGATAGCGATCCCCAGCCAAAACTGCCATTTTTTCATAACTGAAATTCTACCATGAGAGACTCTTTCACTTGCAACCTGTTAGCGGTTTTATATATAATCTTAAGTGATATTCAAGGAGTTGGATATGGCTGAAGAACCCAGGCTATATGATCTCATTTATGCGGTGATCAGGCAGATCCCGGCAGGGAAGGTGGCCAGTTACGGTCAAATCTCGCACATCGTCGGACGCTGCTCCGCGCAGATGATCGGCTTTGCCCTGGCTGCCCTCGGCAAACAGCCCAATGCCGAAGACGTGCCCTGGCAGCGCGTGGTGAATGCCAAGGGCCGAATCAGTCCGCACGGTTACGGATTCGGCACCAACATGCAGCGGGTCTTACTTGAAGAAGAGGGAATTGTGTTCAACCTCGAAGGTGAAATTGATTTTGATAAATTCGCTTGGGATGGCATTACGGTTGTAAGTAAGAAACTGGAATAAACAGGTGGGGATGTTTCAAAGAGACCTGAATTCTGGATTGATTTTGGACTTAGATGGTCTACATAATACAAACCCTGACAAGGTTTTAAACCTTGTCAGGGTTGACTGTTAATGGGTGAATTATTGACCAGATTAAAGAGTGACTAATCCATATATCCATAGTACATGCATGGAATGGTTTCACCATCTTTTATGTAATTCCAACCATACTCATTGTTATCTTGCACCTTGTATTTTGACAGGGCTGCCTTGTTGGTCTGAAGTAGATTCCAGGCCTGGACGGTGCTTATATTGAACTCCTGCCAGGGTAATTTGACTGGATCATCCATCATAACGGTGCGGCAGGCCAGTGCATATCCCAAATCCTCTTTGACGGCTTTTGGTGTGGCGGTATCGTTGAATTTTTCAAAAATGGTCGGGACGACATCTGAAGAAAGTTCAACCAGATAAGACACATCCAGATCTTCGCCTGCTACAGCCCGGGCTATATTCTTGTTGGCAATAAAGCTATTGACATTCATAACGGCCAGGGTGGCGCCGAAGCCGAGGGTCATCACCAGCAAAGCCAGGGCGAAATGTCCGTGCCGTCGGAAGAGTTCGAGGAAGACGGTGACCACGATCAAACCGGCCAGCCAGTAGATGAACACATGGGTGTAGGTGCGTAGTTGCGAGAACCCGTAGGCGTCTTCATAAAGCAAGAGTCGGCTCATTGATGAGGCAAGGATGACGAGCACATTGGCCATAAGCAAAATGGTGAGGGCTGAAAAACCAATTTGTGAAGTTTTACTTTCACGCTTTGAAACGGTGTGAAGCACCAGGTACAGCCCCAGGCTGAGCACGGCCACTGCCACTAGTTCACCAAATCCGCGGCGGGCGTAATCGGCATAGGTGAAGCTGGTTTCATTGATGTTGGCTGTGCCGCCAAACAGGTAGCGCATTTGAATGAAGACGAAAGCCATAAAAAGCAGGTCCACAGCGGCGAGGATGACGGCGGTTTCCGTCCATCCCAAAAAGGGCTTCATCCAGGCTTTATTGGGGTCAGGGCGTTCTTCAGTTTTGTTGGGCAGGATGGCGTGCAGGTAAATGCCGACCAGAATACCGCCGATGGTAACAATGTAGAAAGCTCTGAAGAGATATTCAGGAAGTTTTTCAAGATCGAGGATTTTTTTCAGCCAATCGCCAAACACGGGGTCTGCCGCAGTTAATAGGAGGGCAAGAACTGCAACGATAGGCAGCGCGATCAGCAATCCGCGTAGAAAGGCCCAGACTTTTTTGCCGCCGCGGGTGGTCTGTGTTTCTTCGAGCGGGGGCGGATTTGAGCTTTTTGTTCCCATCAGAATTGCACGGGAGAGACCGCCGCCAATCGCAGTGAACAGGGCTTTGAAATAATCCACCATTTTATAGAATGGCCAGTTGCCGGTCAGGAAGGTGGCTGACAGCAGCAGCAATCCTCCAGAGGTCAGCATGGCGCTGAACAAACGGGTGAAGGGTTCGCTGCGCCAGGCGGGCACAAACGCAAAACCCAGGATCAGCAGGGTGATGACGATGCTGGCAGCGGAAGGTTTCTTGCCCTCTCGCCAGGCCAAGAGGAATCCAATGATAATCAGAACTGCGATCCAGATTAAAAAGGATATTCCAAGGTTCTTTTTCCAAAACAGAAAATCAAAGAAACAGGCTGCAGCGAATGCGGCGAGCCAAAACCAATTCTTATGTTTAGGCATAATGTCCTCTAGTATTGAAGCACCATTGCCAGCACCATGGACAGTACCAAAACGATTGCCACGACTGCCATGAAGATTTGCTGGCGGCGCATTTTCTTTTGCACGAAAGACGTCCGCGGTTTGGTCTCTCGGCTGTTTGTTTTTGTGATCTTGCTTGCCATAAATTGCCTCACGTGATGTGTAGAGTGTATTTTTTAGATGCTATCAAAAACTATCAACGGGCTAACATAAGCTATCAGTGTTGTTACGGCCTTATCATAATACAAATACTCCCGGCCGCGCCGGGAGTATGGATGGTTGTAAGCTGGTTCGAGCGTCAGGATTTTTCAACACTGGGAGCGGCTGCGGGTTTGGCAGTTTCTGCTGGCTTGGTCGCAGGGGTTTCAGCCTTGGTGGTGGTGCTGCTGGAGCTGTCTGAACTTGTTGATTCGCTCTTGGTTTCGGCAGCTTTTTCATCTTTTTTATCTGAAGCCCAACTGTTCTGGCCTGAGGGAGAACGGTGATCGGTAGCATAAAAGCCAGAACCCTTGAAGACGATGCCGACCGGGGTGTAGACCTTCTGCAGGGTGTTCTTTCCGCATTCAGGGCACTTGGTCAATGTTTCGTCTGTGAATTTTTGGGTCTGGTCGAACTGGACACCGCAATTTCCGCACCGATAGGTATATACCGGCATACTTACACCTCTGTTTCATCGATCAATAATCTTGCCCATTATAGTCTGATTAAAGGGCATGGTCAAGAAGGGCAAATAGCCTTCTAATAAAACACTAATAGTTATTTGATGTGGTTTAACCCAATAAGTGACTTAACAACACGCGGATGCCGATGCTGATCAGCACCAGTCCGCCGATGAGCTCCATGCGTTTGCCAAATGTGCAGCCCAGTTTGCCGCCGATGAAAAGCCCCAACACTGACAACAGCAAAGAAGTAACGCCGATCACCAAGCTTGAGAACAAAATTGACCCATCCACTAATGCCAAACTAAGACCGACCGCCAGAGCATCAATGCTGGTGGCGACCGAGAGCATGATCAGGGTTTTGCCGCGTGATGGATTGCAAGGGTCTTCTTCTTCGTTTTTGGATAAACTCTCACGGATCATGCGCGCACCCACAAATGCCAAGAGGCCAAAGGCGATCCAGTGGTCAAAGTTGGAGATCAGGTGGGCAATGGTGCTGCCGCCCAGCCAGCCCAAAAAGGTCATGCCGCCCTGGAACAAGCCGAAATGAAATGAGATGCGGAAGTAAGTGCGAAAATCTTTTGGCGTAGGCGAGCAGCCAATTCCGAGCGCTACGGCGAAACAATCCATAGCCAGGCCAAGTGCAATCAGTAAAATGGTGATTAAATCCAAGTTGAAGTCTCCTGTAGGCAAACCCAATGATTATATCGTGAGTTTCCAGATTTTAAGTCATTTCTTCTTGCCAGCATCCCCCCGATTTCGTATAATTCAAACAAATGTTCGATATCTGAAAGGCTGGCATGCCGGTTAATTTTCTTAATCTGAAACCCCAAATCCAAAAGCTTGCAGAAACCTCTGTTTCGCATCGATCAGAGATTTTGCAAAAGCTGGCTGCTTGCCAGGCATTGCTGTTTCAATACAGCGACCGGCTAAAAGAGCTTCAAGAAACGGTAGAGATCAAAGCAGGTGAGAACAAAGGGCTGCGCTGCGCAGTGCCTTTGAATGAAGCCCTTACTGCTCACATTTTCGCAGCGCTTCCCTCTGCGGCCTGCACCATCCTCGCCGCGGACGGGTCGCAGATCAACCCGGATCCGCACGGATCAGCGCTTTTCGGGCTGGTCAACGTGGGTGTGTTCCGCATGCAGCCGGGCAGCGGGTTGGCGCCAGAGACAAAATCCTTTTCAAACCTTATTTATGATGAAGAACTGCATCCCTCAGGCGGGCTGGCTTCTGAAGACCTGATTGCCCTGATGCGCGATGTGGGCGAGCGCGAGATTCTGGTTGAGCTGGCAACAAACGAAGCGCCGCCGTTGATCACGCTGACAGACGGTCCGCTTGAGCTGTATCATGAGCCGCGGCAGGAAAAAGCTTTTGAGCATTATTTCAAACAATATCTATCGGCTCTGGATGACCTGGCGCTCAATCGGGTGATCACCGCCGGCTATGTCGACCGTCCGCGTGCGGATCTGGTGGTCAAGCTGTTGGAACTCATGGCGGCAGAAGAGGAATTGAAAGAGAGACCCTTTGCAGGGGTCACTGACTTGCAGTTATATGAAACCATTTTGAACCCCGGCGAACGCTCTGCGGTCTTTAAACTTCAATCCAGTTCTGCCGATGCCTTCGCCAACAAGAAGGCGCTGCACTTCTTTTATATCAACGTAGGCAGCACGGGGCAGCCCGCCCTGGCGCGTGTGGAAGTGCCGCTGTGGGTGGTTGAAGACCCGCAAGCCATGACGCTTTTGCAATCTGTGTTGGTTGAACAATCCCACCAGGCAGGGTCGCGGCCATACCCTTATTCCTTGATCCGCGCGCACGAGATCGCCGTGGTCAAGATGGATGATCACAACCAGATCAGTGAGATGATCGAACAGGAACTTTTAAACCGCGGATTGCCGCCTTCGTTTAATTCAAACAAACAGGCACACAAACAGCATCAGGCAAGAGGAAGGATGAACAGATGAGCTCAATTGCAATCGGACGTTTACTGCGGGCTAATACTTCAGGCTGTGTGATCGGTTGTCAGGTTTCTCCACTTGAAGCACCGGTTTTCAGCCAGATGGTGCGCATCCCGCTCGAGGATGGAAGTCAGATCTACGGACTGGTGCACGAAATCCACATTGACGATGATGGGCTGGTACGCCAGTTGGTGACTTCGACCAACCTTTCTGATGAAGTCATCGAAGACAATCGCAAGAACCGCAACATGCCGGTTGAAATGAGCGTGGTTTTCATTGGCTGGCAGCAGGGCATCACCATCTCGCAGACGCGTCCGCCCCGGCCGCCGCTCTCGCTCGACAAGATCTTCCCCTGCGAATTAGATGAAGTGGCAACCTTTTGTGTCAGCGGCAAGTTCGCCTACTTCCGCGGGATGCTGCGCAATATTGAACTGCCCGCCGCGGATCTCTTAACTGCGCATCTCAGGCAGGTGCTACAAACCAGTGCTGCAGGGCAGATCGAAGACGCTTTACGAGAAGTGATTGCGCTTCTGAAGGATGATTATCCGCAGTTGATGGATGTGCTCAGCGCGGTTTCTGAAGTCACGGCATAAGGGAAGGTGAGCGATGAGCAATATGAGTAAATTTTCTTCTGAAAAATCCGGCAGTCAACCCATTGGATACGTGGTGGGCGGCGGCCTGAAAGCCAACCTGTTTGTACGTCTCACCGTCCCATCAGATCAGGTGCAGGAGGGTGGTTTTGTGGTACTTGAAAGCGGCAACTGGCAGTTTTACGGGCTGGTGACAGACCTGCAACTCGGCGCGTCCGATCCGCGTTACGCCGAAAAGCCTGCTGAAAACAGACTCTCTCCCGTGATCGCCCGTTTGCTCAACGAGCAGACGTTGTATACCAACCTTGAGGTGCTGCCTGCGCTGATGCTTGAGCGCGGCCCCGAACTGGATTCGCCCGATTACGAAGCCTGGACGAAAGCGCATCAGAACGAGAACCTGCCCCGGCCGCTGCCGATCAAGACGGTGCCCGCGCATCACTCGTTGGCCAGGCTGGCTTCCGCCGGGGATGTGGCCGAGATCTTCGGCGAACCCGGGCAAAAGGGGTTCTTCGAAATCGGCAAGACCCGCGAACAGGATCACCCCGTGTGCATCAACCTGGACAAGTTCGTGCAGCGCAGCGCCGGCATCTTTGGCGCCACAGGCTCCGGCAAGTCTTTCTTGACACGAATTATATTGGCAGGGTTGATTGATCATAACGCCGCTTCTGTGCTGGTCTTTGATATGCACAACGAGTATGGTTTTGACGACATTGCCTCGGATACCGGTCAGCCGGTGGTAGGGCTTCGCAGCAAATTCGCCTCGCGTGTGCGCGTGGTCGGCCTTGGGCGCAAGAGCACCATCCGCGGCAAAACGCCCGACCTGACGCTTGAGATCAACGAATCAGATATCCAACCCGCGGATATTGAACTGCTGGCGCGCGAACTCAACCTGCGCGACACCACCTCCACCACGCTGGATGCGTTGATCCACTCCTTTGGTACGGCCAAATGGTTCAGCGAATTCAAAATGATGGTGGTTGGAGCGATGGAAACAGATGGTGACGGCAAAAAAGTGCCTGCTCCCGACAGCGTGGCTTTTTGGGCCAACCAGGTGGGTGTCAACGTGGCTGCCGCTGAAGGCCTGCGCAGCAAACTGGGGCGGGTCTTCACCCGGCCTTATGTTGTTGAAGAAATCGCTGGCGCAGATCCGCTCAAGAATGTGATCGAAGCGCTGCAGGCCGGGCAGCACGTGATTTTGTCATTCGGTGATTATGAATCCGACCTGGATTATTTGTTGGTCTCTAACCTGTTGACGCGCAAGATCCGCGATGCGTGGGAGGAAAGCACTAACGACTTCCGCAGCCAAGGCAAAGCCGAGCCTCGTCCGCTGGTGATTGCAGTGGAAGAAGCGCACAAACTGCTCAACCGTGAGATGGCGTCGCAGACTTCCTTCAGCACCATTGCACGTGAAATGCGCAAGTATTATGTCACCTTGCTGATCATTGATCAGCGGCCTTCGCAGATATACGACGAAGTCATGTCTCAGTTGGGCACGCGTGTCTCGGGCTGGCTCGGTGATGAAAGTGATGTGGCGGCAGTGCTATCCGGTTTGGCCGGGCGGGATGCTCTGCGCGGCATGCTTGCCCGTCTGCAGCCCAAAGAGGAAGTCGTGCTGCTGGGCTGGGGTGTGCCAATGCCCATTCTGGTGCGCTCGCGCCGCTATGATCAAATATTTTGGGATGAACTGCTGCCTCGAAGTGGTTCGCGCAATGTGGATCAGAACTTAAAAGAGTTGGGATTTTAAGAACAAAACCACGATAAAGGGAATAATGATTAGTTACTAAAAAAGGGGTATTGGTGGGAGTTTCAATAGGGCTGATACATAACGACTACGTACTCAGAATATTGGTTTTCCTGATGACTTAGTACTAATTACTGATTACCGAATTTGCTATAATGATTCTATGAACACTAAACGAACACTCAAAATTCTATTATTTACGCTATTAGCGTTGTCTTTTATCCCCATCACATCAAAACCTGTCACTGCCCAGTCGGAAGCCTCCGTGGTAATCAGCATGAACTTCAACGGACCGCTGACCCCCGTCTGGCGAACGTATCTGCAGCGCGGGGTTGACCAGGCCGTCAATCTCAATGCAGACTTGATCGTGATCGAACTTAATACCCCCGGCGGATCAATTGAGCTGATGAACAACCTTGTGCAACAGATATTGGCCAGCCCGGTGCCGGTGGCCGTGTATGTGGCCCCTCAGGGTGCAATGGCGGCTTCGGCGGGCACGCTTCTCGTCCTTGCCGGGGATTATGCCGCCATGAGCCCGGGTTCGGTGATCGGGGCAGCCAGCCCGGTGGGATCGCAAGGTGAAGATATTGAAGCGACTATGGAGGCAAAGACCAAAGAAATTCTCAAGGCCAGTGTGCGCGCCATGGCAGAACGCCGCGGCGAGGATGCGGTTGCCCTGGCGGAGTCATCCATTCAGGATGCAAAAGCGGCCAGCGCCAATGAAGCCCTGGCTGTTAATCTGGTCGATTATATTGCCGAAGATTTAAACGACTTGCTTGCACAAATTAATGGACAAACCCTTACCGTGGATGGCAAAGATGTGGTCATTCACACAGAAGATGCTTTTTTAGTAAAATTGAAAGCCTCGTTTATTGAAAATCTTGTTGGCACGCTGGTGAACCCCAATATTGTTTTTGTGCTGCTGTCTTTGGGTGTGCAGGCTATCTTGATCGAACTATCGCACCCAGGCGGCTGGGTCGCGGGCTTTTTCGGCGCCATTCTGCTGGCGTTGGCAGGCTATGGTCTGGGCATTCTGCCGGTCAACTGGTTTGGATTGGTCCTGATAGGCATTTCGTTTATCTTGTTTATTTTGGATATCAAGGCACCCACACATGGGGCTTTGACCATAGCAGGGGTTGCAACCTTTATTGCTGGCGCATTGGTGCTGTTTAACTCCGCTCAAACCCCTGTTTTTGGGCGCGTTTCAGTGCCGCTTGTGGTGGGCATGGGGGTATTCATTGGCGCAAGCTTCTTTGCCATAGTGATGATCGCCGTCCGTGCGATGAAGACACCGGTAGTTACCGGGCAAACCGCGTTGGTAGGGCGCAGCGGCTTGGCGGTGACCGAGATCAACCCGACAGGTATTGTGCAGGTGGCGGGCGAGCGCTGGTCCGCGAAACTTGCGGAGGGCGAAAAGCCGATCATGATGGATGAACTGGTGGAAGTGGTAAGAACCGAAGGTTTGAAGGTGGTGGTACAAAAACCAAAATTAATCAAATAATTAGAAAAAAGATTGGGGAATGAAAAATGAAACTCAAAACGGCATTATCACTTTTTGCTAAGACGAAAATCTTTGAAGTCCTAGATTCAGACGGGGAACCAGAAAATTGGAAAGTAAAGCCATTAGCTTCTAAAATATTAATTGAAACTGAAGGTTATTTCAATGTTAAAGGAATTAACATTCTCCCGGATGGGAAGGCTGTTGATTGTTATATGGATATATCTCTTCCTGAACGAATAAATGATCTTGTTTACTTTAGGGAAGAGAATTCGTTAAGAGAAGAATACCCTGTAAATATTG
This sequence comes from Chloroflexi bacterium HGW-Chloroflexi-4, assembly GCA_002840715.1. Lineage (GTDB taxonomy): Bacteria > Chloroflexota > Anaerolineae > Anaerolineales > Anaerolineaceae > UBA6107. The sequence goes on from PHBW01000015.1 coordinate 103,311, forward strand.
AAGGGGATGTTATTTGTGGGGTGCCAATTGATTGTTTTGGAGTTTATAAGCTTTTCTATTCCAAAATTAACCCCGAAATTGGAATAGAAATATTAAATAAGGGGTTAGCTATTTCGACTCGAAAAAGATATATTGCTGAGGATTTGGGATATATCTTTAGAGATGAAGGAAGAAATACGGAAGCAGCAGAAATGTTCCAAATTTCGGTGGATGAGACGCCCTCTTCAAATTATATCTATGGTGAGCTAGCCAAGAGTTATGAATTGATTGGCGAAAATGAACAAGCCGAGAAATTTAAAAAAACATTTTCTGATGAAGACAAAGGAATATCAAAAGTACTAAATGAATTAATTTCAAAAAGTGATGAAGGAAGTAAAGGTTGGACCCGTCCGATTAGATGAGCGTGTGGAGGTGGTCGAGACGGAAGGGATTAAGGTGGTGGTAGAGAAGAGTTAATTATTCAGATTGACTTTAATGGGTCGCAATGAGATAAGCCACTGCATGGCCAATTCTTCTTCATAAAAAAGTTTGAGTATCTGGGCGTTGTTTGAGGTGACGCTTTCCAAAAAATCAAAGTCTTTTTGGCCTGGTTTGATCAGTATGGCGCGTCTCAATTTTTGGGCATTAATCCCCATTTTTCCAAATTCTTCTGCAATTTTGCGCGGCGTTTCATATATTTTGATTGTCGACATCATTACCTTTGATCGACGAAAATCAATAAAAATCAAGTTTGATCCGTTTTCGATTATATGTTTTCCGATTTCGGGGATCATGGTTTCAACGAGGGTCCAGTCGAAATCGCAGTGAACTCTGCTTTCAACAATTTGTGTTGATTCGTTAAATGTGACTTTAAAGTTCATCCGCCCCTCGCAAAATACAACTAATGGTTACAGATATTGTATGCTTTTTTTTGCAAATTGGCGAAAAGTCACATTATTCTCATTGCATTTTTTACAGTGAGAATAGGTGAATCTTGATTGTGTACATTTTGCACATTATAATGTTGACAAAAATTGTCGTATTATAAAAAAGAGGTATAAAATGAACATTTTTTCAATTAATTGGTTGGCGGTGGTGGTAGGTGTTGTGCTCAGCATGATGAGCGGAGGCTTGTGGTACAACCCCAAGACTTTCTTCCCGGCTTGGTGGAAGGGCATTGGAAAAGGGGATGAAACACCAGGCGGCGGCAAGAACATGGGGTTGGTGTGGGGCTTAACCATCCTCACATCAGTGTTTCAGGTGGTCGGGTTGGCAGTGATCCTCAACGTGGTCGCGAAAGCTTTTGGCGGTGTCAACATTGCAACCGGGGCATTAACCGGATCTCTGGTCTGGCTTTTCATCATTGCCCCAACCAACCTTACCAACAAACTTTTTGCAGGATTCCCATTTAAAGTCTGGTTCATAGAAGCAGGCAATCATCTGCTCAACTTTGTGCTTTTTGGCGCTTTGCTTGGATTGTGGCGATAAAAGAATACATCATTCACTTACTTGTTATTTTTGCACCTAACTTTAATGTATCGAAAAACAGTCTTCATTAATTAAATGAAGACTGTTTTGTTAAAAAAATGAATATTGAGCAAAATCCAGGCCAAATCAGGGTTAATAATTTGTTACAACACGCAATTAAGAGATAATTAATCCTGTGATTGAAAATTAATGGAATTGTAAAATACCAGATATAATTTGGTTATATAAAAAGTAAGGCGGTTTTGTTAGCCGTTATCACACCATGTTTATATACCTCCCAATAAGGGGGGAATTTTTATCTATTGAAAGATTGATCTTTTTATGACCATTACAAATTCATTCATCATGATCATTGACGATAATTCAAGTGATTTGGATTTGATTAAACGTGCTTTTGAGATTAACCATAAAAGTGGAAAATTGTTATGCATGAACAACAGTAAGGACGCCCTGGCGTATTTGATGGGAGACGGGGTATTCGCAGATCGTGAAAACCATCCCTTTCCTTCCATGCTAATCACGGATATTAAAATGCCTGGCGTTGACGGTTTTGACATCCTTGAATATCTGCAAAATAACCCAACCCGAATAATCATCCCATCTATTGTCCTTTCTTCATCAGAAGATTCTGATGATATCCGAACCGCCTACAAGCTGGGGGCTTACTCTTATTTTGTAAAGCCTTTTAAGTATGAGGACCTTTGCGACTTAATCAGTTTAATTATTGCGTATTGGAAAAACACAAAATCACCGTTAAAAGATGCTTCTGGAAAACAAATTATTACTGATTCATCAGGAAAAATGGGAGCAAGATACGTAATGCCGAATTGACTGCCAATCAACATTAACTGAGTGAAAACATCCACAAATGAAAAGCCTGAGAGATAACCTCAGGCTTTTTTTAATTAGTTTGTAAAAATTTTGAATGTTAATTATTTAGTTTGAATTGTGCCACAATCTGATTGAGGGCGTTGGCCATATTCGAAAGCGAGACAGCCGCTTCGGTGACTTCAGCGATCTGGGCGCTCATTTCTTCAGTGCTTCCGCTGACCTCTTCGACTTCTGCGTTATTCTGCTGCGTGGAAGTCGAGATGTGCTCTATGGATTGTGCGACTTCATTGGAGGTGGCTGCCATCTCTTCGGTAGCTGCGGTGTTCTGTTCAACGATCTGCGAAACAGCATCGACAGCATTGACCAGTTCTTGAGATGCGGCTTCCATGCGGGCGGTAGCCTCAGAAGCCAATGCAGCCTGTTTGTTTACAGCGTCAGTGGCTGCCAGAATGTCAGTCAACGCCTGGCCTGCAAGATTGGCATTTTCAACACCCTGTTTGACTTCTATTGAACTTTCTTCCATTGCTTGAACGGCCTCTGAAACCGTGTTTTGAATGCCTTTGATCAAGGAACCGATTTCTTTTGTGGCGAGCGTAGAACGTTCTGCCAGCTTGCGTACTTCATCTGCAACTACCGCAAACCCCTTTCCTTGTTCGCCGGCGCGTGCAGCTTCAATGGCTGCATTGAGTGCCAATAGATTTGTTTGAGAGGCAATATCTTCAATGGTTTCAATAATGGCGCCAATTTCTTGTGACCGCTGGCCCATCTCTTCGATCTTCAATGAAGCAGCGCCAACCTTAGTCTTTATAGTTTGCATTCCTGTCAAGGTGATTTCAACGGTTTGGGATCCTTTTTGCGCGGCATCTGCAGCCGAAGCAGAGTCTGTCGAAACTGCGTTGGCGTTTTGTGCCACCTGCCGGATGGCTGCGCTGATTTGATCGGTAATTTCAGTGGCCTTTGAGACTGACAAGCTTTGTTCTTGAGCCCCTTTGGCGACCCCTTCAATAGCTCTGGCCATTTGATCGACAGAGTTGGAAGTGCTGGCAACAATGACGGATTGTTCTTGAGAACTGGCAGCCATTTGCTGCATGGATGATGTGATCTGATCTGTGGCACTTCGGGCCTGAAGAGACGCATCTGATAGCTCAGATGCAGATTGATTTAAATCAGTTGCGTTAACCGCCACATTTGAAACAGTCTCCCTCAGGCTGGCAATCATATTTTTAAAGGCTTTTCCCAAATCATCATTAGCCGATTTTGGATGAACATCCACGGTTAAATTTCCGACTGAAATCTCTTCAGCTACTAAGGCCATTTCATGAAGGGAACCAATAAGTTGATTAAAAGAGTCAGACATTAAGCCGACTTCATCTTGATAACGAGTGGTTGATCTTTGTGACAAATCACCTTCACGGGCAATTTTTTCGGCAACAGTAACAATTTCAAGCAGGGGATTGGTAATAAAGCGGGCTAGCCAGGTGGAGGCTACTGCTGCCATAATAATGGCAATTTGAGAGCCTAGTAAATACCAGGTTGAAAATAGTTTGATGGTCATAAACCCAGCGGTGGTTTTGTTTGCCAGGATGCTTGAAATAATAATCCCAAGGATGTTAAGCAAGAAGACTGACATGGCTGTGATTGCCAACACCAGTTTTGCGGTCACGGGATACTTGGTAAACCGTGCAAATAACAACACAGTCAACCCGATTGATATGGCGCACAATAGAAGCACCTGCACATCACCAACATTGATAGAGTAGTGGACAGTTTTTTGTAAAAAGTCGGTAAGAGAAATTAAGGCACCACCAATAAATGCCACAAAAATCCCTCGTCCCATCCACTCTGAAGGCATGAGTTGGATAACGATCAGCGAAAGAAGCAGACTGACGATCAGCCCCAACAACCAACCAATATTGATCGGTTGCACCAAACACATGGCAAGCAGTGCAACTATGCCAACCACAATAGTGGTTAAGGTGGCGGGTACAGGCTTTCTTTTGCGCATGAAAGATTCGCCAAAAATGAAGATGATTAGACCTGCTGCAAATCGAATCGACATACTAATATATTCACCAAATGTGGTCTTTATTGAAAAAGATATGACGATGTCAAGAATGCTGCTTGTCAATAAGGCAAAATAGGTGAGGCGAATCAACCAAATTCCAATTTTCCACTGCCTGGATGTTGAATTGGTGCCAACGTTTATGGTTGACACACTGTTGTGTGAATTCATTTTAACCTGCCTAAATGGTAAGAAATTCGTGCAGTTAAATGTATACAAAAGTTGAAAAAAAGATAATAAATACTACATAAATATAGAAATAAAACTTTAAAAAAAAGCAAAAGGATGGTTTCAAGATCCTTTTGCTTTTTATAAAGGTTAATTGTCTTTAACAACTATTTAGCAGAGAGGAAATCTTGGTTGTGTATCTTTATGGAGTTATCTGTTTAATGTTTCTGAATTTCATTCCCAGATACAAAGCAAGCATGGCGACAATGATCGCTGTTTCGAAAACCACAAAACCTAGTGGGGGTTGTCTTTCGAGAAAGAGTCCCGCCATCCATGGCAATGTAAGCCCACCGATGCTGCCAAACGTTGATACCAAACCCACCGCTTTACCCTGGTTGTTGATAAATGCATCAGAAGTAAAGGCGATCGTTGATGGGTAAACGGTGCCAAAACAAAAGCCTATGAACATAATTGTTGCGATAGCGGCTGTTGAAGTTCCGGTGAAAAAGATTAAGGCAATTCCGCCGATCAACGATCCAATCGATGCCAGACCTAGTAATTGCAGCGAATTAAATTTTTTACTCAGAACCAAACCAGCTAATCGACCCAAGGTGATCAATCCCCAGTAGGCCGAAGTTACCAGGGCTCCCTGTTGGATCGGCAGATTTGCTGACATTTCCATGAAAGTGGTTGACCAACTTCCAAGGCCAAACTCGACGCCGACATAAGTTAACAGCATCGCGCCGGTCAACCACAAAAGGGGTGAGCGGTAAACACTGACTGGAGTAGTTTTGTTTTCAGAATGCGAGGGTGTGGATACAATTTGCCTATTTGTATAAAGAATGATGAATAAAACTGCCAGGACAGCAAACAAGCCTGAGGCAAACCACAAAACCACTTTACCCGATATTGCATTTGAAATCGCAAGGCTGATGATAGCGGGGCCGGAAAAAGCGCCAAAACCATAAAAGAAATGCAGCAAATTCATGATTCCGGTATTGTTTTTTGGAAAAGCTTCGGCCACCACCAAATTACCGCTGACTTCCATTCCGCCCTGACCGAGACCGGTAAAGAAGAAAAAGAAAAACATTAAGGGCAACGAGCGTGTGAGACACAGCCCGACAAGCCCGGCTGATAAGAAGAACAATGAAATCACCATCACGATTTTCTTGCCGAATCGGTCTGTCAACGGACCGGCCACAAACATGGAGATGAGGGCTCCCATGAACAAAAACGTGAGTACTCCGCCGATGGCGCCCAGAGTTGAATTGGTTTGTTGTGATAATTCCTTGACGATTGGACCGATTGAACCATTAAACAGCCCAAAAACGAGGAACACAAGACAGGTCATTGCCACGATTAATTTAGGAGATACTTTTGCCATTGGACTGTCCTTTTATTTCAATTCAAATTTGATTTTTTAGATAAATTATTTGATGAAGTAAATAATTGCTACTGCCAGCCCTATACCTACCACCAACCAGCGTAATATGGATGCATTAACTTTGTTCGCCAGCTTGCCGCCAGCAGCGCCACCTGCCAGGGCACACACCATCATCACTACGGCTGCACCCCAAATGACCTGCCTTGAAAAAAGAAAAACCACAGCCGCAGCGATATTGGCAGCAAAAGCAATGGCTTGTTTCAACGCATTCAACTTGGTGAGAGAATCATTATAAAAAAGCCCGAGTACAGCCAGAACGATCACACTTAACCCGGCCCCAAAATAACCGCCATAGACGGCAGACAGCCCAACCGGCAAGAAGGCAATCAGTTTATCACCCCTTTTGGTGGCATTGCGTTCAGCAGATTTCTGTCTGAGCCAGGTTTTAAGTGGTTCTCCCACTGCCAGTAATAAACTGGCCAATAGGATCAGCCAGGGCACCAACTCTGTGAACAGGCGTTCACCAGTGTTCAGAAGCAACAATGAGCCGCCCAACCCGCCCAACACACCGGCAGGCACCAGCAGCCACAGGCGTTTGGATTGTTCTTTTAGCAGCCCGCGCTGCGCAAAAGTTGCGCCGAAATAACCGAGGCAAAGCGCTACCGTGTTGGTCACATTGGCTACCACAGCCGGCAGACCAAAAGCAGTCAACAGCGGAAATGTGATCAATGTGCCGCCGCCAGCCAGGGCATTCACCAACCCTGCCGCGAAGGCGCCCAAACCAGCCAATAAGAATTCAAGAAGTGTCATGTCTGTTTTGCTTCTATCGTTTTGTCTAATTAATCAAAAGCCGTGACCAATTATGCCACGGCTTTAAGTTCACGTAAGATTGGTTTTATCCGTTCAGGTTCTTTTTGTAGCTTGAAAGAATTTCATCAATGCGGTTCATCACATCCGGGGTCAAATGGTCAACCACATCCATGGCTTTCATGTTCTCGTGCATCTGAGTCACCCGACTGGCGCCGGTGATCACTGTGCTAACATTGGGATTCTTTAAACACCAGGCAATGGCCATCTTGGGCAGCGTGATGCCGATCTCTTCTGCCAATTTGCCCAATTGTTTTACCTTTTCAAGTGCTTCTTGATCTGTGAATTTCTCGCGCAGCCATTCATAGCCTGAAAGCGCTCCACGTGAATCCGCGGGGATGCCGTTGTTATATTTGCCGGTCAACAAACCTGCACCGAGCGGACTGAAGATGGTGGTGCCGTAGCCGTAATCTTTAAACAAACGGGCGTATTCTTTTTCCATTCGGTCGCGCCACAATAAATTGTATTGGGGTTGTTCCATCACCGGTTTGTGCAAGTGATGGCGTTCAGCGATTTCAATGGCTGAGATAATCTCGGAGGCCGACCATTCGGAGGTGCCCCAATAGAGTGCCTTGCCCCATTCAATCAGGTTGTGCATGGCCCAAACGGTTTCTTCGATGGGGGTTGAGGCATCCGGACGGTGGCAGAATAGGAGATCAACATGTTCGAGGTCCAGCCGTTTTAACGATCCGTTCATGGCTTCAATCAGATATTTGCGATTGAGGGTGTTTTTCTCGTTGACGCCTTCATTGAGTCCCCAGAATAATTTAGTCGAGACGAGATAACTTCCGCGCCTCCAGCCCAATTTTTTGAATGCAGCTCCCATCACTTCTTCAGATTTACCAGAGGCATAAACCTCTGCATTATCAAAAAAGTTGACGCCAGACTCATAGGCAATTGACATTGATTCCACGGCGGCGTCAATGCCGACCTGAGTGTGGAAGGTGACCCACGACCCATAAGACAGGGCGCTCACACGCAAACCTGTTTTTCCTAAATGACGATATTCCATAATCACAACTCCTTAATCGTTTACTTATTTGATTTCATTCTACACGATTACATAGAAGAATTTATTGTTATCTTGAAACCCAAACACTCTTTTGTTTAAATGTACATTTTGTGTATTTTTTGGATGCGTTTCGCTTGTGAGGAAGTCATATGCGGCATGCGTTCCTGAAGAATGAAAATAAATTCTTGCTGATTTGTTTGGTTCACACACGGCACTATAAATTCAGCATGCCTGGGTACATCAGAAAGCCGGCAAGTGCGCAAAAAATTCATCAGAAAGGGGTTTATTTCAACTAGAAAGTCCGGGGCTGCAGCGGCTACCAGGGCAAGCATTTTTATGCCTGCATCCTGGGTGATGACTGACCCTTGTGATATCACTTTAATGAGCAAATCGCGTTCATTAAATAATTCACTGGCTACAAAAGGGGCAATGGTGGAGAGGGCGATCATGGCTCCCCACACCAGACGGTTCTGCTTACTAAGTAGCAGTTTTAGAAAATCTTGCGTAAAGGGAGTGATCAAAACAGGATCTATATAGCCTGTTTCATACAACACTTTGACGCAATCGCTGCGGACATTGGCATTTTTATCCCACAGGTGTTCAGCAATTTCTTTGATCCCATCAATATCTTTGTTGGTGGCCAGCTCACGTGCCAGTTCCTGATTTGGGATTTCACTGCGGATTCCCTGGTAAAAAGCGATCTTCATCAAAACGGACATATTGACCTCCCCGGTCAAGTTATGCTTCTAATGCATATTGTACTGCTGCTTGAGCATGGAGGAGGGTGGTATCAAAAAGGGGTAGGCTGCAATCAGACTGCTTGACCAGCAGCCCAATCTCTGTGCAGCCTAAAATGACGCCTTCTGCACCTTGTTCGGCCAAGTTGAGGATGATTTTCTGATAGGCAGCTTTCGACGCGGGTAAAATCTTACCTACGACCAGTTCATCATAAATGATGTTGTGCACAATATCTTGATCTGCTTCCACGGGGGTATACACCTTGAGTCCAAATTTATCTGCCAGGCGCCTTTTGTAAAAATCTCCCTGCATGGTAAAGCGAGTGCCGAGCAAGCCAACGCTGTGAAAGCCCTGTTCAAGCACGGCGGCAGCAGCGGCATCAGCTATGTGTAACAGGGGGATCTGAATGGCTGTCTGAACTTCATCTGCCATCTTGTGCATGGTATTGGTGCAGATGATTAAAAAGTCAGCGCCGGCGGCTTCAACCTGACGGGCTGCGCTGACCATCATTTGTGTGGCCTCATCCCAGCGGCCGGTTTTTTGCAGCAGCTCGATCTCAGCAAAATCCACTGAAACCATCACGCTCTTGGCTGAATGCACCCCGCCAAAAGCCTGATGCACTCCTTCATTCACCAATTTATAGTATTCTGCAGAAGATTCCCAACTCATTCCGCCGATCATGCCAATGGTTTTCATTTGACTCCCCTTTTCTATGATTTCAGACTGCCGCATCCAAATTGAAAGGCGCAGATACGACCAGATCAACAATTTGACTCATTTCAGTAAAGATGTGTTCGGGTGAATGTGGAGCCATGGCTTCCATGGATGAAAAACCCCACGACACCGCGCCAAACGGAATATTGACTTTCTTGGCGGCTTCAACGTCTCTGATTTCGTCGCCAATGGCCAACATCTCTGAGCGATCAAATCCGCTCTTGCGTATGATCCGTCTCAAGGCTGCCGGCTTGCCGAACAATGATACCTTGTCTTCAAAGTGGTGAAAAAGGTTGTAAAGGTCATCCCCTAAAACCTTGCGCACGGTCTCACAAGTATTGGTGGTTACCAACGCCATACGGATGTCGTTATCCTTAAGTTTTTGCAGCATCGTATCAACACCCTCAAAATATTGGATGCTCTCGCCGTTCGTTTTCATGCGCGAACGGGTAAATTTGAGTATGGCAGGCAGCTTCAAGATCGAAACGTTATGCATTTTCATTATCTTCCGCGGTGGATAGTTTTTTAATTCTTCCAGCCTGGAATGATCAACTGGTTTTGCATTAAATTTTTCAGCCAATTCGTCCAAAATGGCTACCACCCATGGGAAGGAATTTGCCAGAGTACCGTCAAAGTCAAAGATCAATAATTTATAGGCCACTATAAAGAATCCTAACTAGACAAGATAACGATAATTTTACCCAATAACTAGCAATAAATACTTATTCATAACATTGCAATTTCTTAATGTTTATCTACCAAATCTACACAAAATATTCACAAGTTTCCTTTATCCTTTGAGAATCAATACTATTATCGGCTTTCAGGTAAAAAAGAACATGAGAAATCAAAAATTAAATTGGATTCTGGATGTTGTCATCCTTCTTGGATTTCTGATCTCCTTTTTTCTCAACCTGACCGGGCTGGCTGTGCATCAATGGCTGGGTGTTGCAGTTTTCTTGGGCATCATGTTTCATCTGGTCAACCATTGGGATTGGGTAATATGTGTGTTTTCAGGGTTTTTTGGCAAAACTTGTAGCCGGACAAGGATTTATGCTCTGATTGACGGTCTTTTGCTATATGGTTTCGTGTTGATCATTGAAACCGGATTGGTCATATCCACCTGGTTCAACCTGAATCTTACAAATTATGAGGTTTGGCTGGATATTCACATTTATTCGTCCATAGCGACATTATCATTGGCTGTTCTCAAGATAGGGCTGCACTGGCGCTGGATAGTGAAGACTGCGGCAAAAATCTTCAAGCCTCTACCCGACCAAAAACTTTCCCCACAGGTGCTGACCTCTTCTCCTCAAACCTCTGTCGTCAGCCGAAGAGATTTTTTAGTGACCATGGGTGTGGTTGGTTTGGGATCTGCTCTTGCAATCAGCAATGTGCTGCCTTCGCTTAAAAAAGTTGAAGCTTTTTCAGCAGCTGCACAAAACGCGGATTCAATATCCACCACGGCGGCAGCACAGGCTCAACCGAAAGCCGCCGCCACGCAGACTCAGGCAGCCACTTCGGCTTCCACTGAAGCGCCAACAGCTGTCCAGACGGCGACGGTCCAACCCACAGTCATCCCCACAAACACAAGTGCGCCGGTTGCACAAAACAGCCTGGCTTGTTACGCAACCTGCCCAAAACGAAAACATTGTTCTTTCCCCGGTGACTGCGGCAGATATTCTGATACTGACGGCAATGGGTTGTGTGATTTGGGTGAGTGCAGCTAAGGAGTGATATCGACAAAACTACGCTTATTCTTGATAATTCCTTCATAATCCATTTGTAAACTAAAAATATATCTTCTCCTCCTTTGCAAAAACACGGATCTCCAAGCGGCACTTGGGGATCCGCCGATTTAAAACCATTTCACGCCAAGCAGGAATATAATGAAATTGACTTTCGATTAAATGAGGTGAATTTTTATGCGCGGTCACATGATGAAGAGTTTGGCAAATGCGCCAGATGAAATTCCGCACGTTTCTAGGGAATTGTTGAAACGTGTGTTTCAATATGCAAAACCATATCTGGAGACATTGCTGGGAATGTTGGCGCTGATTTTGATCAGCACCGCTCTTTCATTGTTGTCGCCGATAGTGGTCAGGCAATTGATCGATAAAACCATCCCTGCCGGAGATTTAAAAGGGTTGATTTGGCTGGCATTGGCGTTATTTGTGATTCCGGTAATGAATAGCATTTTCAGTGTCATTCAAAGACGGATGAGTGCGGCAGTGGGAGAGGGTGTAATATACGACCTGCGCATGACACTTTATTCAGGTCTTCAACGCATGTCACTGCGTTTTTTCACCAACACCAAGGTCGGCGAATTGATGAGCCGATTGAATAATGATGTAGTAGGCGCTCAAAACGCCATCAGCAGCACTTTTGTAAATATTTTGACCAATATCATCCAGATGATTGCCACCCTGGTGGTGATGTTCACTTTTGAATGGCGTCTAACTTTGATTAGCATCATCATAGCACCGGTTTTCATTTTGGCTGTGCGTAAACTGGCCAACCGTATGCGTGATATTGTGCGTTCGCAAATGGAAGCCAACGCACAGATGAATGCCATGATGCATGAAACCCTTAATATTGGCGGCGCATTGTTGGTGAAACTTTTTGGCGGACGCATGCTTGAAGTGGATCGATTTGGAGACAGAGCAAAGCAGGTCAGAAATCAGGGCGTTGAACGGGCTTATTTGGGCTCGGTTTTCATGGCTATCATCGGATTACTCAGTGCGGTAGGGACCGCGTTAGTTTATGGTTTTGGTGGCTATTTTGTGATCAGTGGATTATTCACCGTGGGCACCATTGTGGCGTTTGGGTCGTATCTTGGCAGTCTTTACGGTGCATTGTTCAGTCTGGCAAACGCACCTTTGGATTTCGCCACCTCAGTGGTCAGTTTTGAGCGCGTATTTGAAGTGATTGATATGCCACTGGATATAGAAGAAAAACCAGATGCAAAAGCACCGCAAATTGTTAATGGACAGATCGATTTTGATGATGTCACTTTTACCTACCAGGCAGGCGATGAACATTTATTGAGCGATGTACGACGCTATGACAGCACAGAATCGATCACAGCGGCACTTTCTGGAACCAGCCCTGTTTCAAACTCGGATGACGGTCATCATAGCCAGGCAAGGGGCAACGCGCTGGAGCATGTCAGTTTTTGTGTGGAACCCGGCAGCCTGGTGGCGCTAGTCGGCCCCAGCGGAGCCGGCAAGACCACCCTGACATACCTTATCCCCCGATTGTATGACCCCACTGCTGGCAGCATTCGACTCGATGGTGTGGATTTGCGCGATCTCAAGCTAGATGCACTCGCCGAACAAATAGGCATGGTCACCCAGGAAACTTATCTCTTTCACGACTCCATCCGCACCAACCTGCTATATTCAAAGTTGGATGCAAGTCAGGAGGAAATTGAAGCCGCCTGCAAGACAGCCAATATTCACGATTTCATCTGCGATCTGCCAGATGGTTATGATACAGTGGTGGGTGAACGCGGATACCGGCTTAGCGGCGGCGAAAAACAGCGCATCGCCCTGGCGCGTGTGATCTTGAAAAACCCCCGCATTCTTGTGCTGGATGAAGCCACCAGCAGCCTTGACAGCGAGTCAGAAGCGCTAATTCAAGAAGCGCTCAACAGGGTGATGGCAGAACGCACCAGCATTGTGATTGCTCACCGTTTGAGTACCATTCTGGCGGCAGATCAGATCATGGTGATTGACCGCGGACAGGTGCTTGAACGAGGAACTCATGCAGAATTGCTGGCTAAAAAAGGGCTGTACTCACAGCTGTATAAAACCCAATTCCGAAAACGTGGCACTGACGAGGAATCGTAAACGAAAGACATGAAAACCTCCGCAGAATCCTGCGGAGGTTTTCATAACTACAAGATGTCACTATTTTAACTTAGGGTTTGACTTTGATCTCTTTGTTCATACACGTGCCTGTGAGACCGTCTTCAGAGCATAATTTAACACGGATGAAGAAAGTTCCACCGGCCGGGTTGTAATCAAAATGTCCGGGGTCAAAGGGGCTGATAAAGGCGTGTTCGCCTTCAGTCAGGTCATCTTGATACCAATCTACATGACAATCGCTCCACCCTTCAAAGTGATCGCTAGAGTAGCTGGCAGATTTTTTGGTGTTGGCGTCGACTATATACATGCTAATGGACTGCCATATTTGTTCATTTGTGTTGGCTACAACAACATTAAAAGAGTAATCACCACCTGTGCATTGTTGGATGCCTGAAAAGGTAAGGCTGAAGTTCGTTTTTGTATCAGGTGTCGGAGAGGCGATGGGTTTAACGATTTTTAAATCTTTTGGGTCGCCTTGAATGGCGGCGCCTTCACTGAAGACCCAGCAAAAACTGCCTGGTGCAGAGGGGTTTTCAATATAAGTGTAGCTGGTGCTGTTTTCAAGTTTCCCAACGGCGTTCACTTGCTGTCCGGCGGGGATGGATGCCACCGAAGGGTAATTGGTGGCAGGGCCGGTGCGGCAGATGGTGTTTTTGGCCAGTGAAATGACCACGTTTCCGGCGGCGTTAACCATTTCGGTTGTTGGGGCTGCGGCTGCAGTTTCGGCAGTGGCGGTGGGTTCCACTGCCACCGTAGCGGTGGGTTCAAGCGTGGCCGTCGGTGCAGTGGTTGCTGTAGGTTCAACGGCTGCAACAGCTTCGGTGGCAGCTTCTGTGGCAACGATTTCTGGTATTGCGGTGGCTTGAGCTGTGGGTTGAGCCGCAGGCGGCGCTGTGCATGCTGACAATGCAATTATGATTACGAGGGTGATACCCAATAAAATCGAGTTTTGTTTTTCCATTTTTTCCTCCCAAGCAGGCATTTTTTACGCCTCTGGCTTGTATGTTTCCAATCTTATCATGGAGTTTTGTATCTAAATAGGATGGGGAAACCAGAGGAAGAATTAAAAACACATGCGGACGTCAATCCGCATGTGTTTTGAGTCGGATGGAGTTCTTAGGGAGTAAACGAAATAGGTTTCGTCACACAGGTGCCGCCGGCGTTATCCAGCGTGCAGAGTTTTACACTGAGATTGATTTGGTGCCCGGTGGGGTCGTAGTTAAATTCGCCCGGATTTACATTCATGGCGTAAGTGTCATCTCCACCCATGACCATGTCTTGCGGATTCACGGTTGAACAGCCGGAATATTGGTCAAAGACATTGGAGGTGTGATTGATGGCAAATCCAGTGACCGTATCTGAGCCGGTTATTGAAATGAACTGCCAGGGCGTGGCGCCAAGGTTTTGAATATACAGCTTGAAGGCATAATTGGATCCGCCGCATGCGACCAGACTGCTGTATGTCAGTGAAAAGTTAGCGTTTGGAGTCGGTGTGCGGGTGGGAGTTGGTGTGGGTTGTAGCGTAGCGATATCCAAACCCTCTGCGTTGCCTTCAAAAGCAAGTTCTTTTACAAAGATCCAACATGTGCTGTTGTCTTCATATGGGTTCTTGATATAAAACGAAGTGTTTTCTGGATTGCGGGCGATCACTTCAACCACCTGACCTGATTTTATGATCGCAACAGATTTGAATGCAGCCACAGGAGCACCTTGCCGGCAATTTGTGTCTTTTGAAATCACTATAGTAACAACGTCAGAAGTTGGTTCCAGAGTGGCAGTTTGCGTCGCCGTTGGAGTATAAGACTCCAACGGTGGTTGAGGGGTTAGTGTGATGGTTGGCGCTCCGGCGGTCAGCGTTTGAGCGACTATGGTTCCGGCAGCTTGTTCGACTGGCAGATTGCTGTCAGCAAGTATCGTATCTTCCTGGGAAGAAGGGGCGCCTGATGTAGGAATATTGCATGCTGTAATTGAAACAATGACAGCAATAATTAGCAATACCGAAAAAACGCGAATGGGTTTCATGTGGTACTCCTGTTTTACTTCGACGGTTATGGAGTAAATGAGAGTGGAACCGATTTACAAGTGCCTGCACCCCCATCGAGTGTACATAGGGTAACGTTAATCGAAATATTGTGTCCCGTAGGATCATAATTAAACTGACCTGGGCTTACATTCAACACGTAAGATGATTCTCCGGGAGTGAGGTCGGCCTGAACTACACCGGCGACACAACCTGCATACTCTTTAAATGTGTTTGATGAGTGGTTGATTGCAAACGCTGTAACAGTGTCACTGCCAGTTATTGAAATATACTGCCAGGTAGATGAACCAGTGTTTTTTATGAACAGTTTAAAAGCATATTGAGGACCGCATGTTTCAAGGCTGACATAGTTAACTGAAAAACCGATCGCAGGAGTTGGCGTGTAGGTCGGTGTAGGCGTTGGGTTCATGGTGGCTACGGTCAGCCCTGAGGCGTTTCCGGTAACGGTAGCGTATTTACCATATAACCAACAGGTTGAGTTGGCTTCATATGGGTTCTTGACGTAATATGAATCGTTTTCAGGGTTGCGGGCAATCACTTCCACTTTTTGACCGATTTTTACAGTTGTGATGATCTTAAAGGAGGAATAGGGTCCGCCAAAACGACAGTAAGTATCTTGAGAAACGGTCAGAAAAACACCTTCAAGTGTCGGGGTCAAGGTGATGGTGGGTTCGAGCGTTGGTGTGAAAGTGGCTTCAGGCGGCGCTTGAATGGTATTGGTGCTGGTATTTGCCGCAGGCTGTGCTGCAGAAAGTGTTTGTGCCACCATAGTCTGTGCAGCTTGTTCAATTGCTACTTTAGCAGCCACCGTACCGGCAATATCAGGCGTACCAGCAGGGTTTGCTCCAATGGGTAGATTACACGCTGTCAATGTCAGGATGATCGTGAATACCAGTGCAGAAAACAAAATTCGCTTGGCTTTCATGTATTCCTCCTTTATTTAAAATACATCAATATTTGACTATGGCGTAAAATTAATCGTTTTTGGATTACAACCACCCGATGCATCGGTTTGGCACAAGATGATAGTGGCGGTCATAGAATGTCCGGTTGGGTCACCACTAATTTTTACGGCAACATTACTGTTTTCCCCGGGGGCAAGATCAGATTCAGAAACACCAGCTGTACAACCAACGTAATCCACAAATACGGTATTGTTATACGGTGTGACAGCGTTATTGAAGTTGTCTGTTGTGTTAATTTGCAGCGCTTGCCAGGTTTTTGAGCCATTGTTTTTAATGGAAAAGCGTAAATAGTAATCAGCACCACAGACTTGTTGACCTATGTACGACACTGAAAAATCAGGGCCAACCGTGGCAGTTTTGGTGGGCGTGGGCAGCGGTTGAGGTGTATAGATTGGCAGACTGGCAACATCACCGCTGACTGTTGCGAACTCACCCCACAACCAGCAATAAGTAAAGGTGTGGTCGGGCTCGACGACGTAAAAGGCTTGATTGTTTGGGTCGACAGCCAGCACATCATAAGTGCGGCCGGCGGTCATGAGCGCTACAAATGGGGATTTTGCAAAAACACCGTTGCGGCAGTAAGTATCTTTGGAAAGGGTCAAAGTAACTTTATCTGGTGTGGCGGTAAATTCACTGGTGGCTGTGGGCTGTGGTGTGGGAGTTTCAGTTGGGTTCATTTGTTGATAGGCCAACTCAGTAAGAATGGTTTGAGTTCCGAGTGCCGCCAGAGTTTGCTCTACGGCCACGTTTACAGCAATGGTCGCCGCCAAATCCGGGGTCTGGACTGCCGGTGTGGTACATCCACTGACCAGGATTAAAAGCATGATCGTTGCCATGCCAATCATTCGTTTTTTGAAATTCATTTTATCCTCCTGTTGCTTTATATAGTAAAGTGTTGCAGCACAAAATGCAAGAGATGTGCTTTATATATATGGTGAGTGTTTCTTTAATTCTTTCAAAGCTATTTTCTTCAAAGTTTCTGTTTTGGGGCTGATCAAGTAGTCTGCACCATTGCGGTGCAGCAGTGGAATCCGTTTTTTAACGGTCGCGTAATGCTCGCGAACTTCTTCTGAAAGCGCTGCATAGCTGTCGAAATCATCCATCCAGTAAGAAAAGATGACATCAAAAGTTTTAATAAATTCCTGACGGTATTCAGGGGTGACTAGGTCTAGGTGGCTGAGAATCCAGCATTTTGATTCAAATTCCCAGTCATGAGCCAGTCCGATAAAACGGAAATCGCTGGTGATGTAAGGGAAGAACGGAAACTGGCGGCAGCTTGTGGCGCGAAACTCGCGTTCGCAGTGCGCAGGGCCTTTACAAGAAAGCAGCAGCAAATGTTCCGGCGTTTCTTCCAACAGATCGTCTGGGTTCATGGGTTCGTCGCTGCATTCATCTCCGCGCCAGAGATGCCAGAGAGCGGTATGCGTCTGTAAATAATCCCACTCGGGCTTATAAGCCACCGGGACGGCATGACAGATATCGCAGCAAAAAGGTTTGTCAGACGGATTGAAGGGCGCGCACAATATGCCGCAATCCAACGGGGTGGTGGAGGCATTAAAACCAGCCAGAAGGCTTTCGAAATTGATCTGCGGTGAGTCATTATCCATATCTTCATTTTATCGCTGTATTTGTAGTTTTAATGAGGAGTATTGACAATGTGTATACCGTTCGGTATACTAACGCTATGGATAACCGCGGAACAATTCTCGAACAAGCGCTGAACCTTTTTTCGGAGAGGGGATACGATGCCGTCGGCGTGCAGGAAATCTGCGATGCAGCCGGCATTACCAAACCCACACTTTATCATTATTTTGGCAGTAAGCGCGGCTTGCTTGAAGCGATCCTTGAACAATCTTTCAATACATTGAAAATAAGATTGACTTCGGCAGCAGATTATTGCGGCGATCTTCCCCTGACTCTGCAAACCATCGCCGAAACCTATTTTTCATTTGCAAGTGAATTCCCGGTTTTTTATCGTTTGCAGCTTGCATTGTGGTTTGCGCCTCAAGAAAGTGAAGGCTTTAAAGCAGTCATCATCCAAAACCGATTTCAACATGAGATGATCATGAATGTCTTTCTCAACGCTGTACCTCAACATGGTAATATGCGTGGACGGCACCAGGATTATGCCTTGACCTTTTTAGGTATGCTCAACACTTATATCGGGTTGGGGCTTAACGGCCTGACACCCCTTGATGTGGAACTTGCCAGACAAGCTGTCAGACAGTTCCAGTATGGAATTTATTCATAAAAACATAAATCGCAGGGGAGGTTCATGAACCTCCCCTGCGATTGGACGAGGATTAAAATGAACTGGATTGATCAAACAATTTTTTATCACATTTACCCGCTTGGGCTGTGCGGTGCCCCATCTCACAACGATTTCAATCAGCCGCCAGCGAATCGCTTGGATGTGCTGTATCCGTGGCTTGAGCATATGGCAGAAATGGGACTAAACGGCTTATACATCGGTCCGCTTTTTGAATCGGTCGCGCATGGCTACGATACTGTGGATTATTACAATATTGACCGTAGATTGGGTACCAACCAGACCTTTGCACATTTTGCTGCGAGAACCCATGAGTTGGGCATCAAGCTTGTCTTGGATGCAGTCTTTAATCATGTGGGCAGGGGCTTTTGGGCTTTTCGAGATGTGCTCGAGAAACGCCAGGCATCTCAATTTTGCGGCTGGTTTTCAGGTTTGAAATTTGATGGGGATAATTCTTTCCATGATGGATTGACGTATGAAAGTTGGGCAGGGCATGAGACCCTGGTGAAGCTCAACCTTTCCAATGGAGAAGTGCGAGCTCATCTCTTTGGTGCAGTCAAACAATGGATTGATGATTATCAAATTGACGGCTTGCGCCTGGATGCCGCGGATGTGATGGATAAAGACTTTTTATCTATGCTGGCTGGTTTTTCAAAAAGCCTCAAAGCTGATTTTTGGTTGATGGGTGAAGTGGTGCACGGAGATTACACACAGTGGGTGCAGCCCGGGCGGCTCGATTCTGTGACCAATTATGTGGCATACAAAGGGTTGTTCTCCAGTTTTAACGATCACAATATGTTTGAGATCGCATATACCTTGCAGCAGCAGTTTGGTGAGAATGCCAGGCTGCGCGGCCTCGGCCTCTACTCGTTCGCCGATAACCATGATGTCAGCCGGGTTGCAAGTATGTTAAAGAACCCGGCAGCGCTGCTGCCCTTGTATGTGTTGATGTTCAGCATGCCAGGCATCCCTTCGATCTACTATGGAAGCGAATTCGGCGTCCGCGGACGCAAAGAAGATCACGATGCTGCGCTGCGTCCGGCACTCAATCTACCAGAGCTGCTTGTTCATGGCGACCGACTGGATTTATTTGAAGCGCTCAGTAAGATGATCGAAATTCGTAAACAACACTCCGCTTTGATCAACGGCGCTTATCGACAACTGTTACTCACCAACGAACAATTTGCCTTTACGCGTGATGTGGAAAACAGTTTGTCACTCACTGTGATTAATGCAGCCGATCATAAGGTCTCAATCGATGTTCCATTGGGAGGTCATCAATCTCGTTTTATTGACCAGATGGATAATGCTACCTATGATACAGCAGACGGGCATCTTCATCTTGTAATGCCGCCGAATTCAGCCAAATGGTTGATGTAATTCGTGAAAAATCTCCCGCGGTTTAAAACCGCGGGAGATTCGTTTAAGTTACTTCTTATTATTGAAAGGCGTAAACTAGGCGCTTTCGGCTACAGCACTGGCAGGTTCTTCCTCTACCTGTTGAAAACGTTTTTGTTTGCCAATGGCACCATGCAATCCAAAGAAGGCAAAGGCAGCCATAGCACACAAAATTCCACCGATATACCACAGCAGATTGGGGTCAAGGTTATCAAGAATTACGCCAGCCAGATAAGGTGCGATCACACCTGGGATGGACCAGGTCATGCCGAACACACCCATATATCTTCCGCGCATATCTTCAGGGGCAAAGCCCGCCACCAGCACCTGGCTGGTAGGTACGACCAGCATCTCACCCATGGTGACCACGATGATGGCTGCCACGAACAGCCAATAAGCAGTGACAAAGCCAAACATGCTGAAGCCGATCATATAGAAGAGTGTTCCAATTGCCATGATCACAAAAGGCGCCTTGTTTTTGATGTAACGAGTAACACTAAACTGGAACAAGATCACCACAATGGCACTGGCGGTCAGCAAAAAGCCGTAACCACTGGGGTCAATGTTGTGAACATCGCGCAAGTAAACCGAGAGCGAGTTATACATTTGCTGATAGACCAACCCCATCAAGATCAGAGCGACCAAAAAGGCCATGAAAGCTTTATTGGTTAACACTTTGCCGTATCCCAGGAAGGTTTTGAAAAGGCTTTCTTGTTTATGTTCTTCGTGGGTTTCAGGTTTGGTTTCAGAAATGAACAAGAAGAAGAGTAAAGCCACAAAGCAACTGATGATTGCGTCAACGACGAAGAGAGCTAAAAATGATTTTGCGGCCACAAATCCGCCAATGGTCGGACCAATGATCCAGGCCAAATTGCCCACAACGCGCATGATGCCGAAACCCTCCTGCCGTTTTTGTTCGGGAAGAATATCTGCGATCATGGCTCCGTGGGCTGGTCCAGCCATGTCAGATAGCAGCCCGATCACCACAGCCAGGGGGATAAGCACTGAAAACTCTTTTACCAGACCCAGGGTCAGAGTGCTTAGGGCGCTGAAGATCAAACCAAAAATGATCAGATTCCTGCGGCCAAATTTATCGGTCAGTGCCCCTCCGATCATTTGTCCAAAAAGACCTGACAAGGCGAAAATGCCCAAAACGACGCCGGCTTCTGTCATGCCGACATTGAATTTTTGGGTTATATAGAGTGAGAAGAACGGGAACAACATCGTCCCACCAACATGATCAATGAAAGAAACACCGACCACAATCCAGAACTTGCGCGGAAACTCCCGGGCAATTTTTGCAAAGTTCATATTTAACATAATCAATTACCTTTGAACGAAAACAATATAAAAGCTGACCACCTCGAGTGGCAGACACAATGGATTTCAAACAAATGAAATCAGACGGCTTTATTAATACGCTGGAAAATTAAGGAAGTTGCATCATGGGAGAAAAATACCCCTTTCGGCATAAAGGGAAAAACACCATACCGACCTGATGGTCAAAAATACACGCTGGCTGCTGAACCTATGACATTTTACTACAATTAATAAAATCCATATAATTAAGTGTGAAATCATTCCCATTTCGGAGGTTTACTCATGGCCACTCACCAAACAGCTGCAATTTCTGACGCCAGGCGCAAGGTTGTTTATGCCATTCTGGGTATAACGCTGCTGCTGGCGGGTTCCGTCTTCAGTGCGGACTGGATGAATTATTTTAACAAGACCACCAGCCTATACCCGGCGATAGCCAAACCATGCATCACGCTGCTGGCTTTTGTGCTGGTCTTGATTGCAGGGGCGCACAAACTTGAACGTCGTGATTGGATTCTGCTGGTGGCGGCTTTCTGCTGTATGCTGCCCACGGATATTTTGATGAGTTTGGTGGTGGTCAGTCCCACACTGGGGGTCGGTGGCTGGGTCTTCATGGTGGGCGGGGGACTTTCGATTCTGGCACACGTCTTTTTGATTATCCGCGTCGGGCGTGGATTGCATTACCTCAAGAAGTTCCAACTTAAAGATTTGTGGCTGCCGCTGGTGATCTACGGTGTTGCCGCAATAATCGTGGTTTTTTTGTGGTCAGATCTTGTGAGAGTAGGGCACGGCGTGATCGGCCCCATTTACACAGCATTTTTCTGCACCACCATGTGGTTTTCGTGGGAGACAGTCAGACGCAAGCTATATCCCGCTTGCAACGCCTGGTTTGCAGCTCTTGCAGCCACTTGCTGGTTTGCAACTGAAATCTTGGGTGAGATCTACAACCTGGGGATGGGAAATCTTTCGAACATCACTTTTGGCCTGGTGTGGGTATTCTATGGCACCAATGTTGTGCTTTGGGCGTTTAGCGGTTACCGCTGGCACTCAGATAAGAAACTTCACTAGCCACATTAATCATGATTACAATCAATATTCCCGTATTTTTGCGGGAATATTGACATTTATGACCTTATCTATTAAGATTTTCTGTCAATCACCTATTCAATAATTGAATAGGTTGTAAATAGCAACTTTATTAATGTTTTCTAGATGAAAGTTCAGGTGTTGGATGCTCAGTTTGTGGGTTGCTTTTATTACCGGTTTGACCACAGGCGGATTAAGCTGCATGGCCGTTCAAGGTGGTTTGTTGGCAAGTTCTTTAGCCAACCAGATTGAAAAGGAAGTTGGTGGGCCTGGCACGAAAACCAAGCAAAAAAAATCACCAAAAATTGCCCTTCCCATTACCCTTTTCTTGACAGCCAAACTGATTGCTTATACCTTGATGGGTGCGTTGCTTGGTGCCCTCGGATCTGTATTACAGGTGACCCCCACCATGCGAGCTATTTTGCAGTTTTTGATTGCCATTTTTATGATTGGCAACGCCCTGCGTATGCTCAATGTGCATCCGATCTTTCGTTATTTTTCATTTGAACCGCCGGCTTCGGTGACGCGTTTCATTCGAAAAAAAGCCAAGAACAAGACTTCGTTATTTACACCGATATTCTTGGGTGCATTAACCATATTAATCCCATGCGGCATCACGCAAAGTATGATGGCTGGTGCAATTGCTACAGGAAGCCCTCTTTTGGGAGCGGCATTGATGTTCGCTTTTACTCTCGGTACTTCGCCGGTTTTCTTTATCCTGTCTTATTTTGCCACCAAGTTGGGTTCCTTATTAGAAAAACAATTGGTGCGTGTAGTGGCTGTGGTGTTATTGGTTTTGGGGCTGCTGTCAATCGACACCGGGTTAAACCTGCTGGGCTCTCCCTATTCAATTACCAAGTTGTTGCAAACCAATACACAACCGAAGGTGGCAGAAATGTTGCCGGTTGAATCACAATCAGCCAATGTGATCACCTTAAATGTAGTCAACAGCGGATACCAGCCAAATGTTCTTCAAGCCCCGGCAGATACTGAATTGACATTAAACCTGATCACCAAAAATACCAACTCCTGTTCACGGGCTTTCTTGATCCCGGAGTTGAATATCAGCGAACTTTTAGATCAGACGGGCACAAAGTCGGTACTAATTCCGGCGCAGCCTGCGGGTAAGAAAATAGCCTTTACCTGCTCGATGGGCATGTACACTGGTGAAATCGTTTTTAATTGAAAAGGCAAAAATGAAGACTTTGCATTTGGAAGTTAAAGATATGCACTGTTCGAATTGTGCAATGAAGCTTCAAGCACTAGAAGATGATCTTCCAGGCGTCACCACTGTGGATGCCAGCTACCACACCCAAAGAATGAAGGTGGTTTATGATGAAACCGTTGTCACCCCTGAATCAATTATGGACGCGGTGCAAAAATTGGGATACACACCTGATTTAAGTTAATCACTATTATTTCCAAGTAAAGGCCACCTTAATAAGGTGGCCTTTTTCTACATCTTTCTTGAATCATACGCCCAGTGCAGCAGTGCCTGGCGCTGTTTTCTGCGGCAGTTCAAATTGCCTTTTGGGCAGTTCTTTGTAATTTGTGCTATATGGCGGGTCATAGCCTTCCAGCGTTTGATCTGGCGCGCATCATCTTCTCCGCGGCGGCCCATGTAATAACGGCAGTACCACTGAAACCACCCGCGCGGATCGTCGGGATGAATCCAACCCTTTTCACGCCAATAGCTCAAAGGTTTTGAGGCGTTGATGCCAAAGAAATTGAGATCGGGATCATGCCGGTCTGGATTGAGACGTGCGTGCGCAAACCACTCGGGTGGGAACTCCGTGGTGCAGTCGTTCATGTACTTGCCGCCAAAAACCCCCAGTTCCAGTAGTTCACCGGGGGTTAGTTCAGGTTTAAATTCTGGGTCAAAATTCTCGCCGACCGGCTCAATCAGCCAGTAGACATACCCTTGTTGCATTTTGTCGTTAACCGTAACCTTGCGAGGTTCCATAATTTTATGGGGTTGTAGTTGCCTCAAGTGTGGCGGCCGTTTCAACGGTTGCGGTGGGTTCAGGCGTTTCAGTGGAAGGCAGGATCACCGGCGTAACCGCTTGTGCAGGAACGTTGGGTAGGCCGTCCACCAGGTACTGCCAGGCGGTATCAACGTCATTTGCGGCCACTACCGGATAAGCGGGCAGCTTTTCAATCGCCATATCCACTCGTTCAATCACAATCTTCAATGCGCCAATCTGGTCGGCGGGTAGTTTTTCGAGCAGGGTGTAAAGCAGATCGCGTGCGGCTTGCAAATCCGCTTTGGCGAGGCCGAAATTGCTCTCTGAGAGATAAAGGCGGCTGCGCGAAATCAGTTCAATGCTGCGTGTCATGCTCAGTTGATTTGAAAGCTCGGCTAACACTTCAGTTTTATGAATTGAAAAGTCGCTGTCAAGCAGTTTTTGCATGTTTTCAAGCTGCAAGAGCGAGGCATCTTGTGCGGCCAAGCTTTGATCGACGCTGTCGGCGCGCGCTTCAAGTGTGGCGGCGCGTTCTTGCAAAGCGGCAATCTCTTCATCCAGTCGGACAATCTCGGCTTTTTGTTGATCTGCAAGGTCTGTGATGCTGGCGGCATTGTTTTCTACGGGTTTTATGTAGCGGTCATACACAAAGGGGATGCCCCATTTGATGGCGGCAAACACTGCGCCTCCCAACAGAATAAGCACCACGACCCAGGTGATCACGCGACGGATGTTGCTCTGGCGGGTCAATTTATCCACTTCATTGCCAACCGCTTCAGCGATCTCTTCTGAAGAAGCGGCTTCGGCATTTAACAATTTTTCAGCATTTTCAGCTTCCACTTTCTTGCCAAAATCTTCCATCATGGTCGCCAAGCGTTTTTCGGTCAGCCCTTTGAGGTTTGAGAAATCATCAAGTGTGGCAAACGGACGTTCAGCCGCGACCTTTTCGGCCAGCGCGGGAGTCAATCCGGGCAGTGTTTTAAGTTCTTCTGAAGCAAGGGTGTTAATATATTCTAGAAATTCCATCTTGAGGCCTGTCCTTCGTGTAAGAGATTAGCTCTTGCTTGCTAAAAAGGTTCAATCAGATCAATGCAATTGTTGTGCCTGATCGTCCTTTCTATTATACAAGTTCAAGCATGTTTTTAATTAAAACAGCCTCTGACGATATCCATCAGAGGCTGTTGATAGTGATAAGTAATTATTCTTCAGTGATCACCACGGATTCGATCATGTCCCCATCAAAATCAGGCATGGTTTCAGGATCGCGGCGGGTGATATTGTAAACAACTCCCATACCGTCGGTAACCTGTCCGAATATGGTGTATCCGCCATCTAAGAATTCTGTCGGGCCAAAGGTGATGAAAAACTGGCTGCCGTTGGTCGCGCTTTTCGGACCCGAGTTTGCCATGGCGAGAACGCCTTCCTGATCGAAGGTGTAACCGCTGTCTTCATATTCAAATTGATAGCCGGGGTTCCCCATGCCAGTGCCGGTGGGGTCGCCGCCCTGGGCCATAAAGTTTTCCAACACACGGTGGAAGGTGGTTCCGTCATAGTATCCCTGTCGTGCGAGGAAGACAAAGCTGTTTACGGTAATTGGGGCTTTATCAGCATACAATTCAACGGTGAAAGTGCCGCCCTTGGCAAGAGTAAAGGTGGCAGAATATTTCTTGGTGGTGTCAATCAGCATGGGCGGTGCGGATGAATATTGTTTGTCGCCCACCAGAAATGGGGTCGCCATTGGGTCCACATTTTCGGATTCTTCGGGTAATTTGGCTTGCAACTCGGCTTTTGAATTCTGAGTCATAAAAATGATCAAAATTACAGCCAACACTGCCAACAGGATGATTACGATCGGATAGAGTACGTTTTTAAGGTTTTTATTCTTTTCAGGTTGTTTTTTCGCCATGGATTCCTCTTCTGGTGATCAATTATTTATCAATAGATTATAGAGCCTGTGCCTTGAAAGGTAAATGCCAATATGTGCAGATTTATGCAGATTGCGCAGACTGGGTGAATATTCTATACTATAAACAGATTCATAACCCATAAGGAGATGACATGAATGATTTAACGTCCGGCTTGATTGTCGTCGTGGTGACCGGCGTGCTGATCGGGGTTATTTTTCTGCTGGTGGCCTCTCAAAAAAAGAGAAGGGCGGCCGACCTGGCCAACCTGGCAAGCAAGAATGGCTGGCGGTATGAAGCAGTTGAAGAACCGCTCACTTCGGGCTGGCGGCTGAGCAAAGGGGAATGGGTGATTGAAGCTCTAAACCAAACCACAAAAAGCGCATCAGATAATTCAAACTCCTCAACTGTGAACAGCGCTACACGTTGGTTTACCAGTGTGGTACGCATGCCGGATGGTATGGTGATCATTGGTCCGCACCAGCCTGATATTAATTTTGGGGGTCTGGGCGAAGCGGTGAAGATGGTGGCTTTGCGCCTGATGATTGGTAATGAATTTGATGATGCAATTGGAATTGAGCGGGTTGAACTCGGCAGTCTGGAGTTAATGGCGCGCTACATGGTGTATACGAATCGTGAAGAGACAGCCAAAAAACTGCTGGATCAGCCGCTGGAAAATGCACTGCTCGTCTGGCCGATGAAATTGCCACCGGTGGTTAAGTTTTCTCCAGCCGGCATCGAAATCAAGGTTCAAGGGCAGCGTCTTTATAAAGAGCAAGAGCTGGTTGCGTTGGTTAAATTGGGTAATTCACTGCTGGATTCTGCTTTCCAATTGGAAAAAGGAAATTAACCCCTGATTCGTTTTTATTGATTGTGCCCCGCCTGGAACCTTTCAAGCGGGGTTTTTCCATCATCCCCTTTGATGTTCAGACGGGCTGGGTCAAAATGAGCTGATGCAGTGATCAATGCTGTGACCTCATCCCATGGCACATCATTGAATACACCAAGCAGCATCTGTTTCTTGTAAAGGTTGCTGCCGTGAAGCAGACGAGCCGGGTCAGGCAGAAACGCGCCGTGGATGAACTCAAGGCTGAGGTAGTCTTGTTTGAAAAGGATTTGACAGATGCCAGCCTTGACAGGTCCGCCGCGGTTGGCATCATAATAAACAATGCCGTTTCGATCCAGCCGCTCAACAGCTTCAGGGCACAACCTTTCAACAATATCGCGGATCTCCATCACAATATCCAACAAGTCTTCAGGCAGGTGCTTGAGCTGCTTTTCGAGCAGCGCCAATGGGATCATTTTGAATCCAGCTTCAGCAAAGCGGGCAAAGAGGCTCCCCAGGCATGGATATCCGGCCAGTTGCGTTTTTCACCCGGTTTGGCGCCTACCACCAGCATCACAAACACAGCGTCGTACCATTTGAGACGGTACATATCCAGTCGTCCGCCGAAAAAGGCGACCGCTTTCAAGCTGGTTGGCGCAGCTTTGAGAACTGGCGTCAGATAATGCTTTAAGGTGGTGAAGCTTTCTTTGAAGCTGAAACGGCCTGGTTTTTGAGGTGGAGCGACCAGTTTTGGGTCAAGGTGCAGATCCACACCTGGTATATCAGGTTTGGGTGATTCAGTCAGACTCATGGCGGTTAAAAAGAGCGCCAATGGTTTTTCGGCTAATTCCGCTTTGTGGGTCTTTAGGTAATTCAAAGCATTACGGTGCCAGCCAATGATCATGGGGGCGCCAAGCACAACGGCGTCAAATTCTTTGCTGTCTTTAACTTCCGCCAGTTCCAAAACCTGGGCTTCACAACCGGTTTTGATGATTTCTTCTGCGATGGCGTCAGCGACATCGCGGGTGGTGCCTGAATGGGTGATATAGGTGACCAATACTTTTTTCATATGTTCCTCAAAATAAAAATTATGCCAGTGAACGGTGCAAGATCTCTTTTTCTGCGGTCTTAATATCTTTGATTAGCTGGGTGGCTTCAGCCTTGAGTTCGGCGGATGGTCCTGAAGTCATGGGGATGAACTTGATCAGGTCATTCGCCTGACGCAGCACATCTTTCACTTGAGCGGCGTATGAAAAATCCATCCACCCGCCGTCTTCAGGCGGCTGAATTTCGCGCGCCTTCTCAATCAATTTTCTTGCTTTTTCAATACGTTCTTCGGTGGGAATGATTTTGCTCATTTTTCCTCACGGGATGATATACGCAGCCTTATAATTAAGGTTGCTTAATGGATAAGTTCGTCGCGAACGATTTCAAGCACGCGGGTTTCACGTTCAACCCAACGCTCTGTGTTTTTGCCTGATGCCAGCAGTGCCAAATTATTTTCGATGGCTGCATCAATGTTCACCCATTCGGGCAAAAATCCCAGCCTGGCTTCATAATCGTCCAATTGTTGAACGCCAAGCACCGGATCAATTTCACACACGTAGTAATACGAGGTCATGCAAAAGGTGGTGAATTCCTTTTCAATCGGATAATCATACTCCTGTACCTTGCCGAATGGCTCAAGTGTGCTGGTGACGCGGCCGCCGCATTCTTCGGCTACCTCACGGGTTAATGCGCATAGCTGTTCCTCATCCTCTTGAACGCCGCCGCCGGGGAATTTGTAATCGCCGATAACGCTTGAATGCACCATCAGCAGATCCCGTCCGCGCAGGATGATGGCTCTGACGGCCTCACGGCAAACGGTCTTGCCCTCGTGCGGCACGTTGGGATGTCTGTCAATTTCTGCCAGAAGTCGCATGTTTTTGGCCATTTATGTTGATTAATTATATCCAACAGAAAGATTTCTATTCGGATTATACCGTGATCAAAATAATGGCTGCCAGGCAGACGATCACACCAATCCACTGCTTCAATGAAATGCGCTCTTTGAGGACCAACCCGGTCAGAATCACCGTCGCCGCGGGGTAGAGCGAGGAGAGCACCACGGCGGTATCCAGGCGGGTGAAATGCTTGGCCAGCATGAAGAAGATGTTTCCGCCCGCATCCAGAACACCGGCCAGCAGACAGATCCAATTGCCGTGCACGGCAGGGAAGCCAGTTTTGTTGATCTTGAGCATCAGCAGCGCAGTCACCACCACCATGGAGCGGGACACGATCAAAGGGGTAAACACCTTGGCTGATTCCACGCGCGACATAAAGATCATGAAACCGGCAAAACCGAGACCTGCGATGACGGCCAGAAAAAAGCCTCTGCGGTGATCACCTGTCTTTTCAGAGGTGGTTTGCGAGACGATCCAGATGCCGGCGAAGGCCAGCCCAAAACCAACCAACCGCAGCGGATCAGGCAGCCCTTCAATCAGAAAACCAAAAGCCACCGGCAGACCCGCTCCGATAACTGCTGAAGTGGGCGCCACCACAGCGGATTCACCGATGGAGAGGGCTTTATAAAGTGTGGCAATGCCAACCGCGCCGGTGATGCCAGCCAGTGTTGCCCAGAATACACCTTTCAAGGAAGGAAAGGTTTCACCAAAGATTAGTGCGGCGATCACCAACAATGCCAGACCAGAAAGCGCAGACAATATCACCACCTGGTATTGATCACGCTTCCGCGTGGCCATGCCGCCGGTGAAATCTGCACTACCCCAAACCAGGGCAGAGGTGAAGGCCATGATGATCCCTAACAAATTTGACGCAGGCAGCATTGTAGTGTTTTTACCTTTCGGTTTTTGCTTAATGTTTCAGTGTCGTTTGAGTGTTTATTTGTTTATTTCTGCAAAAAAGTCAAATGATTTTTCTGAAAACGATTTTCTTTGCGTCCTTTGCGTCTTTGCGAGAGATAAGATTTAATTTAGATATTGGTAGATCATGGTCTTGACTTCCAGCCTGAAAAGCTCGCCGGCGTCTTTAATATATCGCGGATATCGCTTGCCAATTTCATTGAGGATCAGCCCGTGCAGGCGGCTCCACATGATGTAAGCCAGGTAGAGCGCGTATTCGTTTTCCACCCCAAATTTCACTTTCCATTCAGACAGTAATCCACTCAAGCCGGGCGGCAGGGTGAGCTGTTCCTCTTTCTTCAACCGTCCGCCGGCATCTGCCTGATTGAGGATGCCGATCAGCGCAGCCAGCGTGGCGGAGACTTCAGCCTGCGGGTCGTCTGATTGCAGGGCGAAAAAGAGCAAATAGCGCTGCGGATTTTCAAGAGCCCAGCGCCGGTAAGCCTGGCAAACCACTCTGAGCTGCACATCCGCGTCGTCAACCAGGTGGGGAGTGTGGGCGTCGGTTAAAAAGCGCCCCAAGTCGGCATCAGCGTCGGCAACCAGTGCGGCCAGCAGCACTTCACGGCTGGTGTAGTAGTTATAAATGGCAGGTGCGGTGATGTTCAGTGCCCGGGCTATGGCGCGCAGGGCAACGGCATCAACACCTTGTTCTGTGATCAACTTCCAGGCTTCAGCCTTTACGGCGGCGCCCAGGTCATACGGTTCAGTGCGGATGGGTCTACCCATGCTGACCTCCTGAATGTCACTGCGTAAATATACACCGTATAATTACCCTTGTCAAACAATTATGCCGAATGTCACGCGTCGCTTAGCCCTCAGATAGGATACAATGAAAGTGCAACAGCATTCAAGAGAGGCTCCCCCATGAACATACTTATATTTAATTGCGGCAGTTCCTCGCAAAGCGCGAGGCTTTATCAGGTTAATCACAATCAGACCGAACCACTGGCGATTGCCAATTTCAAGGCTACCGGTGTGGAATCCCCCTCGAGTGCCGGACCAAAGCTTGCCTGGAACGTCAATGAAAAGAACGGTGTAAATAAAGCCTCAAGTATCACCCATAAACAGGCGGCAAAAAAGGTCATCCAGATCCTTCAAGAAAACAAAATTAAAGTGGATGCCGTCGGCCACCGCTTCGTGCACGGCGGAGATCTCTTCACCAAGACCACCCTGATTGATGCCGGCACTCTGGCCAACCTGCGAGCCTGCTTTCCGCTTGCGCCAATTCATAACCCTAACGCTTTTGGCGTGATTGAAATGTGCCACGCCTATCTGCCTGATGCACCGCAATATGCCGTTTTTGATACTGCCTTTCATGCCAGCATGTCAGAAGAGGCGCGCACTTACGCGCTGCCGCGTGATCTGGCCGAGAAAAACGGGTACCATAAATTCGGCTTTCACGGTATCTCTTGCCAATATGTGTCTGCCAAAGCGGCAGAACTGCTCGAAAAACCGCTGGATCAAGTGAAGCTGATCCTCTGCCATTTAGGCACCGGCGGCTCTTCCGTCACGGCATTTTCAGAAGGTCGCACCCTCGACACCTCCATGGGCTACTCGCCGCTGGCCGGGCTGGTTATGTCCACCCGTTCAGGAGATGTTGACCCCGGCATTTTGATTGATATGATACGCAAGGGCAATTCAGCAGACGAGATCGAAAAGACGCTCAACACCAAATCCGGGCTGATCGGGCTGTCAGGATATTCATCCAATTTGTCTGAAGTGATCGAAAAGGCTGAGGGCGGCGACAAGGTTTGCTTGGCGGCTTATGAAGTCTATGTACTGCGTCTCAGGCATTACCTAGGCGCTTTTAGCTGGCTTCTCAACGGCGCGGATGCCATTGTCTTCACCGACGAGATCGGCGTCAGTTCATGGCGCCTGCGCGAAGCCGTCTGCACCGACGCTGAGAGCTTGGGTGTCATCCTCGACCGCTCGGCCAACCGCAAAGCCGACCCCGCTGCTGTGACCTGGATCCATGAAGATGAATCCGCGGTCAAGTTGCTGGTCATGCCCACCGACGAAGAACGCGTGATTTTGGATGAGGTTTTGAAACAGAAATAACCCCCGCGGGGGTGTCATTTTTTGAATTCACCGTAGGGGCGTATCGCGATACGCCCCGAATTTGTTAATAATTCGTTTTGCGTCTGTTAGGATATATCCGACTTGGGTCAATTTTCAAACGCTCCAATTATTTTTCGATAACCATTGAGAGGAATTTTTTCAATAGATCCGTCTTTTAGGTTTATTAAATAAAGAGCATCAAACCTGTTGGCATATTTGATTTTAGTACCAAAGAGAAACCAATTGCTGTTTTCAATTTGAGTGAGAAAATTGTTGTGACTAGGAACCGAGATTAAGGTTGTGATATTTTTATTACTAGTATTGACAATTTTAATTGAGCTTTCTTTATCATTATTTTGTTGGAATATTATTTTTGTTCCATCTGAAGACCAAAATGGCGAAAAAATCTGTTCACTACTCGTTATTATTTTGGTAAGATTTTTTCCATCAGTATCCATGAGCATTATGGAATATGTTGGATTTTTTAGGTAGATGTTTGATCCCTGTACAAAGCACAATCTTTTTTCGTCAGGAGATAAACGCAATTCCTCGGATTCACGATTATATGGGTCATCAGGGGACGAAGCTTTAAATAGCGAAGTTTCATCAATAGTACCTTTTGAGCTGGGTTGCTCCAAGAAAATCCCATCATCATTGCCACAACCTTCGTATCCATAGGCTGAAACAGATGTGTAAAATCGATTGCTTGAGGATAACCAATCAATAGAATTGTTACATGAATAAAATTGGTAGGTTTTATTTGAACGTAAGTCTATCAATAATCTTGAGCTTCCTTCCCATAGACTTTTATAAACCCATAACCATCGACTATCCGGTGACCATATTCCTGCACTGTATTGTTCAAAATCTGATACGTCTCCGATATATTCACCAAATTCATTTTGAATAATGTTTTTATTATAGAAAATTATAGAACTTGATTTTGATTGAAGATTATAAATTTTCAAACCTTCATCATCAGAGAAAGCTATTTGATTTGAAGAATTATCAAATAGAAGGCCATATGTGCTTGAACTCGCATTTGAAATAGTCACTGAACGATACAAATTAAGCATATCGTCAATAAAAAATCCGTTTTCATCCGAATATGCCAACCATCTTTGGTTTGGACTGATAGATGCATTCTTTATCTCAGAAGATGAGTATAAATTAATAATTTCTTCAGTGTTTGTCGATGTGTGATATCGATATATTTCACCTTCTGATATGTAATAGAAATACACACCTTCTTTTGAAAATGGTGTGGAAGTGATCAAAGAATCGTTTGTTGGAAGTCTATATGGACTTGGAAAAGGAGACGGTTCAAAAGTTGATGTGAATGTCGGTTTTACCGTGGATGATTCTGCTATCGGTGTAGGAGTTGGCGATTGAGAGGTGCAACCTAATAATATCAAGACTAACATAATAATTACTATTGCTAAACAAATTTTTTGTCTGTATTTCATTATCCCTTGTATCTTTTCCATATTAATCACCCCATGAGTCATACGATTTTATTATAACGATGATTTCTTTCTTGTTTTGTAGTGTAAATCATGAGAGCAATGATGTCATGATCAATGCAGTTGTATTTTGGTTATCTACCACACCCTCGGAATCAACCTGTACTTCATCTTCTGCGCGTAATCCTTGTTTCCATGGCAGCGCGAGTCTCAATCCACAATAAACAACTTTGCCCCTATCGCCGTAGATGACCGATGTGCTTCGGCATTATCTGCCACCTGGTAGCTCATGCCCGCGGTGAGGACAAAGGTTCTGCCATCATCCAGTTCGGTGTGCAGTTCGCCTTCCAGACACAGGAGGATGTGTCCTTTGCTGCACCAGTGGTCCGCCAGGTACCCAGGGCTGTACTCCACCATCCGCACGCGAATGGTGCCAAACTGCTGTGTGCGCCATGTTGCAAAGCCTGTTATACCCTTATGCTTTTCGGGTTCAACCTGCGCCCAATCCGTGGTGCCAAATGGGATGTTTTTTATGTCCATCGTAAACCTCGTACACGCAATTCGCTATAAATTGTCATATGTCTTATTTTGGTTTTTAGGGCACGGCACGCCGTGCCCCTACAAAAAATTTTCGTGTATTTCGACTTTTCGTTTTTTTTTACAATTAACTCTTGATAACCCTTTTCAAACGCGCATCCTCGATCAACGCCAGCATACCCCCGAGGTTGACCTCCCAACTGGCGCCCTGCTGCTTTTCGATGGCGGCCAGCACCAGCTCGGCGTATTTCTCGGGCCGCTTGACCCGCAGATCCACGGCTTGCAGCAGCACCTCACTTAGGGCGGCGGTCATTTCTTTAAACAACTTGTTATTGGGCGATGGACTTTCGCTGAGCAGCGCCGCCAGGTCTTTCACCCGTCCGGCATTGGTCTTGCCGCCTTCTCTGAAGAGCAATCCGCCGGGGGCTTCGTTGGCAGGGTGCCACTGAATGTTCATTTTGGCGGCCTCGCCTTTCGGTTCAAGCCCGCAAATCTGCTCTGCCAGACCATCAATCGCGCGCGCAATGGGGATGACCGTGCCCTCATACGCACCGCCATGCGGTTCATACAAGGAAGGCATGCAGTTGTAGTCTGCGGCGCGCATCATCTCGCTGAAGAATTGCAGGCGGCCGTCCAGGCAGGCTACATTATCGGGAAATTCCCTGGCCAGTGCCTGCATGCGTTCAAGCCGTGCCGGGCTGCCGGCATCGCCGTGGACGGTCGTAAAGACCACGAAAATGGGCAGTTTCTTGTCTTTACGCAGCAGTTGGCGGGTGCTTTCGACCATCACATCATGCAGTTTCTGCGCCACACGGCGGCCCATGCTGACGATGATCACTTTATCCCCGCAAGTGCTGCTGATCTCTTTTGGCAAAAGCGCCCGCGCTTCAACCTGGGCTTTGAAGAGTTCCTTGCGCGCCTCAACCGGGTTTTCGATCAGGCTTTGTTTGAGCGCCACAAGCGAATCGCTGACTCTGGCAAAAGAGGCGTTGTTGATGCCTACCACCCTGCCCATCAACGCTTGAAGGTGCGGCGCCATGACCTTGCTTTGGATGGCCTCATTGCGCATGCCGTAGGCGAATCCGCGGTTGACGGTGGTGACCGCATCGGCCAGTTCCATGCCGATTTCAAGCGCGGTCTTGATGCCGTCACCTTTGCGTTTCGTGCCAAAAAGCGCGAAAGTTTTGCCGAAAGGTTTGATCTCGTTGACCAGACATTCGTCAAAGGTGTTGTGCAGGGTCAATGACACATGATGCCGGCTGCGGGCTAGCACCATGGCCGGAACGGTTTCCCAATCCGCGGCCCAAACGAACTGCTGCGGCGAAGCGGCTTGTGTAAGCAGCACATCCACAGCCAGGCCGAACCACAAGGTGTCTTTGCGCAGCGCAGGCAATGGAATATCGTAAGGCGTTTCGACGCCCTCGAAGTGACCCTCAATCGCAAGAAAGAGGATGGGCGCGAACTCGTCCGTGGTGACCAGTACCCGGCAAAGCAATCCGTTGACCTTGAAGGTCCAGTCTGTGGGTTTGACCTTGCCGCTTGTGAGGGGGTCATCCTGCGGTTTTTCGCGTTTGAGTTTGGGGCACCAGGGTGCGATCATGATGCCGCGTTTGAAGCTGCGGCGTTCCTGTTTGGTCACCGCGGTGATCCCCGTGCAGGGAGTGAATTCGGTTTCGTAGCGCAACATGAAGAACTGTGCGCTGCCGATTTTTTTTGATAAGGAGTCTCCCAACGGGATATTCATTTTGACCCTCCCAGCAACTATTTCTTTTTTTCATTATACAATGCATGCCGAAGTTGGATCATAGGCCTTAATTTGTGGATAGATAACATGAGCCCCTAAAAAAACCCTCTACTGATAAACATGGAGGGTTTGTTCAAGTAAGTTTTTTAACTAGTAATATTCTAACTATCCATTATTCCATGAGCCAATCTCGATGATGTTATTTTCGGGGTCGGCCACCATGGAAGAGCGCATGCCCCAGGGTTCGTCTCTGGGCGCGTATAGGCTTCTTGCGCCGGCGGCTACAATGCGTTCATATTCGCGGTCTGCATCTGCGGAGGTGGGGAAATCGAGTGCAATTTCGAAGGTGCCGTTGAGCGCATGCGGAAAGGTGGGTGTCTCGTTAAAAAGGTCGGCAAGTTCTTTTCTGCGGTACATTGAAAACCTCACCCCTTCATTTTTAAACTCCGCGTAAGGGCTTTGGCCGTCCCAGTCGGTTTCAAACCCAAGCACATCGCGATAAAACGGAACCATCACCTGCATGTCATTTGCGAAGATACCAAGCATGTCTATTCTGGCGGTCATTTTTACTCCTGTTTTTTCGTGGTATCGCATTTCACCCGCTTCAATGCGCACGGGTAGATAATTTTCTTTTGGTGGCAGCGGGCAGGTTGCCCAGACGGTGTAGGCGCAGGGCCAGTTTAGCGCGGTGTTGAAATCGAGTGAAGTGGTAGCCTCTAGTGGTTTGGGCAGGGTCAAGAAGCGCCCGCCTGGATAGGTCAGATCTTTACGTGTTTCATCCACGAAGCTGATCAATCCTTCGTCCTCTGCGTCTTCAACCTGTAAGACAAGGCTTTCTCCGTTGACCTTAAAGTGAACCTCGCCCAGAAGACAGCTTTCGTTTTGAAAACCAAGCACATTGGTGACGGTGAATGTTTTTGGTGGGTCGTAAGGGATGAACTTTGCGTCAACACAATAATCCAGGTTGACCGGAAAATACTTGAACCCTTTGAACGCTTTGAGAGCAGGCGACTCAACATCCCAGGCGCGCAGCATGGCTTTGCCACCCCGTCTTATGACCATAAGATGGATAGGACCCGCTTCTATCAGGTCAGGGTCGCCATCCGCATCGGCTTTCAAGAGGCGTGATTCCGCTGGCTGCCGGTTAAGCAGCACTCCCTCGGCGTATTCTGTCAGACTGACCTGGCCGTCTTTCAGGTGAAGACATCCGCTGTGAGGGTGGGGGAACCCGGGTAGCATGATCTTTTTGGCATCCGTACTACCGAATGAGTTATCGCCATCTTCGAGCACAAACAGCCCTGCTAATGCCAGCCAATGCCTAGGATTGTTGCGCACTCTTTCGTCGCGTTCTTTGCGTTGAGAATAAACAGCGTTTTGGCTATACGGTTTGATCATGGTTTTAATTAATCCGCGGGTTGAGATTCTGCAGCAGGGGCAAGTTTCAATTGATTGGTACGTTGCATTGAGAGCAGATAGACCCCCAACATGGCAACCAGCAGCGCAAAAATGAAGACGGGGATGGTTTCAAGCGAGATGCGTCGGGCCAAGATACCCATAAGTGTGGGTAATATTGCACCGCCGATGCCGGCTGACATCATTTGAAAACCAATCGTGTTGGCCGCAAATTTCGGGCTGACTCGGCCGCTCGTGCCTGACATCAACGCCGGGAAGATCGGTGCGATGGCAAAACCGATCACCACCACCCCAATCAAGCTGACGATGGAGACGGGGTTCCACCACAACAACACAGCACCAATAATGGCTAATAAAGTGCCGATCAGGATGGTTTTGTTGACACCCAAGCGCTTGGCATAAAGACCGGCCAAAATACGCCCGATGGTGAAGAGAGCATAAAAACTGCCTGCCCAAAAACCGGCTGTCTTGGTTGCAATGCCGCGAGACTCGGTTAAAAAGGTATAAGCCCATGCACCGAGACCCATTTCTGCACCGACGTAGAGCACAAAGAGCAGCATGCTCAACCAAACTTCAGGCTGCTGCAGAGTTTCTTTATATGAAGTTTTATATTCGGTGATGTTTTTTTCTTCTTTTGAATCATTTTGAGTGGTTTTTGCCCCCCACATCTTCATGGTGACGAAGAAGGTGATAGCCAGCACGATCTGAAAAATGGCCACCAAGCGGTAACCAAAATGCCAGGAGTTTAAAGAAGCCAGACCAAAGGTCATGAGGATTGGGCCGAGGGTTACTCCGATGCCATAGCTGGCATGCAGCCACTGCATCAATCCTTCAGTGAAGTTTGCAGCCACATAAGTGTTCAAGCCGGCATCAATGGCGCCAGCACCCAGACCGCCAAACAACCCCAGGAGCGCCATCATCCACCATGCCGGGACGAAGGTATAGGTCAAAAGTGTCAAGCCGGTTAATCCGCAGGAGGCGGCAAGCAAACCGCCAACGCCCATTTTGCGCAGCAGATAGCCTGAAGCAAAACTGGCGCTCAGATAGCCAACGGTACTGGCGACCATGAAAAATCCGAGGGCGTCGAGGGGAACTTGAAAACCGGCTCGCATGGAAGGCCAGCCCACGCCCAATAACCCGTCAGGCATACCCAGGGCGATGAAGGCGATATAAGCCAGTAATATCAAGCCGATTTTAACCGAAGGTTTTTTAGCAGTTGTCATGAATTGTGTCCTTCACTTCAGTAGATTGAACCATTATAGCACAACCTGCAACCGGTTGCATAAACTTTTGTCGTTTTTTATAAAAAGAGGAAGGTTTGATTTAGATAACAAAAGACACTGATGGATTTCCATCAGCGTCTTAATAGAAGATTATTGATCTTGATTAATCGTGTCTGCCTTTAACCAGTTCCATTATTTCAGATTTGGTTGAATAAATCTGCACTAATTTGCCGTCACGCATTTGGAAAACTCTATCCACGTATTCACACATACGCAGATCATGGGTGACCATAATGCCTGCGCGGTTTTGTTCATGGATCAGTCCGGCGAAGGTCTCAACCACCTGATAGGCGCGCTCGGTATCCAGGCTGGCGGTGGGTTCATCGGCCAGCACCAGGCTGGGATTGTGGATCATAGCACGGGCAATGGCCACACGTTGCTGCTGCCCGCCAGACATTTGACCGGGAAGGTTGTGCAGCCTTTCTGCCAACCCAAGTCGGGCCAGTAGTTCGCGTGAACGTATTTTACCGGTTTTGTCGAGGCGGCCATTCAGACGCAGCATCAGTTCCACATTTTCGACGGCACTCAGATAAGGCACCAGGTTGTTCGCCTGAAAGGTGAAACCAATTTTATTGCGGCGCATGGCCACGCGATCTTTTTCATTCATGGCAGCCAGGTCCTGGCCGTCGAGGATGACCTTGCCGGAGGTCGGTTTGAGCAACGCCGCCAGGATGGAAAGCATGGTGGTCTTGCCAGATCCACTGGGGCCGACCAGGGCGACGAATTCGCCAGGTTTGACCTGCAAAGAAACTTCATCCACTGCATTGATCACACCGGATTCACTCTGGTAGGTCTTGGTTACATTTTCGGTTTCAAGTGCGTATGTGTTCATCATGGATTCCAACTCTAGGAGAGCCCCAATGCTTTGAGGGGTTCGATCCTGACTGCGTAACGGGTGGAGACCAATCCACTTAAGGGTCCGATCATTAATAAGGCGATGATTGCAACCGCCGTGGTGGTTCCGTTGAATACAATCGGCACGGTTGGAGGAAAGGAAAGCGAGAATAAGAAGGTCATAAATCCGCCAATGGCGACACCCACCATGGTAACCACCACAATTTGAAGGATTGAGGCCATGGCAATAATCGGGTTGGCCGTGCCGATGGCTTTCAGCACACCAATTTGGGCTACTTTTTGCAAGATTTGAATCTGGAAAAATCCGCCGATTACCAACACGCCGATAAAGAGGGTGAACCCGCCTTGCAAGTTGAGAGTGCTTTGCTGGGCTGAATAACCGGGGAGTGCCTGGATGGCTTCCTTCAGGGTCGCGGTTTCAACATTATTGACTTGCGCTGCGATGTTTGCGCTGACTTCTTCAATCGCCTCAGGGTCAATCAATTTGACGAGAATGACATTCGCCACAGGGTTTGAACTGTTGATCTCTGCTTCTGACTTGGGTTTGATGCGGTCCCAGGCATAAAAGGGAACAAAAACAGAGGGCTGAAGGGAGTACTGCTGCCCATCCGAGATGCCGACGATGCGCAATGTATAAAATTCATCCTTGGTACCCTGGGTAACCCGGATCGTCAGATTCTCTCCGATTTGCAGATCACTGCGCAGAGCAGTGTTTTTATCAATGATCACTTCGTCAGAAAGATCAGTGCCAAGCTGCTGGCCTTGAACCACAGCGGGTTCACCTGTGTGCCCGGGTTGAACGCCCAGCAAGGCCACCTTGAGAGGTTCAACATCCCCTGGCAGGATCAGGGTTGCGTTGGCGGTGCCGAGCATGCCGACATCAGCCACGCCATCCACGCGGCGGATGGCCGCCAAGCGGTCTTTGCTCAACCGGCTGGCCGCGATCAGAAAATCCGATTTGGATTGATAGGTGATCAATTCGGCATCCAATTTGGAGATGTATTCGCGGTTGCCGTTGCCCAGACCTTCACCCAAGGCTGCGATAAAGAGCACCAATAAAGTGATTAGGGCAATGACCAGACTCACCAGCAAAAAACGGCTGCGATTGCGCCATATTTCTTTGAGCGCCAAGAAACCCGAAATTTGTATAATTTGTTTCATTGAGTTGTCTCCGCTCTTTCTACTTGAGGAACTCTACAGCACCAGTCATACCCCAACGCATCAGCGGATCAGTTTGAGTCAGCAGTATGGTGACAGTGTAAGTGATGTCTCCACGTTTTTCTTCAAACAATGAGTTAATGTATGTGACTTCACCTTCAAGTATTTTTTCCGGTAAAGCATCCAGAATCACATTTGCTTTTTGACCGTTGGTGATCGAGGTGACCTCGGTTTCTGTGAGATTATCGGTTTTTACAATCCAATTTGAGTAATCTGCAATGATGACAGCGATTTCTCCGGCGGCTACTTCTTGACCGGGTTGAAGCGTCAGGTCAACAACAGTGCCTGCAACATTGGCGGTCAGCGTTAACGCATCCATTTGACTTTGAGCATTTGCCACCGCGGCATTGGCAGAATCAAGTCTTGCTTTTGCCATTTGCAGTTCGTTGGAGTCTGAACCATTTTGCAGTTTTTCCAACTGGCGTTGGGCATCTTCAAATTTTGCCTTAGCGACAGCCACTTCAGCATTTGAAATGGACAAATCTTGAGTGTTAGGCGGGTTGATATAGTTGTTCAAATTGAGTTTGGCTTGAACGAGATTTAGTTTAGCATTTGAAAGTGTGCTCAAAGCAGCAGCCTTGAGTGGATCAGAATCAGGGGTTTCACTGAAATCGTTGTATTTTTCTTCTGCAGTTTTTACTTTATCTTCGGCAATCGTTACGGCAGCCCGGGCGGCATTTATCACATCAGGGTTGGTCTCACGGGCCTTGTCTTCTGAAATCTGGTTCCAACGGATTTTGTCATAATCTTTTTGGGCAATTGCCAGGTTCAGTTCAGCAAGAGCAAGGGTTAAATCTTTTGAGCTTGCAAGCTGATCATATGCCTGTTGAGCGGCCAATGCTTCTGCCTGTGCGTTTTCAAGCCCAAGCTCGGCTGCCGAAGAATCTTTAAGTCGAACAAGCACATCACTGGGTTTGACGACATCACCGTTCTTCACCACAACTTCGGCTACCTGGCCCGAGACTGAAAAAGAGTGGGCCAAGGAGTTTATAGGCTGCAGGCTGCCTTCAGCAATCAGAGATTGGTTCTGAACATTCTCGGTCAGGAGAGTGGTTTCTTGATCAGGTTTTGCTGCACAAGAAGTTAGAAATAAAGCTAAGCTTACCAAAAGAACAAAGAATATGGATAATTTTTTCATACTAGATCTCCAAGCATACATAGGTTACTTGACGCCGCGGCCGATGGGTTCATCTAATGATTTATTCCAATCAGTTGAGAGCACTCCGTTCAAAAACAATTCCAAAGATGGATGATCGGCAATATTATCGTAATAGTAGGGGAGAAGGATTTTGCCATTAGTGCCAATAATAAAAGTTCCAGACATGAGCATGGCATCCTGACCTTCCGGTGGTGCCTCGACCTTATACCCCTTTTTCTGAGAAACTCTGACCGCAGATAACACTTTCAAATTTAGAAAAGTTTGCCGAAGTGTGCCGCGTTCCAAACCGTAAGCGGTATAAGCTTTTCGCTCAGGGTCAGCCAGGCAAAGCAAGCCAGGTGCGAATTCTTTGGCAAACAGGG
Source organism: Chloroflexi bacterium HGW-Chloroflexi-4 (assembly GCA_002840715.1). Taxonomy (GTDB): domain Bacteria; phylum Chloroflexota; class Anaerolineae; order Anaerolineales; family Anaerolineaceae; genus UBA6107. The sequence goes on from PHBW01000015.1 coordinate 145,188, forward strand.
CGGTGGTTTCAGGTGTGCCCTGAGTGATAACAACAACAGATAAACCGGCAGCTTTAATGCGGTCGTGCGCTGAAACCAATTCGTTCAGCATCTCTTTACACTGGGTACAGCCAAAATGCCGGGTAAAGGCTATAACTAGGGGTTGATTTACCCATAAAGATGAGAGCTGGACCTCCTGTTTTTGGGTGTCATGCAGTATCAAATCAGGGGCATGGGAATTAAAATTGAGATGTTTTGTGTTCTTCATGTTTCTCCCGAATTAAATCTTAATTATCGTAATTAAATAGTAACAAATTACAATAATTATCGCAAAATAATGTATAAGGTTAGTATTATGTATTGGGATTTTTTTACGAATTATTCACAAAATTTATTGCAATTATTTCTTACCAATTAATCAAATTGTGATTAATAAAATAAAAAAAACAGGATGAGCCGAAGGCATGCTTCATCCTGTTTCATTTTTTATAAGGTATCGATGGCGTGCCCGGCGTTTTTCATCAGCCAAACGTAACCATCTTCAAGTCCGGGTTGGACGGGCTGAGCATCAATGTAATCTGAGGCACTTTCTCCAACCATGCGATACTGGGTGCCTTCTGCCAGATGAAGCATTGAGACGATGGTCAACCCATGATCCGGTTTTTCCATTGTGTTTGAGGTCAAGTTCCATACGTGGCCCGCGGCAGCCTGGGTGAGTTCGGTCGGGCTGCCACGAAAGATCACTTGTCCACGTGAAATGACCGCCAAATCTCGGCAGGTCTGGCCTATGTCTTCAACGATATGCGTTGAAAGCAGAACGGTGCGGTCAGCCGCAAGATTTACCAAAAGATTGCGAAAACGGATGCGTTCTTCAGGGTCAAGACCGGCCGTTGGTTCATCAACGATCAATAGTTTGGGGTCGTTTACGAGCGCCTGGGCAATGCCCACGCGTCGTTTCATACCGCCTGAGAATCCTTTGATCTTTCGGTTGGCATTATCACTCAATCCGACCATGTTTAACACAGTATCAACGCGTTTGCGGCGTTCAGCAGGGTTTTCGAGTCCCTTTAAAATGGCCATGTAATCCACAAATTGAACAGCAGTTAATTCAGGATACATGCCAAGTTCCTGTGGCAGGTATCCGAGTATTTTTTTAACTTCCATTTTGCCGGCTTCGGTGTTGATATCAATACCGCCAACATTCACTGAGCCGCTGGAGGCATTAACGATCCCCGCCAGAATGCGCATCAGAGTGGTCTTGCCGGCGCCGTTCGGTCCGAGCAAGCCAAACATCCCTTGTCCGATAACCAAATCCAGACCATTTAGCGCTTGCACTTTTTTTGCGCCGGTTCCATAATTTTTTGTTAGAGTGTTAATTTTTATCATCAGATTTCCTTTAATTAGATGTAGCGTTCCTGTTGTTCTAGCAGCGCCATGGAGACGAGAAAAAGAGTGGATGAAATTGCGAAAAGTGTGACATGATTGGCAAATAGATCAGGATGATCAGGCATAAGTGGTCCCATGAAAACTAGGAAGTATTTGCCAAAGTTTTGGGCAAACCATCCGCGGGCGATCAATTCCACCAGCCAGACCATGCCCACCATTAATGCGCCGATGGTTGAGTTGGCAGCCAACAGCGAACAGGAGCATCCCAGCATCATCAAGGACAAAGTGGGGATTATCCAGGCTAACTGCAGGCGCCATACACTCTGGTACATTGAAAAGTCACCGCCAATGATCTTGATGACCGCCTGAAAAAACAAGGCGAATGCTGATTGGATAATAAAGATCAAGCCCAGACGTTCGATCAAAGTGCGAATCGCAGGTATGGGTGTGGCAAAACGCAATTCAAGGGCTGGATCTTCAAGAATTGAATAAGCGGCCAATATGCCTGCAAGTAAAGGCACAACCGCAGCCAGATACGATCGTGCGATATTCATTAGCTGAGGTGTGTCCATCTGGAACAGGCTGATTAATACAAAAAGAAGAAATATTGCCAGAGGCAACCACAATTGATCGAGTTTATAAGTTTTGAATGCGTACTTTATTGAAAACCGTTTCATATTAATATCCTAAGCGCGGCGATTTTGACTGTGCAGTATCAGAGTTGTGATCACCAGCACGGTGACAATGATGGCAAACAAGATGGCTAGGTTCCAGATCGCCTGCGATGTTGAAATGATGGGTTGATCGAATTTTGAGAAAAATCCAGGGAACCCGTGAAAGAAGCCATACAAGGGGTATTTTCCGGATGGAACCAGAAGAGTTCCGCTAATGGTGGGGAACACCTCCGGGCTTAAGTAATTTCCCCAAAACCAGTAACCCACAAACAGCACCTGATAAACCCGAACCGGCATGAAAAGCGGACAAGCAATCGAAAATGCCACCACAAAAGCAAAGGCAGTGCCGCCCATGACAAGGATAACTACCGGCATGATGGCGAGAAAGAGAGGTGAAACACCCCTTGCCACATAAAAAACCGCGTACCCCATAACAAAAATAAACATGGGGCTGATTACGGCAGCCCAAACACCAGTGTATTTGGCCAGCAAATAAGTAAATTGCCCGATAGGTGAACTGCGCTGCAGCTCACGTATACCCAGACGGTAATCTCGTTGTAAACGGTCTGCCGCTAAAATTCCACCCAACAGTACCATGAACATATTGGTATAAAACACGATCATGGCGGCATGCTGCCACATTTCAATGGTAGTTGCGGGCAACTCTTCTCCAACTTCAGAGGGCGCAAAAACCGTGATTGAATAAAAAACGTATAGCACAGCGTATGCGATCCACATGCCTGGCCGCTTGACAGCCATTTTGAATTCATGGCGCAGTACGCCAAAAAAATGAGACATAGTTCCTCCAAAGACCCGAAGGTCTCAAATGAGATAATTATTGAATGGATGACGAAAGTCGCAGCATAGGTAGGTTTGCTGACCATAAGGCGGCCAATGCAACGAAGAAAGCCAGACCAACGAGGAGCAGTGGTTCATGCCAGAAGTTTTTGTATTCTGTAAGGAAGTTGCTCCAGACCGGAGAGGGCATCAAGATGCCAATTGATTTGAAGGATATGTATTGAGCCAGCCATAGGCCATATGTGACGGCTATGGCGATGCCGGTACCCCACCAGACTGAAAGCAACAGCGCCAATGAAGAAAGAAACGCCAGCGGACCGACCCAGCCGAGGATGATGGTTCCCAACATTTCAGGTTTGACTATAAAAAGCAGTCCCAAAGAAGCGATCAACCCCAACAACAGGTTGTAGCAAGACATAATGCTCATGCGAGCCAGCAGGATTTTCCACGGAGAAGTTGCAGTGGAACGGGTCAGTTCGTTGGCTGGATCGTGATCCGGTCCGTAAAGCATGGACAGGGTGGCCGCAGCCATCATGGGAGAAAGCAAATATACGACAACATCTTTTCTGGCAATCACGGCGACAAGAACACCAATCAGCATGACCAGTGCTGAAACCGGCCACAACTCGGATTGTATGAGGTAAGTTTGCGCTTTGAGAAGCTGCCATGATTGGCGTATAGCAGCCGCCATAGGTTTGGAAGCACGAATACGTGTAAGTGCTTGTGCAGGGATATCTGAAGGGGTTGAGATTGTTTTGTTCGAAGTATCGATCTCCATGGAGACAGCTTTCCACATCGTCAACTCAGTTTGACATTCATGACAGAGATTTATGTGTGCCTCCATCTCGCGTTTTTGTTGAGATGTGCATCCTCCGGCAGCGTAGAAGGGCAGCATTTCTTCGTATTCGGTATGTGTTTTCATCGCCATTCCTCCGCGTTTTGTCTGATCAAGATGCCTTTTAACTTCTGTCTGGCATAAGACAGCCTGCTTTTTACTGTCCCCAGCGGAATTTGACATACCTTTGCAATTTCCTCCATGCTCAACCCCTGGTAAAAAACCAGTTCAAGAACTGCTCGATGGTCAGAGTCAAGCGATTCAAGCCCCTGTTTTACCCATTCACTTTGCATATTACGCTGAGTAAGGTTTTCAGGGGGCAATGTGTTTGAAGCAATCGTGTCTTCCATTGCATCCGAGATAGCAATGGAGGTATGCCGGATGGCATTCATGGCGGTGTGATGGACGATCCCCAAAAGCCAGGCGATGAAGCGTCCTTCACCGCGATAGCGATAAGCAGTGCGCCATACTGTGACCAGCACATCTTGCACAACGTCTTCTGCTTTAGCATGATCGTTGGTGAGGCGCAAGGCGTATGCAAATAGCCGCTTCCCGTATTCCGCATAAAGTTCGTGAAGTGCGGTTTCATCCCCGGCGGTCAGCCTTATTGCCAGAGTGTCATCGTTGCAGGGTTCAGCCATTGCGATGGTCCATTTCCTTTTTTGTTGTATAGCGTTGGTTATCATGGTCTGCCTCAACCTGTGTCATAAAGTATGTAGCAGACAATTGAAAAAGGTTCAAAAATAGCTATTTGGAACAGCGATTAATGAATAGTGAACAGTAACAAGTAATCAAAAAATCAGACTGATAATGGATAAAAAAAACAGTAAGAATACTTTGGGAAAGGTCTTCTCTTATTGCAACAATCCCATGGTGAGGAAGGAGAAGATGACAATGTCGCTGAGCAGGTGAATCCACCATGACCAGAAGAGTCCACGGGTTTCAAGCATGGCTTTGCTCAAGATCCAACCCATGAAAATAGATGCAAGCGCACCGGGTATGCCACTGGGGACGCCGAAGTAATGCGCGACGCCAAAGAATGAAGCGGCCATCCAAAGCGAATTTAAGCTGCCTGTCACGGGTTCAAGCGTGGCCAGCATGGGTGCTCGAAAGATCATTTCTTCATTAAAAGCATTCAAAGCGGCGTAAAAAATAATGGAAGGCAAAATGGGCAGCAATTTTCCAAACAATATACCTGATGGTTTCATGCCCAGGTAAAGTACAACCCCCAACCCTGCTGCAATACAGAATGACCAGAGCAGACCAAAATTCGTCCAGGGTTCAGGTTTTGGAAACCCTAATAGTTTGACGGGTTTAATGAGCACTTTGAGATTACCGCGGGTTAAAAAGATCTCTTTGCGCTTATAACCCAGGATGAACAAGATCAAGATCATAATGACAGAAACAGCCAATTTGCCGGTTTGCTCAGCTTGCATACGTTGATCAAACACACTGGCACCGAATAAATTTTGCAGGAAGGGAAGGGTGAAATTAATTCGCGTGACGAGTTCAAGCAAGCCAAAAAAGGCAATCATGATCAGGAAAAAATTATGTAACGGCTTGATCGGTTTGTAGAAATATGAGACAACCGCCATGATACCCAAAAGCACGAGTTTGGCCATTAACATCCATGGTGGAACTGAGCCGGTGATTTCAAAAAAGGCAATGTCGGGTAGCGTGCTGATGAGGGCGACAACTATCCAGGCGATGGTGATAGGACTGCGATTGTTATCTTGAGCTGTAACGGTAGTTGGCATGAAGATATCCTTTTTAGTTTTTATGCAAACGATATTTATTGAATAAGAACACCCCAATTGCTAAATATAACGCTGACAATATCAACAATAATATTAATTCGTAGGCCACATCCTTTAAACCTGCACCTAATGTAAGCACTTTGTTGAGGGCAATAATGGCATGTGTAGGTGGTAAAAAGTCAAACATACCAATGGTGCGTCCAGCGATTGTAAAAATGGGCATCGGGGGAATGGGGAAAACTGCACCGGTAAAAAACATCAAGAAAATCAGAGGAAAATTGGAGTAAATAAAGGCTTCGCTGACTGTACGGGCCAGACAGGCAATCATCAAACCAATGCCAATGATTGAAAAGCTGGTGACAACACCAATCAGTACAGCGATCCATAGGGATCCCTGGCTGCTGAACCCCAACATATTGGCGGTGAGAAAAGTAAACAAGACACAGGCGGCCCCGATAAGCACCTGGGTCAGGCTGATGCCGCCGAGCAAGTCGAAAGCAGTCATTTTTGTCATTTGCAGACGGCGAAGAGTGCCGTTTTCAACTTCGCGGGTAATGGTCATGGCCACCTGAAAGATTAACATCACCACGGCCAGAATGAGTAAAGCTGGTACGTACATTTCGAATTCGGTGCGTGCTGCTGAAGCCCCGAGTGGAATCTCGTTGAGCACCACCGGGGAATATTGACCGATCATATCTTTAACATACTCGTCCACGGCTGAAACGGCCATGATCGAAACCATTGGATAATAGGGATTGGTCAGATCGCCGATCAGGGTTAACTTGACCGATTCAACTTTTTGACCCTTACCAGCCGCAAGAAGGGTCGATGAAAAATTTTCAGGAAATATCATCAAGGCTGTGGCTTCGCGGTTCCTTAATTTTGTTTCGGCTGTCGTTTGGTCTTCGATCAGGGTTACTTTTAGGATTGGCTGTCCGTCAGAATAGCTGAGTTGTTGAATTTTTTCTATGACTTCGGCGCTAACTGATTCAGCATTTTGTTGATCGCGATTAATGATTAGAACACGATAAGTAGTGGAGCCTCCACCGGTGATCATCCAATAGAGTAAAACAAATACAGGAGCTATGCTGATTGAAAGGATAAGCAGCCAATAACTGCGTAATTGTTCACGCATACTTTTGAGAAAAACACGGATCAGTCTCATTCGCGCAACCGCCTTCCAGTGAGAGTGATAAAAACATCTTCAAGAGAGTTTTGCCGCAGGCGTAAATCTCCGGGGTGAAGTCCGTTGGTTTGCAAGATTTCAAGGATTCTTGGGAGCAGTTCAACAATTCCGCGGCTACGCAAGATCAGCTCTTCTCCGTTTGTTGTGATATCGGCACCGATGGGTGATAACAGCGATTGGTAGAGGTCAGCCATACCCGCTTCAGGCATGATGAATTCAAGCACATCCCCCTGACCAACCCTGGTTTTGAGCTCATCGGGTGTGCCTAACGCCAGGAGTTGCCCGTGGTCAATGATGGCAATGCGGTCAGCCACACGGTCTGCTTCATCCATATTATGAGTGGTGAGGATGACCGTCTTCTTGCGCGCAAGTGACTTGATAAAATCGCGTACCAAGACTCGGCTTTGAGGGTCCAGACCAGCTTCCGGTTCGTCCAACACTAGAATTTCAGGGTCATGCATGAGTGCCATGATCAGATTGAGCCGGCGCTGCATGCCTCCTGATAAAGTTTTGGCTAATTGATTGCGCTTTTCAGTCAAATGCATGACCTCAAGCAGTTGTTCTGCACGAGAGCGGGCAACCCTGGCGGGAATGTCGTACATCTCTGCTAGAAATACCAGTTGTTCGATGCAGGTCAATGAACTCCACAATATGATGGATTGCGGGCAGACACCCACTCGCTGTTGTATATCGGATCTGTGATCCAGAAGAGTGCCGTGAATTAAGACTTCTCCGCTGTTTGGCTTGAGTAATCCGCACAGCATATTAATGGAAGTAGTCTTGCCAGCGCCGTTGGGGCCGAGAAAACCGAATACTTCTCCCTCATATACTTCAAGGTTGAGGTCTGATACGGCGGTCAATGCGCCGTATTTTTTAACCAGATGGCGGGTTTGCAGAGCGATTTCAGGCATGAAACATTCCTTTACTCATAAGGAGAATCTTAATTTGGGAATTGGTCAAACGGAAAAGGCTTGCCGTGACCTGGATATACGATTTTGGCGTTTAATCCACGCAATATTGATAGACTGGTTTTCAACTCCGATTCATCTTCAAAGAGGTCGGCTGTTTTGGGCTTTCTGCGATTTGAGACCGTGTCTCCGACGATTAAGTCGCCTTCAGCAGTTAGAATAACAATGGAGCCCGCGGTGTGACCGGGCGTGTGGATCACGGTTGCATCATGACCGAATTCTTGCAGACTTTGTCCATCTTCTAGGTAAAGGTTGGGCTCAAACGAACCGGAAGCATCACTTATTTTTGAAGCCATCCAGGTCATAATTCTGCCAGTCAAGGTGTTGGCGCTGCGGCGTCTGGGTTTGCCTGTTGTAACCATATCAAGGTCGCCTTGATGGATGGCGATGTTTACGCCGTATTTTTGCTGTAGTTTTTTACAGTTTCCCGAATGATCCATATCGCCGTGAGTGAGGATAACCAGTTTCAAACGCTCTGGCAGGGCGCCGCGGGATAACAATTCGCTTTCCAGTTTGGTCCACACATCACTAATGCCAGTATCCACCAGGATGTAACCATCTCCGGCTTGAAGCAGATAGGCATTTACAAACCCCACATCAATCCTCAAAATTGATTGTTTCATTTGACAACACTTTCTGAAGGTTGGTTTTATCCCACCACAACATACGTTGGATTTATTGAATTGTAGCAAAATATTCTACAAACCAAACAAATTTACGGACCAAAAAATGATAATGGTCTTTTTGCGGGCTATTCTGGAAAAAAGATGGATGTATGGGAATTAACTGCGGATGTATGCCAAGCGTGATGGCTTTTTGCAATCATGGCAATAATTGTTCTACCGAATAAAGAAAAACAAGCTGTTTTTCCCTCAGTTGTGTCGAAGAATGATCAATCGTTAGGTTTAACGATCTTGTTTGAACTTGGATAACTGCACAGCAGTGTATCGAGATATTCCACACCGCGAAAATGCGGACAGAGAGATACATTCTTAACCGCGCAGCGATGAATTTTGGTAGATTCGGCCTGATTCCACGGGCACGCGTCTTGCTGCCAGGCGATATCATCCGCAGGCGTGGCTAAATCAATATCCATATTAGCGCCCCTAAGTTTATGTATGACTATGTCCATTGGCGAGGTCTCCTCACCAATATTTATACACCTGCAAAAGCTTTTTTCAATCCCTCAATGTCAAGTTTTTTCATTTTTAACATCGCCTGATAGACCCGGTCAGTTTTTTCTTTGTCCGGGTCAGCCATTAAATCCATCAAGACTTGTGGCACGATCTGCCATGAAAGACCAAACTTATCTTTCAACCAGCCGCATTGCACTTCTTCACCGCCGTTGGCGGTAAGGCCATACCAAAGTTTATCCACTTCAGCCTGATCTTCACAGTTGATCACAAATGAAACTGCCTCAGTAAATTTAAACAAGGGTCCGCCGTTGAGTGCAGTGAATTGCTGACCATCCAATTCAAAACTGACGGTCATCACCGTGCCTGCCTGGCCGGGAGAGTTTTCAGGATATCGAGAGATGTTGTTGGTCTTTGAGTTTTTAACCAGAGAAGTGTAAAGATTGGCAGCCTCTTCAGCCTGATCGGTAAACCATAAGAAGGGGGTTATTTTTGACATAATTTATCCTTTTTAGTTTTATACAGCATAATCCATGTGATTAATTTAGTCAAATATCATAATATTTATCGTATAAGCAATAGTAATTTATACATAGTTAATCAGGAAATTATAAGGATAAAAAAAGCACCCTACCATAAAGGTGGGTGCTGATCAGCTCGTGGGAAAACCTTATGCAGCCTGGGGCAAATTGATGCGGCGGCCAATTTCCATTTTCAAGTTCTGATCCACGTGAGCAACTTCGTGGGTGAGGATGTTTCTTTAACATCATGAGCGTGTTCCACAGCCAATTTTTCCAACATGACACCATTCAAAATTACCGACACGAGCCGGTTAATCCGCATTGGTTTTACCATTTCATTTGAAACATTATTCGAATTCACAAACAATTACCAACTCTCTATTAGATTTTTAAGCGCCCGGTATTATATCGCATAAAATAGCCAATCCGGATAAATGAGAAAACTCTCACCGAAAAAGCTACATATAGAGTTTCTGTTATAGTGTCAATTATTTGGAATTGAGGGTCCGCAACACTCTCAAGGTCACCCATTTATTAGGCTCATTGAGCTTGCCGTAGCTTCTCCAGGTTTTGCCGGCATAATCATATTCAAGAGACCAGCGTCCATGAGCGTCTTGTTTAGCTAATATAAGTTGAAGGGTGTTTTTAAGTCGCGGATCATTGCCAGCGCCTAAAGACACCAGGGCTTCAACGCTCTGCAGTAAATCGGTAATATAGAAGACTGGAAAACCAAACTTCCACCAGTTGCGGCTGGGATGATCGTTCAATCCATTTGGAAATTGTGCATTTGCCATATCGGTTGCCAGAAAGAATTCCAAACCCATTTGAATCGCTTTATCAATCATGGGGGTGCGCTTCTCTTTAGGCAAAATCCCAAAAGCCATCATGACTTTAGTGGCACCCCAAGCGCATGGTTGTTTGTAGTTTGCCCCGCAAGCAAAGTTTGGTGCACATTTGTAGGCATAATAACGAACAGGTGCCTTGCGGTCTGTGTTGGGTGCGATACCGTCGCCGGTAACAGATCTTGCCATCCAGTCAAAGGCGGATTCAAGGCGAGGGTCTTCGCAACCCAGTTTCACCAGCGACCAACACAAGTTACCTTGCAGGCAGTCAATTGTGCCGGAGGGCTCACCGTTATAAGCAAATTGTCCGCCTGAGGCGAGCGCCTGGTCAAGTAGATAATTGCAAGCTGTGCGGATGCGTTCATCTTCGCGGATGTCAGCGCCCAATTGGGCAAGTAATAACAGCGACCATACGGTTGATTTATACTTGGGTCCGTAACCCGGGCCGGGTTTCTGCCAGTAACCTTCGGGGTCCATTTTTTCAAGAATTTGAGCGATGGGTCCTTGTTGGTGGGCGGTTTGGCGTGCCAGCTTCATTTCTTCATCATCATATGAGAGTTTGACTAGATCACGTAATGCAAGATAACGTACCGCCGGTTCTTCTTTGTCAAGCAACCAGGCAAGCGGGTCGCCATTAAGTTGCGTTTCGAGTTTCATTCGCCCTCCAATATTATTTTTGCTTTTTAACAGATTCCCCACTGCTGATTTAAAGCATCAAAGATCGCAGTGCTGGCAATGGTGTCTTCCCATGGGATCAGATCGCTTTCAATTTTACCGGTGCGGACAAGATCGGCACAATGCCGAATCTGGTGCTCAAACCCGTCGGCCACAGGTTTCATAAATTTCTCGATGGTTTTTCCATTTTCATCACTAAGGATACAGGTTTGTGGACCGAAACAGTTTTCCAACACAATACGCCCCTGGGTGCCGTAGATGTAAGCTTCCTCCATGGCGCGGACATTAAACCCGCAAGCCAGATTTGCTAACTCTCCACCTTCAAACTTCATGGAAAATGCAGCAGATTCATCCACCCCATTGGGAGCGAAATGGGCTGATCCAGTTACGCTTAGGGGATAGCCTCCTACAATGCCAATCGCAAAATCAATGGGATAAATGCCCACATCATATAGGCTGCCGCCTTCTGTATCTTTATTAAAAAGCCGATGATGAGGGTCATAAGGAGCACGATAGCTGAAGTTGGCGGTGATCAATTTGACCTGTCCAATGCGACCGTATTTCACCCATTCCTGGGCTTTTATATAAGCGGGCATGCAGCGTGTCCACATGGCTTCCATGAGCAGGGTGTTATTCTTTTTGGCAAGGTTAACCAATTCAATCGCTTGTTTTTGAGTGGTGACAAGTGGTTTTTCGCACAACACCGGCTTATGTGCTTCAAGACATTTTTTTGCGTATTCATAATGGAAGTTGTGGGTCAAACCGATATAAACCACATCAACCTCTGGATCGGTGATTACCGCTTCATAAGTCGCGGCTGATTTTTGAGACTCAAACCGATTGGCAAATTTTTTGGTACGATCCAAATCACGTGAAGCCACCGAGCTTAATTCAACGTCTTCAACAGTTTGTAAAACTTTTGCGAAGCGTGAAGAAATTTGTCCAAGACCGATAATACCAAACCGAACAGTCATTTTGCCTCCCTTTACAGAATATCTAGATTAATCATAAACCAGAAGTCTTGAGAGGTCAAAAAACTCTCCCATGTGATTGGGAGAGTTGATTCGATCAAATATCTCTAATTGCTTTTTTGAGGCACCTGCGGAATGATCCAACTTATCAGGGCTTGTGGAGAACGGGTCTGGATGTATATTTTTCCAGGACCAGTTATTTCCACCACCAATCCCTCTCCTGAAAGCAGTGTGGATTTTAATCCACCAACAGATTTTACTTGCACATCCATGGTGGCATAAAATGCAACCAGGTGGGATGAGTCCACGATGTATTTTTCACCCGGAGCAAGTTCTTTTTCAAAAATTGCGCCGTATGACGAAACAAGGAGCTTGCCGCTGCCGGTGGCTTCAAGCATGGAGACACCTTCGCCTGCTTTGAAGGCTTTCATGCTGAATTTGCTATTCAGGTCAATGCCGTTCTCTGAAGCAAGGTAGGAACCTGATTGAACCATGAGAGGTATGCCGGTCAAGTCAATTTGCACTATATCACCTGGCAGATCAGGTGCGAGGGTCACTTCGCCACCCTGAGGACCGGCTAACCAAAAGTTCTGAAAGAATGATTCTCCTCCGAGTACTGCACGGCCAAGTGATTTGAACAATCCGCCTTCGGCTTTGGTTTCCACTTCAACGCTGGCTGAATGACTTACCATGGCGCCAGAATCTGCGCGGATGCGTTCGTTGGGGGCAAGTTTAACAACTGCAAACGAATATGAGGGACGGAATTGAATATCGATTTCCATTTTTATTCTCCTAAATAAATAGTGGCGCTTTCCAATTTTGATATCAAATACTAGTAAAGATTATCCCGTTGATGTCTTTATTTTATTAGATTATACAAAATTGAAAGCTTTACTTGATTAATCAAATCTTTGGTTTAATTAACTATATAAAAAATTTATGGATTAATTGTGCGGTTTTGGTAATAATCAGATGGCGGTTCAGGTTTTGTTTTGAGGACCGACAATTTTTTTGTCCACCCTTATTTGTGTATTGTGATGAATCCCACTTGAGAGAAAATGAACATAGTAACAATGGCATAATGATTGCGAAATTATTCCGTATTTTAGGAAGGTATAGGATGAAGAAATCAGTTTGGCCTGTTTTATCAATAATTTTAGTTTTCACTTTATCAATCAGTCTGCTTACTGGATGTGGTGATATAAGTGATTATCTGGACGAAACAGAAGAATCTTTTGATTCCACGAGTGAAGAGACTGGTCAGATCACCGAGATTAACAGTCAGGGTGAACCGGGAACCTGGTTGGTAATACTTTATCAAGATGGCGATGACGATGTTTTGGAAAGAGATATTTTTCTTGACCTGAATGAAGCAGAAATCGTCGGTTCCAGTGATATGGTCACCATTGTTACACAGTTGGACCGTTATGATGGAGCGTTTGACGGAGATGGCGATTGGACAGGCACCAAACGTTTTTTGGTACAACAAGACAGCGACCTCGAATCTATTGCTTCAGAAGAATTGGCAGATCTGGGTGAGACGGATATGAGCGATCCCCAGACTTTGGAAGCGTTTGTCACCTGGGCTATTTCAGCTTATCCCGCGGAACATTATGCCCTAATCATGTCTGACCACGGTATGGGTTGGTTGGGCGGTTGGACGGACCCTGACCCCAGCGATGGAGACATGAGCCTGTCTGAAATTGACGGTGCTCTCTCAAACATTGTCACTCAAACAGGTATTGGGCAATTTGACTTTTTTGGTTTTGATGCATGCTTAATGGCACAACTTGAAACTTTCAGCATGTTGGCACCATATGCTCAATATGCAGTTGCATCTGAAGAAACTGAGCCTGCGGTTGGTTGGGCTTATGCCTCATTTTTGAATGCACTGGTTGAAAATCCTGCGATGAGCGGTGCAGACCTGGCCAGAACGGTTGTTAATACTTATATCAGCGAGGATTACCGAATCACGGATGATGAAGCCCGGATTTCTTTTGTTGAAGAGAATTATGAATCCGGCGCTGATCTTACTGCCGAACAAGTGGCAGAAGACATGAGCGTTGATATTACACTCTCTGCCGTGGACCTTTCACAAATCGCGGCTTTGAATGAAGCAATGAATCAACTGGCTATCGTACTCACTTATGTAGATCAAAGCAGTGTGGCTGCGGCACGCGCCTATGCCCAATCTTACACCAGTGTTTTTGATAAGGATATTCCTGACTCGTTTTACGATTTGGGAAATTTTGTTGAGTTTGTAGTTGATGAAACGGGTGATTCTGATGTTGCCAATGCCGCTCAACAAGTGACCAATGTGCTTCAGCAGGCTGTGCTGGCCGAAAAACACGGCGATCAAAAACCCGGCTCAACAGGTATTTCTTTCTATTACCCAAATTCAGAGTTGTATGAAATGACCACTGATGAAGAATGGGTCAGCTATACCTCCACAGCCGACCGTTTTGCTGCCGCTTCACTTTGGGATGATTTTCTGGTTTTTCACTATATGGGTAAAGAAATGAATACTGACTCGGTTGACTTGAGTGTTCTTGATCCTGTAAGCGGAACTTCAACCCAGGATTTTAGTGATGCGATTGCAGCTTCTGCACCAGAGACCGGCGCCACGGTTGAAGCACCTGGCAGTGGTGATATCACCGTGGGAGAAGTCACTTCCACCTCTTATGAATTACCTTCGTATGATACCGCCACCATATCTGCTGAAGTAAGCGGCACCAACATTGGTTATGTTTTTTACTATGTCAGTTACTATTCTGAGGAAGATAATTCATATCTGATGGCCGATATGGAGTTCTTGTCTTCTGAAACCTCAAATGAAATTGGCGGTACGGTTTTCCCGGATTGGGGAGACGATACCACATTCGCGGTTTCAACAGATTGGTCACCCACGGTTTACTATCTGAGTGACGGGTATGATGAGGCGTTTATTTATCTTGAACCGGAAGTCTACGGTGCGACATATGAAGAAGATGTTTATACACTCTATGGTTTATATGCGCCCAATGGCGATGAAAGCCAACAGCAAGAAGCCATGATCAAGTTCGACGGCAATTTTGAAATGAAGAGCTTCTGGGTATTCACTGGCCAGGACGGCACGGGTGCTCCGCGTGAAGCGACTCTTGAAGAAGGTGATACTTTCACCGTCTATGAATTGTGGCAGGATTACAATGCTGATAACGATGAATGGGAATTCTATTATTATCTTGGAGAAATCTTAACTTTTTACGGTGAACCATTCACAGTGGTTGCTTATGAAGCGTTTGCAGGTACCTATGAGGTTGGTATCGCTGTGGAAGATTATGATGGCAATTACACAGAGTCATTTACCAATATTACCGTCACTGAAAACTAAACACCGCAGCTACATCGAGAAAGGGTTACAGGATGGCAAAGAAGATTACATGGATGTGTAACGGCAAAAAGTTGATATTCATTCCAATGGCAAGCGAAGGGAAGGAATTGTCAACTCATAAGATCTCAAACATGAAGGCTCCTGGGCAAGGTCTTGTGGAAATTTCCGAGCCAGTACTTTCTAATGGCATTATTTGTGAAGGTGAAGGTGTTTCGTGCAACGCGACCATCAAGGGAAAAAATATTCGACAGATATCTCTTGAGGTGATGTTGCAGATTGGCAGTTATATGGTTGGTCCAATTAAGCGAGAGATTCTTCAGGCTCCTGAGAATCGTGAAATCAAGGGTGTGGTTCATCCGCGATGGGGTACGGATAACGAGATTGACCATGTATTTAAACCTGCAAGCGGGCTGCTTCATAGCGGAGAAGGATTTACATTAGCCTGCATGTTGCCTGTTTGGTATGGTGTTGAACCTGATGCTCAAATTTGGAGTCTGGAGGGGGTTTACCAACGCGGTGGGGGTGAACCGTTTCATGTAAAACTCGAATTTGATAACAGGGGGTCATTGGTGAGAAAAACCGGATTCTCTCCTGCTTCAGTTGGAGGAGTGGATGCTCCTTTTGAGTTGTTGATTGAAGATGGCGATACTTTTGAGCCTTATGTCACTCTGATTAATGAAAAAGGTCAGCTTCTGACCGGAACGGTAAATCCGATCATGCTGGGTGGCGGCAATCACCTTCATTGGGAAAAGATTGAGGCTTGCCCTGGTGATTATCAAGTTGGCATCGCTGTTGAAGATTTTGACGGCCAATGGTCCCGGGTTTTTACGCCGTTGACAATTAAAGATAGTGAATAAGAATTAGATTGAATTGAGAGATAATCAACAACGCCTTTCTTTCGCGAAAGAAAGGCGTTGTAGCTATTTATTCCGGATCACTTTTCAGACGTGTTTATGCCACGTCGCTTAATGGAATTCCAAGTGCTTTGGCAACACCTGCACCATAGGCGGAATCAGCTTTTAGGCAATTGCCAATATGGCGAACTTTAATTTCTTTGGGTGCGTCACCCATGGCTCTGGCAGTATTTTCAAATAAAACTTGCTGTTGGGCCGGGTTCATCAACCGGAATAATTTTCCAGGTTGGGTGAAGTAGTCGCTGTCATCTTCACGGAAATTCCAATGATCAGCGGCACCGACAAGATCCAGGGGCGGTTCGGCGAATTCAGGTTGCTCCTGCCATTCACCATAACTGTTGGGCTCATAGCCAAGGGTGGCGCCAAAATTACCGTCCACGCGCATTTGGCCGTCGCGGTGAAAGCTGTTTGTTTCGTTACGTGGTTTGTTCACCGGGATGGAGTGGTGATTTACCCCAAGACGATAACGCTGTGCGTCTCCGTATGAGAACAGACGTCCTTGCAACATCTTGTCCGGAGAGAATCCGATGCCGGGGATGATGTTGGCCGGGTTAAACGCCGCTTGTTCCACATCCGCGAAATAGTTGTCAGGATTGCGGTTCAATTCCATGACGCCCACTTCAATCAAGGGGAAGTCTTTTTTATACCAGACCTTGGTCAGGTCAAAGGGATTGTAAGGCATTTCTGCCGCTTGTTTTTCCGTCATGACTTGAATGAAAAGCTTCCAACGCGGAAAATCTTTGCGGTCAATAGCCTCAAGCAAGTCCTGTTGATGGCTTTCGCGGTTTTTGCCCACAAGGGCTTCTGCTTCGGCATCGGTAAGGTTTTTGATCCCCTGCTGACAGACCCAATGGAACTTTACCCAATGACGTTCGTTTTTGGCGTTATACATACTGAACGTGTGACTGCCAAATCCGTGCATGTTGCGGTAGCTGGCCGGGATGCCGCGCTCGCTCATAGTAATGGTTACCTGATGCAGCGCTTCTGGAAGTGAGGTCCAGAAATCCCAGTTATTTTTGGCGCTGCGCATGTTGGTGTGTGGATCACGTTTGACTGCATGATTGAGATCTGGAAATTTCAAAGGGTCTCGCAAGAAAAATACCGGGGTATTATTCCCAACCAGATCCCAGTTGCCTTCTTCAGTATAAAACTTGACTGCAAATCCGCGTATGTCGCGTTCAGCATCGGCAGCACCGCGTTCTCCGGCAACCGTTGAAAAACGCACAAACAAATCAGTTTTTTTGCCTATGGAGGAGAATATTTTCGCTTTGGTATAGCGGGTAATATCGTGAGTGACAGTGAAGGTGCCAAATGCACCGGAGCCTTTGGCATGCATACGACGCTCGGGAATGACCTCGCGATCAAAATGAGCCAATTTTTCAAGAAACCAGACATCTTGCAGAAGCTGGGGACCGCGTTTGCCGGCTGTCAAAACATTTTGATTATCCGGAACAGGTGCTCCGGCAACGGTGGTTAATTTCTTTTCCTTTTTCATGGTTCCTATCCTTTCTTATTGAATATAGTTCCTTATAAATAATTATTATCAATAATTCTAAAAATTTTTTATGATTTAACTTTGGCAATTTTGGCAGACACCATAGAATAATAATTGTGACTGTGCAATCTGAAAATTGTACTTTTCTTGAATCTCTTGTCCTATCGCGTCGAGAAAACTTACATCATCACCATCAATTATGTCTCCGCATTTATTACATATCAAATGGGGGTGGGGATAGGGTTTGTTGCCGTCATAATGACTGTCGTTGTGCATATCAATCTCAAAGACTTGTCCATCTTCTTTAAGAACAAGTAGCGTCTTATAAATTGTTGCCAGACTGATGGTGGGGAATTGTTCTCGCAGTTTTTCGTAAAGCTGTGCTGCATTGGGATGACCTTCAGAGACCGCCATGATTCGCAGCAGCGCCAAGCGGTGTGAAGTCATGCGGGATCCGCGATCTTGCAGCTTGGTCAGCATGGTTTGATAACGAAATTCAGGGTCAAGGGTGGTATTGATAATTATTCTCCATAGATAAATACTATCAATATTATAGCAAATCTCAAATTTATTGCAATAGGATGTTGTGTTTATTACTATAAATTACCTCTGAAACTATCGGATTGAGTTTTTTGTAGACAAGTGATGTTCCTAAAATAATTGTTTACAAGATGGTAGAACAATATATGTATTAGTGAAATAAGCGCCGCCTGGTTTTTTTCACTGGTCAGAAACACCAAACTGATCGTCAAAGTGTATAGGGTTTACACGAAATGACCCCAAGCGGCGCGTCTCAGATTGTTAGGATTAAATAAAAGCCAATAAGTCAGCATTTAGCCTGTCTTTATGAATATCAGCGATGCCATGTGGTGCTCCTTCGTAGATCTTTAAAATGGAATTCTTAACCACTTTGGCTGATTGAAGACCTGCCGCTTCAATCGGCACAATTTGATCGTCATCACCATGAATGATTAATGTTGGCACATCAATGTTCTTTAAATCTTCTGTGAAATCCGTTTCAGAAAAGGCTTTGATGCAATCAAGTGTATTTTTGTGTCCGGCTTGCATTCCTTGAAGCCAAAACGAGTCCATTACACCTTGAGATACTTTAGAACCTGTTCTATTTGCACCAAAGAAGGGTCCGCTGGCAATGTCTTTGTATAATTGTGAACGGTCAGCAAGTGATTTTTCTCTTAGTTCTTCAAAAACTTCTTTTGGCAGCCCTGCTGGATTGGATTTCGTTTTGATCATTAGCGGAGGAACCGCAGAGATCAGCACCATTTTGAATACTCGTTTTGATCCATGCCGGCTGATATATCGTGTAATTTCTCCTCCACCAGCCGAAAAACCAATCAATATGGCTCTTTTCAAATCCAGCAAGTTTATCAGTTCAGCCAGATCGTCAGCGTAGGTATTCATATCATTACCTGTCCAAGGTTGACTAGAGCGGCCGTGGCCGCGTCGATCATGCGCAATACAGCGATATCCTTTTGTAGCAAGGAATACCATTTGAGATTCCCAGCTATCAGAATTTAGCGGCCAGCCGTGACTAAAAATGATTGGTTTGCCAATGCCCCAATCTTTATAGAAAATCCGGGTTCCATCTTTTGTGGTGATCGTATTAGTCATTCTTCTCCTAGTTTTATGATTGGTGGATCACCGACTATGTTTTGGAAACTAGGTTGGGTCAACAATGCCTAGTTGCCATTCCTACCGATAATGACATCAATCAATCACCAATAATAGATAAAGTTGACTAACTGAGATTTTGCATGACAAAATCCCAATTAATCAAATTGTCGAGCAGCGCATTTACATAATCGGCTCGACGATTCTGATAATCCAAATAGTATGCATGCTCCCATACATCTATGGTAAGTAGAGGTTTATTTTTTGTATTTAAGGGAGACTCGGCATTGATGGTGGTTATTACTTTTAATTTTCCGCCATCAATGACAAGCCATGCCCAACCACTACCAAAGAGTGTAAGAGCTGCTTCGGCAAGCGCTTTTTTGCACTCGGCTTCACTGCCAAAAGAAGAGTCAATCAAGGATTTAAGTTCTGCAGGGGCAGAACCACCGCCATTTTCTTTTAAACTTTTCCAGAAGAAAGTATGATTCCAAGTTTGTGAGGCATTATTAAAGATGGCTTTTCTTTCTGGCCGCTCACATGTGCTAATGATGATTTCTTCTAGTGACAGATCGGAATAATCCGTGCCAGTAATCAACTTATTCATGTTGTCTACATAACCCTTGTGGTGTTTGCCATAATGAAAGGATACTGTTTTGGCAGAAATGGCTGGTTCAAGCGCATTTTCAGCGAATGGCAAAACAGGTAAAACGATAGATGCAGATGCTCTTAGAATGTTTGCTGAATTACTGATATCAATAGTTGTCATTTTACTCCCAGGATTATTTAGTCTGTAGAATTTTGGCTTCAACTTCTTTTGCGCCGGCAGCATAAAATTTATCTTCGTTGGGGGCTAATTCTTTAAGCAATCTTAGCAATTCACCTACGTGCACAAGTTCTTCATTGGCAATTTCTCTGAGTACTTTTTCTGAAAGTTTATTGTTAATAGATTCAGCAAGTTGAACGTACATTTGAGTGGCTTCAAACTCGGCCGCGATAGAGAATCTGATGGCTCTAATAAGTTCTTCCGTGGTTAATCTTTGAATATTAGCGTTCCCTGAAAAGGGCGAGCTGAATTGAGGCATATGCTCCACTTTCTAATAAATAGTCTGATATTTTCGTCTTTTCAAGAATATTGGAAGACAAAAATCTTCATTGACTGTCGAAGGAGGGTTCCTCGTTTATCGTATTTGATTTCATCTCGCTTTGTCCTAAAAATTAACTCAAAAAATTATATTAATTCTTGTTAAAAAAACACTGCCTTGATAATCAAGGCAGTGAGAGTTAATTTATTTTTGGATCCATTTACCAGAGGTGATGGACCTCTTCGCGAATATAACGATCGTAAATGGCTCGAACTTTTTGCATGGTTTCAGCGGATAAGACGGGCAGGTCCGTGGCGCTGAAGTTTTCATCAGCTTGCGAAGGGCGTTTTGCGCCTGGGATGGCACATGTAACCGCATCAAACATCAGAATCCACCTTAACGCAAATTGCACCAGGCTCATGCCAGGCGGGCAGATTTTTTTCAGTTCTTCCACCGCTTCAAGGCCGAGATTGTAATCGACGCCTGAAAAAGTCTCACCGCGATCAAAGGATTCGCCGTGACGATTGAAGGCGCGATGATCATCTGCAGAAAAATTGGTTTCTGTTTTCATTTTTCCAGTCAACATACCTGAAGCCAATGGCACGCGGGCTAAAATGCCAACTTTTCGTTTGAGTACTTGTTCGAAGAGTAATTCAGTTGGGCGCAAGCGGAACATGTTGAAAATGATCTGTACTGTCTGCACATTTGGAAATTCAATAGCCTTGAGTGCTTCCTCCACTTTTTCGACACTGACGCCGTAATTGCGGATCTTGCCTGCGACGATTAGGTCATCTAAAAAACCAAAGACTTCTGGCTGATAATAAACTTCTGTGGGGGGACAATGCAGTTGGAGCAGGTCAAGAGCGTCAGTGTTGAGGTTTTTCAAACTGCGTTCTACAAAAGTGGTCAAATTTGCGCGATTGTATCCCTCGGAATTATGGGGATTTAAGCGACGGCCGGCTTTGGTAGCAATGAAAATTGTTTCATGGGTTTCTTTTTTAAGTTTGGCGAGCAGTCTTTCGCTGAGTCCATCGCCATAAACATCTGCGGTATCAAAAAAATTGACACCAAGTTCAATCGAACGGTGCAAAGCGGCCAAGGATTCTGCTTCATCCACAGGTCCCCATGTTCCGCCAATTGCCCATGCGCCAAAACTAACAGCGGATACTTTATAACCTGTTCTGCCTAATTCACGGTATTGCATAACCAACTCCTTTTCTACTATTGTATGGATTATGCCAATTTACTTATTGGGTTGTCTATCTTGGATGAAAAAAGAAATTATCTGGTCTATTGGCTTTCAAGCCATTTCATTGCCTCTTCAACCTCAGTAAAGAACTGGGCATTTATCCCCTGAGACTTATAATCTTTGACCGCCTTTTCCATGTTTAGTTGGGCAATGATGTCTTTTGGCTGAACAATAGCCCAATGTTTCCAACCTCTTTTTATAGTAGCCGGGAACCAGAATTCCTTTCCCCATTGAAATTCCTCTTTGCTTGCCCCTATGGTATTTCTGTCATCTGAAAGCCATTTTTGGGCGCCTTTTTCTTCAAGGGTTTGAGAACCCAGCAGCATGATTTGGCGAAATTCATCAGGCTGCCATGATCCTTTTTGGAGATGGGTTTGATGATGGATTATTTTACTTTCCGGATAATACCATAACGTCGCAAACGGGCTGTTATAAATAATTTCCACATTCATTTATAACTCCTTGTCATTGATCACCAATAAGATGTTCACCCAAACGGTTGTTATAAAAAATGTTGATTTTTAATACAATCATTCTATCCGAATTTATTGGTTAATTTCAACCCTATTTATTGGATAAGCTTCCACATTGGAATTCCTATGTGGAAGCTTATCTTGATTTTTTTGCTCAGAATTGGATTATTGCAGGTATCCAAGCCATTTGGCTTGGTAATCCAGCATGGCATCCAGCATTTCTTCAACACCTTCATATTGACTGACGTTTGGGTCAACCAAAAGGGCTTGAAGCGCCAGATCTTTGGATTTCTTGAGAATGGCTTCAGCGGTCAAATCATGGACCGCCACCTGATTCATCATCAGGCCGGCAAATCCCTTGGGCAAATGCCCCATCGAGATGCCGTGGACGCCATCCTTATCAACAATAGCAGGAACTTCTACAACAATCCAATCGGGTAGATCGGCGATCAGACCATTGTTTGGTACGTTGACCGCTTCTTCGAAATAGCCTGAGTTGGTGATGATACCTTCCATGATGGGAACCACGCGTTCCTTTAGCTTCAACTCAATATGCGGTTCAATGGTTGAGAGAAAATCTTTATAGAATCGATAGAAATCGAGAATACCCTTGTGATCCACCGAGTCATAAGCCCATTGAATGTATTCGCCAAAATGGCTGTCGCTGGTGATGGGGAAGAGATGGAATTTTTCGAGGATAACCTTGAAAAGACGGTGTTCGGACCAGGCTTCAGTCTCCAATTTCATCAGCTCTTCAATGGCTTCTGGAACCGCACCGGTTTCTTTGGCATATTTATAGACGGCTTCCATCTTTGGCATGTTCTCAAAGAGGTTAGGCGCTTTAGCAAGAATATCAGGATAGGCATCCTGACCATTTTCTTTGTATATGGCGGATAAGACAACACTGAAATGATTCAAACCTGCAGCCTTGAGGTCAAGTGCTTCGTATGGTACACCCAAGATGAGAGGCAGGAATTTGGGCAGCGAGGCAATTTCATGGCATAAGCCAATGAATTTAAGATCAGGAAATGCCCGATGAACTGTGGTGCAGATGCGGCTCATGGGGTTGGAATAATTGAAGATAGTCGCCTGAGGACAAATTTTCTGAGCCTCAGCGCAGATTTCAAGGATGGGCGGGATGATGCGCATGGCGTGGAACAATCCGCCTGGACCGCCATTTTCACCGTAAACTTGTTTGATGCCAAATTGCTGCGGGATGCGCCAGTCTTCTTCCCAGAGTTTGAAGCGGTCACCGACTTCGATGGAAATGATCAAGAAATCCGCACCAGTAAAAGCTTCTGCTCGATTGGTGGTAGAAGTGATGGTAAAGGGCAGTTTATGTTCCTCGACAAATTTGACAGCGGTTTCTTTCACTTTTGCCAAGCTGACAGGATTAATATCATGCAAGACGATGGTGCTTTCTTGCAGCAGTTGGCTTTGCAAGATATCGCCAATGGTACCGTAACCAAACTGGGCGCTGCCTGCCCCAATTAAAACGATGCGTTTTGCCATGAAATGCTCCTGTTCGACTGAAGTATTCAAAAAAATTGAGTTAAAAACAATTAAACCATGAATTATGAAATAAGATTATAAAAACGAAGAATAAACAACTTGATTGGATATAATTAAAAAATGTCTAAATTAAAAATCAAAGCAATCATTCGTCTCTTCCGCCCCGATCTGTCATTAGCCGCAGGGATTTGTGTCGTGGCAGGTCAGATATTGGCGATTGGTAAATTTCCTCCCTGGTTGACTGCGGCAGCCGGTTTTCTGACGGCTTTCTTCATTTCGGCAGCTGCCATCATTCTAAACGATTATTTTGATTACGAGGTGGATCTGGTTAATGCGCCCGAAAGACCATTACCCTCCGGTTTGGTCAGCAAACGCGAAGCGCTTTGGTTGACCACTGCTACCTCGCTGCTCGGATTAGCCAGTGCGCTTTATTTCGGAGTTGCGGTATTGGGTCTGGCAATATTGTTGTGGGTGATCGGGGTGTTGTACAATTGGCGTTTTAAACAATCAGGGCTGCCTGGTAACCTGATGGTGTGTCTTTCGGTGGCGAGCACTTTCTTGTTGGGCGGCATCTCCACTGGCACTTTCTGGAACGGGATTATCTGGGTGTTTGCTGGCATGGCTTTTTTCGTTGATCTTGGTGAAGAAATTGCAGGCGACGCCATGGATATGGAAGGCGATCGCAAACGCGGATCACGTTCCATTGCGATTACGAAGGGCAGACGTTTTGCCATCACAATTAGCGTAATGTGTTGGGCGATTGTCATTTTGTTGAGTTTGATTCCGCTGATTTTGGGTTGGTTTGGATGGAGCTATCTGGTCTTTATCGGCATCACCGATTTTCTGCTGGTGTTTTTCTCGATACGGCTCCTTAAATCGAAAACCCCCGGTGAGGGACGTAACGCCATGCGCGGCGTATATATCGGCGCGACGCTGGTAGTGGTGGCTTTCATGTTGGGCCAGTTGATCAAATAAGATGACCATTGACTTGGTCCCAAGGATCATCTATTAGTGCAGATTCTGGTTTTTTTTTTAGAAACCCGGATTTGAAAACTCACTTTGACCAGATGCCGGTGCATTCAGGCAGGGTGATGCCACGGGCATCGCTGACGATCTTCTCGAGCATGGCTTTGCCAAAGAAAAATTTCGAGAGTTCTCTGGCAATCTCCAGATTCTCGAAACGATAATCAGTGCGCAGCCAGGTGCGCGAAAAACCGTGAGATTCAAGGTAGGCGTAATAATCAATCAAATGATCGGGCGGTGTGGGCTGTTCAAAGCCGGTTCCCAAGGTTTCGATCAGGATGATCTTGCCGCCAGGGACCAGAATGCGGTCCATCTCAGCTAGTACTTTGTCGATCTCAACTTGCCAATGCTCTGGATGGTCAACCACAATATAACAAACACTCCAGCCGGAGAGGATCACATCTGCAGATTGATCTGATTCTGGGATGCTGCGGTGATCTGCTGTTTGAACACGCCAGTTGGTCGATCTGCTTTGGGCGAGTTTTTGAGCCGCCAGATCAAGCATGTGTTGTGAAATGTCGTAAGCCTGAATGGATTCAACCAGAGGGGCAACCAGGGTGGTCAGCCTGCCTGTGCCGGCGCCGAATTCAACCACTTTCTTGTTTTTAAACAGGGTGATTTTCTGAAGTGCCTGCAGCAGGTTGTCTTGATAATCTTCTCTTGAAACCAGGGCTTCGTATTGTTCAGCTTGACTGCGGTAAATTTCTGGATGATCCGACATGGTTTGATTCCGATCGATTTTTATTATCCACCCACAACTTCGAAGATTTCAATTTTTGCAGAGGGGGTGACCAGTTGAACCAGGTCGCGTATATCAAGCAAGTGCTTTTCCACTTCTTCATAAGAGATGCCGTCGGGTGCATAGACAGTAAAGAGCGCGTTTTTGGTCCCGGGGATTATTTGAGTGCGTTGGTCTGGACCATAAATAACAGCAGATAATATTCCCTGCTCATCTGTGATGTAAAGGTCGCCCTTTTTCAACTGCTGGTCTTCGCCGCGCATCACCATGTAATGTTCTTCGCCGTTGGAAACATTAAGCGAAATGGACCCGTCAATACGATCTAGGTCATGGCCGGCGGTCAGCAAACCGTTTTTGAGTTCTGCGATGAACATTGCCTCAACCAGACTTGCGACGCCGGGGATGGATTTGTTCTTATAAACGATTGATTTTAACTGCCCCAAAACATGGTAAGTCTTATCAAAACGTTTGTAATATGCCGTATAGGCAGGCAGCGGATGTGTGTTTTCCAGAATCTTGGCATCCTTATCTGCAAAACGCAGACGCAATTCGGATTCCAGTTCTTGCCTGCAAGCGTCTAGGGCGGAGTGCACAGCCATATTTTCAACATCGCGCATTGCCAATATACCGATATGTGCTGATGGATAAGTTGTCAAAAAGTTTTCTATCACCTTGATCATGTTTTACTCGCTTGTTGGTTTATAACTTCTTTTGCAATATCAACCCGTCTTCACCGCCCTCGTAATAACTCTTCCATACGTCAATTTGCTGGTAGCCGCGGGCATGATAAAGGGTTTGTGCGCTGAGGTTTGAGCGCCGCACGGTCAGTTTGACCACTGGCATGCCCATTTGTTGTTCACATTGATCCAGCAGGGCGGTAGCGATGCCCATACGCTGATATTGCGGCAGAACCCCAAGGGTTGTGATCCACCCCACACCTTCAAGACGATGTGCGTCACCACCGACGAAACCGATCATTTTGTCGCCAATTTCCGCTTTGATTTTAACCAATGTCGGCATGATTAAAACGCCGATCAATTCAAGCATCGGCCAGGCATCCAGCGGAAAGCAGGCTTTTTCGATCGCACGAAGTTGGTTGAGGTCGCCAAGACCTGCAGGTGAAAGTTTGTAAATAGGTTGATTAATCATGTTTGGATAAAACTGTGGGTTGAGTGTATTTCACTCAACCCACAGAACCTATGAATTAGCGAATAGGATTTATTTTGCTTTGCCCTTGTTTACAAAATCACTAATCAAGCTCGTAAACTCCATCGGGAAGATGTATTTCGTGGAGGGGCTGGCAGCCATACTCTTCAAGGTTTCAAAGTATTGAAGTGTCATGGTTTGCTGATCAATATCTTTGGCAGCAGCATAGATGGCTTCAAGAGCCTTCTGGTAACCTTCTGCCCGCAGCAGTTGAGCAGATTTTTCACCTTCAGCACGCAAGATGGCAGCTTGTTTTTCACCTTCAGCCTTCAGGATGTTGGATTGTTTATCGCCTTGAGCCACGTTAATGGCAGCTTCGCGAGTACCGGTTGATTCGGTCACAACGGCGCGGCGGGTACGTTCTGCGGTCAATTGGCGATTCATTGAATCCTGCACATCCCTTGGAGGAACGATTTCGCGGATTTCAACGTTGGTCACTTTAACACCCCAGCGCTCGGTAACTTCATCCAAACGGGCGCGCAGGGCAGTGTTGATCTTTTCACGTTCTGAAAGAACACCATCCAACAGGATGCCGCCGATGACGGAACGCAAGGTGGTGGTGGCGATACCCTGGGCAGCTAGTTCAAAGTTCTGAACCTGCAGCACGGATTGCACGGGATCGAAGACCTTGTAATACCATAAGAAATCAATGGACAAGGGTGCGTTATCTTGGGTAATGGATTGCTGTGTGGGAATCTCACGTACCTGTTCACGAAGATCAACCGTCACAGGGCGATCCACAAACGGGATCAACAGTATCAATCCAGGCCCTTTGGTTCCGATACAACGGCCCAGGCGGAAGACCACGATACGTCGGTATTCCGGAACAATTTTAATTGCAGAGACTAAAAAAACAATCACTACAAATGCAATTGCGCCAACCAGACAAATCAAGGTTATGTTTGCACTACTCATTTCAATCCTCCTTCAAGGTTATCTTTCTGAAAACTAGACAGGTTCAACCAACAGCACCAAACCTTCTCGTTTGATTACTTTTACTTGTGAACCGTTTTTGATTTTCTTCTCGCTTCTGGCAGACCAATCTTCTCCGCCGACGTAGACTGTTCCATCCATTGAGATGTCAGTTCGGGCTTCACCAATCATGCCTATCAAGCGTGACAGGTCTTGCGTGGGTCGTGCCTTCATGGCATCGATGGTTTTACGTCCAACGAACCACAAGAAGAGGGTTGCGAGCACGCTAACAATGCTTGCCAAAATGGGATTAATGGCTGGTGCGCCGGTTTCCAATTTAAAGAGGAAGATTGAGCCGACGATGAGCGACAAAATTGCCGGAATCAACCAGTACCACTGCTTGAACTTTCGCAGTGCCAACAAAAAGGGAACCACACCAACGATCAAGATTATCAATGCCCAAGTATTTACTGGAAGGTTGTAAATGGAATAGCCAGCCAGGAATATAGCCAGCAAGGCTCCAATTTCAACAAAACCGGTACCCGGGGTCAGGAGTGCCAACACCCCTAAAATAAAACCCACAACGAGTACCAGATAGGCAACATTGGGGTCCAAAAAGAGGTTCATTTTTTCCTTTCTTTGTCATCTCACTATGAAGACAATCTGATTATACACTAGAGAAAATATAAAATTCATTAGAAGATTGCAGTTTTCATGTAAAATTGGAGGATGGCAACCTGGATTGCGCATTTACGGATCGCTGAAAAAGTTTTCCAACATTTTCCCGAATTGGATGAAATATCGTTTTTATACGGCAACCTGGCTCCGGATTCAGGGCTGCCTAATGAGGATTGGACCCAGTTTGAACCACCCAGGAAAGTTACCCATTATCTGGATGAAGCCACGCATGTTTATACAGATTTATTGTTTTACGCTGAATATCTAGACGGTTTGGAGTTGAAAAAACATAAAAATAGCTATAGCTTTAGGTTAGGATATTTCATTCATTTAATTACTGACCAATTCTGGTGGAGAAAAATAGTCGGCACAACAGAAACCAATAATGAGGCATTATTCTCAACAAAATCGCGTGGAGAAGTTTTTGATTTAATAAAAACAGATTGGTACGATCTGGATCATAAATATTTACGCGATCATCCCGGTTATGTTTTCTGGAACAAGTTTTTTGATTCTGACATACCAAATATTTCGCTGCCATTTTTGCCTCAAAAGGCTTTTGAAGTTCAGATGAACTATATCAAAGAGTATTACACCACTCCGGATCCAGACCGGGTGCTCGACCGCAGCTATCCATACCTCAACGCAAGAATCCTTGACTTATTTATCAATGAGACCTCACAAGCTGTGGTTCGTTTGATACATTTGCTTGAAGGCGGGCTTCCAAAAGATATGAAGAGTTCTTTATCGCTTCTTTCACCGGAAGAATCCGCATCCTATTACCCTCCACTTGGAGATTTATAAAGGCGCAGCACTTATGACAACCATTGATGAATTATTAGACACCATCCATGCAGATACGCTCCTTGACGTCGCTACTGGCCGGGGGGATTTTTTGCTGTCTTTGCAGCAGCAACTTGGTTCTTTTGGCCATGCCATCGGTATTGACGTAAAAGCAAACGATGAGTGGAAATCTGATAAATTCTCAGAGCTGCCAATCACTTTCATGCAGATGGATGCATCCAACCTGGAATTCTCTGACGCTTCATTTGATTTGGTCTCAATCTCCAATTCGCTGCATCACATGCCTGACCCCTGCAAAACGTTGACTGAAATGGTGCGGGTATTAAAACCGGGCGGGCACTTTATCTTGTATGAAATGTACACAGACAATCAAACCCCCGAGCAGCAAACTCATACGCTGTTGCATCAGTGGTGGGGAAAGATTGATACGGCCACAGGCATTTGCCACCGTTCGCCCTATACGCGGGATGAGCTGATCAAACTGGTTGAATGCAGCGATTTGGATCACTGGCAGCTTTTGGAAGACCTTGATCTTTCAGGTGATCCTTTTGACCTTGAGACACTTACCATCCTTGAAAAAAATATAGACGGTTACCTCGCGAAGACGAAAGATGCTGAATTAATAAATGAAAGCGTAAGCTTGCGTCAGCGGCTCCAAAACATTGGTTTCCAATCTGCGACTGAGTTATTCGCACTGGGTGAAAAAACGAGTCGTTGAATCTGATCTTGCGTTGCGGTATAAAAGAGAGTGTCGATTTTGAGAAGTGTGTTGAGAGGAAAATCAAATGACTTCTGAAGTGATCTGGTACGGACATGCGACGATCGGCATAATAACTGCAGGATATTTCATCCTGGTAGATCCGTTTTTCACTGGAAACCCGCTTACAAATGTTAATCCTGATGAGTTGTCGCCTGACTTCATCCTGGTAACACACGGGCACGGCGACCACTTGGGTGACACAGAAGCAATTGCCAAACGTACAAGCGCCATGGTGATCAGCAACGGTGAAATCGTTCAGTGGCTGTCAAAGAAAAGTATTAAAACCCATGCGCAGCAGGTAATGGGTGGTTTTCAACATCCCTTTGGTTATCTAAAATTGACCCTCGCGCTGCATGGCTCTGTGTTACCCGATGGTGCTTTTGGTGGAAACCCGGTTGGACTGCTGTTGACCACCCAAGACAAAAAGAAAATTTATCTGGCAGGGGATACCGGTTTGTTCGGTGATATGAAGTTGATCGGTGAAGAAGGCATTGATCTTGCCATGCTGCCCATTGGCGGAAATTACACCATGGATCCGGATGATGCCTTGCGAGCGGTGAAATTAATAGCGCCCAAACTGGTCGTGCCGATTCATTATGACACTTTCGATGTGATTAAGCAGGATCCGAATTTATGGGCGGATCGAATCAAAGCCGAAACAAAAACCGAAGTGCGTGTGATGAAACCGGGCGACTCAATTACCCTCTAAAAATTATAGAACTCAAAATTCAAAACTCTGGCATTATTCATGCAACTAACTAAACGCTAATAATTATCGCGGAGGTAGTTGCATGAATACATTCCTGGAATTGTTGATCACCGTAGGCCGCTTTGCGGTCGGATTATGGCCATTGATGTTTTTGGCTGTCTTGTTTGGTGTTGTGAAGCGAAGGAAAGGTTTTGGCGCAGTTCTTCGCACTTCTGTGAATGCACTCATGCTTTCCTGGGCCTTTTTTGCCCTGTTGAACCTGGCCTTCTACTTTTTCAAATTGGATACCTTCCATCTATTGCCCCGTGATGTCAATATGAAGTATTTCCTCAGCGTGGGGTTGATTCTGCTGCCGTTCGTAGTAGCCATTGTTCTCGAACAGCGCCACAAGCGGATTAATGCGGAAACGCTCGAAGAGCTTAAAGCGCTTTCACCTTCTGATTTTGAGAAACTGGTGGCCGAAACTTACCGTGCTCAGGGGCACAAAGTTGATATCGTTGGCGCAACCGGCGACCACGGCATTGACCTGGTGGTCAAGACACGCAAGGGCGAGACCTGGATTGTGCAATGCAAGAAATACCGCGGCAAGGTGGGAGAACCCGTGATTCGCGATTTTTACGGTGCATTGCGTGCTTCTGATGCAGATGCCGGCGCTGTGATCACCACCGGTTTGATCACCGCCCAGGCACGTTTGTGGGCAGATGGCAAGCCCATCTTTTTGTATGACGGCGATGAATTTTTGGATGTGATGAAAACCACACGTATCCGAAAATCACTGCCGGTTGAAGCCAAAAAGAAATCGACACCTGCACCCACACCTGCAGCAGTGAGCATGCCAATGATGCAAACTGCATTTGCCTCTGCGACAATTGCATCTGCGCCTGTGGTGACTACTCCCGCTTATGAATTTACCCCTGCCAAGGTGACTGCTGCACCTGAACCTGTTACTGCTTATACTTCTGCACCTGTGGCTTCGATGGATATTCCTGAAACTTATGATGAGTATCCCCCCCAGGATAAAAGACCCTTCATGAACCTGGATACCGCGCCGGTTTGCCCCGCTTGCGGCGTGCCGATGATTTTGCACACTGAAAAACGCTTGCTCTTCAAACCCAAAGAAGAATATATCTGCCAGAACGCACCGTCCTGTTCTGAGACGATGCCACTGGATTAGAAATTGCTTTTTGTTGCGTTTAAATAATTCAAGATTCCAATTTCAGTTTATTGAAATTGGAATCTTCTATTAATCCTAGAAACCGGGGATTTTCTAAAATCCCCGGTTTACAAAACCTCAGCCATTTCGAAAGAGACTGTGGATAAATTGTCCGCGAGGGGTGTCATGAAAATGGATGTAGCCGTTGTATGCATAAGAAAAACCCTTTTTTGATGCTTTGCCGCGGGCGACTTCCGGGAAGAGGTAGGCAGTCACCGATTCGGCAAAATCCTCTTTAGCAGTGAAGTTCTTGCCAACGCCGCAGGGGGCAGGGGGCGAGCCAACGTGATACCAGAATAGTTTTTTATCAGGAAACATCTTGTGAAGCCATGGAAAAGTAAATCGGCTGTGCGTTTCTTTTCGCAAGATATCCGAGATCAACCAGTTATTGGCTGCATCCCAGGCATGAGCGAGTTCGTGAACGGTCGTCCACTCAGTCAAAAACCGCGGATTGAAGACGATCCGCCCTTTATAAGTCAACCCAAGTTGTTTGATGTCTTCAAATTCATACTTGACTGCGCCGACCCAATCAAAGGGGAGAACCGGCGTTACAAAAGCCTGCTGAAGTTTTTGGATGCAGCTGCACAATATTTCATCCGCAGCGGGGGGGCGGTCTCCCTTTATATCCATCTGCGGATAAAAATCATACGTTGCGGCCAGGTCAATTGCATTGCGCATGCCTGAATTATACAGTTTTGTTCATATGTTGCAATCTTGATAGGTTTTGCGAGGTTTGCCTGATTAAGATAGCAGTGTTACTTTAGTGGAGATTGCATGACCGAAGCAATGGATAAAAAATTTTATGAACTTAACCTGTCTGAAAGGTTAGCCCAACTCAGCCGCGAAAGCGGTGTGCCGCTGGAAGAATTGCAAATTTTGGGCGGCAACGGCGGTTTGACGGCTGATCAGGCAGATCATATGGTAGAGAATGCGGTGGGCGTGTTTGGCCTGCCTTTGGGGATTGCCCGAAATTTTTTGGTCAATGGACGCGAATTTTTAGTGCCCATGGCTGTGGAAGAACCTTCGGTGGTCGCCGGAGCATCTTTCATGGCAAAGCTTGCACGGCAGGGCGGCGGTTTCAAAGCTGAGGTTGACGCGCCCGAAATGATCGGCCAGTTGCAGGTTTTGGATGTGGCGAACCTCAATGAGGCTCGATTGAAATTGGAAGAACACCGTCTGGAACTGCTGGAATTGGCCAGCGCGGTTGACCCTGTGCTGGTGCGGTTTGGCGGCGGTGCGCGTGATTTGCAAGTGCGTGTGATCGAAGATTCTGCCATCGGTCCGTTTTTGGTTGTGCATCTGATTCTGGATGTGCGGGACGCGATGGGCGCCAATACCATCAACACCGCGCTGGAGCGCATTGCCCCGCGCGTGGCAGAGATCAGCGGCGGACGGGTTCACTTGCGCATTCTTTCCAACCTTGCAGATCGCAGACTGGCTCGCGCCACCTGTACCATTCCGCTTGAAGCGCTGGCTTTTGAAGGCTACACTGCCGAAAAAGTGCGAGACGGCATTCTTGAAGCATGGGCTTTTGCCGAGGCTGATCCTTACCGCGCGGCAACGCATAACAAGGGCATCATGAATGGTGTGGATGCCGTGGTGCTGGCCACCGGCAATGACTGGCGCGCGGTGGAAGCCGGGGCGCATGCTTTCGCTGCCCGCAGCGGAAGATACACAAGTCTTTCCACCTGGAGCAAAGATGCGCAGGGCAACCTGTGCGGCAAACTTGAAATGCCCATGGCGGTCGGTGTCGTGGGCGGCGCCACGCGAGTGCACCCCGCGGCGCAAGCCGGGCTGAAGTTAATGAAGGTAACATCAAGCGCAGAACTGGCTGAGATCATCGTCTCGGTTGGTCTGGCGCAAAACCTGGCGGCGCTGCGTGCGCTAGCCACCGAGGGCATCCAACGCGGACACATGAATTTGCATGCCAGACAAATTGCCGTGGCTGCCGGTGCCCAGGGTGATCAAATTGAAAAATTGGCACAGCAATTGGTGCTTGAAAAGAGCATCCGCGTGGAACGCGCGGAGCAAATTCTCAAAGAGTGGAGTAAATAATCAGATGACAGAAAAACCTTCTGTGCACGAAATGCATGCAGACCAATTACTATTGCGTACGGATCGTAAAACCGGGATTGTCGGCTATGGTGCTTACGTTCCACGCTATCGACTGCCGGGGACCGAAGTTGCCCGGGTTTGGACGGACGGCGGCAGCGGCACAGTCAAAGAAAAATCTGTGGCCGGGTTGGATGAAGATGTGATCACCATGTCTATTGAAGCAGCCCGCAATGCCATGCTGCGGGCAGGCATAGATCCATGCGAACTGCGTGCGGTGTGGGTGGGTTCAGAATCCCATCCCTATGCCGTGAAACCTTCTGGCACCATTGTGGCAGAAGCCATTGGTGCTTCGCACAACATCCAATCGGGTGATTGGGAATTTGCCTGCAAGGCCGGGTCTGAAGCCATGGTGGCTGCGACTGCTTTGGTGGGCTCAGGCATGGGCAAGTATGCACTGGCCATTGGCATGGATACCGCGCAGGGCAAACCGGGCGACGCGCTTGAATATACAGCAGCCAGCGGCGGCGCAGCATATGTGATTGGCCCCGCGGATGAATCCGTGGCGAAGATTGAAGCCTCCTATTCTTACGTGTCAGACACGCCTGATTTCTGGCGGCGGCCCGAGCAGAAATATCCAGAGCACGGGCAGCGCTTTACCGGCGAACCGGCTTATTTCAAACATATTGAAACCGCTGCACGCACCATGCTGGAGCAGTTGGGCAGAACCGCCGCGGATTATACATATGCGGTTTTCCATCAGCCCAATCCCAAGTTCCCGATGAAAGCCGGTGCAGATCTTGGGTTCACACCTGAACAGATCAAACCTGGTTTGCTGGCACCGGTGATTGGTAATACATACGCAGGCGCATCGTTGATTGGTTTGACTGCCGTGCTGGATATTGCCAAAGCGGGTGACCGTATCCTGATGGTTTCATACGGCTCTGGCGCCGGCTCTGATGCATTCTCACTTGAAGTGACTGAAAAGATTGCTGAACGGAGGGCACTGGCACCCTCCACGGCGGATTATATTGCCCGGCGAACGCCGATTGACTATGCCGTTTACACGCGCTTGCGCGACAAAATTGACATGGGTTAGGCCGAGATGAATCCAGATGTTGTTATTGCAGGGATTGGACAGATCCCGGTTGGAGAACATTACGAGCTGAGCCTGCGCCAGATGGGCGTACGTGCGCTGCGGGCTGCCATCAAAGACAGCGGCGGGTTGAAACCCCAGGCGTTGTATATTGGCAATATGCTTTCTTCCGTGGTGTCACACCAGGCGAATTTAGGCGCGTTGTTCACCGATTACGCCAACCTGGGCGGCATTGAGTCTTTCACCACCGAAGCCTCAGGCGCTTCAGGCGCAGCAGCTTTGCGCCTCGGCTATCTTGCCATCCTCTCGGGGTATGTGGACACGGTGGCTGTGCTGGGGGTCGAAAAGTGGACCGATATGGCGCACAGCGAATCCGAGACTGCGGCGGCACTCGGGCTTGATTATGACTACGAGGGCGTGCAGGGCTTGAGCGAAACCGGCCAGGCCGGGCTGCTGATGCAGCGCTACTTATATGAACACAACTTGCCCGCGGATGCTCTCGGCGGCTTTGCCGTGCAGGCGCATGCCAATGGGGTGAACAACATCAACGCCTATTTTAGAAAGGCGATCTCACTAGAAACTTACCGCAAGTCTGGCATGACCAACCCTCCGCTGAACTTGTTTGACGCTGCCCCTTATGCAGACGGTGCAGCGGCGGTGATTTTGACGCGCCGCGACCTGCTGCCCAAAGACCATCCGCAGCCGGTGGTGCGCATGCTGGGGTCTGCCATCGCCACGGATACGCTGGCGCTGCACGACCGCAAGGATCCGTTGGCCTTCATTGCCGCCAAAGAAGCGGTGCAGTCGGCTTGCGCCCAGGCTGGGATTATGCCAATTTATACGGATGTGCTTGAACTGGATGATTCCTATTCCATTTATGCTGCACTGACGCTCGAAGCCTGCGGCTATGCAGACCCCGGAGAAGCGCCGGCAATGGCGCGTGATGGAGGGTTAGCCCCAACTGCCATTCGCCCGGCTATGACCATGGGCGGATGCAAGGCGCGCGGCAACGCCATCGGCGCCAAAGGCATCTATCAGGCGATCGAAGCGGCCATGCAATTGCGCGGTGTGTGCGGCTTAAACCAGGTGCCCGATGCACGTCTGGCTGTGACCCTGGCTCTCGGCGGACCCGCCTCCACGGCGGTGGCGCATGTGTACGACAAGATCGAGAGCCGAGAGTAGAGAATAGAGAGCCGTCAAAAACAGCAAGTAATGGATATCGATTAGCTGTACTGGATTGTGAGTAGTTAAATTATTCAACGGATTTGACGATTCTCGGTTCTCGACTCTCTGGTCTCAGCGAAGCTGAGAAGTTGATAGTATTTGATAGAGTATCACGCATAAGATTGACCTACAGTAACACATTGAACCATATTGGAGACTAAAAATGGAAATTCCACGCCACTGGCGCTTAAAACAACAAAGATATGCCCTGATGGGCGAAGTATGTCCGCACTGTGAAGCCAAGATCTTCCCTCCGCGGGACGTGTGCCCCGAATGCGGAGGAGAAGCCAAGACCCAGTTTGCCTTCAGCGGCAAAGGCAAGATTTATTCTTACACCGTGATGCGCGACGCACCTGCCGGTTTTGAACACAATTCACCTTACACGGTGGCTGTGGTGGCGCTTGAAGAAGGCCCCATGGTGACGGCGCAGTTGACCGATTTGGGCGAAGAACCCGTAGCCATTGGCATGCCGGTTGAGATGGTGACCCGCAAGATCCGCGAAGACGGCGAACGCAAGGGGATGATAGTGTACGGGTACAAATTCAGACCAGTAATGGCTGCGTAGTATATGATCGTCTATACCCCTAGGGGGTACACGTGGATATAAGTTCCGGCTATTAGGACTTGGTCCACGCTAAGATTTATCCGAAAATGGAATGGTGTTAAATCATGAAAATTTTTTCTTATGTCATACTAGTTGCCACCATAACACTTTTCTTTTTCGGGCTGTATTACTGGCTCGCAATTTGGCAGATGGATTATGCCGCATTTTTCATGGCTTTA
Organism: Chloroflexi bacterium HGW-Chloroflexi-4; assembly: GCA_002840715.1. Classification (GTDB taxonomy): domain Bacteria; phylum Chloroflexota; class Anaerolineae; order Anaerolineales; family Anaerolineaceae; genus UBA6107. The sequence goes on from PHBW01000015.1 coordinate 181,839, forward strand.
TCTGCTATTGGGTATGGCTTGTATTTACACATCACCAAAGCAAACAAGGCGAAGTAGTTCTATACAAAGCAATTTTACTTTGCGCCTTGGCTTGAAAAGGCCGGGGCGTTTTGGTGTATATATTCAAACATGAGTAGAAATAATGAAGTCCATTTAAATAAAACATAACTGTGTGAGCAGAGAACGATTTTGCCAACTGGTAAACACATCCTCATACTCTTCGCATCGCTGCACAGGTAGAATTTCGGCGGGAGTATCGGGTATGATACCAATCAATACGGGAATATACCCATAATGCCAGCCAGGATTTCAAAGAATCTATCGAATCGTAAAACTCGAATAATGTACATTATGCGGTCGGTTCATTAGTAAGACTTGGCTGATCTGGAATAGCTGGCATCGCGAAGACGGCGAGCGCAAGGGGAAGATTGTTTACGCGTATAAATATAAACCTGTGATGAGCGCGGCTTAGGTTATGATCGTCTATACCTCCAAGGGGATACACGCGGGTATAAGTTCAGACCGGCGGCTCATTGTAAATGAGTAAAAAATGAAACACCTCCCGAAACAGGGAGTGCTATTAATAAAAGTGTATAATCACCAGGTTGGGGAAACTAGACCCTGGTTACAAAAAGGGTACACTCAAAAGCAAACGCACTCTATGAATGAAACACGTACATCTGACGGGTGAGGTCACCGCTTGTTCAGGCAGTTCAACGAGTTTTCATGAACAAATATCAATCAACAATCATATATAATTGGCAAGAAATTGTTAAAGGATAAAATAATGATTTTAAATTCAGAAGCAATAAAGCCATTTGATTTTGATGGTTTATCGATTCGCGATTTTACCGCCACCCTCAACACAAGTTCATCGCTTGCTCATATTCGTGTATTACCCCACACTAGTCATCGACGCGCATGGTCAAAAGAGTCCGATAAGTATTACTATGTTATTTCAGGCCAACTTCAGTTTGTGCTTGACGCCGTAGAGTATACGTTGAAGGCGGGAGATGTATGCATTGTTTCGCAAGGACATAAGTTTTCGTATGCAAACACAACAGAAACGCCCGTTGATTTATTGCTGATCCATACACCGAAATTCAACATAGATGCAGAAATTTTCGATGAATAGCGATAAACATAATGAAGAATAATAATTCTTCAGGGAAAGAAATCTATATAATCGTGTTTTTTGATCCGCGAAGACGGCGAGCGCAAGGGGATGATTGTTTATGGCTACAAATTCAGACCAGTGATGGCTGCGTAGAGCAGTAATTAGTAATCAGTAATCAGTAATGAGTAATTAGGAAGTGCCTGTCTGATGGATGGGCTCTTTTTTGTTGGAAGTGATTAGTGAATAGTGATCATGAAGTGTCTTTCTTGTGGTTGGGCACTTTTTTTATTCGTTTTTGTTTCGAGAAACCCCTCTCGCAAAAGCATGCTCGGGGGCGCAAAGATCGCGAAAATTCAATAACAAATACCCTTCGCTAGCTCGGGCACAGGTAAAACGAATCAGTTTAGGATTTTTGGACTGAATTTGAGATCAAAAACAGCCTAAAATAGGGCGCCGGTTGAAGACTGTTTTGGGATTCGTTTTTGTTTTTATGTACGAATCTGACCGGCGGCTGTCGAGATATCGACCATGAGTGTTTAGTTCTTAAAGAGCAAAACATATAAGAAAATATGTTCTACAATCTAAGTATAACATATATGTCAAGAGAAAGGTTAAGTTCATTGAAACGGTAAATTGCGAGTGTAAGTAGATGAATGTGTACGGGTATAATTTTAGGCTGATTAGCTTTGGAAAACATTTACATGAGAGGAAATGTTAATCTAAAAAAACTTCTGTATCTATTGTGAACACATTTTGATGTATTTACTAACGGCTATCTTATCAACAAATAACTTGACCAATCATTTATAAAATTTAAACTTAAGAAACCGTTTCTCTTCGTTTTGCGGAGTGATTATTTTCTTTTAACGAAACAGACCAATTCCTAACCTGACTGGTTAAGTTAAAGCTACCGATTATTACATTTTTAGTTCATTTAAGAAAAAATCAGAGAATAAAACAGGTATATAAGTAATTTCTTATAAATTATTCTGTGTTTTCTATTTTCTTTTTTGACCTGGGGTGTGGAATTTCCACTTGAATAATGGCACCACCAATTTTTTGGTTTTGTATATTCAAGTGGCCACCAAGAAGGGCTACCCTTTCACTTATCCCTAATAATCCGTAATGATCATTGGATGCAAGTGTCGAGAGGTTAAAATCTTCGGGTAAACCAACGCCATCGTCACAAATAGAGATCAAGATTGTACGTGGAGTGGTGTGTCTTAAGGAAATCTCTACATTTTTTGCTTGTGAATGTTTGACTATATTGTGCAAACTTTCTTGAATAATTCTAAATATTGAAAGTTCAGTATCTTCAGGCAGTCTTATCAGGTTTTCATCCAAAGTTAAAGAAATAGGTATTCCCGTTCTTTCGCGCCATCCGTCGACTAGTGAAGTGATTGCGGATCCCAACCCCAAACTATCTATCGTCGGTGGCCGAAGGTTACTGCAGACCCTGCGAAGTTCTTCGATCAGAATCTTTACATCAAACCGGATGTTGCTAATACGTTCCTTGATGGGAGACGCTTCTATTTCGTTTTCTTCAATTCGTTCAAGTTGATAATTCAAGCGAAGAAGATCTTGAATGGTTTGGTCATGCAATTCTCTTGCCAATGACTTACGTTCATCTTCCCGGTTTGAAAGTAGTCGACGGTGAGCATCTTGCAATGCAGTATTGGCTTTATCAAGCGCAAGCACCTGAACATTGAGTTGCTCAAGTAGCTGTTTATTTAAGGAGTCCCTTGCAGCCAAATCTCTTTCAAGCAAAATTTGATTATTACGTAAAACCTCAGCTCTTTCTCTTGCACGATAGTAGCTATCCAAAGCCCAAATGATAGGTGTGATTTGTTGTTGGTCCGTGGTGCCAACCAGATCTGCCACCAGGATTTCACGATTTACTTCATCGGTTTTGTAGGCTCCAATCATGCTGCCTTCGCGCAGCACAGCGATACGGTCAGTCACCGAAAAGAGGTGGTCCAGGTTGTTGCTGCTGAAGATGATCGATTTGCCTTCTTGCTGCCAATTTTGGATGAGCGCAAGTAAAATTTGCTGATAATGGTATCCCAGCAGTGCTGATGTATCATCAACGAGGATCAACCTTGAGGGTTTGATCATGGCTCTGGCAATGGCTACCAGTTGGCGGTATTCAATGGAAAGAGTGGTAATGTCGTCGTGGAGTGAGGGCAGCGAGACATCCAGTTTGGCCAGGATCTCGCTGGAGATCAAGTCCATCTTTTTTTGCGGCGAAATAACCTTGTCATTCTGCCATTGTGGAAAAGCAAGTTCGTTGCCCAAAAAGATATTGGAGCAGATATCCAATCCTTCAACGATCCTGGGTTCCTGGTGGATGACCTCAAAACCAAATTTACGCGAGTTGAAGGGCCACTTGATCCTTTTTCCATCGAAATAGAGTTCACCTTCTTCGGGGGTTTGGATGCCGGCGAGGATCGAAGCCAAAACTGATTTTCCTGCACCACCCCACCCAGCCAGCCCCAAGACTTCTCCAGGGTAGACTGAAAAACTCATATTTTTCAATACCAAGAGTGGACCGATATGTTTTGTTAGGTGGTTGACCTCAAGGATAGGCTGCATAGTTAAACTGAAATATCTGAGATGATTTGTCGAAGTGAGGCAATATCCAGGTCTTTCTTGTCCAAAAATGCCATTGCTCCCGATTCGATACTTAATCGGTGAAATTCCTTATCGGGGTAAGCGCTGATCACAATGATTTTAAAGAGAGGAGATTTTTTTCGAAGTTCCCTGGTAGCCTGAATACCGTCTTCTTTTCCAAGGATCATGTCAATGAAGATCAAATTTGGTGATATATGATCTACCAGGTGACGCGCTTCTGAAATATTTTCCGCTTCATAGATCATGGCTTTGGGTGTGATGATGTTCACGATCTGCCTTAATTCCCGTCTAAAACGGGCATTATCGTCGATAAGTAAAATTGATAAACCTGAAAACGTTGAAAAACCAATATCGTCAATATCTGAGGTCGCCTGTGGAGAAGAAAGGCTCAAAATTTCAGGATGTTTCAGGGTGTAGTTGACAGCTTCGAGACGACTTTGAACATCCAGGTAACGATAAAGTTTGGTAAGGTTGTTTTCTACAGTTTTAATGCTTATGCCCAACTTTATGGCGATGTTCTGATTATCAAGGGATTGTGTGAGAAGCCTGAGCAAATCACTCTGGCGAGTGGTCAAGGTCAGTGACGATTTTTTGCTAATGGTAGGTTGTATGAATTTGTTTACCAGAGGGCTGGCGAGCCATTTTTGACCGCTCATTACCTGGTCTACAGCAATTTTAAGCTGTGCAATAGGCTGGCCCTTAAGGTGGTAACCATCAGCCCCAGCAGCCAGCAATCCTTTTACATACATGTCATCGTCATATGCGCTAACAACTAATATTCTTAAAGTGGGGTAGGTTTGTTTTATTTCATGTAAAGATGTAATTGGATCAAAATTAGGCATGGTGACATCGAACAAGAGCAAGGTTGGTTTGGTTTCTGCCAGCTCTGCGAACAAGGATGGACCATCCCATGCTTCCCCAACGATAACGATGTCCTCAAAATCCTCAAGTATGTCTCTGATCCCTTGGCGAACCAAACTGTGGTCGTCAGCGATCAATATCTTAATAGGATTCACTTTTTCATTTTACCATCTCAAGCAACTACTTTTTCAAATATAGGGTTTTCCCCCTATAAATTGAAGGGTAACCGCTAAGTGGGCAGGGGGTTATTCTCTACTCTGTTTTAATCGGCCGCATGCTACAAATTGGTTAGATTATTTCATGTTCAGAAGTGTAAGAAAAAAAACATTTAGGAGGCAAGTATGCCGGAGAATTTTCCAATAAAAGTTGGAAATCGTCAGTTTCGACTCAATGGTGAACCGCTGTCCATCTACAGCGGTGCTGTTCATTATTGGCGTCTCGACCGCGATAAGTGGGACGATATTTTAACCAAGGTTAAAGGGATGGGTTTTAATACCGTCTCCATTTATATTCCGTGGGAAGTGCACGAGATCAAACGGGGTGAATTTGATTTTGGACAGGTGAACCCCAGTAATGATATTGATGCGTTCTTGACCCTGTGTGAACAAAAAGAGTTGAATATTATCGTCAGACCAGGCCCTCAAATCAATTCAGAATTAACCTGGTTCGGTTACCCGATCCGCATTTTGGATGATGTTGAAATGCAAGCTCAAACTGCCTGGGGAAGCAAATCTGTATTAACCCAGGTTCCCCGGCCCATACCAGCCATTAGTTACGCTTCAGATAAATTCTTTACTGAAACCGCTCTTTGGTACGACGCCATTTTTTCCATCCTAGTAAAACACCAGTATCCCAAGGGCCGTTTAATTGCCAGCCAGGTGGACAATGAAATGGCTTTCTTCTTCCATATTAATCCTTATGAATCTGATTTCAGTCCTTCTTCTATTCGGGCTTATCAGGCATTCTTGAAGGAAAAATATGAAACCATTGAAAAATTAAACCAAGTCTATCGTTCAAATTATGTCTCTTTTGAGTATGTTGATGCTCCGCGTCGTTTCTCTGCCGAAACACACAAAGACATCCCCTTCCACACAGATTGGATCGAATATCGCGAATTCTATTTAATCAACTCGATGGATCGTTTAGCAAAAATGATACGGGCGCGTGGATTTACCGTACCGCTCTTCCATAATTATCCCCATCCCCTGGGTCCTGGCGGATCGGTCAGCGGTATCACCACTCCATTTAACCTGATTGGTCTCGAAGATAAACTGGATTTTGTCGGGTTTGATATTTATTCACGTAAAGAGCTCTATGAGCATGTCAAAACAGTAGTTTCTTACGTGGTTGGTTCCAGTCGTTATCCCTACATCCCTGAATTTATTGCAGGCGTTTGGCCGTGGTATCTTAACCCGGGTGGGTTTGAAGATGAAGAGTTCGTCACCAAGGCTGCTTTGATGCACGGCATCAAAGGTTTCAGCCGTTATATGATCGTCGAACGCAACCGCTGGCTGGCTTCTCCTGTTAGACGGGATGGGCGCGTGCGCAAGGAGAACTATGAAGTTTTCCGCCATGTTAATGAAATGGCTTTGGGTCATCATTTTGTTGACAATAAACGTCAGGTGGATGTTTTGCTGCTTGCCAATCGTGACTACGACCGTCTCGAAGCTGCCAGTGCCTTGATTTCATTCCCGGGTGATTTTCTTGAACCCCTGCTTGGCGTTTCAGAATATCCGAATTTCATGATCACTTCAGAAAAGAATCTTGACTTCAAACAGCCGATCCAACAGGAAAAAGCCAACTGGTTCATGAATAACTACAAGACCTTAAGCGATGCCAGCTACCAGTTCTTGTTGAGTGATTCTCAATTGGCTTTGGAGCGACTCAAAGAATATAAGGCAGTCTTGGTCAGTTCCTTTGAGTTTATGGGCGCTGAGCTTCAGTTCAAACTTGTGGAATACGCCAAATCCGGCGGCACGGTTGTCTTGGGTCCAATCCTTCCGCATTTGAATGAGAAGATGTTTAACGACACCACCATTCTGGATGCTATCGCCGGCGGAAATTCAAAACCAGCGACTTCGAATGGTGAAATCCTCGGAACCGCTTATCCAGTTGGAAAAGGTCAAATGATTCATCTGCCGCAATTGTTGGATGCAGAAAAAACATTGGGCGTCATTTTTGCTGACCTGAATGCAGTCAAGGTTGTAAAAAATGATGTCCGCCTGGATCTGACGGTTCATGCTTTGCCGAATGAAAAATCCAAAAAATTGGTCTTCGTGTGCAACCCGAGCGCGGATGCAATTGATGCCAAGGTGGGTATTGGTGAGTCATTCAAAAAAGTGACTGAAATTTGGAGTGGCAAGGAAGCCAAGGTGGATGGATCAGTCTGGTCTGATGCAATGCCCGCCTATACTATCAAGATTTACGAATGCGAGGGATAAAACCATGTTGCATGAAAATCCATTAATGGCAGATATTGACGTCAATCATTGGCGAAATATGCAGTCACTCTTGCTTGAGTCTGCAAAATCAAAACGCCGCATCATCGTGATTCATGAAAACGGCGAAATCTTGAAATTCGTTCATACGCATCGAGCCGAAATTATCCGCAGCGTGGATCGGGTAACCGATTCACAAGCAGCCGCAAAAAAAATCTATGAAGATAACCCGGGCAAATGCGATTTCGTCATGATTCTCGAAAGGCGGGTGCTCGAGAAATATTTCGGCGAAGTTCAAAACAGTTGGAATGCCAACGAAGATCTGGATGTTTATGTTCACCGTATGTTCTCCAAACTTGATGAGTATCCCGAAGCGGTTGTCACTTATCCCAACAAAGCCAGTTCTAATCTGGGTTTGCAGTGGCGTGTGGGTTCCTCGCATGAAGCCATTGCAGAGGCAGCACAAAAATATATGAAACCCAACACTTCATTGGTAATGGGTGTCTTTGATAAAGATGAACTGTGGGCTACCCTGGTTCTTGGTTTTGATGGTGATCTGAAAGTTGATAATGTCACCACGGTTGACCCCACTGAACTAGAATCGCTGCGCGGCTTTTCCACGGTATCCAAGTCGGTAGTGGAGTGGGTGAACAAAACCTATACCACGGTTTCGGTTGGCTTGTTTATGGATGTTGAGACCGCTAAAAGTCTTTTCGCCACAAACGATAAAAAGAAAGTCCTTGTGAAAGCACTTTCCGCTGGCAAACTCTTGGCTTCTCCACTTTCACCTGAAGCCGCACTTTTGCTGAAATAGATCGGCAGTATTTCATAGTGGTCAAATGGCAATCGCCATTTACAATAAACCGAAGAGGAGAGAACGAAATGAAGAATAATATGTTGCAAGTCGTTATTGGTCTGGTTTTGGTCTTCAGCTTGGTTCTTACAGGATGTACCGCAGCTCCAACAGTTGCTCCCACGGTTGCCGCAACCGAAGCTCCTGATGTGGCTGCAACTGCTGCTCCCACTGAAGCCCCCGTGGCTGCTGTGGATCCAGTGGCAGCCCTGGCTGCACTTGAAGGTCAGGTATTCTCCACAGGTCCCAACGGAGAGACACCTACCGCTGCAAGTGAAGTTGTTCTTACCGATGAAGAGCTGGCCCAAATCAAAGACATGAACGCTACCGCAGCTATTGTGATGCATTATGCCGGTAATGATTGGTCCAATGCCCAGGTTGCAGGCTTGAAAGCTCAGTTTGAAGCCATGGGAATCGAAGTTGTTGCAGTCACTGACGCTGGTTTCAAACCTGAGAAACAGGTCTCTGACATCGAAACAGTTATGGCCATGAAACCCAATATCATCGTTTCCATCCCGACTGATCCCGTGGCTACCTCTGCTGCTTACAAAGCCGCTGCCGCTGCTGGTATCAAGTTGGTCTTCATGGATAATGTTCCTGCTGACATGGCGCAAGGTACTGACTATGTGAGTGTTGTCTCTGCTGATAATTATGGCAATGGTGTTGCTGCTGCCCACCTCATGGCTAAAAGCATTGGCGGCGAAGGCAAGATTGGCGTTATCTATCATGAAGCCGATTTCTTTGTGACAAAACAAAGATATGAAGCCTTTGTTAAGACCATCAAAGACAACTATCCCAGTATTGAGATTGTAGAAGAACAAGGCATCACTGGACCAGACTTCGCAGGAGATGCTGAAAAAGCTGCCTCAGCTATGATGACCAAAAATGCTGACCTCAAAGGTATCTGGGCTGTCTGGGATGTCCCCGCTGAAGGTGTTATGGCTGCTGCTCGTGCCATGAGCCGTGATACGGACCTTGTCATCACCACCATAGACCTTGGTTTGAATGTAGCTGTGGAAATTGCCAAGGGCGGTATGGTTAAGGGTCTTGGCGCCCAACGTCCTTACGATCAGGGTGAAACTGAAGCCATCCTGGCTGGTTACGGATTGCTCAATAAGACTGCTCCTGCTTATGTCGCACTCTACATGCTGCCAGTTGACCACGACAATGTTTTAGAAGCCTGGACGACAGTTTATCATGCGGATCCTCCTGCTGACATCACTGATGCTGCAAAATAAGTAAAACTATTTTCCACCTCTCCTCAGTGGAATTTCTCCACTGAGGAGAATTTAAATCAATCTTGGAATTATTTGTTATTTTTTTGAAATACCTGAAGTTGACATTTGAAAGGCGTTTTCAATGACACCAGCGATCATAGAAATGAAACGGATCACCAAGGAATTTAACCATATCCGTGTATTGGATCATATTAACTTTGAATTATTACAGGGCGAGATCCATGCTTTGTTGGGTGAAAATGGAGCTGGCAAGTCGACCTTGATGAAAATTTTGCGAGGCATATACCAACCGGAAGAAGGAGAAATCTTGATCAACGGGAAAGCGGTAACCATCAATTCTCCCAGCGATTCAAGATTAAATGGTATCTCAATGGTTTTTCAGGAATTTAGTCTGATTCCTTCCTTAACGGTTGCTCAGAATATATTCTTAACCAGGGAATCTCGTTCTAAATTGGGTTTGATCAACGATAGGATTGATGAAAAAAAGGCATCCATCTTGTTACACGAAATGGGTGTTGATCTGGATCCCAGTCTGCCGGTTGAACAATTAAGTACCGGTTATCGCCAGTTGACCGAGATCGTGGCAGCATTATCACAAGACGCACAAATTCTCATATTGGATGAACCTACAGCTTCATTAACCCACACTGAAACTATGACCTTGTTCGGCTTGCTGCGCAAATTAAAAGAACGCGGCATCTCCATTATTTATATTTCCCACCGCATGGAAGAAATCTTCCAGATCGCGGATCGGATTACGGTCTTACGTGATGGTAAGAATATTATTACTGAGCAGGTTCAAAACCTGTCCATTCAACAGGTTATTGAGCATATTTTGGGTCATAAAGATGTTCGAGAAATCAAGAAATCGACATACCTTGTTGATCCAACAGCCACCCCACTGTTGGAGGTCAATCATCTAAACTGCAATCAAGAGGTTTGTGATGTCAGCTTTAAACTGTTTGCAGGTGAAGTGTTGGGTCTGGCAGGGTTGATGGGCAGCGGGCGTACAGAATTGGTGCAAACCATTTTTGGGATTACACCTGCGCAATCTGGTGATATAAAAGTCAAAGGTAAAAAAGTCAGGATTAACGATGCAAAGAGTGGAATGAAGGCTAAAATTGCTTTTATCCCCGAAGACCGCCGTCTACAAGGGTTGTCTACCATGCATTCCATCAAAGAAAATTTTGAACTTCCACTTATAAACCTTCGAAAACTCGAAAAGCATAAAATATTTGTCGATGATCACAAAATTGTCGCATTGGCCAATGGTTTTGTAGAAAAACTACAGATAAAATGTGATTCAATTGATAAAGAAATTCGTTTATTATCCGGCGGCAACCAGCAAAAAGTAGTCATTGCCAAATGGTTAAGCACCGAGCCTGATATTCTGATCATGGATGAACCCACCGCCGGTGTGGATATTGGAACCAAGACTGAAATTCTTGAAATGGCGCGCAACCTGGCCAATGAGGGCAAAGGTGTTGTGATCATTTCTTCTGAATTGCAAGAGCTTTTATCCATCAGCGACCGTATTGTGATTATTAAAAACGGCAGCATCGTGGATGAGATGCTGCGCACCGAGGTAAAGAGTGAAGATAAACTGCATCAAATTATTCAAGGAGCACAAGCCAGTGTCTAATTTAAATCCCATTTCCCCATCGAGTGATAACAGCAACGGTTTTTCGCGTTTCATCAAGAAATTTTATTGGCGTGATTATGTGGTTTACATCACTTTTGTGGTTATATTTCTCATTTTCTCTGGCAGTTTGTTCAAAATGGGATTCTTAAGCCCCAATAACCTGTTGAATATTCTTCGCCAGACTGCCACAATTTCAGTGATGGCTGTCGCCATGACTTTCGTACTGGCTGCAGCTGAAATTGATCTTTCGGTAGGTGCGGTTGCCGGGTTGGCATCGGTTACCACTGCCATTATCATTGGTCAGTTTGGCATCCTGGCTGGAATCCTCGCCGGGTTGTTGACCGGTGTCTTGATCGGACTTTTGAACGGCTTTTTGATAACCAAGGTTGGCATCCCTTCATTTTTGGTTACGCTTGGTATGCAGGGTGTGGCAACCGGCACAGCCATGTGGATCACCAAGACGGCACCCATTCCCATCGCCAATGAAACTTATACTTTTATTTTTGGTTCTGGTAACGTAGGAATTATTCCAACCCTTTTTATCTGGACGATTCTTGCGCTGTTGATCGGGCATGCCTGTCTAAAATCCACCCCCTTTGGCCGCCAGGTTCTGGCCACCGGTGGAAATGAAACTGCTGCACGATACAGCGGCATCAATACCAAGAAAATCAAGTACATTACCTTCGTGATTATGTCTGTTGTTTCATCAATCTCCGGTATGCTCTATGCAGGTCGCCTTCATTCTGGACGTTTCCAATGGGGGCAAGGCGATGAACTTTCGGTTATTGCAGCTGTTGTTTTAGGAGGCACCAGCCTCTTTGGGGGCAAAGGGTCAGTAATTGGAACCATTATTGGTGCAATTCTGATTGGCCTTATTAATAATGGTTTGATTTTAATGGGTCTTGAAGCAAGTCAGCAAATGATCGTTCGTGGGGCGATCATCATTTTGGCAGTGGCATTAACCGGTAGAAAAACACAAAGTTAATTTACAGTCGATTCTTTCTCCTTGTACGTGGTTATTTAAAGAGCCCTGCCTAGTGAGCAGGGCTCAACATTTATCATAATTGGATTTGGTAATTATCTTACATGTTGATGATTTATTAATGAGAGGGTCAACTGTTTCGTCTATCAAAACATCAAAATATTGGATTAGTATTTTCACCCTAAAATTTGGTAAATAGGTTCGGGCGGTATAAGTTTAGACTGGTAATAAGTGCGGCATAAACCGAGAACTGAGAACCGTAAGTGCCTTCCAATTGGAGGGCACTTTTTGTTGGGAGTGATGAGGGAGTAGTGAATAGTGAATAGTGATTAGGAAGAACTTCTCTGTGGATGGTTCGTTTTTTTTTCGTCTCTGTTTTTTCCGCGAATACTATTAGGTTGTCTCGGATTCTCAATCAATAGGATAGTCGTTAAAGGTCTATGAAAATAGGATTTGTTTAGCATGGGGTCTTAAGAGAAATCATCGCAATTTATCTCATCATTTTTAAAAGCTTATTAACCATATCCCCTTGCATAAGAGTATATTGCAAAGAGATTATCTTTTCCTCGGATAAATTTGGTTTTTGTTGAAACATGTAAATCAAGATACCAATCATCCCCGATAGAATGTATTCAAGCATAATATCTATCTCTTCGAGGTCAATCTCTTCTTTATTTTTCAAAGCCAGAATAATTGAGGATTTAAGACTGTCCTTTAGTTTTCTCTGAAAAGCCGGATCGCCATTATCCCCTAGTAAGTGATTGTAGTATTTATATTTCTTTTGATACAGCGCCATAAACGAATTAATAAATGCAGGCGAATTAGGATTTTCATCCACAAGTGGGGGCAGTTCATCCAGCGTGGGTAATGAAAAATTTTCTATTACTTCCAGAACTTCGTAGACATCCTGGAAATATTCATAAAAGGTGCCTCGATTGTATCCCGCCTTATTGGTAATTTCTTTCACAGTTATTTTGTCAATTCGCTTAGTGGTATAGAAAGACCAAAAAGCCTCAATAAGGTTTTGCCTTGTTTGTTCGGTAATTTCTGCATGTTTTTGCATGGGGACCTCCCAAAAATCCGACATTTTTCTAGATATTGTTGGTTGATAAGAACAATTCCCTTTGGTATATTATACAACATGTTGTCGGATAAATTATATAAATGGAGTTTTTAGATGATCACAATCTTATGCGGTGGCACTCGTGGAGATGTTCAACCTTATTTAGCGCTTGCAATAGAACTAAAAAAACTGGGAAAAGAGGTACGTATTGCGGTAACAAGAAATCACGAAAAATTTGTTAGAAGTTATGGGATTGATTTTTTCTCGATAGATATGGATTTTGAATCCCTTAATGTGGACAAGAATATGATCCGAGAGGCACAGAAAGCTGATAATCCACTAAAAATGTTCTTCAGTTTTAATAAAATGAAAAAATATGGTGTGTATATGGTGGAGCATTATTACGCTGCCTGTGAAGGAAGTGAAGCGATTGTCTACCATCCGGGAATGGCTATCGGTTATTATGCAGCTGAGAAATTGGGCATTCCGTCCATTCTGGCGACTCCTTTCCCATTGAACAAATCGAAAGAGCAGACCTCTGTCATTTTATATGGTAAAGCACCTTCCAATCCTGGGGTAAACCTCCTCAGCTATAAAATATTACAAAGTATGCTATGGATGGCATCAGATGCATCATTAAAACCGTTTTGGAAGGAAAAGTTTGGTCGATTGCCTGCTGATTATGGTTGTCCATTCGAAAGACATACTAATCGACGACATCCAGCAATTGTATCTTGCAGTAATTTTGTTTTTCCCCGGCCAACTGATTGGAATGAGAATATACACCAGATGGGTTACTGGTACTTGGAAGAACAAGATGATTTCATCCCCCCCATGGAGCTAGTGGATTTTCTCAATAATGGAGAAAAACCGATCTATATCGGTTTTGGAAGCATGGTCATGGGCGAAAATTTAGAAAAGATATCAAAGATTATTCTTGAAGGACTCGCCACTACAGGTAAACGCGCCATTATTAGTGGATTCGGAAACCTTCAGAATATTCCTGACACTATTTATAAGATCGATAATGTTCCTCATTCATGGCTTTTTTCTAAAGTATCAGCAGTCTGTCATCATGGTGGTGCGGGAACGTCTGCGGCAGGGTTTGAAGCCGGGATTCCGAGCATAATATTCCCATTTGCTTTGGATCAATTTGCTTGGGCTCAAAGGGCATACGATCTGGGTGTTGGCCCAAAACCAATATCAATACAGAAACTTACTTCTGAAAAATTTTCTGAATCGATTCGTTATGCCATGCAAGAACATATCGTTTCAAACGCAAAGGAATTAGCAAAGAATATTGCCACTGAGAATGGCGCAAGAGATTGCGCGAAGATAATTATGGCCAGTTTGGAGGCCAAAAATGATTGAAAGCTCGACGAGTTGGAGAAAACCTTTTTTTACCTTGTACATTGGCCAGGCATTCTCACTTTTAAGTTCCAGTGCTGTGCAATTTGCCATAATCTGGTGGATTACCATCGAAACAGGTTCGGCAATTGCGTTGACGATTGCCAGTCTTGTCGGGTTATTACCTCAGGTATTGATTGGACCTTTTGCAGGTGTGTGGATTGATCGTTATAACCGTAAGATTATTATGATTATTGCTGATTTAGGGGTTGCGGCTGCAAGCTTGGTTTTAGGAATATCATTTATTTTAGGAAAACCCTCTCTAATTTTTGTTTACATTATTTTGTTTATCAGAGCTCTCGGAGAAACCTTCCATAAACCGGCCTTACAAGCCGCCATTCCCCAGCTAGTTCCTGAAAGTGAGTTGACCAAGGCTGGGGGATTAGGGCAGATGGTTTCCTCTGTTTGTGCAATGGCCGGGCCTATGTTGGGGGCACTATTATTGAGTATCACAAGCCTGCAATTCATTATGTTTGTAGATATTGTGGGGGCTTTACTTGCTGTTTTGGTACTGTCTGTTGTGAGAATTGGTAATCACTCAGCCGCCCGGAAGGAACAACCAAGCATCATTAATGATCTGAAGCTTGGGTTTCATGCAATAAGGGAAAATAATCTGCTCCTGAAAATGTCGCTATTAATATTTATAACAAGTATCGTCTTTATGCCTCTTGGTTCGCTTTTACCCTTAATGGTGAAGAATTATTTTAACGGAACGGCCTGGCATAATGGAATTATTCAAACACTTTTCTCTATGGGCATGCTTCTCTCCGCGCTTTTGATAGGCCTCACAGGTGGGATAAAGAAGCCATTCCAAATGATTACTTTATCCGCATTATTACTTGGAGGATGCTCCCTAATTGGAGGAATATTACCCGCGACAGCTTTTTGGGCATTTTGCATTGTGGTTTTTGTGATGGGGACAACTGGTATGTTGGGAAATATTCCATATATGGGGTATATTCAGCAAAGTATTCCACCGGAAAACATGGGCAAGGTCATATCATTGGTCACCAGTGCAATGAGTTTAGGTATCCCTATAGGAATGATCATTGCCGGTCCTGTTGCTGAAGCAGTTGGGGTTAACAATTGGATGATCATTGCAGGAGTACTCATGCTGCTTGTTGGATTTTTGAGTTTAGTTTTGGCAGGAACAATGAAGAGAAACAATAATATGTTGGTAACTTGAAATGAAAAATAAAGTATTAAGAGTATTTCTATTGATTATTGGGCTTTTCCTTTCGCCAATTATTTTGGCTGCATTCGCTTGTTTAATAATCATTTTTGTACAATTGATATTAGGTTCAAAGATGACTGAAGCAATTCAAGCATTAAAGGTAATCATCAACAGTATTATTCCTTTTTTGCCTTACATAACGATAATTCCCGCTGTATTATTTTTGTTTGCTATTACCTTTAAAATCACAAATAAGGAAAAATTAGGCCGAAAAAAATGTTGAATTTCAAACTTAAATAAGGAAAATCAATTATTGAGGTAGAGGAAGGATGCATATTTTACTAATTTTGACTTTAAAAACAAAATTATGCTGAGCCTGCTACTTTAACATTTAGGAATCATTTAGAACAATTTGAATTAAATAATGAGTAGGAAATCATAAAAATTTAAATATTGGAGTTTAAGGTTATTCTTATTTCTGAAGTTTGGTCTCTATTGGATTTAATGGATAAAGTTTAGATCGGTAAAGCAAATTCAGTAATTCGTGAACCGTGAGTGCCCACTTTTGGATGGGCACTTTTTTGTTGTATTTGTAAAGAGGAAAGATATAATTAATTGTGTCAGGGGGTAACCTAGAGTATTTTGAGCGTGGGTTATATACGGGTTAATAGCAGTGTATCGGATTTGCGCATAATCAAGCCTGCTTAATTAATATCCGTATGAGTTATCCGCCTTTAGAGGAGAAGTCATGAGCGTGAAAAATGAATTAGATTTTGCTGAACTATTGAAACAAAAATTAGAAGAGGCATTAACGCAACGCGGCAAGGTTAATATACTCATTGCTGGTAAAACGGGTGTTGGTAAAAGTACGCTCATCAACGCAGTCTTTCAAGGTAATTTGGCTGAAACAGGGGATGGGCGCCCTGTGACCAAGACTACCAGAGAAATCGAAAAGGAAGGGATTCCTCTAAGTATATTCGACACCCGCGGGCTGGAAATAAGCGAGTATAACAATACCATTCAAGAACTTGAAAAGCTTATACAGGACAAGAGAAAAAGCAAAGACCCCAACCAGCATATTCATATCGCTTGGGTTTGTGTGATGGAAGACTCTCGTCGTGTTGAAGATGCTGAAATTAACCTTGTAGAAATGCTGGATAAATATATCCCGGTCGTTGCGGTGATTACAAAAAGCGTGGGAGACAATGGTTTTCGGCAAACCGTCCAGGAACTTTTGCCGCGAACTCGAAATGTGGTTAGAGTTCTTGCAAAAGAAAGAATACTTGACGGTGGATACAAAATACCAGCAATGGGGCTTGAGACACTTGTGGATATTACAATGAATCTCGTCCCTGAGACTCAAAAAAACGCCTTTGCCGCAGCTCAGAAGGTGAGCCTTAATCACAAGTTGCAGAGAGCGCATGCAGTAGTGGCGGGGGGGG
>PHBW01000046.1 GCA_002840715.1 Chloroflexi bacterium HGW-Chloroflexi-4
TCCTTCTCGCTTCTTATTCCTCGAAATCCCAATCGCCGCCGCCACGTTTGTGTTTCTTGGTTACCATGGTGAGGTCGCGATCAGGATCATACGTAACAACGACGTGCTTGCTCTTCTTTTTCTTCTTCTTGCTCGGATCACTGGATTCGCCTTCTTCTTCATCGACGATCACGGCGGTATCCAACACCTCAGGACGCAAGGTGAAGATTTCTTCGAGTGAAATTTCTTCTTCGAGTTCTGATTCAGCCAGTTTGGCTTCGCCATCAGGTGTTTCAGCTGCAACTATAGCTTCACCAGTCTCAATATGAGCATCGACTGGCAGGTTTTCGGCAACTGGAGCTTCAACCACAACGGGGGTCTCAACCACGGGTTCCGATGCTTTGAGAGCCGCGGCTTCCTGTTCGGCGACCAATTGTTCATCCAGGGCAGCCATAATCATTTCGATGTTGACCATGGCGCGCGGACCGATGCCCTGCAAGCGCAGGATGTTATCAGGTTCAAGTTTCATCTGAACGGCAAGTTCACCAAGCGTGGAGAAACCGGCTTCTTGCAGGATGTAGGCAACGTGTTCGGGTAGATTGCTGTCAAGAATGCTGACACTAAAGGTTGAAGCAGGCACCAGTTTTTTGAGTTTTTCAAACTGTGTCTCTTCAGCTTTTTTCTGTTCTTCAGTCTTGGCAGTGGCCTTACGTTCGACGCGATCGACGAATTTGGCCATGAAGTCCAATTCTTCGGGTGCGAGCGGACGGCCTTCTGCCTTGCGGCCGAGGTATTCTTCCATCTTTTCGACATTCTCTTTTTCACTGACCAGCATGGCAGCAAAAGTGCCGTCATTTTTAATTTTGAAGACTGAATCAGATGCAGCTTCAGGAAGACTTTTGATGTCAATGCGCCAACTGGTCAGTTTGGCTGCCAGACGGGCGTTCTGTCCGTCGCGGCCGATGGCCAGACTGAGTTGATCTTCGGGGACAACGACGGTGGCTGTTTTGCCGCCGCCGACTTTTAGTTCATTAAGGTAAACGCCGCTGACACGGGCCGGGCTGATGGCTTTGGAGATGAATATGGCCGGATCAGGATTCCATTCGATGACGTCAATCTTTTCGTCGTGCAGTTCACGAACGATGGCCTGAATGCGGACACCGCGTATGCCAACGCAAGCGCCCACCGGGTCAATGCCTTGTTGAGTGGCTGAAACGGCTACTTTGGCGCGCTGGCCGGGTTCACGGGCAATGGAGCGGATTTCTACAATGCCATGGAAGATTTCAGGAACTTCGTTTTCAAGCAGGCGGCGCAAGAAATTGCGATGGGTACGGGAGAGGATGATCTGAGGTCCGCGCTGGTTGTCTTTGACTTCGGCTACCAGGGCGCGAACGCGGTCGTGAATATGAAAACGTTCACCGGGGATCATTTCTTTGCGAGGCATGCTGGCTTCGGTCTTCATTTCGAGACCGACAGTCAAACCGGTGGCATTTACAGATTGAACCATACCGTTGACGATCTCGCCGAGTTGTTTTTCATAGAAGAGAATTTGGGCGGCTCGTTCAGCATCACGGATGCGCTGTTGAATGACCTGGCGGGCAGTTTGGGCTGCCACACGGCCAAAATCGGTGGGGGTGGTTTCTACGGTAATCAAGCCACCGAGTTCGATTTCGGGATTGACCTTGCGGGCAACCTCAAGTGAAACCTCGGTGATGTCGTTTTCAACCGACTCCACGACCTCTTTTTCAGCATAGATGGTCACTTTGCCGGTCTCGGTATCGACAACGGCTTCAACATTTTGCTGAGCCGAAGCGTTTACAGAGCGGCGGTAAGCTGACACCATGGCCGACTCGAGGGCTTTTAAGATGATCTCTTTGGGTAGTCCCTTGTCTTCAAGTACTTCGTTGAATGCGAGGGTAAATTCGTTCTTCATGCTTTTTTCTCCGCCTGTTATGGTTACTTAATTATGTGAAATAATAAGAAAAGTGGGGGCTACCCACTTTTCGGTGTTGAAATCTCCTTGACTGACTTACCACTAATCATTTTATCATATTGTCAAGTAGCATGCAAGGAAAAACACACCGAAACAGAGTTGATCAAGTAAGTAATTATTCTCTCGCAAATTCGCAATCCCACTCGCTGTGCTCGGGGGTGCAACAACCGCGAGATCGCAAAGAAGACCTTTTTCGAAAAATCATTTTTTCGTAACACATAACGCGCGAAGAACGCTAGTTCACAGAGTGAGAACACAGAGGGTCAAGCGACATCTTTTTCTTTCAGCAAGGCTTCAATGAAAGGCGCCATTTCTTGAGGGTTAACATTAGGTTCAAATCGTTTGAAGATGCTGCCGTCTTTGGCGATCAGGAATTTGGTGAAATTCCATTTGATCTGGCTGCCCAGACGGGTGCCCTTTTTTGAGCGTAAATATTTATACAGTGGATGAGAATCTTTTCCATTGACTTTGATTTTGGCAAGCACCGGGAAGGTTACCCCGAAGTTGATCTGACAAAATTCTTGAATCTCGTCATCCGTGCCGCTTTCTTGGGATGCAAACTGGTTGCATGGAAAAGCCAGAATTTCAAGCCCGCTGTCGTGAAAAGTGTCGTAAAGGCTTTGAAGGTCTTTATATTGGGGAGTGAATCCGCATTTGCTGGCGGTATTGACGATGATCATGACCTTGTTTTTGTACTGCGATAACGAAAGAGATTTGCCATGAGCGTCTTCAACTGTAAAATCATAAATTGTAGCCATATATATTCCTTTTGTTATTTATATATACACCTATTTGGTTAAATTTGCATTGGATTTGAGTGCAAAACATAATAATGTACAACCTTTAATATAGGTAGGTAAGTCAGATGGTACATGGTGGGATTAAATGCTTATAATTACTTTACTTTATTTCGACGAGGGTAAACATGTCTGATTTTTTGTGGTGGCGGGACGGTGTCATTTATCAAATTTATCCGCGGTCGTTTGCTGACAGCAACGGCGATGGCATCGGCGACCTGTCGGGCATTACCGGCAAACTGGATTATCTGGCCGACCTCGGTGTGGACGCCATCTGGCTTTCGCCGATTAATCCTTCACCGGATAAGGATTTCGGCTACGATGTGGCAGATTACAAGGGAATTGACCCCAAATACGGCACGATGGCAGATTTTGAGGAACTGGTCACGCAGGCGCATGAACGCAAGATCAAAGTAATTCTTGACATGGTGATGAACCATACCTCTGACCAACACCCCTGGTTTATCGAATCAAGAAGCTCAAAAGATAACCCCAGGCGGGATTGGTATCTATGGCGCACCAGCCCTAAAGGCAAAAATGCACCCCCCAACAACTGGCAATCCATTTTTGGCGGCAAAGCCTGGGATTATGACGAGAAAACAGGCGAATGGTACTATCACATGTTTGTTAAGGAACAGCCTGACCTCAACTGGCGCAACCCGGATGTGCGCGCCGAGATGATGTCGGTTTTCCGCTTCTGGGCTGAGCGCGGGGTGGATGGTTTCAGACTGGATGTGTTCAACGAGTTCTTTAAAGACGATCATTATCGAGACAATCCACGCAAGTTTGGCATTCGTCCTTTCGATCAACAAGTACATATTTATGATGCTGACCGACCAGAGATGATGGGAGTGGTTGAAGAAATTCGGGCTACTTTGGATAATTACCCTGAGCGCTACGCGGTTGGAGAGACCTTTTTGGCTGATGCTAAAACCTCTGCCAAATATTGCGGTACTGGCAAATTACACGCCGCATTTAATTTTGCCTTTATTCATTTCCCATGGAAGCCGGATAAATTCTTGAAATTCGTGTTGGAATGGGAAGCAACACTTGGTGAAACCTGGCCGAACTACGTGTTGAACAATCATGACACTGTGCGCAGCGCAACCCGGTTCAATGCCCCCGAAAATGATGAGCGATTGAAAGTTGCCGCCGCCATGCTGCTGACACTCCGTGGCACGCCGTTTCTATACTATGGAGAAGAAATTGGGATGCGGGATATCCCATTAAAGAAAAGTGATCTTCAGGATCCAGTGGGTGTAACTTATTGGCCATTTAACAAAGGTAGGGACGGCTGCCGCTCACCGATGCAGTGGTCTTCTCAGAATAATGCTGGCTTTGGTGATGGCAAGCCCTGGCTAAAGATTCATCCGAATTATGTCAACAGAAACGTAGCGGCGCAGAAAACAGATCCAAATTCGATCTTGAATTTCTATCGCAAAATATTGAAGCTGCGGAAAAATACTTTAGCTCTGCAGAAGGGTATGTTTGTACCGCTAACTTACGAACCACAGCAGGTGATGGGGTATTTACGCCAGGTGGAAGGACAAACTGTTTTGGTGGCGTTGAATTTTGGTAAGCGCAAAATCAAGCTGGCTTTGGGTCCGCGTTTGAATGATGCCAAATGGGAACTGCTGCTTTCGAACAAGCGCGAAACTTTACCTAAGATTGAAAAGGGCTGGCTGCATTTAAATGGCGATGAGGCCTGTATTTTGCTATTGAAGTAAAAATCATTAATACCCCATTCGCCGTTTCATGGCTCACCCCGAAAAAAACTGAAGACAGGTGGGATCGCAATAATTCGAGCCGCAAAAGGCACAAAAATATTGATAAGGAAGTACGACTAAAAATTTCTTCAATTAAAGGTATGTCTCCGAAATCATTAGAGAAATCGGAGACATTTTTTATTTTAATTATCTTTATTCAAGAGAGAATTACTGCTTAATTGCGTCGATAGTAAGAGATGTACCACCGATGTCATTACTCACTTTGCCTGTCAGGTGGTTTCCATCGATATAGATATCAGCATAGATTTTATAATATCCAAGGTTCTCTTCGAAATCCGCCGGACAGTCTATACGGAAGATTTGTTTTTTTGCAAACATATTGAGTTCAATCAGACCATAGATGTATTGTCGGCTTCCATCCGGCTCCATTAAGCTGCCCGTGATCGTGCCCTGGTCAAGATTGCTCATGCGAGTAACACAATAGTGTGGTGAGTCCCCAGGATTAGGTTCCCATTTCATCGGTTCACTATCCTCGGTCTCCCAGTATGATTCCAAAGTGCCAGTTATCTTTCCTTTTTTATCAATAGAGATCTCAAAATTGTTGAGATAAACTTTACCGCCAAATGAATTCACCCAAATATCTGAAATAGTAGATATTCCTTTATATATACCCGCAGTATCAGCAATTTCATTATTTTTATTGGAATTATCAGTGGGGATGAGTAAAGTAGGCTGGAGTGTTCGAGTGGCTTCATCTCCCCAATCCACTAAATTGTTAATTAAGTTCTGGCCAGTCTCACCAACAATTGGAATTACACAACCTAATGTTAAAAGCAATAGCATCAGTAGTACCAATATTTTTGCTGCTTTAGTCGCCATAATCCCTCATTAATTGACTGAAGAGAAAGCAACTATTTTTCCTTATTGTACAAAAAACTGAAATGACAAACAATAGTTTTTGACAATCATTTATCTGTTTATTGGAAAAATGCCGGATTTGAGTGTTGTGGACAGTATTTATTTATGGTTAAGTTATCTTTATTGGAGTGAGGTTAAATTCGACGCCGTCTTCGAGGCCTGATTTTTTGAGGATGTTAACCGTGGTTTCGGATAAGACGACGCCTTCCACTTCAGATCGATCTGCGTTTTCAAATTCTTTTTCGCCGTGGATAAAGATGCGTTCTTCGCCTTCGGCTTTTGGGGAGTCTTTTATTTTTTGCAACAATTCATCCATGGATTGTTTGAAACTATTGATCTCACGGAATGCATCAATTTTGATGGCGCCAAAGAAATGTCCCACTTTGGCGGGTTGATCAGACGAAGACCCTGTTACATTATCGCTAAACCCGCCATCGGCAAGTACACCTGCAAAAATATCCACCAAGAGCGCAAGGCCATATCCTTTGTAACCACGCATAATATCCGAGCCGCCCAGGGGCATCAGTGCCCCGCCTTCTATTACTTGAGACGGGTCTTCAGTGATAACGCCTTTATTGTTCACCCCCCAACCCGCGGGGATTGACTTGCCTTCTTTTTGATAAACGGTGACGCGTCCGATGGGGACTATGCTGGTGGCCATATCCAACACAAACGGGCGCTGCGAGTTTGCAGGTACCGCTACTGCAATGGGATTGGTGCCCAACATGGCGGTTCTGCCATGGGTGGGCGCCACCAGAGGACCGGAATTGGTGAAACTGATGCCGATCATGTCATGGGGCAGGGCTAGCATGGCGTAATAACCAGCGATGCCGTAATGATTGCTGTTGCGAACGGTGGCAAAAGCCAGCCCGACGGTGGAAGCCTTTTCAATGCAGCGCCGCATGGCTTTTATACCCAACGGGTGGCCGAGACCATTGCCACCATCCATCGCGAGAGTTGTGGGGGTTTCTTTGAGAACGGTGATGGGTGACAAAGGATCAATCAACCCCTTGCGCAGCCTGGAGCCATAATAACTGTTCAATCGGATCATGCCGTGAGAATCCACACCGCGGGCGTCGGAGGAAACCAGAACTTCCGCTGCAAGTTCTGCATCTTCTGCAGGCACTCCCCAGCGAACGAAGTAGCGAATTGTGTAATCTTTTAAATCTTGTTGTTGAAAATAATATTTTGACATGATATCCTTCCAAGTACGTCAAAAATTATACAATATGTATGTATTTTTTATGGTACTCAACCCAAATTTCTTGTAATCTAAAAGACAAAAGGACAATTATGAAAAAAATATCGATTTTTTATTTAGTTTTTGCCCTTGTATTAGCGGTTGGTTTGTCAGGCTGCGGAGTGATCAGCAAATTGATCCAATCGGACCCGATCAAAGAAATGATATTGGCAACCCCGGCAGGAACACTTGAGCGACTGGAACCTACTGAAGTGGTTCAAGCCACAGATTTTCCGCCTGTAGACACACTTCTTTTCTCAGATGATTTCAGCGATCCAGATTCAGGCTGGGATATTCTTGATGACGAATACGGCACCACCAATTATGTTGATGGGACTTATCAAATAGTAGCCATACAAAAAAGTAACTATAACTGGGGCGTTGCTGGTCAATATTTTAGTGATGTCATAATTGATGTGGATGTTGATATTCTAGACGACAATGCAGAGACTGAAGACGGGTTTGGCGTGGACTGCCGCATTCAAGAGAACGGCGATGGTTATGGTTTTAGAATTGACACCAAAGGCAATATTGCTATTGAGTTGTTTTACGAGGATGAAACCACTGAACTTGTTGATTGGGAATACAATGATGCAGTCTATACGGATGGCCGCACCAATCATTTGACTGCAATTTGTAATGGCGCTGAATTAACTTTATTGGTGAATGATGTAGAAGTGGCTTCAACCACTGATTACACTTTTTTTTCAGGTGATATCGCTCTTTCAGTTTATTCAGGCAGTGCGGACCCGATTACAGCGGCTTTTGATAATTTGACTGTTCATTCTGCGACGATTGCCGATGTCAATGTTCCCGCTGCATCAGGCGGTTTTGAGCTTGAAGTTAATAATGAATCCGATTTTACTATCTGCGGTTTATTCATTGTGCCTTCTGAAGAAGAATTCTGGAGTGATGACTTATTGGAAGATGGCGAATCCATTGCGCCGGGTGAGAGCAGAGTTTTTTCAGGGCTGCCTCAGTCGAGTGTGGATGTAAGAGCCGAAACCTGTGATTTTTTCACTGTCAATGAAGGATATGAGGTTGATTTAAATTCAACGACAAGCTACGATTTGGCCGGTCCGCGTCAGCTTCTGCACCAGCCTTTTGACAATGCTGACGGCTGGCCGAATGGCGTGGTTGAGGGTGGCATGGTTTCGAATTCAAATGGCGAAGTTTATTCTGTAACTGTGACCGAGGCTGAAAAACTGGTGACCGTCAGCAGTGATTTCTCAGGGCAAGACTTGATCTTGTTTGCCAAAGCCTCGATGGTTAAAGCTGGAGCGGATGACATGGGAATGTACGGCCTCACCTGCCGCATGCAACCCAATGGCAATGGCGTGTTTTTCGCCATCCGTGGAGACGGCTTGGCCAGTATCATTGCCATCAATGGCGGCGAGATGGAACAGCTCACCGAATGGACCGCTTCAGAATTTATTGATGCCGGCGTCGGTGAAAATAATATTGAAGCTGATTGTTTGGACTCTTATTTCACCATGTTTGTAAACGGTGACTATGTTGCCTATGTTGAAGATACACGCTATCAGAGCGGCAAGGTCGGCGTGGCGGTGTTCTCCCCGGCGGGTGAATCGACCCAAGCAGATTTTGATTTCATTGATGTGTATGCTGGAGAGTAAAGCCCTTTAACCACGAACAACACGAAAAAATCTAAATAAACAAGGCAAAAAAACCAAGAGGATGACCATCAGAGGATGGTTGTCCTCTTGACTTAATAGTTACAAGTCAGTACAATTTGACCAAAATCGTATAATTGGTCAAAAAATGAAAAATCCAAATGTAAACAAACAAAGAGTGGAAAGACCGAAGCGGATACTGGAAGCGGCAAGCCGGTTATCAACCCATTACGGGTTTGATAAAACCACAGTGGATGAGATTGCCAAAGAGGCTGGGGTCTCGAAAGGGGCGATTTACCTGGTGTGGCCGGGCAAAGAAGAACTGATTGACGCTTTGATCGAGTTTGAGATGAAGAAGGTCGTGCTTGACCTGCGCACTCGAATTATTGATGATCAAACCAATGACTCGATGGCTGCGCTTTACCGGCATACGCTATTGGCCATTCAACATAATCCATTGGTCAGTGCTTTATACACCCGCAACGGCAAAGTGCTGGGTGACTTTGTCCACCGACAGGACCCGGAGCGCTACACCAAACGCTTATTAATGAGTAAAGAAAGTGTGGCGGCGATGCAATCCGCGGGGCTGCTGCGTGAGGATCATTCACCCGAAGTGATCACGTATGTCTTCAGTCTCTTGGCGTTGGGATTTTTGAGTATCAGCAGCGTCATCCCTGAGCAAAATGCACCGCCTATCGAATCAACGGTTGAAGCCATTGCTGCCATGGTTGAAAGCGGATTAACCCAAAAAGGCGGGAGCCGGAAATTGATCAAGGAATCCGCGCTGCAGATGCTGGATTTAATGATTGAACAGTATGAGAATAGAGGAACCAATGACAACTGAGATGCAGGAATTTATTTT
Source organism: Chloroflexi bacterium HGW-Chloroflexi-4 (assembly GCA_002840715.1). Classification (GTDB taxonomy): domain Bacteria; phylum Chloroflexota; class Anaerolineae; order Anaerolineales; family Anaerolineaceae; genus UBA6107. Next base: position 9,148 of record PHBW01000046.1, read on the forward strand.
GGAACGCGAGAATTACTCCATTCATCATTGGGTTGCTGGACCTGAAAATGCGCCTCTGGTGGTTTTTACACATGGTGCAACGATCGATCATCATGAATGGGAAGCCACTCTTCCAATTGTTGCAGAAGAATTCAGAGTATTAGCCTGGGACATGCCAGCTCACGGATTAACCCGTCCGGCGGATTTTTCAATGGCTACTGCCATGGAAGATCTTATAGCACTATTGGATGCGGTTCAAGTTGACCACGCTATTTTGGTTGGGCATTCGCTGGGTGGCAATTTAAACCAGGAGGTGGTCTTTTATCATCCAAATAGGGTGAAAGCAATGTTCTGTCTTGATTGCACGTGGAATTTTCAAAAATTAACCAGGCTTGAAAAATGGATGGTGGACCATGCAGAGGGAATCCTCAGTCTTTATTCTGAAAAATCTTTGCTTGATCAATCGCTGAAGGCAACGGCCAGGACCAAAGAATCTCAAGAATTTCTGCGGCGTTCGATGGCTTCACACAATAAAGCCGAATTTATTCATACTTTGATGGCCGGCTCAACCTGTCTGCATTATGAACCTGGATATAGTGTGAATAAACCTTTGCTGCTTATGGTAGGAGACAATGATCGCACCGGCAACATTCGCAAGGCAATGCCGGCATGGGCAAAAGTTGAACCAAATTGTGAATTGGTGATTGTGGCTGATGCCTTGCATGCACCCAATCTCGATATGCCAGAGATATTTCACGCCAAGTTGATGGATTTTTTGAGAGTTAATTCTTAAAACAGGCAAGGGGCGACTGGCCGGTCGCCCCTACGAAAACTTTAACTCAAGCCAATGATTCTGCCGGTTTCGGGTTCGATGTCGATTTCCATAAAGATGGGGCGAGTGGGCAGACCAGGCATGGTGGCCATGGTGCCCAGCAGCGGATAGAGGAAGCCGGCACCCACCGACGCACGCACATCGCGAATGGGGATGA
>PHBW01000016.1 GCA_002840715.1 Chloroflexi bacterium HGW-Chloroflexi-4
AGGCCACGATGGCCAATTTACCGGGATCGAAGAGGTCGACTTTTTCAGCCATCATGAGGGCAATACCCTGAACGCCGATGACACCATACAGGTAGATAGCCAGACCACCGGTGACGGCGGTTGGGATACTGTAGATGACGTCGCGGAGGGGTCCGATGAAACCAAGAACCACAGCGATGACACCAGCGGTGATCAAAGCGGGGCCGGAGTAGTTGCGGGTGATGACCATGAGGGAGTTGTTCTCACCGTAGTTGGTGCCAGCGGTGGAGCCGAAGAGACCATTGACCATGTCATTCAAACCATCAAGCATCAGGTTGAGGCCGATGTGTTTGGAAAGACCTGGTTTTTCGCGGCCTTGTTCTTCAGCCAGATGATCAACATACAGACCAATCTGATAAAGGTGAGCAGTGGATTCTGGAATGGTGGCGATGGCCATAACACCAACACCGATCAAGGCAGTGGCAGTTAAGGGGCTGTTGAAGACGGGGAAGACAATCTTTGGAACAGTGACCCAGCCGCTCGCGCCGATGGATGAGAAATCAACCAGGCCGATGGGTATGGCGACAAGATAGCCCAAAATCATGGCTAACAAGATGGGGAGCATTCCGATGAAGCCCTTACCCTGAAGATAGACAGAGAAGATAACGGCTGCAAGGAAGGTGATGAGGGCTGCAAGCCACCATTTGAGGGTCGGGGCCATATTGGCTTCGACGCCGCAGCAGGTACCGGAGGCCATGGTCAAAGCGGTGTAGGCAAGGCCGATACCGATGATGATGGCGACAGAGCCGGTGATTTCAGCGGGCAGAATTTTGTCCAAGCTTTTCTTTCCACCAGTTACACGGATAAGCAAGCCAATGAGGACATTAATGACACCAGTTACCAAGAAGCCTGCGGTAACAACTGAAATTGAGGCGGGGGAGGCGACGGCACCGAAAGCTAAATCAGGTTCCAAAACGCCGATGATAGAGGTGACTGCAGCAATGTAGCTGAAGCTTGAGCCATAGTAAAGGGGAATGTAGGTATTGATCGCGAACTTTGATCCAAGTAATGCGACGATGGTTCCAAAGCCAGTGACGGTCAAAACGGTTGACACATCAAAGTGCATGAGCAGGGCGCACAAAACCGTGGCTGGGAACATAGTCAGCACGTGTTGAAAACCGAGCAAAAGCATTCTGCCGAATGGAGGGGTATCTGATGGAAGATAACCCAACACTTTTGAAGTAGTTGCCATAGGTTTTTTTCCTTCTTTCCTTTGATTAAGTTGTGTGCTTCGATTTATTACTCATTGCATGGATTGAACAAAATTTTAAAATACAAGTTTGCTCACACCTAGATTGCAGCACATTCTATCCGATATGCACCTCCTGGATATATTTTTCTAATCCTGACTTTTGATATAAATATAATACATCATATGTCAAGATATTATACGGATGGAATTGCTTCCATCCGTATTTTTAACACCTTATTTGCCCAGAAGTAACGCAAGGACCGTAATAATGGCGGCCACAGGAATAACGTAAATGAGCATGCGAAATTCGGCAACTTTCATCAATTTTTGCCAGGTGGTTTCATTTTTTGTTTCTTCAGTTTTCTTTTCTACTTCTGTTGACATCGTTCCTCCAAAGTTTTTTGTAATTTTTCACAACCAGATTTGATCATTGATTTGGCGACGCTGTCAATCATTCTTTGACCAACGCTTGCCAATGTACCACCAATATTAACTTCGCCGGAGTAGTTTAGTTTCGTTTGGTTATTGCCAAGGTCAGTGAATTTAACCCGGCCAACACCTTTGGCAAAACCGGCTTTGCCTTTGCCTTCGATGTTCAATGTGCAACTTTCGGGCGGATTTATGTCAGAAAGAGATAAAACGCCTTCGAATGCCGCTGAGATGGGTCCAATTCGAAGGAAGATTGCGCCTTCGTAATGGGTTTCATCGACCTGTACCATTTTTTGCATTCCTGGTACAGCTGTGGCCAGCGCGTTCGGGTCGTTGAACATGTCATAGACTGCTTGCTGTGGACCGTTAAAAATATACTCGCCTTCGACGTTCATTTGGGCCTCCTTTGTTCTAATTTTCTTTGTAATTCAAAGGTGATGTTTTACCTGATTTACCTTTTTATGGCTTTGTTTCTGAATTCATAGAGCATGGACGGATTGAGATTGGATTCAGTCAAGTCCAGTTCATATTCATACAAGGCGTCCTCAACGGCCTGGCAGAAAGCCGGGGATGGTGGCAAGGCACCAGCTTCGCCAACACCTTTGAGTCCTAGGGTGTTTAGTGGACTGGGATGTACATTGTGGCCTATTTCCATTTTCCTGGGCATATCCGTGGCTTGTGGCATCAAATAATCCATAAAGGATGCGGTCATCAACTGTCCGTTTTCATCATAGACCATCTTTTCATAAAACGCGTTGCCGATGCCCATTGAGACGCCGCCCTGAATTTGTCCTTCGAGCAGCAGGGGATTGATGACTGTACCGCAATCGTGCACAAGCACGAAACGCTCAATTTTCACTTTGAAGGTCTCTGGGTCCACGTCCACGATCATGGCGCAAGCACCAGAGCCTGTGGCACCATGAGGAGGTGCGTAGTATGCGGTGGCTTCAAGCCCGGGTTTGACATCTGCTTCAACAGCACCGCGCATGGGGTTGGCTTTGCCAGCCAGATCACCCAATGAGATGAATTTTTCGGGATGTCCTTTAACGCAGGCAGAACCTTCGCAGAGATCCACCTGATCTTCAGGCACTTCAAGGAATTTGGCGGCAGTGGCGAAGATCTTCTCGCGCACCAATACGGCTGCGGCATGGATGGCCGAACCGGCGATGGTAGCACCGCGACTGGCGAAAGTGCCTGCTCCCCAGTGGAAATGGCCAGTATCGCCTGTGATGACTCTTACATCCTCTACCTTTACGTTTAGCTGTTCGGCGACGATTTGAGCGAACACGGTGAAGTGTCCCTGGCCCTGAGTGCTGTAACCGGTTGAGACACTGACTTTGCCATTGTTGCCAACGGTGACACGAGCGCCTTCATAGGGGCCAACTGCTGTGCCTTCAGTGAAAGCGACTACACCGATGCCCAAGTGTTTGCCTTCTTTGCGGGCTTTGGGTTGAATTTCTTTGCGGAATTTCTCGTAATCCACCATCTGAATGCATTTTTCAAGGTTGTTCTTGTAATCACCGCTGTCAAGCACTCCAACCACAAAGTCCTGGCCGATAACGCCGGTATTCAGCGGAAATTCTTCTTTTTTGAGCAGGTTCTTCAAGCGGATTTCCACCGGATCCATTTTCAGTTCTTTGGCAGCCAGATCCATCATGCGTTCCATGACGAAAACGCCTTCAGAACGACCAGCACCGCGAACGGGGGTGACAACCATCTCATTGGTGAAAACCATGCGGATTTCGGTGTAGAAGTTGGGTACACGATAGTTGCTGACCGTATGTGTCTGGGTGTTGAGGGGCACAGTCATGCCGTAAGGATCGTAGGCGCCGGTATTGTGATAGAACACGTCTTTGAATCCCAGGATGGTGCCGTCTTTTTTGAGCGCCATTTCGCAATGATGCACCTGGTCGCGTTCAGATGTTGTAGCTAAAAAGTTTTCGCGGCGATCTTCAATCCATTTGATGGGGCGGTTCAATTTCATCGAGATCCAGGGCAGTAGTACATCATCTGCCTGGGAGGTCATTACTTTGGGGCCAAAACCACCACCGATGTAGGGGGTGATCACACGCACTTGATTTTCGACCAGACCCATACGGCCGGCAATGGCGCTGCGCAATGGCAGGGGGGCCTGGGTGCCAGCCCAGACGGTCATTTCCTGGGTACGTTCGTCCCAATTAACCACGAAACCACGGTTTTCCATGGCGGCACCAGCCACATGGTCGGCCACAAAACGTTTGCTGACGACAACATCAGCTTGTTTCTTGGCTGCTTCGTAATCACCGGCTTCCTGTTTAACCAGAGCAGCCATGTTTGACGGCAGGTCATCATGCACGAGCACCGAAGTGTCTTCCCAGGCTTTTTCGAGATCAATCACAGCCGGCAGGGGTTCTGCGTCGAAGATGATATCTTCACAGGCATCTTCCGCAATGTAGCGAGACTCAGCAATCACGATGGCAATAGGTTCGCCAGAGAATCTTACTTTGTCTTTCGCAATGGGGGGCAGGGGGCGGGCGTTAAATTGCGCGTCCTTTATGGCAAAAGGAGGGGGAACTTGCAGGGGGCCAATTTTCCAATAATCTCCCATATCCTCGGCGGTATAAACAGCCACAACGCCGGGGTGTTTACGGGCTTCGGTTACATCGATGTTCTTGATAATCGCATGCGCATAGTCACTGCGTAGAAACGCGGCGTGCAGCATACCGGGGATAACAATATCGTCACAAAACTTGGCTCTGCCGGTAAGCAGATGCTTGTCTTCAAGTCTTAGAACAGGTTGACCAAAGTATTTTCCAGTCACTGTATCACCTCTATCCTTTACTATTTGCCCGAAGACATTTTTTCTGAAGCTGCCTGAACGGATTCAATGATCTTTTCATATCCGGTGCAGCGGCAGATGTTTCCGTCAATGGCTTCGCGAATTTCATCTTCCGTTGGATGGGGATGTTCTTCCAGGAAGGGAACCACGGTCATTAAAATGCCAGGAGTGCAGAATCCGCATTGCAGCCCGTGTTTTTCATGGAATGCTTCTTGTAAGGGATGCATATGATCGGGGCTTCCAAGGGATTCAACGGTTTTGATCTGATGACCATTGGCTTGAACAGCAAAAATCAAGCAGGATCGGACGGGTTCGCCATCAAAGAGGATGGTGCAGGCGCCGCACATGCCGTGTTCACAACCTACGTGTGTTCCAAAAAGGCCCAGTTCGTGGCGAATGAAATCGCTCAGCAGAAGTCTGGGTTCAACTTGCCTCTCATAAACTGTGTCATTCACAGTCACTTTGATAGGGATTAATTGTGCCATTCTAACTTCCTTTTTTGGCGCGTTCTAAAGATAAGGCGAGGGAGCGCGGCACCAACACGCGAATCAGATCACGCCTGTATTCTGAAGTACCATTCAAATCTGAAGAGGGGTCAATCTCAGATTGTACCGCTTCGCCTACTTCTTTGAAGGCTTCTTCAGTGGGTTCCTGGCCGATGAGAATTTCTTTGACTTTGTCAGACAAAATTGGCATTTCACCAACACCCATTAATATCAAGCGCGCGTCTTGACATTTATTTTTATCATCAAGGGTTAAAACACTTGCACAAGCCGCCAATGCATAACCGCCATTTTGGCGGGCAACTTGCTGGTAGCTGCTGCCAGTCCGTGGAGGATTGGGAGGCAGAACGACTTCGGTTAAAAGGTCTTCATATTCAATCACGGTCATGAACGGACCAATGATCAAATCAGCGGCATCAACCCAGCGATCTTCCTTGCCTTTTGAACGGATGAGGCATTTGGCATTCATCACTTTTGCGATGCCTGGAAGCTGGCCTGATGGATCAGCATGTGCAATGGCACCTCCAAACGAGCCGCGGCGGCGAATTTGGGCGTGTCCGATGTAGTGTGCAACTTCTGGCAGCAATGGGAAGCGTTTGGCAACCTCGGGACTGTGTTCAACAGCATAAACACGGGTCATGGTACCAATTGCTAAACCGCCATCAGCAGTAGGTTTAATATATGAGAGTTCCGGGATGTTGTTTAGATCCACCAGGGAACCCGGACGGGCCATGCGGAAGTTCATGGCAGCGATCAGACTTTGTCCGCCTGCCAAAACTTTACCTTCATAACCCAGTTCAGCCAGTTTGTCGAGTGCTTCTTCGACGCTGGCAGGGGCATAATAATCAAATTGTGCTGGCTTCATTAATTTCTAGCCTCCTGAAATTGTGGGATTCAATCGCTTGAAGGCGATTTCCAACAATTTTAATCGAATAACCTTACTGTAATTAATTCGATAGACCTTCAGTGAGTAACGACTTCTCCTGAAGGTCTATGAAAAAAACAACTATTCTTTGAAGGCCACGAAGCGGCCCCACATGGATTCAGCTTCCATGGCTTTCTGCAACCAGCAGCCGATGTAATAGCGGCCGCTCTTGGCGTTGGCGAGATCGCCAGCCAGGTTTTCTGCATGCACAATGGTCTTTGAGAAGAGGTTTAGGTGCATATCCTGATAGAAACCATCCAGAGGATACATTTCATCCCAGTCTTTGCCGAAGTCTTTGATCAACTTGGCGTTGGCTTCTGCGAAGGTCTTGGGGTGCCAGATACGCATAATGGTGTTCATGGGATGGTCCGCAGATACCGCGTCCACACCGATCCATTTGATATCCATATCAATACACCATTTCGAGAAATCTGCTGAAGGACCCGGATGTTTCACCATATAGCGGAATTCATCTGAATCCTTGCTGCACCAACCGAATTTGTTCCAGCCGGTCTTGATGATCAAGATGTCGCCCTTGCGAACTTCAACCTGGTCCATGATCATTTGTGGGGTGTAAACGCTGGCATCACTGACCATTTTGGAGATATCAGCGATAACGCCGGGACCAACCCATTCTTTCATCGCAACCTGACCAATAGTGCGTCCGTTGGGGAAGAAGTGTTTCTCGCCATCCATGTGAGTGCCAAGATGGATGCTGGCGTTACAGATAGAGCCGTTGCGGCCCATTCCGAAGTACTGTCCGCCAACACGCTTGGTGTAGGTGACGCTCAGGGGAACATAGTTCAACCACTGGGGAGTCTGAACGCTGAAGGGCACGGTCATGTCTATCATTTCTGATTTTTCCATGGCTTTGAAGAAATCATCTTCGCTCATGCCATCAGGTGCAGTCAGGGCAGTAACACGTGACCAGGCAGTTTCGACTTCCATGTAAGGAATTGGCATGATTTGAATCCATGCGCGTTTGTTTTTCAATTTGTCGATTTCACCGACAATGGCTTCGGTCATGAGCACATGAGCCTTGGGCATGTCGATGTGGGTCATTTGATAGTATTCACCCTGAGGGAATGTTTCATCCCAGGTCTTGCCGGTTTCTTTTTGAAGCTTGGCTTCGGCCAGCTTGAAATGATTTTCGTGCCAGCGGCGGATGGGGGTGTTCATGGGGTGCTCTGCTGCACCGCAATCCACGCCGATGACTTTCAATTTCATGTCAATGGCCCATTTGTAGAAGCTGAGTGAAGGACCGGGATGGCGAACCAGGAAACCAAATTCCATGGATTCAACGCCACCTTGAGCTTTTTTGTTGCTGACTTTGGGCTGATCCCATGAATATTTGTGATATCCGGTGTTAATGATCAGGATATCGCCTTTTTTGACTTCAACCTTCGACATGATCATTTCGGGGGTGTAGATGCTGTAATCTGAAACGAGGTCAGAGATGTCAGCGATAACGCCGGGGCCGTTCAAGTCGGTCAAGGGGATATCTGCGATGGCGCGTCCGCCTGAATTGAAAGCACGTTCGCCAACGAGATGGGTTCCAACAGTGTTGCTCCAGTTCAAGATTTGACCGTTCGCGCCTTGTCCGCCGCCATAAGCGCCGGTGACACGTTTGAAAAAGTGAACTTCGAGAGATTTTTCATGTGGATGAGGCGGTGTGAAGATACTGCAGTCCTGGGTCAGGTCATACAGTTTGGCATCATCCATCATTTTAATAAAACTTTCGCGATCCATCATGTCCTCCGTAAAAAATTAGAATAAATTAGATGTTGTATTTTTCAGCGAAGGCGACGAGAGCGTCTTCGAATAAACTCATCGGAGCGGAAGCAACGCCGGCGCCAACCTGACCCACACCGGGATCTTTGTGTGCCACACCAGTGTTGACACGCGGGGTGATTTGTTTTTCAACCACTTTGCGAATGTCGACGCCAGTCGGGGTGCCGCGGAAGTCAAGCAGGGGAATGGTGAACTGCTTGTGTTCTGCATAGGTAATTTCGTACATATCGAGGGTGGTATTGATGGCATCTTTAGGAACGCCACCGATGAAAGTGACCAATGCAGGTGAATTAGCCATGGCGAAACCACCGATACCAGCTGTTTCTGTGATCACGCTGTCGCCAATATCGCGGCAGGCATCTGCTTCAGTGAAACCGGGAAAGTATAAGGATTTAACAATTGGAGATTGAGCTGTGAACCATTGATTGCCCAAACCACTGACCTTAATGCCCCAATCCGTGCCGTTGCGGGCCATAATGGTGACAATGGTGCTGCCTTCGACATTGTGCCCGGCGGCAGTCATGGTCTTGCAGCCAGCCATGACAGGGTTCAAAATGCTCAGTGCATTCTCGCCAAGGAATTTAATGACTTCAAAGGCAGTATCTGTATTTTTGGCAGTTTTTGCAATCCATGGAGCCAGTTGGGTGGTCCAGAGCACAGAAGCGGCATCCAGGCGGTTGTGGCCGTCGTCGCCCATGTGCATGGCTTTTGAGAGAATAGCGCGGATATCAATGCCGTCCATGGCTTCGAGTGCAGCTTTAACGGTGGGACCAAGAGTGGTTTCCATCCAGCTCAGTTTATCCAACACGTCTTGGCTGTAAGCGCCCATGCGTAATACTTTGCCACGGCCTTCGTTCAAATTGGAGAAGCATTTGATGCCGTGGGTTTTGTTTTCGATCTCATAAACGAGCATGGAAGGTGAGATTACGCCAGCCATCGGGCCGGTGCACATATGTTCGTGATTTGGTGAAAATTCAATTTTGCCGCCAGAAAGCATTTTCTCAGCTTCTTCAGCAGATTTGGCTTTGCCTTCAAAAATCAGTGCGCCAATCATGGCACCCTTCATGGGGCCGGACATGCGTTCCCAGGTGACAGGGGGACCGGCGTGGAGCAGCATATTCTCGTGAAAACCGGGAACAACTTCAATAGCCTTGGCCAAAGTGGTTGCTACTGGGCGGGCTTCCATAAATCGTTCAACAACTTTTGCGTTTGCTTTTTCGATATCAATTGCCATAACAAATCCTCCAGATAATAGTGTCTAGGGTGTCTCGACTATGTGAAGTTACAGGTTTTTCATTCTTTCAAGAATGCCGGCTAATTTTTCGTTGCCGCCAGCGGGGGGTTTCCAATCTACTTGTACGTATGGTGCATTTTGATCTTTGAGGTTTTCTGAGAAAGATTCCAAGCCAACGTTGATGGCTTGCATCGGTTTCTTCAAGGATTCGAGGTCAACCGGTTTGCCAATGGCTGCGGTGTCTTCAGAATCGCGTTCTGCCAGTGCACGAAGGATGCGGCCAATGCGGCGAACAACGACTTCATTACTGGGATCAACCCATGCACCGGCTTCTTTTAACAATTTGACCTGTTCGTTAAAGTCTTGAGGATCTTCGTCTGTGCCGGTGACCACGCATACGATTTCGAGATGGCGGTTGGCTTTTTTGGTATCGTCAAGAACTTTCTTGATGGCAGGAGCAATTTCGCTGGCGGGGTTTGGATGAGAACCATAACCGATGACAACATCCAACATGATCACAGCTACTTCGGGGTCTTTGGCTTCTTCATAAAGTCTGCGAATGCGCAGTTCATTATCCATCATGGGGTGCAGGCGGCCGACGGTAAATTCATCCTCACCGAGGTCAATGATGGAATGTTCCTGGCTGACCAGGGAGTTTTCCATCTTGTTTTCTTTATTTAGAGGAGAGTTTGCCCATACTTTTGGCAGGTAACCAGCCAAAATGTATTGTGCCTCATAAGCCAGGGTACCTCCAGAGAACAGTCCGCGCAGGTATTTTTGTTCGGGTTTGAAGATTTTTAAATCCACATCAATATCGCTGCCGATTTGCGGAGGATTATTAGCCAGTTCAACAGCCAGACGGGCAGCGTCATCCAATCCGGTGGCGAAGAACAGGTTGCCATCGCGAAGGGTAGTGACGGGACGGGCAATAAAGTTGATCACAACCGGTTTGCCTGCTTTTCTGGCTTTCTTTAACACTTCTTCAGCAACTTTGGGTGAAGGTGGTTTTGATGTAAGAACGATGACTTTGGTATCTGGATCTCGTGCCAATACTTCAAGAGCCATCAAGAAGGTGATGGCGCCGACTTTTTCAGACAAGTCTTTGCCGCCGGTGCCAATGCCTGAAGTAATGCCACTGCCCAATTGATGGATGCGGCAGGCAACCTGCTGCAAGCCTGTTCCAGCTGCGGCGACGATACCGATCGGTCCAAGGCGAATTTTGTTTGCAAAAGCCAGCCCCATACCTCCTATCATGGCGGTTCCGCAGTCTGGTCCCATGACCAGCAAACCGAGTTCACGAGCTTGTTTTTTGAGTTCGATTTCTTCTTCTATGGAAACGTTATCGCTGAAGAGGTGCACATGTTTTCCGAGGCGGAGAGCTTCACGGGTTACGCCAGCAGCATAGCGACCGGCAACAGAAACGATGACCCAATTTGCATCAGGCAGCATGCCTGCGGCGGTTTCAAGGCTGCGGGGTTGATAATCTTGATCATTGTTGCCTTTTCTCGCTGCGAGAAGTTCATCCACTTTTGAAAGGGCAAACTCGGCTGATTTTTCATCATCAGCTTTTAATGCAATCACTAATTCATCAGGTTTTGAAGCTAAAATTTCGGGGGAAGTTAAACCAATATGGGAGAGCAGTTCCTTGTTGGAGTCGGTTCCCATGATGACACCGGTATCCAATATGCCGTCAAAGTCAGCTAATGAACGTTGAAGTTTCATTAGTTTTGCAGAATCAATATATACACCACGTCGAATTTCAGTTTTAATTATTGCCATTTTCACTCCTGAGAGGATGGTTGATTAAAAAACGCGGAATTGGCATGAAAAACCACCAATTCCCCGATGAATAACAAATGGGTTGGGCGCAGCATAAATGAACAATCAATTGTGTTCTTATTTGGAGTTGTCTTTGCTCGTATCTTCACCAGTCCATCCATTCATTCTGATATTGACCTAGCAAGCTGGGACATAATTCACTATAACACGTGTAAAAAACAAAATCAAATTACCTTAAGCACCATTTGTATGACAAACTTCACGAATTGAATTATTCAAAAAATCATCCCTTGACCAAACTGGTGCTTGTCAAGGGATGAAGTCTATATATTGAAATGGAAATTAGAGATCAAGAGTCTCGGGCACGCGGAATTTCTCGTTGGCTTTGAGTACTTCGTCGGTAACCTTGAAGTTCAAATCGTCGCCGATGATCTGCTTGCAGTATTCTTTCAAACGACCCTGCCAGGTATCTTGATTGACATAGAAGATCTTGGCACCGCCCAATTCATGCTGCATTTGGGGGAAAGGTTTGGTCGGTTGAGCCATGGATAAACCAGCCATGCGCCAGCCGTTATAACTTTCGAAGGTTGACCACCATTCCTGAACCTTGAGCATTTCCATCGCATAGTAGGTTTTGGCATAGTACATTGGGTAGCCCAATTTGGCGCGGCGGGAGAAGGTCATGGTGTGCAGGCTAATGGCCAGGTCTTTATCCCAAGCGCGGCCGTTGGCGAAACCAAGGAATTCACCATCGATCAGACCGACAAAAGTAAAGGGATCTTTGAGGCGTTTGCGGCGCAGAGCAAGTACTTCACCGTAAACACGAACGCCCACGATATCATAAAAGTCTTTTTCGACTTTCATCACTTTTTCCATGACACCGAGAATCGGATCGATATCGCTGTCTTGAATCGCACGGATATAAAGCATGCGGCCATCCAATAATTTGACCTGGGCGCCAGGCCATACCGGCATATTCATTGCGGGTGAAGATAAAATGCCCTCGATTTCTCGAACGTCTAATTTCATCTCTTCAACAGAAACAGGAGTTGGAAGTTCTATTTTCATTTCTAATCCTTTCCAGGGTAATAAATACTATCAAAAAAAGTATAGCAAACCCAAAATGGATAGTCAATCAGTCCTCAGACAATTAAGCGGAATTAGGGACTTATGTAATATGATACGCAAATGCACTAACATTTATCACCAATATTGAGTGAAATAAGAGATACAACAAATTTAATTGTTAATATACACTCGAAATTAGAAATAAAAACTATAATAACTCTTGTCCTTTCTACTAATAATTGGTGGGCAATCAACAAGCTTTAACGACAGAGGGCGAGGTGTCGTTTATCAATGGATATTTATAAATTATTTTCCAGGCGCAAATTGGGGATTGTGGCGCTGTTTCTTTTGGCTCCATTGCTTATTTATTTAATTAGCCAAAGTCAGAGTGATCATTTTAGACCTTTGGTACTTGGGGTCGGTGAGATACTTTTTTCTCTGATTGCGATCATCGGGTTATGGATGGCTGCAAAACAGTATCGGCAAATTTCAAAAAAATACCATGTTGCCTGGTTGTTTTTGCTCATTGCAGTCTTATCAACGCTTGTGGCAGATCTTTTCTGGAGATTCTCATCCAATCCTCGGTTTTTTGATTTATTCATTTCTGCTGCTGATGTAGTATACATTTTTGAATACTTGTGTTTTTTTATTGCAATGGGGGTTTTTGGCGCGCAGCATTTCAATCGTATTGAATGGCTAAAACGAGCCTTTGATATTAGCATCATTATCATTTCCACATTGATGGTATTTTTAATTTTTGTGTTTACACCAGCCCTAAAAATTTTACAAAACCAAAGCAACACTAGTAATTTTCTACTCATGTTATATCCATTGGCAGACATAATTTTAATGTTTGCGGTGCTCGCGGTCCTTTATTTCAAGCCGCGCAAGATTTACTTGATTCCTTTCTGGTTGTTTTTGGCAAGTTTTGCGATCTTGTGTGTCACCGATTATCTGTTTGGTCTGCAAATGATCAAAGAGGAATATTCCTCCGGAGACATGGTAAATATTGGCTGGTGGTATTCCAATTTGCTGCTCGGTTTGGCCGGATTGATTCAATACAAGTTTCTTATTTCAAAAGATAACACCGAAGTAATTCTAAAGAAAATCACACCATTCAGAAAGTGGCTTGCATCATGGGTGGTTTATTTTCCATATATGATGGTTGCCTGTGTTTATTTATTGTTTATCGTATATCATAATGCCGATCCAAATCTGTTAAGGCAATTATTATCCGGTTTGGGGGCAATTTTTGGATTGGTGCTTGTCAGGCAGGTTGTTGTGATAGCTGAAAATCGACAACTCCTGATTTCATTAACTAATGCGAATCATAAATTGCAACTTCAAACTCAGGATTTAAAGGGAGAAATTGATAAAAGTAATTTAATCCAAGAAAAGCTTTCTTATGATGCCATGCATGATTCATTGACAGGTCTTTCAAACAGGGTGTTGTTTACCAACCGTCTTGAACATGCATTTGAAAAGATTAAACGCCAGCCCGGTTTGGTCTATTCAGTTTTATTTCTGGATTTGGATGATTTTAAATCGATCAATGATATTCTCGGGCATAACGCAGGCGATCTAGCCTTGATTGAATTAGGCCACAGGCTGGGCAAATGCATCCGTACGGTTGATACGCTCGCCCGTTTTGGGGGAGATGAATTCGTAATACTGCTTGAAAACACTGAGGATGTTGATGTCACCCTTTCAGTTGCCAATCGGATTCTGGTTGAACTGCAAAACCCATTTTTGCATAATGAAAGAAAAGTAACTGTTACCTGCAGTATCGGCATCGTGCAATCCATCCACGGGTATCGAAACCCTGAAGAGGTTCTGCGCGATGTGGATATTGCCATGTATACCGCCAAAAAGACTGGCAAAGCCAAGTTTGAGATCTTCAATATTGAAATGGGCACGGCGGCCACCTATCAACTCGAGGTGGAGGGAGAGCTGCACCGCGCCATAACCAACAAAGAATTATTTTTACAATATCAGCCGATCATTAATTTAGCCGATCACAAGATTGTGGGTTTTGAGGCATTGTTACGCTGGCAGCATCCCATGCGCGGATTACTGGAACCGGATGATTTCATCCCCATTGCAGAAGATTCAGGCGCCATCAATCCCATTGGTGATTGGATGCTGCGTGCGGCTTGTCAACAGATGCAATCCTGGTCAAAGAATTGTCCTGATGCTGATGAAATGTTTTTAAGCATCAATCTGTCTGGCAAGCAACTGCTTAAACCCACGATGGTCGAATCCATTGCGCAGATTCTTAATGAGACCGGATTGAATCCACATCAATTAACGCTTGAAGTCACAGAGAACACATTGATTATGGATGAGAAGGTCGTGGCTGAGTGTATTGTTGCTTTGCATGCGCTTGGGGTAACGATTTCAGTGGATGATTTCGGAACAGGGTATTCATCACTCTATAACCTGAATAATTTCTATATTGATGAGATCAAGATTGACAATCTCTTCGCAGAAAACATAGCGCCAGGGAAGAAGAATTACGAGATTTGCAGTTCTCTCATCCGTCTTGCAGGCCAATTGGGAATCCGCACTGTGATAGAAGGTATTGAAGAACTCAATCAACTTGAGGTATTCACCAAACTGGGTTGTGAAATGGGACAAGGCTATTATTTGGCCAGACCCATGCTTGCCAGCGATGTGCTGTGTTATATATTTGAAGAACAAACTTTTCAACTTCCATCTGAGTAGAAGATCATTTAGATTTATAAAAAAACAAGCGGGTTCTGCTATGAACCCGCTTGTTTTTTATATAAGGATTAAGCCGTTTTCTTTGATCACTTTGCCATACCAATATGCACTGGCTTTGGGCGTACGCTTTTGGGTTTTGTAGTCGACGTAGACTAGCCCAAAACGCTGTGAATAGCCTTGCGCCCATTCAAAATTATCCATGAATGACCAGAGGAAGTATCCCTTAACCGGAATGCCAGCCTGAATGGCTTTGGCGACAGTTTGAAGGTGCATGTCCAGGTATTCGATCCGTTTTGAGTCATCAATTTTGCCGAAATTATCAGGCGCATAGGAATAGCTTGCGCCGTTTTCAGTGATCAGAATCTTGGTGGGTTTATATTCTTGATAAATTTTTTGAAGCAGGTCAAACAAGCCCTGTGGGAAAATTTCCCATCCCATTTCGGTTTGATTGTCTTTCGGTGCTGGTAGTGATTTGAAGCTGATCTCGGCGGAGGAGTTTGGCTGGTCGGTGTGAAAAACCTGACGGGTGTAATAGTTGATACCGAGAAAGTCTGTGGGGGCTGAGATAAGCTGCATATCGCCGGATTGGATGAAATCAGGGTTCTCGTTTTTAAGCACACCCTTGCGAATGTATGCTTGAACAGCCTCAGCCGGGTACGATCCTTTGTAGATGGGGTCGGCGAACCAGTGGTTATGCAGGGTTTCGACCTGGTTGACCAAGCTGTGGTCGGCAGTTGAATCAGTCAAAGGATAAATCGATGCAGGGTTGAGGGCTATGCCTATTTCAGCATCTGAGTAACGGGCGTGGATGGCTTTTACAGCCAATCCGTGTGAGAGCAAGAGATGATGGGCGGCTACCAATCCCTGATAGGGGTCTGACATACCAGGAGCGTGATGCCCCCAGGTATAACTTAAGAAACTGGCACAGATCGGCTCGTTGATGGTCATCCAGTTTTTGACACGATCACCAAATGAAAGTGCGCAAACATCACTGAATTCTTCAAAAGCATATGCGGAGTCGCGGTTTAACCAGGCACCTTTGAGCTTGGTCGGGATATCCCAATGATAGAGGGTTAAATAAGGTTCGATATCTGACTGAAGCATTTCATCAATCAGACGGTTGTAGAAATCAATCCCTTGTTGGTTGATTCTCCCTCTTCCATCAGGCAGAATTCTGGGCCAGGCAACCGAAAACCGGTAAGCTTTGTACCCCAGTTCTTTCATCAAGTGAATATCTTCTTTCCAGCGGTGATAATGATCGCAGGCTATATCGCCATTTTCATTGTTACGGATGGTGCCTGTGCGGTGAGAGAACTCATCCCAAATGGATGGACTGCGTCCGCCTTGATCGGCTCCGCCCTCAATTTGATATGAAGAAGTTGCGGTTCCCCATTTAAATTCTTTTGGGAATTCATAAAAACCTGACATGACACCTCGATGATTTTTATTAAAAAATTTGTTTGGTGCGGACGTCCATTATAAGTCGCAATAGACAAAAAAGAACCATCCTGGCAGGTTCAGATTAAGAATCTCTCAGGATGGAATTGCTACATATTTGAGGCAAAGTGTTTTAATCTTCCAGCCAGATTTCAACTTGGTTGTGCTGCTCCAACCGGTCTGCGGGGATTAAGTTGCCCTTGATTTGGATTCCGTTCAAAGTCATTTGCCTAACGCCTTTACAAAGATGTTTGGGGTTGTGAACAGAAATATTGATCTCCTTGCCTCTGAACATGCGTTTGACAGTGAAGCCATCCCATTTGGAGGGGATACAGGGATCAATCCGCAGCCCGTTGACTTGCGGTTGGATACCCAACACATATTGGGTTGAACTGTAATAAAACCAGGCGGCAGCGCCAGTCAACCATGAGGTACGTGTATTGCCCGCCCTGGGAGAGAAAGATGAATAAGTGGCCTGGCCTTGTACGTAAGGCTCCATCTGCCTTATCTCTGCTTTTTCGTTATAAGAGGCCGGCATGGCCGCCCGTAGATACTCCCATGCCTGGTCGCCGTTGCCCAAAAGACATTCGGCCATGATGCCCCAGCCTTGAGTGTGGTTGAAAATGCCGGCGTTCTCTTTGATGCCGCTATTGAAAACCACCGCCCGCATAACCTCCACCGAGGTTTTTACGAATGGGGGTGCAGAAAGCATCAGACCGTAATGTGTGGCTAGTTTGTTTTTGACCGTCTGCATGCAGAGTTTTGCCTGTTCGGGGGTGGCTGCGCCGCAGATCACGGACCAAACCTGGGTGTTCAGATAAACCTGGCCTTCAGAATAGTCTTTGGTGCCGTAAATGGTGCCGTCTTCTGAAATTGCCCAAATGAACCATTGGCCATCCCAGGCGATGGATTTGATACTTTGATCCAGTTTTTGAAGTTCAGCTTCAGCCCACTGCTTGTCTTCAAGCCGCCAGGTTTGTTCTGCAATCTCGGCCAATATCTTCAAGCCCAGGTAGACCTGAAATGCAACAAATAAGCTTTCTCCGTTGTATCCGAGGCGAAGGCAGTCGTTCCAGTCTGCCAATAGACCACAGGGTAATCCGTGCTTGCCGGTTCGTTCGAGGTTGAATTCAAGCGCACGTCGCATGTGACCGAAAACAGTGTCTTCTCCAAAGTCGGCATATGGCAACACTTTGTTGTAGAAATCTATGTCGCCGGTTTCGTTCACATAAGCGGGGATGGCATTGAAGAACCACAGACAGTCATCCGAGCGGAATTCTTCTGGCGCAGGGGTTTTTTCTTTTCCAGGCTTGTGGTCGAAGGGTTGAATGATGGGGATGGCGCCGCCGCAATTGACCTGACCGGTGAGCATCAATTCAAGGCGCTGTCTGGCTTGATCAGGGATGGCGGTCAGCACACCTAAAACATCTTGCACACTGTCGCGATAGCCAAGGCCATCCCTTTCGCCGTTGTAAACCAGGCTGGCGGCTCTTGACCAGGCAAAGGTGATCAGGCAGTTGTAAAGCCCCCACATGTTGATGGTGTGATTGAATTCTTCATCAGGGGTGTTGGCGGTCATACTACCAATTTGAGAATGCCAGCTTTGTTTTAATTTTTCCAGTTCGAGATCGGCTTGTTTGAGCGACCCAAATTTGGCAAGGGTGCGTTTTCCGATGGTGCGGGCATCACCGATACCCAGCATAATCATTACTTCACGGCTTTCACCAGGTTGTAACTTTATCTCGGTTTGAAGGCTGCCGCAGGCATTATCACCATATGCATTGCTGTTACTGCATTTTCCATTTTCAACTGCAGTTGGGTTATGATAACCGCGGTATGTGCCTAAAAAGGCTTCGCGGCTGGTGTCATAACTACTTACCTTGGAACCCACCATGGCGATCCATGTATACATTGCGCCGTCATTTTCAACAAATGTATTATCAGGCTGGTTTAAATTGTCCTGGATGGAAAAATGCAATAAATTATCATCAAGTTGAGACCCCTTGATGATAAACAAGGAGTATTGAAGATTGACTGTGTCTTGAAAAGTGTTCCACTGGTTGGTGAATTCACAAAACGAAAAGACAGAAAGGTCGCGGGGTTTGTCGCTTTCATTGGTGAGTTTAAGTTGCCAATATTCAAAACGCTCACCAATGGGGACGAAATAAGTGGTTTCGCTTTTGATCCCGCTATAGCTAGATTCGATGGTGGTGTAAGCAGTACCGTGGCGGCAGATGGAAGTGTACTGGTCAAGTGGTTTGCCCACCGGCTGCCAGGAGGCTGACCAATAATCGCCACTTTGGCGGTCTCTGAGATAAAAATAACGCCCGGGTTGATCCATTGGGACGCTGTTAAAGCGCAGCCTTAAGAACCGCCCCTTGGCGCCTGATTTATAAAATCCGTAGCCTCCGGCATTGTTGGTGATGATGGCGCCGTATTCAGTTGAACCCAGGTAATTGCTCCATGATTGGGGCGTATCCGGTCGGGTAATCACATATTCTTTTTTGTCGTCATCAAAATATCCGAATTGCATTTGAGTCTCCTTTGTTGATCACAACGAATAACAGAAACGGGTCAGGCAAGAATAAATGGATAATTCTTCTTGTCCTTCCCGTTTCAAAAGAGGTTTATGTCATGACCATTCCAAGTCTTTTCAACGAAAACCGCCATCGTACTAATTGTTGCTGCCAAATAAAACCTTCATACTTGATGAGTTGTCAAGTTTGAAGGGTAATCAGTATCTATTTGATCGTCACAACCACAGTCACTTCTTTGACGCCATCAGCAGGTAAGGGGATGACATTGCCCGATATGGCGTTGCCATCCACTGTTAATGTAACTTCATTACCTTTACCTTGACGTTCAACATTGATTTGATAGGTGACGTTGCGGTATTTACGCACTGCTTTAAAACCTGGCCAGTCGGTGGGGATGATCGGAGCGATCTGCAGTCCGGCATAAGTGGCGCGGATGCCCAGAATGTGCTGGGTAATCGCCACATAATTCCAGGCGGCAGTGCCAGTGAGCCATGAATTTTTCGCTTCACCTTTAACCTGGGCTTCTTCGCCAGAGATCATCTGTGAATAGACATAAGGTTCGCAGCGGTGTTGTTCGCTGATCTCTTCGCGAACTGATGGATTAATGCGCAGGTAATAATCAAAAGCTTTATCGCCGCGTCCGATTTTGGTTTCGGCGATCATCACCCACGGATTGGTGTGGCAGAACACGCTGGCGTTTTCTTTGTAACCGGGGGGATAAGAAGAAATTTCGCCAATATGTAAATAGTATTGTTTATACGCCGGGTGCAGCAGCACAATGCCGTGTTTGGTGGTCAGACGTTTTTCGACAGAATCCAGTGCTTTTTGTGCTTTACCGTTTTCAATGCCGAGGCCTGCCATCACACACATGCCCTGCGGTTCAATGAAGATTTGACCTTCTTTGCAGTCCTTTGAGCCAAGCGGATTGCCAAAGTCATCATAGGCGCGGCGGAACCAATCGCCATCCCAGCCGGCTGTTTCAACCACTTTTTCCATCTTGTCGCGCAAGTTTTGATATTGATTGACTTCATCGGTCTTGCCAAGGTGAGCGGCCAGTTTGCCGATTTCATCCAACGCCAGGCAGAACAAGCCGGCAATGAAGACACTTTCAGCTACAACACCGTCTTTACTGGTCGTGGTCTGGAAGGATTGCCCAGGTGTGTCAGAGAAACAGTTGAGATTGAGGCAGTCGTTCCAGTCTGCACGGCCGATCAGAGGCAGGCCGTGAGGTCCAAGCCGTTCAGCAGTGTATCTGATCGAACGCTGCAAGTGGGCATAGAGAGGTTCCTCCGAGCCCGGTTTGTTATCGAATGGAACAGGGGCATCCAGAATGGACCAATCGCCTGTTTCTTTGACATACGCACAAACGGAAAGCACCAGCCATTGGGGATCGTCGTTGAAATTGCCACCAATTTCATTGTTGCCAAGTTTGGTCATGGGTTGATACTGGTGATACGCCCCGCCGGTAGGCAGTTGGGTTGAAGCAAGGTCGATGATCCGCTCGCGTGCTCTTTCGGGGATGAGGTGCATGAACCCAAGCAAGTCCTGATTGGAATCGCGGAAACCCATGCCGCGGCCAATGCCGGTTTCAAAATAGGAGGTGGAGCGGGAGAAGTTAAAGGTAATCATCATCTGATAGGCATTCCAGATGTTCACCATACGGTTGGTGTGGCTGTCGGGTGTAGTGACATTGAGCTTGTCCAACAACTCTACCCAATAAGATTGAAGTGCTTTGAAGGCTTTATCCACTTCGGTGGGCTGCAAATATTTTTTAATAATTGGTAAAGCCCGTTTTTTATTGATCGTTTGCGTGACCTGAGGGTCAAATTTGTCTTCGACCGGGTTTTCTTGATACCCGAGCAGAAAAATGAACTTTTTGCTTTCGCCCGGGACGAGGGTTACTTTTATATGCTGAGACCCAATGGGCTGCCAGCCGATGATGTGTGATTGGGTTGATTGACCGGTTTCAACGACCACCGGGTTTTCCCATCCGCGATAAGAGCCCAAGAAAGATTCACGCTGCGTGTCAAAACCATCGGCTTTTTCTGAACAGGTAAAGAAAGCGAAGTGATTGCGTCGTTCACGGTATTCAGTTTTGTGATAAATGACATTATCTACAATTTCGAGTTCGCCGATGGAGTAATTGCGTTGATAGTTGTTGGTGTCATCCACGGCATCCCAGAGGCAAAATTCAATGGCAGAGAAGAGTGAGAGATTTGCTTTTTCAGTGCGATTGTTGGTGATCACAAACTCCCAAATCTCAAGATTCTCGCCAAGGGGCACGAAATATTTACTTTCAGATTGGATGCCCTGATATTCTGATTTGATTTTGGTGTAGCCCATGCCGTGACGGCATTCATACGAGTCAAGGGTGGTGCGGGTCGGCTGCCAGGTAGGTGACCAGAAGGTTGGTTTTGGTGTATCGTTGTCGCGGATATAGAGGTAGCGTCCGCCTACGTCTAGAGGGACGTTATTGTAACGATAGCGAGTTAGTCTGCGTAAACGGGCGTCTTTGTAAAAAGAATATCCACCTGCGGTATTAGAAATAATGCCAAAATAAGCTTCCATACCCAAATAATTTATCCAGGGCAAGGGTGTATCAGGTCTGGAGATTACATATTCTCGCTGTTGATCGTCAAATTTCCCAAAACGCATATTGTCTCCTTAAGTTCCTTGCTCGTACTATGAAATGTAAAACTATGAAAACATTTACCCAAATTGCCATATAAAAATGAAACAGATTAAAGTGGGTATAAATGCTCATCTTCAAAAATAAGGTGAGCAGGTTTTTATTTTTCGATCTTTAGGACGCTTACTTCTTTTGGCGTAATTTCGCGCCGCAAGAATCCCTAACGATTAATTCCGTGTCAAGAATGAAATTCCGCGGCGGTTGACTGCCATTTTCAATTAAATCAATCAGTAATTCAACACCTTTAGAGCCGATTTGAGTGATCGGCTGCCTGATAGTTGTTAAACGGATTTTGGTCAAAGCTGCCAACGGAATATCATCAAAACCTACCAGCGCAATATCTTCGGGTACATGCAGCCCCGAATCTTGCAATGCGCGAATGGCGCCTGACGCCATTAAATCGGATGCAATAAAAACGGCATCCGGTTTATGAGGGAGCAGACTTTTCATTGCTTCATAACCACTGGTTTCAGAAAACTCCCCTTTAGAGATTAAAGAGGGTTGAACAACGAAACCAGCTTCAGTCAGGGCATTAACGTAACCTTCGATGCGGTCCAAAGTAACTGTACTTCCGTGCGAACCAGTGATGGTGGCGATGCGTGTATACCCAAGGTCGATCAAATGTTTGGTGGCAGAATAAGCCGCTTTTACATTATCAACATCTATGTAATTGAAGCAGTCATGATTAAATGGGCGGCCCAATACCACGCACGGAATTCTCGAATTGGTCAGACGTTCCATAAGAGGGTCGTCTGCACGACCCGATTGGACCAAAATGCCATCCAGCATGCCGCTGCGAGAAATGCGCGGCATAATTTTATCTTCATCCTCTTTATTGGTGACCAAGAAGAGTGAAAGTGAAAGGTCGTTTGCATTGCATCCAACCGCAATACCCTGGGTAAGCTGCGGAAAGAATGGATCGGTGAAAAAAGAGCTGACGCTGCGGGGCAGCACAAGCCCGATAACACGGGTGCGTTGAGAAGCGAGAGACCTCGCTGCTGCATTTGGATGAAAGCCGGTGATTCGAATCGCTTCTTCCACTTGCAGGCGTACTTCAGGGCTGACATTTGGTGAGCCGTTGACCACACGTGAAACCGTAGATCGAGAAACACCAACCTGTTTAGCAATATCTTCCAGGGTTAATTCAGCCATCCCTATACTCCAAGCGTATAAATGCGAGCAGAATAATTACAGATTGAGAGCGCTCCCAAGAATGTCTTCATTATAAGGATTTTTTTCTGCATTGTCAACTGGCAATTGTCAGACCAGTTGAGATGTAAATCATAAATTAGTTTACTTCCACCCTGCATGTTTCTTATTACCTTCTTTCTTGAAAAGTATAATGTTTTTTAAAAAAAGCTGCGAAAAAAAGAAGTAATTATTATTCATCTAATCCATTCTGATTTGTTGTTTTCTTTTGAGAGAAATTATTCTAAAACGAAATGTTTATTATATTCGAAGTCTGGGGGGACACATAAATGCTTTCATGAAAAATTAATTTATTCGTCAGCCTATTTGTGAAGTGTATTGATTTATTTTAAGTAAAAACATCCCTTAATTGAGAAGTTTTGCGCAAGGGATGTTTTTGAAAAATAAGGGTAATAAAGTTTAATCCACAGTCAGAGTCTTGCTCAAATTGCGTGGAAAATCAGGGTCAAAACCGCGCGCCACAGCCATATGGTAAGAGAGCAACTGCAAGGGAATGACAGAAAGCAGTGAAGAAAACCAAGGATTTGATTTTGGCAGAGTGATCATATCACTGGCATTGGTTCGAAGTTGTTCATCTTCTTCACCAATGGCAATCGCGCGTCCGCCGCGGCAGGTGACTTCGTTCAAGCCGCTGACGATCAAGGGCACATTGTTAGGTCCAGCCATGAAAAGTATGGGCAAGCCTTTGATGACCGCAGAAAGCGGACCGTGTTTGAATTCTGTGGAGAGCATGCCTTCGCAGTGGGCATAGGTGATTTCTTTGAGCTTTAAGGCACCTTCCAAAGCCATTGAAAAGGTCGCCCCATACCCTAAACAATAAAGGTCTTCCCATTTATTGATTTCAGGGGTTAATGCTTGCACTTGGGGTGAGGTGGAAGAAATTGTGCTTTCCATTAAACCAGGTAAATCATCCAACTCTGTCATGTTTTTTCCACCGAGTTGATAGGCCAGATACAAGAAGGCGATGATCTGGTTGGTGAAGGTCTTGGTGGCTGGCACGCTGATTTCGTATCCACAGCACAAGGGCAGCCATTCTGAAACTGCACGGGTCAAAGTGGATCCGATGACATTTGATAACCCGAAGCAGGTCATACCGGATGCTTTTGATGCATTGATGGCATTCAGCACATCTTTGGTTTCACCTGATTGGCTGACAAAAATACCGACATCCTGGCTGGTGAGGGTGGGTAGAAATTGTTCAATGAATTGAGTTGCCACGACGGGCACTGCGGACCGGTTGGCCAGTTGCGCAAAATAAACGCTGCCTGCCTGACAGGCATGATAACTGGTGCCGCAGCCAATCAGATAAACCTGTCTGGCGTTATTGATCTTATCGAGGATGGTTTTAACAGCCTCGCTTTTTTGAAGGACGTGCAGCAATTCTCTTGCAACTTCAGGCTGCTCATGAATTTCTTTCAGCATGAAATGGGCGAATCCACCTTTTTGAACGGCATTCATTGCTTCAGTGACCAATTCCACTTCTCTTTGAATAATAGAACCATCTTTAACTGAATGAAGTTCAACCCCATCGGATTTAAGGGTGACAATTTCGCCGTCTTCGAGCCGAATGATCTTGCGGGTGAGTGGCAGGATGGAGGGAAGATCAGACGAAAGGCAGGTGAAGTCATCACCGATGCCCACCACCAGACCTGAGCCTTTTTTGATGGCAAACAATTTGTCATCATTGATCTTGCCGATCACGAAGGCATAATCACCCTGCAAATCGTGATAAGCATTGCGGATGGCTTCGATGAAATCCTGGCCCTGGTTGATATAGCGTTCAACGGCATGCACGCACGATTCGCCGTCGTTCTGTGAACGAACCAACATGCCCTCGGCCATGAATTGCTTGCGTAGTTCGACATTATTAACGACGTTACCATTATGGGCGCCAACCATATCACCATCTGAATCCAAATGCGGCTGTGAATTTACTTGAGAGGGTTCACCAAAAGTTGCCCACCTTAATTGGGTTATGCCTCTTGTTCCATTCATGTCAGCCAGATTGAATTTGGCGGCGACGTCTTCAACCCTGCCGGCATCTTTGCGTAAATCTATGGTCGCCCCGCTGATCGTGGCAACGCCTACTGAGTCATATCCCCTGTAAGTAAGTCTTTTGGCTGCTTCAACCAAAATCGATCCAAGATTTTGTTCTTTTTCAGTAACAATTCCAAAAATACCGCACATGGATATCCTCTTGTTTGAGTAATTAAGATTTAATTAAATTATAAAGCTTACGAAGTTTATCACATTCAAAAGAGACTTTTCTATATGTAGAAAAGCAGCAATTATTGATTCTTTTTCCCTATTATTTGTATAATGAATTCGAAAGTTTTGAAACTAATAATGTTAACCTGGTGTCTTCGCGTAGTATTTATATGGGTAGTTAAATATGGATGGAATTGCACTGATAAATTTATTGCCTTACCTTTTTTCATTGTTAATAAGCTTGTCTGTAGGCATTTTTGCATTTAAAAGAAGGCATGTGGTTGGGGCCAAGTTTTTTGCGGTAATCATTTTATTAGAGGTTGTTACAACAAGCGCTTATATTCTCGAACTAGTGACAACAGGTTTACCAGGGAAGATGTTTTGGGATAATTTGCAGTGGTATACATCACTGATGTATCCTGTTGCACTTTTACTTTTCTCTTTTGAGTATTGTGAGACGTTAAAAACCTCAAGTTATCGGATTGTGTATTTTCTGTCGATGATCTCTATATTTTTGGCCACAGCAATTAGTTTCAACATTTTTCCTGGTTTAGGTATTGTCTCTCCTAAACTAATTGAATTTCATCCTTTTGCGATATATACATATCAATTTGGGCTAATTACCATTCTGGCAGCTATACTCGCTTATGGAATCACACTAATTGGGATCTCGTTATTGGTTATTGACTTAATTCGGAAAGAAAAACACTTCAGGGGGCAGACTTTCATCATCATTCTAGGGGTTTTAATACCGGTTTTAGGCTCAACTCTTGCTCTTACCGGAATCGAATTGTTTCCAAACCGGGATATTGCACCACTTACTTTTGCGATAGCGAATTTGATCATTGTCTATGGTTTATTTCGATATCGGATATTTGACATTATTCCGATTGCACGCAGCTCGGTCATGGATTTTATTTACGACCCCGTTGTCATTCTTGATCAGAACGATTTAATTTTGGATGCAAATCAATCTTTTGAAAAGCTGGTTGAATTAAATAAAAAAATATTTATCCATAAATCTGTTCATGAATTTATTTCTTCAACTTTATTAGAATTGGATGAACTTCAGGTTCCAAGTGATTCACAAAAAGAAGGACTTGTGCACTACGGTGAAAATATCGGTTACTTTGAGGTCAGCACAAAAACCTTTCTTAACCGGCTCTCGAGGTATTCCGGCCGATTGATCATTTTTCATGACCTTACCAACCGAAAAAATTATGAAAACCAAATGCAGCTTGCTAATGATGTGTTGGAAGAAACTGCAACATTGAGAAATTTGGAGCTTAAACAATTAAATTCTTTATTAATTAATGAAGTTAATGAACGAAAGAGAGCGGAAAAAGAAAAAGACAATTATGCTCAAGAAATGGAAGTGCTTTTTAACCTGGCGATTGAAATTTCTGAGCTTGGTATGGAAGAGGATATTGAGGGGTTTTTAGCCAGAAGACTCAAAGAAATTAATCAAGCTTTTTTTGTTGTGCTCTCAGAATATGATGCTGAAAAGAAAATGCTTTTTCCGAAACATATCATTATCGATGAAAAGGCAATGACTAAAGTGATAGAAATAATTGGTGAAGATCCTCGCAATATTAATTTGCCAGTGGATGATGTGACGTATCACCACATCACAAATGAAGTGGTTCTTTATCGTCAAAGCCTGAACCAAGCTTTTTATGGAGTCATTGATCCAAATGTTGGAGACCGCATTCAAGAGAAATTTTCAATTGATCAATTTGTGGGGGTGTCAATAAAAAGTAATGGTAAATTGGCGGCTTCTTTAGTGATTGCTTTGCAAAAGAATAGAACAGTACCAAGTGCAAAATTTTATGAATCCTTGGCCAATCTGGCATCAGTCGTTTTTTGGCGAAAACAAATTAAATAGAGATTAGAAACAATCTGGATTTTATTATTTGCATTATTGATAAGTTGAAATTTATGAGACACCTTTTATTTTCAAAGTGAAGAATTTTAAGATTGGCATAATTTTACGCGTTTTTCACAGGCGCTTTTTTTAAGCTTGAAATCTTGAGGGAAATAAATCATTTATCTCTCACCCATTTTTTCAATTGATTAATATTTTTATTCTCATCTTTGTTTGAAAATTTTCATAAAGACACTTTAATCTTGACTGATTATCAAATTTATTAATAAACTTAAATAGTCCCAATGCAAGTGAAAGTTTAAGTTAAATCTCTTTTATGTGACTTGAATTGACAGACCAAATGTGCTAATATTGTCTTTACAACCTAGATATAGGAGGGGGCGCGATATCTACCCCCATATATGGGGGATGTTCTTTTCAAAAAGGATACTTATCGAAGCAAGAGGAGATCGGTTATGGATAAGGTTGGTAAGCAGATTATGAGTGACATTAACGAAAATACCTCACACAACGATGACCCCTTTGGTCAGGAAGTTATTGTTGTTCCCAGTACGGTTGTTAAACGGGATGGAAGTGTTGTCCCTTTTAATATTGAACGAATTGAAATTGCTTTGCGCAAGTGTTTTGAGAGTATTGGCAAGAAACCTATTATTCCGATCGAAACCATAGCAAAACGTGCCGTAAATGTGGTGGCGAGCAAATTTGACCGCCCCTCGGTGGAAGCCATTCAAGATATAGTTGAAATGACCCTGCAATCATTGGGTGAATTTTCGGCAGCTAAGCACTATATTTTATATCGCGCTGAACATGCCAAGCTGCGGCAATCACGGCCTGTGCCAAGTGATATTCGCCAGGCTTTTGACGAATCGGATGCATTCTTCCCTACACAGCTTCAAAAGTTTCAGTTCTATGATAAATATTCACGCTTTAACTATGAACTCGGACACCGCGAAACCTGGGTTGAAACCGTGGATCGCGCCACGGATTACCTCAAAGAATTGTCAGAGAACAAGCTGCCCGAAGAAACTTATGCCCGTGTGCGCAAAGGTATTCTTGAGATGCGTGCCATGCCCTCCATGCGCTTGTTAGCCATGGCTGGACCGGCAGCCCGCCGCAACAATATTGCCATCTATAACTGTTCTTACATGCCGGTTGACAGCATTGATTCCTTTGTTGAAGCTTTGATTATCTCGATGAGCGGCTGCGGAGTGGGTTATTCGGTTGAAAAACAATATGTTGAAAACTTCCCGCGTGTTCACCGCCAGATCCCTGGCGATGTGCCAACATTGATCATTGAAGATTCGGCTGAAGGCTGGGCTGACGCTTTGCGTAAAGGCCTGCAAACATGGTTTGACGGACATGATATAAAATTTGATTTCTCAGAGATCAGACCGGCCGGCGCTCCTCTTCGAATTAAAGGAGGTCGTGCTTCAGGACCTGAACCTCTGCGCAAAATGCTTGAGTTTGTGCGCAGCCGCGTATTGGCACAGCAAGGCGGCTTTATTCGTCCGATTGATGCTCATGACATCATGTGTGAAGTAGGCAACGCTGCGGTTTCTGGCGGTGTGCGTCGAACAGCCATGATCAGCCTTTTTGATTATGATGATGTTGAAATGCGCAAATGCAAGAGCGGCGATTTTGAGCGAGAGAACAATCAGCGCTGGAACGCCAACAATTCACTGGTTTGGCCGGATCGCAAACTGACCCAGCTTGAAATCTTCAATATCATCGCCGACATGCACATGTCAGGTCGCGGCGAACCCGGCATCTTCAACCGCCGCGCCGCGCATAACACCGTCCCTGAAAGACGCAAAAAAGTTGATTTTGGCACCAACCCCTGCGGAGAGATTGTGCTGCGCCCTTACGAATTTTGTAATTTGAGCATTGCAGTCGCCCGCAGTGAAGACACTTACGAGTCTTTAAAAGAAAAAGTGGAATTAGCCACCATCATCGGCACCATCCAGGCTATGGCCACAAACTTCCCCGGCATGCGCGATGTTTGGAAGCAAAATTGCGAAGAGGAACGTTTGCTGGGTGTGGATATCAACGGTCAACTGGATTGTCCGGTAGCGCAAGACCCCGAAGTACAGGAAAAGCTGCGCAAAGTGGCTGTTGAAACGAATGAAAAATATGCTGACATGCTTGGCATCAACCGTTCTGCTGCCGTAACCACTGTCAAACCTTCCGGCAACAGCTCACAACTTTTGGATTGTTCCCCCGGCATACATCCCCGCTGGTCGCCTTTCTATGTCCGCAACGTACGCGTTGGCACACACTCGCCCATTTTCAAAGTCCTGCGCGATGCCGGTGTTCCCATGAGCCCTGAAAACGGCCAAACCATCGAAAACGCCACCACATGGGTGATTCACTTCCCTGTTAAGGCACCAGAAGGCGCAGTTACCCGAGAAGCACGCCCAGCCTTGATGCAGTGTGATTATTGGCTGCAAAATAAAATGCACTGGACGGAGCATAATCCCAGTGTGACCATTACCTACAAACCGGATGAGATCATTGACATCATCAAGTGGGTTTGGGAGCATCAAGATGTGATCGGCGGTATGACCTTCCTGCCCTCTTACGATTCCCTCTTCAATCAAATGCCCTATGAACAGATTGAAGAAGCTGAATACAACAAGCTGGCTGCGAAATTCCCGAACATTGATTTTTCGAAGCTTTATTATTATGAAGAAAAAGATCTAACCACTGCTGCCCAGGAATTAGCCTGTCTGGCTGGCACTTGTTCGATTGAGTTTTAGTTTCTTTCAGGGATTCGCAATACATCCCTGGATGAACGCTCAACCTTGAC
This sequence comes from Chloroflexi bacterium HGW-Chloroflexi-4, assembly GCA_002840715.1. Taxonomy (GTDB): domain Bacteria; phylum Chloroflexota; class Anaerolineae; order Anaerolineales; family Anaerolineaceae; genus UBA6107. Next base: position 29,274 of record PHBW01000016.1, read on the forward strand.
CTTTTTAGCGGATATCAAACAGGTTGGCTGAAATCTTTGCCAATCTGTTTGATCTCATTTCAAAGATTAAACAAAACAATCAGGAGCAAACAAGTGACCTCTTTGGCGGGAAAAGTGATTTTGGTAACCGGTGGTGCGCATCGCGTGGGAAAATCCATCGCGCTGGCATTGGCGCGTGAAGGGGCATCCATTGCCATCACTTACCATTCCTCCCAAAAAGATGCGCTTCAAACCGTGGAAGAACTCAAAGCTCTTGAGGTTAATGCGGTCGCTTTTTACTGCGATCAAACCGAGATTGATCAGATTCAAAAAACGGTGGTCGATTGCCATACTTTTTTTGGCCGTTTGGACGGCTTGGTCAACAATGCAGCCATCATGCAGGAAATTCCGTTTCAAGAGATCACCCCCGAAACCTGGGCTCAATCCATGGATACCAACGCCAGAGCGCCTTTTTTCTTTACTCAGGCAGCCAGCAAGTTGATGCAAGAAGGGGAGGGCGGCGCTATAGTCAACATACTTGATGAAAGTGCACAGGTACCCACCCGATATTACATTCATCACAGCGCTTCAAAAGCAGCTTTACGCATGCTCACTCTTTCTACCGCGCTGGAGCTTGCCCCGCGCATCCGCGTGAACGCTGTTCTGCCCGGACCGGTGTTGATGCCAGAAGGCGGCGATGAAGAAAGATGGAAACGTCTTGAAAAGAATACACCGCTCAAACGTCTGGGAACACCGGATGACGTTGCAAGGGCGGTTCTCTATTTAATGAAGGAAGAATTCATTACCGGGCAGGTTTTGGTGGTGGATGGCGGTAGGACGATCAAATAATCTGTATCGGAGTGTATGCATGGGTTCAGTTTTATCAGCAGCAAAGATTCGAGAACTCCAAAAAAATAATCCGCCCTTGATAGAAGGGCTATTGGATGCAGATCAACAGATCCAGCCCAACGGTGTGGATCTGAGTCTTTATTCTATTCAGGCTTTTCAATCTGGCGGTCAGCTTGGGTTTTCAAGCGCTGAACGAATTTTGCCTCAACTCACCGCCATTGATTTTATGGAGGGTTGGGTAACTCTGCCTCAAGGTCAATATCTTGTGACATTTAATGAGATCGTCCATCTGCCGGTGGAAGTGATGGCGCTGGGACGTCCGCGCTCAAGTTTACTGCGCATGGCCGTTTCTGTTGGAACGGCGGTCTGGGACGCGGGTTACAACGGACGCAGTCAGAGCTTGTTGATCGTATACAATCCGGGCGGGGTTAAATTGGCGCAAAATGCCAGGCTGCTGCAGTTGGTTTTCTTTGAAATTGAAGGTGGCACCCACGCTTATGATGGATTCTTTCAAAACGAAAACTTGATTCTACCCAATCAAAAGGATGCAGTATGAAAATTACGGCTTATGTATCTGGGGCGCTCACCGGCGGAGATGAAATCGAACTGCTCAAACATTTTTATGAGCGAATTGCCGAAACGTGCAAAGTCGCAGGTATAGAGGCTTATGTACCCCATCTTGTTTCTGACCCGATTGGCAACCCAAACATGACCCCCGAAGAAGTCTACGATCTAGATCGCCGCCAGGTGCTGGATTCGAACCTGTTGGTGGCTTATGTGGGCTATCCCTCATTGGGGGTTGGTCAGGAAATTGAAATTGCCCGCGAGAATAACATTCCGGTCGTAATGTTGATGGAAAAAGACCGTAGAATTTCGCGCATGGCGCGCGGCAACCCCGCTGTGGTGGCTGAAATCCATTTCACCGACCATGATGACGCCCTGCAGCAACTTTCACACTGGCTAAAGGAGTGGAAGGCATGACCCAGTTTGACCGTACCTACAGCGATTGCCTGAAACAGATCCTTGATCACGGCATTGAAGAAGTGAATGAGCGGACAGGGCATAAAGTGAAAGCGCTGCCCGGGCTGCATTTTAATCTGGACGCGGGCTTTCCACTTTTATCGCTTCGCAAGATCGCACCGAGGGTGTTCGCAGCGGAACAGGTATGGTTTATGATGGGCAGCCGTAAACCGGTTGAATTTATTGATCAATACACAAAAATCTGGAATGATTTCACCAATCTCAACGGCGTGGTCAACTCAGCATACGGCTTTCGCTGGCGGCAGTTTTTTGGCCGGGATCAAATCGGATTGTTGGTGAAACTGCTTGAAAAAGAACGCAGTTCACGCCATGGCGTTGTGATCACCTGGGATCCGGCTGCCGACGGCTTGAACCCTGAACTCAAAAAGAAAAATGTTCCCTGTCCGCTTTCGTTCACAGTCAATATTATTGGTGAAAGACTTCACTTTCACACCATTTTCCGTTCAAACGATATGGTGGTAGGCTGCCCCTTTGATGTGGCTGGGTTTGCCCTGCTTCAGCGCATGCTGGCGGCGAGGCTGGGCGTGGGGGTGGGGGTTTACTCCCATTCGATATCCAATGCCCATATTTATGATGTGCATTATGAGGCGGCGAGAGAGATCATCAGCCGCAGCGGACAGGAAAACGAAATTGAGCTCAACGCAGAACCAAATTGGTTTGAACGCGCTGAAAAAGGCGACGTCACCCTGGTGGATGAGATTGTGAAAATTCTGGATGCCCAATATACCCCGGCCCCTCCCATTAAGGGCCTGCCGGTGGTTTTGTAAGTTATTTCGAATATCGAAGGCAAATTGATGGCAGAAACTTCAATGGCTATTAAAGGCGCCACGCTTAAAGATCTGTTGGCTGAAGCTCACGATTACGTGATCAGCCACGGCGTAAAGCGTGAATCTCAACGCGGCACCACTTTTTCTGTCAAAGCTCTGACGCTGCTGTGGGAGACCCCTACTAATTCGGATGAAAATTATTGGGGATGGCCTCGCGCATCTGCGGATTTTTATCAGCAGATTTTTGTGGATGGCAGAACTGAAAACCGGCCAGAGCGGCTGGCTGAAAAAGGGGATTATCTTTTCCCATATACTTATGCGGCGCGCTCGCGTTTTTGGGACGGCGGCTGGGGATACATCCAGGCGGTGCTGCGCGCCACGCAAAAAGTGGGCGGCACTGTGGCCTCAATCACCAATACCCAGGCTGCCTTTCTTGAATATCTGGCTTCTGCCGGCGAATTGGTTCATTTGCAGGTGATTCTGGAAGTATGGGATTGGCTGGGCAGTCAGCAAATGGCTGCTTTTTTGGAGAATCCTTTTCAGGTGGATTCCTTTTTAACCAGATCGCGAGTCGATCAATTGAAACGCATCATCCATGAAATCAATGAAAACCCGGCTTCGCGCCGCGCGGTGACGGTTTCATTTGTTTACCCCGAACTGGATCAGCGCATGAAACCCCTGCTGGGCATTCCGCCCTACCAGTTTTTTCAGTTGCTGCCGGGTGAGGCAAACGAACCCCTGCACTCATTCCACGTGCACCGCTCGCTGGATGCCGGGCAAGGAGTGTTATTGGATTTCATGCATGATTACACTTGGCTTTCTGAAGCATCGGCCAGTGTGAAACGTCCAATAGGCACGATTACAGTCACCGCGGGAGATTTTCATGTTTATCTGCCGTCAGAAAAAGCCCCTGCCGTGGACCGGATTGACCAATGGCTGATGGATGTGACCGATGGCTACCAGGCAGGCATGGGCACGCCTTCCAAATGGCTGAAAAACGAGAAGTACCTGCAAAATGCAGAAAGAATTTATTCCTTATTGGGAGATGCTCAATGATCTTAACCAGCCAGCAAATTATGGATCGAATCGAGAAAAAAGAACTCATTTTTTCACCGCAAATTGATCAATTTCAAATTCAGCAGCATTCAGTGGATTTACGGCTAGGCTTCTCTTTTTTGCTACCCAAAGCTTGGGACTTGACCAATGAAGGTCGTGTGGCGGTGCGTACAGACCATCTGGATGTTGATCATAAAACCATGCGTCACACGCTGGTGGAGTTGGAAGAAGGCCAGGTATTTGATATTTTGCCTGGTGAATATGTGGCGGTGACCACACTCGAAAAAATAAAACTACCTGACAATCTGATGGCCATTTTATATCCACGTTCGTCGGTCAACCGCAGAGGTCTCTCAATCGACCTGACCGGCGTAGTGGATGCCGGTTACGAGGGCAATCTGCTGATTCCGGTGCGTAACAATACTCAGTCACAGGTCATTCGCATGTATCCTGGAGAGCGCATCTGCCAGGTGGTGTTTGAAGAGATCAACGGATCTGTGCAAGTGAAACAGAGCCGCTGGCAGAACTCAGATGTGATAGTCACTATCAAAGAAGAACGCAGTACAAATGAGATGGATTTTGTGCGCAAGGGTAATATCACAGGCTTGAAAAAAGAATTTCCTATGTAAAAAACTCAAGCTTGCAGCAGCTTCTGGTTGATCTCAAGCACTTCCTGCGGATAGCGGGTTAAGTCTTGTTTGAGACGTTGCACATCCGATCCGTATTGCAGACGGCGGGCGAGATAAGCGAATTCGTCGCTCTCATAGGGTGGAATGTTGACATCCTTGGCGTTGCCTCTCACAACCCGCAGAGAATCAATCAGCCAGCGCATGAAGGTGTGTGCCTTACGCAGACGGTCATAATCTTCAATGGTGAGATACCCGGCCTGATGCATGGCTGCCATAGCTTCGCGGATGTTGGTAAGTCTGAGTGATGAATCTTTAAATCCGTAATTGATCTGCAACCCCTGAACAAGATATTCAATATCCACCAGGGCGCCGGGGCTGAACTTGGCGTTGAAAGTTCCGGCAGCGGTCAGGTGGCGTACCTGTTTTTCACGCATGGCACGCATGGATGTGACGTCAAAGACCGTGCCGTTATAGACGTATTCATCACGTAAACTGCTTAATTGACTGCCCAAATTTTCGCTCCCGGCAATCGGACGCAGCTTGACCAACGCCTGCCGTTCATAAGGCCAGGCAGGCCCGTCAGGGGCATAGTATTTCTTGAAGGATTCAAGTGAGACGGCCTGGCTACCGGCTTTGCCATAAGGGCGAAGCTGTAAATCAATATGAAAGACGCCTTCCTGCCTGGCCTGAATCGACAGGATCAGGGATTGGATCAGTTCCTCATAAAAATTACTGGTGGCGATGCTTTTGAATCCGGTTGTTTTGCCCTGGCCGGTATAAACGAGCATGAGTTCGATATCAGAGGCGAAACCGAGTTCGCGTCCGCCGCACTTGCCCAGGGCCAACAAAACAGCTTCAGCGGGCTGGCTTTTTTCAAGCTTGGGCTGGCCGTGTTGTTTCACCAACTCCTGTTTGCAACGCTCAAAAGCCTCGCTTAAAACAACTTCCACAAGATCGGTGAGTTCTTCTGAGAAGGTGCCGAATTCGGCGGTGTATCCGAGGATATGGCGCATGTCGATGCGGAACATCTCGCGGTCTTTGAAGGCGTTCAACCCTTCACGCCAGTTGGCAGCTTTGGCGATTGCCTTTCGGGCTTCTTTTTCAAGGTCCTTTCGGGTAAAGGCTTTTTCAAGCGTATCCACGTTACTCACGATCGGAAAGAGGTTGGAATACTGCATGCGCAAAAAGTCATCCCACAAGAAGTCGCTGACACCCAGCAATTTGGCCAGGGCGTTGAGCACTTCGGGGCGTTCAATGCGCGCAAATTCATCCACCCAGTTGGGACGTTCAAAAAGTTGAAGCAAAAATTCTCTGAAATGCAGCATGGCGCTTTCAGGGTTGGGAGAGTGGGGCAGTAAATGGGTGAAATGTTTAATCAATACTGCGGCAGCCCGCAGTTCTCGCTGCTTTTCGGGTGTGACGATTTTCTCACCCTTTTCATTGGTGACATATAAGATGTCGCTGGCCTGGCTGCCCACGGATTGCACCAGCATGCGCACGATGTTAATGTGGCTGAGTGCCAGGGCATTGCTGAATTCATACAGGAAACCAGCCGTGTCAGGCGCACTGATGCGCAGCAGTGTATATTTATCATCCGCTTCGTTGTCAATTTCAATTTCAACAGGGTAAAGGGGCATGCCTTCGGCTGGTGTTTCGTGGAAGGTGGCGCCAACCCGTTTGACCAAATCGCCCTGGGCTTCACGCCGCCTGCCGGTCTTGATTTTGGTGATTAAAGCCTTTAAATCGTCAGCATAGTTTTTCAAGAGGTCGGGATGTATGGATTCATCTTTCACTGATCGCACGGTAAAAACATCCACGATCTTCTTCAGCCCCTGATCTCCGCTGCTGGTAGTATTGGCTTCATAGGTAAAGACCTGGCTTTCAAGAATATCCAGACCGTAGAGGTACATCAAACCGCAGATGATCGAGAGCACACCCAGATAGTCGTATCCGACAATGGTGATGCGCCAGCGATTGTCATCTACAAGCTGGGGTTCGACGATCACAGGTTTATCACTGGAAAGCATTTCGGTCAGGCGGGTGTGGTGAGCAATCTCATCAGGGCTAAAAGTGGTGGCGTAAGACGCATCCATGCGGGAAACGTGCTGCTGAACCTTGATTGCGATTTCAGGGGACACGACCACGGGTTCAACCGCCTGGTTGCCGACATATTTCAAGAAGATGGTGCGCAGCGCCTGTGATTGTTTCTCATAAGCCTGGATGAAGCGTTCACCGGCACCATGACCTTCAAATCCGAGTCGGCGAGCTAATAATGCCAGTGAGTGTACATCAGAGGGCAGGGTATATGTTTGCTGATAGTCTGTAATTTGCAGATAATGTTCAATGGTGCGCAAAAAGATATAACCGTCGGTGAGGATGCGCGCTTCTTCAGGTGTGATCAGCTTGGCATCTCTCAATTGAGGGATGGCTTTAAGGGTTGACCGGGTGCGAATGGATGAATGGGTCAACTGTAATGATTGAACCACAAACTCAACGTCGCGGATGGAACCTGCACCAAGTTTAACCTCGCCCCATTTACGACCTTTTTCGAGCAGAAATTCTTCTGTGCGCTGTTTCATTGAGAAAATGCCGGCGCGCACTTCATCCGCAGGGATGCTGAAGAGCAAGGGCTCCACATCTCGGCGCAGTTCTTCGCCAAATGCCAGGTTGCCGGCAATGGGGCGTGCTTTAAGAAAAGCTTGTTTTTCCCACAGCAGCGCGGATTGTTTGTAGTAACGCAAATAGCCTTCAAGGGTTGTGACCAACGGACCGTCATGCCCCCAGGGACGCAGGCGCATATCCACGCGGTAAAGGAACCCATCTCCCGTGGATTTTGAGATGATGTCTATCAACGATTTTGCGAGTTTAAGATAATTTTCAGATGCCTGTTTGGCAATGAAAAGCAGATCAATATCCGAACTGTAATTGAGTTCGCGGGCGCCGAGTTTGCCCATGGCCAGCACGGTAAAGTTGGAGGCAGAGACTCCGGTTTCTTCGGCAGCCAACGCCAGGCAGGCGCGGGTCATGCCAATAGCCATACGCGAAAGCTGAGAAAAAACAGCCCGCAAGTCGAACAGGTCTAAAAAGTCGCTGACCCCTATGCGCAAAAGTTCCCTGCGCTGGTAACGCCGAAGTGCGTCCAGCCGCTCCAGATAATCATTTCTGGATTGCCATGCAGCCATGCCTTCACTGTGGAATTGATCCACGGTTTTGCGCTCGGTCAGCAGGCTGCGCTGCGCCACCAGACGGATGGCATCAGGCGTTCCCAGTAATATCTCGGTTAAAAAAGGACTGGCGGAAAAAAGGGTCACCAAAATTTCCACCAGGCGCGGATTTTCTTGCAGGTCAGCGAACAAGGAACCGCTGAATGTATCCACCAGACGTTCAAAATGCACCAGCGAACGATCAGGGTCTGCGGCGACCGAGAGCGCAGGAATCAGCCAGGGCAGCAGTTCCTTCATCTGGTCGGGGTAGGTTGTGGTCAGGCGGTTGAATATGGATTTGGCGTTTTGGCTGTCAGCAAAACTATTTCCATCAAAAAGCTGAGAAATGGCGGTATTGGCGTCGGCGCTGTTCTTTTCGGTTTTCATATGAGACTCTTCCATAAAAAAATTATACAGTAAGTGCAGGTTTGGAGAATAAGCCAATCCACGCTTTAATCTTATTCCATTTGAAGCGTGAAAAAAGTACCCGTTCGGGTAATATACAGGGTAAGGGTGTTTCTCTATAATCACTAAATACTTTTTGAGGACTTATATCTTTTTATCTAAAAATTGACCTCGAATTCTAAAGGAGAAAACTCATGGGAAAGACAGTGAAAGAAGTACTTGAATTAGCAAAGAACGTAAAAATGGTTGACCTGCGATTTATTGACCTGCCGGGAACCTGGCAGCACTTTACCATTCCTGCCCACCGATTGGACCTTGACCTTTTCGAGGAAGGCATTCCATTTGACGGTTCATCCATTCGCGGGTTCCAGGAAATTCACGAATCTGACATGCTGCTGCTGCTTGATCCTGAGACCGCATTTGTTGATCCAGTAGCACCGTTGCCTACTTTGGTGATTAGCTGCGATGTTTATGACCCGATCACCAAGCAACCTTACAGCCGTGATCCCCGTTTTGTTGCCAGAAAAGCCGAAGCCTATTTAAGGCAAACCGGCATTGGCGACACTGCTTTCTTTGGACCTGAAGCCGAGTTCTTTATTTTTGACAATATTCGCTACGGCAGCAACACCAATGAATCTTTCTATGAAATCGACAGTGCTGAAGGCTGGTGGAACAGCGGTGATAAATCCAAACCCAACATGGGCGGTCAAATTTTGCCCAAACGCGGATATTTCCCCGTGCCTCCAACCGATACACTTCAGCTATTGCGCAGCCAGATCGTTATGGCGCTTGAAGAGTCTGGCGTCGAAATGGAGATACATCATCATGAAGTTGCTTCCGCTGGTCAAGTTGAGTTGGGTATGAAATTCAACACCTTGATCCGCATGGCTGATCAACTCTTGATCTACAAATATATTGCCAAGAACGTTGCCCGACAGAACGGCAAGACGGCCACCTTTATGCCCAAACCCCTCTTTGGCGATAACGGCTCTGGCATGCATGTGCACTCGTCAATTTGGAAGAACGGCAAAAATGTCTTCTTTGATGCCTCAGGTTATGCCCAGCTTTCTGATACTGCCAAGTATTACATCGGAGGTTTGCTGAAACATGCTCCTTCATTGTTGGCGTTGACCAACCCCACCACCAACTCATACCGCCGCCTCGTGCCCGGTTATGAAGCACCTGTCAACCTGGCTTACTCACAGCGAAACCGTTCGGCTGTCTGTCGTATTCCAGTTACAAGCAGTGAGAAATCCAAGCGTGTTGAATTCCGCGCCCCGGATGCCACCAGCAACCCCTATTTGTGCTTCTCTGCTTTGTTGATGGCTGGTTTGGACGGCATCCAGAATCGGATCGACCCCGGCAATCCTGTTGATAAAGACCTATATGAACTGCCGCGTGAAGAAGCCAAGTTGATCAAACAGGTCCCAGGTTCTTTGGGTGATGTGTTGATTGCACTCGAAAACGACCATGATTATCTGCTCAAGGGTGACGTCTTCACCAAAGATTTACTTGAGGCGTATATTTCATACAAACGTCAGAATGAGCTTGATCCCGTGCGCATCCGCCCTGTGCCTTACGAATTTGTGTTGTACTACGATATTTAGATCATTTCCTGTCTCTCCTTTAGACGTCGCATCAAATCTGACAGGTGTTCAAGCACCTGTCAGGTTTGTTAAAGGCCAGTTCTTTTTTAGACATGCTACAATTATCTGAGCAGGATGCCAAACATGAGTGAACAAAACGCCAATTCCCGACTATACGATGCCCTGGCCAGTCTGAATCAGATTGGCGCTACCGTCAACCAGATTGGACAAGACGGCAGGGTCAGTGTAGACGACACCTTAAAACTGATTGTCGCCAGCGCCATCCAGGTATTACAGGGGGCGTCTGCGGTGATCTACTCTTATGATGACACTCAGGGTGAATTTATTGTGACATCACGCGTGACCGCGGGTGTTAATGATAATGGGGAATTAAGTGATGAGCCCCGACCCTACGGGTTGGGTTTTCGCGCCATCAAACAGCGCCGAAGGGTCTTATCATACGAAGAAAAAGGCACCAACATCCATCCGGCAAGAGCCATGGCAGGCGCCAGGGTGATGGGGTGTTTTCCATTAATTGTGGCTGATATTCCAGTGGGGGCGCTATATGTTTACCTTCAGGATGAACGCGAGTTCAGCCAGCTCGAATTATTGATGTTGGATAATTTTGTCAATCAGGCCGCCATGGCCATTTATCATGCGCATAATCTTGAAAAAATGCAGCGCAACCTATCCCGCAAAGAAGAAGAAATCAAGCGAATGCGCCGTGCAGGTTTGCTGATCTCTTCAAGGTTACGGTTGGAAGAAACCCTCGAATCGATTTTGCAAATGGCGCTTGAAGTCACTGGCGCGCAGTACGGCATCTTCCGCCTGTTGGATCAAAAAGCAAAAACACTGAACACCAGGGCGGTTGCCGGTGAATATACCGCACGGCCTTTGATCGAATCGCTGCCGCTGGATTCTAACAGCGTAATGGCATGGGTGGCGCGCGAACGGCAATCAGCCTGTATCGCAGACTTGCATGCCGACCCCTGGTCGCACATCTACTATCCGCTTGATTCAAACATGGAAATGCGTTCCGAGCTAGCCGTACCCTTGGTGGGTGCAACGGGAAGACTGGAAGGGGTGCTCAACCTTGAAAGCCCGATCGTGGGCGCGTTTAGCGAAGAAGACAGCTATCTGCTTCAGGCGCTGGCTACCCAGGCGGTCATCACCATTCAAGAGGTGAGGCTGCTGGATGCGCTTGAAGAAATCACCCATTTGTTATTAACCGAGCCGCTGCAAAAAGTGTTGATTCGCCTTTCTGCTCTGGCCTGCGACCTGCTGGATGCAGCCACCAGCGCAATCTGGAATTTAAAAGGGGATGTACTGGAAGTTGCTGCCGAGAGCGGAGGCTACCGCCATGGGGAAAGTATTCCCGTGGAAGGAAGTCTTGCTGGGTTTGCGATTCTCGAACGACAACCGGTTGTGAGTGAAGATGTGCGCACCGACAAACGTTTTCACCGCGCAGACCTGGCAGTGGATCAGGATTGGTCGCGCGCCTTGATTGTGCCGCTGCTGCCTGGGGATAAAGGCGAGCCGCTCGGCGCATTTGGTGTTTACAGTTCCACCAGCGGGGCGGGGCATTTTGCCGAATCAGAGTGGGATAAGAAAGTTCTGGTCACGCTGGCTGATTATGCGGTGCTGGCTTATCAGAATGCTGCTCATCAAGATGCACTGCGTGCCGCCCAGGAACAGCGTTCCGTCGCTGAGACGTTTGCAGCGGTTGGCGATATTGCCTCCAATTTGCTTCATCACTTGAACAACAAAGTGGGCACCATCCCTGTGCGTATTCAAGGCATTGAAGATAAATTACAGGATGTGCTGAGCGCCAACCCTTATCTGGCGCACAACCTGGATGAGATTGAACACTGCGCCACTGACGCCATGGAAAGCGTGCGGGAGAGTCTTTCGCATTTACGCCCCATCAAGCGTGAACCGGTGCTGGTGGTAAGCCGGGTGCTTGAAGCGATCAGCCTGGTGAAGATGCCCCCGACTGCTGAAGTGAAGATCAATCAACTCGATCATTTACCGGTGGTGATGGCCGGAGAACGCACCCTGACGCTGGTTTTCACCAACCTGATTGAAAATGCTCTGGACGCGATGAACGGAAAGGGCGTGATTACCATTTCAGGCAGTGTTGACAAAGATTGGGTCGAAGTTAAGGTGAGTGATAACGGACCGGGCATTCCACCCGAGCTGCACGAGCACATTTTTGATCTCAATTACAGCGGCCGCGGTGCTTCGCGACCGGGCAAGCTGGGTTTTGGCCTGTGGTGGGTGAAGACCTTGATGACCCGTCTTGAGGGCAACGTCTCCATACAAAGCGACGGAGTCCACGGCACCACCTTTGTTTTGAGGCTTCCGATTGCCAAGCCGAATGGCGGAGAAAAAGTATGATGACCTCAAAACCATCTCCGCGGGCGATTGTGATTGAGGATGATTCTTCATGGCAGCAGATTCTGAGTGAAATTCTTTCAGATTCCGGCATGACAGTGGATGTAGCGGACAACCTTGAAGACGCCTTGAAACTGCTTAAAGCAGAACCCCACCGGTTGGCGTTGGTGGATTTGTCACTTGAAAGCAAAGATCACAGTAATGAAGACGGGCTACGGGTGCTTGAAGCCATCAAACGTCTAGACCCGGGCTGCCAAAGCATCTTGCTGACCGGTTTTGCCACGGTGGAGCTGGCAGTCAGCGTGTTGACCGAACTTGGTGCTTTTTCATTTCTGCGAAAAGAAAGTTTCAACCGGGCACAGTTCCGTGAGTTGATCAGCCAGGCATTGGTATCTGCCCCGAAGATCCAAGCTGATGAAATAACTCCAAACCTTGCTGCAAAGAGTACGTCAAACATAAAATCTGAGCCTGTTTCGCATAAGGCGGCGAATGTGCTGGTGGTCGAAGATGATGCTGGCTGGCGCAGCATCCTGTCGGAGTTGCTCACGGATGCCGGGTTGGAGATCAGGGTGTGCAGCAGCTACGGGGATGCGCTCGGCGCGCTACGGCGCGAAACTTTTTCGCTGGCAGTGGTTGATCTTTCACTAACGGCGGATGTGGTCTGGGATGATGCCGCAGACAGCGATTCCCTCGAAGGGTACAGCCTGCTGGCCAACACGCGCGTTGCAGGTACGCCCACGATCGTGGTCAGCGGTGTGGTGGGCGTGGATGAGATTCAGCGCGCTTATAATGAACATTCAGTGTTTGCCTATCTTGAAAAGCAGGCGTTTGACCGCAACACCTTCAGACGTCTGGTGCGTGAGGCGATTGCCGCAGGCAGCACTTTCTCGGAATTGGATCAGCTCACCCAGCGGGAAAGGGAAGTCTTTGATCTGCTGGCAAAGGGCATGACCAATAAAGAGATCGCCGATGCACTGGTGATCACCAACAACACGGTCAAACGACATTTGAAGGCGGTGTTTGAGAAACTGGATGTGCATACGCGTGCGGCAGCGCTTTCCAAGGCGAGGGGCGGTTAAAACCCTTTTTTATCCACATACCACACGTAAAGTTCTAATAGACTTAGAAAAAGAACTGAAGACTAAACCATTAAATCCAGTAATATTTTTTTCCCCCGCGGTTTATAACCGGGGAGACTTTGAGTAGTTCTTTCTATTCAATTTGGAGTATTAATTCCACTCGGTGTGGTACGTGCCTTCTTTGTCGAGACGGCGGTAAGTGTGAGCGCCGAAATAATCGCGCTGAGCCTGGGTGAGGTTGGCGGGCAGACGGTTACTGCGGTAGGTATCGTAATAGGCGAGCGCCGAACTGAAAGCCAGCGAGGGTATGCCGCTGTTGGCAGCCATGCTGACGAGGGTGCGCAGGGCGGCCTGGCCTCGGTTCATTTTGGTCGAAAACTCGGGGTCCACCATCAGGTTGGTCAGATCGTTGTTGCGCTTGTAGGCATCGCGGATGTCGTTCAAGAATCGAGCGCGGATGATGCATCCACCGCGCCAGATGCGGGCAATCTCTGAATAATTAAGGTCGTAACTGTATTCTTTGCTGGCCAGGCGTAGCATGGCAAAACCCTGGGCGTAGGAACAAATTTTGGCGGTGTAGAGAGCGTCGCGGATAAAGGCAATGTTTTGCGTGCGGTCGCCTTTGATCTGAGCTTTAGGGCCGACCAATAGACTTGAAGCGGTCACACGTTCCGCTTTGAGACCGCTGATGATGCGGCTTTCGACTGCGGCATTGATGGTGGGGATGGGTGCGCCGATGTCAAAGGAATTCTGGCTGGTCCATTTGCCGGTGCCTTTTTGCTGTGCTTCATCCAAAATGAGGTCGACAATGGCTTTATCTGTCTCACGGTCGTACCTTTGGAAAATGTCAGCAGTGATTTCGATTAAGTACGATTCAAGATCACCTTTATTCCATTCAGCAAACACATCGTGCAGTTCCTGATTGTTTAATCCTAATCCGCGGTGCAGCAGGTCGTAGGCTTCGGCAATCAACTGCATATCGCCGTATTCGATGCCGTTGTGCACCATCTTGACGTAATGCCCCGCACCGCGAGGACCCATGTACGCTACGCAGGGTTCACCATCCACTTTGGCAGAAATTGCTTCGAAAACCGGCTTGATTAGCTCCCAGGCCTGGGGCTGCCCGCCGGGCATGATGGAGGGTCCCCACAATGCGCCTTGTTCCCCGCCGCTGACACCGGCGCCAATGTAGTTCAAGCCCAGCAGTTCCAACTCGCGTGAACGCAGTTCAGTCTCATAAAAATAGGTGTTACCGCCATCAATCAGCAAATCGTCTTTTGAAAGCAAGGGTTTTATTGAGTTGATTGCTGATTCAATGGGTTTGCCGGCCGGCACCATGATCAATATGCGCCTGGGATGCTCAAGGGATTTTAGAAAGGATTCAAGTGTGTCACAAGCGATCAGCTTTTTTGTTCTGGCTTCTTCACCAAATGAGGTCACCTTGGCGGCGTCCAAATCGTAACCGGCCACGCGAAATCCGTTGCGTTCCATATTCAAGGCGAGCATGCGTCCCATCACGCCGAGACCCATGACGCCGAAATTAGCTTTTTGCATTATTCCTCCTGCAAGTTGTCGTGCAACAACCGATAAAAAATGGAAAAGGATTATTCCACCTATTCTTTACTTATTGCGATACCCTCTTTTATTTTATCTTATGGGTGGGTATAAATCCACAAGATGGAGGTGCGGATTAAAAATTGATTTTGTTTTGTTTTATGATCAAGCGATATGACTGGAAAAAAGAAAAGTAAAAACTGGATCCTGTTTGTGATCCTTGCATGCTTGTCTTGCTGCTTCCTGATCATGCTGCAGCCCATCGGCGACTACCTGGTTGTGCAGGATGAAATTCAAAAAACGGATTTGATTGCTGCAGTCAGCGGACCTGAATACCGCATTTTATATGCTTCAGAACTCTACATGAAGGGGCTGGCGAATACGGTTTTTTTCACCGGCGGGTTCAGTAAAGAAAACAATCGCATCGAAGCTTCGTGGAGCAAGTATGTGGCTGAAACTCACGGCGTGCCGGGGGAGGCGATCGTAATTGATGAAAATGCTGTTCTTACCACACATGATGAAGCAGTACTGCTCAAAAATTACATTGATGCCCATCCTGACACTGTTAAGACGGTCGCTCTTGTGACCGATCCGTGGCATTCGCGGCGCACCAGGTGAATCTACCAAAAAGTGCTGGGCGACGAGGTCAAGGTCTATATGATGCCTGTGACGCGCACCCGCACGGACTTTCCGAAATACTGGTGGACGGAAGCCAGCTCACGCCAATTGGTCTGGAACGAGTATGTCAAGTTGGTCTTTTATCTATTCCGTCACCAGATCGCCACCGGGCACTTCCGCTCATGGCTGTCACAGTTCGACAAGTTCTAGTTATAAGGAATTGACTGTTGAAAAATCACCAGCGATTAGCATATATCTTTTCCAAGGCATACATAATCTGCGGTGCGCCCTGTTGCGGAAAATCAACCCTTGCGGAACGATTATCATTGGATTTTGGTCTGATCTATTTTAAAGCAGATGATCACGTCTCCGATTACATGCTGCGATGCACTCAGCGAGATCAACCAATGATGTTCCAGTATTCAAAACTATCCTGGAATGAGATCTGGTCCAAACCTGTTGACGTTCTAGTTACTGAAGAATTCATTTTTTATCAAGAATTATTTCCCTATATATTGGAAGATCTGTTGAAAATTGAAGATGATAATGCGGTTTTATTGGAAGGGGCTGCTTTTCTACCAGAACTGTTGGATGATTGGCCGATAGATCGAAAAAAAGTTGTTTTTATGAAACCGACACCTGAGTTTCAAAGTATTCATAATTGCAAACGTTCGTGGATTCAACCAATTTTAAACTCGTGTGACAATCCTGATCTTGCTTTCCATAATTGGATGAAAAGGGATGAATTGTTTGGAGATGAAGTTTCCAGGCAGGCATTAAATCGCGATCTAAACGTTGTTGTTGTAGATGGTTCCCTTTCTTTGGAAGAGCAATATATGGCAATTAATAAACAATTTGATTTAAAATGATTAATTTCCTCACAATATTACTTGAAATTGTGATATCCCAAAATCAGGTAACAGCTGACTCCCCTCCAAATAAAGTGGAGGGTTTTTTCTTAATTTCGACACTTAATAGTATATATATCTAACACTTATGCAAGTTCATTTTCAATCACTTGACCTGTATAATGTGTGTAGCAGTTCTATTTACTTTTAATTGGAAGAGGGATTCCATGACCGATTTATTAACCATTTCACTCGAAGAACTCGTTTCCAGTCTATCCTCCTTAATGGATCACACTATTGCTCCTTTGCGAGACCATCACCGCCGCACCGCCATTGCGGCATTTCATATCGCTGACCAACTTGACCTCACTTGGCAGCAGCGGCATGATTTAATTTTTGCTTCTGCCATTCACGATATTGGGGCTTTTTCTGTGATGGAACAGCAAGTGCTGCATGATTTGAGTTTTGAATCGCAATATATTAACCTGCATGCCAGGGCAGCTTACCTGCTGCTCAAAGAGTTCAGTTATTTTGACACCATTGCCGAAATCCTTCGTTACCATCACGCTTACCTCAATAACAGCACAGAGTTGGATCGCACCTTGATCCCCTACGAATCCTTAATCATGCAAGTAGCTGATCATGCCGCAGTCTTGTCAGTTGATTCGCTGAATATCCTTGATGCATCAGCAGCGATCATCAATGAAGTTAACCAACAGTCAGGGATCATGTTTGTACCAGAAATCGTTGAAGCCTTTAATCGGGCTGCCGAAAAAGAAAATTTCTGGTTGGATATCAAGAACCTGCCCTTAAGTTCGCTTTTTAAAGATCGTCTGAAATTGGATAATCTGCATATAAAAAGCAGTGAGCTTATGGGTTTGGTCAATCTATTTCGCAGGATCATTGACTTTCGCAGTGAGGTCACTTCAACGCATACAGCCGGTGTGGCGGCAGTTTCAGCAGAATTAGCCAGGTTCCACGGCAGAGAAGAAGAGACTATCCGTAAAATAAAGATTGCAGGTTACCTGCATGATATTGGCAAACTGATTGTGCCATCTGAAATTCTTGAAAAGCCTAGTAAATTGACACCGCAGGAATTTAACATCATTCGCACACATACCTATTTCACTTATGAGTTTCTTAACGGCATGACCATTTTCAAAGATATCCGCGATTGGGCTTCTCAGCATCATGAACGTTTGAACGGCCGCGGATACCCCTTTCACGAGAATGACAATACGCTGCCGTTTGAATCGAGAGCGATTGCGGTTGCAGATGTTTTCACCGCCTTGACTGAAGACCGGCCTTATCGAAAAGGGGTTACTGGTAAAGATGCAATGCTCGTTATGGATGTGGATGTGCAGAAAGGTGAATTGGACGGCGTACTGGTAGCCTTGTTAGGTGCTCACTTGGATCAGATCAACCAGGCGCGCGTGATTGCTCAGGATGCCTCCCAAAAAGAGTATCAGGTGTTTGTGATGGAATTAACTAAGGATCAATTCTAGAAAAAGGTTGTATTTTTTAATGGACTGATAACAGACTTAAGCCCTGAGTCTGTTATTTTTTTTTAATTCCCCTTCTATCTGTTGTTTTTTCGGCATTTCATTGGCAAAAGTATGGCGGAATCACCGCCCTTTTTTGTTTTATCCTTTATTTGTCAAAAACAAACACAAAAACCTCGCCATTTTGCGGTGGTAACGGAGTTGATCGCTTGAAGTATGTGGTTTCTTATGACCTGGGGACTGGTGGACTGAAAGCAGGGCTCTATCAATTGGATGGAGTCTCAGTTGGTTTCGAGTTTGTTTCTTATCAAACCTATTATCCTGGACCGGACTGGCATGAGCAGCGTCCGCAAGATTGGTGGCAGGCAGTTTGTCTGGCCACTAAAACGCTGATGCAAAGGAGTTGCGTCAACCCTTTAAATGTGGCGGCAGTAGCTGCCAGCGGACACAGCTTGGTGGCTGCTCCCATTAACAATTATGGCGATTTGCTGCTTGAAAGTGTACCGATCTGGTCGGATCGGCGGGCTAAAGTACAAGCAACAGAATTCTTTAAACAGGTCGATTACGAAAAGTGGTATTTGACCACCGGTAACGGTGATCCGCCTGAGACATATTCTGTCTTTAAATTAATGTGGCTTAAAAAACACTATCCTGACATTTTCGCCGGAACCAGTGCAGTATTAGGCAGCAAAGATTTCCTCAATTTCATGTTGACTGGCGTAATCGCCACTGATTTTTCATATGCATCGGGAAGCGGTGTGTTTGACCTGTTAAATTGGGGCTACAAAGACGCATATATTGAAAAGGCAGGTTTGCCCAGGCACTTATTTATTGAACCCATAGAATCTCACGCTCTTGTCGGCAGAGTGACTGCCAAAGCCGCTGAGGCTTGCGGCTTGCATGAAGGTATCGGGGTTTTCTGCGGCGGTGTGGATAATTCTTGCATGGCGCTCGGCACCACCGGCATGGGAAAGGACAGGGTTTATACCTCACTGGGTTCATCGGCATGGATTGCTGTTTCGGCAGAAAAGCCAATCTTGGATACCAAAAAATTGCCTTTTGTGTTTGCCCATGTTGAAAAGGGATATTACACCACGGGAGTTTCGATTTTTGCGGCTGGCAGCGCATATCGCTGGGCGAAAGAAACGTTGTGTGCAGACCTCTCAGGTGATGTTTACGAAAAAATGAATGCCCTGGTTGCAGAATCCCCGGCGGGGGCAAACGGGGTGATGTTCAATCCTTCTCTGGCCGGAGGCAGCTCTCAGGAACCCAGTGAGGAGCTCGCGGGTGCCTTCTTCGGTTTGAAGTTATCCAATACGCGGTCTGATCTTTTAAGAGCCATCCTTGAAGGGGTGGCGCTGAGTCTTGGAACCTGCTGTCTTGCGGTGATTGACCCGATGCTCGACACGGATGAACCAATGATCATGTGCGGCGGCGGCGCCAAGAGTGAGCTGTGGATGCAGATCTTCGCTGATGTGTATAACCGTAAAGTAGTGATTGCCAACGTGGATCAGAACGCGGCATCTCTCGGGGCGGCTGCCATTGCCCTTCGCGGCGCAGGCTTCTGGCATGATTACGCTCCTTTGAATGCATTGTTTCAAATTCAGAAAACCTATTTACCTATAGAAGAGAATCATAAAAGTTATACCCTGCTGGCTAAACGGTTCACGCAGTGGATCACTGCCCTAGCAGAACTTCATGAAAGTATTGATCAAGGATAACTAATTAAAACAGGAGAAGATAATTATGAAGGTCGGTTTTTGCACAATTAATTACTCCGAGCTGGCGCTGGATGATGTCATCGAAATGGTGGCAAAAAAGGGATATGAAGCCGTAGAGATACCGGCTTATACCGACAATGGACAGATGGATGTTGACGAAATGTTGAAAAACGGCAACGCCAAAAAGCTGAAAAAGAAGGTGAATGACGCAGGCTTGATCATCTCAGGCATTTCAAATCATGCTGATTCGCCGCTGGTGCTAGGCCCTCACGGCAGAGACCTGGCAGCCATCTGCCCCGGCACTCCCGCCGAGCAGATCAAATTCGGCACGGAAAGCATGCTGAAGTGCGCCAGACTGGCCAACGAACTCGAAATCCCGGCAGTGGTGGCCTTCTCGGGTGTTGGTAATTTTGGACATTTCAATGACTGGCCTTACCCTGAAGGTTGGAAGGAAGAGGAAGAGGCTTTTGTTAAGAATTGGGTGCCCATCTTTGATAAATTCGCTGAGTACGGCGTCAAGGTGGCTTTTGAGCCGCATCCCAATAATATTATCTATGACATTCACACCACAAAACGCTGCCTGGCCTTGTGTGATAATCACGTGGCATTTGGCATCAATTTTGACCCGGCCAATATCTTCTATACGGGCATCAATCTTGGCAGCTATATTGACGAGATCGGTGACCGCATTGTGTTGGTGCATGCAAAAGACTGCGAACTGGTGGAGCACAACATGGCTCGCGGCGGGTATTGGATGCTTCAGCGAGATTGGGGCAATCTTGACCGCAGCTTCCGCTTCAGAATCCCCGGCTGGGGCTCGATCAATTGGAAGAGTGTGATCACTGAACTCTTTATGACCGGCTACACCGGTGTGTTTTCATACGAGCATGAAGATGTGACCATGTCTCGCGCGGATGGAATTGACAAGGCGATTGCCTTTTTGAAACCTTTGATGATCAACCAGCCCTACGAAGGCCGCAACGATAAACTCTTTCAAAAGTAGAGGAGACACCCATGAGAACAATGAAAGCCATGGTTCTTGAAGAACCCAAGAAATTTGTCTACCAGGATGTGCCCGTTCCCAGCATTAACAGTGAAGAGGTCTTGATCAAGGTTAAATACTGCGGCATTTGCGGTTCGGATTGGGGTTCATACCAGGGCAAATATGCGGAAGAGGTTGCCTGCCTGCCGTTAATCACCGGTCATGAATTTTGGGGTGTGATCGAAGAAGTTGGCAAGGATGTCATATCCGTCAAGCCCGGAGACCGGGTGGCGGTGGATATCTGTCTGCCTTGCGGAACCTGCTATTACTGCCGGCGCGGAGAACCCCTGTTATGCGGTTCTTTCGCGCAAATTGGCATCCATGTGAACGGCGCATTTGCAGAATATGTCAAAGCCCCGGCCCGCAACTGCTACATTTTGCCGGATGAAATTGATGATTATGCCGCCGCTTTTATTGAACCTCTGACCGCCTGCATCAATGCTTCTCGCAAGATGAACTGCGAATTGGGCGCATCTGTGGCGGTGATCGGGGCAGGGCTTGGCACCATCCATGCGCTGTTGGCTAAACTGCGCGGAGCTGCACCTGTGATCGTGATCGACTCTCAGCAGAAACGTCTCGAAACTGCCAAAGCCATGTCTGCCGATTATGTGATCGACATCACCAAGACACCGGATGCCGTGGCAGAAGTGATGAAACTGACCGACGGTGTCGGGGTGGATTATGTGATTGAAGCCGTGGGCAAATCCCAAACCTATGAACAGGCGTTCAAGATGATCCGTCGCGGAGGCAAGCTTGAAGCTTTTGGCATCTGCTCGGATGACGACCTGGCTAAGCTGCCTCCTGCAGCTTTTGTGCTTCAAGAAAAGAAAATCGGCGGTTCATGTGCCGGCATCGGTCATGATTGGGAAGTGGCGATTGCACTGCTGCAATACAAACGGGTTGATCCGCACCCGTTGATCTCGATGATCGTTCCGTTGCGAGAGCTGGAACAGTCGCTCAATGAATTACAGCAAAACAAAGACCTGGTTAAAGTACTGGTTTCGCCCGAGATCAGCGAGAGAATCATCCTTATTCAATAGATTTAAGTGGAGATTTTTTCCACAACATCCGTTTACCGAATTAGATTCGGCAAACAAAAAATTAATTTGGAGACAAGCACAATGAAGATCACTTATTTGGAATATGCAAAAATGATTGATGCAAGCTCACTAAAACTGGATACGTCTTATGATGATTACCATGCTTTGGTGGCGGCCTGCAAGAAATACAGTTTTGGTTGTGTTTTTATCTGGCCGGCTTATTATCCTGAAATCTGTGAAGCTTTAAAAGGAACAGTTACCGAATTCGGCACATCGCTTTCCTTTCCATCCGGGCAGGAAGCAACAGAAACCAAGGTGCATCAGGCGCGCCTGTTCACCAGCCTTGGCGCTGAACAGGTGGATATGGTAATGAACGTTGGCTGGTTGAAAAGTAAAAAGTATGACATGGTCAAAGCCGACATTGCCGCGATACGTGCAGCCACCAAATATACCTCTCTCAAGGTGATCATCGAAGCCATGCTGTTGACTGATGAAGAGATTGTCAAAGCCTGCGAAATCGTGGCAGATTGCGGCGCGGATTATGTAAAAAGCGGCACCGGTTTTTCTGCTGAACCCACAACCTTGCATCACATCGCTGTGATGAAAAACACCGTGGGCAACCGCTGCAAGATCAAAGCGGCAGGCGGCGTAAAAACACTCGATTTGTTGGTTAAGATGCATGCGATGGGTGTCACCCGTTTTGGCATTGGTTACAAAAATGCCATCGCCATTTCTGAAGAAGCAATGTTGATGAAAGACGGCATCGAGATTCCTGAAATTCGCATCGAAGATTATCTTTAATCCGCCTGTCATAAAGGAGATCAAACTATGGGATACAAAGAAACCTTGCTCCAGCCGCTCAAAATTGGCAATCGGGTCGTTCAAAACCGGTTCTTTGCACAGCCTATGGAATGTGTCGACTCGGATGAAGAGGGGAATCCGACCGATTTGACCTTTAAACGCTACGAAAATCTCTTCAAGGGACATTTTTCGCTGATTGACCTCGAAGCGATCACCATCACCAATGAAAGTCGGGCACGAAAAACACAGCTTGAGATCATGCCCCGTAATGAAAAAGCTTTGACCAAATTTGTGAAAAGCCTGAAAGAGATCAACCCTGAAGCACAGTTCGTTTTTCAATTGACACATTCGGGTGAGATCAGCGAACCGGAGTTCTCACGGCGGGTGACGGTCAAGCCTGTTTACGGTCTGGAGGGCGACCTGCTGACCGAAGAAGAAGTTGAAAAAATCATCGACCAGTTTGCGCTGGCCGCGAAGATCACTCAGAACGTGGGCGCTGACGGCGTGGATATGAAGTTCTGCCACGGATACCTGGGAAACCAGATTCTGCGTCCATATAATGACCGCAAATGGAAATATGGCGGCGAGTGGAAGAACCGCGTGCAGTTCGCGTATGACCTGTATGAGCGCATTCAGAAAGCCACGAACTATGACAAGAACTTTTTGATCGGGTCAAAGATCTCCATGTGGGAAGCTTTTCCCGGCGGGTTTGGGTCAGCCGGACCGGACTCTCCGCTGATGGATATGACCGAACCGATCGACCTGATCAAAGGGCTGGAAGAACGCGGCGCGCAGTATTTCGTCGAGTCGCTGGGCAACGTGCATTGCAGTATGGAATTTATGGAGGCTGGCAAGGAAGATCCTTATTTGTCATATCTGCACATTTATTTTTCCAAGCTGATGAAGGATGTGCTCAAACCCGAGACGGTTGTGGTCGGGTCGCACTTCTCGTCCTTCAGAGGTACGACCAACAAGCTACTTTCGATTGAACCTGAGAAATCATCCATGTTTGCCATGGGGGCGCGCTGTATTGACGACGGCCTTATGGATATGATTGGCCTTGGAAGACAATCTTTCGCTGATCCGCTGACACCCTTGAAACTTGAAGAAGGTCGCGAACAAGAAGTCAAGTATTGCAACCAGTGCATGAACTGCGAAGAATTGATGATCCGCCAGATGCCGGTGGGCTGCGTGACTTTTAATAAGTACTACACCGATCTTTTTGTTGAAGTGCGCAAGAAGATGGGCAAGCTGGCAGAATTGCATACGTAGTGTTTACATTGTTCCCGAATTCTTTGGCATTTGAATTCGGGAGCATACAATAATTTGTAATCTTATTTAGTGCAACTACCCGGTTTCCTCAAAGAAACCGGGATTTGATATTCTATACCTCCAGTGAGGTGCTGACAGATTTTTCGATCACCTCGGCAGCAGTGACCTCGCGGCCAAGTTTTTGCGAGAGGTAAATGCCTTCCGAGATCAACATGGTATTCAACGCAATCTCGGCGGTGGGGATGAGCGGTACGCGCCCCTGGGAAGCGGCTATAAAATGTTGGCGTGGACCATCGTAAGCGTCGCCGTTTTCACGCACGTTATGAATGCGATAATCAAAGCCGTCTAGATTGGCGGTGGCATCAATATCCATATCATCAAGGCTGCGGAAGAGCCCGAAAGGTCTGAGCCTGACGCCGCCATCCGTGCCGGTGATGTAGGAACCTTCGAGCGCATCGAGATGCATAGCCCACGATTCGATCAATGAGAAGGCAATATCTTTTTCAAGGTTGATCAGGCCGACCGCAAGTTCTTCAACATCAAAATTGCTGACGGCGCGGCGTTTCTCATCCATGGCAGTGCGCTGGAAGGTGCGTCCGCTGATGCGCAGGGGGGCAGGGTTGCCGAGCAGATATAACACGTTCGCAATGTGGTAGATACCGACATCAAAAAGCGCTCCGCCGCTGGCAGAAGATTTTTGAACAAAATTGGGGGTGCCGTAGCCATCCACGTAGGGACGTCCGCGACGGCGAAAACCCGAGGAGTGGGCGAGGTAGGGTGTTCCCAGCCATCCGTTCTCAATGGCGCTCAAGGCCGCCTTGGATTCCCGGCTGAAGAGGTCAGAGATTTGTATGGAGAGCTGCTTTTTCTCTTGCCTGGCAACTTCGATCATCTTTGCGCCATCACAGTAAGAGCCTGCAATCGGTTTTTCACAGAGCACATGCTTGCCCGCTTTCAACGCAGCAACGGTCACTGGCATATGCAGGTTGTTGTGCAGGCAGACACTCACAGCTTGAACTTCTTTTTTATCCAAAAGGGCGCGAAAATCGGTGGTCCAAAAAGGGATATTGTATTTTTTGGCAATGGTTTCGATTTTTTGTGCATCACGATCTGCAATGGCAATGATTTTTACATTTGGCAAAGTGAGATAATTTTCAAGGTGCACCATTCCGATTTGGCCTAAGCCTATAATGCCAACATTTGCAATTTCGCTTGTCATGCTATCCTCGCCAGAATTTTTATTTTTTCTTGATGACCAATGGGACCGAGAAATACACGGTGGTGCCTTTGCCCAGTTCGCTGGTCAAAGCCATTTCACCGCCGTGCAGTTCGATCAGTTGTTTTGAGATTGAAAGGCCAAGACCTGTACCGTAATCTTCGCGATCATTGGATTTATCAACCTGAAAGAAGGCATCGAAGACTTTTTCAAGATCCTCTTCGGGGATGCCCTTGCCGGTGTCTTTCACATAAACGTATGCCATCGAATCCACGACAGTGGATGATATTTTAACACCACCTTTCGTAGTGTACTTAAGTGCATTTGAAAGCAAGTTAAGTAAAACTTGTTTCAAACGTATGGCATCACCATATACATTTTTCACTAGAGAGGATAGGTTGGTTTCTAGGTAAAGCCCTTTTGATTTATACGCGCTTTCGGTAATTAACACCACTTCATGTATGAGATTGTTGAGGTTGGTCGTTGAAATTTCGACCTCGTATTTTTTGTTTTCGAGCGAGGCCATATCCAGAATGTCGTCAATCAACGCCTTAAGGTGCTGACTGTTTTGATAGATGCATTCGATGTCACCGCGCAGATCGGGCGTCCAGTTCACTTCGCCGTAACTGCGAGGAGAGTTAATCATGGTTTCACTGAAACCGATGATCAAATTCAAGGGGGTGCGCAGTTCATGGCTAACATTTTGAACAAAGTTCTGCTTTACCGTCCGTGCAAGCTCGGCCTCTTCCCGGGCCTGGATCAATGATATGTTGGTGGCCGACAGGTATTTTTTATAGTCATTCAGATTGTTAACCAGTTTTTCAAGTTTGACTTCATTTTCGCGGATAATTTGTTCGTTTTGCAGGGCTGTTTGATAGCGTTTGTGATACCAGGTCAAATTGGAATGGATTTGACTCAAAATCAGTTCAAGCAGAATGGAGATGGAAATCAAGAGAAATAATGGAAAAGCCAGATTATCTAAAAAATCCCATGATTGATAGTGAATGTAAAAGAGGCTTACAGAAGCCACCACCACCAGTGCAATGAAAAATATCGATTGTTTCGTTTCAAGAAGAATGAGGGCAAACAAAATTGGGATGATGAAACTAAATAGGTAATGCGGGTCGAAATAGACAGTTAAGAGCACAAATATGGCACTGCCTTCTGAGAGACATAATGCCCAACTGGAAACGATTGGTGCTTTTTCCTTAAAATATAATGCGACTATAAATCCGACAAGATTAAGGCCGCATACGATCCAGATGGAATTATCAAGCGAACTCAGGAGGACGGTCTGGGTATTGTAACCGGCGTGCAAAGACCATACCCCGGCATAGGCAAGCACTACCCCCACAATAAATGTAAAGCCCAGGCAATACTTGAGTGATTCGCTGCGAAATGTGTTCACCAGATTTGTATTATAACTTTTTCAGTCCGTTCATGGTTAGAGAATTTTTATGTTTAGAGCAACACATAATCATTTGAGCGGTAAGCAGCATACATAGCCGCGCCGATCACGCCCGCTTGGTTGCGATAAAAGGCGGGTGCCAATTTGGCATATTTGGTGGTCAAGTAAAGGCGGTAATCTTCAAAATCGGAACTGATGCCGCCGCCCAATAAAATGTGATCGGGTGAAAGAATGATCTCGATCTGATTGATGACCTCCTGCAAGCGGGCAGCCCAATCTTGCAAGGTCAGATTGTCTCGCCGTAAAACAGATGCTGCGGCATAGTGCTCAGCCCACATGCCCTTTATTTCGATCATGCCAAACTCGGTATTGGGCAGCAGTTTTCCATTCAGAAACAATCCAGAGCCGATGCCGGTGCCAAGTGTCAGCACAACAGTAACCCCCCTGCGGTATTCAGCCGCACCGGGATTGTAAAGTTCTGCAAAACCTGCCGCGTCAGCATCATTAAGGGCAAAATGGGGAACTTGTTTTTCGCGCAGGATTGAATCCACTTTTTGCCAGATATCATCAAACTGAATATCCAGATTCATGATGCCGTGTTCCCAAACCACACTTGGAAAACCGATGCCAATGCCCTTGTAGTTTTTGGCAGAAGAGATTAATTCGAGTAATGCTTCAGTGTATTTTTCGGTTCTTTGTGTTTGTGGAATTAATTTCATATCGAAATCAATGGTTTTGATTTCTTTGCCAAATTCAACTTCACCAAATTTGATGGCGGTGCAACCAATATCAATGCCAAAGTAATTCATGCTTTACCTTCCAAAATTAATGTGTGCCAGGTGGAAAGAAGGAGGCGTAAATATCACCCAATTCAGGATGGCGGTCTTCAAGATTTACATCAGGATTCAACCCCTTATGCAGGGCAAGGGAGTAAAACAAATATTGTGAAGCAACTGCAGCAGGGAACTGGCCGTAGAGACGACCGTTTTCCAACTCGGGAAGGGACATTTTGTAGGCTTTGTCTGCCCAATCTGCTTCAGGGTGATCGGTAATGATGATTAAATTTACATTGGAGAAAATGATCCCTTTGGAAATGCGAACTGCTTTGTCAAGCGAGCGTTCGTCTGTTTGCAGCAGGATGACCGTGAGGTCGCTCTTGAAACAAGCGCTGGGACCGTGGGTAAATTCTTCCAGACCGAAACTGGTGGCGCTCTCGCCGAGCACTTCCATCATTTTCAATCTGATCTCATCCGCGTTGGCTTTTTGAGCGCCAAAACCAGTGACCATGTAGCGCGTTTGTGAAACTGGCAGCTTTTCTGCTATGGCTTTTGCGGATTGCGCCCATAGTTGTGCGTTTTCACGGATGGATTCGATGGTTTTAGACATTTGTGCGATAAAGGGTGCACTGATGGCTTCTGATTGTGTCAGGATGCCGGCCAGCATGGCAAACAAGGCGGTGCTCAGGTAAGTGCGTGTTTTGCCAAGCGGAATTTCGTGTAAAAAGGGATCGGTCAGTGCCAGATCAGCAGATTTTGCCAGGCGAGACTCGGGGTTGGCTGATATGCCAACTGTAAAAGCGCCAAGTGCTTTTGATTTTTCAAGTGACAGACAGGTGGTGATGGATTGACCGGATTCACTGATTCCGATGACCATGGTTTTTCCATCGATGCCGGGAGGGGAGTCGAGTTCGAAATCGTAAGCATCCAAGGCAGTGACGGGGATGTTCAAAAGGGATTGTAAAATATATGCCGATGCCTGGCAGGCATTATAGGAGGTGCCGCAGCCAACAGTGAAAATCTTCGCAGGGGTAAAACCGGATACAGCAAGTTTAACGCGTTTGAGAATATCAGTCGCCATGCAGGCTGTCAAACAATCCGGAATATCGGCGATGGCGTCAGCCATGTAAAAAGGGTGCTGTTTGCGCAAGACACCAGATGGGAATTTTTTGCTGAGTTTTTCGAGATCCATGATTATTCCTTCGTTTAGAGTCAAGAACCAATATAAACGATTATTGAAAGGAATAATTGCCTTTCATCTGCCAAATCATTGCCAATGAAATAAAACTTGCGAAAGATTAATCGACGGTTTTGATGAGATTTAAATCTTGCAGAGTTTTGATCAATTCCAGCCGATTGATCGGCTTGCGGATATATGCCGCCGCTTTGACCGCCTGTGAAAGTTCTGGTTCGAAGAGCACTGAACAAATAATCACGGGGATATCCATGGTTTGGGGGTTGGCCTTCAGATTTTTGATCATCTGCCAGCCATCCATTTTGGGCATCAAGATGTCGAGCAGGATGAAATCAGGTTTGACGAGTTGAATCAGATTGAGGGCGATGGTGTAGTTATCCGCACCGAAAACCTGGATGCCGTATGACCCCAGCATCCTTTCAATCAAACGGCGAACGGATTCAACATCGTCTATCACAAGGCAGCTGATCTGCTTTTTGACCGGTAAAATCACCGAGATTTCGGTCACGCCGTCTTTTTCGCTGAAATGGTGGCGCAGCCCTTGAATGGTGAAAAAGAGCTGTGCGATGCTCCAATGCTCGGAAGTGCGGCTGTTGGGGGTATTAAAAATGAAAGCCAGTTCGTAGAAAAAATCATTTAACTTGCGTGTTTTAATCTGAGCCTGCAGATTGCCGTTACTTTCGCCAATCATCGAATATATCTTGTAAAGCCCCTGCTTGGTAAGCACCTGGTCAACCATTACATTGAGGGATGTGTCTACATCCTTTAGTTCAATCCGCTCGTGAAAATTGGTGTTCATTAACGATTTGCATAATTGTAGAGCTTGTTCGAGGATTTGTGACAGATTAATCAGATCGTATGAGATTTCCCAGTTTTTCAGTTCTTCTTTGATCAGTTCCTGGTCGTAGGTTTCAATTTCTTGGATGGATTCTACTTCAGGCTGATCAGATTCTTTGGTTTGGGAGGCATGGTGATCCCAAAGGATTGAGACAAGGGCGTCAAGCCCTTTTTTTAAATCTCGTTGAACCTGTCTCTGACTTAAACCCAATTCTTCTTCAATGACATGCCATTCTTTGAGTTGAAAATAACGAAAGGTGAGAATCTTGTAACACCGCCATTCAGAGGCAATTGACGGCGTACCATCAGGGGGTTGTAGAAAGTTAATACTTTTTTGAATGGTTTCTCGCAATGCATGCATTCGAACGGTGATAGGCGCATCTTCACCGGAATAAAAGAGGTTCAGTAAATTGTGGTTTTCAAGATAGGCAGGGTCAGACAAATGATTCAGGATATCTTTTACAGCATTTTGAAATTCAGTCCTATCCATGAGCACCTTCCAAAAATTGGTCAACAAAAAATTATTAGCTCAAATATATCATTTTATTGAAACATCGTTAATTACCTCTAAATAAAATTGTGATTGAAAAAACAAAAAGGCAATTCTTTGGCAACAACTTGTCGCAAGAAGCCCTTCAAATTGTAATATTCTGTAATTGCGAAACTTCTATACCAGATTAACCATGAATTTTGAATCTTTTTACTTTTTTTAATTGGAGGTGCGAATAAGTCGATTAAGATTATGTTACTTACATTGCCGGCAATTCATTCTTTGCAAGCGATAAATTGAGGAGAAAAAATGAAGAAAAGTATTCAAGTATTACTCAGCATCATCATTTTAGGCGCACTTTTGCTTTCAGCCTGCGCCCCACAAGCACTGGCACCAGAAGTTGCTGCCACTGAAGCTGCCGCCCCTGAAGCCGCTGCAACTGAAGCAGCTGCTGAAGCTCAACCTGTTACCCTTGAGTTCTGGACGTTCTCTGATTATGCCTCCGATGCCGGCGGCGATATGATGAAAACCTTCATCTCTGAATTTGAAGCTGCCCATCCCGGTGTTACGATCAACATTACCGGCAAGGGTGGTGATGAATTGAATACTGGTATTGTCACCAGTGCTGCAAGCGGCACGATCCCTGATATTTACATGGGCACAACCAGCCAGGGTGCTCTCTTCACTGGCATTAATGCCATGGCCAATGTCTATGATCGCTGGATGGCTATGCCGGAAGATTATCGTTCTCAATTTGACCCCAATATGATCAGTGAAGTCACCCCAGTTGACGGCGAAATGTATGCCATGCCTTTCACTGGTTATGCCACATTCCTGTATCGGAACCTGACTGTTTTGAAAGCTGCAGGAATTGATCCTGCCACCCCTGTCAATACTTGGGATGAATGGCTTGCTCAAATGAAACAAATCAAGGAAGCAGGATTCCTTGGAATGGGTTCATTCTATAATGACTGGTGGGATTTCACCAATATTTATAGTGGTGCTGCCACAGATGACGAATGGGGTATCGATTTTGATGCCAAAACCACCAAAATGAGCCCGGAGAAATACATCGAGACTATCAAATTCCTCGAAGCCGCCAAAGAATACGGCACCGAAAATGGTGACCAGGATCAAGCGACCACCGACCTATTCTTGAGCGATCGACTTGCTTTCATTGTCACCGGTCCCTGGATGGACCCCACTTTCACTGCAGCTAAAGAAAATGGTTTGGATTATGACTATGTTTTGATCCCTGGCGCTACCCCTGATAACAAGGGTGGTGTTCGTGGAACAGAATTCGTGACCATCTCTCCTGCCACTGCCAATGCCGACCTGGCTTGGGAATTCGTCACCTATATCTGCGACGAACCTCAGCTCTTGCGCTGGTCTGAAGCTTTGGGCCGTTTCAATGGCAATCAAAAAGCCATGGCTCAGGTTGAGAATTCACTGCTTAAGATCACCATCGACGCAGCTGCATCATCCCTGTTGGAACGACCCCCTCATTTCACCACCGCCTATCCCGGTAACTACTACCAGGTGCTTCAAGACAACCTGGCCCAGATCACCTCTGGTGTATTCACTCCCGAAGACGGCGCTGCTGATTTGATCACCCAATTGAACGCAACCATCGCTGGAAACTAACCCTTCTTAGCTTCTTTTCTCTGTACGATGAGGTGCGGATTTACCTCCGCACCTCAAACAACACTAATTAGGAGAATCAAAATAATGAAATACTGGTTCAGGAAGACACTCAAGCATTATTTGATGCTTCTCCCTTTCTTCTTTTTCTTTTCGGTTTTCTTTATCTACCCAATAATTAAAGGGTTGAATACCAGTTTTTTCAAATGGGATAGTGTCAATCCTGCGGTATTTGTTCAGTTTCAGAACTACATCAATTTAATCAAATCGCGTGATTTCATTATTTCTTTTACAAATATTTTAAAGTATGTTTCAATCACGGTTCCCCTGGGCATCACAGTGGCTTTTTCACTGGCGTTGTTTGTCAACAGCCTGAAAGGACCGTTATCCAATTTCTTCCGAAGTGCTTATTTTGTTCCCACCATGATGCCCCTGTTTTTGGCGGCATCGGTTTGGCGGTGGATGTACGCACCTGAGGTTGGCATTATCAATACCGCACTCCAGGCAATCGGGCTGGATTCAATTAACTTCCTAAAAAATCCGGCCTATATGATGTTCGCTCTCATTATTGTTGACGTGTGGCGGTCTGCCGGATGGAATATGGTAATCCTGTTAGCCGGTTTGAAAAACATTCCCAATGACTATTACGACGCTGCAAAGGTCGATGGTGCAAATAAATGGCAAGAGATGATCTACATCACTATTCCACTGCTTGAACCAGTTCTGTTCTTTGTCATTGCGCAAGGTTTCATCTTCGCACTTCAAGTATTTGATGCTCCCTGGCTTCTTACACTTTCCACAACCCAGGGGTATGGCGGACGTCTCAAAGCACTGCTCTTCCCGGTAATGGATATGTTCGGACGCGCTTTCGGTGTTTACAAATTTGGTGAAGCGTCGGCTTACGGGTTCATGCTCACCATCTTGATCATCATCATCACCTCCATCTTGTTTATCGTGCGCCGAAAAGACTAGAGGATTTCATGACGACCTTTTTTAAATTTATTAAGAAACATTTCAGCATTGGCGGCATTTTTAAGTGGACGCTGGCGATCATCTTTCTCATTATGGCGCTCTTCCCCATCTGGTGGATGTTTAACATCGTTTTCAGCGAACCCGGAATACCCATTGCCATCAATCCGCGTTTGTATCCGACCTCGTTTTCTGCCGGTATTCAGAATATCAAGGATGTGCTTTCTGAAGCCAATGTATTGGCTGCTTACGGACATTCGTTAACCTATGCCTTCCTCACCGTTATCGGGTCACTCCTATTAACTTCCATGGCGGCGTTTGAATTTGCATTGTTTGATTTTCCTGGCAAAAAGATTTTGTTTGCGCTTGTGCTGGTCGCCATGATGATCCCCACGGCAGTCACGCTTGTGCCTACCTACCTGTTGGTAGCCAAATTGGGGTGGGTGAACAAAATGCAGGGTTTGGTGGTACCGGGTCTGGCATCTGCATTTGGGCTTTTCATGCTGACCCAGTTTTTCAAAGATATTCCGCGCGAGATCATGGATGCAGCTCAGATTGACGGTGACACTCATTTTGGCGTCTACTGGCATGTGGTGCTGCCCCTTTCACGCAACGCCTTGGTAACCATGGCCATTTTGACTTTCATGACCACCTGGGGCAACTATGTTTGGCCGATGGTGATTGCCAAAAATAATGACATCATAACCGTCAGTCAGATGATCAACTGGTATAACGATCCGAACTCGTTTATGACTGTCAATCTGATGATGACTGCCTTCCTGCTGGCTGCAATTTTGCCTATCATTGTCTACATCATTTTCCAAAGGCAGATCATTCAGGGCATATCCATCACAGGCCTCAAAGGCTAGTCATTCACCCATGAATTCCCACTCATAAGGAGAGAATTTCAATGTTCAAGATCAAGCAAAGTTTGGATGCAGTAAATTATGGGGCTTATTTCTACAATGGCAGCCCACTGATCATGGAAGCGGTGGTTGACCGCGCGGCAAAATTTGGATACGATGCTGTTGACTTGTGGCCGCACCGGCCGATGACCTTTCCGCCTGATTTAAATGCGGAAGCCCGCAAAAAGCTGCTCAGTTATGCCAATGATAAGGGGATCAAGTTTGCGGCAGTGGATGCCTGCACAAATTTTATGCGCAGCGACCATGCACTGGTTCCGCATACCGAAAAAGAACTTTTATACGTGCGTTCTTGCTGTGAATTGGCTCGTGATCTGGAATGCCCAACTGTCCGCATTTTGCCGGCTTTCATCGGTTACTTCTGGCAGCAATATTGGGACCAGGGTTATTGCCAGACGGCCATGCATTCCCGTACTTATGAAGTATCCACACAAGACGATTACTTGTTGGAATGGGATTCTGTGCGTTCTGGCATTATTGAATCTGGCAACATCGCCAAGGAATTCGGCGTCGAATTGGCCGTGCAGGGGCATCCTCCAGTGGTGAACGAGGTGCAGGACCTGATTGATCTGGTGGATGAAGTCAATCTGCCGAATGTGAAGATTGGTTTGGATCTGCCCTTGTTTGACCATCAAGAATCCGATTATGTCTATGAAACCGTGAAAAAGATCGGCAAGAAAATGATCCACTCACACACCCTGGGGTCAAAAACCCGCATCGGCCCCGGTGGATTCGCCTATGCCAGCATGGAAGTCGTGCCAGGTGAAGGTGTTGAAAATTGGCTGCCTTTCTTCAAAGCCTGCAAAGAAGTCGGTTACGAAGGTTATTTTGCATATGAACAGTGCGCGCCTTTCTTGATGCCCGGGCACGTAAAACCCACCATCGAAGAGTTTGATCGCCGCCAACAAGTTGGATTTGACTTCATCAAGTCATTCGAAGACCAGATCTAGCTTTTAAAGTAACTCATATGGCAACCGATTTAAGGTGACCTAATCCGGTTTGAGTGGTTGGTTAAAATTACAGGATTATCACGATTGTGATAATCCTGTTTTCTTTTGTGTATAACTTATTAATATAAAAGTCTATTTATACTTTTCGTCAATATCGAAAGCTTTGGGTTTCGAAGCCGGCTGCACCAAAAGCACCTGACGCAGGTTGGCAACGGCTTTATCCAATCCCTCTTCAACCGACATATAAGAGTCTTCATGTTCAATGCTCACGAATTCGTCGTAACCGACAGAGCGCATGGTGCTGAACAGGTCAGCCCAGACTTTTAGCTCATGTCCGAAGCCAACAGTGCGGAACTGCCAGGCACGGCCAAAAGCGGTACCGAAACTTTGCATATCGGTGACGCCGTAATATGAGACATAATTCGGGTCGATGGCTGCATCTTTTGCGTGAAAATAGAACAGGCAGTCTTTGCTGCTTAAATAACGTGCAGCCTGGGCTGGGTCAATCCCCTGCCACCACATGTGACTCGGGTCAAGATTGGCACCAAGTGCCTTGCAACCGGTTTGCTCGCGCATACGGATGGCTGTGGCAGGCGAATGAACGGAGTATCCGCCGTGCATTTCCATGGCGACTTTAACACCTTTATCTTCGGCATACTTGCCCATTTCTTTCCAGAAGGGGATTAGCTTCTTTTCCCACTGCCACTCCAGCACGGTTTGAAAATCTTCAGGGAAGGGTGAAACCGGCCAATTGGGGTAAAGTGAGTTTTCACAATCTCCCGGACAGCCTGAAAAGGTAACGATGGTTTCCACGCCGAGCAAGGCTGCCAGATCAATTGAATCTTGAATATCCTGGCGGTAACTGAGGGCCAGATGTTGTTGTGGATGAACTGGGTTGCCATGACAGCTTAAACTAGAGATGCCCATGCCTCGGCTCAAGAAGTAGTCTTTAAACTTTTCTCTCGCTGCTTTGTTTTGAATCAATTTTTGAGGGTTGCAATGATTTTTTCCGATGAATCCGCCGGAACCGATTTCGGCAAACATGATGCCTTTGGCTTTAAAAGTATCAAGCACTTCTGGCAGCGGTAGATCTTTATACAAGACGGCAAAGGCTGAAAGCTTCATTTTTCCTCTTCGTTAGGGTTGTGATTTTTAAATTGTTGCCGAATAGTAACGTTTACAACAAAATTATACCCTTTTTTGGATTAAAACGCAAATATATGGTAATATACAGTCACAAACGGTCATTTGGTGTTAGGCAGGCAGACATGTATACAATTGAAAGAATCTCCGAAATCTTGAAGCTTTTGGAGCAGAACGGTAGGGTCGAAGTCAATGAACTTTCAGACCTCTTTAATGCCTCAAAAGAAACCATTCGGCGTGATTTGCGCGACATGGAAGCCAAAGGTTTACTAAAGCGCACCCACGGTGGGGCAATCTTTGAGAGTCAATATCCATCGGGTTTGCCTGAGTTTCCGGTGGCTATTCGTGAGATTCAATATTACAAAGAAAAAGACGCGATCTGCAAAAAAGCTGCCTCTTTTATCAAGAATGGCGACAGCATATTTGTGGATAACAGCTCCACCTGTCTCTACCTGATTAAATATATTCCTGTTCAATTTAAAGTGACCCTGATCACTAATTCGATCAAACTGTTGATGGGGATGCTTGAGTCTGATTATCCAAATTTGACCGCGGTGTGTTTGGGTGGTTTTTTCAACCCTGCCAACTTATCCACTTATGGAACGACTGCCCGAAAAAATGCAGAA
This sequence comes from Chloroflexi bacterium HGW-Chloroflexi-4, assembly GCA_002840715.1. Classification (GTDB taxonomy): domain Bacteria; phylum Chloroflexota; class Anaerolineae; order Anaerolineales; family Anaerolineaceae; genus UBA6107. Next base: position 64,834 of record PHBW01000016.1, read on the forward strand.
GAGTTCTATCCCAGTAAATCATTCATGTCTTGTGCGGGTGTTCACCTGCCAGACCAATTCACAGATTCAAGTTTGCTTGAAGTGGATACCAAGCAGTTGATGATCGAACGCTCGAAAGAAGTTTTTATTCTGGCTGACCATACCAAGTTTGAAAGAACTGGCCCGGTTTTCCTTTCCAATTTCTCAGCCGTGAACACTTTAATTACTGACCACCAGAATACCAACAATCAATTTGCGCCTTTTCAAAAAGCCGGGATCAACATGATCTCAGTTGAAGTCAATTAAGGTATCAGGATAAAAAACTTGATCTATACACTTACGCTTAACCCCGCCATTGACAAGGTTTTGTTTTTAGCCGAACTGCAGGCTTCAAAAACCAACCGTCTGAATCGCACAATTGAAACCATCGGTGGAAAAGGCACCCATGTTTCAATTGGTCTTAAATTGTTGGGGGTTTCAAGCATCGCTCTGGGTATTTCGTTGGGTGACAATGGCAAAAAGATTCAACGAATGCTGGCGAACTGGGGGGTTGAGAACCGGTTCCTGCATTATGACCTCGACCAGATGGAATCCCGCACGAATTATGAAATTGTTGAGTTGAAGACGCGGGTTTGCACCATGCTGACCGAGCAAGGGCCAATACTGCCGACATTTATGACGAATGACCTCATCGCACAAATCACCATGACTCTCTTGCCGGGGGATGCCCTGGTTTTGACCGGAGATGCGAGCAATGTGGAAGATAAAGCCATTTATTCGAAACTTATTGATGTTGCAAAAAATACGGGTGCACAAATTTACCTGGATGCCAGCGGTGCCTATTTGAAAGAAGCCCTTCCTTCCAGTCCGCTTCTGATTAAGCCCAACCTTGAAGAGTTAAGTTTTTTGGCTGGCCGTGATCTGCATAGTGAAGCCGAAATTATCCAAGCCATGCAAGAGCTGGACTCCTTTGGGATTCAGATCATTGCCATGACCTGGAGCGGGAATGGTGCGATTGTTAAAAATGGCGCTGATTTCTTTCGAGTCGAACCGGTCAAGGTGAATGCCATCAATGAGGGTGGATGCGGGGATGCCTTTCTGTCTGCAATGATTGCAGGGTTGGCTCAAGAATTACCGTTTATCGAGATTTTAAAAACGGCGAGTGCTGTTGCTGCGGCAACCGCCGAATCAGAAATTACAGCCGGGTTTGATTTATACAGGGCTGATGCATTAAAGAGCAAGGCTGTGGTCATACAAATTCTTTGAATCAACCAAGCAACAGGAGTGAATAACTATGAGCGAATTACGATACCTTGATACTCGGCGGCAAATGAAAAAAATTGCCAAAGCCATGTGGGATCGAAAGCTGACCAATGCTGCCGGTGGAAATTTCGCCGTCAGAGTGGCCGAGAATCGAATCTTGATTTCGCCCAGCATGATGAGCGAATATGAGATGTGTGATCTGGATGTTGAGTCATTCTTACTGATCGATTACGAAGGTAACATTCTCGAAGGCAGCGGAAAACTTTCGCGCGAAACCGACATGCACATATTGCTGCTTTCAAAATTTAAATACATCCAATGCACCATCCACGCCCATCCGCAATTTTGCATGGTTTTTGCCTCTCAAAGCAAACCCATCAAAACTGTCACTGAAGCCACCATCAAACGTGGAGAATACTTCGGTGTGATTGATCCTGCCCCGGCTTATTCAAAAGAGCTGGCATACAGCGTATTAAAATATTTTGAAGATCGCCGCGAACTGGCTGAAAAGATCGGTCTGGGATGCATCATGCCAATGCACGGAGTGGTGGTATCAGGCGATTGTTTAATGTCCGCGTTTAGCTGCCTAGAAAGAATGGAAACAGACGCGATCTGTAATATCTTCAAGAAATTCATCTAGGATGAAAATGAAAGCACTTGCACTTGATCTTGGTGCCAGCGGCGGAAAAATCTTTTCCGGCAGTTTTGACCAAAAAAAGCTGGAGATTAAAGAAATCCATCGCTTTTCAAATTCTCCGATCCATGTAGACGGCCATATGTATTGGGGTTTTCATACCATTTTTGAAAATCTGCTGGCCGGCATGCGCATGGCAGCCGCTGAAAAATACACGTCTTTTGCTGTCGATTCTTATTGCAATGATTACGGTCTGCTGGATGATTCCGGACAGCTTCTGGCTCCTATCCATACTTATCGAGACAACCGTACAGAAGGCATTTTGAAGTTAATGGATGGCGTTTTTTCACCCGTCGAGCTTTATCATCGGACGGGTAACCAGCGGGCGCGTTTTAATACCCTGGTACAGCTGGCAGCGCAAAGACGGTCGATCGAAAGTATACTTTTGGATCAAGCCAAACGCTTATTGTTTGTGCCTGATTTAATTAACTATCTTCTCTGCGGCAATGCGGCGGCAGAATTCACCATTGCCTCTGTCTCTCAATTGTTTAATCGCCACGACAACGACTGGGATGAAGATATTCTACAAGCTTTCGACCTGCCGAGAAAACTTTTCGCACCAGTTGTAGAAACTGGCACACGTCTGGGGATTGTGAAAGCTGATATTCTAGCCGAAACCGGTGGACGCGGTTTTGATATTGTGACCGTCGGGCATCATGACACCGCATCCGCGGTGGCGGCCATCCCGGTGGTGGATGACCATTTTGCCTACATCAGCAGCGGCACCTGGAGCTTGATGGGTGTCGAAACGGATCAGATGATCACCACCGATGAGGCATATCGGTTGAACCTGGCGAACGAGGGTGGGGTGGGCGGCAAAAATCGACTGATCAAAAACATCATGGGGTTATGGTTGCTGCAAGAGTGTCAGCGTCAATTTTGTGAGACCGGATTGAATCTTTCAATTGCAGAATTGGACGCAATGGCGCAAATGGAGACACCTTTCAGGTCGCTGTTCAATCCGAACGACCAGGTATTCTTTGATCCCGGCGGTATGATTGGCAAGATTCAAAACTGGTGCCGTCTTACCCAACAACCGATCCCTGAAACCCCGGGGCAGATCACCCGCTGCATTAAAGAGAGTCTGGCGCTGTGTTATCGCGAAACATTGGAAATGCTTGAAAAAGTCACAGGGCAAAAGATCAACTACGTCCACATCCTCGGCGGTGGGGCGAAGAGTGACCTGCTGAATCAGTTCGCCGCTTCAGCATTGCAGATACCGGTTTATGTTGGTCCGTTTGAGGCCACCGCCATAGGAAACCTATGCACCCAGTTTATGGCGCGCGGAGAGATATCCAATCTGACAGAAATTCGGAGTGTGGTAAGCGCATCTTTTGAAGTCAGGGAATTTGTCCCACAAGAAGCTTCCGTCTGGAATGATGCCTACCAGAAATTCAGACAGCTATCATAGACCGAATATAAAAAAAACGCGCTGTGAATAATTTTCACAGCGCGTTTTTTGTTAATCTAGGTAATTTCTAGGTGTGGTCGACCGCCAGACGACCTTTTTCTTTGCGGGTTTGGACGAGCACATCTGTGTAATATTTGTTGTAGGTGCAGCAGCCAATGGGGCTCTGCTGGATCAACAATTCTAGGCAGTTGTCGCAGGCTGTGCAGTACTTGATCTCGTTTTCACGGCCTTCACGAAGTTTTACCGGCAGCAAGGGGTCTGCAAACGATTGTCGGCCAAGACCGATCATATCCACATAGCCTTTTTCAATATTTTGGGCGCCGTATGATAACAATGAACTGTCTTCTTCGGTGACAGCCTGTAGTTTATTCTTGCCTTTGCCAAACACAGAGTAATTGGAACCGATGACCACAGTTTCTTTTTTCAAATTATCGCGCAAGGCTTTGGCAAAATATTGATGCAGATAGGCAAAATAAGGTCTTTCTTTGTCTGCCTGAGTCAGGCTAATAGTGATGGACGGGCTGCCCGCGGATTGAATGAAATATTGTGCACCGCGTTCTTCAAGCCCTTTGACAAGATCAATCGGTTCAGTGAGGTCGATCATCGGTGTGTCTGGGCCAGCTGTGCCGAATCCGCCGGGGAAACCTTCCCAAACCGATATCTTGGAACCGATGAGGAAGTTTTTATCGGGCACTGCTTTTTGAATACGTTCGTAGAGGTCGAACGCAAATTGACGGCGATTTTCCCATGGGCCACCATATTTCCATTTACGGGTGTTGTAAGGGCGCAAGATTTGTGAACCCAAATAACCGTGGCAGAATTTCATGTCGATGCCGTCTGCACCTGAATCGTAGGCGATTTTGGCAGCCAACACGAAATCGGCCATGATCTTTTCAAACTCATCTTCTGTGAAAACGTCAGCATCAAAGCCGGGTAGGGGTTTTACTGAAAGTCGTTTTGAAAACTGTGGATTGCTCAATTCGCCGGAGTGGGTCAATTGAAAAATGAAGACCGCTTTTGGGTTGAGTGCTTTTAACTTGGTGACAAAAGTGGTCAAAGCAGGCTGATTTTTGGGCATGATGAAAAGCTGGTTCAAACGGGACCGATTTTTGTCAGTGATGGTGATAGCTTCCAGACTGATTAATCCATTTTCGCCTTTGAACAAGTTTTCATATCTTTGATAAGTTAAATCGGTTGGATTGCCGTCTGAATCTGCATCAGTACATTCCATTGCCTGGACAAAGAAACGATTCTGGCTGACATGATTGCCGATCTTTATCGGTGAAAGTAATACATCTTTTCTATCCATTCCTTGTTACCTCCTAAAAAATGGGTGTTTCTGTTGGCTTTAAAAACCGATGACTAGAGCGGTTCGCAAAACTCCAGTGTGACGTTGTTGGGGTCGAGAAAGAGCATCACTCGAGCGCCAAGATTTGGCAGGTCGCAGGTTGCCAAGGTGATTTCCACACCTTGCGAGCGAAGATAGGCTTCGTGCGCCGCCACATCTTTCACTTCAAATGCAAGATGGCGCAGCCCAACTTCTGATTCCAGTCGTGTCATGCTTGTGTTTTTTCCGCGGTAATCAAATAATTCAAGCCGTGAGCCATCTGGCAGTCCGAAATAGGTGATGTCAAAATCTCCGCAATCAACAGTTTCTTGCTGGGTCAGCCCAAGAATGCGGCTATAAAAATCATAAGATTTTGCGGCGTCGCTGATATTAATGGATACGTGGTTGATCTTTTCAATTATCAAGACTTGACTCCAAAAAGGTTGTCCTCATTGAATCCTTTGATTCAATGAGGACATTAGTGATTAGAGAATTTCGCGTTTTGAAATTTCAGGGGAAACAAAGATTTTGAACAGATCAGGATCACGACGCAGTTCATGCAGTGCCCATTCCAAATCTTCGAGGGGAACCTTCATTGAGAACAAAGGTTTCGGATCGATGCGGCCATTTTCAATCAGGGTAATGGATTCTGGCCAATCGGGTCCGGCGCCGGCGCAAGAACCGGTCACTTTTTTCTCACCGAGCACGAAATCAAGCGGACGAATCTGCATGAAATCACCGTCGCCTGCGATACCAAAAGCATCCAGGGTACCGCCGGGGCGGAGCATATCCCAGGCTTGCTGGTAGGTCTTTGACTTGCCCACGGCTTCGATGACGTAATCTGCACCGCGTCCGCCGGTCAGTTTCTTGACTTCAGCTACGGGGTCGGCCACTTCGTTGATATTGATAATCACATCTGCGCCCATTTGTTTGGCAATGTTGAGACGTTTAGCGTTATCACCGATCACAATCACGGGTGCACAGGCACGTAACACAGCCATGCGGGCATGCAACACACCGAGGCCACAGCCGATGACCGCTACACTGCTGGCCAGTTTGGCGTTCATGGCCTTGGCGGCATGAATACAGCAGGAGACCGGTTCAATGAAAGCGCCTTCTTCAAAACTAAGTTTGTCAGGCAGAACATGCACGAGTCTGGCGGGTGCTTTGACATATTCGGCAAAAGATCCGTCGGTGTGGATGCCAAGCTGGGTGAAGTTGGGGCATTGCAGGCTGGCGCCGTTCATACAATAGAAGCAGGTTCCGCACGACATGTTGATGTCGGCAGTCACTCGGTCACCGGCTTTGACACGGGTGACGTTCTTACCGGTCTCGGCGATGACACCAGAAAATTCGTGGCCGGCGATCATGGGCAGCTTGTCGGCAGAGTACCAGCCGTTATAGATGCTCCAATCTGTGCCGCAAATGCCGGTGTTTTTTACTTTGATCAATACTTCATCCGGTCCGATTTGGGGGATGGGAACTTCTTTGACCACGATCTTTTTAATTGCTTCAAACACTGCAGCTTTCATCATTTGAGCCATGGATTCTTCTCCTTAAAGTTAATTGTGTTAATTGAACAAAACGTCGTTCCGGCCCTCATAAGGTTTTTCGATCATGAGGGGTTTCAAAAAGGCGATGGTCTTGGTGATGCCGTCATGGCGGCTCATGGTCACATCTTCATGCTCGTAGCTCATGACGTAGTCGTAACCTACCATTGAAAGCTCGGTGATGACTTTCTTCCAGGGCACTGAACCCCAACCGGGAATGCGGAAGCGAAAGCCGCGGTCTAAACGCTGCCAATCACCCTGGGGAATCAATCCGGAGCGTCGTACATTGTGGGCAACGATCTCGCCGTCTTTGGCGTGAACGTGATAAATGCGATTTCCGAGGGCATCAATGAAGTTTTCAACATCAATACCGAGGTAGATGAGGTTGGCAGGGTCAAAGTTGAAACCGAATTCCTTGCGGTTGCCCATCAGTTCAACAGCTCGCAAGGCGGTTTCGACGTTGTAAACCAATTCGTTGGGATGAGGTTCATGAGCGAATTTAACGCCGTATTCGGCAAATTTATCCAAAATCTTGCCCCAGCGTTCGACAAATTCGACTTCCATATCTGACCAGCCCTTGGAATAAGGCCAGGGGAAGAAGCGGCCAAAGTTCTCGCAGCCGATGAAACCGGTCACCACGGGTACTTCCAAAGCATTCGCGGCCTGGGCGGTTTTGATCATGCGTTCCGTACCAAATTTGATCTTTTCTTCTTTGGTGCCGGTGCAGATGGCGTCTGTATCTTTGCCATAGGGTCCAAGTACAATCTGACCTTCGGGGTGGTTGGCGAGGGCGGAGATGGTCAGACCATAAGAGTTGGTCATTTTTTTGAACTCGGCGGCTTTATTGCCTTTTACTACTTCCTCGATATCCAGATGAGGGTTGCCGGCAAAGGCAGGAACTTCAACTGCCTGATAGCCAAGGCCTGATGCCATTTTGTAGACTTCTTCGATTTGCAGGTCCAAATAAGTCGCGGTAAAAAGTCCGATTTTCATGTGTTTGTTCCTTTCGTAGATTAAATGTTTTTATGAGTGAACAATTAGTTGAATTCCGGTATTGCTGCTTCGTTTTGGATCAGAATCAAATTTCTAATGCATGCAGTTTCTCGCTTATCGTGGCAAGTTGTTCTGTAGCCTCCGCAAAAATCGGGATCAATTTTTCGTATTTCTGATGGTTTTCTTTAATGGGCTCAACAAGTTCGATGGTTTTATGGATCTCGTCAATCTTGTCGAAGTTTTGCCACAAACCAACACCGACCGCAGCCACGGCGGCAGCGCCAAGTGCGCCGGCATCCTGATCAATGTTGGTTTTGAGGATTTTAGTGTTGAAGACATCAGCGAAAATTCCAAGGTAAAAACGGCTCTTGGCGCCGCCACCGACAAAAAGGATTTCATCTTCAAGTTTGGTGTACTTACGCAGCAAATCAAGTCGAAGTCGCAGATTCATGACAATGCCTTCCATGGCGCTGCGGATGAGCTCAGGTTTGCCGTGTTTCAGGTCAAGCCCCAGGTAAGCGCCGCGCAGATGCACACTGCTGTCTTGGGATGTTCCGCCTGCCAGGCTGGGATTGAAGATGAGTTTGTTCGAGCCGATAGGTGCTTGTTCGGCATATTCATTCATGAGTACATAAATATCTTTGCCGGTTTTCTGCGCTTCATTGTCGAGAAGCTCACAAAATTGGTCTTTGACCCATGAATAGGTGGTTCCTGCAGAAAAAATGCTGACTGCAGATGTAAACATGTTTGGTACGACATGAGTGAAGACATAAGGTTTGTATTGTTTATCCAGAACTGGCTGCTCGGAGGATACTGCAATCCAGGCGGCGGAACCGAGTGACGTGTAAACCCGCCCGTCCCTGGTGTTTTTGGCGCCAAGGGCCATGCATGAATTATCCACGCCGCCGCAAACCACCTTAACGCTGGTTGGAAGACCCAATTCTTTGGCTACTTCAGGCAGCAGCTCACCCAGAACGGCGGTGGAGGGCAATATTTCAGGCCAAATCTCGTCTGACAATCCACTGGCCTTGATGAAATCTTGTTTGTATTGCCAGGCTTTGAGGTCATAAACACCGGTGCCGGAAGCATAGGAATAATCGGTGGCAATTTTGCCGGTGAGTTTCAGATTAATAAAATCTTTGGTGCCGATCACTTTGTAGATTTGGTTAAACATTTCAGGTTCATGGGTTCGATACCACATGATTTTGAAAACGGTATAAAGAGGCGCCGGAAAACCATTGCCCGTGGTGAGATACCATTGATCGGCATCCACGTGCTTGAAAAATGCTTCAGCCTCTTTTTGTGCACGCACATCCGACCAAATGGGGGTGGTTTCGCGCAAGAGGTTGCCGCTGCGATCCACCGGTACTGCGCCAAGGCTGTGGCCTGAGATGCCCAGCCCAACAATCGTGTTTACATCCACTTTGCTTTGGTCAATCAATAGCCGGGTGCTTTCAACCACGGCGTTCCACCAATCGACCGGTTTCTGTTCGTGCCAGCCTACTTCAGGATAGATGGTGTCATATCCGACAAAGACATTAGCCAAACAGCGTCCGTCAGCGTCGTAGAGAGAAGCTTTGTTTCCACCAGTACCAAGATCAAAGGAAATGATTTTTTTGTCCATGCATAAACCTTATGTTTGTTTAGAAATCAAATCGAAAATAGTTAAACTTCTACGCCTTCAGGTAAAGCCATACATTCTTTGACGATACTGATGCCGCTTTTGAGATTGACGCCAAAGCGGCGCGCACCAGCCTGATACATGGCCACCAGCGTCTCCAGATTGCGGATGCCGCCTGAGGCTTTAATTTTGGCTTTATCGCCGACAAAAGACCTGATTAGTTTCACATCTTCAAGACTGGTGGGGCGGTCAGCCCAACCGGTGCCGGTTTTAACAAAGGTGGCATCGGCGGCGACAGAAATGGCACAGGCTTGTTCCACTTCAGCGGGGGTGAGGTACATCACTTCAATGATGACCTTGACGGGCAGGGGTTTGATCACCTGAATGACAGCGTTGAGATCAGCTTGAACTTCATCAATCAGCCCTGAGCGGAGTTTTCCGATGTTCAGCACCACATCAATTTCATCACAACCTTCATTTTTCATGTCTTGGGCTTGAAAGACCTTGGTTTTGGTCGAGTCTGAGCCAGATGGAAAACTGACATTACCGACGATGCGAATATTGGGTGAGCCTGCAAGCAACTGTTTGGTATAAGGAATGAAGCATTGCATCACCGAAACCTGTCCAAACTGATATTCTTTGGCGGCTTTAACCATTTCTTCAATGTCTGTCTTGTTTGAAATTGTACGAACACAAGACAAATCAATCATTTTTGCAACTTCTTGAGCTGATAAAAACATACTTCAAATCCTTATTTCAAATGATTTGGTACTAAAAATTTACTTGCCTCGAACAGAAGAAGCAGCTTCATTGAGCTTGTCAAAAAGTGCTGGGGTCAGGTCAAAGTGCAGCACCTGGGCAACCACTTGCGTCCATCCGTGCACGAAATAGATCCAGCCGTCTTCGACTTTGACGTTGCGGCTTTCCACCTGTGCCAGAGATTGATGCAAATAATCCAGTTCGCCGCGATAGTTGAACTCCCACGAAACACTGTTCATCGGGAATTTGCCTTCCCAGGTGATGGGTGAGCCTGGTGTGTCTTTGCCCATGCCGGTCGCATTGATGATCACGCTATAGGGAGGGAATTTTTCCATGATCGCATCGTTCACCTTTGAGTCAGCATTGCAGATGTATTCGATTTCAATATCCGTTTTAAGGTTGCTGACCATCTCTTTGGCGTGATCCAAACGGCCTTGTGAACGATTGACAAAGGTGAACTTGGAGGGGCGATCACCTTTATCCTTTTTGTTTATCAGGTGCAGCAGGGTCGCAATGGCTGAGCCGCCAGCCCCGAAACACAATACCTGACCACCTGTTTTAGCAAAATAATCTTTTTCAATAATGGCATCCAGACTGGCGCCGGAGGTGAGAGGATCTTTAGCATGGCCTTCAAGACGGCCATCCAGTTTAGAGATGCTTGAAATTTCATCAGTGATCATGGCGTAAGGATCGAGATATTCAAACATGTCTCGGGAAGCTGCCAACAGATCGATTTTGTGGGTGGTTACCAGTGCGCCCAATGAATTGGGATCATATTTAATCTGAGCAACCGCTTGACGGTACACCTCAGGGTCGTCATGGATTTTGCAGTCGACACCTTCCATTACGACTTCTTCTCTGCCCAACACTTTCATCCATAATGGAAAGACTTTCATGATGGAGGATTTACCGGTGGTAACACCAATGAAGTAGAAAGTAGGCACTTCTTTTTTTGTGATTTGATAATTTTCGTTACTCATAAATGACTCCTCAATGGATTATTTTCTGGATGCGTTCACAACTTCAACAAAAGCCGCAGCAAGTTTTGAGATTTCTTCAAATTTGCCGTCTTTTGCCAATTGGGGAGGGCAAAGTTCACCGCCTGCGCCAACCGCAACCACACCAGTGGCAAACCATTCAGCCACGTTACCGGCATTCACCCCACCGGTCGGCATCATAGGGATGTAGGGGAAGGGTCCCTTGAGTGCCTTGATATAAGCAGGTCCGCCCAATGATCCAGGGAATACTTTGATCACATCCACGCCCATGGTATAGGCTTGAAAAACTTCGGTCGGGGTTAGAGCGCCGGCCATGGTGAGAAGCCCACTGTCAACCATCCCTTTAACCAGGTTGGGTTCACAAATGGGGCTGACCAAGAAATGGGCACCTGCTTTTTTGGCAGATTGCGCTTGTTCAGGTTTGGTCAGGGTACCCATGCCGAGCACAATGGAATCGCCAAATTTATTGGCCAAGGTTTGAACCACTTCTTCAGCATTTGGGGTGCTATATGTGATTTCGATGCCCAGCACTCCGCCGGCCACCAAGGCTTCCACCATTTTTACAGTTAATTCAGGAGACGGTCCGCGGATGACGGCTAACAGACCCAGGGCTTTTACTTTTTCCAACATTTCCAGTTTATTCATCATTTACTCCATTGTTTCGGATTAATTTATGCAACGCGGTATAACGGTTTTTCGTCTTTCAAAACTGCCAGACAGTCTTTCATCGCCAACCAGCCCATGTTGCTGGTTGCACCATCAGTTTGAGCGCCGAGGTGAGGGGTGGCGATGACATTCGGCAGAGCCAGCAGCGGATTATTCGGATCGGGGGGTTCGACGATGAAGGCATCCAAACCGGCACCTTTAAGGCGGCCGCTTTGAAGTGCTTTTAACAAGGCTTCTTCATTGATGGCTTCACCGCGAGAGGTATTGACCAGATAAGAACCTTTTTTCATTTTGTTCAAAAAGGCTTCATCCACGATGCCGCGGGTTTCGGGCAGCAGCGGCAAATGAAGGCTGACAAAATCAGCGGCAGCGATCACCTGATCCATGTCGGCGAGGGTGATTTGATTATCCAGTGCGAACTGTTTGTCAGCATATGGATCAAATGCCAGAATCTTGCAGTCAAAGCCGGCCAGACGGCGGGCGAGCTGTTTGCCAATTGCGCCAAGCCCCAGAATGCCAATGGTCTTGCCTTCAAGGCTGACCCCTGAATAGCGCGGCCATTTGCCCTGGTGAACGGCATCCACTGCTTCGGGGATTTGCCTGGCAAGCGCCAAAATCAAACCGAGGGCTAGTTCTGCCACAGATACTGAATTTGCACCAGGGGTATTGGTCACCACAATGTTTTTGTTTTTTGCTGCTTCAAGATCAACGTTATCGAAGCCAACGCCGTAGCGTGCAATAACTTTTAGTTTGTCAGCGGTTTTAAGTGCGGAGGCATCAATTATATCTAAACCGGCGATGTAACCATCAATTCCAGGCAGCAATCCGGCGACTTCCGCAGAGGTAAGGGGTTTTCCAGTGGGATTGTAGATCACTTCTCCAACCAGAGCTTCCAACTCCGTTTTCAAGCGGGCGTCATTTTTACCGTAGGAGGTGGGTGAAACCAATAAGCGACATTCTTTGAGATTCATTGATCCTCCTGCCTACTTTACACGTGGATTGTCGATAATCTCCGGACCGTTTTCGCCTTCAACCACCAGCTTGCGAAAACCTGTTTTTTCAATGGTACCGTAATCGTGGCCTGCATTGGCAGGGTATGCGAAAAAGGTAACCAGGTCCTCCTGACGTGAAGTACAGACAGATCGATGTGCCCATCTCGGTGGAACATAGAGAACTTTTCCGGGTGACAAGGGTTCCACTGAGGTTTCACCCTCGGGGGTTTCCATCACCATGTAGCCTTCACCCTTGAGGGTGTAATATATTTCGGAGGTATCAAGTACGGAATGGAAATGGCCTTTGGTCATAAAGAACTCGTTGCCAACCTTGCCCGGATGAACGATGGAAATGCCCATCAATAATTCGCCTTCAACTTCAGGGCGTTTAATCTCGTAAACTTCATAGATCAAGCTATCTTCTTGATTTAGCATTTTGTTGTAAGTTGCTTCATCAAGGAATTGACCTTTTAATGCGGACAAAGTGCGTTTGATATGGTTATCAACTCGTGAAGGGATTACATGTGGTATCGGAATTGTGAAAGAAAAAGGTAAGTCACTCATATTATTGGCTCCAGTAAGTAGGGTTAGTTTATTCCAGCAAGCCGGCGGGCGATATTGCCGCCGATCATTTTAGATACTTCGTTGTTTGAAATGCTACGTTCTAGAAGTTTGTGTTTAATATCAGTAGGCAAGCTGTGCAACCCCGGACCGCCGCCAAGGTGATGGTAAAGCGCAGCCTCAGCCATATCCGTGGCGAGGGCGATGCTGCCTGCAAGGTCATTTTCAACCATATGATCAATCAACGGCCAGAGGTTCTTTTCAGGTTCATATTTGGGACGATGGAAAGTGTCATATTCTAGCAGAACCCCAAGCCGGGCAAGTTCTTTTTGTAACCCATAATCAGGTCGTTTATCCATGTGGCATAAAACAATCTGATTGGCAGCAACCCCTGAGTCGGTAAAGTAAAGACAGGCTTTCTCTGCCAGTGCACCTTTTTCAGTGTGGATTTCTATCAATTTTCCGGTCTTTTTGGCAGCAAAGGCGGTACCCTCCAATGCAGCTTGGGGACAGTCTCCCCAGGCGGCTTCAAGTGCGATTTTTATGAAACCAGCTTTGATGGGATTCTCCAATTCAAGTGTTTCATACATGCCAGTCTCAAGCTCAGTACTTAGAAAATCACATACTTTTTGAGCCCGTTTGGCAAACAACCAATGTTGGGGTGGATAATATTTTTGTCTGTGAAAACCGGTGCAGGCGATCACGTTGACGCCGCTTTTTTGGGAAAGTTCCAATAATTTATTGCTGTTTCGTCCGCAGCCTTCTGGTTGACAATCCAGAAGTGATTGACCACCTGCTTTCTTATACTCAAGCAGTTCCAGCTCAATCTCGTTGAATTGATTGAGTACGGGACTGTTTGGCTCCACCCCCGGCACAGGGTCAATCCAAATGTGATTATGGCAGTCTGTGATGCCAAGATCTTCATATGAGATTGGACCCTGCACAGTATTGACGGGGCGTGGAAAGGAGAAAGAAGTGAGATTTGACATATTAAGGTTCCAGCACAATTTTCAGAGATTTCCGATCTTCTGCTGCAGCAAAGGCTTGCACTGCCTCATCTAATGGAAATCTTTGGCTCACGATATCTGACAGGTCCACCAATCCGTTGTTCACAATCTGAGCGGCCTGCCAACAATCAGCCGTACTGCAGGCGGTTGTGGCTGTGATCACCAGTTCTTTATAATGAACCAGATTCGAGTCGAAATTGATGGTGGGTCTGTCTTTTGGCAGACCGCCGAAAAAATTGATGCGGCCGCTGATGGCAGCCAGATCAAGGGCAGCCTCTTGCGCGGCATGAACCGGTGCGGCAACGATAATGACATTTGCACCTCGTCCATTACTTTCTTCGAGCAGTGCTTTCTTGAGATCATCTGTCATTGGATTGATCACTTTATCAGCACCCATGCGTTTGGCCTGTTCGGCACGGTCGGCAATGGGTTCGCTGACGATTACTTTACCTGCTCCGCGTGCCTTGGCCAGTTTGACATGCATCACACCGATGGGGCCGGCGCCTATGATTAGGACGATATCTCCCGGTTGGATGTGTAAGGCATTCTGTCCGCGCAGCACGCAGGCAAACGGCTCCATTAATGCTGCAACTGCAGGGTCTACCGTGAAACTGATGGGGATGATGTTGCCCTGACGGACAGAATTGGCAGGGATGCGCACATATTCCGCGAATCCGCCGTCTGAAGTAACCCCGATTGCATCATATTGCGAGCAAAGATTATTGTTGCCAGTGATGCATTGCTGACAGTGTCCGCAGCCGGTATTCGGAGCGCAAAAGACTCTTTGTCCGACCTGATAGCCTTCAACTTTATCGCCCAACTCCACAATCGTCCCTACGACTTCATGTCCGGGGATGCGTATGGTTCCTTCAGGATACATGCGGTGATTGCCGTGGAAAATGCGCAGATCGGTTCCACAGATGCTGGCACTGATCACTTTCACCAGCATTTCACCGGCGCTAATCTTGGGTAAATCTACTTGTTCAATGCGCAGGTCGTTTGGACCATGGTAAACAGCAGCTAACATAATTCCTCCAGAACGAATAACAATTATCCGGTGATTTCTTTTAACATAACAGGACGTTCTTCAAGGAACGATTTTGTTCCGGCGAGTACCCCGGCAACCGCCCAACGGCCGTCAATGCCACCGGCTTTTGGTGTGGTTTCAGTTTGGACGCAAGACACAAAGTGTTCGAGTTCATTGATATATGCCCAGGCGAATCTTTCTGGCCATGTGCGTTGAATGGGTGTGATCAGGCCCTGATCGCGATTGGTGCAGACCACGATGGATTGACCTTTTAATTCACCGATTTGCATGATGCCTTTGTCGCCAACAATCTCAACCCTTGCGTCATAACCGTAGCCGCAGGGGCAAATGCCCGAGATCAAACCCAGACCGCCGCTCTCAAATTTGATATTGACCAACACGTTGTCATAGAAATGAGGTGTATCCACATTGTTGGCAGCGCCTTTGAAATTGGCGACTTCGGTATAGACTCTTTGGTAGTTTGAGCCCATAAACCAACGAACGGTATCCCAATCATGGCTGTTCACTTCCGCGAGCATGCCGTTGGACGTTTTAAGATCGCGCGCCCAGGGTGGGGGAAGACCGGGACCATGGGTGTTGGATTTGACCATCATGGGGGTTCCAATTTCGCCCGCTTCGATGCGTTGGGCAGCAGCTACGAATTCCGGGTCAAAGCGGCGCATAAATCCGAGTTGGAGAATGACCTTGTTCTTCGCAACCACGTTATTGATTTCGTCGCATTCTTCAAGATTCAAAGCCATGGGTTTTTCAAGAAAAACATGTTTTTTGTGATCTGC
>PHBW01000047.1 GCA_002840715.1 Chloroflexi bacterium HGW-Chloroflexi-4
CTAGAACGGGTAATTTAGAAACAATGTATATCGGTTCAAGAAGTTCACCTGTATTTATTAGGGTTTATGACAAAGTTGCACAATCTCTGGTGGATGGTGATTATCAATATTGGCTAGATATTTGGGGTGGTTTTACGGGCGATGTCACTCGTATTGAATGGGAAGTAAAACCTAAGGATGGCAATTTCTACGATGATTTGAAGGATTTTTCACTATTCAATGGTTTCTCAATTCGCGAACTTATGAATTATTTATTGGATTGGGGGCGTTTGTGTGATGAAAATCCAGATGATTCAAATCGTAGGCGCTGGCCAGATTCTCAATTTTGGGCTGATCTAAGGGCGTTTGTTATTAAGTGGTGTGAAGGTATTGACTGGCCAACTTCAAGACTTGGCAAGTCTTTTCATGGCGTTTCACCTGCTTACTTGAAATTCGTAAGCGGTACTTTATCGGGTGCTATGGCTCGATTGAGTGAGAATGATCCATCTATGTTCGCCTTGTTTGATGAACTTAATAAACGTGGTGAAACCATTGAATCAATCAATCGAAAAGCAAAAATGAAAGCGTCAATTATTAAGAGACTATAGAAAGGAGGTGACCAAAATGAAAAATATACAAACTGAAGCATTCGGACGACAAGAAGGTGAATGGGTATGGTGTCTTCATTGTGAGCGATGTTATCAAGTTGGGGAAAATAGACTTGAAATATCAGGTCAAGAGTATTGTCCATATCCAGATTGTGATGGTGATACGATGTTTGATTCTTGGCCTTGGAGCGCAATAAAGGAAAAGCACCCTGATTATCCTGATACTCCAGAACGAAATAAAGTATTTCCATTGTATTGATGAACTGTTTTTTGCGATGGGAGGGGCCCTTCCCCGTGAGGAGGAGGGTGCCCATCGCAAAAAGGAAAAACACATGAAACCAGAAGAGATTGAATTAAAAGGACGACTAGATGGAACTCAACGCAACCGATTAGCGCGGTTGCTGGATATGCTTTACTCTCCTAGTGAATTGGCTGAAGAGGTAGGGTTCGATCAAAGACAAGTTTATCGGGTATATATCCCTCTTGGTTGTCCATATGAAAAAGATTCAACTGGCAGGATTTGGATCAATGGCTTACTTTTCAAGAATTGGGTGAACGATCACTATAAGAAACAAAACTTGAAACAAAATGAAGCGTTTTGCTTAACTTGTAAAAAGGCTGTCAAAATGGTTGACCCTCAAAGGATTCAAGAAGGTAGATTATTTTATTACCTTTGTACCTGTCCAATTTGTGGGCGTAAGCTGGCAAGGATCATTGTTAGGGGGAAGCCAATAAATGATCAATCGGAATAACTGGCGGTTGGTGAAGGATTATATTAAGTATCGTGCTGAAATTGATCAGGTTTCTGCAAAGACTTTGCGCCTTGAAGAAACGTGGCTAGAGCATACGCTTAATTGGTTAGGTGAAAAATCCATTGACCAGGCTCCTAGAATCCGTCCAGTTTTTTCTGATTTCGTTTTGTCGGAAAGTGAAAATAAGTATTCATCTGAATACCTTAGAAAACTTGTGAGTGCACATCGAAGATTTATGGAATGGGTATCAATCAATAAAGAGGGGTATAGGCATAAAATAACACCAGCTTGGTTGAAAACAATCAAATTACCAAGGCAACCGGAAGAAGAAAGAGAACATGAGTTTGTTTCTTACGATGAAATTATCCAGATCGCAAGAACTCCAATTAAAAGTCTGCGAGATCAAAGAATTCAAGCTGCTGCTGTATTGTGGTTTTTATCGGGAATCAGGATCGGTGCCTTTGTCACATTACCAATAAAGGCCGTGAATCTAGATTTACTTGAAATCTATCAATTTCCATCTTTGGGAGTAAAAACTAAATTAGGTAAAAGTGCGACTACCGATTTATTACTAATTCCTGAATTAATCGAACTTGTAAAAAGGTGGGATCAATTGGTAAGAAGTAAACTGCCTGATACATCATACTGGTTTGCTCCATTGTCTCCTGAAACTGGCACGTTTGACCGGTCTATAAAGGCCGTAGGCGAAAATAGAACATCAAGGGCATATAAAGACCTCAAAGAATTGCTAGATCGGTCTGGGTTGCCTTTTCATTCTCCACATAAATTTCGGCATGGTTATGCTGTTTTTGGAATCAAAAACTTTACAACGCTTGCCCAATTGAAAGCGCTTAGTCAAAACTTGATGCATTCAAACATAAGCATAACTGATGGTATTTATGGGATGCTCTCTAATGGGGATAAGAAGAAATTGTTATCTAGTTTTTCGCCTGCAACAAGTTCCGCGCCGACTGACTTAAATCAAAAACTTGATGAAATACTTAGCCTTTTAAAGCAAAATACCCCGATCAAATCGGAGTAATTTTGTCATAGTGGAGGGACCTCAGGGGTAAAAGGTGGACCCGGCAGGGATCGAACCTGCGACCAAGCGGTTATGAGCCGCGCGCTCTAACCACTGAGCTACGGGTCCTAATTGTGTTGCCAATTGTTAATTTGCGCTCAACCCCAGCACCCTGCGAGTGTCTACGAAGCTACGGGTCCTTAAGGACGCCTAAATTATAACATTAAGCTATCGTCAGTAAATAAAAAAGTGTTGTTTTTCATGATAATAAATTTTTATCTAAATGATCAATATAACTTTCCACTTGACCAACCTCTCCATGCGTTTTATAATTCAACTGTTGAATATTGGAGACGCATGAGCCTCGAAAATTGCACAGAACGCGACCTGATCATCCTGGAACACATCGAACAAGACCCCGATACATCGCAAGCCGCTATGGCAAATACTCTTGAAGTAGCTGTTGGAACTATCAACTGGCACCTCAAGCGCCTCATTGAAAAAGGTTATGTCAAGGTCAGCCGCGCTGAAAGGCGTAAACTAAAATACATCATCACTCCTGAAGGTCTGGCTTTGCGCGCCAGACTGACCATAGATTATATTCAGAATTCTTTCAATCTATATCGTTTGGTTCGTGAACGCGTCATGGCAGCACTTAAAGAAGTGCATGCTGGCGGTTATACCATAGTGCGGATTGAAGGCAGCGGGGATGTGGCCGAAGTCTGCCGCCTAACCTGTTTGGAACAGGATATTGAAATTGCAAATGACACGAATGCGCCACTTTTGCGCATTGTCGGATTGAAAGTATTCTTTGAACCGGAGGATCACAAAACCTTATGACCGATCAATCCTTTTGGAAGAACAAACGTATTTGTGTCACCGGCGGAGCTGGTTTTTTGGGCTCTTTCGTATGTAAAAAATTGGAAGATCGTGGAGTAAAAGAAATTTTCATCCCCAAAATTGAAGATTACGATCTTGTGCAGAAACCTTCCATCATCCAAATGTTGGATGACAGCAAGCCTGACATCATTATTCATCTGGCTGCCCAGGTGGGTGGTATCGGCGCAAATCTTCTTCATCCCGCAGACTTTTTCTACGACAACTTGATGATGGGTGTGCAGCTCATCCACGAAGCATATTTACGCAAGATCGAAAAGTTTGTTGCCTTGGGCACAATCTGCGCATACCCTAAATTTGCTCAGATACCTTTTGAAGAGGATCATATTTGGGATGGCTACCCTGAAGAAACCAATGCTCCCTACGGGCTCGCCAAGAAAATGTTGCTTGTTCAATCTCAGGCATATCGTCAGCAATATGGTTTCAACTCCATCTTTCTCCTGCCGGTCAACCTTTATGGTCCCCGTGATAATTTCCGCCCCGAGAGTTCTCATGTTATCCCGGCATTAATCAAAAAATGTCTTGAAGCCAAAGCCAATAATGCTCCTTCCATTGAAGTGTGGGGAGATGGATCTCCCACCCGTGAATTCCTCTTTGTGGAAGATGCAGCTGAGGGCATTTTGCTGGCTACTGAAAAATACAACAAGTCTGAACCTGTAAACCTGGGTTCAGGCATGGAGATCAGTATCAAAGACCTTGTAACTCTCATTGCCAGACTAACAGGGTTCCAGGGCGACTTGGTGTTTGATACCTCCAAACCCAACGGTCAGCCTCGTCGCCAGTTAAGTGTTGAACGTGCATATAAAGAATTTGGATTTAAAGCCCACGTGGGTTTTGAAGAAGGTTTACAGCGCACCATAGACTGGTATCAGGCAAAATTGGACGCAGAAAAATAGTCTATGAAAACTGATGTTATCGAAACTGTCAAAAAACCTGAAACTGTAATCATTCAACCCATGAAAGGTCTGGTTGCGCTCAATTTGCGCGATTTGTGGATCTATCGCGAACTGGTTTACTTCCTCACCTGGCGCGACCTCAAAGTGCGTTATAAGCAATCTGTGTTGGGCGTTCTTTGGGCGATCATCAAACCCTTTTTAGCCATGGTGGTTTTTACAGTCTTCTTTGGCAACCTTGCCAAGTTACCATCTGATGGATTGCCTTATCCGATTTGGTCATATACGGGCTTATTACCCTGGGAATTTTTCGCAGCAGCACTTAGTGTTTCAGCACGTTCCATGCTCACCAGCGGCAACATGGTTTCCAAAATATATTTTCCCCGCATCATTGTGCCGCTTTCATCAGTCTTTGCCAACCTAATAGATTTCCTTATTGCATTTGTGATTTTGATCGGTATGATGTTTTTCTACCATATTACCCCCACCATTAATATGCTGTGGCTGCCTGCATTTATGCTGCTCGCCATTATCACTGCCTTAGGAGTGGGGTTGTGGTTTTCTGCCCTGCTTGTGATGTATCGCGACATCAACTACATGCTTCCTTTCATTACACAACTTTGGATGTTCATTTCTCCAGTCGTTTATGCTTCAAGCATTGTGCCGGAAAAATGGCGTGTGCTTTATTCGCTTAATCCAATGGCAGGTGTGGTCGAGGGTTTTCGTTGGGCGCTCTTGGGAACACAGCAATCTATTTCACCCTTGATGATTGCCATCTCTTCAGTTATCGCATTGACTCTTTTCATCTCCGGTTTATTTTTCTTCCGCCGTATGGAACGTGTCTTCGCAGATATGATTTAGGATAACACCATGAGCAACCTGGCCATTAAAGTCAACGATCTTGGAAAACAATATAAAATCTTTAGCGAGGTAAACCGCTATCAAACCTTGCGTGAAAAGATTACTGAAACTTTACGCTCCCCATTAAAAAACTTGCTCAATCCTACAGGGAGTGAGACTTTCTGGGCTTTGCGCCACGTCTCTTTCGAAGTCGAGCGTGGTTTAGTGCTGGGGGTCATCGGCAAGAATGGTGCTGGAAAATCCACCTTATTAAAAATGCTGTCGCGAGTAGTTGAACCCACAGAAGGCCGCGCCGAGATTCATGGACGTGTTGGATCTTTGCTTGAAGTAGGCACGGGGTTTCACCCTGAACTGACCGGCCGCGAGAATGTCTATCTTAATGGCGCCATTCTGGGGATGAAACGCAGTGAAATCGACAAAAAATTTGATGAAATTGTGGCTTTCTCGGAGATTGAACAATTTATTGATACACCTGTCAAACGCTATTCAAGTGGAATGTACATGCGCCTGGCTTTTGCTGTTTCAGCACACCTCGAACCTGAAATCCTCATCGTGGATGAAGTGTTGGCAGTTGGAGATGCAGAATTTCAGCGGAAGTGTCTGGGCAAAATGAGTGATGTTGCCGGAGAAGGGCGCACGGTGCTCTTTGTTTCGCATAATATGTCTGCGGTCACCCGCTTAACCAAAGAATGCATCATTCTCGAACATGGAAAAATGACTCAACGCGCCCCCAGTTCTGAGGCTGTGGATTATTACCTTTCGCATGGTTATGAAAAAGGCGGCGAACGCATTTGGACTTCTGATGAAATTCCATCTGAATCTTTTCCATTCAAACCCATTGCATTACGCGTTATGAATGCCAAGGGGCAGGTGGTGGATTCTGTTCGTTCTGTCGAACCGCTGACCCTTGAAATGGATTACAGTCTTGACTCTGCCATCACGGGGTTGCGCGTAGGTATTTACTTGATGACTGTTCGCGGTGATTATGTTTTTACTTCTTTTGATACAGATGATCCAGAGCAGTTTTCTAAACATACGGAACGTCGGGCTGGTCATTACATCAGCCGCTGTACCATTCCAGCGGATCTGCTAAATGAGGGACGTTATACCCTTGGTGTTAACGCAAGTGTATTCCGAATTAAACGTTATTTTCAGGATGCTAACGCAGTAGTCTTCAACGTGAATCCAACCGGCGCCCCCGGTATGCATTGGGTGGAACCGCGGCAGGGTGTAACTCGACCTCGCCTCGATTGGCAGATCGTCGAAAAATAAAACTATTGTAGTGAAACGAGGTTATCTTGACCGTTCAAAGCTCGGGGTTTATAATTCAACAATTGAATATTGAAGAAGTTTCAAGTAACCTTAAATTGGTTTACTTTCCAATCAGAAACATGGATCACATATGGTAAACAATAACAAAGAAACTTTAAAGCGTTTCCTTGGAGGTATTCCACTTACCGCCGAGTTGTATTGGCTGGTGAGGCAGCGAGATAACCCCATTCATTCAAGGTTTTCTTTGAAAGCTTTGCATGAAGCTCTTCCTTCCATGGTGGAGGAAGTAAAAAAGATTCGGCCTCAGTCTCAGGTGCAAAAGAAGAAAGTTTTCATTTTTGCCGCCCTGCATTATTGGATTGAACAGGCTGCCATCACGGGTTTAGGTCTTGCTGCAGATAATCATGATGTCACACTAGGTTTCTACCCCTATTTTGACTGGTTCACCGATTCAACCAAATTTGACATTCGCCGTCAGAATATCTATGCCCAGAAGGTGCTCGAACAAGCCTCCCCTGTCATGGATGTTGTTTCCTTCATCACGTATCGTGCTCCCTATACCCCCCTGCCTAGAGCGCTGCAGGAAGCTGTCAATCAGGTTACTGTTTTTGATACGCAATATACCCTCCAAATTGAGGATGTTGACCCCAACTGGCCGACCTACCAATTCCGACTCAAACGCAACCAGGAAGCTGCTCAATCGCTGCTGGCTTATTTGCGTTCGACCAAACCTGACGTTGTGATTGTTCCCAATGGCACCGTACAGGAATTTGGCATTGTCTACCGTGTAGCCCGTTTCTTGAAAATTCCTGTTACCACCTATGAATTCAGCGATCAGCGCGAAGCTTTTTGGATTGCCCAAAATGCAGAGATCATGCGCCAGGACACCTCGGATATGTGGAGTGCCCAGGCAGATAACAAATTAAGTAGTGAACAATTATCGAGAATAAAAAGCCTGTTCGAATCACGCCAGCAAGCCAAGGTTAATGAAAACTTCACCAGACAATGGCAATCATTGCCATCCCAGGGTGCAGAGACAGTGCGCGATCAACTAAAACTGGATAATCGACCCGTGGTGCTTCTTGCGACCAATGTGCTTGGCGATAGCCTTACTCTTGGACGACAGGTCTTCAGCAAAACCATGGCTGATTGGGTTAGCCGAACCATCCTATATTTTATTGGACGGCCTGATATTCAATTGGTTATCCGTATTCATCCTGGGGAGATTCTCACCCGCGAATACTCCATGGTGGATGTGGTCAGGCAAACTTTGCCTGAACTGCCTGAGTATATACATGTTATTCAACCTGAAGAAAAAATAAACACATACGACTTGGTGGATATCACCGATGTGGGGTTGGTTTACACTACAACTGTTGGGCTTGAAATGGCTTTGAAAGGCATCCCTGTCGTGGTTGCCGGGCAGACCCATTACCGTGATCGTGGATTTACGTTTGATCCCAATTCTTGGGTGGAATATTTCAAGATGCTTGGCATGATTCTTGAGAAACCCAGTCAATATAAACTGACAAAAGAGAAAATCACCCTTGCCTGGAAGTATGCCTACCACTTCTTCTATACCTTCCCGCTGCCTTTTCCATGGCATATCAAGGTCTGGCAGGATTATGAGACCCACAAACTCTCGCATGTATTCAGCAAGGAAGGTAAGAAAAAATACGGCAACACCTTCCGGTATCTGGTGGGTGAACCGCTTGATTGGACCAAAATGAATCATAATGGCCATAACGGACGGCATGCATGAGCGAAGATCCGTCTGAGGCTGAAGTAAAACAACAAGTCAGTGCCTTCTATAATCAAATCGGATGGAAGATGGAAAATGACGGGTTTTATCAGAACGCCCGTTACGAAGACTTGCGTCTGGTTTCAAGAGAATATATCCATAAATGTCATTTGCGTGTCAACCGTTATCTCCATCCTGAAGGCAAGTTTTTGCTTGATGCCGGTTCCGGTCCAGTGCAATGGCCTGAATATCTTACGTACTCTCAAAACTACCAATACCGCGTATGCCTGGATATCTCAATTGTTGCCCTCGAAGAGGCTCGACACCGACTAGGCAGTAAAGGTTTATATGTGGTTTCTGATGTAGCCAACCTGCCTTTCAAGTCAGACGCATTCGATGGTCTTGTCTCGTTGCATACCTTGCATCACATACCGCCAGTTGAACAACCTGATGCTTATGCCGGATTTGCACGTGTTTTAAAACCAGAACGCACCGGTGTTGTAGTCAATGCCTGGACATCTCCTTTGTTGATGGCTCGTATGGCTTGGTTAATAAAAATAATGGATCGAATCAACGGGATATTAAACCGCTTTAATCCCAAAAAGGAAATTAAACTGCCAGAAACAAAAGTCAAACCGGCAGCCAGCAAACCCACGGGCACTTTTACACAGCATATTACCCCAGAGTGGTTGAAAGAAAATTTAGCTGGGAAGGTTGACTTTAAGATCATGGTTTGGCGCAGCGCAAGTGTACGATTTCTGCGTACTGTCATCCAACCCTGGCTGTTTGGCAAACTTTGGCTGCGCTGGTTATACTCCCAGGAAGAAAAAGAACCTGAATATTATGGTGAGAACGGTCAATATCCATTGATCGTGATCTCAAAGCCTAAATAAAGAATCGAGAAAAAAACTTATGGATTGGTCAAAAAAAGTTGTTCTTATCACCGGTGGCACCGGTTCATTTGGCAAGAAATTTATCCGCG
>PHBW01000048.1 GCA_002840715.1 Chloroflexi bacterium HGW-Chloroflexi-4
ATATCATGGATAAAGCTAGTAGATACGGGTGTTTTGTAAGGGAACGGAATAGGCCGTTCCACACAAATACCTTTTTAAGCTTTTATAAATTTCACATATAAAAGACCAGTATTCTAAATCCAGCGGAAGGGCGGGGCTTAACGGCCCCGTAAAGGTTCTAAAATTGAATGGCTGATAGAAGAATGTTTGCAAAAACAATAATTGACAGTGACGCATTCCTGGATATGCCCATCACCACACAGGTTTTATATTTTCATTTATGCATGAGAGCTGATGATGAAGGATTTATAAATAATCCTAAAAAGATACAACGTATGGTTGGGTGTAATGATGATGACCTTAAATTACTGATAGTAAAAAGCTTTGTTATCCCATTTGAAACGGGGATTATCGTCATTAAGCATTGGAAATTACACAACTATATTCGGAAAGATAGATTTAAAGCGACGGTGTACAAAGAAGAAAGATCAGTTTTATTTGAAAAAGAAAATGGTGTTTATGCGTTTGAATCACCTGAAGATAAAAATCAAATCAATGAAACCGAAAATTTCAATAATTGCAATGAAGATGCTCCGTGCGGTTATGAAGAAATATCAAGCGGTAACCAACCGACAACCAAGTGTCAACCAAGTGACGACCAGTCGGCAACCAACTGCCAACCAAACGGGGACAAATGTGTAACCCAGGTTAGGTTAGGTAAGGTTAGGTTAGGTAAGGATAGTATAGGTAAAGAAGATATATTGCACGGAGCTGATGACTCAGCATCCATGCAGGAGGAAGATTCACCCATAATTATCAGTCTTATGCTTAACGATAAAACCCATTATCACGTAAATAAGTTACAGGTAGACGAATGGAAAGAGCTTTACCCGGCTGTTGATGTTGAACAACAATTGCGAAATATGAAAGGCTGGCTTGACAGTAACCCTAAGAGACGTAAAACAAAATCCGGGATACTCAAGTTCATTACCAGCTGGCTTGCTAGGGAACAGGACAGAGGCGGGACGTATCGTGGGCAAGGAAAGTCAAAGTCCAATATGCCGGAAATGTCGCCTGAGCGCCAAAAAGCGTATGAGGAAATGGAAGTGACGGCAGCTGTGGATTTGTGGCCGGAATTGGAGGCAGAACATGACTGATGACATGAGCATGGTTAAAGTAAGAGAATTTATGACATTGCCATCCGACGTAAGAAAAAAGATATCGGATTTTATACAGGAATACATCGATGTAGATAAGGTCAAAGGGTTCGATCAAAACGGAGAGCTGATTGAGAAAGTATATAGACAAGCATTCGTGGTTCTTGTCACCGAAGAAGTATTCACAGTGAAAGAGTTAAGAAAAACGCTATTTGAAGATTACCATGTTCTATTGCCGATTGAGTGGTTTTCTGAACCAGAAAAAACATGCTCAAATTGCCTTTTATTAAAGACTGACGGTAAAAGTAATAATTGCGCAATGTGCCGCCAAAGAAATGATAAAAGTGGATGGAGAAAAGGAGAAAGATCATGAGTAAATCAAAAGGATTAGATTCATTAATCGAAGCAACTATAAAGGGGCTAAGAGAAAAAAGCGATTTTTCAAGCAGATGGTGCGAACACTACACCGAGGATTGCGTTGAAAAACTAAAAGATTACGCTCATAAAAGTGAGGATTGCGGACAAACATGTGAATTCTGTCAGACATTCAAGTGGGCGATCGATCGTGCAAAACATTATGAAAAAAATCTCGGTATTGGCTGGGAGGATGTTCTTGCGTCGTGGGAGGAAGATAGAAATTACTGGTATATGAATTACTACCAGGGAAGTAATCAGCGAGAAATTAAAAGCGGGAAAACCAAAGTATTTGAGAATATCGATGAATTCCGTAAATCTGTCGGGAACGAAGGGTTCAGATGCCCGTCGTGCGGATCGATAACAAGCGACCCATACAAATGCGGAGATTGTGATTGGAAAGTTTTCGGACTGCTTGGTGATCTAGGGAAAGGTATATTCGTATATATCAAAGATGAAATACGAGGGCAAACTATATTTATGCCAGTGGCATGGGAGATTGCCGATTCGATCCACGACAATCCGGAATTATTGGAGGTGCAGGGATGAATGAAGAAGTTGGAACCATAACAGTATTTTACAAAGACAGCTCACGAAACACGATCCTTAGTGGGATAGACAAAGACGTTTTTGAGCACTTGAATGAATGTTTGCTTAACTACACTAAGAAAAGATTTTTCAAGCCAATTGATCGGACATATCGTTTAAATGCTAAAAAATACGAAATGGTTTTGGTGCTGTCTGATATTTCATCGATCCAATGGGTTGGGGATAATGCGGAGGTTGGTAATGATTAAGATTGATATGAAAATGCCGGTAAGCTGTATGGAATGCCCAATAAAGCAAAAACACATATCTCATAATTGGAATTATAGATGCGTCGTAGCAAGGGCTGTTTTTAATAATAACATAAGCATACGCCATCCGGCTTGTCCCTTGATCGAGGCGAAAAACTGCACATTTACCCTGTGGGACGACTATTCAAATACATATGAGTGCAGCGAATGCGGGCTGTTGTGGAATTTGACCGAAGGCGATCCAGAAGACAATGAAATGAAGTTTTGCCCGAAATGCGGGAGTAAGATCGAGGTGAAAGAATGAAAAATTTTATAGGTTGCGGAACGTGCAAGCACCGGCTAGACAACCCAAATAGAAATCCAGAAAAATGCAGTTCGTGCATTGCTGAATGGGTGGAATACGGGGAACTACCTAACTGGGAAGATGCATTACCGTGTTGCAAGAATAAGGGGGCGGAGAAATGAGTGAAAAAATAGGCGATATGAATTCCCATTGTGGTGAATGCGACCTGATCGACTGGTGCAGTGAGCCGTACGGAAGCCCATATCTATGCACAGATGGAAGATTCGAAGATGTGGAAGTAGCTAAATACATCACTCTTGCCGAAACGAGCGCCGTAGATCTTGATACGTCAAAAATTACACCCGAGATAAATCGCGATGATTTTGATTGTGCAAGTGATTATGAAGACGCCGTTGATACGGCCGTTTTAAATGTTTATAAGGTTTTGGTTGCTGATGACGTTGAAAAGCGACTAGAAGAGGTGCCCAATGACTTTGTTTAATGACCATGCAGAGCGGATATATTGCCGAGATTGTGAAAACCACACCGACAACAACGGGAAGTGCCATGGCGTCGTCATTAACACTGAGGTGCTGATGTGTACGGATTTTTATTTGAAGGAGGAATTGCGGGATGAACAGCTTCAGTAACGGAATTCATACTTTCTTCATCCCCGGGAAGCTGCCCGGACTGAATGAATACACCAGGGCCAACCGAACCCATCGCCAAAAGGGGGCAAAGCTTAAAGATGAAACGGATCAATACGTCGCATATTGTGTGATGAATAAGCTTAGGGGCCTTGAGATCAAGAACCCGGTGCATATCAAATACACCTGGATTGAGGAAAATCAAAAGCGGGATCTTGATAATATCGCATTTGCCAAGAAATTTATCCAGGATGCTCTGGTAAATCTTGGTGTTCTGGAAAACGACGGGTGGAAGAACATCACCGGGTTCGAAGATCATTTTGAGGTGAATAAAAAAGAGCCTGGGGTATTGGTTGAGATTGTGGAGGTGGACAATGATCAAAAACCTACGAAAGATCCACAACAAGAAGTTTTACAACAATGATCGGGCCGAAGGGCTGCCAATTGAATCGAAAGAGTTCGAAGGTATTGCGAGATATATCGTATTTGAGGACTCAATGGCCATTACAACGAAAAATAACGGAGTTTTGACCGGGAATATGGGTAAGCTGGAAAAACTCTTTAAAGAGGCTTTAAACGTGATAGAAATTTATAGGAGGGATGAGAAATGAATTTATCAGAGAAAGTAATTACAGAAATTGAAAAAAGAAAAACAAAGCAGTCTGATTTGGCCAGGCTCATTGGCGTCGATTCAACGGTTGTCAGCAGCATAATCAAGGGCAGAAGGGTTGGAAATCTGACGATCAGCAGATTAGTCAAAGCGCTTGGGCCTGAATATGAACAATACTACGAATACCAGGTGTGCGAGATTTGCGGTAAAAAGTTTTTGCCGAAAAATAACAGAATAAAAACCTGCTCGCCAGAATGCTCAAGGCTTAATGTCAATAAAATATGCGCCAAATGGGCAAAATCAAACCGTAGCCGGAATGTTGCCAAAGATACGGACGCCCAACGGTTTGGGTGGGGCGCTAAAGTTAAAGGGCCGGCAGTAAGCATTGCCGAGTATAACAGCGTCGCCCGGAAAGAGCATGGTAGTTACGGCCAACGTGGAGCGGCCGAACGACTGGCTCAAAGCGGGACGATGCGGGAAAGTATGGGGATGGGATGAAATTGAAATGTGAAAACTGCGAGTATTATAGCGAGAGTATTTATTATTGCATTTTTAGATGTATGAAAAAAGAGGCTATAAAAACAAAACCGTCCTGTTAATTCAGGTTTCGAGGGTGACGGATGTATGCAGCATCTGAATAGACAGCCAGTCCGCAATGATGCGCCCGGATCAGGTGAAAAACAAAAGAATAAAATAGTGAGATTATAGCGTAAGCCGGGTGGCGCCGGCGAGCATGGGAAGCCTATCGCTATTACCTACTCAAGTAACTGTAAATACAGTGAAAAAGTGGGTGCGGTTTTTGAAAGTAGTATGGTTCAGTGCAGGAGTAAGCAGTTTTATAGCTGCTTACCTGGCAAAAAATGTGGATAAGATTATTTATACACATATTGGCGATCAACATGAGGATTCAATGAGATTCGTCAAAGAATGTGAAAAGTTTTTAAATAAAGAAATTGAAATAATACAAAGCAAATATAAGTCTGTTGACGAAGTGATTCGGGTCAGCGGATATGTAAAGGCTCCTTATGGTGCACCGTGTACGAATTTATTAAAGCGACGGGTAAGGAAGGGTTGGGAGAGATTAAACCCTGGACGACACACCTATATTTGGGGGCTAGACCTGACAGAACGAGATAGAGCTGAACGACTAGCTGAGAATATGCCTGAATATGATCACGAATTCCCACTGATAGCTAAAATGGTGACCAAAGAAGACGCACATGGTATTTGCGGACGGTTGGGGATTAAAAGACCTAAAATGTACGATTTGGGCTATCGGAATAACAACTGTATCGGATGTGTCAAAGGTGGCATGGGATATTGGAATGCGATCAGGCGAGATTTTCCGGATGTTTTCAATGAAAGAGCGATTCGGGAAAGAGAAATCGGGTTTGCGATTTTAAAAGATCAGGATGGGCCGGTGTGGTTGGATGAACTCGATCCAAACCGTGGGAGATTAGAAGATGAGATTATGGAAAATTGCGGAATCATGTGTGAGATCAATTACCAGGATTCACAGAAATAAATCTTAGGAGGAATCATGAATTGTTATAAATGCCCGGAACGAATCGGGAATATATGTAAGCCGCTGGACGTGCGGTTGGAACTGGAAAGCGTGGAGCGGAATGAGTTGGTGTTTTATGTGCCGAAGGAGTGCCAGGAGGGGAAATCATGCACGGAGATATAAAGAGAAAGCCGATTTTGTTTAATACGGCGATGGTCCAGGCGATTCTGGATGGGCGGAAGACGGTGACGCGGCGGGCGATAAAGCCGCAACCAACGACGGTTCATGGTGGTAAAAAAGGGTGTGTTCCACTTGCTTTTTACTTTGATTGTAACCGTTGGGTTAAACCACCATATCAAGTCGGCGATGTCCTTTGGGTGCGAGAGACATGGTGGGATCAAACAGATCGGGACGAATACGGATGCGATACCGTTGTTGGCTATACGTACAAAGCTGATTTTAGTGAAGAGTTTGTAAAGGAACATCGATGGCGGCCATCAATCCACATGCCAAAAGAAGCCGCCAGAATCTTCCTGAAAGTTACGGACGTTCGGGTGGAGCGGTTGCAAGATATAACAAATGATCAGGCTGATAAAGAAGGGTTTAAATCTGTTCCATGCGCTAACTGTCACGGATTAGGGTGTTCTGATTGTGCCGGCAGTGGCATGCAAGAACCGGGGTTGGTAGATTTTATGTATATGTGGGACTCCACCATCAAGAAAAAAGACCTTGATCAGTTTGGGTGGGATGCTAACCCATTCGCATGGGTGATTGAATTTGAGAGGTGCGAAAATGCCGTTTGAAGTAATGGCTATAATCCTGGCATTTGTTACTGGTTCGGTTTGGGGATGGTGCTGTAGGAAATATGGTGAGGGTAAGGGATGACTGATTTAGCACTCGGCGCATTTACACTCATCGCCATGGGATCAGTGGTCACGGCTGTGATTGCTGGGGTCGCATTAGCTGGGCTTGGTCTGGTAGAGTGGTTCAAGTATGGGAGGAGCCGGAATGAATGAATACTACCCAACGCCACACCAAATCGTAATGGGGATGTACGAAAAATTAAATAAAAACAACAGAAATATGTCGATTTTAGAACCTTCTGCAGGGAAAGGACATATCTACAATGGGATAAAACAAATTTATGAAACTGAATACCGGAATCGTTCAATTAATATCGATGCCATCGAGGTTGAAACAGAGTTCCAGCACATCTTAAAAGGCCAAGGCATTAAAGTGATCCACGATGACTTCCTGACATTTGAGACGTTCAAAAGTTACGACTGCATTATAATGAACCCGCCGTTTTCATGCGGAGATAAGCACCTCATGAAGGCTATTGAGATCCAGCAGCGACGGGGTGGCCAGGTGATTTGCATTTTAAATGCCGAAACCATCCGTAACCCACATAGCTTCTTAAGAAAAAAGATAATCAGGACGCTTGAGGAATATAAAGCTGAAATTGATTTTATTGAAGATGGGTTTGTCGACGCCGAAAGGAAAACAGGGGTTGAGGTTGCGCTGATTAATGTTACATTCCCAGAAATTATCAAAACTGACACCAGTCTGATTTTGGATAAAATGAAAAAGGCCGAGAAGTACGAAGACCTGGTTAAAGATTACGCTTCTTTAATCAGCGGCGACCCAGTAATGGGCATCATTGATTCGTATGAGTATGAAATAAAAGTCGGTGTTGAGTTTATCGAGGAATATTTCAGAATTTCACCGGTTCTATTATCAGGCGACGAGATTCAGAACAAGGAGTGCTTTATCCTCCTGTCGGTCGGAAAAGAAAACGGTAGGCCAGTTTTTGAGGATGATCGGGCCACGACGATTAATAAATTTATCAAGCGGACCCGGCACAAGTATTGGAAAACAATCTTTAATTTAAAGGCGATCACCGAAATTGTGACAACTGATGCTTATTATGACCTAAACAGCAAGATTGAAGAATTTTCAGACTATGATGTGACCTTATTCAATATCCGGCAATTGCAACAGCAACTTTACCAGAACCTTGGATCAAACATTGAAGCCGGTATCGAAGCTTTTTTCGATGATGTGACCACCAAAGCCTATGATGGGAAAAATACACTTTATTATGACGCCTGGAAGACCAACAAGGCCTGGAAGATTGGGAAGAAAGCGATTATCTGGCTGGATGCTTATGATAAATACTGGGGTCGATTTGAGCCGGATAGACAAGCTTTTGACCGGGTGATTGAGATGGAAAAGATATTGAGCTACTTGAGTAAAGGGAAAAAGACGGTTGTAAAAGACGGTGTTTATGAAGCCCTTATTAAAGCGAAAACTGAAGGGAAAACAAAAAATATCGAGTTTGAATATTTCAACCTCACATTCTACAAGAAAGGCACCTGTCATATTGAGTTTACCGATGAAAAAGCGATTGAGTTATTAAATATCTTTGTGGCGAAAAAGCGGAACTGGTTGCCGCCGGCGTATGGGAAGAAGGAATACTACAACTTAACCCCGGAGGAAAAGGAAGCGATCAACAACTTCCAAGGAGAAAAAAACTACGAGCGATGCCGAATGGATAGCGAAGTTCAGAATGTGCTGAAAGATAATGGGTTATTGAGGTTGAGTGCATGATTTGTTTGTGGTACAAAGCTCACGTTGAAGATACTGGATGGTCTGATTGGATCGTGGAAGAAGTAGATATGTCAGTAATAAGTGAAGCATTTGAAAAATTAGGAAACAGTATCAAAGAAGTGGCAGAAGCGGTGGCCCAAGCATGGGAAAGAGCTTCAAAAGCGCTAACCCCTACGATTGAGTTTGTGAATGAAATAGCATTCGAATACTTCAATGATTATCTTCCAGAGAAAAAGAAAATCTACCAGGCCGAATGCCGGATGAAAAGTAATCTGAAAAATTATAGATACATGCCAAATTACAGAGGCAGGATGTTTTGTGTTGGGAATAGAGGGAATTATAGGAGGTTTTGAGATGTGAAATGACATAAAAAAAGGGCTTTCGCCCCGGATAGAATACTCGCAAATTCATTTTATCAGAGGGGGAAGCGGATGTCAAATAAAGCGGTTTGTCGACCGAAAGATAAGCGGAAAGATGAAATACTCAGGGGATATGAGTATCAAATGGAGTTGGCTCACAGCTTGGAAAACGAGCTGGAAACATTGATCGCAGGGGCCACCAAAGTGACCAGCATTATTACAGACATGCCACGGGGAGGCGGCGGTCTGGATTCTGGCGACTGGATAGCGAAGTGGGAACCCCTACAATTGCAAATTAAAGCTGAAATCGAAGAATCTGTCAAGGTTCGGGCTGAAATAATGAAACATTTGGACCAAGTGAAAACACCGAAATTGCGGACGGTGTTGCAGCTAACCTATGTTGAATGCTTGAGCC
>PHBW01000049.1 GCA_002840715.1 Chloroflexi bacterium HGW-Chloroflexi-4
TGGGCGATCCCGCCAAGGTGACCCGTGGTGCACTCGAGAATGCAGCCTCCATCGCTGCCATGATCCTCACCACCGAAGCATTGATCACCGACCTGCCTGACAAGAATCCCCCCGCCATGCCCGCCGGCGGCCCCCCGATGGATTACTAGATCTAAATAGCGTTATAACCGCGGAAGTCTCAATGACTTCCGCGGTTTTTTTGTCTTAGAGCACACCGGGAATCAAAATCAGATTCCCGGTGTTCACAAAGGCATCTTGGCAGCTGGTAAATCTTCAAATACATATCCGAATTGCTACATTATAATTATGGCTTAGAGATTCACTAAAAAAAAGAGAATGAGATCATTCTCTTATACAATTTTGGTTTAGCACCAACCAAACCAGGAAAGATAGTCAGCCATGGTGAAACGATTATCAGTTTTGGATGCAGAACGCTGCGTGGGATGCCAATCTTGCATGTTTGCCTGTGCACGCCGGCCGGGGGTCGGCGGCCTGGAATCCACGTCAATATGGGTCAAATCGGCCGGAGGGATTCGCAAAGGTTTCGCGGTGGTGGTGTGCCGCGCCTGTTCCGACCCCCCGTGCACCAAAGTGTGCCCGACAGATGCCCTGGTCAACCGCGAAGGCGGAGGGGTAAAGCTGCACACCGAGCTGTGCATCGGATGTCACAACTGCGAAGAGGCCTGTCCGTTTGGGGCCATTTTCTGGGAGGATACCCAGAACAAACCTGAAATCTGCGTTTACTGCGGTTACTGCGCCAATTACTGCCCCTGTGATGTTATTGCGCTGGAAGAGATCAACCGTCCGGTGCCAAATACGCCCGATGAAATTAAAGCCGAAAGCGAGGCAAGCCATGCTCAATAACGATCCGCTCTCGAGAGTTCTTTATATCGACCTGGCTCGCCGCAGCTATACGATCCAGGACCGGTCTGACCTATTTGAGGCTGGCATTGGCGGCAGCGGGGTTGCCATCCGATTACTTGAAGAAGAGTGTCCGCCTGGCACCGACCCCATGTCGCCTGAGAACCCGATCATCCTGGCCGTCGGTCCGCTGGTGGGGATGTTCCCGCTCGGCTCGAAGGCGGTGGCCATGTTTAAATCGCCGCACACCGGCAACCTGGGCGAAAGCCATGCCGGAGGTAGAAGCGCGGTAGCCATCCGCATGGCGGGGTACGGCGCCATCGTGATCCGCAAAGCCAGCGTCTCACCTGTCTATGTGGTTGTGGAAGGCGAAAAAGTCTATTTCAGAGACGCCAGCGCGTTGTGGGGATTGAACAGCGCCTACACCGCGGGTACCATCATCCGCCAGAATGAAGAAGGCTCAGGCATGCGCACCATCATGCGCATCGGACGTGCCGGCGAGCAAGGCGTCTCATACGCTTCGGTGATCACCGAAACCTACCGCCACTTTGGAAGACTGGGGTTGGGCGCAGTCTTTGGCAGCAAAATGATGAAGGGTCTGGTCATCTCAGGTAAGCGCAAGCTGCCGGTGACCGACAAACGCGCCTACCGTACGCTTTACAATGAAATCTACAAGGCGGCCACCGAGTCTGAACTGATGAAGAAATATCATCAGCTCGGCACCGCCATGAACGTCCTTCCGCTGAACGCCATTGGGGCGCTGCCCACTCGCAACTTGCAGCAGGGCACTTTTGAAGGCGCCGACCAGATCTCAGGCGAGCGGCTGGCGCAGGATTTTCTGGGCAGACGGGTAGCCTGTGCGCACTGTCCGGTGGCATGCATCCACCTGGCGGCGATCCGCTATCCCTACCCCAAAGACCCATACTTCTACAAAACCTCGATGATCGGGTACGACCATGAGCCGATTTTTGCCGTGGGCAGTCTTCTGGGCGGCACCGACATCCGCGGATTGTTTCACTTGCTGGATGAAGCCGAGGTGCAGGGTCTGGATGTGATGAGCATGGGCGTGACGCTTGCCTGGGCGACCGAAGCGATGCAAAAAGGGTTGATAACCACCAAAGAAACCGACGGTCTCAATCTCGAATGGGGCAACTACGCCCAATACGTTGAAGCGGCCAAACGGATCGTGAATCAGCCAAACGAATTTTATAAAGCCATGGCGCTTGGCGCAGAAAAAGTCGCCTCCATCTACGGCGGGCTGGATTTTGCGCTCACATTTGGAAAGAACGAAATGCCCGGCTACCACACCGGCCCGGGCTGCCATTTGGGTTACCTCACCGGTGCCCGCCACAGCCATTTGGACAGCGCCGGTTACAGCGTCGACCAAAAAGCCATCGCGAAAAATGAAACCCTGACGGCTGAAGGCATCGCATCCGCGCTGCTGGAGGAAGAACGCTGGCGTCAGGTACTCACCAGCCTGGTGATCTGCCTGTTTGCACGAGGTATCTACACCCCCGAGGTGGTGCAAAAATCACTGTCACTGGTCGGGTTTGAACGTTCCGCTGCTGATATTGCGGCTTTTGGCGCAGACACACTGCATCGCAAATTTGCCTTCAAACTCAGGGAGGGCTACGATCCAGCCACCATGCGCATTCCGCGCAGGATCATGGAGACGCCATCCCCGGCGGGCAAGTTTGATGAGGAACTGCTGCGAAAAGCGATTGCCCATTACGCAGCGAACGTGTAAAAAAACTGATTGTAACCAAAGCATGTCCAAAATCAAACGGACATGCTTTTTCATCTTAATCCATCTAGAGTATAATCGTACGAATGAAACGATACCTTTTTCCCATTCTGATGATGCTCATCATGCTTTCTGCCTGCAACAAGGCTACCCCCACGCCGGCCCCCACGGAGCTGCCCACGGCCACGCTTCCGCCCACCCCCACCGCGCTGCCCATGGCGTTGCGCGTTAACGGCGAGGGCATCTTGCTCAGCGATTACCAGGCAGAACTCGCCCGCTTGCAGCTAGCCCAAACTGAACTTGGCCAGGTTTCCACCCCCGAAGAACAGCGGGACCGCATCATTAATAATTATGTGGATATGCTGCTGCTCGCCCAGGCCGCCGCGCAAAACGGTTTCAGCCTGGATGACGCCACTCTGCAAGCCAGGCTCGACAAGCTGGCCACAGATGCCGGCGGTGCGGAGAAACTTTCCGCATGGCAGGCGGCAAACGGCTACACCGCAGATTCTTTCAAGACCGCCCTGCGGCTTGAGATCACCGCGGTCTGGCAGCGAGATCAGATCATTAACAGCGTGCCGACCACGGCCGAACAGATCCACGCTTTGCAGATTCTGGTGCAGGAAGAAGCCAATGCACTGGATGCCCTGCAAAAACTCAAAGATGGCACGAATTTTGCAGAGTTAGCATTACTGTATGACAAAACTTCAGGCGGAGATATCGGTTGGTTCGCCGCCGGCACTCTCACCCAGCCCGAGGTGGATGCAGCAGTTTTCGCCCTGCAAATCGGTCAGTATACCGAAGTGATCAAGAGTGAACTCGGCTATCACATCCTATACGTCGTAGACCGCGAGCCCGAGCATCCGCTTTCTGTGGATGGCAGGCGCATTTTGCAGGAAGCCGCACTTGACAAATGGCTTGAAGCAGCCCGCGCAGCCAGCAGCATTGAAGTGCTGGTGCAATAAAAACACTCAATCCCTACAGCGGAGCAAGGAATGAACTTTACCGATCACGATGAGCTTGACAGACGCATGAAACGCCGCAGACGCCGCCAACAAAGCGACGTCTTCTGGAATTTCATGACCGTCCTGACCCTGCTGGCCTCAATCAGCCTGATCGGGGTGCTGCTCATGATCTATTCCAATCCGTTTATCTCGATCAATCCGTTTCCTCCCCCGACCATGCCAGTTCTGGTGATCTTGCCCACCTCGACGGCCACCCCCGTGGTGCTGCCCCCGACCTGGACGCCCACTGTTGCCCCCACCGAGACTCCCGCGCCCGCCACATCCACGCCGGAGATACTGCCCACCGAAACGACCACCTACCCCACGGCAGCCGCCAACTCACTTTATACTTTTGGGCTGCAGGCCGCCCCCTCCGCGGTAAAGAGTGACACTTTCAAACCCGCCACAGGCTGCGCCTGGCAGGGCGTCGCCGGTCAGGTGCTCGATCTGCAGGGCAGACACCTGGTCAATATCGGCATTGTGCTCAAGGGAACCTACAACGGCAAGACCATCAGCACGCAATCCATTTCGGGCACGCACACGGAATACGGCGATTCAGGCTACGAATTCCCATTGAGCACCACGCCCATCAGCTCCACCGGGCTGCTTTCAATCCAATTGGTGGATCAAGCAGGACTGCCGCTCTCGGAACAGGTCATCTTTGACACCTTCGATACCTGCGACAAGAACCTGGTGCTGGTCAATTTCAGACAAGTAAAATAATTTAGAGGAACATCGAAAGCTGGGTGGCATCTTCCTGGCTGATGGGATCAGAATCAACCAACAGATCCCACAGGTCTCTTGAGATGTCTTTTCGGCTTGAGAGTTCGCGCAAGGTGCGAAACTTGAGGTAGTGCCAACGCTGGGTGATGCATTCGCGCAGCCAAGGGTCGCGCTCCAGCTTGTAGCGAATCAGCCCAGAGCGGCTGCCCGGGAAGAGGAAAACGCGTTCAACCGATTCGTCAGGCGAAGCTGCGAGCCAGCGGCTCATCTCGGCAGTGGTGGCATAGCACATAAGGTAGACCAGGCTGCCATCATCCTTGGGATCGGTCCACTCCATCGGATTATCGCCTTCCGCGGTTAAGCCCATCTTTGCAGCCAGACTCAACAACTGCAATTGAATGTCAGCCATATCTTGCTGGCGGTTTGCGTATTTTTCACTTTCGCGAATGCGCCACACCTGCGATGCTTTATCCAGTTCGGCGTAGGATTGCAGACAAACCTCAAGCAGCTCTGCAGGCGGCGTCAAAAAGCCGGTAAAGCGGCGGTTCATCTCCTGCTGCACATCCGCGGCTGAAACCTCGGATGCTTTTTGCAGCAAGTTAACCACTTCCTTCTCAACCCTGTCCGCAAGGGAGGTCTGACAGCCTTCAGGCTGAACCAACCACCAGTATCCGCTGACCAGGTCTTGCGAAGTGGCTTCTAGACGGCGCAGAAGCTTGCGGTCATTGAACACCTTTATAATCTCGTCATGAACGTTGTTCACCAGGTCGTAGGTCATCTGCTGAATGGTCGGCGGGTAAGCCTCATTGAGGGTCAAGGCTGCCAGAACTGCCGTGTAAAGCTGTAAATAGCGGCAAGGTTCGCCTACCTGCATCAGACTGGATTGGATAGCTTCACGGATGAGCTTATGCAGGTTGACCTTTTTCACTTCACGGTTGGCGGGCTGAGCGATCCACTCGGTCTGAATGGGGTGTTGTTCATCTTTATAAGCCAGACCTGCCAGGTTCAAGTTGGCAGTGCAGCAGGCTTCAAAGGCTGAGGCTACAAAGCCGGGCACCGGTTCTGGCATCAGACAGAAAGCTGAACTGCCAGGCTTCACCATCCGTGCGGCGGGGGCTAGCGCAGAATTCACAGCGTTGGCATGCCAATACCAGTCGAAACGCTGTCGTTCAAGCACGTTCTTGAAGTTGGCGGCTGTCTCTTTGCCCCACAACCATGAACACCACAGCGTAGAGAGGCTCCAAAAGACCTGGTTGG
Source organism: Chloroflexi bacterium HGW-Chloroflexi-4 (assembly GCA_002840715.1). Lineage (GTDB taxonomy): Bacteria > Chloroflexota > Anaerolineae > Anaerolineales > Anaerolineaceae > UBA6107. The sequence goes on from PHBW01000049.1 coordinate 5,587, forward strand.
GGCGAGGAAGCACGCAGCAGATGGAATCAAGAGAGATGGCAGGTTTTTGCTGAAGCAGGTCGCGCATGCGGCCTTGATAGAGGCAGATGCCGCCATCCTGAGGCAGGTCCGGCCAATGGGTCATCGTGATGGGTTTTTCACGCACACTCCATGCGTCAGTTCCTCGTTCGAGTGCCAGCCACAGATTATGCTCGACATATTCCGCCGGGATGTTCATCACCCGCGGCCGGTCGCTGCCCTCACCTGCAGGCCAAAGCGCATGACCCGCATCCAAGGCTGAAAGCAAGAGGGCGTGCAACAGTTCGCGGCGGGCTGGCGAAAGCGACATGCCCTCGATCTTGTTAATCAAGGTGAAGAGCACGTACAATGGTCGGGGAGCATAGACCTTGAGCAGCTCTTCTAGGTTGGCGCGGGCCGCTCGGGTTAGTTCGGGGATCTTTTCAAGCGCTCTGGCGCGGTGCAAGGGATCTGAACGTTTGTAAGGCGCCAGGCGGTCAATATCCGACTCACTGATCAGGTGTTCACCCTCATCGCCGCAAGCCTGGCAGCGGTAATATTTGGCGTAAGGCACATCTTCTGACCTGCGCCACAAGAAGTAATCGGCATCAACCTCTTTGCCGCAAGTTGCACAGCGGGTTAGATACAAACTTTGAATGTGTTTCTGCAGACGTTCATCCCCTTTTTTCTGCACGGAAAGTTCGCGTAATACAGACTGGAATTCAGTTTTTGCGGGGGCTTGTGATAAAACCTCTAGCTCAAACGCCACCACCGGGTTGTTGGAGGCGACCAATACTTTATGACCGGCTTCCGCCATCTCAATGATGGCAGCAGGTGATGCGCCAATGGGTTCCAAGACCCATGAGCCCGGAGGTGACTTCTGCGTGAGCCACTTCTGCATTACCCCAGCGGGGTGTTGAGGCAGATATCTACTGAAGGGAACTTCGCGATCAATTCCCTCCCCCTCAAGATAAGCGAGAAATCCAGGTTCATTCATCCCATTTATCATATACGAAAATGCAACTTTTTCAAACAAGCAAAATCAAAAAGACGCCACCCTGAAGAGATGGCGCCTTTTTGAATAAAAAAAGGAGAGAGTAACTATTGTTCGGTTAAACCAGAGCGTTTTCTTTGATCGCCGGGATGCGATGGCGGATATTTTTCACAGCTTCATCCGGGAGTTCGTAATCTTCCATCTGACCGGTGAGGTATTTGTTGTACGAAGACAAATCAAAGTGGCCATGACCCGAGAGATTGAAGAGGATGACCTTCTTCTCACCCGTTTTCTTGGCTTCAAGAGCTTCATTGATGGCAGCCAAAATGGCATGTGAAGATTCTGGTGCGGGTAGGAGCCCTTCAGTGCGAGCAAAGAGGACAGCGGCTTCAAAGACCTTGGTTTGAGCCACGGCAACGGCTTCGACCAGTCCTTTAGAATAAAGCGCAGACAACGTGGGGGCCATGCCGTGGTAGCGAAGCCCGCCTGAATGGATGGATGCGGGCATAAAATCCGCGCCGAGGGTGTACATTTTACAGATGGGTGCCGAGCAGGCGGTATCGCCGTAATCAAAGGCATAGATACCGCGGGTCAATGAAGGTGCGGCATCTGGCTCGACGGCCAACAGACGGGTACGCTGCCCATTTTTGAGATTCTCACGCAAGAATGGGAAAGCAATGCCGGCGAAATTCGATCCACCGCCCACACAGCCGATGACCACATCAGGGTACTCATTGGCCATATCCATTTGCTTGAGGGCTTCTTCTCCGATCACCGATTGGTGCAGCAGCACATGGTGCAGCACTGATCCAAGACCGTATTTTTTACCGCCATTTGATGTGGCTGCAACTTCAACTGCTTCGGAAATGGCAATGCCCAATGAGCCGGGATTGTTAACGTCTTCAGCAAGCAGTTTTTGTCCGTAATGCGTTTTGGGGCTGGGGCTGGCGTTGACTTCAGCGCCATAGGTCTCCATCAAGAATCGGCGGTAGGGTTTCTGGTCGTAAGACACACGCACCATGTACACCTCAAGAGGCATGTCGTAAAACTGGCAGGCCATCGAGAGAGCAGATCCCCACTGGCCGGCGCCGGTTTCAGTGGTCATGGCTTTAGTGCCTGCGATCTTGTTGTAATAAGCCTGTGCAACAGCGGTGTTGGATTTATGGCTGCCCGAAGGAGAGACTCCTTCATATTTAAAGTAGATGTGTGCGGGGGTTCCAAGTGCCTTTTCAAGCCGCCTTGCACGGATAAGCGGGGTTGGCCTCCACAATTTATAGGCTTCACGCACTTCTTCAGGAATATCAATAAATCGATCCATAGAGACTTCCTGCTCGATTAAGCCCATTGGGAAGAGGACTGAGAGAAAATCAGGGGTAACAGGTTCATTGGTCATGGGGTTCAATACAGCTTCAGGGGCGACCGGTGAATCGGCGTTAATGTTGTACCAGGCTCGAGGAATATCATTTTCATTTAGTAGGTATTTCGTTTGTTCTTCCATGGCTTCTCCTTTATGACTCAAAAAATATGACTGTGCTTATACTTCGTGGCTGAATTTCTTCAACCACTACGGGGACGGAGAATAAAAAAACGCCCATCCCCAACGACGGCGAAATAATCGCCATACAAGGGGACGGACGTTTAAAATCCGCGGTGCCACCCCGGTTAAGCTGTTTCCCTCCTAAATAAAAATCCCAGGAGAATTGCGCCCAGGGATTGGAAAAGCCAGCTTCACTCGTTTTGAGTACGGCAGAGGATCTGCTTATACTCGT
>PHBW01000017.1 GCA_002840715.1 Chloroflexi bacterium HGW-Chloroflexi-4
AGAACCGCTGGCATCCGTGGCGCGGGTGAACTTCAGAGCACTATTGGCAGCATCATAATAACTGATGGCGGGGGTGCCATTCACCACTGCCAAAGAGGAATACCTGCCAACAAATCCTTCACTATCCAGGGTTTGGGGGGTGCCCCAGGCAGAGCCGTTTGCATCCGTGGCGCGGATGAATTTCAGATCATGATTGGTACTATCAAAATAACTGATGGCGGGATAGCCATCCACCACTGCCAGAGAATTAAATTCGCCAACAACTCCATCACTATCCAGGGTTAGAGGAGCACCCCAAGTAGAACCGCTGGCATCCGTGGCGCGGGTAAACTTCAGAGCACTATTGGTATAATCATAATAACTGATGGCGGGATAACCCGCCACTACGGCTAGGGAAGTATGCTGACCAACATTTCCCGAACTATCCGGTGTCTGGGGGGTTCCAAAATAAGTTAAGGCGAACACCTGAGAAAACGAGCACATTAGCAAGGTCAGGGTGAAGACAATACATAGCAATTTCATTTTGTTCTTATGGGGCAGTGTATTCGTAAATTTCATCGGTGTTTTCTCGTCTCTGATTTAAGATGAAATCAAACCCTTTTTTTATATTTTTATTATATAAAAGAAATTATCATAACGCTACAATAATCATTTATACAAATATCAATTTTGAGAAATTGGTAAAAATGGAAATTGGATTAAATTGAATTCTACTCATATAAAATAAATAATGGTCTTGACAAAATAGAACATTAGTGCTATTTTAACCCTACCAACAACAGTGAGAAAGGGGTTAAATTTTGTCTGAAAATACCAACGATATTCCTCGTCGCAGGGGAGGGCAGCCGGGCAATCTCAATCACCTCAAGCACGGTCTCTACATCGAAGGCAGATCCATACGTAACACCACACCCATTGAACGCGCCCAAATCAATGACTTGGTTCATATCATTGCCTGCACCAAAGACTACATCAATCGATTATATGAAGAAGGTCTAAAATGTAAGACCATTGCAGAATTTAACTTGACCATGCATAATATTTCTGCAGCAGCCATGGCTTTAACCCGCCTCATCAGCATTCATAACCAGTTTCAAAGCATCTGCTTGCCCTCTGATTTCATTGTTACTAAAAAAACCACAGTTTTGAACCTGGTTGAACATTACAAAAAGAAAATGTCTTCTGTTGTTGATATTTCAGAATTGGAAAGCATTTCTGAGGATTAAAACAATAATTGGAGAAATTATCGATTCGAATCTCTAAAAAAATGGTTCGAATACTTTGATAATAAAAGATTTTCTTTGTGCTCTTTGCGCCTTGGCGGGCGATTAGGTTTATCTTAATCCGCTGTCTTTGATCAATCGTGGAACGATGGATTCCCAGCCGACGGCCATAAAGTGGATGCCGCGAACGCCGGGCAGAGTCTTAACTTTGTCGATCAACTCAAGTGTGATCTGCACAGATTCTTCCTTGGGGTCGGCGGAGGCTTCCATACGTTGTATGATGGCATCGGGGATTTTAACACCGGGGACCTGACGCATGGCATGGGCTGCCTTGACGCTGCGTATAGGCGAAATACCTGCCAGGATGGGCACACGTTGGGTTACATCGCGGCGTTCAAGCGCTTCGAGATACTGTTTAAATCCGTCATAATCAAATATCAGGTTGGTTTGCATGAATTGCGCACCGGCGTTGACCTTTTTCTCTTCACGCATCGCCTGGATGAGCGGAGTGGATGCATAAGGGCTGCCAGCCGCGCCGATGAAGACTTGAGGAGCGCACTTGATCTCGCGGCAGTCTAAAAATTGTGCTTCGTCGCGCATGCGACGGATAATCCACATGGCCTGTATGGCATCGATATCCCAGATATCCATCCGTCCGTTGGGGCCTGGTCCGAGCCGGGGATGGTCGCCGGTCAGGCATAGAATGTTGCGAATACCCAGGGCGCTGGCGCCCAGCACTTCACCCTGAAGCCCCATGCGCGTGCGGTCGCGGGCGGCAATCTGCAGCACCGGTTCCACACCATTCTGCAGGGCGATCAGCGAACATGCCAGCGACGACATGCGCGGAGTGGAGGAGGGGTTGTCGGTGAAGTTGACGGCGTCTACACATTCTTTGAGCATGAGAATCTTTTTAACCAGGTCATCAGGGCTGGCAGAAAGTGGCGGGGCAATTTCTGCAGTGATGGCGAACTTACCGTCGCTCAACAATTGTTCAAGGTGAGATACAGGCACATGAAGCGGAGCAGGATGGGGTAGCGCATCACCCTGCCACCAATCGGGTTGGCGGATCTCTTTGAAGAAATGCTCCCATTTTTGCTTGCGAATTTCGGGGGTGCTGCGAAGGTATCGGCTGATGGCTTGAATGCCGCCGTGTTTGCGCAGATTATTCCAGCCGTCAGGCTGGGGTGATGTGCCGACTTTATCCCAATCCAGGGGAGGCAGCACTTCCATCAGAACATCAAGGCGTCCATATTTTTCGGCGCGTTCGTAGATTTTAAACCATACGCAAGGACGGGTTTCATCCACATAGCAATGTTCGGGGGTGGAGCCACCGCATGGTCCATTGCGCAGCCCTTTGGGGCATTCCATGGGGCAGATCAGCGCGGTTTCTTGCAGGAGGCAGTTTCCGCACATGCGGCAGCCAAATAACGCACCCTTGATCGTTCGTTCGAGAGCTTCTTCAATCTTTTGACCGACGGTGCGATTTTTAAATGGGTAATACGCCTGCTGCCAGCGTCTGGCGGGGGTAAAACCGGGCATGTGCGTCCTCCAAGGTTCCGAATTGGACAATTATACATCATGAGATGTAAGAAATAATTCCCTCTTGACAGGAGAATAATATAGTTTATACTAACACTGTAAGCTAACACTAGTAATAAAGCGGAAATATGTCACCTAGACCAAAAGGACGTACCAGCAAATCTGACCTGCGCGGAAAAATAATTGAAGCCGCCTGGGAACAAATTTCAAGGGAGGGTGCATCAGCACTTTCACTGCGTGAAATTGCTCGTAATTTGGGCATTGCCGCACCTTCCATTTATAACTATTTCTCAGATCGCGATGACTTGGTAACTGCTTTAATCCTAGAAGCATACGAATCACTAGCTTCTCATCAGAAAGCCGCGAATGATGCTGCGCCGGTAGAGAATCTGCACGCACGTCTGGCTTCAATCGGCAACGCCTATCGCGATTGGGCTGTCACTTTTCCGCAGCGATACCTGCTTATTTTTGGCACACCCATCCCTGGTTATGTTGCTCCTTTGGAAACCATTGCACCAGTCGCCGCAAGTTCATTGAATGCCTTAATCAGCGTGGTCGAAAGCTTCCACCAGGCTGGAAGGTTGAAGGTGGTGGATATTGATACGAGAACCATTGCTGCCTTGATCTGGACAAGGGTGCATGGATTGGTCTCAGTAGATATAAGTAACAACCTGCCACCGATCGGTCTTGCTGGCACTCAACTATTTCAAATTGAATTCAAATTGATCGTTGATCAGTTCTTTAAAGAATAAATGTTAATGCATATCATATTAGGAGAAAAATGTTACATAAAGAAATTGCACGTCGAGACCTTTTAAAATTAGGCCTGGTTGCGGGTGGAGCAGTCTTGTTCTCAGGTTGCCAGAAAGCCGTCAACATGGATTTGAGCACCTCTCAACTTCGTGTATCTGATCCTTCCAATTCAAAAATGGAAGAGTTAATTCGTTATGCCACACTTGCCGCAAATGGACATAATACCCAACCCTGGAAGTTCAGGATCATGGATAAAACGCTCGAAATCCATCCGGATTTATCTCGTAGGTTAAACGTAGTAGACCCTCAAGATAGAGAACTATGGATCAGCCTGGGTTGCGCATTGGAAAATTTGGTCATCGCAGCTGGGGCTGCAGGGTTTGCAAATGAGATAATTTATCCTGCGAAAGAACAAAACTACATCAAAATAAATCTGCAGTCTGATACAACTGAAGTTTCACACCTGTTTAATTCCATCCAGATACGCCAAAGTACGCGGTCTGAATACAACCATGAGAAATTATCCAATGTGTTGATGGATCAAATCCACTCTGTATCTACAGAACCAGGTGTTTCACTAAAATTCATTGAAAATATATCAGAGACAGAGCGCGTAATTGAGTATCTCAACGCCGGAAACATGAAGCAATATGCGGATAAAGCATTTTTGGAGGAGTTAATTTTTTGGCTGCGCTTCAACCAGAAAGAAGCACTTTCAACCATGGATGGGCTGTTTTCCAAATGTTCCGGTAACCCAACTGTACCGCGTTTTTTGGGAGAAATGTTTGTCTCCAGCACCAAACCGCAAAAACAGGCTGAAGCCGATGCCAAAAAACTTCTCAGTTCTTCGGGATCAGTTGTGTTTGCCACTGATAATGACACTCCAGAATCATGGGTCCGCTGCGGACAGGTTTTTGAGCGCCTTTCGCTTCACCTGACTAGTCTTGATCTAAAATCCGCGCTGGTCAACCAGCCCATCGAAGTGCCAGAACTGCGCGGCGAGTTTCAGACTGCCATGGGATTGGGCAGTAACCTGCCACAATTGTTAATGAGATTTGGGGTCGCAGATGCAATGCCTTATTCGCTGCGCAGACCTGTTGAAGAAGTATTGATCTAGCTCTCGCTAAAATAAGAAACCAGACTTTTTCGAGTCTGGTTTCTTGTTATGGACATGTTTTTCGCCAAGCATCCAACTCAAGTTTCTTTTGCAGCAGTGTTATGGAGTTGTTATTGGCAATGGCACAGTATTTGTTGATGTTTGAATATTCAATCGCGAAAACTGGTTTTCCCGCTTCTACAAACGGCTGAGCCAGATCACACCAACCCTGAGCGTAGCAGCTTTCAAGGATTAAGAAGTCAAACCAGGGTTCAATATCAACGATCTGATCTGGATCATTCTTGAGCCCGGCAGCCAGACCGCGTTCGTGGGCAGCTTCAGCCAGCCAGCGATTAAATGCCAATTGGTCAGAGTCAGTTAATTTAAAGCCCGTGTCATTTTGAAAGCCATCCATATTATCGTATTCCACCCCGTCGAACCCTTTCGATTTACACAGGTCCAGACGTGCTTCGAGAATGGGGGCAAGTGCTTCAAGATTGCGAATGTCGAGCCAATTTTCGCCTGGCCAGCCTTGATAGGGTTTTCCGACCACTTCCGGTGGAAACGAGCTCACATCCGGCCGCCAATCTTCAATAGCGCCGGCGTTTATGTAGCAGATCGCATGTTTACCATATTGGTGCAATTGTTGAATAAGGGATGGATCGGTATCAAATGCATCCAGGTCGAAGACATCTGCTTCAATTTCAAGGTCGGGTTCGCCGCTGAATTGAATTTGAAGGGATAACCCTTGTGAAGGAAACCATAAAGGTTTTACATTTTCAGTAGGGATTATTAAATTTATTGACCGTGAGGGTTCATTAATATTTGGTGAACATGCGCCAATTAAAAATAAACCCATGATGAGAACCAACGGCCTCACATTCAAATTGATCATGGTCAATTATTCATCATATGCAACCAGGGCTGCAGGCAACACTTGCGTTACAACATGTCCAGCTGCCGGCAATCCAAGGAGAATTGCGCTGATGATTTCTTCACGTGTTGCTCCAGTATTTTTCGCAGTTTTAGTGTGAAATGGAACGCCGCTTTCCATGTTCAAGGCGGCTAGTACAGCCAGGTACGCTAATGCGGAAGTTTTTGCATCCAACGCGTTGGCGGTACTCAGTGACTGCACCATAATTCCCCAGGCTTGTGCATGTTGGGGAGCTTCATTCTTAAATGTTAGAAATGCGTTACTGATTTGTGGGTTCGCTTTTAACATATAAATCCTTTTTATATTATTTTTGAATTTTACGATTCATTCCGATCAAGCTGATTATCAGGCTAGCGAAAGTTGTGAGGAAGATAATTAAAAAGAATGAAATGAGGTTCAGAAATGGCAAATTTGCCAATTCAGAATACTTGCCTTCAGGGTTTTCCTGAGCAAGATACAACACCCATATCCAACCCACTAATGTCAACAGCTCCTGGATGCCATTCAAGAACATAAAAAGCCGTACGAACCAGAAATTTTTTTCTGCAATCCTGCAACCGGTATAGAGACACATGAGTGTTGAAATTAGATAAGAAGGAAATGTTAACCATGAGAGTTTTGCTTGCGTTCCAAAAATGTATATTGAAAGTGCAAGGAACCCAACGGCTAATAGTCCAAACATGATGCTGATCTTTTCGTTGTTTCCACGCAGTGCTTCAACCAGATTAATCACTCGGTTTCTTTTCAAAGTTGCTCCTATTAAAAAGAATGTTTTACTTTTGGAGGAGCATGAGCGGTTGAAGAATGGCAATTTGCTCAGGCATACCGTGGACTATTTCAATCTTACTTTCTGATCGTAATACTTTCATAGATGGAGCAAAATTTCTGACGAATTCTTCGGCTGTAGGTGCGCCACACCAATTCTCTTGGCCGTCAAGCGTAAAATGCGCAAGCAATACTGTTCGCGCATGAATCTGGTGCATAAAAGATAAAACTTGGTCATGAGCGATCACATAACCATCGATATTAACAACCACTAGATCGGCGTTTTCAATGGTTTGTAATACTTTACCATCAGTTATTATGCCAGAATCCCCAAGTTGAACAATTTTAACTCCTCCCAATTCATAGACGAAAACGATATTACGCATGGTTTTTGAAGGACCTTCAGGTGAGCCTTCCCAGCCCATCAAACCGGTTACCTTGAAATTCTCAATATAGAAAACACCAGGTTCAGTAAGTATTTGAGGATTGCCGCCCACTGCGTTGATGTTGTTATGATCGTCATGGATGTGGCTGACTGTCACTGCTTCCGCCGTGAGGTCTTTTGGCAAATCCAAGAGTCCGGGCGGGCGGTTAATTCCGTAGGGGTCACTGACAATTCGTGTACCTTCAGAACTGGAAATCATGATGCAAGAATTTCCTAAATAAGTAAGTTGGACGATATTATCAGTGTTATTCATCATTCCTCCTCCTAATTGATAAAACTTAACTATATGCAGGCTTAATTATATGTGATGCTTCATTTACGTTATACTTAATCCATTATCCTGCTTTAAGGAGTATATTTTGACAACCCCTGACCTGCATTCCAACAAATCATTGTTAACACGTTCCGTTTGGGTGAGTTTATTGCTGCTCGGTCTGGCCGGACAATTGGCCTGGGCAGTTGAGAATCAATATTTTAATACCTTCATGTATGACAATATCACACCTGATCCACAAGCGGTTTCATGGATGGTGGCGATTACAGCCATTGTTTCGACCGCAGCGACCATCACAATGGGCACACTCAGTGACCGCACTCGCACCCGTTGGGGGAGAAGACGTCCATATATTTTTATTGGCTATCTCGTGTGGGGACTTTTGACCGCAGCTTTTCCGCTGGCGGCCAAGTTTCAACCCATTGCGGTTGGGGTTTTCATCGCAATCCTGTTTGACAGCATACTCTCCTTTTTTGCAGCCAGCGCATCAGATGGAGCGTTAAGCGCTTATATCACCGATGTAACTACTGAAGCAAACCGTGGCAGAGTGGTGGGTGCTCTTGAGATAATGAAATGGGTCGCTTTTTTGGTGATTTACGGTGGCGCTGGGATGATCATCCAGGCAGTGGGATATTATTGGTTCTTTTATATAATTGGCGGAGTTGCCACGGTGATTGGGTTGGTGTGCACGCCGTTGTTGAAAGAAGACAAACTGATTGATAAACCTGAAGGACGTTACTGGCAAAAAATAGCCGATACTTTTCAACTCTCAAGTCTGCGTAAGAACAAAGACTTCTTTAAATTGATGATTTCTTTGACCTTGTTCATGGTGGGGATCAATGTATTCTTTCCGTATTTGATGATATATCTTCAACATCATGTTCAGCTTTCCATTATGGATTCTTCATTGGTGGTTGGAATCTGCATTTTGGTGGGCGGAATCGGTGCGGCTTATCCAATCGGATTACTGGTCGACCGTTGGGGTCGAAAACCAGTGGCACTTCTTTCTGTCGTTTTGGAAGCGATTGGGCTAACCGTTTTTTCTATATCACAGACTGTGCCCATGTTGATCTTGGGCGGCATTCTATGGCTGGCGCCTTTTGCGGCATGGACCATCGCGACATCCACTTGGGCGAGAGACCTATTCCCCGAAGAAAAGCGTGGTCAGTTTGCCGGTTACTATGTATTGTTCAATGTAGCGTTTACCATGATCCCCGGTCCGCTCTTTGGCGGCTGGTTGGCTTCAACATTTGGTAATCCCATTATTTTGGATGGCAAAGCTGGTTTTGTTCCTCCTCCGTTGCTTTTTCAGGTTGCAGGGCTGATGGTATTGTTGGCGATTATTCCAGTTTTAACAATAAAAACCAAGAAAAATCAATGAGGTGATCGGATGCCTGCTATTCCCGAATTTGTCTTGCGAAAACTTTATGTGGCAAACAGCTTAACCCCTGGTGAAGATGGTTTTTCTTTTGAGTTAAACAATACCTTTGCCCCTGTGAAATTGATTGGGCTGTCACTGACTCTGGATGAAATTCTATGCAATACTAATTTGATCTCCATTTCTCTTCCAGCACAAGTAAGAATTCCAGTGGGAGGAATTAGTGAAGTTCAACCGTTCAACCTGCCGGTAAATGTGATTGTGAAGATTCACGTAGCCTGCCAGGCTCCAAAAAGGTTGTTGGTTATCAAGGTTGATACCAGTGAAGCAGGTATCCTGCAATTTGCCATCCCGCTAAAGCCAAGTGATTTGCCGTTGGTTGAGAAAAAACAAAAGAAAGCCAGCCTGATTTCACGTCTCAATCGAAAACTTCAATACGTCAATCAGGTTTTTCATGTTCAGCAAGATCCTCAGCATCCTCAATATCATTTTGCACCCCCGGCCAATTGGATGAACGATCCGAATGGTTTGATCTATTGGAAAGGAAATGTCCATCTTTTTTATCAGTACAATCCCTTTGAGGCTGAATGGGGAAACATTCATTGGGGACACGCTGTATCTAAAGATATGCTGCATTGGAAACACCTTCCGATTGCTTTATGGCCGGATGCCAACGGCCCAGATGCCGGCGGATGTTATTCAGGCTGCACGGTCGATAATAATGGCACTCCTACAATAATTTATACAGGGGTTTATCCTGAGACCCAATGTTTAGCGACTTGCCCTGCAGATGATCTGTTATATTGGCAAAAGCGACCAGATCCGGTGATTGCTGCACCACCACCAGATTTACAGTTAGAGGGATTTCGCGATCCCTGCGTTTGGCAGGAGGCTGGTGGTGAGTGGAGAATGGTGTTGGGTGCTGGATTGACAAATATCGGCGGAGCGGTGCTTATTTATAGATCCAAGGACCTCATAGATTGGCAGTATTTGGGTATTCTTTACAGTGGAAATACACACCAGCCTGGAGGCTTGGCGACGGGGACGATGTGGGAGTGTCCAAGCTTTTTTCCATTGGGAGACAAATGGGTATTAATCCTTTCGGTTTGTGGTCCGCAGGGAACCATGTATACAATTTATTACACAGGGCAGTATGTTGTTGATCGTTTTGTTCCAGATGGACCACCACGATTATTGGATTATGGTGAAGGGGGTTGTCTTTATGCACCTCAAACGTTTGTTGATCGGAAAAGCAGGCGTGTGCTAATTGGCTGGCTGCGTGAAGCACGCAGCGTTGCCGATCAGGTTTATGCCGGGTGGAGCGGTACTATGTCTTTGCCACGCTTATTGTTTTTATCGGCTAATGGTGAACTGTGCAGTACCGCGATGGTTGAAACGCAACTGCTGAGAGACCAAAATGAAAGTCTCACAAAACCGAATCAGCTCGCTGACACGGTGCGGGGAGCAAACCTCGAGCTTTCAATTCGCATTCCTCCTGACACAGAAAAATGGAGCGGTGTGCACCTGACTTTGCCAGGTGCAAAAGATGAAGCAGAAGGAATTTTGATCGGATATGATTGTGTCAACAGCGCGGTCGTACTGGATTGCCGCCATGCCGGCGGTTTGATTAGCGCCATGCCAATTAAAATTTCTGGATTTCAAGACCAACTTCTGCATGTTTTTGTCGATGGATCAGTCGTTGAAGTTTTTGTTGAAGATCAACTGCCAATCTCGGCACGATTTTATGTTTCGAAACCTCAAGCATTAAGAGTTCGAGTAGTTGGAGATGCTGCGGTTGATTTATGGAAATTGAAATTGTAGTGTTAAGTGTCTGCTACGACCACCCTATCACGGCCTTCTGAATTGGCTTGATATAGTGCATTATCAGCTTTTTGAATTAGGACTGCAGCAGTATCGCCGTGAGTGGGATAAGCAGAAACACCTAAAGATAGGGTAATTTTGCCCAATGCCTGGTTGTTATACTCGACACTCATGCGTTGCACTTGTACACGTATTTCCTCGGCACGTTGACGGGTATCTTCACTGTCGGACCCAGGTAATAACAGTATAAATTCTTCACCGCCATAACGACATGCTACGTCTTCACCCCTGGTGTGTGACACGAAGAATTGCCCAAGTGATTGAAGTAGAACATCTCCAGCTTGATGTCCAAAGGTGTCATTAAACTCTTTAAAATGATCAATATCCAACATGATCAGACCGAGTGCTTCATTATTGCGAGCAGCCCGAAGCAACTCTCGTTCCAGGGTTTCTTCCATAAAACGGCGATTATAAAGACCAGTGAGAGGATCTCGGATGGATTGTTGACGTAACGTTGACCGCAATTTTAGGTTTGCCAATGACAAAGATAGGCTGTCGATAATGGATTGAATTCGCTGCTTTTTAGCTTGCCCATACCAATCCATGACATTGCCCTGCTCATCAAATACAGCCAATCCTTCTTTATGACGAAAATGGAGAAGACCAAGTGCCTCTCCTTGAGCAACCAATGGCACACACAGATAATCTGCCAATCCATCTGGTGTGATATGTGGACAAATGATTGATTTATTGATCTCAGGGTTTTCGGGATTGGCGTTATTAGCTTCGACGATATGCATTTTCCCACGGCGAAGCCCCCAACATTCATCAGGTTTGAAAATTAGTGAATCTGGCAATACTGGCCCCCAAGAAGCTGCTCGATCCAACATGTTTCTGGAAGGATGATAGAGATACAAAACTCCTGAGTCTTCTGGAAACAATTTTGCCATTTGGTCAGCAATAACGACACAGGCTTCTTCGGTGTTTGGACTGGCTTGTAATAAATCCACCATCTCACTTAGACGTTCAGTTTCACGAGAACTTTGTTCCAAAGCGGCGATCCCTTTAATCAATTTCGTGTTGGTCTTGTGAAGTTCATCTTCGATTGTTTTTTGTTTGGTAATATCTCTGCTTATTCCAACCAACCCCGTAATTATTCCTTGTCGATCACGAAGTGGAACTTTTGTCGTTTGTCTCCAATGGAGATTTCCGGTTTTTAAATCAGTAACAACTTCTTCTTCATTAATTCTAGGTTCACCGGTTGTGAAAATCATGGCATCACGGGCAAGAATTTGAGAGCTGATTTCGAGAGGTTGAAAATCGGTTTCTGATTTTCCTACCAATTCATCTTTGTTGGTTAACCCCATTACTGCAGCGGCAGCCGGGTTGGCAATAATAAATTGGTTATTTATATTTTTCGCAAAAACAGCGTCAGGCAAAGTGTCAAGTAATGTGTTCAATAGATTTCTTTCAGTATCAAGATCGGTATTCAAGCGCGCACGCATGGCAACTTCTCTTTCAAGCTGAATATTATTTTTGGTTAATGATTTACGCGTACGCCAGAGGATGATAACAATGATCCAAAAAATGGCGACCAAACTGACACCAAATACCAGATTGGCTTGCTTTGTCTGTTTCTCTGCATCTTCAATGTGTGGATCTGCCACAGAGTCATAACGTTGCAGGTCTCGTAATAATTTAGAAAAAGTATCGATATATGCCGATTTTTTCGTATCGAGTTTTCCTTCGATATGATCCTGCCAACGTTGATTGAGAATATTGCGGAAATCAATTATTTCTGCACATATCGAAGGCGGAGGAGCACTGGAGAATTTTGTATTAAAAGATAATGGAATAAACTTTCCACCTGGACCGCCTTGATCCAGGGTTTGACATAAATTTTCTGCATTATCAAGTTCAGCGTATACATCTTTTTCAAGATCAATACCGGTGGTCTGGTTCATGAGTTCGTCAAAATGAATATAAGCAAGATTAATTGAAATGAGTATTCTGGTTGTTTGTAGATCAAAAGCTCTTGCATTGATTGAATCCGTACGAATTTGATTCATTTTTTGATACATGAATAATCCAACGGCAACGCCTATTATTAAAATCAAAATTTCCAAAATGGAAAAGCTATTTGGCCAGGATGTAATGAAGGTAAATAATGGAACTTTTTTCCGTTTTGGGTCTGTCATACCAACTCATTATTAGTTAATCATCAAAGCAAAATGTCTTTGGCATAGATAATATTTTCCTTGGAAATATCGAAAATACCAATAAAAAACTCATAAGTAAAAGTATCCAATGGGTATGAAGTTATTATTTATTCGGAAGGGAGGCGCAACTTCACAAGGAAATTAGCCTGTGTATTTCTTTAGAAATGCTTTGGCCATTTTTCCTGTTTTAGGGCTTGAGGAATCGATTTGTGCTTTAACAAAGTTCAAAATCTCTTTTTGATTAGCTGTATTTGGGTAAAGTGCATTAAGTGCCTCAATAACATAGGCTTTTAATAGACCCAAATGGTTTGGGTCGTGATGTGTGTTGTCAACACCAAGCAACCTCTGGATTATTTCTGTTTGATGAGAAGGGCAGTTTTGAGCGATTTTTGCTGCGTTAAGGGCGGCATGAGAAGCCACCATCACGCTATCATCATCCAGTAGTGAAAAATAAACTTCTGTGTTTGCCACAAACTTTTCTGGTGCGATTTTTGTGAGGGATGCAATAACATAGATTGCGACATATTTTGAAAAACCATTAGGACTATTGAAAAGTGAAACGAAATAGTCCCAATGAGGTACAAGAATTTCTGGCCAAGTCTCTGCCATAAACATCATTGCCTGAGAGCTGTTTTCACGTCGGGTTGATTTTTGAGATTGTGGAGATATACCTGCCAGAAGTTCATTAAGCAAAGCGGGATTGTCTATTGCCATTTCTGCAATTCGATCAGGGGAGATAAATTTATTCTCAAGATTTATCAGATTTGACATAGTGTGACCCTCCCAAATGTAGTTAAATAGCATAAAAAATCTTTTATTTGGATTATTTTATTTCTTAATTTCTTTACTAAACCACACTGATTCAGATTTTATGGAAAACCCCATATGGAGGGCAAGTTTTTGCATAGGCAAGTTTTCACTGCTGGTTCCAAATTCGACTTGTTTACCCCCTCTATTTTTGAGAATCGTTAATCCATGTGAAATCAATGCTGCCGAGAGGCCAAGCCTCCGATGAGAAGGGTGGGTGCCTATGGGGTCAAGGAAACCGAGCGTTGGATTTGTTTCATCAATACTGCCGATACAAAACGCTGCTGGTTCGCCTTCGGGAGAAATGGCAACCCAATCCATGGTTTTATCATAATCGGGTGCATGCATCATTGCCAAGCGATATTCTTCAGTCATATGGTCGGTGCCAAATGCAGAACGATGAAGTTTTACAAGATCAGTAATTTCACTTTCGCCTTTAACAGACTTGATGGTATAACCTTTTGGAAGAGGAGAAAACGGAATCGGATCAATTAAAGAGCGGCAAAATTTTAATGAGCGAATTTCTTGCTGTTTAAATCCCATTCGTTCCAATAATGAAATCCGGGATAGATTTGAGGCAGAACATGAGGTATCGAGTGGGTTACTATCATCAGCCTGTTCATTTCTGGATCTCATACAATCCATGCCCCAATCAGCAATCTCGTTTTCCAAATCAGTCTTGACAATATCTGTCGCTATTTCAAAACAAAGGTTATTGAAATTATCCACATATGCAAAGGCGATCAATTGTGTATCTTCGAACCATAGTTTTGTGGTTTGTTGTACAGATTGTATTTGGATAAATTCTTCAAAATCGATAATGCTGGGCGTGTCTACGAGTGACAAGAGCAAGTTGCGCATGAGATCAATGTCTGAGTTATTTTGAAAAAACCTACGGTTCATCTTCCTTTACTCCAGTTCCATTTGGTGAGTAAGTCCCAATTGAGATGCTTTTGAGTAACAATGTTGTGCCGCTTCATGATCTCCAAGTTTTTCAAAGGATTTTCCCATATTTAGGTTTAAAGAGGGGAGGAACGCAGAAACCTGTTCATCTTGGCAAGTGCTGGAATAGCCAAGAGCCTTTTTATTCCATATAAATTCAACTTTAGGATCTTTTTGGTGTCTGGCCATATAGTGTGCAGCAATACAAGCTTCATAATCATTGGTATGGATTTTCCAGGCTTGTTTGTAAAATTTTTTCGCCGTAGGGATTTGATTTTGAAATTCAGCCTGAGTGCCGGCGATACATAATTGAATAACCGGGTTATTGATTTCCATAAATAAAATTATATCAATATCCCAATATTAGAATCTATATATAGTCATGGTTTGTATTAGGTCTATTGACACTTCAAAGATAAGGATTGATGTTTTATTCTAAACATGTAACTATATAAATTTTTTTAAAGTTGATACAGGAGCAGAATAGAATGCAAATTGTTACCGATAGTGGAACAGATGTTTTTTTATCCAAGGAAGAACTTCAAAAATACAATATTCATGTAGTTCCACTCGTTGTGACATTGGGTGGCAACTCGTACAAAGAAGGTGTAGATATTCAAGCTGAGAAATTCTATCCACTGCTTGAAGCAACGGATGAATTGCCGGTCACTTCACAACCTTCAGCAGGTGATTTTGCCAAAATATATGCAGACCTGGCAAAAAATGATCCCGATATTCTCTCAATCCATATCTCTTCTGGATTAAGTGGTACCTCGGCATCAGCCACTGCCGGTGCAGCCATGGTACCGCAAGCGAATGTTACGGTAATTGATACTAAAACCCTCTCAGCACCAGCCGGTTGGCAGGTCGAAGCCGCTGCTCGTGCAGCCAAAGCTGGTTGGAATAAAGACCGCATATTGGAAGCCATGAAAAAGATTGGTGATGCCACTGACGTGGTCTACACACTTAAAGAATTGAAATACCTTATCCATGGCGGGCGCATCAGCCACATGAAGGGATTACTGGCATCATTGTTAAATATCAAACCCATGATTGGGGTTGAAAAAGTAAAGGGCACCTATGTGCAGTATGGTATGGCTCGAACTTTCAATGGCGCAATCCATGGCATTGGTGAGTATGTGTCAAAGAAATTCAAAGCAGGGAGTGCCTTACGTGTGCAAGTTTTGCACTCTTACAATCCAGAAGGTGCTCAACAACTCATTGATGAGATGAACAAACTATTTAAGTGCCAGTGGTTGCCGACAGGTTTGCTTTCGCTGGTTTTAGGTGCACATGTCGGCAAAAGCATGGTCGGTGTGGCTTTTGCCCCTGAAGAAGCATTTGCTGACTTGCCCCGATAAAAAGATCAAATAAAAAACGATCCGGAAATTTATTTTCCCGATCGTTTTTTATTATGCCATGCAAATATGGGTTTATTTTATTCCACAAAAAATATTGAATAATTATTATTTTTTCCCAATAACCGAAACTTGGATATACTTGGTGTTATCAAAGAATCGCTAACTAGCAAGTATCCATACTTCACTTCATTAATATCTGCGATCGGTGTGACAATTCGATTTCGATTTCTGCCGAATAACGCATATTCCAAGGGATTTCTCGTTATCAATATGAAAAGAGGTTCTCCTTCTGGGACTTGTGAATTTACAAATTCCATATTTTTTACAGAATACAAACTTGAATAGAATAGGCGATCATAATAAGTCGTTTCGTAAATATTAATCTGTTTACTTGAATTTTTTGTTGGATACGTGATTTTTAAGAGAGCCTTTTTTATGAATTTCTGAGTTACGTTGTTTTCAGGAAGGGGTAAAACATAATTATTGATAATATCATTTTGAGTTTTTGCTGTGATGATGGGTTTAGAATCGTTTGAAAGTAGGGTATTTAGAATTATTATCAGGCTGATAGGAAGAAGTAACCCAAGTACTAATCTTTGTAGATTTTTCCTGTTTGGGAGTAATCCTGAAACAAGAGGAATGAAGGGGATTGTCGAAATAATAAAATATCGACCTTGATAAGGGTCCCATCCTGGTCTTTGCAGGATTATAAAAAAAAGGTAGATTATGGAATTGCCTAGACAAGCGAGCGCATAATTTCTGCGCACATTATTTTTGCTAACAAGATTCAAAATCAATGAAATTGGAAATAGAATGAACACAAATGGACCAAACCAAGCAGTATCTTCTGATAATTTGGGTACTTCTTGATATCGAAAGCTTTCCATTTCATCGTAGCCAGGTTGAAGGTATACGTTCTCTTCCAAATCCAGTCCAATTGGAATAAATATACCTTCAAAGAAGGATTTTTTAACTTGAGTAAAATTGGGTTGAATTGATCGTGGCAGGCCTTCTACACCTATTAACTGATATGAAAATCGGGGAACCAAATATTTTACTTTTTCTGTAACACTTGATATTGATGTGTATCGTTCATTTAATACCTTTTCCAGACCAAAAACTGAGCCTGTATGAACATAGTTCAAAATGTATTGATAGCTAACTAAAAGTATGGCAAAAATAAATAATAACCATGAATATTTAAAAAAATTATTAACCCCTTTGTTTTTTAATAAAACAAAAAGAGTCACCAGACCTGCAACAGGAAGGATAAAAAAGGCAGTTTGTTTTGTTCCTAAAGCCAAAAGTAGACTTAATCCAGCTAGCAATAGAAATTTTATATTTCTTGATAGAAAAAAAATAAAAAAGAAAGCGATAAAAACCATCAATAATGAAGTAACAATAAGATCCCCTTGAAATGAAAAGGTTTGAAGTAAAACAACTGGCATCGAAAGTCCGATTAAGCTGCTAACCAATGCCTGGGTTGTTGAAAAACCAAGAGATTTGGATATTTCGAAAATTGAGGCGGTAATGATAACCAAAGAAAACCATTGTACGACAAAGAATAGGTTTTCATTTTGTCCTAATAAGAACAACCACAGACCTTGTATGTGGGCATTGATAGGATAAATTAGCTGATAACGATTGAGTGAAGTTAAAGTGGTCCAGTAATCGAGTGATCCTTGCTGCAACCAGTAATATATTCTAGGTAAATGAGATGCCAAGCTGTCGATATTGTTTATTGGAGTTGTGATACCTATCGCAAAGAAACCAATTAGCGCCGCTGAAATAATTGAAACAAGTATTATTTGGATCTTTGAGAAATGAAAAAATGAAAAATCAAACGTCGTTTGATATTGTTGTAAAGAGATTGGAGTATATCGATGGGCTAGTAGAGTAATGTTAGAGCACAAAAATACTTGAATCGCCAGAAATAACCATCCATGGTTAAGCAAATGCAATAACCCAAGAATTTCGGAGGTTAAAATATTGATTGAAAAGGTGCACAAAAAAAAGAATAACAGAATTTTTGAGAACGAAGCTTTCTCAAAAATACGAGTAAACATGAATAGTGAAAAAAACAAGTAAATGATAATCGATGCGATAAGCATTATGTCTCAATAGTGGAAGAATTTATGTAATACTGCTTACCATTGGAATTCTACCATGATTAAAATTGAGTGATTAAGCAACCTCAATAGCGTATATTATTACTGGAGCGATTATTAAAATTAGAAAAAATATTGTTTTTGTCAATCAAAAATCACATTTGGATTTATTTAGGACCAATATAGTAAATGGAGAAGTTCTCGTTAACATCTAATAATTCCATTTCAATCGTAGGTGAAAAATCTATGGAGTTGCTGACAATACAATACCCTGGTCTTGCTTTTGTGATATCCACAAACGGATATAATAAACGGCTTCGGTTTTTTCCGAAAAGGGCATACTCTAGTGGGTTATTTGCTACCATGACACTAATTGGTTCTCCTTCGGGGATGATGCTTTCAACAAATTCAAAGTCTTTTGCTGAAATATTATTTGTATAAAATAATTGATCATAATACTTTTGGCTTAATATATACCTGCGAGGATTTTCAAACCCGGTAGGATAGGTAATCTTGTATAATGCTTTTTTAAAAAAAGACTGCAAGTAAGTTGACTCTTTAAGAGGATCTATTTTTTGATGAATAAAATCGTTTTTCGATTTGGCAGTAATAATTGGTTTGGTATCATTCTGAAAAAGAGTGTTAAAAATTATTAAAACACTACAAAATATCAAAACCGAGTATATGGCAAATTGTAGGATTTTTTGTTTAGGAATCAGCATTGAAACAATTGGAATTAGAGGATATAACCCAAGAATAAAATAGCGGCCTTGATATGGATCCCAACCTGGTCTTTGAATACAAATCATACAAAAATAAAAGATTGAGTAAATAAGGCTTACAAAGATGTATTTTCTTCGCAATTTTACTTTACTAAAACAAGTAACAATTACTGCCAATGGAATAAGCAAAAATGACATTGGACCAAACCAGGCTGTATCTTCAGAAAGTAAAGGATAAGAATCGTATTGAAAGGTTTCCTTTTGATCAAAACCTGGTTGAAGAAAGATTTCTTTTTCCAAATCAAGCCCAAGTGGTTTAAAAATAACACGAAAAACATCTTCTTTTATTTTAATGATTGTAGGTGTGATGGATCTGGGTAATCCTTCAATTCCAACAGCTTGATAAAAATAGCGTGGAACTACATAAACTATTTTTTGCTGAAATTGTTCAAAGGTTGTGTATTGTTCTGAAGGTTTCCATTCCATACCAATCACACTCTTTGTATTTCTCACATTTAAAATAAATTGAAAACTTGCAAAGGCAAGGACAAAAACAATCAACACCCATGAATTAAGCAAGAATCTTTTCACAAGCTTTTTTGTAAACAACAAATAGATGATTACACAAAATGATATGGGTAGAGTAATATATGCCGTTTGTTTTGAACCTATAGCTAAAATGACACTAAAAATTGCAAGCCAAAGATATTTCATTTGGTCGGTACGACTAAATAATAAAATGAAAACAATGAAGATCATTGCAAGAGCTGTTACAGTAAGATCTCCTTGAAAAGAGAAGGTTTGTAATAACACTATTGGAAACGAGAGACCAATAAACGTACTCAACAACGCTTGTGTTTTAGAAAAGAGCAATGCTTTAGAAATCTCATATGTAGAGGCTGAGATGATGATTAAAGAGAACCATTGAATCAGAAAGAATAGATTCTCTGATTTTCCGAGCAGAAATAGCCAAAGACCTTGAATGTGTGCATTGATTGGATATACAAGTTGAAAATTATTAATTGTTGTCCAATAATTGAGTGACCCATGTTGAAGCCAATAATAAATTCGAGATAAATGAGTCGCCAGACTGTCAATATTATTTATCGGGGTCGTGATTCCAACGGCAAAAAAACCAATAAAAGTTGCTGATATAAGTAATAAAAGAAAAACATCAATGAGATTGATGTGAAAATTAGAAAAACGATAAACCGACTTATAGGATTGTTTTGACACTGGATAAAAATGTTGAACAAGCAATAAAACAATGATGCAAAAAATGGTTTGTACACACAGATATATCCATTGCCGGTTAATAAGATTTAATATACTTAGAATTTCAGAAACCAATATATTTATTGAAAACGTGCATAAGAAGAAAACGAGCAAGAATTTTGAGAGTGTGGCTTTCTCAAAAATACGAGGATAAATGAATTGTGAAAAAACCAGGTAAATGAAAATGGATATGAGTAACATGGTTTCTAAACTCGTGTTGGGATGGAAAAACTAATTGCTATCAAATTCTACCATTGAACCTTAAACAAAAAATCCCGCCACTAGGGCGGGATTTTGATTATTCGTATTTGAATCTCATGATACCAATTATGAAAAAGACTACGGCAAAACCAATAAGAACACCAGCTTCTGGCAGTACAGCCATTATTCCTTGACCGCGAAGCACAACATCCAACAAACCTTGCATGGCCCAGGTAGTGGGAAATATCTTTACAATTTGTTGCACAGTCTGCGGAAAGAGTTCCAAAGGATACCAACAGCCGCCCATTAAGGCCATGACCATGCCGAACATGATGCTCAATCCGCTGGCCTGCCCTTCAGTTTTGACAAAAGTACCCAACATCGTTCCAAGAGCGGCAGCAGCCAGCGCTGATGAAATTAACATTACGGCCAAGGCTAAGGGGGCATGAGCCCAGTTGAGCTTCATAACAAAAATACCAAATAGAACAAGAAGAATCATCTGCACTATTGCTGTAAGCACTTGTCCGATGATTGTTCCTGAAAGAAACAAACCCTTACTGGTTGGGGTTGTGAGCAGCCTTCGCAGCGTGCCCTTTTGGCGTTCATAGGCAAAAGAACCTGATAGCCCGATCAAAGGAATAAATACCCAGGTGATTAATTGTCCTGCGCTGGCGTTTGAGCGAGGGTCAAATTCAATTGAATCTTTGGTGTTTCCTTGAACTTCAATGATGCGGTTAGGTGATTTTGCCATCAGAGTTTGTGCTTCTTGAAGTGATGCATCAAAAAATGCCTGCCGGGCTGACTCAGATTCAAATTTAATGCCGGGCAAACTCTCCGCACGCGCGACACTCGAATTTGCAATATCCACCACACTGCTTACCCTCGAAAGCACAGCTTGAATTGCCTGGTGAGCAATCATGGCATCTGTATTATTTGGTAATTGCCGAAGCTCAAGTTCTGCTGTCTGTTTTTGCAGGCTCTCTTGATTAAAGTTATCAGGAATAATCAATACTGCTGCAACTTTTTTTTGGTCCAATCTTGAGGTTGCTTCTTCAAGGGTTTCCAGTTCTATTTTGACAGATGAGGATGCCTGCAAAGAAGTGATCAAAGTTTCTGAGAGTGAGTTCTTGGCTTGATCAACCACGAGCATTTTCACCCGATTGTCGCTCGATGGACCAGACCCGGATCCAATCACTAATGTAAAGATGATTGGCAATATCAGAAAAAACAACCATTCCACTGGGCTGGTGAATCGGACAAGCGTATCTTTTATTGAAATAGCAATAATTTTTTTCACAGTTTATTCCTATTCCTTTCCAATTCCGCGGCGATTGAAGAGCACAATGGAAATGAGGAAAAGTACTGCTGCCATGATCAACAATGCAAAGATAGGATTCAGAATATTGGCCAGGTTACCACCCATGGCGAGAGTGGTGAAACCGTCGAGCCCCCAGCGATTTGGAGAGATCCGGCTAATCAGCTGAACCCAATTTGGCAAGATGTTGGTATTAATAAAGCTGCCGCCCAAAACACCGAAGATTAACATAAGTGTCATTCCAATATTTGCAACTTGCCCGGAAGTCTTTAACAAGGCTGCAAGGAAGATTCCCCAACCGGTAGCAGCCAGCGCTGCTGAGGCTACTAAAACCAAGACTGCCAAAGGATCGCCCCAATCCAGATTAAAGAGCAACGTGGTTCCAAGGATGAGAATCAGCATTTGTGCCAACCCTGTCAGAAAAATTCCGAAGGTTTTTCCACCCAGAATTTGAAAAGAAGTCGTAGGCGATATAAGCATACGAGGAAGCGTGCCGCCTGTTTTTTCGAGTAGTAAGGTTCTGCCACCGTTGCTGACGGTGTACATCAAAAACATTAATGCCATACCTGGTGCCAGCAAAGCAAGTATATTGAATTTTACTTCGGTGCCGGCGGCAGTAACATTGTTTAATGTTATCGAAGAGGAGTTGACCTGATCATCTGATTGAGATTCTCCAATTGCCTGTCCAACGGTCAATGCCTGAGAAGGGTCAATAGCACCACTTTCTAAAAGCTGAGTTACTGCAACTGTGCCGCTGACTCGTCCGACTTCAACCTGACTTACAAATTGATCCAAAATATTTTTTACAATTCCAACCCCAGTGGGAGATGTGGGATTACCATAGAGTTCAATCTGCACTGTCTGGGTTGTATTGGCAGAATTACTCACCGGTATAATTGAATCAGTAAATCCATCAGGAACATATACAAATGCAACAATTTTATTGTCATCCACCAAATTACGAGCTGTTGGAACATCACTTAGAATCTGAGGTTCCAGTAAATCCTCAAGTTGTTCTGATTGCATCATTTCAACGAGCGAAGTTCCTAGAGTGCCCTTATCATCATTGACAATTGCAATAGGCAGGTCGAGAATGCCAGACTCTGATTTATTTGAAAAACTACCAGTTGCCAGGCCGAGACCAATGGTGAGTGCAAAAGGTGCTAAAAGCATAAAAATGAGCGCAGTTCGATCGCGAAATATGAGCAAGACATCTTTGAGAGCTATTACTAATAATCTTCGCATAGCCACACCTTAATCCCTTAAAGCGCGACCTGTGAGGTTTAAGAAGACAGCCTCAAGGTTAGGTTCGCGAATTTCAATGGATCTGATCTTTATACTCAAATGATTGGCATGTGAAACGACAAGTGCAAGTAATTCTTCGGCAGAGGGGGTAATAATGGATACTTCGTGATCAGTTACTTCCGCCTTAAGTACACCCTTGATCTTGCGAACTTCTTCAGCCAAGATTTCAGGAACAGCTTCTTCTCCAATATGTAAAATTAGAGTATCCGTTTCACCAACAGATTTCGTCAGTTCATCTTGAGTGCCTATCGCTATGAGTTCACCATGATCGATAATTCCTACTCGGTTTGAAAGTTCTTCGGCTTCCTCCATATAATGAGTGGTGTAGAGCACTGTCATGCCATTTTTATTGAGTTCTTTCACCGAATCTAAAATAGCGCGTCTTGATTGGGGATCAATACCAACGGTTGGTTCATCCATAAAGAGCAATTGAGGTTTGTGAAGTAATCCGACCCCGATGTTCACACGGCGTTTCATACCGCCAGAGTATGTCTTAACTTTTAGTTTTGCTTTATCCAGAAGCCCAATTTGTTCCAAAACCTCATCCACGCGGATTTTCAGAGTCTTGCCATAGAGACCATACATTTGTCCCCAGAAATTGAGGTTTTCACGGGCAGATAGATCTTCGTAAAGGGCAAGGTCTTGTGGTACCACGCCAATACATTTTTTTACTGCCATTGGTTCTTTGGTGACTGAATACCCACAAACGATAGCATCTCCACTTGTAGGTGTATAAAGGGTTGATAACATGGAAATGGTCGTGGTTTTTCCTGCACCATTTGGCCCAAGCAAGCTAAATATTTCACATGACTGAATCTCAAAGGAGATTCCTTTTACCGCATTAAAGGAACCATAATTCTTTACTAAATGATTGACTTCAAGGATGGCAGGCATTCGGATCTCCTATTGATTATTGAATACATATTCTACGTTTGATTATGAATTAAGTTGTTTAAACCGAATTATAATGAAGAAGTTGCATTTTCAAAGTGAAAAACTTATTCTATTCTCAGATAGAGGTTCAATGGATTTTCCTTATCGTTCCATATGTGTGTTTTGTGGATCTGCTGATGGGTTGGATGAAGTATATTATGAAGCTGCAAAAAAGATGGGCAAGGAATTAGCTTCCAGAGGAATTCGCTTGGTTTATGGTGCAGGTCGAACGGGTTTAATGGGGGTTCTGGCTCAGAGTGTTTTAGAAAATGGCGGAGAAGTCACCGGAATTGCCCCCAAAGGACTAGAAAGCCCACAATTAATCCGTACAACCGGTTTGACCAATCTCGAAATTGTTGATGATATTCAAGTAAGGAAAGCCCGGATGATAGATTTAGCGGACGCTTTCATTTCATTGCCAGGTGGGTATGGAACCGCCGATGAGCTCTTTGAAGTATTAACCTGGTCACAAATTGGCTTGCATCGAAAGCCTATGGCAATCTTGAACACGAACGGTTATTTTGATTCATTGTTAGCGTGGATTAATCGTGCATTTAAAGATGCATTTATTTATGATGAACACCTGCAATTATTTCTGAGTGACTCCGAACCTGCAAGTCTATTGGACAAACTGGCGAAATATCAATTTCCTGAAAATATAGGCCGTTGGCTTGTAAGAGACAATTAAAAGATACTAATAATTTTAAGTAGACAATAAGGAACCAAAACCTTTTGGAATCTGAGAAAACAATACAATCAGCAGATAAACATAGAATCGAACGCAGCCAACATTGGAATAAAGTGGCAGTGAAAATGCATAATTGGCGCGGGTGGGGTACATATTATCACAAGCGATTAATTGATATCTATTCAACTATCGTTCCGGCAGGTATGACCGTTTTGGAATTGGGTTGTGGAAATGGCGAATTACTGGCTGCATTGAAACCCAGCAGAGGGGTGGGGGTAGATTTTTCGACTGAGATGATCGCTTTGGCAAGTGAAAGACAACCAGAGCAGCTTTTCATCCAGGCGAATGCTGAAGAATTTTCAAGTATTGAAAAATTCGATGTTGTAATTCTTTCAGATATTCTCAATGAAGTATGGGATGTTCAACAGTTGTTTGAGAATGTCAGAAAGCTTTTAAATCCAAATGGACGTCTTCTCATAAATGTTCATAGTCGGTTATGGGAATTACCGTTATCCATTGCGGTTAAGTTGGGATTGGCAAAACCGGGTTTGGGTGAAAACTGGCTGACCGTTTCTGATATTAACAACTTGCTAAATCTTTCTGGTTTTGAGCCTATAAAATCATCACACGAAGTACTCTTTCCAATTGGAATTCCGCTTTTAGCACCCTTTTTGAATAAATTTTTGGTGCGATTTTGGCCTTTTAATCACCTGGGATTAACTAATTTCATTATTGCAAGACCCTTGGGGATTGCGCATAGACATGTAGAAAAACCCAAGGTGAGTGTGATCGTACCAGCAAGAAACGAAGCCGGAAATATTGAGAATATTTTATCTCGGGTTCCTGAGATGGGTGGGGGAACAGAGATTGTTTTTGTGGAGGGCAATTCCACAGACAATACCTGGGATGCCATTCTTGAAGGCATAAAGCAGCATCCTGAGAAAAATTGCCAAAGTTGGCAACAAACGGGAATGGGCAAAGGAGACGCCGATCGGCTGGGTTTTGCCAAAGCTACGGGTGATATTCTTATGATCCTTGATGCTGATCTTACAGTTCCACCGGAAGATTTGCCGCGTTTTTATGATGCTCTCGTTTCAGGAAAGGGTGATTTTATTAACGGGGTTCGCCTGGTTTATCCGATGGAAGAGGAAGCCATGCGCTTTTTCAATTTGATTGGAAACAAGTTTTTCAGTCTGGCGTTTTCATGGCTGCTTGGGCAACCCATTAAAGACACGTTGTGCGGAACGAAAGTGTTATGGAAAAAAGATTACGAACGAATCGCAAATAACCGGCATGTATTTGGCGATTTTGATCCTTTTGGTGATTTTGACTTGCTATTTGGAGCTGCACGATTAAATTATAAAATTGTTGATCTCCCAATCCGTTATCGGGCACGAACTTATGGCACAACCAACATTGATCGCTGGAAACATGGATGGCTATTGTTGCGTATGGTGGTTTTTGCTGCCCGGCGTATAAAATTCATCTAGTGGAATAAGTAAATGTCATCAAATATCCAAAAGTTTCAATTGACCACAAATTTGTGGCGGCCATTTCTTATTTTTGTTTTAGCCATGTTCGTTTATACATTATTGGTATTGTTACCTATTCCTGCTGCAGTCGGGCTTTTTGTTCGTTACAACCTGGTATTGCTTATCATTATTACATTACCATTATTATTCATTACATTTCGAATCAAGGGTTTTTTGGGGACGTTAGCGGCTTTGAGTTTGACCTTGATCCTCTTTGGTCTGCCCCTCAGCGGATTGTGGCGTAGTGGCGCCAGCGAACCCTTCATTATTGGTGGATTGCTGCCTTTCAGTGATGCTGCCAGTTATTACAGCGATGCACTCCGGGTGGTTGAGGGATTTCGTTTTTCTGCGTTTTCGGC
The DNA here is from genome assembly GCA_002840715.1 of Chloroflexi bacterium HGW-Chloroflexi-4. GTDB lineage: Bacteria > Chloroflexota > Anaerolineae > Anaerolineales > Anaerolineaceae > UBA6107. Next base: position 25,996 of record PHBW01000017.1, read on the forward strand.
AAGACGCCCACTTTTCCCAGCTTTGCTGACCGGGCTGCTGGCTATTACTGGACAAAACCTGGTTGTTTCCATTGCTATATTGGGGGCAATAATTGCCATCAGTTGTTATTTGGCTGCCAGAGAAATCCAACACTCATTTGGGGCTCTTCCAGCAGTCGTTTTTCTCTTCATTTTATTTCTTTTTTACCGGCGCATAGCTGGCACCACTATGACAGAGAATCTTGGGCTGCCGTTGGGGGTGGCATCCTTTACTATTCTCTGGAATGCTGCTCGCCAAAAGAAAATTTGGCATACGGCAATTGGTTTGTTATTACTTACGCTGGCTTTGAACGCGAGAGCCGGCACATTCTTTATACTGCCTGCTCTAATTCTGTGGTGCGGTTTTGCTTTCAAAGGAAACCATAAGTTTTCTTTTATTGCGGCAGGTATCGGAACACTGGCTGTTGCTCTTGGGTTTGGATTAAACATGTTGGTGTTCAAACTGGTTGCAGATCCTGGTGGTATGGTTTTTTCCAATTTTTCATATACACTATATGGTGTTGTGGCAGGTGGAAAAGGATGGATGCAAATCTTAATAGATCATCCTGAACTTGCCCAATTTGACGATGTTTCCCGTTCCGCTCGGACCTATGCCTTGGTATTTGACGCCTGGAAATCCCAGCCTTTTAATATAGTGGTTGGAGCAGCCAAGAACTGGTTTGATTATCTTATGCCTCGTGGTGCTGGGGCTTTCGGATTCATTCGCGGAAATGAGGCAATTAACTGGGCAAATTATGCTGTTCGAATAGTTCTTTCAATTTTTGCAGGGTGGGGATTCTTTCGCACCTGGAAACAACGCCGGCAGGAACCATATTCAATGCTATTATGGGCAGCGGCTGGCATCATTTTATCAGTTCCTTTTGTGCCGCCCAACGATTCGAACCAAATGAGAGTATATGCAGCAACGGTGACTTTTTTAATGGCGTTCAGTACTATCGGCTTGAAATCCATCCTTGGATTTATCATTACAAATCAAATAACGGATTCCAAAGCAGAAGCATCAAGACCATCCATTATTATGTCTTTCGGTATTTTGTTGGCAATTGTAACGATTGGTGGGGTTTTAGTCGTGAAAGCAGTTGCCAAACCCCAACCATTGCCTCTGGCGGAGTGTCCGGTAGGTGAGACTCAGATAATAACTCGGCTCACACCAGGAAGTCTGGTAAACATTAATGGACTGCCCATTTCAAAACAAGTTAATGTACCACTTGAGAGTTTTTCGGAATTAAATGAAGGCTATCCTGAGATGCATGAGGTTTTAATTCAAGCAGTTGGGGGTGGAGCTATTTTAGCTCGGCCGTTGGATCTGATTTCGATGGAGTATCCGTTGTTGGTGATACCAAAAGGTTTATATCCTGACGAACAAGGTTTTTCGGTTTTGTGTGTCTTACCTATTGAAGATGAAGAATTATCCAGGCGTGGATGGATGAAAGTGATATCCTCGATGTACCTCCGGTAAATTTTGTATCTACTGAACTGTTGGTTTTGATTTTTATTGAAATGGTTTTCACTGACAAAAGAATATAAAACATGGGATTGATGATTAAATCTCGATTTGAGATGGCAATTACATTTTTTATATCAATCGCATAATTTCGATTGGAATATTGTTATCTGGATTTTTTTACAACGGAGAAACAGATATTATGCAAAATGATAGATTTATTTCGAAAGTGAAGCAATTTGTGTATCAGGTGTTATTCATCTTTAAAGAAAATGTTGATAATCAATCTACGCCAGAGAACTTAAAAAATTCCAGATTCCTAAATATTATATTATTCACAGGTTTCTGTTTGGGAATATTGTTTTGTATTTTTATTCCGTATGGAGCAGGTTTTGATGAAGAACAGCATATGTTGCGAATTTATGATTTATCTGGTTTTAATATCATACCAAACCAGGAACCTGGTAATAAAACTTTAGGGTTATCCGAATTTTTTACGCTTTCATACCAAAGGCGGTTTTTCCAAAATTCAGCCATAGATTTATTTAATGAACAGAATATATTTACTAAAGCCAATTATGACAGCATGACAATTGCAGAAACACGTTCGGTCTATTCACCAATCATGTTTTTACCTCAAGCATTCGTCGCTGGAATAATTTGGCGATTATTTGATTTTCCAATCATTCCTGGTGTGATTCTGCTAAGAATAACAGGTTTCTTGCTTTATGTATTTTTGATTTATTTATCGATTCGTTTTATTCCGGCTGGGAAATGGGTTATGGCAATTTTGGCATTTTCTCCAACGGCATTATTTCAAGCTGCCACTGTCAATGCAGATGGATTTACAAATGGCGTGAGTTTTTTCTTTATTGGTTATGTTTTATTTATTGTCACCAAGAATGAAAAGGAAATTGGATTTAAGAATTTATTAGTATTAATATGCGCAATTTTACTATTGGGTTTTGTAAAACCTACATTTTCGATTTTGGCATTTTTATTGGTGATCATTCCAATGAAGAAATATGGTTCGAAAAAGAAGACTATTGCGATTATCGCGAGCGCAATAATTGCAATAGTCTGTAATTTTGGGTGGTCTGTATTAGTAAATCTTGACATTAATTCAGGAAATGTAAATTCAACGCTTTCAAGTACAAATAGCGGTCTTTTGGGCAAGATCGATGTTTTATTTTCTCAACCTGTTGAATTCTTCTCATTATTCTTTAGTGGATTTAGTCAATCTGCTATCCCTCGTTATCAATCTTGGGTTGGTGTTTATGGATATTGGGTTGGTTCAGTTCCAGAGATTATTTACTGGCTTTTCCCAATTCTATTAATCGCTACAATAGTAATTGATTCAGTAACTTCTAAGTTGGACAAGAAGACTATATTTTGGCTCTTTATTACTTTTGTTTTATGTGTTTTTGGATTAAGTTCGTTACGCGCAGGACTAAGAGCAGTTGAAATATTAACTGGATCCGACAGGTCCATGCTCGATAGTCAAGGCCGATATTTTGTTCCTTATATGCCTCTTCTATTTATCTCACTTGGAAGTTTGATAAAGAAAAGGATACTTTTTCCATCATGGAGCCGGAAACTTACCATTTTTCTTTTTGTGACCATCCTTGGATTCTATACGTTTGGATTATCCGCTACTTATTACACAGATTGTGGTTATGAATATCTATTGGGTAAGAGTTGTAAAATGCCGAAGTATAAGAATTTAGAGATTAGTAATGCTCAAGTTGTTTCGTTAAACAACAATAATTATATAAAGCAAACATTTATCAACACTTGTAGAGAAATTGAAAATGTACAAATCTATTTAAAAGAATCAAATTCACAAAAAGGTATGATACAGCTATCTTTGCTTAGCACAAATCCCTCAAAAATATTAACCTCCCAAATATTTGGTATTGATAACATAGAAAATGGATCATTTCTAACTCTTCCATTTAATGGTTTTGTCGAAAAAGGTTCAGAATTTGTGATCGATTTGAAAGCTAGTGGACTGGATCAATCTACAAGTGTTGATTTGGGTATACGACCGAATGAGGTTTATAAAGGTTCTTTAACAATCGACGATCAATTACTTGAGGGGGATCTGATATTTTTCTATACTTGTAAGAATTAACATATATTGTTAAATCTTAAGTGGAAGTTTCTGTGATTCAATCGTGAAAAGGTCCGAAAATTAACTCGTAAATAGCAAGTTTCAAATGGAAGTCTATTTGGAATTAATGTTTGTAAATAAATTGGATGTGTATAAAATAGTTAATCATAAGCTGCATTACATTGGTTTATTTGGTTAAACTTCTCAAAAACATTATTATCGAACTCTAGCTCCTTTAATTTGATTGAGTAATCAGTAATAAATGTGCAAACAAAATCTGGTGATGTTTTGTTCATGGTTTCCAATATGCGATCTACTTTTGTCCAATTCTTATTTCGAGCGAAGGCATCCAAATAGGGAAGGATTTCTGGTGTATAAAAGGGTTGTAATCCATCAACGTAATTCTCCATTATTATTTGATGATCATTTACAGCCTGTAGTTTTGCTAAAGTTTCGAAATTGAGACACCATTTCTTTGCATTTTTTTTCGGAAAAAACTTTTGAAAAAGTTCTTCTGTTTCTGAATCAAAATTTTCTGAAATGTTGTTAATATCAGAAAAGGGTACAAATATATTGGATTGATCTGAGATATGATCAACGTAATATGGAATATTACTCTGATCAAGTATGGTAAAACAGGAATTGAATCCAATGGGTTCAACATCATAGTCATAGAGTGTAACAGAGCTTATGCTATTGGATATCGTACTTTCAAATTTAAATGAAACATTTTCATATTTATAAGTTGGTTTAGATAAATCATCTACTCGGTCGTTTGAATAAACGAAAACATGGTCCAGATCCATTCCCGTATTCTGAGGAGAATATGCCCAATCCACCATTGAGGTAAGTGTTGCATATGAGAAATAGGAAAAAGGTAAACTATTAGATATTATGAATGCTCCAGGTTTTAGATCTGGGATTCGCTCATGTAATTGATTCATATAAGAACTTACAAGAATATATTCCTGTCGAAATTCATTCATTACCAAGAGATTCTTTCCTAGTGATAGACCTATGAGAATTGAAACGATCACCAATCGTAAAATTGGTTTTGTTATTAATTCCAAAATTGAAATAACTAAAAGGCAACTTCCCAAAATAAATGGAAGTGTAAACCTGGAATACAAACCATTTAATGTAACATCCAAACCAGTAACCCAAAAAGGCCACCCCGCTAAACTCAAAGCAATAAAGGATAACAAAAGACCTTTAAGTTCAAAGGAAGTTTTATTTTCTGTTTCTGTTTGTCTTTGCGATAAAAAAAGTAAAATTAGAAATGTCGAAATAACACCAATAACTGTAAATATTATTGATGCCAAAAATATTTTTGGTTGATTTATCTTACCAAGAATGAATGAAATAGGCTCAAACCAAGCCGCAATACCAGTTATAAACAAATCTTCAAAGTAGGCCTTTAATATTGCTGCAACCCCTGATAATGGATTGGTTTTCAAAATATCTAGAGTAGTAAAACTATAATTAAAGGTCTGATAATTAAAAATGAATAATCTCCAAATAGTCACACCAATGATTATTAAGATCCAAGGCCAATAAAACCTAATAATTTGATGAAGTGTGTATTTTATAGAAGATTTATTCCCCTTAAAGAGGATCCATAAGAGAAAAGGCTGAATAAAAGTTAAACAGAAAAAATACTCCATCATCAATAAATTCATCAACGTAAAAAAAAGAGAACAACCTAAAAATAATGGATAATATTTGTTTCTTTCAACGGCTTTGATCATAAAAATGGTTGATAAGAAAAAAAATAAATACACAAAATAAATATGACCAAAAGTGATGGAGATGGGGAGGAGGGTAAAACCGGGGAAGACAATAAATAGGATTCCGCCTATCAATGCTTTTATTGGCTTGCCTGGCCACAATAAAATAATTAACCTTCTAAGTGCAAGCGCGCATGAAAACTGAGCTAACAAAGCAAAAATATGCCATAGAATTACTGATTTGCCAAATATTGGAAGCGTTAAATGATAAAGCCATCCCCAAATAGGACGATTGGTTTGGAAGTATTGAGTTAATCCTTCATGACCAAATTTTTGAAATGTGCTAAGGAATATCCAGTCATCTGAATATAAACCCAAAAATGGGATGAAAATCCCAAAAGACAGAAAACAGAAAAAAAATAGAACTAAAGGTACGAATAATTTGGAGGATAAAAATATTTTCATTAATATTAATTAACCTTGGTTGGTAATAAACTACTATATCAATATCGGTTTGATAAAAAACCTTAAGTTATATGGGAGGATAGTTTCCAATCAAAAAACCAAGTCAGTCTTTGCGATTCTTCTGAAATATTGTTCTTATGATATAAATCGGTCGATTCTTCACTTCTTGATGGATATGACCAATATATACTCCCAAAATGCCAAGCATAATCATTAATACGCCCCCGGTTATAAGAATAAGGAAAACTAGTGAACTCCACCCCGGTGCCAATAAGTTTTGTTGTCCCCTAATCCAAAAAGAGAGAACATAAAGAGCTTCAACTAAAGCTAGAAATATAAAGAAAACCCCCACAAACAACCCAATTTTTAAGGGTACCAATGAAAATGAAAAGATAGCATTTTCAGCCAATTCGAACATTTTATTAAAAGTGAATTTGCTTTTTCCTGAAATCCTTTGTTGAGGTGTATAAGAGAGTATATAGGTTTTAAACCCAAGCCATGGGATTATTCCACGTATAAACTTATGATACTCATGAATCTGCTTTAACGCTTTTATCACATTTAAACTATAGAGACGAAAATCCGCTGTTCCGGGAAGTACTGTTGTATCTCCCAAAGTATTTATTAACCAATAAAAAATTTTAGCTGTTACCCTTTTTATTAGAGGTGATCCAGAATCATTCCGCTGGGTTTGTACTATATCAAAACCTTCAAGATGTTTTTCAATCATCATTGGGATTAATTCAGGAGAATGTTGTCCATCTCCATCCATCGTGATAATCATCCTTGCTTCAACCTGATCTATACCAGCACATAATGCTGCTTGATGACCAAAATTGCGACTGAGTTGAATGATAGATATTCTATTGTTTTTGTTTGCGATAGAAAGAAGTGCTAAATATGTTTCATCATTGGATCCATCATCAACATAAAAAATAGAATAGCTATATGGTAGACTATCCAAAACATTTACTAGACGTTTATTAAATTCAGCAATTAATCCAGCTTCATTGAATAGGGGAACAACTATTTGTAAGTCTTGTAAATTTTTCATAGTAAATTAATGTCCAAGTTATCGGATATATTCAAAAAGAGATAAAACTACTTAGTTTATATTCTAAGCACTTATGTAATTTTATCATTTAGAAATGTTTGTCATTATAATTTTGTAAATAGCAATCTCATCATTTTCATACTTTAAATTTAGTTTCTGTGCCCCGATACAATGATTTAATTCAGTCATGTTAATCTGAAGACCGTTATCTCGAAATTCTTCAGCCTTCATCCTAACCAGATAATTTCCCTTTTCAAGTCCTTCACAATTATCAGAGAAGATAGAATTGCGATTTGTAAAATATCTCATCGCCCTAGGTCTAAAGAAAACGATCACGCTATCGGAGCTAGTGTTATTACGAATGTAATCAAACATTTCGATGCTTTTGGGAGAATAAGGACCAGATAATTCGATCCTGTCTGCATTAATGTTTTGTATAGCATATTTAACATCGGCAATGGCATATTGTGTAAAAAATGTAATACAAAGAAATGCGAGACAAGCAGTTACAATTCCAGCGCGATTTGCAGTAAAAAAAGCGATTACGCTTGAAATTCCTAAAACTACATATACGATATAGATTGGAATGATAGGGAAGAGGTAGCGGAGTCCATTAGTGCCAGGAAAACTTATATATAAACATAAGGTTAATATGGCGTAGACAAGTACAGTCCAACTAGTTAATGATTTCCGTTTAACAATTATTCCTATTACTATAAGCGGTAAAGTTAATAAATAAGTAAGTGTTGGAAAAAACAAATCAGAATATAAACTAGAAAGCTGCCTAAAATAGTAATTTATATTTCTCACTACAGTTTCAATCGATGCAAGATCAATGACGGATTTTACCGTTTCTTGAAAATTATTCAGGACCAGGCTTTGAACTATGAAGCAAAAGGCAAAAACTAAATACGGAAAAAAAATAATGTAGAACTGAGCAAACTCAACCTTTTTTTTATGAAAAATGGGTAAAATGAGGGAGACAGTTTGAGCAAAAAATAATGCAGCAAGCAAGAAATATCCACTCATCCTCGTAAAGCTGGCATAAAAAATTGACAAGCCAAGAAGAATGCCGTGTAATTTTTTTTTATCAGGTCTTGAAATGTAGATATCTATTAACAAAATGCTCATCGTCGAACACAAAAGAAAAAACAGATCAGTGATCACTTGATTATGAAATTGTATAAATGTTGGACTAATAGCAAAGAATGAGAATATTAAAAGCGAAGCAAGTTTAGACAGTCTTTTTGAAGACCATTTATACAAAATGAGAAGAAAAGCAGAATAAGCAACAACATTTACTAGCTTAAGTCCCAGTATATTTTGATTAAATGCTTTTATAAACGGGAGCAGCGCTATTGGGAAACCCCACGGAACAGTCGTCGGACTATGTTTGAAAGATGAGTTAATATTTGTAAAAATTGTTCCTTGAATATAATTGTCCACAGTTCCAGTTAATAAACTGTTGGATTGAAGCAGATATTGGGCAAAATCATCACCCCAGTTATGGCCTTTGGTTAAACTAAAAAAGACTATTGTCAAATAAGTGAATAATATTAATATAATAAATAAGTAAGTTTTTCTATTTATCAAATACATTAATGACATTGATAACGATCTGAAAATTTCGCCGTTAGTAGAAGAATATAGATAAAAAAGTACTTCAACCGAAAGCAAGAAAAACAGAATTATTAGTGGACTCAATTTTTCAAAATAGATGGTTTTCCCTCCAAAAGAACCGCCAAGGAAAAAAACAAAGGATTGAAGAATAATTACCATCAAAAATAGAAAGAAAGATGCAAACAATTTAGAAGAAAACACTTTCTTGAAAAATTCTTGCGCTTTTTGAAACCTAAGAGTCCATAAACAGATAAGTAATAAAAGTAAAACCATAATGGCGATGGTATTCATTAATAATCTATTTTTTGAATAGGTAAGAAGCACAATTTCTGAAGACAAGGAAGGGGTTAATAATATCCAAATCAGAATTCCAAAAGTTGTTAGGATATTAATAATGAATAGATACCTCATAGAGTATTTCATTAGATCGTTTTACTCCCAACTTGTCCGGTCCTATATTTCTATTCCCACAAGTAAACCCAATTTTACCATTTAATAAAGCGATCAGTGATTTGCGCTATTAATAACTTCTGATTATTTAAACTAATCAGAAGTTATTTGAATAATCAACAAGGATGAGTATTTTGTTTTTACTTCTCGTTTATAATTGTTGAATAATTCTGTTATCAAGTAATATAAATTGTTTCTTGTGAAAGAAAAATCTGTTATGTCAATGAATGAACCTGTTTTGGTTATTCTAATTGGTAAATTCGAAGAAAAATTAAATTCTTTTCTAAGAAGTGTAATTAACAATGTAGAATTAGACGTAATTTTTGTTGATACCACATCAAAAAGATCTAAAATTTCTAATTATTTAAGGACTAAGAAGCTTACTACACCTACAACAATACTACACGCAACAAAATCAAAAGCTGTTTTGACAGGTCTAAAATACTTTGACGAGCACTTCAAAGAATCTTCAAGTGGATTAATCCTTGTCGATATGGATCAAGGTTTTGGTCTTGATGATATCAACGCTGTTGTCAGGTCTATGGATAACATTCCTGATGCGATAATTATTGGTGGTAGAGAAATCGAACAAATTGGCAATAAATCTCTAAAGTTCATTATTTCAAGGCTATCGAGATTAACAGGTACAAGAGTGAAAGATTTTAATTCTGGTCTTCGCGGCTTGCCTGCCAGCTTTGTTTCAGAATTGCTTAACCAAAAACCCACTCACCTTGATACCTGGATTGAAATGTATGTTTTTGCTGCAAAAAATAATAATCAAATTGTTGAAGTACCAATTCAAACTCAACATCAAATTAAGTCTTCAATCCTTTTCAGTTTTATTCTAAATTCTTCAAAACTTTTCTATATCATATTGAGATTTTCATTCCTTTCAATGTTGACTGCTGGTATTGATTACGCGATATTTTCTGTTCTTTTTATTTTTTCGAATTCAATACTTGCTAGTATTATTATTGCGCGAATCGCAGCAGGCAGCTTTCAATTTTTCATGGGAAAGAAATGGGTGTTTAAATCAAGAAATAGATTGATCGTTGAACTTATCAAATATATTATTTTGGTAGGTGTATTGATGCTCATTTCCTATACCTTTATTGAACTTATGGTCAACAATTTTGGTATGAACGCAATTGTGTCCAAATTGATTGCAGAATTATCTCTATTCATTGTTAGTTTTACAATGCAAAAGAAAATTGTGTTCGCCCACCCAATACCCACAAAGCATTGATCTGATTTACCTTTTCAAGTTTGTTTTGAATTCTTGCTGGAGTGTAAATGATAATTTCATTGGGAATCCTTTCAATTCTTCAATTAACTATTATTCCGGGGATGATATTTTCCAAATTATTCAAAATCCATGGATTTTGGGAAAACCTGTTAGCTGCAATTGGTATTAGTCAGATATTTAATTATTTATTTGTTGTTATTGCGACTCTATTGAATTTATATACGCAAACCATCACCATCGGCTTGTTTGTTTTGGAAGTTATTGGAATAATCATCTTATACTTTCCAAAATTAAATTGGAATCTCGCACAGGTAACAATTCCAGAAAAAATCAGAATATTTTTTGATGAATATCTTACAAAGATAAAAACTGAGATTGATTGGAAAAAGAAGATTCTTGTTTTCCTTTATTACTTTGCATTTGCAATTTCAGTTATTTGTTTGACAAAATATTTTTTCATATATATTACCCAACCCACGCAAATATTCACTCAATGGGATGCGGTCGTTTCTTGGGATAATTGGGCAACACAATGGTACCAGGGTGTATTTCCACTTCACACAGAACATTATCCACAATTGTGGACTGCGAATTTATCTCTTCCTTATCAATTTATTGGAACCACAGAAGTAAAATATTTTTCGAAGTATTTTGCCAACTTGATCGAGTTTTTCATAATCCTTATCGTTTTCATCCTTGGTATTAAAAAAAGGAATGTCGGATTATTTTTTGGGGTCTTTTTCGTCTCTTGGCTGATGATGAGTTTTGGTTCGCAAGGAAATGGGTACGCTGATTCACCTGTTGCATTTTGGGGATTGTCTGCAATTGCTTGTCTGCTATTGGTCGATAATAGAGAAGATGATAATAGACTCCTGTTGTTGGGTGCTTTTTTTGTTGCAGGCGCTGCACTTACGAAACAGGCAGGCTTGTGGTTGGTTCTCACATATCCGATTTTGGTTGCTTTGCAGAAGCGACGAGCCCAGAAGAAATCATTTTTGATAATCTTTAAAATGATAGTCGTTATGGTTTTAATGATCGCTCCCTGGTATATCTTTAAAGAAATTCAGATCCGTACTGGAGTTGAAACATCAGAAATTGGACGCGTTACTTCTTTGGTACTTGATCGTAATAATTTCTTCGAAATCTTGGAATCGGCAGGCGGATTGTTCCTTCGGACCTTAAAGAACAATTATTTTTCTGAAACTATTACTTTTATCCTATTATTGGTTCTATTGGCATTTTCTTACAAAGATAAAGCTTGGGGTTCAATTTTGAATATTTTCATTCTGCCATTTGCTGTTGGGTGGATATTCTTTTTTTCATATGAAAGTCGAAATATTGTGCTAATAATGCCCTTAATCGGTATTCTAATGGGAATAGGACTCCAGAATATTTTGGAATTTGATTTTTCTCGTCCAGTAAGATTTTTCCAACAAATGATTCCAAGTAACGTAAAGCATGCCATTAAAAATCTGATATCCAGCGTGTTCAAATTTTCGCAATTAATCCGAATTTGGTTCTTTCTTTTGTTAATGCCAATCGTGTTCATTCTACCTAATTGGGTTTCTGATAGTCGTTTGATTACGAATTCCAAAATTAAACAAAAGTCCATTGGTGACCCTCCAATTAACCAACTTTTATATGACTACAAAGCGGAATATGGTTTGGATGGAAAAATTGTCTCTTCTTACCCATATTTGGGATTTCTTCCTGAATTGAAGGATTATTATATTTATGATTCAACGAAGACTTCTGAATTTTTTGATTTGTTCAATAACCCTGAAGTAGGATACGCTTTATTTAATGATCATTGGTGGTCTGAGGAAGTGCATAATTTCGTTATGTCGTTAATAGACCAGAAAAAAATTGATCTCATTTTTTCATATCCAACGCCAAGCCAAAATGGAACCTTTTATTTTGTCACGACTTGCCAAGGGGTCTGCAAATAGGTTGATTTGGCAGTCCAGATTATATGAAATTATTAATGTAAACAGTGTGGTGGGGTTTCATGGTTAAAAAACTCTGCCCTGCCCTCCAAGAATTGTGATTTGGCGATAAAAAGCTATACGCAATATGCATAACTAAAATTTTTGGTTGTAAGGTATAATTTCAAGAGCCTGTGCAACAGATAAAACTAGCTTGTATTTAATAAAGGCTCACGTTGGGGAATTTCTTCTAAAATTAGCCTAATCACAATAGTATCTTGACTTATATTGATACCCAAGACATCAAAAAACCATATTATAAAAGATGTGATTTATGAAAATCTCTGTAATCATTCCATGCTTCAATGAAAAAAATACCATACTGAATATTATTAAGGCAGTGAAAGAAAGTTGCCAATATGAAAAAGAAATCATCATTGTTGATGATTGTTCCACCGATGGAACTCAGGAAATATTAAGAAATGAAATTTCTGATTCTGTTGATTTGATTTTGTACCATGAAAAGAACCGGGGAAAAGGTGCCGCGCTGCGAACTGGAATTAGTCATGCTGCTGGCGACATTGTTATTATTCAGGACGCAGATCTTGAATATGATCCCCAGGAATATCCAATTCTTGTTATTCCGATAATAGAAAATAAGGCTGACGTAGTTTTTGGATCCAGATTTATGGGCGGTAGACCACACCGAGTATTGTACTACTGGCACAGCGTCGGAAATAAATTTTTGACTTGGGTTTCTAATATGTTTACCAACTTAAATCTTACGGATATGGAGACGTGTTACAAAGTTTTCCGTAGGGAAATTATTCAATCGATTACTATAAATGAAAACCGATTTGGTTTTGAACCAGAAATTACTGCCAAAGTAGCCAAACTCAATTGCAGAATTTTTGAAGTCGGAATTTCTTATAATGGGAGAAAATATGAAGATGGCAAAAAAATTGGTTGGAAGGATGGGGTAAGATCACTTTATTGTATTTTGAAGTATAACCTTTTCGGGTCTACTTCAAAAAAATAGTCAGCAAAATGAGTCTGTTACCTGTATTTATTTCAATCAAATATTATTAATTACCCCAGTTTTGCTTATTGAAAACTTACAATTTATAAAATAATTAGGCATTTACAAATTATGTTCATTGGTGGAGAATTCTACGAAGATTCTACCTGGGCAACCGCCTCCCCCGCTCCACCAATTGCGGATGCGATATTTCTCAACGGCGGACGAGCTTGCTTGAGTGTAATTGCAGACTATTTAATTTCTAAAAAAATTGATCAAATTCTACTGCCTGCTTACCTCTGCCCTTCCATTCTTGATGTCTTTGACCAAAAGGAAATTCGATATTCCTTTTATAAAATAGAAGAAGACTTATCGATTGATCTGGACGAGCTGCTTGAAAAGGCAAGTAAGTTTCAGGCCATTTATTTCATAAACTACTATGGTTTTCAACAATCTGCAGAAACACTTCAGATATTAAAACAACTTCAGGCGGCTGGGAAGCTTCTGGTTGAGGATAATGCCCAATCTGGTATTTTCTCTAATTTTATTGGTGATTTTTGTTTTAATAGTATACGTAAAGTTTGTGGATCTGATGGTGGTTATTTGGCTACGCGAAATATGTTTGTAAATGAAACTTGGATACAGTTCTCATCACTAAATAATCGACTTCCTCTCATCCGGGAATATCGGCACCGGCTGCGTGAATATCTATTCGAAAATCGCGGTACACGTGAGGAGTTGGATCACCTGTTTTACCAAGCTGAACGACTTTATGAACAAGACAATGTGATTTTGGGTGATCCTGATGAAAGAAATATGATCGAACATCTTGATTGGCAATCTATCAAAACAGCACGCCGCACTAATTATGCTTATTTACTTAATCAAATTAGTAACCTCCATGGGCTCTCACCCCTCTTCCCCAACCTTCAGGATGACATAATGCCTTTTGGCTTGCCTGTTTACATATCAGGAGTGTCACGCGACGCATTGATCGAAAAGCTTGCTGAAGAAAGCATCAGCTTGACGGTGCATTGGGATGCCCTGCTTTCGGATACACGCACCATAAACAATTCCGCAGTAACGAATATTGCGGGTAAAATCCTCACACTTCCCATAGATCAATATACGAGTAAAAGTCAGTTGGACTACCTAGTAAGTCAAATCTTCGAAACTATAAAACTCCTTTCGTAATGTAATAATTTGACGCATCCCCTATTCGGGTCTAAAATAAGACATTCTCACAGCACCCTATAACCTTACTTAGGAGCGTTTCATGGACGTAACCGAAGCTAAAGATATAAAGCCCAGAATGAATCGGGGGGCTAAAACGACTGTGGTTGTATTTTTTATATTCATGCTCCTTCACCAAACCGATAAGCTCCTCATAGGCCCTCTTCAAACCCCCATTATGGATACATTTAAAATGAGTTACACCCAGTGGGGTTTGATCAACTCAGGGGCATTAATTGTCGGCACCCTTTTCTATCCGTTATGGGGATGGCTAAGTGACAAATACAACCGTGGAAAATTATTGGCAATTGCGTCATTTATTTGGGGCTCCACAACCTGGTTAAGTGCCCTTGCTCCCAACTTCAAGTCATTTTTGGTGACCCGCTCTTCAACAGGCATCGATGACTCAAGCTATCCGGGCATGTACAGCTTGATCTCTGACCTCTATTCACCAAAAGTCCGTGGCAAGGTGTATGGCATTTTGCAGTTAACTCAACCCATTGGCTATCTGATCGGGATGGTCGTTGCGTTAATGCTCACTGAAGCTGTTGGCGGTTGGAAAAATATCTTTATCATCACTGGTTCCCTTGGCATCATGCTGGCAGTGGTTATCTACTTCACAGTCAAAGATGTTCCCCGCGGCAGCAGTGAAACCGAACTTCAGGGAGTGGAGATTCACCAACACAAATTTAACTGGAAATCACTGAGTCAAATCTTCAAGAAGAAAAGTTTGTGGATGGTTTATGCTCAGGGATTTGCAGGGGTCTTTCCATGGAACGTTATCACCTATTATATTTTTGGTTATCTGGGAACCGAACGTGGGTATGATGAAACCACGACCTTGATGATTATGGCGCCTGCGATTCTCTTAATGGCTGCCGGCTACCCCGCCGGCGGATGGCTAGGAGACAAGATTTTTAAGAAAAATAAAGGCGGCCGTTTGATCGCAAGCGAGATTGGTGTTGTCTTGGGGATGGTCGGTTTATTCCTGGCCATGAATACGCCCAACGAACAGGTTTTATTGTTTGGAGTTTTATTATGCCTCACTGCCTTCTTCATGCCCTTCGCATCACCAAACATCATATCAACAATGTATGACGTCACCCTGCCAGAAGTCCGTTCATCTGCCCAATCGGTAGAGAGTCTGATCGAAACTGCCGGTGCGTGGACTGCCCCCATTCTCGCAGGTGTGCTGGCTGATGCTACCTCTGTTGGATTTTCTATCAAGTTAATCTGCACTGCAGCCTGGTCATTATGCGTGGTATTCCTTCTGATCGCCATCTTCTTTATCCCCAAAGACATTAATTCGTTGCACAAAGAACTCGAAGCACGTGCGTTTGAAGACGCAAGAAATAGTGTATAAAAGCAAGTGATTATTTACTTTAGGGCTGTCCTTGTATCAAATGAAGGACAGCCCTTTTTGCAACGAAGTTATAATCAAATTATTATATTTGGTAACAAATGGGAGAGGAATTCAATGGATAAAAATAACTCAATGGTAAAAGCATATCTAGAAGAATGCAGCAGCGCTCTTCTCTATCAAACAATGTCTGAAGTGGAAAAAGATCCTCGCATTGCGGAGGTCTACAGCCGCATCTCAAAAACCGAAATCGAACATGCAGAATACTGGAAGAAACAAGTTGCCGAAAAGGGCTTTCCTTTTGCTGATTACAAACCTGATTGGCGCACCAGGACTCTTGTCAAACTAGGCAAACGTTTTGGTACAGGCATGATCTTGCCTGTACTGCAAGGCATGGAACAAACCGGCTCAGTGGGATATGGTCGAGTGCCAGGCGCCTCTGCCATGCAGGCACAGGAGCAGTCTCACGGCCGCTTATTGGATCAAATCACCGGAACGATAACGGGCGGCATGACTGGGGGTGTTTTAATGCAGCTTGAAGGCCGGCATCGATCCACGGGTGGAAATGCCCTGCGTGCTGCAGTATTGGGTGCCAATGACGGTCTTGTCTCAAACCTCAGCCTTGTGATGGGCGTGGCAGGCGCAACATTGGCTGGTAAAGGCGTTTTGATTGCAGGCGTGGCTGGGTTATTGGCCGGGGCTATTTCTATGGCATTGGGCGAATGGTTATCTGTTCAATCCTCCCGTGAGCTTTATGCCCACCAGATAGCAACAGAAGCCGAAGAGATTCAAACCTCACCTGAAGAAGAGACTGAAGAACTCGCTTTGATTTATGAGGCACGTGGGTTTGACAAAGCTACGGCGCGAGAATTGGCTGATAAAGTTCTTTCCAATCAGGAAACGGCGTTGGATACATTAGCTCGTGAGGAATTGGGGATCAACCCCGAAGACCTCGGCGGTTCCGCCTGGGAAGCAGCCATCACATCATTTGTACTTTTTGCCATTGGCGCCATTATCCCAGTTGCGCCATTTCTCTTCACCAGCGGCATGCCCGCGGTCTTTATCAGCATCGGACTCAGTACCATCGGATTGTTTATCCTCGGCGCAGTAATTACCCTCTTTACTGGTCGTACAGTGCTGTTTTCAGGCTTCCGAATGGTGTTGTTTGGTTTGATCGCTGCTGCTGTAACTTTTGGCATTGGCCGCTTGATTGGGGTCAGTATTGGAGGTTAAAAACCGATAGTAATAAATTATCGAACAACCTCATAAAGAACAGCATCATTTTTCACCCCAAAATCGGTGATAAACAACAATTTCCCTTGTTTTTCTAATCCGTTCAGATATTCCACAATGGCACGGGGTGTTGAGTTATACCTTAATACATAACGGATGTTATCAAGGCTCAGGAAATCCCTAATTGTCGCCAAATTAGAAATATCAATAAAAATTGCCCTATCCTCTAACCCTGGCAAATAGTTAACATATGGATACCAAGAAATCGTGAGATCATTAGGATCTTTATCTGAATAGAAATCCACCAGTATCTCATTATAAGATCGGTTTCCAATACCCATTTGTTGGATTTGATAATTTCGGATCAACTTGGAATCCGGGTACTTTAATCCAATTAAAACAATTACCAATATACCAAGGATAAGAACCCACCAAAAAGTGAGCTGAGAAACATTATTACCTATACTAGATATTTTTTTATAAATATTGCTAAAACAAGCTTTGCATCTATCGATATGAATATAACTGAGTAAATAACGAAGTATTTGAATGATTTGATCAATCAAAATACTTACACTAAATGCAAAAATAAAGGCAAGAGGGGTTAAATAGCGGACAAATGCTGCAGGCAATCCGTAAAATAAACTAACAATTAAGTAAGGAATTCCGAAACATAAAAGTAATAATTTAAATCCATCTTTTGCAATAAAAACTGCAATTATCATTATTGGAATAAAACAAACCCAAATATCCAATAATTTAAATCGATATAATAAGATGTTCCAAAATCCAGAATTTAGATAATTGATCGTCCAAGAATTTGTAATTGCAAGACAAGACCTTTCACCAATAAACAAATCTCGATTCATTTTAAATAGATACCAAGAAGCGATCAAAGATAAAATAACAAGTGTTGGGAGTGCCATTTTCTTTATAGAAGGCCATAATTTGAAATGATTTTTAGATAATTGAAGAAATAGATTGATAAAAACCCATGCACAAAAAGACAACGCACCGGGTTGTTTGGTTAATGCTGCAGCTAAAATTACTATCGATGAAAGCCACAATGTTCTAGAAGAATAACTATTTCGGCGGATATCTTTAAGGATAATATAGAAGGATAACAAGGTGAAGGTCGTAACAGCTACATCCATATACCCTTCAAAAATCGAAATGCCAGCAAATTTTTTCAAAAGAATTACAGAAAGTGGTACGCCAAATAATAATCCTGCTGAACCATATGTTAGCCCTAGATCTAATATTGCCAAAACAAATAAAATTGGAAAAACACCTTGAATTAATTTCGCAAAAATCGTAACCTGTGACTGAGTTAATAAATAAGTCAGCGACCAGTTGGCTGGCAATAACTGCGGATACTCACAAGCACCTGTGGGAAATACTCCACTAGCCCATTCAGTGGCCCATCGATTGTATGAAATAACAGAATCCCAATACCCAAAAACAGAACCTATTTGATTCACAAAATCAAAAACTACCCAAACAACAGTCAAAAGTGCTAATAATAAAGCAAGAATTTTTATTGCTTTCAAAACCTTTTCACTATTACTTTTTTGTGTTCGACTGCCCAGATAATTTATTAGTACGTTATTAATTCTATTGTGAATTGCTGAACCAATTTTTCCAATTGGTTGAGTAATACTTTTGAAGTATAAATAGAAGATAAGAGCAATTTCAACAAAAACAATGATACAAATCGCTATAAAGGTATATGCTTTGAAGGAAACAAGAAGGACTATATAAACAAGATTTATTACCATGCTAAAAGCAATAATATAACTCACCCGGTAAAGAAAACCGGCTTCTTTTTTAATAAATGAGTTAATGATTAATCCAGGCAAGAAAAGGATTTGAATAATACTCAATAATCCCGTAAATATCATATTTATAACCTCACAAAAATAATTACTGGCATATAAACTACATTAAGTTTTTTTTTAGTTGATCATATAAATCTTGTACAAACCATTATCACCTAAAAGATCTGCATCTGAAGAACAATTTACTTCTATATCAGTTTTAGTCAAATAATACCCAGAACTTACTTGAGAAGCATTGTTTACTCTGATCAGTTCTCTGTCTTTATTTTTTCCAAAAAGACCATAATCAAATGCTGAGCTCGGAAAATCAATATATAAGGTTACACCATCTGGAACGAGAGAATCGACAAATTGAATATTTTGGAGCATCCGATAACCGGAGTAATATACCTGCTCCCAATAGGAGGATTGATAAATCGTCGGTCGATCTAAAGCCGCGGTAGCAATCTGATCAGTACTTGTGATCAACTTATTTTTTATATATAGTTCATACTTATTGTTTTCTGGCAGGTTTAATATATATTGGTATTGAAATCCCCAAATAGTGCCAGCCGTTATCACTGGTCTTGAATTATTGGCAAAGTAAGTATTAAATGAAAGAAAGAGACATATAGGCAGAAAAAAAGTGATCATAATTGCCCGCCATATTCTTTTTGATGGAATCAACATTGAAACCAACGGAACCATAGGTAAGACTGGCAAAATAAAATACCTACCTTGATAGGGATCCCAGCCAGGACGCTGAATAATCACCATGATAAAGAAAGATAGGAATAAGGTAAAGCTAAAAACCCCATAAATACGGCGATTTCTTTGTTTACTGAATAATGAGCTTAAAATTGCTGCTGGAATTAATAGAACGCCAATTGGACCAAACCATGCGCTTTCTTCACTTAAAATTAAAGGTTCTCGATAGTTAAATTCTTCAACTTGGTCAAAACCCGGCTGAAGGAAAACTTTCTTTTCGAGATCCAGTGAAGAGGGAACCAGAGTTTTTTGAAAATATTTGGCTTTAACTTGAATTAGTGAGTTTTGTAGAATCCGAGGCAGACCATCCAAACCTATTAATTGATATAAGAATCGGGGGGCATTATATTTGTATTTTTCTATAACCCCACCTTCTGATAGTGTCTTGTCAAAGATTATCTGCACTCCTGCTATCGTCCCGCCCTGACGAATAACCGAATGGCCAACTAAAATAAAAACTGATACGAGGATAACCATGGTCGAACCGATCCCCCAAGGTATTAGTCGTTTATTCTTCAGTCGGCTAATCAACCAAAATACTATCCAAACAAAAAAAACAGGAATGGCTAAAAAAGCAGCTTTTTTGGTTCCAAGGGCAAAAAAAAGTGCAAAACCTGCAAATATCAAATCTAGCTTGTTTTTAGATTGAATCCAGTCCATCATAAAAGAAATACAAACCAATACCAAGACCGCAACCGTCAAATCCCCTTGAAATGAATATGTCTGCATCAATACAACCGGTAAGGAAAGGCCAACCATAGAACTGAGTAATGAACTTATGGTCGAAAAACCCAATGAACGAGAAATTCGAAATACCGTAGCCGTTGACACAACCAATGAAAACCACTGCACCAAGAAGAATAAATACTCAGACCTGCCTAATGAATATAGCCAGACTCCCTGAATATGAAAATATAACGGATCAAAAATTGAACTTATTCCATTTGGCTTTCCAAATTCCATTGTCCCTTGTTGCATCCAATAGAATATTCTGGTGATTCCAGTTGGATCAAGACTATCCATGTTATTTGGAGGTGTCGTAAAACCAACAAATAAAAAGCAGGAAAGGATCAATCCCAAAAACACTAACAATGTAACATCAAACCACTTGAAACCGGCGAAAGAAAATCTTAGTCGAATCCAATAATCATTTAGGGTTAATGACCAACGCCACCTAATTAAGAGAGCAAACATTCCACAAATGAAAATTTGAAGGATCAAGAATACAGGCGCTTTATCAATGATTTTGAAAATATCGAGGAATAAATAGATAAAAACATTTAAACCAAATGTGGTTATAAAGAAGACCTGAATAAATTTAGGAATGTTTAGGCGGCCATATATAGATATGTATATTATGAGAGATAAAACAATGTATATTAATAAAGAAACAATTATCATAAATACAGGTTTTCACATGGAATTTTTATATAACCAAAATTTAATTGTAACACTGAATGATTCTCATCTATTGTTTACCCGTCATACTCTGGTATATGAGAATACGAAGCCAATTATGATAGAATCAAAGTGTTGTTCACGAATAATACTGTCTTCAAAGTGAGAAAAGATCAATGTCTGATTTGAATATCTTTCTATTGAGACGGTGGGGGAAATGACCCGCAGCAAATATTGGATCGTCGGCTTTATCTTCTTGCTTCTAGATGGCTTGTTAGTGGGCAGTTCTTTTTATGCGACTACAATAATAAGGTCTTTATTCATTAATGCATTTAACCTCGGACCCGTTGCCTGGGATACAGTTTTCAGTATGGCTCAATTGGGTATTTTGTTTGTTGTGGGTATCTTTTTCTTTCAGGGATTGTATCCTGGTTATGGACTGACTGCCGTCAAAGAACTTGAACTCATGAGTAAAGCGTCAACAATCTCTTTTATCTTATTGACGACTCTCTCGTTCTTGAATAAATCATTTCTCATTTTTCCTCGTTCGATTATTGTGATGACTTGGCTATTTTGTTTGATTCTACTGCCTGTTGCCCGCTTCCTTGAGCGCAACCTGCTTTCAAGAACCAAACTCTATGGCGTACCCGTCGTTGTGCTTGGAGATGGAGCCTGGGCTGCGGAAGTAATTCGTTCACTCCAACGCGTGAAAAGGCTGGGATGGTATCCAACTACGAAAAATTCTGTCAAAGAATTTAATTTGAAAAACGACAAACCCTCTGCATCCATAGCTCTATTGGCTTACGAAAAAGAAGTTCCTATTTCACAAAAAATTCGTGAATTGAGTCAAATCTATCGCAAAGTGGTTGTAATTGAGTCCACCAACAACTATGGATCACTGTGGGTTGAAATCCGTGATTTAGATTCATTTATGGGGTTGGA
The DNA here is from genome assembly GCA_002840715.1 of Chloroflexi bacterium HGW-Chloroflexi-4. Classification (GTDB taxonomy): domain Bacteria; phylum Chloroflexota; class Anaerolineae; order Anaerolineales; family Anaerolineaceae; genus UBA6107. Next base: position 47,848 of record PHBW01000017.1, read on the forward strand.
ATATCAATATCATCTATTGTCAAAAGCCAATCACCTTGTTAAACGGATTACAGATATTCTTGCATCAATACTACTGTTGGTCATATTGAGTCCTTTGATGCTGATTGTTGGTCTTTTGATAAAACTTGATTCACCAGGCCCTATGTTTTTTAGGCAGATCAGACTCGGCCGGAATTTTAAAGCTATTAATATCTACAAATTCCGTTCGATGGTCATTGATGCTGATGAGAGGCTCCAATCACTGCTAGATAGCGACCCGGCAGCTAAAGAAATGTATAAATCTCATCATAAGCTAATAAAGGATCCACGCGTCACCCGGGTTGGCCGGTTTATCAGACGTTTCAGCATCGACGAGTTCCCTCAGTTGCTCAACGTCTTGAAGGGTGAAATGAGCCTTTCAGGCCCTCGCGCCTACCTTCCTTCAGAATTGGAAGAAATGGGCGACTATGCGTCAACAATTCTAAGGGTAAACCCGGGCATGACGGGATGGTGGCAGGTATTAGGCCGGCATGGCACTTCTTTCAAAAAACGGCTACAAATGGATGAGTATTACATCAGCAACTGGTCGATCTGGATGGATGTTTATATCTATTTAAAGACATTTGGTGTAGTTATTTTTGGCAAGGGGGCATAAACATAAATTACTAAATTTAAATTAGTATGCAAAAAATGGTTTTCTTTTTATGAATAATTAAATACAAAAGAAATATTCAATTTATTTTTTGTATATGTTTTGTAATAATTGTGTCCGCGCAAAAAAAAGGCAATCCATAAAAAATGTCACTTTTGAAAAATTTTTTCGATGAAAACCCAAGTATTACACGAATTGCCAGCCAAATAATTTCAACTATACCCATGTCTATTCGACTTGGAAAAAACTTTTGGGAGTGGTACAGTTTTTTTAATGAATCTGAAGGTTGGGATATAAAAAAGCTTCAAGACTATCAATTAATTTGCCTGCGTTCCTTATTATGTGAAGTATACAACTCAAGTATTTATTTTAGACAAATTATTTCGATTACACAGATTAATAAAATTTATACCTTAGAAGATTTTAAAAAAAATGTACCTACTTTGTCCAGAGCGGACTTTAGAGATAATTATAATTATATTCTTTCAAATACCCCTAAATATCAAAAACTAGAAAAGTCTCAGACCTCGGGTACAACTGGTATGGCTATACAGTTTTACCACGATGCTTCAGATCGTGATCGTGAGTGGGCTGCCATCTGTCATCAATGGAAACGTGTTGGCTATGATCCTGCAAATTCAAGGCGTGCAGAATTTCGTGGGTTAAACCATAAAGATCAAATAGTTAATTATATGCCACACCAAAATGCACTTCGATGTTCAATTCTTCACATGCAAAAAGAACACATAATTAAATATGCAGATGAAATAGAAAAAAACAAAATTGATTTTTATCACGGTTATCCTAGTGCATTTTATTTATTAGCCAATGAAATATTACGATATGGGATTAAGTTCCCTCAGCCTAAAGCAGTTTTATTAGCATCAGAGAATGTTTTTGATTGGCAAGTTGATAAAATCCAAGAAGCCTTTCCTAATTCTAAAATTTTTGCACATTATGGATGTGCAGAACGAACTGTTCTTGCAGGTTGGTGCGAGTATAGACATGAATATCATGTTATGCCTCAATATGGTCTTTTTGAGTTAAATGAAGAAACCGGTGAAATCATCGGTACAAACTTGGTGAACACAACAAATGCATTTATTCGGTATAAGATGTCAGATGCCATACTAAAATTTGAAAATACAATTTGCCCTGATTGTAATCGACCCTACACACCCAGGCTTATTGAAATTGGAGGAAGGACCGAAGATTATCTCTATAGTATTGAAAAAGGTTGGATTCCACCAGCCATCGTGACCTACCCTCTGAAATCATTGAAAGTAATTAATGAAATACAATTCGTTCAGAATGAAAAATCTGAAATTATCATTCGATATACAAAACCAGCATCTAAAAATGAGTTGATACAAAAAGATCTCGATGAGATTATCGATGGAATCAATCAACTTTTTGGAACAAACACTAGATGCAAATTTGAAATTGTGGATGGTTTTGAACGTGGCGTAACTGGCAAATTTAAGTGGATTATTAATAATTTAGCAGAAAAACCATAAAAGTTTATAATCAATATTGGCTTAATAACAATCCAATTAACTATTGCAAGTTTGTTGGTGATTTTTTATCATGCTACAAACTAGGCAATCCGAGGAATAATTGAAAAGTAGAAACCATTACATAGATGAAGAATTATTAAATAAATATTTTTCAAATATGGATGTTGCCACTTGGAGAGGAAAACCTTTTTATTTAAATATTCCACCCTTTAATCCAAGTTTTGTTTACCCTGAATATAAGTTAACAACAATAAGCGAAATTGAAAATCCAGCATATGAAGGTGTACGATCATGCTTATTTAATCTTAACCTGGATAAAAATAATTACGGAACACCAAATTGGAATCCACTTCGAGGAATCATTAATAAAGGCAATACTGTCCTCATCAAACCGAATTTTGTAGTTGACAAACATGCACGAAATGGCAACATTTTTTCAATCATTACCCACCCCTCAATGATTAGAGCAATCGTTGATTATTGTTATTACGCATTGGACGGGCAAGGAAAAATAGTAATTGCTGACTCGCCACAAATGGATTGCGATTTTAATAATTTATTAAACATTACAAATCTTTTTTCAATACAGGATTTTTTTAAAACAAATTTTAATTTTGATATTGAAATTATTGATTTAAGAGATTTTTGGTTTAAAGAAGAAAACGGAAATAAAATTGCATATTCATCAAACAGAATTAAACTAAAAGGTGATCCAGTTGGAAGCAGCGTCATCAATTTAGGGAGAAAAAGTGCATTTGAAGGCTTACCAAACTTAAAGAAAATTTATGGCGCTGATTATGACAGAACCGAAACCATTTCACATCACCATGATGACATTCAAGAATATGTTTTATCAAATTCAGTTCTCCAAGCAGATGTCTTAATTTCAATTCCCAAATTAAAAGTCCATAAAAAAGTTGGCGTAACTTTAAATTCAAAAGGATTTGTTGGAACAATCACAAATAAAAATTGTTTAATTCATTACACCATTGGAACACCTAAACAGGGTGGAGATCAATATCCTGCCGGTATTTTATCCTATAAAGATAAGCTACTAGTTAACAGTAACAATAAATTGTACGATTTATTATTAGCCAAAAATTCTCATTTTCACCAAAAACTGTATTCCTACTTATTATTTGTATATAGATCCATCATTAAGCCAATTCTTAGGTCTTCTGATAAGGAAAAATCCATTATTGACGCAGGAAATTGGCACGGAAACGACAGCGCCTGGAGAATGGTTGTTGATTTATCACAAATACTATTTTACTCTGACCATCATGGTAGGCTTCAAACAACTCCTCAAAGAAAAATTTTTTCAATCATTGACGGGATCGTTGGCGGTGAAAAAGATGGTCCGTTATTACCAGATGAAAAATTGTCAGGCACCATAATCGCAGGTTTTAATCCAATTGCAACTGATATAGTTAGTGCAGCAATAATGGGTCTGAATTACAAGAAATTAAAATGGGTAAATCACCTTTTAGATTCTGAATTCTTTGTTGATCTATCAAAAATTCAAATCTTTGGTGAAGAGCATTTTCGATCAATTTTAAGTTCACCGGTCAACAGTTTGCAATTTACTCCACATATTGGTTGGCAGAACTATCTGGAGAAATTTGAAATTATTGATAATGCCTCAGATAATTCTTTGATACCCAAAAATAATCTTTGAAATGTTGGGACTGAAATGAAATCGAATATTTTCAAAAAAATTAAATCAATGTTGGATCAGATTATGAGTTCCAAGACTATCAAAGATATATTAAAAGTATATGGTGGTGATATTGTCACGAAAATATTAGCTGCGCTATCTACCATTATACTAATCCGAACCTTAGACCAGCACGACTATGCGCATTACGTTTCTTTTTCGGCAGTTGCTTCAATCTTTATCTCCTTTGTTGGATCAGGAATTAACGGTGCATTGATTCGGTTTTCTGCAGAACAAATTAACAAAACTGGTCAAAAACCTCTACGACTCTACCTAATTTCTCTTATTGTTCAAATCGGTATTATGATCTTTTCAGCTTTGGTAATTTTTCTCTTCCCTCACCAGGCTGCCTTGCTGTTTTTTGGTAAATCTGATTTAAGCTCAATTTTAATAGTGAGTGTCGTTTTTGGCCTCGGAAACATTTTATTTTTTTGGGGGCAAAGTGTTCTAAAATCTGAAGAACGTTTTAACGATTACATAAAAACTCTTTGGGTTAAACAAATAACAGTAATTGTCATTATTCTAATATTAATTTTTAGTAATCTCATCAACTTTTATTGGGTATCCTGGAGCATTTCTTTTTCTCAGTTAGCTTTAGGTATTGGTGTTGTTTTGTATTGTTTTAAGAATGAAAATAAACGCTCAGGGCTATTTGCACCCTCGATTAACGATCCTTCAATGAGTGATTTTTTTAAAGCCTCATCCTGGCTGATTGGATATGGAATTGCCGTTGGAATATTCAGTCAGTTGGATAAACTTTTATTAACTAGGTTTTCGACAACTTCCGAACTTTCTAATTATGGTGTTGCCTTTCAATACTATTCAATGGCGATTCTTTTATTGGGGTCAATTTCTGCTGTACTCATACCAAAATTTTCAAAACTTGAAATGCAAAATCCCGTAGCCCAAAAAGAATTTTTGAACAAATGGACAAAAACTCTGGTATGGTTGATCATACCGATAGTACTATTAATCATAGTTGCCAAACCTTTATACGTCCTGATTAATGGTTCACAATATTCCAACTCTTATACAATGTTTTCAATTCTAGCAATTGGAGTATGGCTGAGTTTATTATTAAGTCCATTGACAAATATTTTAATGAGCCGGAAAGAATTTCGCTATCTCTTTATTCTTTCATTGATTGCACTTGTGCTTAGTTTTCCAATTTTTTATTTCAGCATTACCTTGTTGGGCGGTATCGGTGCAGCCATAGGGGTTATCGCGGTGCATAATGTTATTCTACAATTACCTATACTTTGGAGAGTAATCAAACAATAATTAAATTTGTGAGGATTTTGAAAGGCGTAATAATTGTGAAAATGCTGTTTCAAAAATTTATTGATAGATTCAAGTCACAATCACTCAAAGAACTTTTTATTCATATTGCATTTAAAACTCTCAACCATGTAAAACTCCAAGCCAATAGATGCCATGATAAATTAAAATCAAGTTATTGCTCTGAAATCAACCTTCCTGCCCTCAATCCGATCATCCAACCAAAAGAAGATATTTTAAAAATCCAATGTGATTGGTTGCCAGATATTTCGAGTCTCTATCTCAACCACTATTTTGACCTTTTAGGTTCAGGGTGGACCAAGGTTTATTACGGAATGAATTATGCAGGTTTGGAAGGTTATAAATACCCTGCTTCTGATAACCCTGCAGTTGATCGTTTTGGAAATTGGTTGAAAGGAAGAATCAACAACTCAAACTTGATTGAATCCCAGCGAATTTGGAGTCTAGTAACACATAATTACACTCCCATAAATTGGCAAATTGACTTTAAATCCGGTTATAGATGGAGCGAAAAAACCTGGTACAAATTCATTAAATTTGGTGATGTACCAGGTACCGATGTTAAAGTCCCCTGGGAATTAGCCAGAATGCAGCACTTGCCGCAATTTGCATTTGCGTATGCTTCTGCTGAGAAGGACAGAACTCATTTTTCTAATCCTGAACGCTATCGTGATGAGTTTCGAAATGAAGTTTTAGATTTTATTGCAACAAATCCGCCGCGTTGGGGCGTCAATTGGAACTGCACCATGGATGTGGCGATCAGGGTTTCAAATTGGTTGATCACTTATGATCTTTTCAAAATGGTAGGGGTTCAATTTGATGCGGAATTTGAATCAATTTTCAACAGAAGTGTATACGAACATGGTAGCCATATTGTAAACAATCTGGAATGGCACCCCAAGTTTCGATCCAATCATTATCTTTCAGATATCGTAGGTTTGTTGTTTGTTTCCGCTCACTTATCCACAAATGATCAAACCAACGGGTGGCTGGCTTTATCAATTCAAGAACTAATAAATGAAGTAAAACACCAATTCCACAGCGATGGTAGTAATTTTGAGGCCTCAACTTGTTATCACCGCCTTTCATCTGAACTGGTAATTTACGCTACTGCTCTCGTTTTGGGCTTAAGCGCTGAAAAACGTCAATCACTAAAATCCTATGCGCCTTTTACCCACATTGGTAGTCCAAAAAAGCTTCACATACCACTCCCCCTTTTCGAAACCCCCGGAGAGATAAATGCAACTCCATTTCCTGCCTGGTATTTCGAACGCATTGAAAAGATGGCAGAGTTTACGATGGCAATCACCAAACCAGATGGCCACGTGCCCCAGATTGGAGACAATGATAATGGCAGATTGTTCAAATTTACTCCAAAATATACTGAAATAACTTCGAAAGAAGCCAGGGGACGCTTTCAAAATCTGGAAAATTGGACAGAGCTTCATGATGATGCAACTTATTGGTTGGAAGACCATCTTGATCATCATCATCTAATTGCAGAGATAAATAGTTTGTTCAACCGTCCTGATTTTAATATATTTAGTGAAAATAATTATTCCCTCGAATCAACAATTGTAGGTTGGTTAAGTAATGAAGTAAAAGTCTCGCCTCAAACTAAAGTTAAGTCTGAAAAAAGTGTTTTGACCAATAAGCAAAATAATTCACAATTTGAAAACATTCCAGCTTCAAGCCTCCAATATAATCGTGTAACTCGTATTCCTCTCCCCACTTCCTTTCATAGAGAAGTAGTGTCTGCAAGTGCATATCCTGATTTTGGATTATATAT
>PHBW01000018.1 GCA_002840715.1 Chloroflexi bacterium HGW-Chloroflexi-4
TTCCCTGCCAAACCTTTTGAAAATCTCCAAAACGGGTTACCTTTTTGAATTTCTCGGGGTTCAACGTATCCAGACTGATATTTACGCGATCCAACCCGGCTTCGAAGAGCGGTTTGGATAACTTGTCGAGCAGCATGCCATTAGTGGTTAGACTAAGATCTGTCACTCCGGGGATTTCCTTGATCCGTTCTACGATTTCCAACACATCAGGTCGAACAAGGGGTTCTCCACCAGTCAATCTAATCTTGTATATTCCCAATCGGGCGGCGGCCTGTGCCACTCGAACGATCTCATCTGTAGAAAGTAAAACTTCATCCGGCATCCACTTTACACCAGATTCGGGCAGGCAGTAGACGCAGCGAAAATTGCATCGGTCCGTCACTGAGATGCGTAAATAGGTGATGGCTCGACCAAAGGGATCGATCAGCATCTTTGAAGGTCCGTCATAAATCTTGCTTGGAATTTTATTGTTACCCTCCGCTCACTGGAGGAAAAATTGCAACTTCATCGTTGGCCTGGATGACCTGTCCGCGGTCGGCAAATTCCCGATTCACAGAAACTACGATGCTTTTAGCAAATGGATTGGTCGCAGGATGTTGAATAAAAAGGGCATCCAACAGGCTTTGCACGGTGCAATGCTCATTAGTTTCGACCACAACTTGTGATTTGCCAACTTTTTCTTTCAAGGACGCAAAGAGTAACAACTCAATTTTCATTTTTCAGAGTCCGTTTTCACCATTAATCGATTGCAACCATGACGTTTGTTGCCTTGACCACGGCATAAACTTCCTTGCCAACCTTCAGTTCCAGACTTTCCACGGATTCCTTTGTGATCACTGAAACAATGGTTTCGCCGTGTAGCGTGGTGATGATGATCTCACAGTTGATTGCACCGGTATTTATTTCTTTTACTGTACCCTTTATCACATTGCGTGCGCTGAGTTTCATTTTTCCTCCAGACCTATCACTGGTGATCAAATAATCAATTTAGTCTGATTATATCTTTTTAGGCTTCTGTATTATTTTAGTCTTCTATAAATTAGTTTACAGGTTATCCATTTTTTATGGGGTGTATTTACAAGGATTCTTTGTCATGTTATGATATTACTACTCAATTATTGAATAGTCAATTATTAAATACATATCTTGTTTTCAAATACCACTTCTATAAATGAATTTTATGAAATCTCAGGCTTATTGAAATGATCAGGTTCAATGGATAAATCAGCACCAATGGCAACAAATTCACTTCTCATCCCCGATACCACGATTGAGAAACCACTTTTCCATCGAGGTGTGCCCTCTTGGATTCTCAATGGTATCAAAAATTCGTGGCGCTCCCTGGCAATTCCACTAGTTTTGTTCATTACCATACCGATTATTGCTATTTTTTTGAAGGTCCCGGTTAATAAATTGTTCGACACTATTAACAAGACCCAATTGTTGCAAGCTATAAATTTAAGCGTTTTAACATCGTTATCCACTACAGCTATCACACTACTTTTCGGAACCCCGGTTGCCCTGCTGTTGTCACATCGCAACTTCCGATTGCACCGCCTTATAGACACCATCATTGACCTGCCAACGGTTTTGCCTCCCTCGGTGGCTGGCATTGCCCTGCTTATGGCGTTCGGACGAAGAGGATTGTTTGGTGCCTTTTTATCTTCCATGGATATCACAATCCCTTTTACGGTAATCGCAGTTATTATGGCACAAACATTTGTGGCTTCACCCCTATATATTAAAGCCGCCACTATTGGTTTTTCCTCAGTGGACACCGAACTAAAACAAGCGTCTGCCCTGGACGGCGCCACCCGCTGGCAAACCTTCAAATATATTACGTTGCCCTTATCCTGGACCTCTATTTTGAGCGGAAGTGTAATGACCTGGGCAAGGGCATTAGGCGAATTTGGCGCCACCATAATTTTTGCCGGCAACTTCCCGGGGCGGACACAAACCATGCCCTTGGCAATTTATATCGGCTTCGAAATTGACTTAAATGTTGCGCTTACATTAGCCATCATCCTGATCTGTTTTTCATTTCTTACCTTGATTATTGTAAAAAGCCTCCTACATAAGCGCTTAGATGGTGAGAGTTCGCCATCGTTTGATAATTCACTTTGACTTACACTTTTCATTTGGTTAAATAAGGGGATCACAAAGAACAGTAAACAGAATAATGATAATTTGAAGCATTTTGGTTTCATCATTACACATTATTAACAGGAGAAGGATCATATAAACATCAAAATATTATCATTCACAATCTTTTTTGTTTTGATGACAAGCGCTGCTTGTTCTCCGGTTGCGAACATTGCTCCCACCGTAACTGATACTGGCCACCCCGTTGTAACCGAGACACCAGTAACCAATAGCGCTGAGCCTGTCACACTAACGGTCATGGCTGCAGCGTCCCTGACCGAATCCTTCACCGAACTGGGCGCGGTTTTTGAGTTACAGAACCCGGGCGTCAAAGTAGTCTTCAACTTCGCCGGTTCTCAGGCTCTGGCCGAACAACTTGCCCAAGGCGCGGAAGCGGATGTATTTGCTAGTGCCAGCGAAAAATATATGATTTTTGCTGTGGATTCCAAACGGGTTAACACTGAAGACATCAAAAACTTCGCCAAAAACCGCCTAGTTGTGATTTTCCCCAAGGACAATCCTGCCGGAATCACCAGCTTGGCTGACCTTACTGGTTCTGGTATTAAAATTGATCTTGCGCATAAAAATGTTCCTGTTGGTCAATACACGCTTGAGTTCCTCGATAAAGCCAATGCCACCCCCTTTCTTGATGAAGATTATAAAGATAAGGTATTAGACAATGTCGTTTCCTTTGAAGAGAATGTTAAGGTTGTCGTGACCAAAGTCTTATTAGGCGAAGCGGACGCAGGAATTGTTTATTTGACCGATATCACTTCGGAGGCATCTGAAAAAGTCGGTACCCTGGCTATCCCGACCGACCTAAACTACTTAGCATCCTACCCTATTGCACTCATCGCTACCAGTAAAAATTATGATCTTGCCAAGGCTTTCATTGCTCTTGTACTTTCCCCTGAGGGTCAAGCCGTTTTAGCTAAGTACAAATTCATTCCTGTTGCCTAGTTTGCATCCAACAACTATCTAGCATCAGCTATCATCATCTAGAGGCAAACCAAAGAAAACCTCATGAACAGAAAAAACTCTTTACCGCGGAAACCATTTGTATTTTCCCTGATGCAGGTGAGCAAGTCTTTTAGTTCCACACCAAGTGAATAACCAATTCGTTTTGGACAAAAATATTCTTTGAAAAAAATTCTGAAATTCATATTTCCATTTTTCTTTATTTAGTTCATGTCAGAAATCACTTTAAAAATGATTTTCATTAGAAGAAAGTTTATGAAATTGATTATGTGTTTACATTACACGATTTGGTTGAATGTACTATAAGGTGTAAAAAATAAGGTTTAAAGGAAAATTTATTAGTAACAATTTCCTAAAAACCTTATTTATATTTAGTTTTTCTTGATCAACGAATTGTGGTAATCTCTTTATTTTGAGAAAGATTCGAACCCTGTATTTTTTTCAATAAGGATATGAATATCACTGCAAGGTATCCAAAATATCCAATCACTTGAGTTAGGGAAGGGCTGCTGGAATAACCAACCAATGCTTTAAGCAATTGCCCAAGTGTAGATTGGTTAGGAATAATGGAATTTAAATTCCATACATGTTCCACAATCTCAGGAATCCACCCCAATTCATTAAATTCATGAATTCCGAGACCTACTAAACCAGCTGCAAACATTACCAAAAGAACGTTTGTTAATTTAAAGAACAGCGTGAGTTTCAATTTTCCTGTTGTGGAGAAAAAAATCAACCCGATCAATACCGCAGAAAATAAACCTAAACCTGCTCCAAGTAATTCCAGAGATTGATTGGTAGTCAAGCGGATAGCCAGTAAGAAGAGCGCTAGTTCAATACCTTCTCTGGCAACAGCAAGAAAAGCCAACATAAACAATGCTTTCTGTCCTTGTCCTTCAGATGCTTGCTGCACTGAAGACTCGATGTTCTGTTTCATAACTATGGATTGTTTGCGCATCCAGAACACCATCCAGGTTAAGATTCCAGCAGCCAGGAACATGGTGATACCTTCAAATAACTCTTCACCCTTACCTTCAAATTCCGCCCCAATCCAATTGAGAACTAATGCTGCCAAAACGCTAACCAAAATTGCACTTAAAACCCCCATCCAAACTGCGGGGTTAAGTTTTTGGTGATTTGTTTTACGTAAAACACCAAAAACGATTCCGATGATGAGAGCTGCTTCCAATCCTTCACGTAATGCTAATAAGTAACTCGGCAACATAAAAAATCAAATCTCCTAAAATAGACACAAACTATCCGAATATATTTTACCCAAAAAAATCCTCTATGGATAAATAGAATACAATACCCAAAAGAAATTCGATTCTTAATAATACTAGAGAATCATCGCACTAAAAATCAAGCCTCTATTACTTCTACACTCGTTCCTCCTGGCATGCCGATCGTTAAATCTCCCGGGTCATAAGGAACAATTGGATTTGCCCAACGAAAAATCCATTTGGCATCTTCGGGTGCCGCATTCACGCAGCCGTGTGACATTTGCTCTCCAAAGTTGTTATGCCAGAATGTTCCATGAATAGCTACTCCATTGGCTTCAAACAGGCTAACCCAACTCACTCCAGGAAGGTCATACCCACCTCCCGTGGATCCTCCAGACATATGAACCGAAAAGACTTTTCTCCAAATCGGCCATTTTCCAAGGGGAGTCTCCCATTGTGGTGTTCGAGCTCCATTCATATCTTCCTGAATTCCTGTTGAAACCAGTGCGAAATGGACCTCATTCTTGCCCTCAAAACAGGAAATCGTCTGGTGAGCAATATGTACGACTATCCTTTTGTCTTCGACATCTGGGCGAATTGGTGCAATCTCGTCTTTTAGCAAAGGCCGAAAACCGTCTGCTTTGGCCCAAAAAATATCCCCGTAACCGTATCGCTCGTTTACCCGATACCAGGATTGCCCTTGTTCATCCTGTTTAATTTGGTCAATCCAGAAAACTTGTGAATAATATACCCGAGGGGTTTGATCTTCTTTTAACCACGGAGAACGCGCTGGCGGATTAGCAATTATAAGATCAACAAATGGTACCGTTACCTCCATCCACATTCCAACTCCTATGCTGGTTTCTGGTAACAAGTTTATTGATTTATTGGAATTATCTTTTACTGGCTGAAGATATGGTGCCCAGATGTACCCGTCTGGAGTCTCCACCCAACGTTGATTCTGCCGGTACGGCCGACGACCTATTACTTCACGCAACCAGGGTACAACTGCATCCTCATAGACTTTTGAAATCGTCGGGCTGTCTGCATCAGGTTTGGCTTTGACTTCTGCCATTCCAACTGTTACCCTACCCAAATTTTTTTCCTTAGGAAATGAAATCTGGGAGTACCAATTTTTGGGAGGAGACATAGCAATTACAGCCAATCCCCCTGCTGCTTTCTTCAGGAATTCACGACGGGAAAACTTAGGAGATGTAGTCATGTCAACCTTCAATAAAAAAGCCAATTTAGCGGACAGTTGCCTGGACCCAGATTTCCTGAATGGGATGGTTAGGATCGTTAGACTCTATCATTACGCCTCGCCGGACAGTCGTGCCGCTCATCTCATGAAAGTTCGGATCAAATTGAAGGGTCATTAATACAACTTTGCCAGGGGGAATTTCGTTTGCCGTGAAATCTGCCTTTGTACAGCCACATGTTGTGTAGGCTCGTTGAATAATCAGAACGGATTTACCTGTGTTAGCAATTACAAAAATGCGGGTCAATACTTGGGTAGAATTTACAAGGCCAAAATCATAATAATTTTCAGAGATCTGAATTCCAGGTTCCTCCGCAGGATTTGAAATAGGTTGATTTATTGATGCCTTGGCTGGAATTTCACCCATTAAATGAATAGCAACTATTTTCTCACCATAGACTACATCAGACGGCAAATAGTTGATTTTTGAATTGTTGGTTCCAAATGCACCTAAACTGTAAAGTGAGAATCCGATGACAACAGCTCCAGCCAATCCGATTAAAACTCTTTTAATGGCGGGATTGGTAATTAATTCCGATAAAGAGTTCAATCTATTGGTTTTTTTAGGTATGGCTGGAATTAATTCTTTCATTCAATTAATCCTTAGGAGTTACGTCGATAATATTTTCTGATGAAGTATGGTGAGAATGATCTTCATGCTTCATTGAGCCCATCATCAGCACATGTGAAAGCGGGCATAATAATATTAACAAAAACGAAAAAAGGCCATTAATCTGCAAATTTAATAAGCGAATTGCTAAAAATGCCCCAATGGGGATCAAACAGCACAAAATCATGATCACAGTATGTTTTTTTGACATTTTATCTCCTGTTTAGAAATTTGACTGCCATGAGAATTGACGACTTGGAACATCCAAATCTTTGATGGTAATTGTGAAACTTTTTACATCAGTCAGTAGATATTTTCCATCGTCTGTTGTTTTAAAGATTAACTTACCTGAAACATGATGTCCACCTCTAGTGGCATCCCAAGTGCTCGCCTGGATGACAATTCCTGTATCTGTTGTAAGTGATGTTAGGGGTGCAAGGTCCATAGAAAGGTCTATTGAATGTGTATCCAGAATGACATTGAATATCAGAGTATCTCCTACCTGATTAAGGTTTTCAGGGGTTATTTCAACTGTAATTGAACCTTGCGAGTCAGTTTGTGTAAGAGAGGGTTCGGGGGTTGCGGTTGGGATTGCCACCAAAGTTGACGTACCACTTGGATTAAGCTGACAAGCTGCTGGTTTATCACCATCAGGGGTCGAACAACTTGTGGTAGTAGGTTGTATCTTGACGTTTTTTGAGGGAAATTGAAGTTTTGCACACGAAACTAAGAAAAGCGCCACAATAAGGACTGACAAGAGTATTTTTGAAGATTTCATAATAATTCCTTAGAAATTAATGGAGCAGAAAAATTTTTTATGAATTTTTGTTTTTCTCTAATTAAGATGAATAACATATAAGCGATGCCCAAAATTGTAGAACCAAGACCTACAACCATGAACAGGATTCGATATTTAGCAAGGAACGTAGCCGCTGCTGCTAACCCAAGTATGGGAAGTACATCAGTTAGGTGGTGTGCACAACATGCCACCATTGCAATTGTGGAGGTAGTTCCACTCGCTCCGACACTAGGTCCACTTAACCCAACTTGACCTATTGGCAAGAATATTTTGAATTTGATTATGGTATACAGCGCAACTTGAATCCCAAACCCTAAAATAATTGGGAGTACAATCCACCGATCTTGCCAAAAAAACTCAACCGCATGTTTGAAACTTTCTGCCCATGACACAATTCCAAAATATACCGCTGCTAGGAAGATAGAACCAATGAATCCTGAAATAATCGGGATAAATAATCTATTTTTTGAAATAGCAATCTTATTCATTCAAGTATCCTATAAAACTAATATTATGTTTGAATCATACGAATAATGATCTATTGTGTCATCCGCAGAGTAGCTTGAAATTTACTAAGCATTAACGCCTATTAGGAACTGGGCTATAAGGCACTATGGTCCTAATTTAGAACCTTGTATATTAGGTACATCCTTCTCCTCCTTAATCGACCGCCATTCACTTTCATAGGTGTGAATGGCGGTCGATGCGAATCACAAATGAAAGGAAAGCCAAAGTGAATGATTCTTGTAATGTTGAACCCATTATTCAAACACCTTCAGAAGAAGAAAAAAACCTAGTTAAGTTTCTATATCTGGTTACTTCCGGATTAAATTGTCCCAACTGTGCAATGAGGGTAAGAAATGCTCTGATTTCCACATCAGGAATAATCGATGTAAAAATCGATTACTTTGATGGAATGACTGAAGTGACTTACATCCCCAGTTTTATCGAACCCTCGACTGTGCCCGACTTAATTTCAAAAGCCGGAAATGGTGCCCATCATCAATACAGTGCACAAATCATAGGATAGAAACATAGACTTTATGATTTTTCCATTTATTCCTTGATACGAAAAATTGGAGCGCAATGAAGAAGTTCCTTTCAGGATCAATACTTTTGTTGTTTCTGTTATCGATCCGACTATTTAATCCAACTAAAGTATTGGCAGAAAATAATCCAATTGTTGAAAATTCGACAAATTTTTTATGTATTCCTAGTGAGACAGACCTTTTCACGGTTAAGGACTGCAGCGTGGAAGGTCCTGTAAAAAGGTTGGATGATTTGGCCAAATATGGAATCACTTTCCCGCCCATACCATTTCCGGGGATAAACCCACCGGTCGAGTTGAATAAAATACCTTTTTCTTATGCTGTGGTAACTAACGAGGAAGTTCCTCTTTATGCCTCGATTGAGGATGCTATCGCAGATAAACCATCTGGAAAATTAGGCGCAAGCCGAATAAAATATGTCTCGCTTATTCAAAAAGTAGCAACAGAAAAAGGTGTGTTCTATCAGACTTCAATGTCAAAATGGATAAGCGCAGAAGTGATTACAAAGGTGGGAGTGCAATCATTTCAAGGCTTTGTTTTTAAAAGGAATCCCACTTTACCGTTTGGATGGGTGCTGACTGAAACAACATCCAGAAAAGGTTCTGGGTATGAATTCGACGAAACAGGCAAAACATATAAAAGATATGACATTATCAATATCTATGATTCAAAAAAAGATAAAGATATCGAATGGGTCATGGTTGGACCAAACGAATGGATAGACCATCATGCAGTTGGTCGAGTTACTCCAAACTACGTCAAACCTGCAGGAGTAACATCAGATCGATGGGTTGAGGTAAACCTTTATGAGCAAGTATTGATTGTGCATGAAAAAGATCGTATTGTCTTTGCGACATTGATTTCAAGTGGTGTTGATCCGTTCTTTACACAACCGGGAGTATTCAAGATCTACAAAAGGTTGGAGAATCAATATATGCAAGGCGCCTTTGAAGCAGATCGGTCAGATTATTACTATTTGGAGGATGTTCCGTTTATCCAGTATTATGATCAAGCGAGGGCATTACATGGTGCCTATTGGAATACTCTTTTTGGATATCAAAGATCACACGGTTGCGTCAATTTATCAGTTGCCGATGCGCACTGGGTTTTTGATTGGGCAAACGAAGGCGATTACGTTTATGTCTGGGATCCTTCCGGAAAAACACCAACAGATCCTTCCTTCTATGGTGCTGGAGGAGCATAAGATACATATTATTCATAGATTTTGCGATATGTAAAAGGAGATTTTCTTGGAAAGTGAGAATCTCCTTTTTGCTAACAACCACAGGAAAGCATAAAACATTAAATTCTTTTCATTGTGGGACCTATTTGCCCCGAACCATAAGATAAATTCTTTACAAAAACTTTAGAATCGCTTCACAGTCTCTTTACCTCCAAAGGGTATCCTAGAATCATAAGTTTGAAGTTTGTATAAGAGATTGGAGATTATCAAGATGAATAAAACTTTAGCAATTACGTTAATGGTTATCGGTGGACTTGTGTTGAGCGCCCTACTCTTCGGAGCGGGGTTGATTGTAGGTCGTACTAATCTTGGATCAGTTGGTTCGGCATCAACAGGTATGATGGGACAAGGATATGCCAACCAAGGCTATTCAATGATGGGTAATGGATACAACATGATGGGCGGACCAGCAGCTGTGAATAGTAAGCCTCTGACTGTTACGCAGGCTACTCAAGCTGTTGAGGGATACCTGAAGAATTTGAATAATTCTGATCTTGAACTCAAAGAGATTATGATTTTCAATAACAATGCCTACGCTCGCATTACTGAAAAAAGTACTGGAATTGGAGCAATGGAACTTCTGGTTGATCCTGTAAGTCTCAATGTAATTCCCGAATATGGTCCAAATATGATGTGGAATCTAAAATATGGTGGTATGGGCGCTTCCAATGGAATGATGAGTGGGCGCAATGGAATGATGGGTGGATTGAATGCCAACACTGAATCCGCGTCTTCAACAATGACAGTGACTTCAGAAGAAGCTTTAACTTTGGCCCAAACCTATTTGGATAAAGAGTATCCAGGATATAAGACTGCAACGGATGCAGATCCCTTTTATGGCTATTACACAATCGACATTACGAAAGATGGAAATGTGACTGGCATGCTTAGCGTCAATGGTTTCAACGGTCAAGTATTCCTACATACATGGCATGGAACTTTTATTGAGATGTCGGAATAGCCATACTATGGTGTGAAATTAATTCTCAGGGATCGGATATAACACCGGTCCCTGTTTGTATGTAAAATAGATCCATGATCAATTTGATTTTCTTTTTTGAAGGATATTCCAATGGCAACACCAAAAATATTAATTATTGATGACGAACCCTCGATTCATACAGTAATCACAGCATATCTAAAAGCAGAAGGATATGATTACTTATCCGCTATGGATGGACAAACCGGTCTTCAAACTGCAAGAACGTTCAAACCGGATGTAATCATTCTGGATGTTATGCTACCTGGAATGGATGGCGTTGAGGTGCTTACCAATCTTCGACGAGAATCGAACGCGTATGTGATTATGCTCACTGCACGCGCAGAGGAAACCGATAAGATTGTAGGTTTATCCGTGGGTGCTGATGATTATTTGACCAAACCTTTTAGCCCAAGGGAATTAATTGCCAGGATAAAAGCGGTATTGCGTCGTCTTCAAAACACGAGGAACTTGGGCGATTCAAATTCCTCTTTTGTATTTTCTCACATCCATATTGATTCCTCTGCGCGGAGAGTCTGGGTGGATGAGCAATTAATCGATTTGACTGCGGTGGAATTTGACCTTTTAGTAGCTCTTGCACAACACCAAGGTATGGTATTAACCCGAGAACAATTGTTGGAGAAGGCATGGGGATATGATTATTTTGGTGACACAAGAGTTGTTGATGTCCATATAGGACATGTGAGACAAAAATTAGGGGAAGATCGCTTTATTGAGACAATTCGTGGAGTAGGCTATCGTTTCGAAGATAAATAGGTGGTCAGATGCTAAGTTTTATCCGCAAACATCTCTCTTGGAAATTATTTGTTTCCTATGTGATCGTTATTATTATTGGAGTTGTTGTTCTTGCAACCGCAACGAGTGTGTCTATTCCAACTGCATTTAGTCGGCACATGTCTGGCATGAGCGCAATGATGCTAAATAATCCAACGATGGGATCAACTCAATCAATGGAAACCAAATTATTTGTTAATTACAAGGCAGCAGTAACTGAAGCCTTATCATTGGCAACAATAATTGCTCTTCTAGCAGCGGTTGTGGCTAGCTTTTTGATTAGTCGTCAAGTGGTGGAACCAATTCAAAGATTAATGAAGCTCAGTCGCAAAATAGCAGCTGGAGAATATGAAGAACGATTACAAATCTCAGGTAATGTTCAAGGAAACCAACTTGATGAATTGGATCAATTGGCGCTTTCTTTCAATCAGATGGCTGATAAACTCGAAAAAACTGAAAGTATGCGCCGTCAATTGATCGGTGATGTAACGCACGAAATGCGAACTCCACTTTCAGCTATAAAAGGATATATGGAGGGCCTTATTGATGGCGTTATTTCAGCAACGCCAGAAACCTACAATCAAGTTTATGCTGAAGCAGATCGTTTGCAGAGGCTTGTTAATGATCTACAAGAACTTAGCAGAGTTGAAGCTGGGACATATCAACTTAAAATTGAATCGGCGACACCAACTTTGTTAGTTGAAACTGTTGTAAATAATTTCAACCGGCAATTTGACGAAAAAGGACTAATTCTAAAACATACATATGAAGCCAACCTTCCAAAAGTGTCTGTGGATAAAGACCGTATTGTGCAAGTGTTGACTAACCTGGTTGGAAACGCTTTGCAATATACACCGACTGGTGGAGTGGTAACGATTTCGGTTTCAAGAGTAAAAAATGAAGTAAATTTTGAAGTAACCGACACAGGTATTGGAATCTCGCCAGAACACCTATCTTTGATATTTAATCGTTTCTATCGAACGGACAAATCACGAACACGTGCAAGCGGGGGAAGTGGCATAGGATTAACGATTGCGCAGGCTCTAGTTAAAGCTCATCATGGGCGAATTTGGGTTAAAAGTGCCGGTGAAGGGGAAGGTACCTCAATCTATTTCACATTGCCAATTTCCGAGCTTAATTCTAAATAAATCTTTATCAAAGCTTTACATTGCCTTCAATATTCCTTCAATCTACTTTGTTAAGATGATTAAGTAAGTCAAAACAAAGTATGCGGATGAAAATCCAGAAAAGGAAGGTTCGTCATGATGGGAAATTATGGATATGGGTTTGGTGGATTGGGTCTTGTCGGAATGATCCTTGGTTCAATAATTGTGATTGGTATCATCGTAGGAGTTATCCTGTTGATCGTTTGGGCAGTTCGAAAGTCGAACGGAACCAGCAACCAATCGAGCTCCCAGACAATTGCAAATCAGTCAGCCAAAGATATTGCCCAAGCGCGTTATGCTAAAGGTGAGATCACTCGTGATGAATATCAGCGTATCCTTGCTGATATTGAAAAGTAAGAAGGTATAAAATGATGTTTGGCGGAATGATGTTTTTCTCGATCCTGATAATTGCTTTAGCCGTTTTGTTGGTGAAGAATCTTTTTCAATCGAAACAACCTACTCTGAAAAATACAGACTTGACTTCCCGGCAAATTCTTGACCAGCGCTATGCAAGAGGTGAGATTGACCAGGAACAATATTTACTAATGGTCAGTGATTTAAAATAATTTTATTACATACAACTACCAAGCAGCCCATGGTAAATATGGGCTGCTTTTTTATATATGAGCCAATCCTATCGATTACTGTTTTTTATGCTATTACTTTACAAAATGCTAATCTGTTTACTAACTTGGAGTTCACTAAGCATTAACCCCTATATGGTTTTGAGCCTAATAGCCGTGGTTTTGTACATGGGCATTGGGTATAGTTAAAACATCTTCTCCTCCTACGCAGAGTAAGGCACCAATCATTTTCATAGGTGATGGATGGTGCCTTACAAATGCAAAGAAGATAAAAAAAGTAATCAATGATCAAACTGCAAAAGTCAGTTTGAATAGAAAAGGAAGGTTCAAAATGATGGGATATTTGGGGTATGGTGGTTTTAGCTGGATCGGTATGTTAGTGAATATGGTGATCATGCTCGCTATTGTTGTCGGATTAGTTTTCTTTGTAATCTGGGCAGTTCGGCGCACAAGCGGAAACAATCACCAGCCTGGTATTCAAGGATCATCCAGTCCTTCTGCCAAAGAAATCGCCCAGGCTCGTTATGCCAAGGGTGAAATCATGCGAGATGAATATCAACAGATCCTCACCGATCTGACAAAATAAGAAAGGATCATAATGATAATGATGGGTTTTGGTGGAATGATGTTATTCGGAATTGCAGTATTGTTTGCTGTAGTGTTACTAGTGAATGATACTTCTCAACCGATTGGACAACCTGAACGTGTTCAGCCGGTCAATGCCCGACAAATCCTAGATCGGCAATACGCCAAAGGAGAAATAACCCAGGAGCAATATTATTCGATGATCAATGATATCAAGTAACTTTTGCACAATACATTGAACAACCCACCAAGTCGGTGGGTTGTTCTTTTATGATTAATAAGAATCAAGGTCTAATGATTCTATTCAACCTGTAACCGGGCGGTAACAATGATCCGCTGGGTATCAATAAGATACGGATAACAGGAAATCAAGGTCACACTTTCATAAGGGGTTGGATCCATAACATCCACTTGATCGGGGTTAACCAACGACCATCCTTCTACTATGTAGGTGTATGATCGAGTGAAGGTATAAATGATAATCTTGTCCCCGGCTTTCATTTGATCCAGATAACGAAAGACTTCACCAAAAGTGTCGTTGTGGCCTGAAAGAACCATGTTGCCAATTTCACCCGGATTTGCAGTACCAATGTGTTGTCCAACACCTTTTTTCAATTGTTCTGGTCCATCTCCACGGACTATCGGAGCATCAATATTCAAGGCTGGGATCTGAATTCGAACACCATTTTGGGGTGCAGGTGTTTGATATTGAATATTCAAATCTGATTTGACAAAGGGTTTGATATTCAGAGGAATCTGATTGGAGGAGGCCTGGTTTTCGATATACGAGCTTGGAGAAGTATTTCCTCCAGGCAAAATAAGCGCCCTAATCAATGCAGTAGGGGTTAGAGTTGGCAGCGACCAGTTATTTTTCGATACATTATTCAGCTTCAGAAGACTCATACCAGCATAACCAAATATTCCCAGCAAGGCAATAATAATCAACCCCTCAATAAATCGCAGAAATTGGTTCACTTATTCCCTCTCAAAAAAACAGTTTACTCATGGTTGATTAATTGAGAAACGTACGAGCCTGTTGTTACCGGCATCAGCAATCCAAAGATACCCTGAAGAATCCAGGGCAACGCCATTGGGCAAGCCGAAAGCGTTTTCTTCCGGCCCATATTTGCCAAAAACGAACTGCGGGTTTCCTCCTGAGGAGAAGACAAGCACTCGATAACCTTCAGGATCGGTGACGATGACCCTGCCTTCTTGATCAACCGCGATATAGGGTTTGTTATCCATTGAATCGCTGTTCCAACCTTTAACTTCAAAACTTGATATAAATTGCCCTTCTGGCGAGTAGATGGCAACTCGCATATTCCATGTGTCAGCTACGTAGACATTTCCGTCGGGTCCGATTGCGATGCCAACGGGTTCATCAAGACTCGCATCACCCGTTTTATCGAATTCAAATAAAGGTTTACCATCTGAAGTAAAAACCATAACGCGCTTATTGCCAGTATCAGTCACATAGATTTTTCCATCTTTCGAAACAGCCAATCCCCGTGGACCCCAAAGACGATCCAAACCATCTTCTGCCGTTCCAGCAATTCCCCATTGGTTAAGGAACTTGCCGTTTTGATCAAATTTTTGAATACGGTGATTCCATGTATCCGCCACCAGTACATTCCCATTTTGATCAAGGGCAATACCCCAGGGTTCATTAAAGGTTCCAGAATTAGCTGGTGTTTGTCCATTTGGGGTCAGAGTTCCCCATGTGGTTAGTAATTCACCTTGAGCGTTATATTTCACCACGCGTGCATTTCCACTATCTACAACATAAATATTGCCGTCTTTACCAACGACCATATTACGTGGGGCGTTTAAACCTCCAATACTTATGATCTCATCCGGTGTCAGGTCTCGTTGAAGATTTGCATACATATCCACCGAAGGAGCGGTCTCTGGCAGAATAGTGGAACCCAAACTAAAACTGAGCATTTGTAAAGCAATATCTTTTCGCACATAAACGCGCATCTTTTCAGCCAAAGGCCATTTTGTGGGAGGCAGCAGGTCTGCTCCAGTCAGTTTGGCGTATTGGGTGTAATCTCGCTGCCAGAGAATATCCAGGATCGCATTCCTCATCTCTTTATCTTTAAGCGCCTTCCAAATGCGATCCCAGGTCAAATTCCTGTAATCTTCAAGTGGCCACCATAGTCGGATTACTTCGAAACGATGATAATTGGAACCTAAAAGTAGCTCGATTTTTTTCCAGTTCTTAGGTCCGGCAACAACAACCGGAGCATTTAAGGCATCCCGATTGGGTTGTGCGCCAAAAAAGACTCTGTTGGGGTAATCCCGTAAATACCAACTCATCGGCCAGGAAACCTCATCATCAAAGGCGATCTTTAGGTTTTTACCCTCTCCCGTGTGATTTGCGATCGCTTCAATGTCTTTCAATACCCATTTAACCCCTGGCGCACCGTGAGCGTAATCAATGAACTCCGTGGAGTAGTCGTAATTCACATAATTAACCATGAATGAAGTACGCAGCGTGAGTAAAAATAAGATTCCAATACTTATTAATTCCACCCTGATGAACCAATCATACTGTTTTTTATAGTTTTGATATTCTCTCCAATTTCCTTCAAGAAGTTGTCCGATCCACCAGGCGGTTAAAAGGATAAATGGAACGATGATATGAGTTGAATGCCAGGGCATTTTTTCGCCTGAAAGGGTTAACGCGACAAATATTCCGATTGCCCACCAAAGTGTAAAAGGGATCATGACATTGGCTAACTCGGAGAGATATTTGCGTTTTGTAAAGTAATAGATGGCTGCACCCAACCCTCCAATAAGAGGGAGGTATTCGTAGATCGGCACAACAATCAGGAAGTAATACCAGGGTTGACCACCCCGGGCAACAGCTTGTTGTGAAAGCCAGTAACCAAGTGAACCGATAAAGCCGCTGGCCAATCCGGCAGGATTGGTAAAGAATGAGCTGAATAATGGGATACTAATTGCAAGGAACAATCCCGCAAGTTTCAACCAACGTAACTTTCCCCAGGCGAAACCAATCACTGCACTAAGAATAGTAAAACCACCCAAGAGCCCAAATAAACGAATACCGTTTACTCCTTTTATCCATTCGGTGCCTTGACTTCCTAAAACAGCAATATCTACAAAAGGAATTCCAGTTGCCTTAACAAAAATGGGATTTAGCAGCGGTATCAGAATTGGAGATGAGAAAAATGCTCCCAGCGTGATCATTAAGATGAGCAAATCAAATTCGGCAGACGTCTTGATCGCTTTCCAATGCCAGCCATGGATAGTAAACATCCGCATAAAAAGAAAGACTGCAAAAATTGCTAGATAGATAAATGTAATTTCCATGGTGGAAAACATGAGCGCCAAAGCGGTCACAAAGAGAACCAGAAACTTTTCTTTGCGATCGTGCAGGTAAGCGAGAATTGCAAAAACCATCAAAAGCAACCAGGCAATCACCATGATGTCGTGACGAATATACCTGGAGTAATACAAAATATATGGGGACACCAATAATAATAAAGAGCCAATAATTGCGCCAATTCTTCCAATCCAGGGTTTAAAAAGCTGAGGAATGAGGATGACAATCAAGATGCCCAGGATCGCAGGTACCAACCGTGAGGCAAAATCATTGGCGCCGAAGAGTAGATTTATCAACGCAGTGGATTCAAACAAGAATGGACCATGCATCATTGGCGAATGGATATATCCGCCACCGGTTGTGATCAACCATGAGTAGAAAACATGTAGACTTTCATCGTGGCTCATAACGCGTGAACCCAACGCCACCAGACGTGTAAGTATTGCGGCTAAGTAGATGAAAGAATATACAATCCCTTCCCACGTTAATAAGAAGGGTTGTTCGAATTTATTATGCAATTTGGTAAACACGTTTACAGAAGAAGGATGCTCGTTTTCAAGAGGTTCTTGATCGCTTGGTTTATCCACGTAATTGTTTTCTCCAGTGATTATGAGATGCCACCCTGATTATGATAGCAAAAATGCATAAAACCCCAAAGGCAATCTTGCGTACCTATTGGCGCGCACTATTACCTAGCTAAAACCCAGCTAAATGGCCTATTGTGGAGGATAGGTTTGTCTCATACAATTTTTCAAAATCAGAAAATATTAAAAGGAGGGGTACGAATGGCAAACAAGAAACCTTATTCAACAAAACGCCAACAACCCCAAAAAAGAAGTCGAAAAAATTCCTGGGTGTATGTTATCGCTGTTTTATTGGTTGTAACAACAACGCTGACTGTCGTATTGCAGAAAAAAGCTCAACCTTATACCCCTGAATTTACGGGAGGGCCAAGTTTAAAAGTGAACAAAGAATCACTTGACTTGGGAAATCAAAAAAATTTGGTTCCGGTATTGGTATCATTTGAGTTATCAAATGTTGGCGATCAACCCCTTGTTTTTACAAAGGCTCCATACATTGAAGTAGTAAAAGGATGTTGTCCACCTACCCCCGAAATTGGAACAATGACGTTACAACCAGGTCAAAAGACAACTCTTTCTTTTAAGCTGATGATGCATGAAGGGATGGATGGATTCCATGATTTCAAGGTGCACATTCCGAACAATGACCCTGCGAAAAAAGACCAAACCCTTGAAGTACTCTCAAATTGGGTTCCGTAATTCACAAAAGTCAAATTATTAATTCAAACAAGAATAAACAAAGGCAGTGGGATAATCACTTCCTTTGTTTTGTTATTCCTTAACCATGATTCGTAGGCAAAACGGCCTATCTTCAAGCACGCTGTTTCGCCCTGAAGAGATGCAAGCTATCTTCATATACTTAGAGAAGATGATTATCTTTTACCTGTAACAAGGAGCGATCTATGGAAAAAATTTCAGTCGGGAATAAATCTCGAAAACGATGGATATTATTAATTTCAGTAATCATTCCGCTGGCTGTTTTTTTGGCAGCTTGCAGCAGTACGCCGGCAGCGTCCATCAAGGAACCCACTAAAGCGCTGCCGCCTATTGATGTTAAAGCAGAGATTCTCAAGGCCCCGGCGAACGTCCAGGCGGCATATCAATTTGCCATCACAAACCCGGATGCCTTGAAAAATGTGCCCTGCTACTGCGGATGCGGCGCCGTGGGCCACACGTCCAATTACTCGTGCTACGTAAAGGAAGTCAAACCCTCGGGTGAAGTAGTCAACGATCCGCATTCTCTTTATTGCTACTTATGTGTTCGGATAAATGAAGATACCCAAAAGATGACGAAAGAAGGAAAAACACCCGCAGAAATTCGTGCAGCGATTGATACAACGTATTCAAAGTATGGTCAATCGAACATGCCGCCGGTAAAATGATGGAAGAACTCCTGTCCACTCAAGAAGAGTTAAACCATCAATCTCTACAAACAAAATGGCGGTTGATGGTATTAATCAGTCAGTGTGCTTTATTGATCCTTTTTTTACCAATACCACTGGTGACGCCCAAGCCAATTGATCGATTGATCCATATTGACGCCACCAGTTTTCAGTTCACACCTGCAGAAATAAAGGTCAACCAGGGCGACCGAGTAACGATCGAGTTCGTCTCCACGGATGTGGTTCACGGAATCTCTATCGATGGGTATGATTTTCAACTTACTTCGGACCCTGGTCAGCCCGTAACAGGGACCTTTGTTGCTTCCTGGCCTGGCATGTTTCGCTTTCGCTGTTCTGTTGCCTGCGGCAACCTACATCCGTTCATGATCGGAAAACTCTGGGTCGGACCGAATTTGATATTGATCCGCGGGGTGCTGCTTGGAATTTTGGCTGTTGTGGCAGCTATTTTTTCTTTGAAGAAATCTAAAGTATTAAAAACAGGAAAAACATCATGAACCGGCTGGATCTTACCCGTACAAGATGGACAAATTTTCTTATAAGAAATCGGTGGCCGCAATTCTTAATTCGCGCCATTACTTTGGCAGGGTTTATCTTTACGATCCTGGCTGGTTTATTGGGTTCCGTCGTTGGCAGTCATAATTTTGCGATCATCTTTGTGTGGATTGCCTGGTGGACTGCTCTAAAATTATTCTTCATCCCCTTTGGAGGCCGCTCCTGGTGCAGTATTTGCCCCATCCCGATGCCGGGTGAGTGGATTCAAAATGGAGGAATCCTTCAACCCAGAGGTAAAAATTTTGGTCTTGGAAAACGTTGGCCCAAATTCCTGCGTGGACGGTGGTTACAAGCAGGTGGGTTTATGCTTGTGGGTCTTTTTGGCGTAATCACATTAACCTCACCAAGTGTGACTTCAATTGTATTATTAATCATCCTTTTACTGGCATTTGTACTTGCCCTGGTTTTTGAACGCAGGTCTTTCTGCAATTACCTCTGTCCAATTGGAGGCTTTACCGGATTATATGCACAAGCCGCCCCTGTGGAAGTGAGAGTCAAGAACCCGGAAATTTGCTCAACGCATGCTCAAAAAAGTTGTTATGAAGCTTGCCCATGGGGTGTGTACCCCCTGGCATTGAAGTCCAGCGCCAATTGCGGTTTGTGCATGGAATGTCTGCGTGTCTGCCCATCTGATAACCTGGCTGTGAACTTGCGTCCATGGGGGAGCGATCTTGGACCAGAAACAAAACACTCTCTTGACGAAGCATTTCTTGGATTGGTCATGGTCTCCAGTGCATTAATGGACTCGGCAATTTTTCTTGGCCCGTGGGGGCAGCTAAAAATGGCGGCTTATGCGATAGGCACCGGATCGTGGTTCTTATTTGCCGGATTATTCCTCGTCATTGCCTTGATGCTTGTTCCAGGGATATATACGTTAGCTGTTTGGATTGCCAATAAACTTGGTGAGCAGAAAATGAACCTGCGAAAGGCACTTGCCCATCAAAGCCAGGTATTGGTTCCATTGGGGTTGACAGCCTGGATTGCATTTACGATTTCTTTTGCATTGGCCAAGTTCTCATACGTTTTACCGGTGGTTTCTGACCCGTTTGGGTGGGGCTGGAATTTGCTTGGCACAGTGGCAAAACCCTGGGTGGGACAATCCACACTCACGAGTATGCTCTTGCAAGTGATTGTTTTAGCGCTCGGACTGTTTTGGTCCAGCCGGGTTGCCATAAAAATTTCAGGTTCATTGAAACAGGCGCTGCCCATGATTGTTTTTTCAGCCATGACCATGGTTGGTATGCTCTGGTTATTGATCGGATAATAAATCGATGAAAAAAGAGATAATCGCTCGTTCGTTGGTAGTTTTTTTCATAATTATTGCAATTTCCATCCCCTTTGTGGGGCGGTGGCTGATCAGTCGTAAACAGGGAACCATAATTGATCTCCATGCTCGTACTTTCGAAAATGGTGGCTGGTCAATGGATACCCTCCAAACCAGGGTCGGGGTTCCGATTCGTATCCGCATGACCAGTGAAGATGTCGTTCACGGTTTCGCAATCGGGGGCTATGAGATGATTCCACTAGAGGTGACACCAGGTGAATTCGTTGAAACGACGCTCACCTTTGATAAACCTGGTGAATACACCTTTTTCTGCAACCGCTGGTGCAGCCCGAATCACACCAGAATGCGCGGGATCATTGAAGTTATGCCTTAGGTAAACAATTGCTCAAGAAGCTTTTTCTTTCAGTGCAATTCGAAAAAAAAGAACAGTTCTAGTGAATATCCATTCTGTGAGTATAATTATCAAATAATGACAAATCAATCTCAATCTACTATTCGTGTTTTATTGGCCGATGACCATGTGGTCGTGAGGGCTGGCATTCGTCAGTTTCTTGAGCAAAGCCCGGATATTCAGGTAATCGCTGAAGCTTCCAATGGTCAGGAAGCCTGTGAGTTGCTTGAAAAAAATAAACCTGATGTCGCTGTTCTGGATATTCAGATGCCGATTATGAGTGGGATTGAAGTAACCCGTTGGATACGCTCAAATCGTTTGTCTATCGGTATATTGGTATTAACAGCTTATGATGATGAACCATTTGTTCAAGCCGTTCTTCAGGCAGGAGCAAATGGGTATGTATTAAAAACCGCCGAACCTCAAGAGATTGTTGATGCGGTTAAAGATGTGTTCCACGGCAAATCTGTGCTGGATGCTGCCCTTGCTCAAAAACTGATCGCCAAACTTTCTGGCAAAGCAGAAACGAACATGGTTGAAGCTCTAACTGAACGGGAGCTTCAGATATTGACCCTAACTGCAAAGGGTTTTACGAATAAGGCTATCGGCGCCCAATTATCGATCAGTGACCGTACAGTTCAAAACCACCTGGCAAATGTCTTTCAAAAAATGAATGCTGAAAGCCGCACAGAAGCAGTGATGAAAGCTGTTTCACTTGGACTTATTTCGGCAAACATCGCTGAAAATTCATAAGATTTGTTTTCCATGATGGATCTATTTGGTTCTTTATGGAAAAAGGGATGTCTTGAATAAAACTCCCCAACCTTCTTTGAATAAAAAAACTCTCAAAACGCGGCCCTCTGGTTTAAGAGGGTTCACGCTACAATTATTCTTGTTTATCGTCCTTCCCTTAACCATCTTGGTTCTTGTTGTTGCTTTTGGTAGTCAATCTCTCCATCACGAAGCTATGCGGAGCCTGGTCGGGGATCGGGACCTAAAAACTGTACAGGCCGCAGCAAGCACTTTGGAACGGGAAATTTCTCATGTTGGCAGTACGATTCAGATTTTGTCACGAAATCTTGAAGGTAAAACGAATTTTAATTCCCTGATATTGACACCAGATGAAATCGCAACCACTTTTGACGGGGGCTTGGCATTGTTTGCCAATGATGGAAGCTTGATCCGTTCCTCTTCTTCAAAAGTGGATTGGATTACTCTTCCTAAACAAATTCCAGGTTCATTTGGATCTGATAAAAAATCAGATACACCACAATTCTCAACCTTAATCAATTCTGGTGTGGATTCCAATGCTTATATTTTTGTCAGTGTGATTACTGCCCAAAAAGAAATCCTGGTAGGAGCTTTTTCACCTGGTCAGATGATAAATGAATCTATTGGGTCACTTTCCAATTCAGGTCAAACCACAGTGATGGTAATAAGTTCTTCTGGTGTCAAAGGAAAGTTCGATGTCCTTTACCATGGTGGTCCAATAAAGATCGACGAGAGCCTGCCAACTCATCCCGGGATAGAGGATGTTTTAAACGGTGAAAGCGGGATAAATTATTTTCAAAGCAGTGAAGGTGAACATGTCGTTGCCTTTAGCCCCATTCAAAATACTGGCTGGGGATTGATTATTGAAGAGGCATGGGAGGATATTGCTAATCCCAATTTAGTTAACACCCAGGCTGCGCCGTTGATTTTAGTCCCCGTTTTTCTTTTGGCTTTGTTGGCAATCTGGTTTGGCGCGCGCCGTATCGTTACACCTTTACAGAAATTGGAAAAACAAGCTTCTAACCTGGCGGCAGGCGATTTTGATTCCATAAACCAACCCGTTGGTGGAATTGAAGAGATTCGCAATCTGCAGGCAGAATTAATAGAAATGGCAGAGAAGTTGAAGACCGCCCAACAAACATTGCACAATTATATTGGCGCCATTACCGCTGGAGTAGAAAGTGAACGAAAAAGTCTGGCTCGAGAACTGCATGATGATACCATTCAAGCTTTGATAGCTCTTAATCAGAGGATCCAATTAGCCTTATTGAACACACCAAAACCACAAAGCAGCCCAATGAGTGAGCTTCAAACCCTTGTTCAACAAACGATGACCAACCTGCGGCGTATGATTCGTGGATTGAGGCCTATTTATCTTGAAGACTTGGGATTAGTCGCTTCTTTGGAAATGTTGGTCCATGAAATGGAGCAATCATCAAATCTTCCAATTGCTTTTAGTTCAAAGGGTCAGGAACTTAGGCTCGATGCTAAAAGTGAAATGTCTATTTATCGCATGGTTCAAGAATCTCTAAATAATGTAATCCATCATGCCAGCGCAGCTCATGCCTGGGTAGAGCTTGATTTCTCAGAAAATCGACTTATCGTCATGATCCGAGATGATGGTAAGGGATTCGTGGTTTCTGGAAACCCTGTTGAATTTCCTGAAAAAGGTCATTTTGGCTTGTTAGGTTTATCCGAACGAGCGGAACTTATTGATGCTGAATTGGAAATCAATTCCATTCTTGGTAAAGGTACAACCATTTTAATCAAAATGGCAAAACCCAACGCTCAATAGGTAATTCAAAAAAGAACATTATCGTTTTCAATGATCAGTGACAATAAAATAATGGACATTTACTTTATCTGATTCCTATAGAATTTTCCTTTTCGGGATAAATATAGGCATAATCGCTTACTTGAATAATAGCAACTTGGCCTGTATTTCCCTTAAAAATCGCCGTATACTAAAAGTGTAGAAAATGACTACAGGTTCGTATTGTGTTTCTAGAAAGCGGAAAACAAAAAGAAGATAATAATCCAGTTCAAAATCACGAAAATAGACTAATAAATTGTTGTTGAAATATATGGATTTTTTCTATTCAAAAGTTTGTATTATTCATTGAACAAGTTTAACAAAATGTGAAGGAATACCAAATAATAATTACCTTTATAAGTAAAAGTAAAAGAAACAGGCTAAGGCAGGTTGTTCCAATAAACAAGAAGGAGGAAACGGAGGCAAACAGAATTGTTATGACAATTCTACATGGATAAAGCGCTTCTGCGTCGCCACACAGGTTATCAAGGCTGAAATGATGCTTGAAAAGCGGGTCACTTAAAAATGCCATGTTGGTTTTAAAGGCAATCTTTTCCAAATTAGTATTGCGCGAGGTTACTTGGGATGCTGGATTATGAAATCTGTGATTCAATCATATTGATTGAGGCCAAATCAAATAAGGCTCCTATTTAGAAATATAGCGGACTCTTATTTTTTGACCTGATAATATAATTATTATTAACCAACGGAGAGAATATGTTCTATCCGCAAGAAATGACTGAGATCGAAATTATTGCACCCGCCAAAGACTTGATTACCGTTACCAAGGTCTTGAGTGGTCAAGGGATATTTAGTCAGACCGATGTCAATTATTTAGGTTCTGATAAAAATCATCCCCAGGCAAACCTGTGGCAAGAAAAAGCTGCAGCTTATTCCATACTAGAACGCAGACTTCATTCAATTCTTCTCTCATTGGGTGTCGAAAAGACAAGCCCATTACAGAAGGATTACGATGAATTGATCGATGCGGAAAAAGCTAAAAGCATTATTGATGAAGTTGAAAAACAGGTCAAGGAATTGGTAGATCAGATCAATCTTGAGACCAAGAAAATCGAACATCTCAAAACGGTTCTTATACAGATTGAACCGCTGTCTGGAATTGACGTAGATTTTTCACAGTTGCAAAACGCCAAATATATCGCTTCGATTATTGGTATTATCCCCAACGAGCACATCGAACGCCTTGGCACCAGTCTTGATCGAATTCCTCACGAATTATTCACCCTCAGTCAAAAACCGCAAAGATCAGTGGTTTGGCTGGCTGCCAGCCGTGATAATTCGGATATGCTTGACCGGGCAGCACGCAGCGCCTACCTCGACCCCATCAGTATCCCCCTGGATTTTCAAGGGACCCCTGCCCAGATAGTTGAATCGGTCAAAACGACCATCCAGGAATCTGAAACAAAGATCGTAAAACTCAAAGGACCACTGGCTGAGATTCGCAAGGCCAAAGAGACTGAACTCACCGACCTATTATGGGATATTAAGTGCAGCCATCTGACCACCAACGCGATCTTGAAATACGGCCGGCTCAAATATACCTATATCATCGTGGGATGGGTCTTCTCTTCCCAGGTGGATAATCTGAGAAATAAGTTAAAAGCCATCGCGGAAAACATAGTGATTGAAACGCACGCCACAAAACGTGAAAAAGACAGCAATGAAATCCCAATCGCCCTAAACAATCCCAGAATGCTGCGACCCTTCCAGATGCTGGTGTCAAATTACGCCGAACCAAAATATGGTGAACTTGATCCTACACCCTTGGTTGCAATTATGTTCCCGTTTTTGTTTGGAGCCATGTTTGGAGACGTAGGTCAAGGGTTAATCATCACCCTTTTTGGTTTCCTGGGAATGACCAAGAGACTTAAGATCATGAAGGGTCTTGGGGGTTTAAATCCGATTATTTTCGCCTGCGGTATCATGTCCACTATTTTTGGTTTTCTGTACGGAAGTATCCTTGGATTTGAACATGTAATCCCGGCGTTGTGGCTTCGCCCTGCTGAAGATATTATGACAATCCTGATCATCACCATTATCGCGGGTGTTGGTGTGCTTTCAATTGGGTATCTACTGAATATCTTTAACCTGATCAAGGTTAAAGATTGGCCGAATATGATTTTCTCAAAGAACGGCATTGCAGGTCTTTGGTTATATTGGTCCTTAATTGGAACCGGTCTTGCGCTTGCCATGCCAGCTTTTAGCCTGCCGAAAATTCCATTTATCGTTGCCACCAGCATTGGTTTAATTGCTATTGGCGGAGCTGAAGTCTTTATCCGCCTCATGGGAGGCCACCGACCGTTGATTCATGGCGGAGTTGGCATGTTTGCGGTGCAGGTCTTCTTTGAATTGCTCGAAGTAATGATCAGTTATTTAAGCAATAGCCTCTCCTTCGTTCGTGTAGGCGCTTTTGCAGTGGCTCACAGTAACCTAAGTGGTGTGTTTTTCATCCTGGGAGATATGGTCAGTCCGTCTCACGGGATTGGTTATTGGGTCATGTTTCTCGTCGGTTTGGTATTCATTATTGGATTCGAAGGTTTAATTGTCGGTATTCAGACGATGAGACTTACCTATTATGAAATCTTTGGTAAATTCTTTAACGGTGGTGGCAAGAGGTTTGAACCACTTTCTCTCCATCCTATCGAAAAAGACTAGGCTTTACGGTAAAAATACGTAAATCTAAACGTAGGAATTCCTGTTTGATTCTTTTTTTTGAGATAAATATAGGCAAAAATACTTATATTCATTCCAGCAACTTGGCGCTGTGATTCTCTTGTGATTCACCGTATACTGACATCTATAAGGTACCAACAATTCAATCAGGTTTTAGATGTTACTAAAGGAGATATAAAATGACAAAAGATCCTGTATGCGGCATGGATGTTGATCCCAAAACAGCCACTGAGAAGTCTGAGTATAAGGAAAAAACCTATTATTTTTGCTCGGCTGGCTGCAAAAAATCATTTGACAAAGAACCCCAGAAATATGTAACCGAACCAGAAGCCAGTCACAAACATTAATAACAATAACACTCCTCCCTAGATTCCCCGTTTGCTGGATAGGCTAACGGGGAAAAAAAAGGTCATATGATTACTATTTCGATTGATCCAATTATTTTTTCAATTGGTCACTTTCATTTGCGTTGGTACAGCTTGATTGTGATTTCTGCCATATTTATTGGTATATGGCTGGCATTAAAAGAAGCTGAGCATAAAGGATTTAATAAAGACAAGATCACCGACAGTCTTATTTGGATTATTGTGGCCGGGCTCATCGGCGCCCGTTTATTCCATGTCATTGATCATTGGTCGGATGAATTCGCTGCAAATCCTCTTAGAGCGTTCAAAATTTGGGAAGGTGGTCTTGCAATCTGGGGTGGGGTAATTGGCGGCATGATTGCCGCAGCCATTCTTGCCCGTATTCAACGCTGGAAATTACCGCGCTTGCTTGATGCTTTTGTGCCGGCGTTAGTGTTAGCCCAGGCGATAGGACGTGTTGCCTGCATTATCACTGGTGATGCAATTGGAAAGCCCACTACAGGACCTTTTGGTTTTGCTTATACAAGCCCAAATGCCATGGTCCCCCAACTGGGTGTCTACTACACACCCACACCTGTTTATGAAATCATAATGAATCTTCTTATTTTTGCGTTGTTATGGCAATTACGCAAGAAAAATTTGCGAGACGGAATGCTCACTCTGATCTATTTATCTCTATATTCCTTGTTGCGCTTTTTCGTAGCTTTTACAAGCTCTTACAAGGTCATTGCACTGGGGTTGAATCAGGCACAGATTGTCAGTGTTTTGGTGTTTGCAATCAGTATGCCCCTAATAGCCATCTTGACTCTAAAAAACAACAGGTCGTAAAAACCATTAGAGATTTAATAAGGGAAGCTAAAATGACGAAAAAAGAAAAATACATTCCGGCATTAAATCAAAATTGGTTAACCCCACTGTACGATCCAGTGCTCAAGTGGGGAATGCGCGAAGAAACCTTCAAACGTTACCTGATAGAAAAAGCCCATTTGAAACCTGGTCATAAAGTATTAGATCTGGGGTGTGGAACAGGCACGTTGACTATTCAAATGAAACAACTCTCGCCACGTATTGATTTGACCGGATTGGACGGAGATCAAAGAGTTTTATCCATTGCGAAAGAAAAAGCAGAGGCTGTAGGAGCGGTGATTAATTGGAAATACGGATTGGCGTTCGATCTGTCTTTTGAGGAGGCATCATTTGACCGCGTTATTTCCAGCTTAATGATCCACCATTTGACGACGGCGAATAAAAGAAAGGCATTCCAAGAAGTCTTTCGTGTCTTGAAACCCGGGGGTGAGTTCCACCTCATTGATTTTGGAAAACCCACAAGTTTTGTTATGCGTCTCGTCGCCATTCCAATTTCTCATATGGAAGAGGCTGGGGATAATATCCGGGGACTCTTGTTTGACATGCTTCGCCAGGCAGGTTTTTCAACAATCCTAGAAAACAAACATTTCAAAACAATCTTTGGAGAATTGATCTACTATCGATCGATCAAATAATATGAGAAAAGTTGAAAATTCAAAAGATCAAGATTTTGAACTTAATATCATCAATAATACTTTGGCTAAAATTGAACAATCTGGAATTTCTACTACTCCGATTTGGGTTGGCAATCTTCTTGTAGCTCTAAAATCCAAACCTTTGATTCTTTTGACTGGTTTAATGGAATCAGCTAAAGAAACAATGGTTAATTGCTTTAGTAACATTCTCACAATGGGTAATTTGTATCAATATCAAACCATGTTGGGCCATCCTTGGTGGGCTTCGAATAATGCCGATGGAGATACTTTAACCAGAGCACATTCGCGGTTTACTACCCTTAAATTAGAATCAATAATTGAAGAAGCAAGTCTGCCCCAAAATAAGGATCGGTACTTTGTTGCCGAATTGATAAGAATTAGTCCTAGTGAATTGGATGAGTATTTTTCTGAAACTGCTTTTCAACTTCAGCATAAAGAAATAATGCGCCTTCCTACATCGCATTTCTCTGAGCCAATCCCATTTCCCTCAAATTTGTCAA
Organism: Chloroflexi bacterium HGW-Chloroflexi-4; assembly: GCA_002840715.1. Lineage (GTDB taxonomy): Bacteria > Chloroflexota > Anaerolineae > Anaerolineales > Anaerolineaceae > UBA6107. Next base: position 28,639 of record PHBW01000018.1, read on the forward strand.
TCGTTGGAACGATAGATTCCATTAAAACCAACTGGTTGGACCTGAATTTACTTTCCCAGGCAACGATCATAAATTGTGATCTGATAAACAGAATCTCTGGTTTACCTTCAGAGAATACTTCACTGAATCACTCAAGTGAAAGGGGAATCCTACACTCTTCAATTCGGGATCCCCAACAGGCTTTTTGGAAATTGTCAAAAATATTATTCGGTTATCCTTCCGGATTGTTGCCTTTTTTACAAGTAAAACAAATACTGCAGGAAATCCGATCAGTGAGGTTCGGTAATTCATTTTTTGAAGGAATAATTTATCTCGCAAATTCATGGTCTTACAACGGCGTGGGTTTATTTGATCGAGATATACAAAAGAATTTACAGGTCGCATTAGATCTGGCAATTTCTCAATCACTCCTCTTACCACGCCTTGAAAAGATCAGTAAATCAGTGAAAATTCAAAAAAAGCTGCATAAAATTCTTGATAGTGGATTTCCTCTTGCTTGCAGTTATCTCAGTAAGGTAGAAGAAATATAGGCAGAACGACTGATATACCGATACGCTAAATTACTCTGGTCATCATCATTTTCCTCCACTATAGTGTACATAATAAAGGAGAAAAATGAAAATGATTGGTAAAAATAAATTTAGGATTCCCATGTGGAGCCTTGCTGCCCTGGCTGGAATAATGATCGCTTTGGTAGCAATTTTTGTATACAAAATTCCCTTAAGTCTGGTTTTGAGTTATGGCTTAATTGCTGTAATGTTACTTAGTCATATATTTATGCATTCAGGACACAGTACCCATGGTGATCATCAGGAACAGGATAAACAGTCTAACTTACAAAATCCCTCAGTTGAATACCACACTGTTCCAGATAATAAAGCCGAAGAAAATAAGCGTAGCCATGGTTGCCATTAATAGGCAATATAGCTTATAGACATCCCAGCAGTATTACACTGGTTGGGGATGCCTCATTTTTTTATACTATATCTGGAGATTGCTTATGAATGCGTCGAACCAATTACTCTTCGTCCTTCAAAAGGATTGCGATTCTGCGGAACTTGAGGTTTCAACTGTCTTAAGATCTGAAGGATATTTGGTTTTAAAAACTTTCGATTTGCATTCTGCTTTACTTGATCATAAAAGTACTCCCTCATGCAGCTGCCAGATGGCTGTACTGATGATTTATCCTCAAGTAGGTCCTTCAACGAATCTGATCTTGGATGGTGATTCCTATGAAACTGCAGTATATCTGGTAAATGATTTACAGCATCCCAGACAAGATTTCCTGATTAAAAATCTTACCAAGCATATTCCAGGAACGGTACTAGCTATAAATCCTCTTAATTCCAACACGAAATTATTTTGTATATCGTTTTCTAACGAAAACCCGCATTAGTATTGTCCCGAGTTAGGACATTTGGGTTTTACTAGTTCGTTGATACCGAATTTGCGTTTTTATAAAGGTTACAAGTACTAACACCTGTCCTCTTTTTGTCTGGATATTACCTTGTTTGGATCTATTTACTGACATATTTAAAAAAATATTGGATAGAAACGCACAAATAAATTAAATCAGGCAGTTGTGATTGTTGAGGGTTAGGAGATAATATACAATCTGCCCAAGATATCAATATCTACAAACAAGATAAAAATAGGCATAATAGCTTATATTTATTTACGCAATTATGCTCTTATTTTCACTTTCGAAATAATCTATCCTTTGTTTAATGTATTTATGTTAAATGGAGGTTAGATCTTGAAAAAAAATCAAAATATTTTAATGGTAATTATATTTGGAGTTTTTATATTAGTTGCTTGTTCACCTAGTAATTCTCCTAAATATTCTACAAGTGTTGATTCTGAAAACGGTAAAATTCCAACTGCAACACCCGGAACAATGTCATCTTCGTCGGGCAGTTCACACATGATGGAGCCAATCGGTGGTGAGAGCATTCAAAAAGCTATTGAAACTAATGGTGGTCAACTTCTCGATTATTACTTAGATGATGAAATAAAAGTATTTGAATTAACCGCAAAACCAATTAGTTGGCCAATAACAAAAGATATTTCGGTAACAGCTTGGACTTATAACGATACTGTACCTGGTCCTATGATTCGTGTAACAGAAGGAGATGCTGTTCGAATCATAATTAAAAATGAATTACCGGAACCTACTACTATTCATTGGCATGGAATTGCCGTGCCAAATGCGATGGATGGAATTCCAAACGTTACTCAAAAACCAATTCAACCTGGTGAATCATTTGTATATGAGTTTGTAGCTAAACCTGCTGGTTCATATATGTACCATTCACATTACGAAGGCGATATTCAGGTTTCTGCAGGGTTGTACGCACCGTTCATTATTGACCCCAAAGAAGCAGAAGTACCGAAGCCGGATGTCGATATCACCTTAATGATTTCCGAATGGTTATTCAAAGATGGGAAAACCTGGGCTTCCATGCCTATGGCAGGAATGGAACCCAATTATTTTACATTTAATGGTAAGGCCTTTCCTGATACAGAAATTATAAATGTAAAGAAAGGACAACTTGTTCGTTTGCGCCTGATGGGGATTGGACAATTCGTTCATCCAATCCATTTACATGGCGTCCCATTTAAAATTGTTGCAACAGATGGACATCCGGTTCCTATAGATGCTCAACTAACAAAGGACACTGTTTTAGTCTCTCCAGGAGAACGATATGATATAGAGTTTATTGCCGCTGAAACAGGGCAATGGATGCTACATTGTCATATTCTTCACCATACAACCAATGATAATGTCGAACCGGGTGGTTTGATGTTAATGATTAATGTTACAGATTAAGCGAGGAAAAAATGATAACACTTCGAAAATGTTTTACTATGATATTAATTGTATCAGTACTCATAACTGCTTGTAGCAATGTAACAACGGGGCAAAATCCTCCAGCTCAAACAGTAAGTATTACCCTTAATACTGACCCAATAACGCCTGTTGTTGGAAGTAATATAGTTATTGTGGATATTCAAAATAACAATGGACAACCCTTATCTGGTGCAAAAGTAGATGTCAGCGCAGATCATAAGGATATGTCAGGTATGAGTATGACTGGCTTGGCCACTGAACAATCCAGTGGTAGGTATTCGATTACTGCTGATTTCAGTATGTCAGGGAAGTGGAACATCAATGTAGTAGTGCAAAAAGAAAGTTTGGTTTATGAGAAAGATTTTGAGTTGATTATTCCATAAAAGATTACAAGCAATTAAAAATATTTGAGTCGAGTTTAGGTAATTAACATACTCCAAACCGGAGAAGGTTATTATGACATCATTCACAAATAATATAAAAGTCTAGATGAGAAAATTGGATATCTTTTCCATCTGGCTGGCAAAACATTGGATATTAACGATCAGTTTATTTATGGGGGTTATTGTTGTGACTCCACTGCTTGCACCTCTATTTATGTCAATTGGATGGTTTTTACCAGCAAAAACCATCTATTGGATTTACTCTTTTCTATGTCATCAATTGCCTGAAAGGTCATATTTTCTTTTTGGTCCTCAAATCTCTTACTCGTTAACAGAAATTCAATCCGTATGGATGAACACATTAGATGTGGGAATCCTAAGACAATTTATTGGGAATTCACAAATGGGCTGGAAAGTAGCTTGGTCTGACCGTATGGTATCAATGTTCACCAGTATTTGGGTGTTTGGAATTATTTGGGCGATCCTCAAGAAAAAAATTGGTAAACTTCAGTGGTGGGGGGCGTTCTTATTGATTCTGCCAATGGCCATTGACGGCACGACGCACCTTATTAGTGATTTCGCAGGCATTGGGCAAGGTTTCAGAGATTCAAATTTTTGGTTGGCGATATTGACCAACCAGAGTCTTCCTTCTACTTTTTATTCAGGTGATGCCTGGGGATCTTTCAATGCCTGGATGCGTTTGATTTCAGGAGTTTTGTTTGGTTTGAGCAGTGTCTGGTTTGGATTCCCATTATTACAAGAATGGATAACAAACTCCGTGAAGGTTATCGAAGACAAATATGAGTACCGAAGATTAATCGTAAACGAAAATGAGCGACTGGTTAATTTACGCATATCAAGGATACAGGAAAAAACTGGCGAAGAACCTAAAATTAATGCGCAGAGATAAATTTCGTGTTTGAACACACCCCCTTGTTACGCGTACCTCTGGCTGAGGATTATGCTATGGCACGAGCTGGGATCCATCTTTTTTGAGTAGGCAGGTGTTATGAAAAATACTGGTAAATTTGCTTTGGCGTACAAGCCGTTGAGAGGATTTATCAATTGACATTATATATATCAGTGTTTAACATTCAAATGAGGGAAGCCAAATCATTAATAACAACTCGCGCAAAACTAGCAAAGCACTTAATTTAGCTGGGTACTCAGAATCACTTTCTACGAAGTTGATGCATTATTGTTATAGACTTTACTTAGGGTTTTGGTCTTAAAATGGTCAATTCAAATTATAAAACTTATGTAGTCAGGGATATTCATCATTTTAAGGCTGTTTTGTAATTGATAATCGTCCCAAATGTTTTTACCCAGTTATTTGATCCAATTCAAACGCTGGTTTTGATTTACTTTTTGCACGCTAATATGAAATACTAGTCGTAAAGGGGGTATTAAAAATAAAGTTGTCGATAGAAACCTAAAAATCAGTGACTGTATAGTGCTAGGTCATATTGCCTGAAAATTTGAAAAAATTCAAGTGTGTAGCCTAACAAAACCTATAAAGAAAATCTCCTTGGCCTTAATTCAACTTCAAATAGAACCTAAGCAAGAACTCATTTTTGAATAATTTCTCTTGTAAACAAAGAACATTCTCAGATTAATTTCATAATTGAGCATTTTTGCCTATATTTAAATGGATTTATGCTTATAAATATACATGCTGATTGACGCATATCAGGTAGGCTGTAAAGTGCTATCATAAACTAGATGATTTATTCGATTAATACATGAGGTGCTAAATGGTTAAAGATCCGGTATGCGGAATGGAAATTGATCCAAATGTGGCTTTTGAATCAAGAGAACACATGGAGCATAAATATTTCTTTTGTTCTGAAAGTTGTTTACAAAAATTTGACAACAATCCACATCAATATGTGCTCATGACTGAGGACCCAATTGGCTCAGCCACTACTGGTTTTAATCCTAACACCAGAGTACTTCAAATTGAGTTACCTATCCTAGAGTTAGCTAAGGAGGGGCAACCTGGTGGTGAATTGATAAAGAAGGCATTAAAAAAACTCAATGGTATTGATAGAGTCATCGTAAATTCTACATCTGGGATAGTAGTAGTCGATTTTGATAATCAAGTTATCCAGATTCAAGAAATCGTGGGTGTTATTAAGAAAACAGGATATCTAGTAGGCGGTTCGAAAACGAGAATAGGAATTGAAAATATTCGCTGCACTTCATGTGTGGGTTTTATTGAAACGGAATTAAAGGCAACGCCAGGTGTGTTGGATGCTTCCGTTAATATAGCTACTCAAGAAGCTACCATAGACTATTTGCCAGAACAGACAACGCTCCATCGATTAAACTCGGCAATAGAGGATTGGGGTTATAAGACAAGACCTGCATTAAGTGAGGAGTCAGTTGATCAACAGCAAGCAGCTCATGAGAAAGAGTATAAGCGGTTGATGAACCGTTTTTGGTTTGCTGCAATAATTTCAATACCAGTACTAATTACAGCCTATCCCAAATTCATACCACTTGTACGGGATTGGTCCATGACAACTTTACGTGTTTCATGGTTTTTTGCCGCGTTATTAACTTTACCCGTTCTATTATGGTCTGGAGGCGACTTCTTTAATGGCGCTTGGGCAGCTCTGAAACACAGGGCAGCCAATATGAACACTTTAATCGCATTAGGCACGGGGGCAGCTTGGCTCTATTCAACGGTTGCAATTGGTTTCCCCGGCATATTTCCTGAGGGGACATCAGAACCCTTTTATGATGTCGTGGCTGTTGTCATCGCGCTTGTTGTTTTAGGTCAAGCATTGGAATTGCGAGCAAAAGGCCGAACAAGTGAGGCAATAAAGAAACTGATGGGCTTGCAGGCAAAAACCGCCCGCGTCATTCGAAATGGTGTTGAAATTGATATTCCTGTTGAAGAGGTTTTAGTTGGAGATACCGTTCAAGTGCGTCCAGGTGAAAAGATACCAGTTGATGGAGTAATTTTAGAAGGAAGTTCTGCTGTTGATGAATCTATGTTGACTGGTGAGAGTTTACCTTCGTCCAAGAAAGTGGGCGATGATGTAATTGGTGCCACATTAAATAAGACTGGTGCATTCAAATTCCGAACAACTAAAGTTGGTAAGGATACAGCACTAGCCCAGATCGTGAAAATGGTTCAGGATGCTCAGAATAGTAAGGCGCCGATCGCACGGTTGGCGGACACTATTTCAGGTTACTTTGTTCCAATTGTAATGATCCTTGCGGTGGTCACTTTTGTAATTTGGTTTGATTTTGGTCCAAAGCCGCAACTTATTTACGGATTAGTTACAGCAGTATCGGTATTGATTATTGCATGCCCTTGCGCACTTGGACTTGCGACGCCGATGAGTTTAATGGTCGGAATTGGAAAAGGAGCTGAAAACGGTATCCTGATACGATCTGGCGAAGCTTTACAAACTGCACAAGGAATTAAAACCGTTGTTCTTGATAAAACCGGAACGATCACAAAAGGAAAACCGGAATTGACCGATTTATTGGTCGTAGATAAACAACAAGTTACTAGGGATGAAATGTTGAGGCTAGCAGCTTCAGTAGAATCAATAAGTGAACATCCATTAGCCGAGGCCATTGTGGAAGGCGCTAGAAACAAAGGTTTATCGATTGGGAAACCAGAAGCTTTTGAAGCAGTCCCTGGACATGGTGTAATTGCCACAGTTGAAGGACAAAGGGTTGTACTGGGCAATCTGAAAATGATGAAACGGGAAAATGTAGATCTGGTTGATTTGGAAGTGAAATCTGAAGCGCTTGCTAATGATGGAAAAACGCCGATGTTTATAGCTTTGAATGGGAAGGCAGCAGGTATTATCGCGGTCGCAGATACGGTAAAAGAAGATTCAAAAGAGGCTATTGCAGTTTTGCATAAGATGGGCATTGAAGTGGTTATGATTACTGGTGATAACCGCCGCACTGCAGAAGCCATCGCTCGTCAAGTTGGCGTGGATCGGGTTTTAGCTGAAGTATTACCTGAAGATAAAGCCCTTAACGTTCACTTATTGCAGGCCGAAGGAAAGAAAGTGGCTATGGTTGGAGATGGAATTAATGATGCTCCCGCATTAGCCCAAGCAGATGTTGGTTTAGCCATTGGCACTGGTACTGATGTCGCAATAGAAGCATCTGATATTACTCTGATAAAGGGTAGTTTGAAAGGAGTTGTAACTGCTATTGAAGTAAGCAGAGCCACTATGCGTAATATCAAGCAGAATCTGGTAGGCGCGTTTATTTACAACATATTAGGAGTCCCTATTGCTATGGGAGTATTATTCCCATTCTTTGGAGTGCTTCTTAGTCCATTACTGGCTGGCGCAGCTATGGCGTTCTCTTCAGTTACTGTTGTTGGCAATGCCAACCGGCTGCGTGCTTTTCATCCAAAATTTCGTTCCCGTTAGGAGAATTGAACATGACAACCCCTCAAATTATTGTAATGATCGGTGGAATACTGCTCATTCTATTTATTGCCTGGTTTTTCTGGTTATCTCCAAAAGAACAAACCCGAATATCTACCAATAATAATGGCACACAGGAAGTAGCAATTACCGTAAAAGGTGGTTATACCCCGGATATTATTGTTGTCAAAGCGGGGCAACCCTTACGTATGCGTTTTACTAGACAGGAAAGTTCGTCCTGTTCTGAAACTGTAACCTTCCCTGATTTCAACAAAAGCGCGAAATTGCCAGAAGGACAAGAAGTAATTGTGGAGTTTACACCTGACAAACCGGGTGAATACGGTTTCCAATGCCTGATGGGTATGCTTCGTGGAAAATTGATTGTTGAATAAACTAACAGGTTATTGGTTGTAGATTAATGGTTGATAATGAATCACCTGTTCAATTCTTAAAGAAACAGGATAGGTGATTGAAAATAATGAGATTCAAGGACGGATCATGGAAAGAATAATCAAAGGATTGAGATCGAAGGATCGTCACATTTCTATAGATAGGGCGATTCTTATTGCTCTCGGTTTACTTGCCTTCTGGTTCATAGCATTGATGACTTTTATGGAAAACGGAAAGAATCATGCGATTAACATCGCATTTGTTAGTGTTTTGATGGTTTTGTTAATCGGACTCACTAGAGCACTAAAGAAAAATAAATATCAGGGTTATTTGATTGCTTTTGCCGCGGTAATGATTGCTGTTATAGGGTATTTCAGATTAAGTTCATTTTTTGTCCATACTGAAATTATTTTTACAATAGCAATAATTGGCGTTTCTGCCCGGTGGGGAACTCGCCAGGGTATTTTCTCTGCAGTCCTCGCCATGACAAGTAATGGATTATTGCATATTTTCTACGAACAAATGGGAATTGATTTTGGAATATTTGCCATTGGCGGTTTTTTTCTTGCATCCGCTTTTATTATTGGCGCATTGAGTAAACAGCGGGAATCGGCTCTACAATCACGTGCTGATATCAGTGAAGAATTGAACCAATCATATAATGAAACCTTGCATGCATTGGTCAAAGCTTTGGATACGCGTGATAATGAAACCGGAGGCCATTCTGAAAGGGTTACATTAATCGCTCTTTCGATCGCTCAGCAAATGAATTTAGACGAAAAACAGATTCAACAAATTCATTGGGGTGCATTGTTGCACGACGTAGGCAAGATCGGAATTCCGGATAATATACTTCGAAAACCCGGAAAACTAACTGAAGAAGAGTGGAAAATCATGCGTTCACATCCGCAAACCGGATATGAAATGTTAAAAGGAATACCCTTTCTAGCACCTGCATTGGATGTTGTCCTCCACCATCATGAGCGGTTTGATGGCTCTGGCTACCCTTCAGGTTTGGCTGGAAAGGACATCCCCCTCTCGGCACGGATTTTTACAATTGCAGATACTTTTGATGCCATGACTAATGATCGACCATACAGGAAAGCATTTGCTCTAGAAATAGCGTTAGACGAGATTCAAAAATGTGCAAACACTCAATTTGATCCTGAGATAGTCAATGTTTTTCTCAAGGGTAATAAATCATTTATTACTGAAACTTCGAAAGAAGTATTAAGTAAAACAGTTAATTCATTTGGAGAAAAATGAAACAACTAACCCAGAGGAAAAATAAATTGAGCGATTCACCTAAACATGCATTATTAAATGATGTCTTAATCGCATTGGTATGGGCATTATTGGTTGGTGTACCACTTTTTGTGGTTCATATGGTGCTTTTTGATTTTGAACACAGCCAACACATGGATGAATCCTACTCATTCATCCAATCAATTACTTCTTCAGTTCCTCACCATCCTATAAGTCTTAGCCTCTGGCTATCGGCTATATTTATAGCAACCTTTGCTATACGGCGATCATTTCAACAAAAAATATTTTTAACACACGTTCAAGCGGAATTAACATTATCCCAAACTCAAGCCCTTAGCGATGGTTTGACTGGAACTTGGAACAGGGCTGGATTTGATCAATTATTTGAGATGAACCTTAAACGAGGCCAAGAACAAAATCGTTTTTTTTCTGTTATTTTAGGCGATGTCGATGGATTAAAAGAATATAACGACACTTATGGTCATCCAGCTGCAGATGAGGCATTGAAAGCTGTTACAAAGATCCTTTCTGAGCAATGCCGAGCAATTGATGAGCTCGCTAGATATGGTGGGGATGAATTTGCCCTATTTTGCATAGATATTGATCAACGTGGGGCTGAGATATTAATAACTAGGTTGCGGGAGGCGTTAAAGAACGCACCAGTTTCTATGAGTTTTGGAACAGCCACATTTCCGACTGATGGCGTAGACAGGCATACACTACTTGGTAAGGCGGATGTTACGCTTTATGCTGCAAAATCAAAAGTACCATCACATAACGAGGCCATTGAAAATTGTGAATGTGAGGTCTGCAACCAAAAGAAACATTTTAAGAGAAGTGGTGCTTGAATCAATGCAGTTTCAGATAATAACCTGAACTATTAAGATTTGTGTGGTCAAAACCATTGACCGAATTAAAGGCAGATTTGTTTGTTGCAATTAAGATTTAGAAATTTAGGATATAATTGCCCTATTATGAAATCGAAAAGTTTTGGCCAATTGATTGTTTGTTGCTCCTGTATCCGGCGGGGATGCTCTTTACCGCCTGGTTATCGTTCCTGACGATTATTAGCCAACTGCCCGGCGGCAGACAGTTTCCCCGCAAAATTACTTTTGTTACGGTGAAACTTTCTGCCGTTTTTTATTCCAGTTGGCTATAGTAAAAATATCGATAGGTGACGAAATGACGAACACAACTGTTCAAACCATTATGGGTGTGGCAACCCAAAATACTCAACCTCAATTTAGCAAGAATATATTGGAAACCATCGGTAATACCCCCTTGGTGCGCCTTAATCAAATTGTATTCGGCAACTGCTCTGCAACCATCCTTGCCAAAGTGGAATTCTTCAACCCGGCAGGCTCAATCAAGGACCGCATTGGGTTGAGCATTATTGAGAACGCTGAAAAAGAAGGCTGCTTGCTGCCTGGCGGCACCATAGTTGAAGCTACCTCCGGCAACACAGGGGCAGGCCTGGCACTGGCTGCTTCGATCAAAGGCTATAAAACCATTTTTGTCATGCCAGACAAGATGAGCGATGAAAAGATCCGCTTTTTACGCGCTTTCGGCGCCCGGGTGGTGATTACACCGACAGCCGTCGCGCCGGAAGATCCGCGCAGTTACTACAGTGTGGCTGCCCGCATCGTAAAAGAAACACCTAACAGCATGCTGGCGAATCAATACCATAACCAATCAAACCCCGAAGCTCATTACCAATTCACGGGGCCTGAGTTGTGGGAACAAACCGCTGGAAAAATAGATGTATTGGTGGCGGGTATGGGCACAGGCGGAACGATCACTGGTACCGCACGCTACTTAAAGGAACAAAACCCCAACATCAAAGTGGTGGGTGTGGATATCGAAGGCTCTCTCTTGCTTGAAACCTGGAAAGAGGGCAAGATGCCGAGTGATCCGCATCCCAAGACCTACAAGATCGAAGGTATAGGTGAGGATTTCCTCCCAAGCACGCTGGACCTTTCGCTGGTGGACGAAGTGGTTCAGGTCAGCGATAAAGAATCTTTCCAACTCGCGAGGCGCCTGGTTCGCGAAGAGGGCATTTTTGCAGGCGGGTCATCAGGGTCAGCTGTTGCAGGAGTGTTAAAATCTGAAATAGTACGATCACTCAAACCGGGGCAAATTGTTGTGGTCATCCTGCCGGATTCTGGCAATCGCTACCTGTCGAAATTATTTGATGACAACTGGATGCGCGAAAACAGCTTTTTACCGGATAACAAGGTGACTGATAGCGTGATGACGCTCATCGAAACCCACCAAAAACTCCCATTGGTCGTGACGCGTTCTGATGAGGAAATGAACGTGGTGGTCAGCAAAATGAATCAATATGACATTTCTCAGTTGCCCGTGGTGGATGATCAGGATAAATTGATTGGCATGGTGGGTGAAGCGGATGTGCTTGACCATTTGTTGAAATCCACACATGTGCATGATCCGCTGGAGACGATTGCTTCGATCATCAATCCCAATGTACTGTCTGTCACTCCGGAATCAAGCATCGAAAAGGTACTTCCCGCTTTTGAGCGCGGTAAAGTGGTAATCGTTGTTAATAATGAAGGGCAGCCGGTGGGTATGCTTACAAAGATCGATCTGATCGATTACTTGACTGGCAAGATCAACTAAATTCCAAAAATTCAACAGAACAGGCACTCTTGAAGAAACCAAGTGCCTGTTCTGTCCATCGGTAAAAACTAGTTACAGCGTTGCTAATGCTTGATCCAAATCCTGGATCAAGTCTTCTATGTTTTCAATGCCAACTGAGAGCCGCACCAATCCGGCGGGGACTTCGAGAGCACTGCCGGCCACAGAGGCGTGCGTCATCAAGGCAGGCACTTCGATCAAAGATTCCACGCCGCCCAGGCTTTCGGCCAGAGTGAATATTTTGGTCGCTTCAACCAATTTTTTGGCTGCAGGTGCGCCGCCTTTAAGAATAACGGAGAGCATGCCGCCATACAGCTTCATTTGTTTCTTAGCCACGAGATGCCCGGGGTGACTCTCAAGACCTGGATAGATCACCCGTTCAATCACGGGATGAGTGACGAGATATTTGGCTACCTCGGCCGCGTTGACTGAATGGCGCTCCATGCGCAGGGCGAGGGTCTTGATACCTCTCAAGGTCAACCAGCTATCTTGCGGTCCGGGGACTGCGCCGATAGCATTCTGAAGGAACTTCAATTTCTCATAATGTGCTTTGTTTTTAATAATGATAGCTCCGCCGACCACATCGGAATGTCCGCCAAGGTATTTGGTGGTCGAGTGCACCACAAAATCTGCGCCAAGACCCAGAGGCTGCTGAAGATAGGGGGACGCGAAAGTATTATCCACGGCCACCAGAATTTGAGTGGAATGCGCTTTTACGCGTTTGGATATTTCTGCAATATCGGCGATCTTGAGCAGCGGGTTGGTGGGGGTCTCGATCCAGACCAGGCGGGTTTCAGGTTTAAGTGCAGCCTCGATCAGGCTGGGATCGGTGATATCCACATAGGAGAATTGAATGCCATAGTCTTTCAGCACCTTGTCAAACAAGCGGAAGGTGCCGCCGTACACATCATTGGATGCAAGCACATGCTCACCGGGTTTGATCAGGCGTAGCAGCGTATCCGTGGCGGCCAGGCCGGAGGAGAATGCCAAACCATATGCAGGGTGATTCTGATCGGGGCTTTCGAGGGCAGCCAAACATTGTTCCAATGCCTGGCGGGTGGGGTTGTCAGATCGGCTGTAGTCAAACCCCTTGGTCACTCCCACGGCGACTTGCGCATAGGTGGAGGTTTGATAGATTGGGGTAATAACGGCGCCCGTGGCCGTATCAGGTGCCTGGCCTGCGTGGATGGCAAGTGTTTCGAAATGAGGTTCAAGTTTCATTTGCATTTTCCTAAAGAGGCCGTTAACTTTAAATGATTTGCTTTGGGTATTCTACTTTATTTATTGATAAAAAATATATTTTACTTATTATTGAATGACTACACTGTTTATTGAAATTACTGCAGCAAAACCTTTAAAAAGAATTATTGTTGAAAAGTAAGTAAATCCCATAAAAACCTATTAGCAGATTGTTATATCCTATAAGTGAAAATTAGGTTTTATCATTCTTCCAGAAGAAAAATTAGTTAACATTATTAGATACCATCGGCAACCTCATACCCCATTCGTTTTACTTCAGCTTTGATCTGATCTTTTGAAAGCAACGATTCTTCATATTCAACTATCAATTGCGTTTTTCGATAACTGGCCTCAGCCGACTTAACTCCTTTTAGCTTATCCTCAATCCCTTCAAGGATCATGGCGCAATTCGGACATTCCATTCCGTTAATCTTCAAGGTTATTTGTTTTATCATACTATCCTCTTAGAGATCAAAGATTATTGTTCCACCATACATACCCATGGAACAGGAAAAATAGATTTGTGTGCCACTGATTTGAGCAGGTATTTGAATCATAGCTTGACCGGTTTCATCAAGGATTTGCTGTACACCTAATGAAGGAATTATAAAAGCTCGAGAACAAGACTGAACATTATCTGTAATCAACTTTAATGTGACAGGAATTCCAGCCTTGGCATGGACTTCATTTGGATAGTAACCCGAGTTTTGTACATTGATGGTTAACAATCTTCCTTCTGAGTCAGAAGAACCTGTTATCGTCTCGTCTGTAAAAGGTTCAGTAGATTGTGCCACTTGATCAGTGGCAACGGCTGCCACATTCTGCGGCTTGGGGAAAACACTGTTTGCCAGCCGTGAGAATGTATAGGGCGAACCAGCCAGGGTGAGCCCGCTGTTGATGGTCACAAGTGCTAATACCAAAACCACGATAGCTACAAAGCGCATGAAGTATTTTTCGAGCTTTTGGCCCAATTGTGTGGCGAAATAGGATACTGCAAAGAAGACCGGGCTTGTACCTAAAGTAAAGGCGAACATCAATGCAGCTCCTTGGATCGGATCGCCCGTCCCTAAAGCAACAGCCATCATAGCCTGGGCTACACCACAAGGAATGAGTACGGTCATGAATCCTAAAAAGGCGGGTGTTACAAGGGTTGAATTATCTGCCTCTTTGGATGTTTTTCGTATAAAGCGGCGAAGAAACGTTGGAGGTTCAAAAACAAAAATCCTAAAAATAGGGTGAACATTTAACATGCGTAAAGCAGAGCCAAGCATGAAGATACCAATCCCGATTTGTAGAAATGCACGTGCAATTGGAGAAAGTTGAAAAGCCTGTCCGACTAAACCCAACAAGAAACCAAGAATGGAATATGCTAATAACTTAGCAATTAGAAAAACCAAAATAGGAAGCGCAAGCTTTGATCTTGAGGGCTTGATATTCTTCTTGTTTCTTCCTTTTCTTTGGCCTGCATTTTGAAAATCTTTTTCAATCTGGTTTTCGAGAGAACTTGCAAGAAGCCCTCCTTGAACAGCCAAACAACTTAATCCGCCTGAAGTAAGACCTGTGACAAAAGCAATCAGAATATTATTCAATTTGTTCTCCATTATTAAATATTAAATCAATAAAAACAAAATTCAATTCATCTGGTTGAGTCTAACATTTCAGCTCTAACTAATGAATAGGCATAATTGCCTGTTGATAATGGGGGTATGGCCTATTGAAGCAATCAATTCTTTTGAATAAGATTGATTGCGATCAATGAGCTTTATTTTTATAAATTTATCTTACAACGAGGACTTTATGACCGATATTCGACTGATTACTCTCCCCATAACCGGCATGACTTGTGCCAATTGTTCTGCCGCCGTAGAGCGTTCACTAAAGAAAGCTACCGGAGTGAAAAGCGCTTCAGTAAACCTTTCATCAGAACGTGCGACTGTTGAGTTTGACCCGCAGGCATCCACATTAATCGATTTGGTAGGTCGTGTGCAGCATGCAGGCTATGGAATCGCCGAAGGTGAAGCAGATTTGATCATTAAGCGCATGAGCGATGACAATGATGCGCGTCGTTTAGAAAAGGCGCTTTCTTCAATAGAAGGTGTCAGTGAAGTGCACGTCAGCTTTACAACAGAAAAAGTTCAACTGCGTTACATCCCCACATTGGTAAGCCAAACCGACCTGCGCCGCGCAATTTCAGCGGCAGGTTTTGAAGCACTTGAAACAGGTGGCGATGCAGAAGATGCTGAAGCTATGGCGCGGCAGAAAGAGATCGACCAACAAAAAAGGCAATTGACGATCGGTTTGATTTTCACTGTCCCTCTATTTGTAATTGCCATGTCGGGAGATCTTGGATTACTGCCGATGCAAATTTCACACTCGACCTGGATCAAGTGGATCATGCTCGTCTTGGCTCTGCCGGTTCAGTTCTACGTTGGATGGCAATACTATGTTGGTGCATTCAAGTCGCTACGCAACGGCTCTGCGAACATGGATGTACTCGTATCACTCGGTACTTCCGCTGCCTTCCTTTATTCGCTGCCAGTAACCTTTGGTCTGTTGTCTGGGCATGTTTATTTCGAAACCGCCGCTGTGATCATTGTTTTGATCAAACTGGGTAAGTTGTTGGAAGTTCGTGCCAAGGGACGTACCAGCGAAGCCATCAAGAAGCTAATGGGACTTCGTGCTAAAAGTGCCCGTATCATCCGCAATGGACAAGAGATGGAAGTGCCGGTTGAGGATGTGTTGGTGGGTGATGTGATCATTGTACGACCTGGCGAGAAGATCCCGGTGGACGGCGTGGTTGTTGAAGGCCGTTCATCAGTGGATGAGTCCATGTTAACCGGTGAATCCATGCCGGTTGAAAAGGGACCAGGTGCGGCGGTTATCGGTGCGACCCTGAACAAACTAGGGATGATCAAATTCGAAGCCACCAAAATTGGAAAAGAAACTGCCCTGGCGCAGATTATTCGCCTCGTGGAAGAAGCCCAAGGGTCCAAAGCCCCTATCCAAAAGTTGGTGGACCGCATCTCAGGTTATTTTGTTCCTGCTGTTATTGGTATGGCTCTACTCACTTTTGCAGCCTGGATGTTTTTTGGTCCACCCCTCTCGATCAATTCTGATGTGAGCGTGTTTACCCGTGCATTGATAGTCATGGTCGCAGTACTTGTGATCGCCTGCCCATGCGCCATGGGCTTGGCTACCCCCACGGCGGTTATGGTGGGGACTGGCAGAGGCGCTGAAATGGGTGTGTTGCTCAAAACATCCGAAGCCCTTGAACGTGCCGGACACGTGAAGATGATTGTCTTGGATAAAACTGGCACGATTACCAAAGGCCAGCCCTCGGTTACAGATATAGTGGTCACAAATGCACGCTTCAAAGAGAATGACATTTTACGGATGGCGGCTTCAGTAGAAAAAGGATCCGAACATCCATTGGGTGAGGCTGTGGTTGCTGAGGCAAGCAATCGAGACTTGAAGCTTTCCGAACCGCAAGGCTTTAGCGCCACTGCCGGCCACGGTGTCGAAGCTCAGGTGGATGGATTGCAGGTGCTGGTTGGCAGTCCGCGCATGATGACAGAACGACAGCTTGATACCAGTGCATTTGATGCTGAGGTTTCGCGACTGCAAGGCGAAGGAAAAACCACGGTGCTAGTAGCAATCGATAATGTCGTGTCTGGCGCAATCGCAATTGCTGATACAGTCAAAGAAGGTTCCATCGAGGCCATTCAACAGTTTCACAAGATGGGTATCAAAGTGGCCATGCTAACTGGGGATAATCAACAAACTGCCCAGGCCATCGCCAAACAAGTGGGCATTGACCAGGTGTTTGCAGAAGTCCTGCCGGGAGACAAGGCTGCTGAAGTCAAGAAACTTCAGGCGCAAGGGTATGTAACCGCCATGGTGGGGGATGGTGTCAATGACGCGCCCGCTTTGGCTCAATCCGATGTGGGCATCGCTATCGGAACTGGTGCGGATGTGGCCATGGCTTCTGCACCCGTGGTTCTAATCAGCGGAGATTTGCGAGGGGCCGCAAGAGCAATCCAGCTCTCACGCGTCACAATGACCACCATCAAGCAGAACCTGTTCTGGGCGTTTATCTACAACATCATCCTCATCCCCGCAGCGGCGCTGGGTTATCTGGTGCCAGTATTGGCGGCAGGTGCAATGGCATTCAGCAGCGTATTTGTGGTCACCAACAGCCTCCGGCTGCGTACAAAGAAAATCTAATTATTCACTTTTATAGGAGTCTACAAATGTTCAAATCAAAACGTGTCAAGGTAATAATCTTTTCGGTCATCGTTCTTTCCTTATTGTTAGCGGCTTGCAGCACACAACCACAGGGCACCGGTACCTTTGCCCAGGTGCCGGCAGGACGGGCTTATGCCGAGGGTCAAGAGATCTACTTTACCCATACTGAAGCATCCGATGCAGGGATAGCGGACAAACTTACTAATATGATGAAATCACCGGTACTCTTTGTGCCTGCCTTGGCGGATGTCCCTGAATCCGCTTTGGCTAATGTCTACGTTTTTGAAAACGGAATTACCGGCAAGGGACCACTGGGATTCCAACCTGACGTATTCAACAATCCTCCCGGCACAGACGGATATTCACCTCTTCGCCAGATCATTCTAACCAAGTGGGCAGATGGCGCTAAAGCAGTTGAAATGAAGTCCGAAGCTGAGATCCTTCAAGCTGAAAAAGATGGAAATCTGACCACGACCAAAGCGGGAATTGTAGTAAACATGCCCTTCCTCGTTTGGGATGGTGGGAAAAGATAAGTTTGTAGAAATATCGGGCTGCTGGTTTTTTGCAGCCCGATTTATGTCATATATTCATTGATGTCTTTTATCTGATTCGGTTTTAATAAGACAACAAGTCTATAAATGGAAAGTATAAGAGTGAATGTGGATTAAGACAATTGCCACATTCATTCTGTGTGTTCTCGAAATCATCGCATCTGATTATTTGTATTGGAATAATCATCTATTTACCCAGTTTTTATTTATATTGGAAGAGAATTGTCGTACAAATAATTTGTGATAAGTTTTTAAAAATGGAAAAAATTATTGTATTACTTGTTGGAAATTAAAAAATAATAAGGATGATAATCGTGAAAAAAAAGTTCTTAAATCTAAAGACTATTCAACTAAAACTTGTTTTTGCCGTAGGATTAATACTGATAATTATAGGGGGAACAATTATTGTTTATTCATCGATTACATCCCAACAAGCAGCGTTAAAAAGTGCAAAAGAAATCACTCTCGGACAAGCGAGTTTTGAAGCCAGCCAAATTGATGCTGCCATCGAAGTCGCAATGGATGCATCCAGAACCCTCGCACAATCCTTAGCGTCGGTAAAAGACCCCCGAAATAACGAAAAATTAACTCGAGTACAAGCTAATGCCATGATGAAGGAAATTTTAAAGAACAATCCAGAATTTCTGGGGGTTTATACCGTTTGGGAACCTAATGCTTTTGATGGAATGGATTCCGATTTTGTAAATACTGATGGAACAGATTCAAGTGGTAGGTTTATTCCATATTGGGTTCGGTCCAACAACGATGGTGCTATTGAATTGACTGCATTAGTTGATTATGAAACTGAAGGACTAGGCGAGTATTATCTTTGCACAAAAAGAACTAAAAACGAATGCATAATTGATCCATATTTATATGACATTAATGGAACAAATGTGCTGTTAACTTCTACTACAGTCCCCATTATATATAATGGGGAATTTTATGGAATGGCTGGGGTCGATATTAAACTTGATTTTCTACAGATGCATGTTGATAATTTTAGCCTATATAACAATACTGCAATTTTGGACATAATCAGTAACAACGGAACCATTGCGGCAGTAAAAGGACAGCCAGAATTAAGTGGGACCCCCTTAAGTAAAATACAAACTGATTTTGAACATGATATAAAAATAGTTCAGGCAGGAATAAAAACAGTATCCGAAGAAGGTGACTTGCTTCACGCTTTTGCACCAATTTTGATTGGAAATACTACCACACCATGGGCAATCCAATTAAATGTTCCTCTCAAAGAGATTACCAGAGCATCTTCTCAGCAAGCATTAATAAGTATTCTATTATCGAGCGGATTAATTCTTGTCGGATTAATTGCTATTTGGTTTGTATCAGGGTCTATCGTAAGTAAACCGATCAAAACTCTCACAAAAGGTGCCGAACTGTTATCTGTTGGAGATGCAGAGCTTACAGGCATGAACCGTAAAGAAACCGAAAAAATTGATTTTCGTGCTGATGAAATTGGTGCAATAGGTAGAGCATTTACGAAGATTATTACTTATTATAAAGAAATGACAAATCATGCAATGAAAATTGCTGATGGTGATTTAACGATTAGTGTTGAGCCCAAAGGTGATACAGACTTATTAGGAAACACTTTTGCAAAAATGGTGGTTAGTTTAGAGTCTACTGTAAATCAAGTATCACAAAATGCAATAGAGTTAACAACAGCATCAGGACAATTAGCAATTGCTGCAAACCAAGCTGGGCAAGCGACAAGTCAAATTGCTGCGACAGTACAACAAGTCGCAAAAGGAACAACGGATCAAACAGAAGCGGTTACAAAAACAGCAAACGCAGTCGATCAGATGAGTCAAGCCATCGAGGGTGTTGCGAAGGGAGCACAGGAACAAAGTTCATCTGTATTAAAAGTATCAAATGCCACCGACCAAATTAACTCAGAAATCCTCCAAGTTACTGGAAATGCAGCAGCTGTAATGAGTGATTCTGCAACAGCAGCTGAAGCAGCTCGCAAAGGATCTGAAACAGTTAAGAGAACCCTAAATGGAATGCAACGTATTAAGACTAAAGTGGGAGTATCGGCTGATAAAGTACAAGAAATGGGAAAGCGTTCTGAAGAGATAGGTAAGATAGTAGAAACAATCGAAGACATTGCATCTCAAACCAACCTTTTGGCACTTAATGCCGCAATCGAAGCGGCACGTGCGGGTGAACATGGTAAAGGGTTTGCGGTAGTCGCAGATGAAGTGCGAAAACTCGCAGAAAGATCTTCATTAGCCACAAAAGAGATTGGCGGATTAATTGGTGGGATTTTGGAAACCGTATCAGAGGCAGTAAAAGCCATGGAAGAAGGAGCAAAGGAAGTTGAGCTGGGAGTAATAAGCGCTAATGATGCTGGATTAGCCTTAACTGAAATTCTTTCTGCAGCAGAAGCAGTTAATAAACAAGCGACAATGGCGGCTGAAGCGAGCGGTCGTATGAAAGCAGCGTCAGAAGAATTGGTCTTTGCTGTCGATTCTGTTTCAGCTATCGTTGAAGAAAATACCGCTTCAACAGAACAAATGGCAGCAAATTCTTCTGAAGTAACCCGAGCTATTGATAGCATTGCCAGCGTTAGCGAAGAAAACAGTGCCGCAATAGAAGAGGTAAGCGCGAGCGCAGAAGAAATGAGTGCTCAGGTTGAGGAAGTTACAGCTTCTGCATCTAGCCTTGCTGACATGGCTAAAGTATTACAATCTGTTGTTGCCAAATTCAAAATAAAGAGTAACCTGTAGTAAGTACAAATCATCGTCGGTGATGTAATTAATTATTTTCCTAATTACTCTATATCTCTACATTATTTTTTTCGGGACTAGTGCCTATACCCCACTAGTCCCGACTCTCTTATTTGAGAAAATTTGCACCAAGGTAGTGGGGAAGAATGTAAAACTAATAAATCTTTTCCTGTGTTTGCCTCATGGATTTATTTATACGCAAAATGGAGGATCACACCTGAATTTTATAGGTTTGAGGTTGGCGATTTACGTCAAATCGATGGCGCACTTGACAAATGCCATTGAGAGGTATAATATATCAGCGTATCATGATATATGAATATATGGTCTATGGAGTCAATTATGCTTAATGTCACAAATTCAGAAGGTGTTCAGCTTCAAGCTAAGTTGTTTCGAGGCTTTAGTGATCCTGCACGATTGGCAATTCTTCAAGCTCTTCAGAATGGGCCTCAGACAGTTACAGATATCGTTGCTACAACGGGAATGAGCCAGCCGAATACTTCTAACCACCTTGGTTGTCTCCGCGACTGTGGTCTTGTTATAGCAGAACAACAAGGACGATTTGTTACATATCATTTGAGTGATGATAGGGTAGGTGATTTGTTAGCTTTGGCAAGTTCGTTGCTTGCTGATGTAGCACGAGGTGTGTACGATTGCACCCGTTATACAAGTAGGGATGAATTACGGACTAAATTAATTAAGGAACACATCAATGACTAATCTGAGAACGCTTGAAGTTCCCGTCGTTGGAATGGACTGCACTGAATGTACCATGCATGTACAACATGCTATTAAAGAGCTTCCTGGAGTGAAGTCTGTTACCGTACTTCTTGCTGCCGAAAAGGCAACTGTTCAGTTTGATCCAGCCCAAGTCGATCTCGCTATGATCAGTAAAGCTGTTGCTGGAGCTGGATATAAGGTTCCTGATACAGCTTCCGATCAGGCTCCGAACTCTCGCACACTTCAGGACTTTACTAAACCTATTCTTACTATATTTGGTGTCGTCTTTGGTGTGATCCTGTTTGTGGTCGTCTTTGGAGAATGGTTGGGATGGTTTGAAAAGATTACTGCCTGGGTTCCCTGGCCGGTTGGATTCGCCTTGGTATTGATTTTCGGTTACCCGGTATTCAAGAATGTATTACAGGCTACTTTACGTCGGCAGGTGATTTCGCACACCCTGATGACCGTTGGCGTCATAGCGGCACTAGTGGTTGGCGAATGGGCAACGGCAGTGGTGGTCGTGTTTTTCATGCGGGTGGGTGATTACGCCGAAAAATTTACCACAGACCACGCTCGCAAGGCTGTACGGGATCTGACTTCGATGTCCCCTCAAACTGCCCGTTTGGAAAGAAATGGCAGCGAAGTGGATGTTCCAATCAACGAAGTTCAACCTGGAGATATCGTCGTTGTCCGACCTGGGGAAAAGATACCTGTCGATGGGTTGGTATTAGATGGTCAGGCGACTGTTAATCAAGCTGCCATAACTGGTGAATCAATGCCAGTTGAAGTTGGCCAGGGTGCAAAAGTTTTCGCTGCAACGATAGCCCAAATGGGTAGCCTGCGTGTGCAAACGACACTTGTGGGACCTGATACGACATTTGGAAAGATTGTCCGTATGGTCGAAGAAGCCGAAGCGAACCGCGCTGAAGTCCAGCGGATTGGCGACAAGGTTTCAGGGTATTATTTGCCAGTCGTTGCGGTTATTGCTGTGATCACTTACTTGATTAGTAGAGATCCCCTGTCGACCGCAGCAGTGTTGTTGGTTGCGTGTTCCTGCTCTTTCGCTCTAGCTACACCAATTGCCATGCTGGCTTCCATTGGCGCTGCAGCTAAACATGGCTTGTTAATCAAGGGCGGCCGTTACATTGAACTGCTAGCAAAAGCCGATACAGTGTTGATTGACAAAACAGGAACCCTCACCACCGGAAAACCACGTCTGACTGATGTGGTATGCCTAAATGGATTGAGCGAGGAACGTCTTCTCACTCTGGCTGCTTCGGCTGAACGTTATTCCGAACATCCTCTGGCGGAGGCTGTACGCCAAGCGGCTCGGGACAAAGAATTGCGCTTATCGGAACCAAAGGAATTTGTGGCCGAGCCAGGCCGCGGCGTGCATGCCCGCGTTGGTGAAACACTGGTTGAAGTGGGCAGCTGGCGTATCCAGGGAGATCACTCTATTCCTTTAGAAGCAGTTGAGTTGGAAAAACAAGGAAAAACACTTCTCTTTGTCCGGGTCAATCAAGAATTGGCGGGAATATTGGCAGCTTCTGATACGTTGCGACCAGAAACACCCGCTGCGCTCGCGGAGTTGAAACGTTTGGGCGTTCGTAGAATCGAGTTATTGACCGGTGACAATGAGCGCACGGCAGCAGCCGTATCCAGTCAATTAGGGATTGATTATCGCGCCAACCTCCTCCCGGAGGATAAAATCCGAATTGTGAAAGAATACCAGGCACAGAATCATATTGTCGTGATGGTGGGGGATGGGGTCAATGATGCGCCAGCCCTGGCTCAGGCAAATGTGGGCATTGCGATGGGGGCTGGCGGAACGGATGTGGCGATTGAAGCGGCGCATATTGCCTTGATGCGTGAGGACTGGACTCTACTTCCCCGTGCCTTTCAGATTGCTCAACGAACAATGCGAGTAGTGAAAATGAACCTGGGATTTACGATGATCTACAACATCATAGGTTTGACACTGGCGGCGTTTGGATTCCTACCCCCGATTCTGGCAGCTGCGGCTCAGTCGTTGCCTGATTTGGGTATCCTCGGGAATTCCTCCAGGTTGCTACGTCAGAAGTGATAGAAAATAATATTAAAACCAACACCACTTACAATATCATATGTGGGATGGTATATTTATGGGAGTACCGGATAAGATCTTTATAATCGACCATGAAACCACAACCACCCCTCAAGCTTTAGCTTTTACTATGGTAGGCGGGTTACATAACTATAATGACGAGGGTGGGGAGCTGACATGTAGCTCCCCACCCTCGTTGTCTAGAGGCTTGATACGTTACCAGGTTGAGAGACCAATTAGTGTATTTATCCATCCAAGATAATTTCCAGGATAGAACCGCAGAAATACATCTAATGATGGGCCCATTTTTACCTCGCCCTGGTTAGAACTTGTCTAAACTTACAACCATAAGCTGCCGGCTTACCCACCATCGTCCAAGATAATCTTTCAACCGTATTCCACCAAATACCAGGCACTTCATACCACTTCGCGCCGGCTACATCCTTTGGGATATCTGTGAATAGATGGGACCTAGGGCGACCAGTGATAGCATCATTCCCCAACCACATCGGGAGGGCTCAACCGTTTTTGCAGCATCAATTCGGTCGGCAATAAAATCGAAGTAGGTCATCCCCTTTGAAGCCAGGGGAACCTGCATGGGCTGATTACCCTTATAGGCGACGAACAAGATGCTGGAGCAAATCGCCAGGATAACCGTAGTCTTGATAATACTCCCAATCAACTTAAGAAACATTCCGATGAATTTCATTTTCTCCTTCATTTCCTTTATCTGTCTGATACAGATCTTCTAGTTGGGCACTCTCTCGTAGAACCCGGTTGTAACGAATTTCCTCCCGATACATTCGGTCCAAGGCCACTTCAATCACATCGCTTTCACTCCGTCCCATCACGCTTGCCATTGTTCTTAATTGACTCACGCCTTCTGGACTTATTCGAAAAGAACGTACTGGTTTACTGGCAGAATTTGTTTTCGGCATGCTCATTTTCCTTATCGGGTATATTATTTATAATGTAATACTCTAGTATTTCTTTGTCAAGTTAAAACCTCACTTTTTCCGAAAATTCATTGAATTTGACCCCCTAGGATAAATGGTTTCCTCTTGCTATGATTGGAGTTACAACCAAATATCTGTTCGGTCGCTGATAATCATCAGCTGTCCCAAATAATCCTTGGAGCGACCATCAACGTCTTTTCTGTTTACGCCTTCAATCAAGGTGCATACAGGGTTGAAGACTTGACTGGTCGCTTTAGTTTTAACCATCTTTTGAACCCGCTAATCGGGAAAGGAGAAAAATTGAAAGAAATTCCAGTCTCAAAACGCAATCTGATTGTTGCAGTCATCTTGGCCGTGGTCATCGCTGTAGGAATCCTGGTGATCGAAAACTGGCCTCTTCATACAGAGCAAGGTTCAACAGCATCAACCAGTGAAGACAGTCTGGTTTCTGCTGCAGCCGTCAATGCCATTGAAAAGGTTTTTCAGGTGAACTACCAAGAAGGAAAAGAAGTCTGGCTCAATCGCATTTGCGAGCTTAGCACGCCTGCTGGATGTGAGTTGTTTTCAGCCGGCGCAGATCGTATGTGGGAAAAATATGTGGATGCCAAGTCTGTGGTCACAGCTGCCATGCAGGCAGTGGAAAAGATAGCAGACAACGGTTCCGAGCAAGTATGGCGGATGACCATAATGCTATCTTCCCCTCTACCAGGTAGTAATAAAACCCAGGATACAGCGTATGTTGTTCTCGCGAAAACGGATAGCGGTTGGAATTTTGATCGTTTCCTGATGGAGGCGGAAATCAATGCCATCCTCGATCGCGAAAAAACTCCCACCACAACAGTAGAAGAAGGAAAGAAGTAGTGAAGAGATTTTTCTTAATCATTGTCGTATTGACCTTGCTCATTCCAACAGCTGTTTATGCTCAGGGTAACGATCCCTGGTCTGAGGTCTTTCAACCAGACGGCAACCTGAATCCTGATTTGATTGACCTGGGAGTTACCACTGAACATCCCGACTGGATGTCGATTGAACTACCCTTTGGGCAATCGCTTGACCTCGATGCTAATTACCATCGCTACCAGACCCCCAGTGGGAATATTGTTGTTTTGCCTTCCGCTTCAACTTTGTTTTTTATGGCCATGAATCCTCAGGAAAGTGGCCTAACAAACTCTAATGGATCCCTGGGCAATGGGTACGGTAGCCTAATCTCTTTTCTCGGTCTGGCAGCTGGCGATAACCTGGATTGGAACCGGATACAGGCAGAACACCCGGAATATACCAGCCCGGATCAATTCTGGGGTGCTGTTC
>PHBW01000019.1 GCA_002840715.1 Chloroflexi bacterium HGW-Chloroflexi-4
CTCCACCGTTGAGCTACCTCGCCAACGGCTCAAATCTTACTATAAGGCACCTGTTTTGTCAACGAAATCGGGTTTGATAAATGCTTTACATCACGATTCTTTTTGGTGGGTTCAACCAACCCCACTCGGACGCAAAAACCCCGTCCTCGCCCTCAAAAGACGAGGGTCATGAGGGGCGCAAACTTGCCCAGGCTGCACACTTGCACTGGCAGCAAGTGCTAGGGAGTGCCAGGGAAGATCGCGCGAACCCAAACAACCCTCTATTTATATCCCTCACTTTTTGTGTATTCCGTGTTTTTCGTGGTTAACAAAGACTTTTGCGAAATCATCCAAACCCAAGCCCCTGTTCTTTCATCGAGACAAAGCTGTTATGCCCAATCACCAGGTGGTCGAGCACTTCCACATCCAGCAGTTTGCCGGCCTGGACGGCTGCCCGCGTGAGGGTGATATCTTCGGGGCTGGGCGCAGGGTCGCCGCTGGGATGGTTATGCGCCATGATGATGCCCGCCGCGTTGCGCTGGAGGGCACCTCTGAAGAGTTCGCCCACTCTGACCATGGAGGCGTTCAGCGAGCCGACGTAGACCTTCTCCACGCCGATCTTGCGGTTGCGCGTATCAAGCAGCACCACCCACAGGTTCTCCTGCACCAGACCCTGCATGTCGTAACGCACCAGTTCCGCGGCATCTTCTGGACTGTTGACTGCCGCACTTAGGTCGGGGTGCTCTTTCTTCAATCTGATGCCCAATTCAATGGCCGCCTTGATCTGGGCTGCCTTGGCCGGCCCCACGCCGTGGATGTTGCAGACCTGCGCGAAAGCGGCTTTTTGAATACCTGCCAGCCCGCCCAGGTCATCCAGGATCTTTTGCGCAAGCTGAACGGAGTTGAGACCTGTCACACCTACGCGCAATAATATGGCCAACAGTTCAGCTTTGCTGAGTGCTTCCGGTCCGCTTTTTTCGAGACGCTCACGCGGACGCTCATCCACAGACAGGTCGGTAATTCGATATGCCGCCGGGGATTCTCTCACCATTTCACCCTCCTGAAATGGTTATCTGCTAATTTTATAGCAAATCTCTATCAAAATCGCAAGCACCCATACTGATGGCTGCGGCTTTACATCATCCGTGGGCAACCATGCTATAATTTCTCCATCGGAGAATTCTATGAACTTTGATCCGGCAGTCCTCAAGCAAATCACCTTAATCGGCACCGGATTCGCGGTGGCCTTTTTAGCTGCCCTGTGGCTGAGTCTCATCTTTTGGGCATTCCGCGACATCCGCACCCGCACCCGCGACAATTTCATGCGCGTGTTGGCTGTAGTAGTGGTGGCTTTACTGTTTCTGCCAGGCATTTTGATCTATTTGATCCTACGGCCTGCCAGAACCCTTGAAGAAGACTATCAGCACTCGCTTGAAGAAGAAGCACTGCTTCAAACCATTGAAGATTCGGCCATTTGTCCGGGATGCAGCCGCCGTGTGGATGCAGAATGGCTGGCCTGTCCGAGCTGCCACACCCGTCTCAAGAAGAAATGTGAACACTGCGGTAAGACGATTGAACTTCCCTGGAATCTGTGCCCCTGGTGCGAAACACCTGTCACCGGCATGCGCAAAGAAGCCCCGGTCATGATTCAATCGCAAGAACCCGAAGTGCAGCCGCGCCAAAAAACGCTCCTTGATGACGACGAATTCTACTCTCACCCATAAGCCGGGATCAACGCCTTCATGTCAGATTTACTCAACTTACAACCTATCGACTACTTAATGATCGGCCACATCACCCAGGATCTCACCCCGCAAGGGCCGGCGCTGGGTGGAACCGCCTCATATGCCGCACTAACAGCCAGAGCTTTCGGGCTGCGCGTGGGCATCGTCACCTCCTGCCGGGCAGACCTTAACCTGGAAATTTTCGACGGCGTTACAGTCTTGCGAAAAAACGCCGAACAGAACTCCACCTTTATCAACACGCACACCCCCACCGGGCGCATCCAGCACATCAAGGGGGTTGCCGAAACCATCACGCTTGCAGATATCCCTGCTGTGTGGCGCGACACTCCCGTCGTCCACCTGGGACCGATCGTGCACGAGATCGCCAATGACCTAGCAGACGCCTTCCCGCATGCCATCATGGGGGTTACCCCACAAGGCTGGCTGCGGATTTGGAATGAGGACGGTCTGGTGTCTTACAAACGTTGGGAAGAAGCCGCTGCAGTGCTCATCCATGCCAAGGTGGTAATCATGAGCATTGAAGATGTGCAAGGCGATGAAGACGTGGTCAGTGAATTTGCCGGGCTGGTGCCGGTGCTGGTGGTGACTGAAGGTTCTGCCGGATGCCGTGTCTACTGGAACGGCGACCTACGCAACTTCCGTCCGCCGCACGTGGTTGAAGTGGACCCGGTTGGCGCCGGTGATGTTTTTGCAACTTCGTTTTTTATCCGTTTTCAGGTGACCCGCGATCCGTGGGAATCTGCACGGTTTGCTACTTTGCTGGCAGCCAATTCGGTCACTCGCAAGACATTAGACGGTGTGCCAACCAAAGAGGAAGTAAATCAATTTATGACTGAAATTGTCGAGATGAAAGCCCTATGACCAAAATTTATACGCTGGTAAATCAAAAAGGCGGGGTCGGCAAAACCACCACCGCCATCAACCTGGGAGCCTATCTCGGCCAATTTGGTCAACGTGTGCTCTTGATCGACCTGGATGCCCAGGCAAATGCCACCTCTTCGCTCGGCATTGACAAGTACACGGTTAAAAATGGCACGTATGAGGTTCTGATCGGTTCTGAGCCCATTTTGCCGCACATTCTGCACAACCCCAAACTAAAAATATCCCTACTGCCTTCTTCGCCTTCACTGGCCGGCGCCGAAGTGGAGCTGATTGAATTGCCCAAACGCGAATTCAAGCTGCGCGAGGCGATTGTGCCCGTCATTGACCGCTACGATTACATTTTGATCGACTGTCCGCCCTCTTTGAGCCTGCTGACCGTGAACGGCCTTATGGCTGCCCGTGACGGCGTGATCATCCCAGTGCAGTGCGAATATCTGGCACTGGAAGGTGTTGGACAGCTCACCCAGACCCTTAACCGCATTCGCACTTCACTCTACCCCGAGATGAAGATCAGGGGCGTGGTGTTGACCATGTATGACAGCCGAACAAACTTGTCCACAGATGTGGTCAAAGAAATCAAAAAATTCTTCCCCAACCAGGTGATGTCATCGGTCATCCCGCGTTCGATCAGGCTAGCAGAAGCGCCATCTTATGGTCTGCCAATTGCCAATTATGCTCCCGAAGCTGCTTCAGCGAAATCGTACGCCGCCCTGGCGCGTGAACTTTTACTGCAGGATGGCGTTAAAGTAATTACAGATCAAGAATAGGCAGGTACTTATGGCAGTACGTAAAGGTGGTTTAGGTAAAGGTTTGGATGCTCTCATCCCCGGTGATTTTTCGTCATTCGAGGCGACCCCTGCGGATTCGATGGTCTTAACCGCAAATATCATCCCCAATCCGCGCCAACCCCGCGACGCCATGAACCCCGATGATCTGCAAGACCTCGCCAACTCGATTAAAGAACATGGCATCATTCAACCTTTGATCGTCACACATGAGCCCATGTCAGACACTTATGTGCTGATCGCCGGTGAACGGCGTTTACAGGCAGCCAGACTGGTGGGGCTTGAACGCGTGCCAGTGGTCATCCGCACTGCCACGGATCAAGAAAGACTCGAACTGGCGCTGATCGAAAACGTGCAGCGCGCTGACCTTTCGCCGCTTGAAACTGCTGAAGCCTATCGTAAACTGGCAGATGAATTTAATCTTTCACACGAAGAAATCGCCGTCAGAGTCGGCAAAGGCCGCGTGGCAGTTACCAACACCATGCGTTTGTTAAAACTGCCTGAACAAGCCAAGAAAGCCCTGAATGAAGGCAAAATCAGCGAAGGCCACGGACGCGCCCTCTTGGGTCTGCCGACGACACAGGCGCAGTTAAACGCGTTACAGACCATTCTCAATCAGGATCTGACTGTACGTCAGACTGAAGAGCTTATCCGCAAACTGGGCGGACAAAAGCCGCCTGCGATTCCAGCCAAAGAAGTTGACCCAAGCGTTAAAGAAATCGAAGAGCGGTTGTGTGAAAAGCTTGGCACCCGCGTGACGCTCAAACACGGTAAAAAGGGCGGAACGGTCACCATCCATTATTATTCCGAAGAAGAGTTGAGCGGCCTCTTAACGCGCTTAATTCCTGGCTAATTACCGGTAATTATTGACTGATTGCAAGTTAATAATGAGAAATTCCCGACCAATTTATTGCTTTTTAATGTAGACATCCATACAATTAACAATATCGTTAGTTTAATATCACGCTCATTCAAGGAAGCCCCTTAAATGAGCTTGATATTGAATGCATCATATGTTGGGTATTGAGGCCAAACATTAATCTGACACCTGAAATTCTGGTTCCACGCCTTGGAGACGCACTGGTAGAGGAAGGACTTCTCACCGGCGATCAACTGCTGTCTGCGCTTGAAATGCAAAAACAATTTCGCATCAAGGGCGACACACCCCTGCTTGGTCAAATTCTGGTGGAACAGGGCTACATAGACCGCGTCACACTTGACCGGGCTGTCACCAATCAACTTCTGAAGTATCAAACTGCCTTGCAGCAATCCAACCAAACGCTTGAATTGCGTGTGCAAGAACGCACCGCCGAACTTGAAAAAGCGTATCAGAAACTCTCCGAGCTCAATAAACTCAAAAACAACTTCATCTCAAACATCTCGCATGAACTACGCACTCCCATGACGCATGTCAAAGGCTATATTGATCTGCTGCTTGCAGATGATTTTGGTGCGCTAAATCCGGATCAACATCAGGCCATAGAGGTGCTAAAACGCGCCTCTGAACGGTTGTCGCGGTTAATTGACGATCTCATTCTCTTCTCAACGGCTGAAACGAGCACCATCCAGATCTCAAAAGCGGATATGGATCTATACGCCCTGGCCAAAGAAGTGATTGACCGCAACCTGGCGCTGGCGGCACAGAAAAACATCCGCCTGTGGTTGGATTGCGCACAACCCACACTGCGCGCTTACGCGGATGCTGATCGGGTGAAATGGGTGATTAACCAACTGATTGACAATGCGATCAAATACACACAGTCTGACGGAGAGGTCTTTTTACGCGTGATCCCCTCAAATGGCAATATTACCATCTCGGTGATTGACACCGGAATTGGCATTGATCCTGCACGGTTTGAAGAGATGTTTGAACCCTTCCACCAGTTGGATGGATCCTCGACTCGCAAACAAGGGGGCACCGGTTTAGGTCTAACATTGGCAAAGAAGATCGTTGAAGCTCATGGATCTCATCTGGTCGTCTCCTCTATTCCGGGCAAGGGCAGCAAATTTGATTTCATGCTGCAAACCCGACCAAATTAGGGAAACTAAAGTCAAAGCTAATGGTCAATCAAAGTAAAACCACAAGTTCATCGAATGACAGGCTGAATCATTATTTCAACCTCCTTTCGAGCTCTGCCACGTGGAAAGAAACCCTTGAAGAATTGTTTCTGATTTCTCGTGATGATTTTATCTTTGATAATCTGGTTATCTACCAGACTGATTCAGAAACCGGTTTACTCGAGGTATTGTTTGCCAAATCCACCGGACGCGGTAAATCAGCAGAAGCTGACGCATCATGGGGTGAATCCCTTTCAAACCGCGTGATCCATGAAAACCGCATGATTAGTGAAGAACCGGATGAAAAAGGACATAGAGACCGGCTTGCTCAGCCTTATTTGCTGGGATTGCCCATCAATTCCGAAGAAAAATTGCCAGGTGTCTTAATATTTATCCGTTTTGGCGGCCCCAGTTTTAGTGAAGAAGACTGCCGTTACGCTCAATGGACGGCAAATCTGACCACATCAATTGTCCGTAAAAAACTGCTGGACGAATTTACGTCAAAAATTAAAAATATCCAGTCGGTCACCAAACTGCAAGCCGACTTTATCAGCACCATCTCGCACGAATTGCGAAGTCCTCTGGGGTTCATCAAGGGTTACACCACCACCCTGCTTCGCACAGATACCAATTGGGATCGTGAAACACAAAAAGACTTTCTCGAAATCATTGAGCGCGAAACCAACAACCTGACGGACCTGATTGAAGACCTTCTCGATTCATCCCGGTTGCAGAGCGGTCAGATGAAGTTTGATTTTCATTTGGTACGCATTGATTCATTAATTCGTGATGAAGTAAACCGGGTGCACTTAACCAACCCTGAACAAAGAATTGAACTCGATTTTGAATCTAATATTCCCACTATTGAAGGGGATCCACGCAAGCTGGCGCAGGTATTTGATAATTTGCTATCAAATGCGCGAAAATATGCCCCTGAAGCACTGCTGCAAATCCGTCTGCGGAAGGAAGAGAAACACCTGATCGTCGAATTTAGTGATAGTGGTCAGGGCATCCCCGAGATTTATCAATCCCGTATCTTTACCCGTTTTTTCAGAGTTCCTGAACAATCAATGAAAGCCCACGGCACGGGGCTGGGGCTGTTCATCTGCAAACAGATCATCGAAAACCATGAAGGAAGCATCAGTGTGGATTCTTCGCAGTCAGGAACCAATTTTACAATCTCGCTTCCATATGCGCTAGAAACAAAAAAGATAACCGCGGAGGAAAGTGTATGACCGTCAAAATTCTGGTAGTTGATGATGAACCTCTCTACCTTCGATTGCTAAAAGTAAACCTTGAATCAGAAGGCTATGAGATTATTACCGCCAAAAACGGCGAAGAAGCACTGGATCAATTGGCACAATCCATGCCCAATTTGATTATCATGGATATCATGATGCCCAAAATGGACGGTATTGCTGCCTGTGAACGGATCAGACAGTTTTCCAATGTGCCGATTATTCTGTTGACGGCTCGAACAGAAGAACAGGATCGGGTCAATGGTTTAAACATTGGAGCGGATGATTACGTTTCAAAACCGTTTTCTGCAACTGAGCTGGTCGCCCGGGTACGCGCCATCCTTCGACGCACCCAGGATCGCACAGACACCAGAGAAACAAAAATCTTCATTCATGGCAATTTAAGGATCGACATAGCAAAAGCTGAAGTGTGGAGAGGTGATCATCAGGTTTACCTTTCTGCCACAGAGTACAAACTGCTGCTGCATTTTGCCCATGAATATGGCAAAGTGTTAACCGCTGAAGAATTATTAATTGCCACCTGGGGGCCTTCTTATAAAGACGAAAAAGAGATACTATGGGTCAGCATCGCCAGATTACGCCAAAAACTGGAAGATGATCCACACATTCCCGTCCATATTGTCACCCGAACAGGTCTTGGCTATCAAATGCCGCTTTGGGAAGAATAAGTCGAAAGGTTGCACATGGTTACTCAATTTGATGAAAAAGGCAAGATTTTTACTACGATTGTCTCCAAAAGCCCGGTAAAGGTATTAATTCAGTTGCCCACCAACCAGGTTCAGGGTGAGATACACGTTAGGCGAGACGGTCGCTTAAAAGACGAGTTGGACAGCGCTAATAAATATGTTGCAGTGACCAATGCCACGATCTTCTCACAAGATGGAAGCAAGGTGATCACACAATGTAAATTCCTGTCGGTCAATAATAGTCAAATTATCTGGATCATTCCTGAAGCTGAAATGCTTGGCGAAGAGATACAAAAATGACCGACAATCCCCTTTCTCACGAAAAAGAACTGATCAAATTGAAATCCTATCTGACGGGTCTGATCCTTTCAGAAATGGAAAACAACCCGGTTCCCGCTGAGAACAGGCGTCAGGCTGTTATTGACTGCATGTTGAAGAATTATCAAAATTTGAATTTAAAGTTGCCCCAAACTATTCGTGATCAATTATTCAAAGAAATCATGGATGACATTCTGGGTTACGGGCCACTTCAATCGTTGTTGGATAACCCCGAAATCTCAGAAATCATGGTCAATGGCAAAGACAATGTCTTTATCGAAAAAGGCGGCAAGTTGACTAAATCTGATGTCACTTTTGAGAGTGATGAACAGATTATCCGCATTATTGACCGTATCATTTTGCCTCTTGGCAGACGTGTAGATCACGATTCTCCCACCGTGGATGCACGTATGCCAGATGGTTCACGCGTCAATGCGGTCGTCCCGCCCGTTGCCATTGATGGCCCATCACTTACCATCCGCAAATTTGGCAAGAGCCGAATGGAAATGGCTCAATTAATTGAAATAGGTTCATTGACACAAAACATGGCTGCTTTTATTGAAGCCTGCGTTGTTTCAAAATTGAATATCATTGTTTCTGGCGGAACTGGATCAGGTAAAACAACACTGCTTAATGCCATTTCCAAATATATTCCACCAGGCAACCGCATCGTCACGATTGAAGATTCGGCCGAGCTTAAACTGCAACAGCCACACGTTGTCCGAATGGAAACCAAACCGCCCAACATCGAAGGTAAACATGCCGTATCCATCCGTGACCTTGTGCGTAATGCACTTAGAATGCGTCCAGACCGGATTGTCGTGGGTGAAGTCAGAGGCGGCGAATGTCTAGATATGCTACAGGCCATGAATACAGGCCATGATGGCTCGTTAACCACTTTGCATGCCAACTCTCCTCGTGATGCCATCTCGAGAATGGAGACAATGACCTTGATGGCTGGCATGGACTTACCTTTAAGGGTGGTAAGAGAGCAAATCGCCTCAGCCGTGGATTTGGTCGTACAGCTTTCACGATTGAAAGACGGCAGCCGGCGTGTCACATACATCACCGAAGTTTCGGGCATGGAAGGTGAAACGGTGGTAATGACCGACATCTTCAAGTTTGAACAAACCGACTTCACTGAAGACGGAAGAATTATTGGCGAACTAAAACCAACGGGAATCCGGCCTTTGTTCACACCCAGGCTTGAAGCCAATGGTTTCAGGCTTGGACCGGAAGTGTTTGGCGTCAACTTTGGCAATATGATTCGGGATGGTCAACACCTGCGCGGATAGAAATCCATCTACGCAATAAATGCTATAATCTTTTTATGCTGGTAACCTTTCTGCAGCAAGGGAATAGTGCATGAATACACAATTATTGTCCATCAAAGCCAAGAAATTCGGTGTCAGGTTAGCCGCCTTTAGACAGAAAAAGGGGCTTACCACTGAGGTATTGAGTACGTGGACTGGTATTTCAAAAGAAAAATTACAGGCAATCGAACAAGGTGAATCGACCATTACGCTGCCTGAAATCGAAATTATTGCATTGAAATTGGGTTTCTCGACCGAGACTATGATCGCCGGCGATTTGCAAGAGCTGCTGGCGAATAAACCTGATCAAAGCGCGGTTCAACACTACGCGGGGCTGCGCGACCGGATGATCGCTCTCATTCTACGCAAGACTCGTTTGGAACAAAACTTGACCAATGATGAAATATCCACGCGATGTAGCCTTGAACCAAATGAACTGGACCAATACGAATCGGGCAACAAACCCATTCCTTTGCCCATCCTCGAACTCTTGTGTTCAGAATATCAAATTCCTATGTTGTCGCTGGTTCCTCAAAAACAAGAAGAGACCACCGTCCCTATTGAAAATGACTCATCCAGTGAATTTCAAGAGAGTCTGCCTGATGGGCTTTCTGATTTTGTTAACAACCCAGCGAATCTGCCATATCTTGAATTGGCACGCAAGCTAAGCGATCTGGATGCAGCCAAATTACGCAGCATCGCTGAAGGCCTATTGGAGATCACTTACTAATATTATGGATCAACAATCAACCCTGCTTAAAGATCAGGCATTTGAAGCCTATAAAAATAAGAATTTCAAAGCAGCCGCAGAAATTTTTGCAGATTGCATTGCAGTACTTGATAAAGAGCAAGATTTTATATCCGCTGCGGAAATGCGCAACAATTTAAGCGTTGTATTGCTCGAACTAAAACAGCCTGAAGAGGCTTTGTCTATTTTAAAAGACACAGACCAAATCTTTGCCAATGCAAATGATCAAAATCGACAAGCCATGGCGCTTGGAAACACCGGTGCAGCCTTGCAAGCATTAGGACGATTTGCTGAAGCCTTATCCGCTTATGAAGGCTCTGCTGATCTTTTTAAAGCAATAAACGAAAAAGAGATGCGGGCGATCATTCTGAAAAAAATATCAGACCTTCAAATGAAGACTGGCAAACAGTTTCAGGCACTTGCCTCACTCGAAGCCGCATATGATCAAAACGAGAAGAAATCTGTAAAGGAAAAAGTCCTTAAAGGGTTTCTTGGTTCTTTGATCAACAAAATCACACACCGATCCTGATCAAATGACTGAATCCATCACAATTCGGCAGGCTCTGAAATCGGACACATCCACGATTGCTGATTTCCTATCCCGGGCGGCGTTCACCCACAGGCATCTCGACTGGCAGGGAGTTTTAGACTGGATTCCGTTTTCACCATTTCTCATGATGCAGGATGAATACCGGTTGCAAGCAATCTTAACCTGCCCGCCAGACCACGACAAAATAGCTTGGATCAGGTGTTTTGCCTGCGAGAAAAAATACGATCTCGCCCCCACTTGGGAAGCGTTGTTCACTGAATTACTAACCTTTCCGAACATGGTTGGTGCATCCATCTATTCAGTTGGACTGAATGATTGGTTCGCGGGTCTCCTCGAACTTTCAGGGTTTGTTAATTTTCAAAACATTGTGGTTTTACAGTGGAATGAAAAAATGCCCGTCTTCAAACAAAAAGATCAATCCTGGTTTATCCGCCCCATGGAAGAAGTGGATCTTGACGAGGTCGCTGCATTAGATCAATCAGCATTTGAACCAATCTGGGTGAACCCTGCGGATAAAGTGAAATTAGCTTTTGCGCAGGCAGAGCATGCTTCAGTGGTCGAACAAAATAACCAAATTATCGGTTATGAGATGACTACTGCAAACCATATTTCAGCCCACCTGGCTCGTATCGCCATTCATCCGGCCTATCAACATCAACATATTGGGTCTGGTTTGATCGCCGAAATGTTTGAATACTTCACGCGTAAGGGGATTTCACAAATCTCAGTTAATACACAAAGCACAAACATTGCATCACTTGGGCTGTATAAAAGACTCGGTTTCGAATTGACAGGTGAAACGTTTCCGGTGTTTCAATTTATCATTTAGACACATCCAGCTACAAGTGTCTTAATACTGGACATTCTTCATCCTTTATGAGACAATTCTTGAAATTTTGGAGGACAAATGGCTAACAGAGAAGAAATAAAACGCAGAAAAAGTAAAAAGAAACGCAGAGACTTAACTCCTTTTATTATTATCGGAGTGTTGGCAGTCGTGATTTTGGTTGTAGTAATATTATCTAGTCCGGCACTCAAACCCATTGCCGAAGTCATTGATCCAACCTTTCATAACGCGACGATCACCGATGGGCTAACCATGGGCGATCCCAATGCGCCGATCAAGTTGGTTGAGTTTGCCGATTTCCAATGTCCGGGCTGCGGATCGTATTGGGCAAACACAGAACCAGCAATCATTCAGAACTATGTTGAGACTGGCAAAGTATTCTATACTTTCTCGCCATTTTCGTTTGTGGGTAGTTTTGTCAGAAATAATCCTTATGATGAATCCATCAAAGCCGCCGAAGCAGCTTATTGCGCCAATGACCAGGGTAAATTCTGGCAGTACCACGACTATCTTTTTGTCAACCAAATCGGTGAAAACCAGGGCGCATTCAGTGAAAAACGCTTGTTAGCATTTGCCGAGAATCTCGGATTGGAAATGGACACCTTCACAACCTGTTTGAAATCTGCAGAACATTATCAGGATGTGATGGACGCCAATGCATTTGCAACCAATTCAGGCATCAATCAAACCCCGTCATTTACCATTGATGGTGTTTTGGTTGAAGGTGATCTGATTACTGCCTTAGAAGCAGCATTAAGTAAATAACACATACCACCATAAAAAAACGGCTGACAATGTCAGCCGTTTTTTTAGTTAAACAATGCGATTACCCAAACGATCAGCGGAGCCACCAACAGGGCTGGCAAGAAACTGGCCGTTCTGATCTTGCGAAGCTCCAATAAGCTGCTGACCGCAATTGCTACCAACAGCACCCCTCCTGTGGCGGTTAATTCAGTCATCATGACGGGTGTGGCAAAGCTTTGCACCTGGGCTGCCAACATGCTGATAGTCCCTTGATAGATCAATACCATAAAAGCAGAGAACAACACTCCGACGCCCAGGCTCGAGGCGAAAGCCATGGCTGCAAAGCCATCCAAAATCGATTTAACAACCAATGTATTGATGTTGCCGGTCAATCCGTTATCTATTGAGCCCAAAATGGCCATAGGGCCTATGCAAAAAACAAGGGTGGCGGTTAGAAAGCCTTTTATAAACCTTTCTTTTCCATCAGATTGACCCCCCTTATTAAATCGGGATTCAAGCCAGACAGCCAGATGTTCCAAACCCTCTTCTATCTTCCACCATTCGCCCAAAAGAATACCAATCAAAACACTTCCCAAAACGATCAGAGCGTTTGAGGTTGTGATGAACAATGAAATACCGTAAACCATAGTAAAGAGACCCAGACCGCTAATCACCGTCTTTTTTACCCGATCCGCCAGGCGTGAGCCCAACAGCAGCCCAACCAACCCGCCAATCAGGATGGTTCCAAAATTAATAAATGTTCCGCTCATTTATCCTTCTTTTTTGCCAATGATATATCCCCGCCTGCTTGACCTTGCAAGACATGCAGTTCCAGTATGTAAAGAAATGAGGAAAGACGATTGAGATACTGCACCAAGATACCTCTAAAATCCTTCTCACGTTTTCCAAGCTCCACCAAACGGCGTTCAGCCCTGCGAGTAATCGTGCGTGCTACTGAAATGGCTGCACTCGACGTTAAATCGCCGGGTAAAATAAACTCATTTGGGATTTTGGTTATTTCAGTATAGCGCTCAATTAAATCTTCTAGCGACATCAGGCAGGCATCATTAATCTGTGAAAAACGATCAATATTTTCAGGTGTTGCGGCTACTTCAGACATGATCTCATAGATCCGTACCTGAATGGTTTTAATATCTTCCTTTACAGGGTTATTACACAAACTGCGCGCCATCCCCAATGAAGCAGATAATTCATCCAGTGTGCCTAAGACTTCAATCTGCAAATCGGATTTATCAACACGGCGATTACTGAGCAATCCAGTAGTACCGTCATCTCCTGTTTTTGTGTAAAAAGGACTCATGGTAAACCCTCTTCCCTATATCATAACCAGACCTTCTCAAATCATCTGGTTTATTAGATTATAGAACCAACTCTTGAACTTCACAATAAAACATCAACAACACTATTTTTGAAATACAGGTGCCTTTCAGCACCTGTTTCAACAGTAATATTTTTTTACCATGACACTCTAGCGGAAGCGAATTCGCCATGGTTCAATTCGCCAACCACCAATTCTTATGGCGCTGGAGTCTCCGTCCCTTGTGTACGGCGAGCAGTCATGAACCATTGATGGATTGAAGCAAACCGGTCACTCGTATCCATGAGAGGACCCAACGACACGCCCTGAATGACTGCATCAACGCCATAGTTGTAAACTGGATAATACAAAGGCAATGAAGGTAGTTCAGCTTCAAAAATGGCCTGGAAGTTATGATACAGTCTGGTGCGTTCATTGAAGTCCATGGCTACCCTGGCTTGTTCAATCGAATCACTCGCAAGACGATTATTCCATTGAGAATAGTTTTGTCCAGTCACGGCTTGCCCAGAATCCCAAAATGGATAGGGGTCTGGATCAGGTGTGCGACTCAGATTTAAATCCACCAGTGCAGCTTGATAGGCTCTGGGGGCGAGTTTTGTGCTAATAAAAATATCTGCAGGCACAGGTTCAAGTACCACGTCTATTGATAGCTTTTTCCAATCAGACTGGATGGATTCAGCGATTACGCGGTGCAACTCATCATCCGGATAGGATAGAACGAATCGCAGTGCAATATCTTCTTTCATGCGCACTGGATTTTCATCACCGGTAATCACATATTCGGCTTCCTTAAGCAGTGTGGCTGCCTGTTCCTGGTTATATTCAACGGTTGGCATCGAATCCAAGTAAGCCCAACTTTCAGGAAAGATCACGCTATTCGCTACAATCGCCTGACCATTGAAAACCTCATTGATCAATCTCTGTCTGTTCAGACCGAGTAGCAAAGCCCTTCTGATAATGGCATCTTGAAAAAAAGGAAGGGCAGGATCATTCAGGTTGAACATCACCATGCTGATTTGCGGAAGTCTTCCGGTATAAACAGAGAGTTCAGGATTGTTCAGTGCAGAAGCCAGCATTTCGTCAGGAATTTCGCTAATGCCTTGAACGTATTTATCAACATATGCCTGATATGCACTTTGGGCATCAGCATAATATCTGAAATTAATTTCTTCCAAAAAGGGTCCGCTGGTTGAGTTTTTTGTGAAAGCTTTCAGGGTTAAACCTGTGATGACATCATTTTCAACGGTTAGTTCCAAGAATTGATACGGACCGCTGCCTACCGGTTCAAGGTTAAAAGTTGATTCAGCAATTTCGCTGAGGGATTTTCCAGCCAACAGATGGTTGGGTAGCACCCCGAATGCCAGATAATCCTGGAAGGGGGAAAAGGATTCAGGCAAAACGAATTGCATATTCAGATCATCAAGGACGACCAGACTGATTTCATTCCAAAAAGCAACCAAATCAGCAGAGATGAATCCATCTCCATTCTGGAGCAAATTCACCGTAAACACAATATCAGCCGTGGTTATGGGGTCACCATCATGCCAGGTGAGTCCATCACGTAAAGTTACATTGTAGATCATGCCATCTTGAGAAGGGCGAATTGATTCGGCCAAATCGGGTTCCGGCATGCCTCGTGAATCAAATTTAACCAGACCGGAAAAAATCAAACGATCCACATCCCGATCCACCTGATTTGAGGAATCCAATAATGGATTAAGGCGTGAGAGGCTGCCAATTAACGCTTCGGTATAAACCCCTCCAGAAACAGGCTGAGGTGTACCCAATTGGCCAATGCCGCCGCGTTTCTCAAGAATAAGTAAAGTTCCGACCACTAAACCGGTCAGAAAAAGAATGAGTAACTGCCATCTGTATTTTTTCATAATTTTTATATGATAAAAGGCGACTAAACGATCCTGTTAAAGGTCGAGCCGCCCAATAATCTTTCGGAATGGAAAGCAGAAAGTAAAAGAACCAGAATTAAGCTTTCACCAATACCGATGTCATCGTGAGAATGAAGAACAATCCACTCAGAACGATGGTGACCCAGAAGAGGGTTTTTTCAATGCCGCGTCGGGCAGAAAAAACGCCACCACTGTCTCCTCCGGTAAAACCGCCCAAACCTACTCCCTTGTTTTGCAGGATTACG
The DNA here is from genome assembly GCA_002840715.1 of Chloroflexi bacterium HGW-Chloroflexi-4. Lineage (GTDB taxonomy): Bacteria > Chloroflexota > Anaerolineae > Anaerolineales > Anaerolineaceae > UBA6107. Next base: position 15,403 of record PHBW01000019.1, read on the forward strand.
CTGGTGATTAGTGCCAAAGAAGTTATAATTAAGGCGATGTCAATATAGGTTTTCAAAATTAGCCTCCTGAAATTTCAAGCACCGAAAATTATACCGTTTATAACCGGAAAAAGTCAACCTAATGAAAGAACTCATTTGTAATCTTCACATGCATTCCACTTACTCTGATGGCTCTGGAGATTATCCTTCCATCTCGCAAGCAGCTCTTAAAACTGAAGTGGATGTGATCATTCTGACCGATCATAACATTTTGGTAAGAGGTCTTGAAGGTTATCATCGTAGCCCAGGACGAACAGTTTTGGTTCTTACTGGCGAAGAAGTACACGATCAAAACCGCACTCCTCAAAAAAATCACACCCTGGTGATCGGTGCAGAAAAAGAAATGGCAATTTATGCCTACAATCCACAAACACTCATTAATGAAGTGCAAAAAGCCGGAGGATTAACTTTTCTCGCCCATCCTTATGAGTTTGATCTGCCTATGATCCACGAACCTGATATTTCATGGGTCAATTGGGAAGTCGAAGGATTCACCGGGCTTGAAATATGGAACGGGTTAAGCGAATTTAAGACAGTTGTGCGATCGGTGCGAGATGGCATCAAGTATCTCTTTCTACCCGAAATGATGGCGCACGGTCCGCTTAAACCTGCCCTGGCCAAATGGGATGAACTTCTTATTTCCGGCAAAAAGGTGAATGTCGTCGGCGGCTCGGATGCGCATGCCATCAAGTTCCAAAAAGGGCTTTTCAAGAAAACCGTTTTCCCTTACGAATTTCATTTTTCTGCCATTAACAACCATTTGATTGTGGATGAAGGTTTGTCTGGCAGTATGAATGTAGATAAAGCCGTGATCTACGAAGCCTTACGTAAAGGTTCGTCTTTTATTGGATATGACCTTCCTGCCACTACCCGTGGATTCCGATTCGTGATTGATGATGATGAAAATGAATACCACCTCGGAGAATCGTTTAATCTGAAAGACGGCGCCACAGCCAGGATTATTCTGCCTGAAACTGCCAACTTCCGCCTGATCCACAACGGTAAAGTCATCTCTGAACAAAAAAATGCTAGTCGCTTAACCTACTCGATCACTCAACCGGGCTACTACCGAGTTGAATGTTCAATTTACTTTTTAGGCAAAGAGCGCGGTTGGATCTATACCAATCCCATTTATGTTAAACCAGGCAGCAGGAGATTGGTATTTTGATATCCAACAACGTCACCCGCCTGCTGGATTCCAAAAAGGTCCCTTACACTGCCATCGAATTGCCGGTAGAAAAACTTGGAGCCGAAGAAACCGCAGCGATATTGAATTTACCCCCTGAAGTTGTTTTTAAAACTATTGTGGTAGTCAGACCCAAAGGAAAACCGTTACTGTGTGTCATCTCAGGGGCTAATGTTGTGAATTTGAAAGCCGTGGCCGAACTGGTGGGTGAAAAAAAAGTCAGTATCCCCACGCAGGCTGAAGCAGAAAACCTGACCGGGTTGCAAGCTGGTGGCATTTCACCTTTGGCGCTAATCAACAAAGGATTCAATGTCATTATTGACTCATCCGCCCTAAGCCATCCCGAGATTCATATCTCAGGCGGTCAAAGAGGATTAAATTTACGTTTGGCTCCAAGGGATTTTCAAAAAATTACCAACGCGCGTTTTGCATACATATCTTCACCCCTTGAATAAAAAATACAATTCTGCATTATTCTTGCATGGTTTATCGTTGTTTCATTGGTTATAATTCCTGATATGAATCAATTGGATCAGATCGAAAATCGGATAAAAGAGATCATTGAAAAAAGCAGTGATCTATTGCCATGGACGGATCACACTGCCATCCTGGTCAGGCATTTTTGTGAATCCCTGCGTCAATTTCTGATTGAGAATCCGGATTGTTTACACCCCTCCCCATCTCTTATCAGAGTTTACACATCTCCAGAAGAATTAAAGCAATGGCAGCAATTACAAGCCTGGCAAAAAATCATGCTGGATGCTTTTATTGAAACCGTAGTGGAATTGAATTGTAAACCTGACCTTTTACCGGAACTCGTTTTAACTGCCAGAAATTCACTTCAGATCGGGGAGGTTTTATTTGTTGTTGAAGAAAACAACACGAATCATGAAAAAACAGGAGCGGTTATTTTATCCAAACCCGTTGCTTCTCTACAGCAAAAAAGTAATCCAGATTCAGGTTGGATTTTGATCAATCAGGATAAAGCCATCCCTTTGGAAAAACCAGTCAGTAATATAGGCAGAAAAAACACCAATGATATTGTGATCAGTGATTTACGCGTTTCAAGATTCCACGCTCAAATTCGCAAAACCAAAGATGGAGTAATGGTCTTCGATGTCGGTTCTTCTGGAGGAACATTTGTTAATTCAGAACGAATTACAAGCCGTCTTTTAAAATCTGGTGATGTCATTTCATTGGCTGGTTATTCACTTATTTTTACTAATGAGAATGACCAGGAACAATTGCCTGAAAGAGAAATCACCTCGGACCTGACAAACCTGGGCGGAGTGAATCCATGACCAATTTTCTACCCTTGATCGTACTCATTTTACGCATCATTATGGTGATTGCGTTATATGCTTTTTTGATATGGATGGCCGTAACCATCTGGAATGATTTAAAATTTCACAGTCAAATTCTCGGTCAGAAAAAGATCCCGGAAATCTATATTTCTGTGGATGGAGATCCTGAAGCGGCGAAATACAGCTTCACACAAACTGAAGTCGTTATCGGGCGTGAAGAAACATGCGATGTGTTTGTTCCTGATCCTGTTATTTCCACAAGACATGCAAGGCTGGTCTATCGAAATATGCATTGGTGGATTGAAGACTTGATGTCTACCAATGGGACTTTTTTAAATGATGAACGGGTGGAATCCCCTGCCATCTTGATCAATGGTGATGAATTGCGAATTGGCAAAAACATCCTCCTGGTCGAGATTCAAGCCCTCAATTGAGTAACTGGAGATGATTATGGATAACAAACCTGTTTTAGCAGTTATTGGAGGTTCTGGTCTTTATGACTTTGCTGGTCTGACCAACATTGAAAAAATTGAGCCAGAAACCCCGTTTGGCAGACCCAGCGCCCCTATTGTTGTCGGCTCGTTGGCTGGCAAGCGGGTAGCCTTTCTCGCCAGGCATGGCCTCGGTCATACACTTTCACCCACTGAGGTAAATTACCGCGCCAATATCTATGCTTTGAAATCCATTGGTGTTGAACGAATTATCAGCGTCAGCGCTTGCGGTTCTTTGCGTGAAGATTTCGCCCCCGGGCATATCGTTATCCCATCACAGCTTTTTGATCTCACCAATCAACGCAATCGTTCCTTCTTTGGTGAAGGTCTTGTCGTACATGTCGGTGTGGCAGACCCATTTTGCGTAAACCTATCCACCACCCTTTACAACGTAGTCTCATCAACGGGTACCACCACTCACATGGGCGGATCGTTGATCACGATTGAAGGTCCGCGTTTCTCTACCAAGGCAGAATCCAACACATATCAGGCTTGGGGCATGTCGCTGGTTGGCATGACTGCATCGCCAGAAGCTTTTCTGGCACGCGAGGCAGAGATTTGTTACGCTGTGATGGCACATGTCACCGATTATGACGTCTGGCATCAAAGCGAAGAATCAGTCAGCGTGGATATGGTGATTAAGACGCTTCATAAAAACACAGAAATTGCACAAAAAACCATCACCACTCTGGTCGGACAATTGGCTGATTCTGAACCCTGCTCATGCCAAAACGCGCTTGAGAATGCAATTATCACACGTCATGATGCCATCCCGGCTGAAACCAAAAAGAAACTGGGATTGTTGGTAAAGAAGTATCTCTAGTGAAATTTTCGAATTCTGCTGCCAAATCACCACATGAATTTATCCAGAGACGCTTGATGCAGCTTGCGGCTTTATTCATGACCGCCTTAAGCATAGCCCTCACACTCGCACCCGCCGTCAGAATTCATACATCCGGCGTTGAATTACGGTGGCAGCATTGGATTGGTTTTGCAGTGTGGTTGGTGGGCTTTGGAGCAGTCCATCGTCAGGCCGATAAATGGATATCAGACCGCGACCCATACCTACTTCCAGTAATCAGTTTGATGACCGGTTGGGGGCTGATAACCCTCTTTCGCCTTGATCCGGCTTACGGTATCAGACAAACGATCTGGCTGGCAATTAGCCTAGTTGGATTGATTATCGGGTTGCGCATGCAAACATTGCTGCCTGTGTTGCGACGCTACAAATACATCTGGCTGACACTGGCGTTGACGCTGGCGTTCCTGACTTTCTTTTTTGGCACAAGTCCTTCGGAGTCTGGTCCGGCATTGTGGCTCACCTTTGGCGGCATTTATCTGCAGCCATCTGAATTTCTCAAAATTGTGCTTATCATCTATCTTGCTGCCTACCTCGCAGATAGTTTGCCTGCCAGGTTCAGATTGATGCAGCTTTTGACCCCAACTCTGCTTGTGGCTGGTGCGGCATTAATGATTTTGGTGGTTCAGCGTGACCTTGGTACTGCTTCACTTTTCATTGCCATGTATACCGTTATTATTTTTCTTGCCTCTGGAAAGCGCCGATTTCTACTTATCAGTTTTTTGATCATCGTGGCGGCGTTGATTGCCGGTTACTTTGTCTTTGACGTGATCGAGGTCAGGGTTGAAGGGTGGTTGAATCCATGGCTTGATCCAAATGGACGCTCGTATCAAATCGTGCAATCCATTATTGCCATTGCTAATGGCGGTCTATTTGGTCGCGGCATCGGATTGGGCAGTCCGGGTGTCGTCCCCGTGGCACAATCTGATTTTATCTTTCCTACAATAATTGAAGAGACCGGTCTTTTCGGCGCGGTTGCAGTTGTGCTCTTATATGCCGTACTTACTTTGCGTGGATTTTTAATTTCGCTGCGGGCTTCAAATCAATTTCAGCGATATTTGGCAGCCGGCATCACCACTTATCTTGTTTCACAAGCACTGCTTATCATGGGGGGTACCACCAGGCTTTTGCCTCTAACAGGGGTTACCCTGCCCTTCTTCTCGTATGGTGGATCGTCGCTGGTGACTGCTTTTTTTGCTGCGCTATTATTATTGATCATCAGCCATCACACCACAGACGAAACTTCTCAGGTGGTGCAATCCAAAGCATATTTCATTGTAGGCACAGTTTATCTTTCGGCGCTTCTAGCCGTAGGTCTTGTTTGTGCCTGGTGGGGGTTCGCCCGTGCTGATGCCCTGCTGGCCCGAAACGACAACCCCAGACGATTCATTTCTGACCAATATGTTCAACGCGGCAAAATTCTGGATCGCAAAAATGTCATCATCGCTGAAACTGTCGGTGAATCGGGCAATTTAGAACGCGTTTTGCATTTTCCAACCTTAAGTTCGGTGGTGGGCTATTCCAATGCAAGTTATGGTCAGGGCGGTCTTGAAGCAAGTCTGGATTCGATCCTTCGCGGTGTGGAGGGGAACAACCCGGTTACCGTTTTTAATAACCGCTTATTGAATTCACAATATCCAGTCGGCGCTGACATCCGATTAAGTCTTGATACCAATTTGCAATTAATAGCAGATGACTTGTTGAAAGATAAAACCGGCTCCATCGTGATGTTGAACGCCCAGTCGGGTGAAGTAATGGTGATGGCCACTTCTCCTACTTTCGATTCCAACGCGTTGGAAGAAAATTGGGAGACCTGGAAATCTGATCCCACTTCACCACTTCTCAATCGAGCCACCCAGGGGCAGTACCCCGCAAGCAATGCCACTGCTGGGCTGATGCTGGCCAGACTTTTGGCAGACCAAAGACTGCCTTCCTTTGCGCCCGAGCAGGAATGGTCCACAGATATTCAAAATAGTCTTTATTGCGCTCAAACCCCCGGTTCTGAAGCCGGTTGGGGAGAACTGATCATTTCAGGTTGTAATCGTTCATTCAATATGCTCGAATATTACCTTGGACTCGACAACAAACTCGATCTTTATCAGGAACTCGGATTATTCTCTCAACCAGAACTTTCTATTGCAGATTCTATTTCCACAGAGACCAGTAAGACAGCACCAAAACAAGAAGGAAGAAATTTGCTAGTCAGTCCGTTGCAAATGGCCGCAGCGTATGCCGCGCTCTCAAATGGCGGCAAGGTTGTCTCTCCTCTGCTCGCCACGGCTTTTTCATACAATGATGACCAATGGAGCCTGTTTTCAACAGATAGTACCCCTACAACCCTTCCAGGCATGGATACAGCCCAATCAGCATCCATTCTAGCAAGCACCACCTTACCTGGTTGGTCGCTGGTTTCAACAGGATTAACCGAATCAGGCAAAGTGAACTGGTTCATTGCAGGAACCCCTGTTGACTGGAAAGGGACACCGGTTGTTCTGGTGGTCGCGCTTGAAGATGCGACAACCAATCTGTCTATCAAAATAGGGACTGAAATGATAAATGCGGCCGTCAACACGATCAATTAGGATTTCTCAGTATTTATTTCTACTTTGTCTTTATTAGAGACTAATCAAATACCGTAATAATCCTTCAGTTATTAGGGTTATCATGTTGAAAATCGAAAAAAGCCCTGAATTCGAAAAAATCAGGGCTTCTTCAAAAAATAATTCTTATTACTTTTCCAGTCTCAAGAAATGGCGCTTGCCCACTTGAAGCACGCCGGCTTTATCCATCACCTGGGCACTGTCTTCAATAACAGCTCCTTCAAACTTCACCCCTTTTTGTTCAATCAAACGCCTTGCTTCACCTTTGCTTTTTGCCAGGTCCGCTGCAATCAGGATATCCACGATGGATTGGGTTCCTGTGAGGTTGAAACCAGGAATATCCTCGGGGATGCTGCCTTTTTGGAAGGTATCAATAAAGACCTGCTGGGCATTGGCTGCCTCAGCATCGCCATAGAATGCCCCCACGATCTCTCTTGCCAGCCGCATCTTAGCATCACGTGGATGAACGCTGCCGTTCTTTACGCCAGTTTCGATTTCTGCGATCTCAGGCGGCGTCAGCCGGGTGGTGAGCTTGAAAAACTGCCACATGGCCATATCGGGTATGCTCATGACCTTGCCATACATGTCATTGGCATCTGTATTGATGGGGATGTGGTTGCCCAGTGACTTGCTCATTTTAACCACACCATCTGTGCCCGGCAGAATGCCAAGAATGATGGCAATATTGGGCTGGGCACCGAGAGAGGTCATGATCTTGCGACCGGCGGTCATGATGTTGAAGAGCTGATCCGTGCCGCCAATCTGGACATCAGCCTTGAGGGCGAAGGCATCGTAACCTTGCATAATTGAGTAAAAGGTTTCATGCAGGTAAACCGCATCACCTTTATCCCAGCGCAGTTTAAAATTTTCGCGGGTCAGAAACTGCTGCATTGTAAAATTCGAAGCCAATTTGATCAATTGCTCAAATGTTAACTGAGAGAGCCATTCTGCGTTGTAACGAATGCTGGTTTTTTCTGGTTCAAGAATGCGAAACGCTTGATCAGCATAAGTTTGACCATTTGCTGCCACTTCTTCATGTGTTAATTGCGGACGAAGAATATCTTTATCTGATGGATCGCCAATTAACGAAGTGTAATTGCCGATCAAAAAGGTTACGTCGTGGCCCATTTCCTGAAACTGGCGCAACTTGCGCATCGGTACTGTGTGCCCGAGATGTAAATCCGCTTTACGAGGATCAAAGCCGCAATAGACCCGCAGGGGTCTTCCTTCCTTTTGGCAGGATAATAAACGAGCACGCAGCTCATCCGCCATATTTTGTTTCAATTTTTCGTCGCCGTATTCAGTGCCTTGCATAAAATACTCGACTTGTTGATCGATATTCATTGCGGCCTCCTTTATAAGATTTTGAGATACAAAACCTGATTATACCAGCGCTCATGCTCCTAAAAAGAATCCTTTATTTTTTTAAGAGATCGCTCACCGCTTCTTCTAGGTCGTCGAAACAAAAAATATAGCCCGCTTCAAGCAAACGTTTAGGCATTACTTTTTGACCATCCAAAACCAGGGTGCTCATTTCGCCGAGCAAGAGTTTGAGTGCAAACCCGGGCACTGGCATCCAATAAGGGCGTCTCATTGCTTTGGCAATCACCCTGCCCATATCGCTGTTGGACTTTGGCTTCGGTGCTGTAAGGTTGAAAACACCGCTGAATTCAGACTTTTTTAACAAATACAAAATAGCTGCTGCTTCATCTCTGATATGGATCCATGAGAAGATCTGTTTTCCAGACCCCACTGGGCCGCCAACCATCAATTTAAAGGGTAACATTAACTGTGTCAGTACACCTTCGCCTTTTTGAAGCACTATACCACTGCGAATGATTACTCGTCGAATACCCAATTCTTCGACTGCTTTGGTGGACTCTTCCCACTGGGCGGCAAATTTTGCCAGATAATCTGTACCTGGCGTTGAATCTTCATCTTTTTCATCGGTGCCGGTTCCGTAATAGCCAATCGCACTGGCTTGGATCAATGTCTGGGGAGGTTCCTGACATAATTTTAAAGCTTCCACCAGCGCCTGCGCCGGAACAAGGCGGCTCTGCAGCAACTCGGCTTTTCTTTTTGACGTCCACAAGCCTTTGCCAATACTTTCACCTGCCAAATTTATCACGGCATCCAGACCGTCAATGATAGGGCGAAGATCCTCTGCACTTTTTCCATCCCATTGCTGCCTGACAACATTTCCGCTAACAGCGCCGGCGCTGTGGGTTGTTCGTGAAGTTACTACGACAAAATGTCCTTTGGCAGTAGCCATTTCTGTCACAGCTCTGCCGATCAATCCCATTCCGCCAATTATGACTATACGCATTTTTACCTCCAGTTTTTACCTTTACAAGACTTGCGCTATAATCTATGCTAATTATATATGGATAAGCCAGTCTTGGTGTTGAATGCGAATTACGAACCCATCAATGTGTGCGGTTTTCAGCGCGCATTGGGTCTCATGTTGTCTGAAAAAGCCACTCTCGTATTAAATGGCCGGGGCGTAATTAAAACCACTCATACCGTTTATCTCATCCCATCTGTTATCCGTCTTCAGCGAATGGTGCACAGGCCTCACACCAAGGTCAGTCTAAGCCGCCGTGAAATATTCAGACGCGACCAATTCACCTGTCAGTACTGCGGAAAATCCACTCTCTTTCTCACCGTGGATCACATTCAACCGAAACATTTGGGCGGTCCCCACTCATGGACCAACCTGGTTGCCGCCTGCCCCACCTGCAACCACCGCAAAGGCGGACGCACCCTTAAGGACTCAGGTATGAGTCTGCTGCGGCCGGTAAAGGAACCGCCACAGGCTGCCATGTATATTTTTGCCAAATTTCTTGATGAAAACGCAGAGTGGAAAAAATTCCTTGAAGGCTGGTAAGTTACAAAACCATTCCGTCTTCAGCCACGATTATTTTTCCGCTAAATTTTGATTGAGCTTGAGCCAATAAAGTGTGTTTTCCATTTCTGGCTTCATAGTGGATCAGCACCAATTGCTCCACACCACAATTTGAGGCAATATCACCTGCCTGTTCAGGCGAGGTATGACCTTTTCCGGGTCCAGCGGCTTCTTGAATCAGGATATCAGCCTTTTCAGCCAGCAGGTTGAGAGCATCGCAGGGTTCAGTATCGCAGGAATAAGTTACAGTTTTTCTGCTTGAAAATTGAAAACGCAGTCCGATGGTCGGGATCAAATGCAACACCGGGGTTGCATAGACCTCACTTTCATTGTCTACGATTATTTTTGATAGCCCGGAATCAGCAACGGCAACAAATTCCACCGGGAACATGTTCATCCATTTTTCCCAGTCAAACAAATCCAGCAGTTTTTTGGCCTTATAAAGCGTCGCCTCAAGCCCGTAGATGGTCAATGGAGCCGTGCGCTTTTCAAGCCACATATCCATAATCACCAAGGGCAGACTGCCCACATGATCGGCATGGAAGTGCGTCAAAATCAAATCGGTCACTTGATTGAGTTCAATCCCTGCCCTGGCCAGGCTGGCGGCTGCGTAATCGCCGCAATCGACCATAATCTTTCGATTATCAGTTTCAATAAGTAAATGTGTATTTTGTTGATCTGCTTTTGCCACCGCATTGGCAGACCCCAAGATTGTTATTTTCTCCATGCTTATCTCCTGTCAAAAAAGGTTACCCGATTAAGGTAACCTTTGATTGCTGTTTTTCTATCCTTCTTTTTCAGCTGATACTTTGGCAGGTTCTTTTTTCTTTGTATGTCTGACTACAAGTGCCGCAGTTGAGAGCACAACAATCACTCCCATGATGGTTTGATTGATATTAACACCGGCAATAGGTGAATACTCCAGCCTAATAAATTCTAGCAGGAATCTGCCGATGCCGTAGACAATCATATATACAAGGAAATTATCGCCCGGCTTCATTTTATCCCCTAATTTTCGTGGGAGCCAAAGCAGCAGCGCCATGTTGAGCAAGTTCCAGACGAATTCATAGAAAAATGTCGCCAGATAATATTCGTTATTAATCTTGACCGCAAAAGGGAACCAGGTGACATTCGTCTTTAAGCCATAGAGCTCTTGATTGAAAAAATTGCCCCACCTGCCAATGCCCTGTGCCAAAGCTAAGCCTGGTGCCAGCATATCAAGCCAACTGGTGAATACAAGTTTTTTCTTTTTGGTATAGATAAACAATGCTAAAACACCGGCAATCACACCGCCAGGGATCCCCAATCCGCCATTGCGGATGTTAAAGGCTTCAAGCGGGTGGATAAAATATGGATTGACACCATTAATTAAGATGGACGATGAAGGGGTAAACACATGCCAGAGTCTTGCACCAATGATGCCCGCAATTAAAATCCAGGGCAGCACATCCCAGATTATATCGGGATTGTGTCCGCGCCGCTTGGCTTCTTTGGACGCCAAAAATGCGCCAATCAAAGCACCGGCAATGATCACCAGTGCATAAAAGTAAATTTTCAAACCGAAGATGACGATACCGTCACTTGCCAATTTAAACATGAAATTATCCTCTTGGAGTAATTATTCGGTGGCTTTAACTGCCAATGTCTGTTTTCTGACAAACCAAATACGTTGAAGTGCAGTCACATTAGCCAAAACGGCAATGATCCATAATCCAACCATTGGGATGTTCAAGATCAGACAAAGTACCAAAACAATCAACCGTTCGACACGTGTAAGCAAACCGATCTTTGCAGAAAAACCCAAACCTTCAGCTCTGGCTTTCACATATGAGACCATAACGGACCCGGCAGCAGCCACAAAAACAAGAATACAGGCTGTCAAATTTGCTTCCAAAACATAGTGGATTAACAGTCCGCCTAACAATACCAATTCAGAATAACGGTCAGTCACTGAATCAATAAAGGCACCATACATGGATGAATGCCCCAAAATACGCGCCATGGAACCATCAACAACATCCAGTGGTGCACCGATCAATAAAATAATGCCTGCCCATTGGATGTAACCTGTAACAATTAATGCAGACGCTGCGGTGGTGATCACCAAACCTAGATAAGTGATCATGTTTGGTTTAAATCCGATCCTCAAAAAGAACCTGGCAACCGGGTCAATTACACCCTTAAATAGTTTTCGTAGGAACATTTCAAGTGACCAGGATTTTTTATTTTCTTTTGGAGTTTCTTCCACACTCATGTACGCCACCAGTCCAGTTTTAAGAATAGACACCATCCTAACGTGCCCCCATTAAAAAGTCAAGTCACTTTGGATGGAATCCGGAATTAATCCTCTATATAATCACTTTCTTCACCGTTATTCCCGTCCACAAGCACTTCACGATCTCTGCCACTGCCCATGGATGGTCCTACGACGCCCATCTCTTCAAGTTCATCAATCAACCTCGCCGCCCGTGGATAGCCAATGCGTAGCCGCCTTTGCAGCAGCGAGACACTGGCTTTGCCGGCAGCTTTTACCACGCCGATAGCTTGTTCAACCAGTTGATCACCTTCAGCTTCAACGATTTCATCAACGATACCTTCCCAAGGAGCTTCTTCTCCTATGTTGGCTTCGTTCATACGCTGCCAGTGATTAATAACCTTCTCAATTTCACTGTCACCCATCAAAATGCCTTGAACCCGCTGGAGCCCTGCCTTGGCAGGGTCAAGATAGAGCATATCGCCTTTACCCAGCAGACTTTCTGCACCGGTGTTATCTAAAATGACACGAGAATCAATTGAAGAAGCCACTGCAAAAGAGATACGAGCCGGGAAGTTGGCTTTAATCAACCCTGTAACCACATCTGTGCTTGGACGCTGTGTTGCGACCACCAGATGCATGCCTGTGGCACGCGCCATCTGCGCCAGACGGATCAAACTGTGTTCGGTCTGATCGGGAGCAGACATCATCAAATCAGCCAGTTCGTCAATCAAGATCACGATACGAGGCATCTTTGGTTTGTTCTTCTGAACCATTTTGTGATTGTAAGATTCGATGTTTCTGGCCCTGGCATCGGCTAACAGGCGATAACGGGCGTCCATTTCTGCCAGTGCCCAACGCAGTACCGCCTGCATACGTTCAGTCTCGGTTTCGACCTTGCCCAATAAATGCGGCAAGCCATTGAATCGCACAAGTTCAACCATTTTCGGATCCAACATGACCAGTTTAAGGTCATATGGAGAATTATTCATTACCAAACAGGTCGTTATTGCTGTGATGCATACTGATTTACCTGAATTGGTCGTGCCGGCAATTAATAGATGGGGCATTTTTTCGAGATCGGCAACCACCACTTCGCCTGAAACATTACGTCCGAGTGCCAACGCCAAAGGGGAATTCATGGTACGAAATTCGGTGGAATCAAGGATTGGCCGCATGCGCACGACATTGTTCTCATTGTTGGGAACTTCAACGCCTACGAAGTTCCTTCCTGGCACCGGTGTTTCGATTCTTAACCGCGATGCCTTTAATGCAAGTGTAAGATCACGGCTCAAACCTGAAATTTGCGAGACACGCACCTTTTGTTTGACTGAAGTGCCATCAGAAGCTGTTTTAACAATAAAACCAGGTTCCAACGCATATTGAGTGATGGTCGGTCCAACTCTAAAGCCAATCACCTTGACCGGCAATCCAAATTCAGCCAAGGTGTTTTCAATCGTTTGTGCTTTAAGCTTTATTTGTGCCTGATCAGGCGGCACATTATGCTCACTCATTAACAGATTGAGAGGTGGAAGCCTGTCATCCCGTTGAGGCATATTAACCAATGCATTGAGATCTTCTTCCATGCTTTTAGTCTGAGGGGTAACCTGCTGCCGAATTTCTCTTTCAAAATATGGCTCTCGTTCAACATGCGATTGGTTGCTCCAGGATATGATCTTTTGGATTACCTTGCTTAATACCCCTGCAGCAACAAGCGAAAGAACTACAAAAAAACCAGTATATAATATCGCCCCAAGGAAACCGGGGAACAGCCTGGCCAAACCCCACCCTAAAACACCGCCATCTTTGCCTACTTCTGCTCTCTCAAGCGAAAAACCGCCGATGATCGACAGCACGGCCAACATACTGAAGAATGCGCCTTCTAGAGCAATCACTCTGCCCAACGATAATGGAAAACTCTTTCCTGCACTGTAACGAAAAGCAGATACTCCGGTCAAACCGACCATCAGAATGGCAATGATTGCTCCCCATCCCAAAAACTTGTTGAGCATACGAATCCAGGGGGTGATGATGGCTCCCTTGGAAACACCAAAGAAACCCAGTAAACTTAATATTGTAATCAGAATAAGGACTAAACCGATTAAATCCCAACCAAAACGTCTGAATTGACCAAAGAAACCAGCAACGTTTTGAAGCGGTGATTGTGGTTTTATTGGATCTCCTGTTTTTGGGTGTTTATTTTGATCAGGATTATACAAAGGTTCTTTCATTCCTCAGAGACCAGTCCTAAACCAAGACGTCTGCGCTCGGCATCAATATGTAAAATTTTCACAGTCAACCGCTGACCAATCTTGAACAATTTCGCCGAATCGCTGTTGCCATAGAAATCAGCTATGGATGAAATATGAATCAACCCTTCAATCCCTTCAGGCAGCCTTACAAAAACACCAAATCTTTGAATTGATGTTACTTCTGCAATAACCACATCACCTTTTTGGTGATTTTCCTGCAGGGTATCCCAAGGATTTTCAGTTAAACGTTTAATACTCAATGCAATCCGTGCAGTAGATTCATTTACCTGCAAAACCATCACTTCCACGGATTGCCCAATAATAAACATCGTGGCAGGTTGTTCCACTCTTCCCCATGATAATTCTGATACATGTACCAACCCTTCGACGCCGCCAAGATCAACAAAAACACCAAAGTCAGTCACATTGGTGACAAGACCGGTGGTACGCAATCCGGTTTTTAGCGATTCGAAAAGTTGTTTCCTTTTTCCCTCGCCTGCCTGGGCGGCTCTTTCAGAAAGAACAACTCTTTCGTTGGCGGGCTCACACTCAATTACCTTTAATCTGAGTGTCAAACCTTCATAATTAGCAAGCTGTTCTTGCCTTTCTTCTTCATTGGTTTCAATAGGAAAATCAACAAGGTGTGAAACAGGCACAAATCCCTGAATGCCATCACCTTTAACCAATAAACCACCTCGATTAAAACCATAAACTTCCAAATCAATGACTTCATCACGGAGAAATATGCTTTTAACGTTCTCCCAATTCGTGCCACAGCCATTCACATTGGCTTGATTATTTCGAGAATTTACGTCGGCTCTATCAGATATGATTGCATCTTCATCAGCCAACACTGAAGCCCACCAACCCTCATCAGGCTCAGGGGTTATGTTTGAATTACTTAATATCCCACTTTTTTCCCTCATTAATGTTGCTCCCTCCTGGGTCGATGCAAGAACCTATTCACTTTTTGATCCAATACATTTTAATTCCATTTGGACAATTGTTTTGGTTATTGCTTCAATTGCCACGCGTTGTTTTCGGTAGAGGTCTGCCTCTGAAAGAGCCAGTTTCATGGCAATTTCCTTAACTTTTTTTCCCTCAAGAAATTTCAACTCAAGGATATTATACAATAACCATTCACCTGTGTACTTGCGATCTCCTGCGGGTTTTATTTGTTCAATGGCGTTTTTTAACACAAACCTGAGAGCATTGGCTGGATTTGGTTCATCTTCTGACAATTCGCGCTTAACAATCTCAAACTTCAACAATGGATTCTCAGTCAGCTTCGGACCACCCCAATAATGGGTCAAGGCATCTTTGACAGCCTGGGTTAACTCACTTTGCTTAATAGATGATTCATCCTGTAAGACACCTTTACGGTCAAATCGACCAGCAGCGCGCAGCTTTTGAATAAGTTCTTCTCGTGGATTCAGACGCTCAAACGTTCTGAACAGATTTTCTTGCGTCTGACGGTCTCTCAACACCATTGCAGAACGTTCAATAAGCGTATTGAGTGCGACAGAATCATCTGGTTCAAGCGGAAACTGTCCCGCAAAATCATTCACACCCAGATAGCCCAGCAAGATATTCGTATCACCATTACTGCCATTGCGAATGGGCAATAACACATCTTTTTTCCAGACAATGGGATCTTCAGTATGTTCTTTATCTGAGATCAAATTTTCTATTTCGATCAATTGATTAGCATAAATATGTTTCTCACCAGTGTGAATGACTTCTGATAAACCTTCATCTCCAGCCTCAAGGAGATATGCTCCAGAGGCTTGCAAAAGGTCACATACAGCAGCCAGAACCATTTCTAAAAATTGCTTGAGATCACTTCTGGTAATGATGCGATCTTCAAGACTTCTGATCATTAAAAAATCTTCTTCATCTCTCGAGAAAAAGAGCCATTTTTCTAGATATGGATAAAACATGGTGATGGCGTATTCTGACACCAAGATCATCACTACCATCACGATCGGTACAAATGCGTTATACGGATTGCCAAAAGCTTGGCCAGCCCGCCGTACAATGGTTACAACTGCCAGTGTGAGAATGGCTGTAATGGCGCCACGCAGCAACCATTTGAACAATCTGCTTTTCACCACCCTGTCAGGCCAGGGGACGCCAAAGAATGCCACCGCATAGGCCATAACCACTAAAAATACACCTAAAAGCAGGTTGGTCAAAGTAGCCAGAGTCCAAAAGATCAATTGCTCGTTGGAAGCAAAATTGGACCCATATAGCAGGAATGGAAAAGAACCCACTGCCGGAGCGATGGCGCTAACAGTCAGGTAAAGCATGCGCCGCTTGCTAGATTGAGTCACAGTTCGCCGGTAGGCGCGTATAAAGTTGATCCACGATAAAACCATGATCAAAACATAATAGACTGTGAATAATTCAGTCAGTATTTTTGGCTCAAAATGAGGAGCCGGGGGTTTATCAACCACCAATGGACCAAGGAACCAAGGAGTTGCCAGAAGAATTACCAATAAGAGCGAAATGAAGTTGGACACTCTGATAGCCCATTTACGCCGCCATCGTGAAGGCAAGCCTGTGGTGGCTAGCAATGCATCAGAAAAATTTAGATAAGACGGCGGCAGCAGGATGATCCCCACCCATTGGATGCGCAGCCACATGTTAATCGTTTGAGCATTAGTAGTCGTAGCCGTAAAGGATTCTGTCGAAAAAATGATGACCAGGCAGAACATTATCCAGGCAAAAGACCTGGCAACCCGATCTCGAAGGTTAAATGACAATCCGTAGAGCAAGAGCGAAAAAGCAGCAATTGCGATACCAGCCGTTAAAATTTGACTGATCGTCCGAACGATGGAAACTAGACCGTCTACCAAATTATCCAACTACTCGCTCTCTATCGAAAAGTGTTTGAATAGAAGAAAGCAATTTCACGATTTCCAAAAAATCCATCCATAAAGCCACTGTACACGTAACCTAATTTTTCTGCCAGTGAAATCGCAGCTTCATTTTTGATGGGTATTTCGAGAAGAATGCGGTAAATACCGTTTGACCGCAGCCAATCTTGAGCAGAAAACAATAAGGCTGTGGCAACACCCTGTTTTCTATATGGTTCATCCACTACAAGATCCGTAATTCTGGCTGATTGCCTTTCAATAATTTCAAGACACAAATATCCACAGCGTTGATTCTCGATCCGTGAAACCAGAAATAGGTCTTTTTTTGTCCAAAAATCTATGATTGCCGCCGGCTGACGGTGATACTCCAATTGAAAAGGTCGTGGCAGGCGAATCCGTCGAAAATTTACCTGAATCTGTCCGTCCTCATACAAATTGTTCATCTGCCAGGTGTGACTTGTTTCGCAAGTATGCGTCAATTGTATTAGGGCTTGAATATCGCTTGAAGCAGCTGGACGAATATCTATCGCAGTCATACTTATTCCCGTTCAATTGCTTTGACCAATATTTTGATCTCACATTCAGGTAGTTGTTCATCATCGTTTGTTTTCACAACGATGCGAATTTTATAATCGCCAGGTGTTAAGTCAGCAGAATTCCATGAGCTTCCAAAAGAGTCATTGTTGATGATTTCTCTACCCGCTAAAATTGGGATCCAATTATCTTGGTCTATGGGCGAGTATTGAATTTGATAAAAACCAAGGTTGGGAATGTTAACCGTTCCACTGAGCTCAACCGGACCGCTAACGCTATCTCCATCAAGTGGATAACTCCAGTTCACCTGACCCGGCACACAACCTTTATTTAAGAAGGCACTCAACGTAGGGATCAAACCTTGCGTGGTGATTTCAACCGTTGGTGTTTCTATACTCATGGTTGGCTGAGCAGTCAAATCCACGGTGGGTGTCGCCATCTGAAATACGCCAGGCACAGAAGGGGTTACAAAGGTGTTGATCACGAAAAGCCCAATGGCCAACAAAGTGCTGAAAAGCACAAGTGATAAACCGGCGTTAATTTTCCGTTGTGCTACTTCTTTTTCCAATCCAAATAGCGCCACAGACCAGTCACGCCAGGCAAGGTAAACTTTCCTGACATAGATAAGAATGACTGCTCCGAGCAATACGTAAAACAGAATCTCGTAATCAGTGAGAAAACGTAAGATGGCATCCATTAAGAACGTTTCACTACCAGACCGCCGTTAGAATTTTTATTTACCACTGATGGAATTAAGCACACCCTTAATCAGGGTGGTCAATTTTGGCACAATCATAGAGCCTGCAGCCAGAACCTCTTCATGTGTCGTTTCAGTGTTCCCATCCAAATTCGCTTTATTGCTAATGCCTGAAAAAGCCAACACCCTGGTTCTACCATGTCTGGCAACAATCGCCTCAGGCACAGTTGACATTCCAACAGCATCGGCACCAATCCCGCGTAAAAAGCGCAGGTCGGCAGGCGACTCGAAGGAAGGTCCTGACAGGCACACATAAACACCCTGATGGAGTTGAATATTATTCTCTTTGGCAATCGTGGCTGATTTTTTGATCAATTCTCGATCATAAACCTGGCTCATATCAGGAAAACGTTCGCCAAATTCATCAAGATTAGGTCCTCGCAGCGGATTCAATCCCGCCATTCCAATTAAACCAATATGATCGTTCAAGGCCATAACATCACCTGGTTGATAATCAGGGTTGATCGCACCAGCTGCATTGGTGAGAATGATGGTGCCAATTTTCATGCGCTGCATCACCCTGATCGGCAGAGTGACATGATCCATGGCATAACCCTCATAATAATGCGCCCTGCCCTGCATCACCATTACCTGCACACCGGCAAGCGCACCGATTACGAGTCTGCCGACGTGCCCATGAATCGTCGAGACTGGCCAATTGGGAATATCTGCATAAGGGATAACCACAGGGTTGGTCACTTCATCTGCAAGACCGCCCAAGCCCGACCCCAATACCAAAGCCACTTGCGGCGCAACACTAATCTTATTTGTGATGAATTGTGCGGCTTGATCAATATCCTTGACAGTCACAAAAGGGTTCATATAACCTCATTATGTTCAAACTTTATCGAAAAAATAATTATACTTGATATGAATACACCGCTTGAATTGCAGCCTTTATGTAGACACCCTCAGTATTATTTTAATACTTTTACAAATGCCTGCAGTGTTTGTTCGACGGATGCGTCATCAACCCAGGCATGTGTCACCAATCTTAAACGTCTTTCAGCAACTGCACTGACTTTGACGCCTTCGGCTGACAATTTTTTGACTAGTTCCGCGGCATTTAATCTAATATTTGAACCGAGCGACGGAAAAATCATATTCGTTTGGGGCATGCCCATTTCAAAATGGATGCCTTCCATTTTTGCCAGACCATTTGCTAGATCACTTGCCCGCTTGTGGTCGTCTGCCAAACGATCCACCATGCTGTCAAGCGCAACCAGACCTGCAGCAGCCAAAATGCCAGCCTGGCGCATGCCGCCGCCCAGCATTTTACGAATTCGTCTTGCATTGCCAATAAACTCACGCGAACCACAAAGCACCGACCCCACCGGAGCGCATAACCCCTTGCTCAAGCAAAAGGTAACGCTGTCAGCAGATTTTACTAATTCTTTAACTTTTATTTTTAGCCCGACGGCTGCATTAAAAATGCGGGCACCGTCAATATGAAGCATCATCCCATGATGGTGAGCGATTTTGCCAACTTCTTCTGTGTATTCCTTTGAGAGAATTACTCCTCCGCAGCGGTTTTGGGTATTCTCTAGAATGACCAATTTTGAAATCGGATGGTGAACATCATCCGGTCTGACAGCTCCTAAAATTTCATCTAATTTCAAGGTTCCATCGGCTTGATTAGGCAAAGTATGCGGAAACACTCCCCCCAGCGCGGAAATTCCGCCCGCTTCAAAAGAAAAAGTGTGTCCCTTGTCACCCATGATGGCCTCATCACCGCGCTGACAGTGAACCATGACGGCAATTAAATTGCCCATGGTTCCTGACGGGATGAATAAACCAGCTGCCTTGCCCAGCATGTCTGCAGCAGTTTCTTGCAGTCTATTGACATTTGGGTCTTCACCATACACATCATCCCCCACTTCAGCATGAGCCATGGCGGCACGCATTTCGGGGGTCGGTTTTGTGACAGTATCTGAGCGTAAATCAATAATATTCATGCAAGCTCCAAAATCAGCGTAAGTAGTCCAATACCGCCAGAAGTTCCGCCGGCAATTGTGCTTCAAAAATCCTTGGCGTTTTTTCTCCGGGCAGGGTAATTTTCAATTTGGCGGCATGCAGAAAATGCCTTTTCATCTCTACCGAAGGATGACTGCGTCCATAGACTGTGTCACCCGTGATGGGGCATTTCAGAAATGCCAGGTGAAGTCTGATCTGATGGGTGCGTCCGGTTTCTGGATGGGCTTCAATCAAAGTATGTTCTCTGAAAGATTCAAGCGTACGGTATTCGGTGATGGACGCCCTGCCCTTCATTTCCGAGACCACGGCCATTTTTTTGCGGTGCGACGGATCACGGGCGATGGCGGCTTCGATTCGTCCCGTCGGGGTTGGTGGTTTGCCATCCACCAAAGCGATGTAAATTTTCTCAACTTTGCGTGATTTAAATTGCTCTTGAAGCCAGCGGTGAGCTGTCTCGTTCTTGGCGATGACGATCAAACCGGAGGTGTCTTTATCCAGACGGTGAACCACTCCCGGCCGCAACTCGCCGCCAATTCCCTGTAAATCAGTGAACCTTGCCAAAGCGGCATGCACCAATGTTCCGGTATCATGCCCGGCTGCAGGATGAACCACCATGCCGGCAGGTTTGTTGATCACTGCCAGGTCGCTGTTTTCAAAGATCACATCCAGGTCAATTTTCTCTGGCACCAGTTCACTGCCGACTGTCTCAGGCACCAGTATTTCAACTACATTACCTTTTTCCACGTCAAAACCGGTTTTAGTAATGACTTGTTGATTGACCATGACCGAGCCGTCTTTGATCAAAGCTTGCAGACGCGAACGTGAAAAATCAGGAAGTTTAAGCGCCAGAAATTTATCAAGTCTTTCGCTTGCTTCATCGATGAACTTAAAGGCTAACCGATTGGAGCTCAATTCTCGCTTCCAGTTTCATTTACAGGTTCAATTATGGGTTCTTCCGGTTTAGCGGCCGCCAACTTTTTCTTTTCATTGCGATCTTGCCACCACACGGCAATTAACAAGATGATCACACCCACAGTGATGGATGAATCAGCCACGTTAAAAATCGCAAAATTGCCTACTGAAATAAAATCTGTTACTCGTCCAAAGAAAATGCGGTCAATCAGGTTGCCCACCGCGCCGGCAAGTTGCAGTGAGAGCGCAAACCGAATCACTTTTTCTTCTTTTGGTATTTGAGGATAATAGTAAATAATAACCCCTGATACGACCACGGCCAGAGTCATGAAAATCGGATTGCCATTTTTGAACAACCCGAATGCAGCCCCGGTATTGTGGATGTATAGCAAGCGTGCATAAGGCATCATCCAATCCCAAGGTGCCCAGGTTTCACCTACAACCAGGTATTGTCTGACAAAATATTTGGTGAGCTGGTCGATAATTACGATGAGTGAAGCAATTATTAATAACCAGCTTATCGACTTAAAAAACTTCTTCAAAAGAACCTCCAACCAACGATGAGACAAATAATCCAAAACCGAAATGAAACATTCATATTATGTAAGAAACTAATTTTCTTTCACTAATCTTTAATTTTACCTTATTTTTCCATCCCCCTCATTTGTGATCAATAAACCCTAAAAAGTTAACACCTTATCCGCTTCGACCGTCCAATTGCATAACTGACTCATGGTACTTATTTCGACGCCTTCGATGAGAGGAATCTCTCGGATTCCTCTCGCGTCAGAACAAGAACCACAAGCTTTGATGGTGCCACCTTTGTCGATGACTGCTTTCACCATCCGCTCAATATTGTAATATCCCTGAAGAGTACTTTGTTTGGGAAGGCACAGGTGACGGCATCTGCCATCAAAAAGATATTGACTTCAACATTTTGGCCGTGTTCTTTTTGAAAGGCCATAGCCATTCGAAAGGCGTTATAGGCTTTCTCAGTACCATAGGGGGCATCGTTGATGATAAACAAAATTTTCATAAAACAATCTCCTGTTTAAATTGTTGAGTTATTCACTTTTTATACCTAATATCCCGTAATGATAAGGAGGAAAATCAATTTTAGGTTTTATGAGTTCAAAACCCACGGCTTTCATCCAGGTTTGACAATGTTCTGGTGTTGGTCTAATCTCCATCGAGGGTCCGCGTGGTGTGGATGAATCATAATTCCAATGGATTACGGCTGCCCGCCCTAATGGAACTAAAACGCGATATGCTTCTTGTAAAATTTCGACCGGGTTCTCTGCATGCAAGATGTTAAAAAGCATGACAAAATCCGCTGAACCAGAGAGACATCCGACTCCATCTTTTACAATATCTCGAAGGATACAGTGAACGTTAAATAAACCCTTATTTGCTGCGCGTTTTCGGGTTTCATCAAGAAAACCGTCGTTATTATCAAAGGCATAAACATCACCAAGAGAAATTTCCGCAGCGGCAACGGTAAAAGTGCCATACCCACAGCCTAAATCAATAATGGTCTTATCTTTGGGGGATAAGCCAAATTCTAAGAGAATTGCGTTTGGGTCAAAAAATGACTCCCATCTCTCCAATTCAGGCATGCCGCTTTCACGAATTTCCATTTTTTTCTTTCGATTCAATTGCAATAATTTTTTATGTGTCGTAGTAATTACCTAAAACTTATGCAATTGTGTGATTCACAATACTGAGTGTAACTTTAATTAATCAATTTTAGAGAAAAGAGGCTCTTCAAAGAGCCTCTTTTTGATTATGCTTTTTTCAAACCGATCGACACTTTTTCGCTATCAAATTCATCTTCAAAAGAGACTGCATCTGATGGAATTTCACCGGCGTTTAATACAACGGTCAGTGTCTCTGCCTGGATATAATCTGCGAAAGCTTTGACTGCTTCAGTGAGACCCGGAGTGGCTGTGTAGAAAAGCACAATTCGGTCAGCGATTTCAAGATCTGCTGTCTTGCGCAGGTCTTGCACACGACGGACGAATTCACGGGCCAGACCTTCTTGCACGAGTTCAGGCGTCAGATCGGTGACCAATGCCGCAAGGTAAGCACCTTCGGCACCGACTGCATAGCCTTCCCTGGCCTGGATGCGCACTTCAATCTCGTCAGGCAGCAGTTGCAGGTCTTCACCGTTGACCGAAACAGAAATGGATTCTCCGGCCAACAACGATTGGGCATACTTTTCGGGTTCCAAAGCCAAAACAGCCTTGCGGATGTCAGGGAAGCGGTTGCCGTATTTCTGCCCCAATTGTTTGGGAAGCGGATTGAGCGCATAGCTCACCGCTTCAGAAGCGGAGTTTAGCGAACGCACAGTTTTGACATTCAATTCGTCTTCGAGCAAGTCAGCATATTCCAACAAAACGGAGGCTTCTTCACGCGTGCTGACCGCAAAAGCGGCTTCTGATAACGGCTGGCGAACTTTGCGATTGGCTTTGTTGCGGGCAGCATGGCCTAGCGATGTTAACTTCATCACCAAGTTCATATCACGATTAAGTTTTTCATTGATCCGGTTGGGATCAAACTCGGGCCAGGTCATGAGATGCACGGAATCAGGCAGACCTTCTTCCACTGAACCGACCAGGTTCAAGAAAAGTTCATCGGCAATGAAGGGCATGGTGGGAGCCAAGAGCTTGCTCACAGTAACCAATGCTTCATATAAAGTTGCATAGGCTGCCTGTTTATCGGTGTCTGAACCGCTCTTCCAGAAACGGCGGCGAGAACGTCTGAGATACCAATTCGAAAGCTGATCGACAAATTGTTCAATCGGACGGGTCGCCCCGATCACATCATAAGTCTCAAGCGCCTGGGTTACATCCCTCACCAGTGTGTGCAGTGATGATAACAGCCATTGATCCAATAGACTGTACTCGATGTGCGCATTTTCATCGGGTTTCCAGCCGTCAAGGTTGGCGTAAGTCACAAAGAAGGAATAAGTATTCCACAAGGTCAATGTAAAGTTGCGCAGCACTTCGCCAACCAGGTCACTAGAGAAGCGACGTTCTTGTCCAGGAGGGCTGGCAGTATAAAGATACCAGCGCATGGCGTCTGCACCGTTTTTGTCGAGCACTTCCCACGGTGAGACCACGTTACCGCGGGTTTTTGACATCTTTTGCCCCTGGCCATCCAGGATCAGCCCCAGGCAGATGACGTTCTTATAGGAGGGTGAATCAAAGAGCAGTGTGCTGATGGCATGCAGCGAATAAAACCATCCGCGCGTTTGATCCACAGCCTCGCAGATATAATCGGCTGGGAATTGTTCTTTGAACTTCTCGACATTTTCAAATGGATAATGCCATTGAGCGTAAGGCATAGAACCAGAGTCAAACCAGACATCGATCAATTCAGGCACACGGTGCATGCGCTTGCCGCAATCCGGGCATTTCAAGGTGACCTCATCCACATGCGGACGGTGAAGGTCAGAATCGGTCAGATCGCGTCCGGCTTTCTCAGAGAGTTCAGCCACTGAACCAATGCAGGTTTGGGTATGGCATTCTTCACACTCCCAAACGGGCAGCGGCGTGCCCCAATAGCGTTCACGCCCAAGCGCCCAGTCTATGTTATTCGCCAACCAGTTGCCAAAGCGGCCTTTTTTGATGTGCTCAGGGTACCAGTTGATCTGGTCATTGATTTCAACCAGACGATCTTTGAACTGGCTGGTGCGAATATACCAGGTCGGTCTGGCATAATACAAAAGGGGTGTGCTGCAGCGCCAACAGAATGGATAAGTGTGCGTGTACAGCATGGATTTATACAGTAGACCGCGTTCATCCAAGGTTTTGGTGATCAAGGGGTCGGCGTCTTTCACGAACAATCCTGCCCAAGGTTTAACCTCGGTGATGAAGGTGCCATCAGAGGCAACAGTGCATAAAACAGGCAAATCGTTTTCAAGAGAGACTTGCATGTCGTCCTGACCAAAGGCAGGGGCGATATGCACCAAACCAGAACCGTCTTCAGTGGTCACAAAATCACCCAGGATAACATAATGAGCAGGTTTATCGGTTGGTAAAAAGGTAAAAAGAGGATTGTATTTCTTTCCTTTTAGCTGCTTGCCTTTGAAGCGCTCAACAACTTCAACATTCTCTTCGCCGAAAACTTTTGTGATCAGCGCTTCGGCCAGGATCAGTCGTTCTGTTCCACCTTCGGTTAAGTTACGTTCCACTGTTACGTAATCCACATCGGCACCAGCTGCCACGGCTACGTTGGCCGGCAGGGTCCAGGGGGTGGTCGTCCAAACCAGGAGCGAAGTTCCTGGGGCATCCACCAGGGGCATGCGCACAAAGAGTGAAGGATCGCTGACTTCTTTGTAACCCTGAGCTACTTCATGATCCGAGAGCGGCGTTCCGCAACGAGGGCAGTAAGGCACAACTTTGTAACCCTGGTATAGCAGATCGCGGTCCCAGAAGTTTTTCAAGATCGACCAGATCGATTCGATATACTCGTTTTTATAGGTAATATAAGCAGATTCAAGATCCACCCAATATCCAATGCGATCGGTTAATTTCTCCCAATCTTTGATATAGGTGAAAGCAGATTCGCGGCAGAGTTCATTAAACTTGCCGATGCCGTATTCTTCAATGTCGCGTTTATTTTTAAAGCCGAGTTTCTTTTCAACTTCAATCTCAACCGGCAGGCCGTGAGTGTCCCAGCCTCCGCGGCGTGAAACATGATAGCCACGCATGGTTTTGTAACGCGGAAAAATATCTTTAAAGGCGCGGGCTAATACATGATGAACCCCAGGTTTGCCATTGGCAGTTGGAGGACCTTCAAAAAACACATATTCTTTTCCATTTTTACGAAGATCCATACTTTGGTGAAAGACATCGTGTTTTTGCCAATGATTTAACACTTTTTCTTCCATCTGGATCACATCCAGCTTTGGTGAAACCGGTTTGAACATAAAGCCTCCAAGAATAAAAAAATCCCATCCCAATTCAGGGACGGGAAAAAATTCCGCGGTACCACCCTGCTTCTCACTTACGCGAGCGCTCGGTCAGGTGCGTCATGATAACAGACCTGCTTCAGAGTAACGGTCGAAGGTACCGGTTCACTTACTTGCGGGTGTTCCGCGTTCAGGTCACAGCTCCGGAAGGATTTTCAGTTCCATTCTTCTGCCTGGCTCACACCGTTTCCAGGTTCGCTGAAGAAAGAAATGTAAACTTACTCGTTTCCATCATCACTTTTCGTAATTATCCCACAAAAAAACCAAAAAATCAAACATAAAGAATGAATAAAGCAACGATTTTTATGTTTTTTACATAAAAATTACAGCTTTTTTTTGTGTGAAAATGTAACCTATATCATGTGATATATAAAACCACGGATACTATCAAAGAGCCTTATTCCACGAGAAGGTAGGGCACGTTTTTCGAATGTTCATTGAAGTAGACAACAGGGTTTTCGAAGATATAATTTTCCACAGTCAGGATGGTATTTGGTCAATCGACTCCAAATACATTATTACAGCCATAAATCCTGCTGCTGTGGATTTGTTGTACAGAGCGTTCGGTATCAAATTTGCCATTGGGGAAAACATTAATGACCACCGCGATAACCCCCAATTAATTCCATTAATTAATGATTTAGGCACTGCGCTTAAAGGGGATTATTTTTCAGAGCAGGAATCTTTATTTATTTCTGAAGGCGAACGTGTCTTCGAAACATCCTATTCACCCATCAAAAAAGATGATCAAGTGATTGGTGTTTCGGTC
Organism: Chloroflexi bacterium HGW-Chloroflexi-4; assembly: GCA_002840715.1. Taxonomy (GTDB): domain Bacteria; phylum Chloroflexota; class Anaerolineae; order Anaerolineales; family Anaerolineaceae; genus UBA6107. The sequence continues at coordinate 42,093 of PHBW01000019.1, forward strand.
ATTTCCCGCGAGATCACTGAATTGAGTTATTACACACGCCTCGGAAAATCCAAGTTCCGCGAGCTGCAGGTTTTGAACACACTTTCAGCCAAGATCGCGCAAGCCCATACCGTGGATGAGATGTTTGATGAATGCACCCGCATCGTCAGAGAGAGTCTTGCTCCAGCTCGCTGCTGGTTTATGTTTTACGATCAGAAAAGCGGCGTTTTATGCAGGCATCGAAGCAGTCATTACGATCCTGATGATTCCACACAAATCATTATCCGCCTTGATCGCGGCATAACCAGTTGGGTTGCAAAAAACGGCATTTCGAAATTTGTGCCTGATACCAGTGTGGAACCTGATTACTTTGAAGTGGATATCGATACCCGGTCAGAGTTATGCGTACCCATCATCGTGGCAGATGAAGTTTATGGCGTCATCAACATAGAAGCCAGCACTGTAAATGCTTTTGCTGCCGAAGATGAACAATTATTAAAGACAATCGCCAACCACATTGCATCTTCAATCGAACGTATCAACCTGTTTGAAAAAACAACACGCACGTCGCTTGAAATGAGCGCACTTTACAAAACAGCCCTGGTCACCAGCAATGAGTTGGATTCCAATGTGCTGGTCAAGCGATTGTATGAACAAATCCTCGAATTCTTCAAGCCTGACACCTTCCTTCTCGCCCTATATGATCATAAAACGCATGAGATGGAATTGTTGATGGCTGACGCCACTGGCAACAAATTACCTGAATTGACCAATAAACAATTGACCGTCAAAGAAACAGGCTTGATGAGCTGGGTAATGAAAACCCGGCAGACATTAATAACTCAGGAACTAAGAGTTGATCAACTTCCTGAAGTTGCCATCTACGATGAAAAAGCAAAAAATGGATCGTGGCTCGGCACCTGGCTCGTTGGGCGCGACCATCTGCTAGGTGCTATTTCGATGCAATCGCATAAACAAAACGCCTTTGATGAAGAACACAAACAGTTGCTCGTCTCCATGGCTGGACAAGTGGCAATTGCATTAGAAAATGCCCGACTTTTTGAAGCCGAGAATCAACGTATCAAAGAATTGGCCGCCATATCAACGCTTTCATTGGCCATGCGTGAAGCCCGCGATCGCAAGGAATTGCTCTCCATTCTTCTGGATGAATTGACTAAAACAGTTCAAGCAGATGCAATTGCACTGGTCACCAAAGACTCAATCACTCATCAGCAATTCAGCGAAGTTGCTTCTGGCAATTGGGCGATGACTTCAAATAACACCTTACCTGACGAGCTAACTATATCAGATTCAGTCTGGAAGAGTACAACTCCAGTAATGATCGACAATGTCAGCACGGACGATCAATTAGCCACTTCCACCTGGATGAAAGATATTGATTCGATTATCGGTCTACCGCTCTCATTGCAAGGTGAAACCATCGGCATTTTGTGGCTCGGACGAAAAGAAACCTTCTCTGATGAAGAGATTCGAATTCTAACGGCCCTGGCAGATATTGCCGCTTCAGCGATTCGCAGAACCACCCTCAACGATCAGACCACCCGTCAACTTCAACAGCTTGCTTCATTGCATGATATCGACCTAGCAATCACTGGTAGCTCTGACATCAAAGTGACTCTAGATTTTCTACTCGGCAGTGCACTTACCCAGCTTGAAATGGATGGAGCGATCATCCAGTCTCTCAATCCGTTTTCACAAACACTAAACTGCATCACGAGCCGCGGCATTTATGACACACGCATTCTACGGAGCTTTAGCCGCATGGGGGATGACCTCGCAGGTATTTGTGCTCTGGAACGCCGCTTGATGCAGGAACCCAACCTTGAAAAAGCAGCCTTATATTCACCTCGAGCTAGGTTATTCCGCGATGCTGGTTTTAACTCTTATTATGCCATTCCTTTGATCGCAAAAGGTCAGGTTAAAGGGGTTCTTGAGGTATTCAGTCAAACTCCCTATAAAGTGACCGGCGATTGGATCAACTTCTTCACCATGCTCTCAACCCAGGCAGCCATCGCCATCGATAATGGCGAACTGTTTGATAATTTACAACGCTCCAACATGGATCTGATGGTGGCCTATGACAGCACCCTTGAAGGTTGGGCGAGCGCCCTCGAACTTCGCGATGAAGAGACCGAGGGTCATGCCCGCCGCGTGACTGAAATGACCGAACGGCTTGCCCTGGCAGTTGGCGTACAAGGGGTGGAACTGAACAATATTCGTCGCGGCGCCTTGCTGCACGACATCGGCAAAATGGGCATCCCTGATCAAATTTTGCTTAAACCGGGTCCGTTGAATGATGAAGAGTGGAAGGTGATGCGCACCCACCCTGAATTGGCTTACAAATTGATCGCGCCGATTTCATTCCTGCGCCCTGCCATTGATATCCCCTACTGCCATCACGAAAAATGGGATGGGACGGGTTATCCCAGAAAATTAAAAGGCGAAGATATTCCCTTAAGCGCAAGGTTGTTTGCCATCATAGATGTTTGGGATGCACTTTCTTCAGACCGTCCTTATCGTAAAGCATGGGATGAGAAAAAGGTTTATGAGCACCTGCTTTCTCAATCCGGTTCACATTTTGATCCTTCCATCTTAAAAGTATTTCTGAATCAGGTTATGGGAAAATAATTAGCCACTATAAAAAATCCCGATGAGTTATCGGGATTTTTTTATAATTATTAGTTATAAAAAAGAGGCAACGGCTCACAAATCGAATCACTATATTCATGAGCCTTTAGAATTCTCGCTTTAGCCATCTCAAAACTCGCCTGGCTGTTGGCATGCAGCGTGAATAAGGCGTCCCCTTTTTCCACCTTATCCCCAACTTTGTGATGGATGATCACTCCGACCGCATGATCAATCAAGTCTTCTTTCTTCTTGCGGCCTGCGCCCATATCGACAGTGGTTTCACCAATTTCCTTGGCATCAATCCATTTTAAATAGCCGCTTTGTGGCGCATTGATGATTTCAATTACCGGTGCGAGCGGCATCTTTTCAGGGTGATCCACAAAAGACACATCTCCACCTTGATTGATGACCATTGACCTGAATTTTTGCCAGGCTTCGCCGCTATTTAACATTTTTTCAACAAGCACTCGTGCGTCAACCAGGTTCTTGGCTTTTTCGCCGATAACCAGCATATGCGATGCGACGTGCATACAATGTTCTGTAAAATCAGCGGGGCCTTTTCCATGCAGGGTATCAATCGCTTCTTTAACTTCAAGCGCGTTACCAACAGCCCAACCCAGCGGCTGATTCATTTCTGAGAGCAGTGCAATCACTTTTCGACCGCTCAGGTTGCCAATTGAGACCATCAAATGGGAGAGTTTTCGGGCATCATCCAGGTTTTTCATAAATGCACCGACACCAATTTTTACATCAAGTACGATAGCTTGCGCACCGCCTGCAATCTTTTTGCTCATCACTGACGAGGCAATTAAGGGGATGGAATCCACCGTGCCTGTAACATCTCGTAATTTATAAAGCACACCGTCAGCAGGGGCCAAATCACCGCTTTGTCCGGCTAAGACCAGACCTGTGTCACGCAACAAGTTAATAAATTCGTCACGTGAAAAAGCAGTGCGAAAACCTGGAATGGCTTCAACCTTATCAAGGGTGCCGCCGCTGAAACCCAATCCACGGCCAGACATCTTGCCCACTGGCAGACCACAGGCAGCCACCAAAGGTTCCACCACCAGCGTTGTCTTATCACCAACCCCACCTGTAGAGTGTTTATCCACTTCAATCGGTACCACATGGCTCAAATCCAACACTTCACCAGAATGTGCCATGGCCAGGGTCAGATCAGTCGTTTCCCTTTCATTCATACCATTAAGCATTACAGCCATCAGCCAGGCTGCTGTCTGATAATCAGGAATGGTTTTGGTGGCCAATCCTTCAATAAAGAATTGGATCTCTTCGTTGGATAATTCCAGTTTATCGCGTTTTTTGATGATGATATCTACTGCATTCATGATCACTCCTGAACTCGTATAACGAATTGTCAGACAATTTTACCTTATTCGCTTAAATAAAAAAAGAATCCGGGTTACCGGATTCTTTTAATCAATTAGTTTTTCGGTGAAATGGTTACCTTGCGGTAGGGTTCATCACCCATACTTTCGGTTATCACCTCAGCGTGATTTCGCAACTCGAGATGGATGACTCGTCTTTCATTGGCTGGCATCGGTTCGAGAACTTGTCGTCTACCGGTTTGCACAGCCTGTTCAGCCATCTTGCGGCCTAATTGCCTGAGTTGACGGTCTCGGCGCTTGCGATAGCCCTGAACATCAATCATCATTGGAACCCAACGGCCCAATTCTTTGCTGACAATCAGACTGGAAATGTATTGAAGTGCATTTAACGTTTCAGACCTTCTGCCAATTAAGATACTCAAATCATTGCCCTGGATATCGATTAGAATAATTCGTTCATCTCTCTCGTCTTCAGGAGCAATATAACATGGTTCAACAACGGCCTTCACGCGCATCCGCTCTAATAGTTCAACCACTACTGTCTTTGAGACTTTAAGTGCCTGTTTTTCGTCTTCTGATAATGCATCAGCATCAATGCTTTTTGCTTCGCGATATTCTACCATCTCTCCAACAGGGGCTGAAGAGTTGCTTGATCCTTTTTGAGGTTTTGATTCTGACACTTTTTCAGGTTCTGCTTTGATGGTCAAGCGTACACGCGATTGCCGTCCACCAATTCCTAATAACCCGCGAGACCCTGCATCCAGTATTTCAACATCTACCATGTCTTCATTGATTCCCAATTGTTTTAATCCATTGGCAATGGCTTCATCAGTAGTAGGTGCAATTACTTCAAGAGTAGTTTTTTCCTGGGGCATTTTTTTGTCTCGATTCTCTGCTATCAGGGTTTTTTAATTTCTGTTTTCTTTAGCCATGGGAAGATGTTTCCCCAATAAATTTTACCAGTAATTGCGTATTGTAAGATTTGAATCACATTTGACACAACAAAGTATAGCGCCAAACCTGCTGAAAGGGTATAGGATAACCAACCCATTAGTATCGGCATATATAGATTCATCATCTTGGTCATCATTGCACCCTGGTCATTTGCACCAGGTTGAGGAGGCGGTGCAATAACCTTGGATGAGATAAAGGTTGTAATAACAACGACAATGGTCAAAATCGGAATTCCAAAACTGATGCCTGGAATGTAAAGTCGTTCCGGTTGTCCTAACTCCATCCATAAAAATTGAGTGTTTAGAGGAATCAACTCTGGAATATTGAGGAAACCGGGATAAATGTGCCTGGTCAATTTCAAAAGGTCCAAGGGCGCTGATGCAATACTTTGGATCAATGCCTGGTAAAGACCAATGATGATCGGAAACTGGAGCAAAGTTGGCAAACAAGAAGAAAGAGGATTGATCTTCAACTCTTGATAGAGTTTCATCTGTTCCTGGGCTAATTTTTCTTTATCGCCCTTATATTTCTCTTGAATATCCAGGTAACGCTTGTTCTTTTGCAACTCTTGCATCGCCTGGGCACCTTTGATCTGCTTGGCAGTCAATGGGTACAAAATAACTCTGGTCAATGTGGTAAACAGAATGATGGCAACACCAAAGTTGCCTACCATCATGTAGATCCACAGAAGCAGATTAATAAACGGTTTGATAATAATGGTATCCCACATGGTTTATGCCATCCTTATTTCTTGGAGGTGGTGTAAACCCAGCTTAGATCGATCCGCCAACGGTTTTGGTTCCGAGATTCGAACCATCCAAACCGATGGTGATAATATCACCATTCTCTTTGCCAAATACGATGCCGTCAGTTACGACAACACCGGCGCCGATAATTCCTGATTCTACATTGATGGCTTCCACAACCGAGCCGTCAGCAGCGTTAAGAATATTGATGATGCCAGTCTGGTCACCAAAATACAATTGGTCATCGACTAAATTTGAGGCTGCCCACACTCCACCTGCCACTTTGGTTTCCCAAAGGACGGTTCCTCTTTCGCTGTCAACAGCGAAAAAATCACCATCAAGGTTGCCGATATAAATAACGCCATCTACCAACGTTGGGCGTGCAACCAAAGAAGCTTTTAGATCAGTTTTCCATTTTTGAACACCGGTAGCAAGATCAACAGCGTAAAGGTAATGATCAAAATTGGGGGCATAAACAAATTCACCATCACTGGCTGGTTGAGCCCAGAAAGCATTATCTGCAGCAAATGCCCATAACTTTGTGCCGTCGAGGTCTAAAGCATAAAGAGAATTGTCTGCATTTGGAGCGACAATCGTTTCACCAACGACCAAAGGTGAATCAATGTATTTGCCCTTTGCACCGGCAAACTGCCAATTTTGGGTGACGCCGTCGCGGCTGTTAATGCTGGTCAAAAGGTTGGCTGCATCAGCAATGATGAGCTGCTCACCCACAAGCACCGGAGCTGCGAGAAAAGATCTCGTCGCAACTGCTTTTTCTGGATAGGACCAAATATTGGCTCCGTTATCCAGCCTTAATGCAACAATTTGCATGCCATCAGCAAAATAGACTGCTGAATCTGTAACCGTTGCCCCACCCCAACTGGTGGCAGTGGAACTTCCACCTGTACAAGAGGTTAAGGTGATGGCTAAAACCGATATTGCTACAAGAATAGTCAGTATTTTATTTTTCATTCTTTAACTTTCCCTTTAATAATTGGGGTCTTTTCATAATTATCCAGGATAATTTCGTTTAAGGCACCGGGTCAAATCCACCGGGATTGTAGGGGTTGCAACGCAATATACGCCAAATTGCCATTCCAGTACCCTTAAAGGCACCGTATTTGTAAATTGCCTGATATCCATAATGTGAGCAGGTCGGATAAAATCGGCAAGTATCCGATGGTAAAGCAGGTGAGATCGCCTTCTGGTATCCCCGGATCAACCCTAAAAGAATAAATCTGGGAATGTTTCCAATTTTGAATGGTAAATCTCGTAAACGAGGTTCTACAACCTCAACTTGCTGGTCTTCCTGCATCATAATTATCCGAACCGATCAATTCCGCTCTATTCAATAACTGCTTCACCGCATTTTTAAGGTCAATGGTGGTCGCATTATTAATAGGTTCGCGGGCAATTACCAATATATCTGAAGGTTTTACCAATAACGGGAGGAATTCTGAAAACGTGGCTCTTAACCGACGCTTGGCGCGATTTCTGACAACCGCATTTCCAATTTTTTTTCCTGTAATAATCCCAGCCCGCGAATTTTCAACTTCACCTTGAGCTACCTTTAACACTGCAAGCGGGTGCGTATAAGTTTTGCCTAAATGACGCACCCGCTTGAAATCAATCGCTCGGGTAATTCGAAACTTGGGTTTCACCCATCAACCTGCCTTCTCTCTTCTGCAACATAAACGACCAGAAACGAGTTCAAGGCTAGCCTAAATGGTCCGATATTACCAAGGAATCCTTTTTACATGGTTATTCATCGTAACCGTTAACTTGTGACGGCCTTTTGCACGGCGTCGTTTTAACACTTCTCGTCCATCGGCTGTCGCCATACGAGATCGAAATCCATGTACACGTAAGCGGCGGCGAATTCTCGGTTGGTAAGTCCTTTTGGTCATGCTGTGTTCCTCTCAATCACTGACTTTTTTGAATGCAAGGTTGAATTATACCTTAACGTTTCGACTTGGTCAAAGATAATTTATGCTATTCTGAGATTCCCAAAATGCCGGCCAGTTGGCGCGCGCCTTCTGCGTCAGTTATTGCAAGAACTTCATCTTCGATTTGGAGCGTGGTAACGCCCCGCGGTAACACAATCTCACCTTTGCGGATGATAGCTGCGACGACACAATTCGTTGGCAAATTCAAATCTTTTATAGCCAAACCACAAACTTTGGACCCAGCGGGGATCTTTTCTTCTACAAGTGAATAACGCCCGCGTTTCAATTTAAGCAGGGTCATCATATCACCCAACGACATTTCTTCTTGAATCAATCGTGAAAGAATGTCTGCCTGGTTGACGGCAACATCCACATGAAACTTGGAGTCAAAAAGCCAAGCATCTCGAGGATTATTAACCCGGGCAATAGTTCGATTAATCTTATAGCGTTCCTTTACCAAGAAACACAAGCTTAAGTTCTCGGCATCTGAAGTGCTGGTTGCCGCAAAAACCTGGGCATCTTTGATACCAGCTTGTTCCAAGACCTGGGTATCCAGCGCATTTCCCGGATAGATCACTTCAGTTGGAAGTTCTTTGTGAATTCGAGCCAATACTTCTTTTCGATGTTCTACCACATGCACTGTATGGTTTTCACTTAATAAAGACCGTGCCAATTGTGCACCGGTTCTTCCGCCGCCTGCAATAATCACAAACATATTAACCTGCCTTCTTTCCCTCGCGCAAATTAGCACGTGTTTCGTTTATCCCATCAAAAGTAGCGGCCACATTCAACAAATCACCAGCCCGCAATTCAGTATCGAACTCTGGCAAAAATGCCCGGCCTGCTCTTGTAATGGAAAGTGGCTTGCAGGTTGTACATCTGATTAAATCCGAGATTTTCTTGCCCTCATATCCAGAAGGGATGACCAGTTCGTAAACTTCTACTTCACCGTTTCCGGCAGAAAATACCGTTCTAAAATCGCCATCAGTCATCAACTCTTCAATTCTCTGAGCTCCCCAACTGGTTGAGCTCACCACTTGAATATCGAGTGCTTCAAATAACGCTCTCAAATGCGGATCATAATTTCGCGCAATAATATTGGAAACGTTGTACTCCACCTTGGCGACATGGGCAACCACGGCATTAAGTGCATCATTATTAGTGACTGCGGCTAAAGCATCACAATTAGCCAGGCCAGCCCGAGTTAGCACATCATGATTAAGTGCGTCGCCTTCATGCAGCCGACCTTGAAAATCCGCAGGTAAATTATTAAACGATAATGGATTGTCATCTACCACTGAAACTTCATGACCTCGCTTGTAAAGACTATAAGCCAGGGTTGCTCCAATTCGTCCACATCCAACAACAATAGTTTTCATTTGTCCTCGATAATCCTTATCAATCAACTTGATAGGGTACTTCCATAATCACAATATCTTTTCGATAAAGTAAGACTCTTCTAAGAGTATCTGCCGTATTTGTGTGCAGCCACCCATTCCAAAAGTGCCTTGGAATAAACTGGGGAACGACGATACTGATAATCTCATTAGGTGCTTTGGATTCATCCAATTCTTCAATATATTCTAATAAAGGTTCAACAAACAGGCGATAAGGTGAATCAAGCATCACCAAGCGATAGCCATCTCCCCAAACTTCCCATTTTTCTTGTACTTTTTTGGATTCAATCGGATCGATAGAAACGTGGACTGCAGTAATGTCATCAGATAGTGTTTTAGCATATCTTAACGCTGCCAAAGTACTTTTGTGAACGCCGCCGATCGGCATGATCACCCGCTGACGAACGATCCGGTTTTGAGCACTGAAATTCTCGAGCGAGAGGTCTGCTGCAATTTTTGAATAATGCTTATGAATTGATGAGAATATCAGCACCAGGACGGGAATTAATAAAATAACAAACCAAGCGCCATCCATGAATTTGGTGATGCCAAACACCACCATGACCACCGCGGTCATCACCGCTCCGATGCTGTTGGCTATCAATTTAAATTTCCACAGCTTGTCGTAAACGAGCGTGGAACCTTTTTCGACGATTTTCTCATCCGGTTTGAGCTTGCCGGTTTTCCACCAGCGGCGTGCCATGCCCGTTTGAGAAAAAGTAAAGGATAAAAATACACCCACTGCATACAATGGAATCAGTCTTGAAACGCTGGCTTGAAAACCAATGATCAAGAAAATTGCGATCAATGCCAGTGCCACAATGCCTCTTGAGAAGACTAAACGACTTCCCCGATAGGTCAGTTGACGTGGAAGATATCCATCGGCGGCAGCAATTGCACCAAGGCGAGGAAAATCCGCAAATGCTGTGTTGGCCGCCATTACCAGAATGATGGTTGTGGCGCTAATGGTTCCAATGTATAGAATGCCGCGATTTTCAAAGATTGTGCGGGCCAACTGCGAAATGAGTGTCTCTTCTTCTGAAGGAAGAACTCCCACATGATTTGCCAGAAATGTGATCGCGAGCATCATTGACCCCAAGATGACAGACATGATAATTAGGGTCGTACCTGCATTTTTTGAGCGGGGTTCTTTAAAAGCTGTAATACCATCTGAAATGGCTTCAACACCGGTTACTGCTGTCGTTCCACTGGCAAACGCTTTCAAAATTAAAAAGGCAGTGATGGGCTGAATTGAATTTTCAATTCCAACAATATCCATGGGAGGATTTTCCACCACGCCCAAAGTACCTAGCAAAAGTCTTACCAATCCGACGCCGATGGTAACATACATCATTAAGAGGAAAAAATAGGTTGGAATCGCAAAGGTGATCCCTGATTCTTTCACTCCCCTCAGATTGACAAGCATGATTACCAACACCATGGCAACAGCAATCCATACGCGATACTCGTAAAGCGTTGGAAAAGCCGAAACGAGCTGAGCAGCACCAGATGAGATGGATACAGCTACGGTTAAGATGTAGTCTGTCAGCAACGCAGCCGCAGCCATTTGAGCTGGCACAGCGCCTAAATTATCTCTGGCAACAATAAATGAACCGCCTCCATTTGGATAGGCATGCACGGTTTGTTCATACGAAATGATCAAGATTGCCAGGAGAACACAAATGCCTAAAGCAAGCGGCACGGATATATGAAAGGCTGTCACGCCGGCTGCGGCTAAAATCAATAACATTTCTTGAGGAGCATAAGCCACTGATGACATGGCGTCTGAAGAAAAAACAGCTAATCCAAGAAATTTACCAATCGTTTGATGAGGTGCATCGGCGGTTGAAAGCGGTCGGCCTATCAACATGTTTCGCCAATTTTTCCCGGGTTTATATTCTGTTGTTCTTTTGATAACTGTTACTTCATTATTTTCTTCAAAATCCATCGATATCTCTCAATCACCATTCAAACATACTTGCAAAGCATGAGATTATACATCTCAGATCAAGGGTGGTCAATCATTTTCGCGAACTTACGCGCAATATAACACTTTAATTATAGATTCGTTTCCACATAAAACACCTTACACCCGGTTGTCAGTCAAATTTGGAAATTTTTCCAATCAAGCTATCGTTCTTAATCGTTTCAATTCTGACCTTATCCAGTTTGTTCCACCGATTGGAATCAGCCAAAGCTTCAACCTTCATATAATAGTCAGCAAGTCCATGCAGGGTCCAACCTTTGTCACTTTGGACGCCAGACGCTTCCCATAGGACATCTACTTCACGACCAATAAATGATGAGAGGTATTTTTCTTCTGACGCTTTGATGGCTGCGTTAATTATTTTTGCCCGCATTTTGGATGTTTTTCCATCCACTTGATTGGGGAATTTAGCTGCTGCGGTGCCATCACGCATGGAATAGCGGAAAACATGTCCTCCGCTGAACTGCATCTGATTTACAAAAGTCAGGCTTTCATCAAACTCAGCCTCGCTCTCCCCCGGAAAGCCCACAATGATATCTGTTGTGATCGATACCCCTGGAATATTCGATCTCACCATCGAAATCAGATCGGTGAAAGCTGCCGGGCTGGTGTGTCGAGCCATGCGTTTGAGTACTCCGGCCGAGCCGGATTGAAGAGGCAAATGCAGGTGAGGGCACAGACGCGGATCTTTCCATAACTCGAAAAACCTTTCGTCGAGATCCCAGGGTTCAATTGAAGATAATCTGATTCGTTCTATATGTGAGTGATTGAGTAGATAAGATAATAAATCAGTAATCGTTTCGTCATTATCGCCATCCCTGCCCCATGAACCAAGATGCACCCCGCTGAGCACAATTTCGCGTACACCGCCCCTTTCAGCTCGGAGGATATCTTCAAGTATTTCCTCTTTTGGAATGCTCTGCCCTTTACCACGGGCAACACGTGTGACGCAGAAAGTACAGAAGTTATCACATCCATCCTGAGCTTTAATAAACGCGCGCGTATGGCTATGCACTCCCGGCAAAGGCTGTCGGGCAATTGGTTCAGTATCAAAATCAAGGAATTCTGATTCCACCACTTTTAATGGAAGATTCATTTTCTCCAAATTGGATATAACGTCGCTTACCCCCGGTAAATCCCTGGCTTTATCTGGCTCTAAGGTTGCCCAACATCCGGTGAGCACAATTCGCTGTGCCCCTGCCTGGTGAGCCTGTCTGGCTTTTTGACGTGAATCTGAAGTCGCTGCAGCGGTTACTGCACATGTGTTAACCACCACCAGGTCTGCATTTTCAGCCGTCTCTATCACTTGGTGCCCTGCTGCCCTGAATTGTGCAGCCATATGTTCAATTTCAGCCTGGTTTAAGCGGCAGCCAACCGTATCAAAGAAGACCTTCATTCGATAATCAGGGTTGATAAATTTCAAGATTGTCGAACAACACCTTCACGCCTGGGTCGCTATAAGCACTGGCTATCAAGCCAATTTCGCCTTCGGTGAACGATGAATCTTGAATTTGTGAAAGCAGTGTATCGTTAACTGATAGAGATAAAATATCACCCTGGCAAGTGGCGGTGATATGATTAACCACCCCGCCTTTACGGATGGCGTCGCTGTAATCCAGATTTCCTGTCTGATTCCCCATGACCATAACACCATCCAACACTTTGTAGATTCCAAAATAGCCGTCATGACTGATCACAAAAGCATAGTAATTTTCAAAATCCTTGAATCGGCATAATACACCAAAATTATCATTGGCAGGACCTTCGAGAAGCACTGCATCGATTTCAATTCGTGAATCGTGAAATATCTTGCCATCCACGGTAATAAATGAAAAATTGGGTGTGTTGACCTTTATCGTCATGCCTTCATATTCATAAGCAATCTCGCCACCGCTACGATCAATCGTCCCCCAGCCGTTTGGAATGATTGAAAAATCATCTGAATCGAGTAATGTACCTGAAGGCAAATTGACTTGCTCTGTCGGCGATTTGTTAACCAGGGAACAAGCACTGAGCGCAATAAGTCCAAGAAGCAAAATGGAAAACACAGTGATGGTTCGTTTCATATTTGTTCCTCCTGGTGTGGTGATACTAAATCGATTATACCAATTCTCACTTAACGGCGTTGTTCTCTTTCAAAATATTAATTGCCATGTCACGCAATCGGCTGTCTCGCGCAAATTCCACGGCTCGGTGCAACACCTCAAACGCCTTCTCTTTTTCACCTTGAGCCAGGTATAACTGCCCCAGATGGATGAGTATCGCTGATTGATGAGGGTCAATCGAATCTGCTTGCAGGAAATACGTTAATGATTCATCCAGTTTACCAATCTTCATCAGGATTGTACCTAACAAATCCATTAACGCTGGCGATCCGGGGTTTAGTTGCAATGCCATTCTGGCAGCAGCCAGCCCGATTGTTTCGACTTCATAGCTGCGGGTAAGACTGAACACTGCCAAAGCTCGCCAGGGAAGATAACTTTGCGGATCAATTTCCACGGCAGCTTGAAAATGAGTTAAAGCTGAAGCCCGATCGCCCATGACATCCAATGTGGCTGCCATTTCAATTTCCCATACCACTGCTTTAGGGTTCGCATCTGCAGCCTTTTGCAGAAATTCGATTGCCAATTCATTTTTACCCTGCCGGCGATAATATAATCCGGTTAAGCCATTAACCAACTCAGCATTCGGCGCCAATTGCTGAGCTTTGGTGATGAATTCAGTGCCATTTTCACCATTTTGTTGGGCTGCCTCAGCCAGCAAAGCCCATGCAACACCATCCTCAGCATCCAGCTCGGTGGCTTTGACAAAAGCACGCTGGGCCACGTCCCACTCATCCATGGTTGAAAGTTCCTGACCGATCATTTGATAACCAGCAGAGGTTTCTCCGACTTTTTCTGATTGACTGATCAACAGAATCAGGGCATTGCAACCCGTTTGTCTGCCGGGTAGCAATTTAGCCGCTTGTTGCAGAAACGGCAGGGCTTTATCTGGTTCAACTGCCGCAAATTGCAGTCCTAGCTGATAGTTTATCTCTCCGTTTAGCGGATCAATGGCATAGGCTTTGAGCAAGGTTGCCAATGCCCCATAAGCATCATTTAATGAACGTTGGGTCATGGCCGCTTGAAGAAACACAAAGACATCCACAATTTCTTCATTTGAAAATTCACGAAGCAAGTTTTTTGCACTATCAGTATCACCAGTGGAAATCAAAGCATCGGTCAGCCACAATTTGCCTTCGGTTGTCAGTTCACCCAACGCCGCGGCTTTATCAAAAGCTTCAACTGCCCCCAGCGGTTTGCCGGCATTCAAACGTAGTCTTCCCAACCGCAACCAACTTGCACCTTGCCAGGGGGCAAAGAGTAATTCAGTTTCAAGCGCTTCAAGCTCTACCGTTTCATTCATATTCTGGTTGGCCGTAAAAACCTGCTGCCTCGCGCTGACAAGCTCAACCGGATGTGGTGAGAGCGGCATAACCAGTGCAGCACCTATCGGCAAAAGTATGATTAATCCAGATAAAAAAGATTTTATAAAACGCATATCCCGATTATACGCCTTCCTGTTCGTACGCCAAACTCGCTTGACACACTTTTTAAAAAATGCTAAATTAGTCACATCGCATGTGATGAGGTAATCCCCCATCGCTTACAATCTTTTTCAGCATGGAGAAGAATATATGGCAGAACGTTTTGTTGGGACGGTAAAATGGTTCAATCCCGCCAAGGGGTACGGTTTTCTCGGCCGTGAAGGGGCAGAAGATGTCTTTGTACATTTTTCCGCGAAAGGCCAACAAGTCGAATTTTCAGTCGAAAAAGGACCCAAAGGTCTGCAAGCAGCAGAAGTAAAACCTCTCGCATAAACTATAAATAACGAAATGAAAACCGGTTCCCCCTAGTGAGAAACCGGTTTTTTTTATCTTTCGTTAATCGCTTTTTCCATCCGTTCAAGAGCTTCTTTCAGAAGTTCTCGCGAACAACCGAAATTAAGTCTGACAAATCCCTGCCCGCCAGAGCCGAAATCATCGCCGCAGTTTAAGGCTACTTTTGCCTTCTTTAAAAAGAACTTGTGCGGTCCTTCTTCAAGCGCCAATTCGCTGCAGTCCAACCATGCCAGGTAGGTGGCATCAGGGACATGCATCTTTATCTGGGGAAATCTTTGCAGGATAAATTCTGCCATGAAATCACGGTTACTTTCCAGAATACCCAACATCTGCTCAAGCCACTCACCACCGTCACGATAGGCTGCCACAGCCGCAGTCAACCCCAACACATTAACGTCACCCAACAATCCGTGGCTGGCGTTTTCGATTTTCTTCAATAATCCGTGATTGGTGCTGATCAACACTGCACAACTTAACCCGGCAATGTTGAAAGTCTTGCTGGGTGCGATCAGTGTAACTGTGCTTTTAGCGACCTCGTCAGAAAGCGACGCCATGGGGATGTGCTGACCGCCTTTGAAGACTAGGTCGGAATGAATCTCATCTGAAATAATGGTCAGCTTGTGCCGCAGACAAATCTCAGCCAATCGTTCCAACTCCTGTCGGGTATACACCTTGCCCACTGGGTTATGCGGATTGCAGAAAATAAGGCAGCACGTATCTTTCTCAATTGAGGCTTCCAATGCGTCAAAATCTACTTCGTACGAGCCGTCTGGCTGCCTGACCAGTTCAGCACAGATATTTCTGACACCGGCTTTTTCTGCGGCATTTACAATTGGAGGATAAACCGGAGTCTGAACCAAAAGGGATTCTCCCGGTTTGGTAAGTAATTGACAGGTCAAATTAAACCCGGGTACTACCCCGGGGATGAAGATCATGTCTTTGGATGAGATTTTCCAGTCATAACGGTCTTGCATCCGTTCCACTACCAATTCGCGCAATTCCTGAGGGTGCAGCGAATAACCAAACACGCCGTGGGTCACTCTTTCAAGCAGCGCTTCAATCACTGCTGGAGGAGATTGAAAATCCGTGTCGGCTACCCACAATGGCAAAACATCATCTCCAAATAGCCCCCATTTGACGCTGTCCGTTCCACGTCGATTGACTGTTATGATGGATTCTGTTCTCAAAAATGCCTCCAAGCTCAGGTTTTCATCGATTATATCGTGTCATACCTTGAAGCTTGAAGACTGCTTCAGAATCCTGATATACTAGGATAAATTCTTATGATGAACAAAAATAATCCCCCCGCACTCCCTACTCTTGAACTGCATTCAGCCGATAGCTGGCAGGATTATGTCTTGCTGGATTCAGGTGACGGCTTCAAACTCGAACAATTCGGACCCTATCGCCTTGTGCGCCCTGAAGCCGAGGCAGTCTGGCGGCAATCTCTGGCCCCCTCTGAATGGAAAAAAGCCGACGCGCTCTACAGACCCTCCCCCGAAGAAAACGGCGGCCATTGGGAATATCATCAGAAACTGCCGGAACGCTTTAAGATGACCTACGGCTCCATCGCCTTTTGGGCAATGACCTCCTCATCGCGTCATCTGGGTGTATTCCCAGAACAATCTGTGCAGTGGGATTGGGCGGATAAAGTTATCACAAAATCAAAAACCACCCCCAAGGTGTTGAATCTGTTCGGCTACACCGGTATGGCTTCGCTGGCTGCTGCCCATTCAGGCGCTCAAGTCACTCACCTGGATGCCTCACGAAAATCTGTTTTATGGGCTAAAGACAATCAGGCGCTTTCAAATATGGAGAACAAACCCATCCGCTGGATCATCGACGATGCGGTCAAGTTCGTGCAGCGTGAAAGCCGGCGCGGCGTACAATATGACGGCATCATTCTTGACCCACCCAAGTTTGGCCGCGGTCCCCAGGGTGAAGTATGGGAATTCTACAAACTGCTGCCCGATTTGCTCCAAACCTGCCGGCAGATACTCAGTCCCAATCCGCTCTTTGTGCAGCTCACTGCCTATGCAGTGAAAGCCTCATCCGTCACCATGTATTATGCCATTCAGGATATGATGGCCGGTTTCAATGGACGCACCCAGGCCGGTGAAATTGGATTGACCGAACGATCAGGCGGACATTTTCTGTCTACTGCCATTTTCTCCCGCTGGTGCCGTGAAGACGCACTTCCACAATAATCGGAGGGTCTATGTTTGATTCCATTGGAAACAGTTGGTCTTTGATCAAATCCAGCGCCAAGGTGCTTGACGCAGACCGTGAATTGTTGATCTTTCCTATCCTTTCAAGCATTGCAGTACTCCTTTTAACAGCGGTGTTCTTTGTGCCCATGCTGCTAGTCGGATATTTCGGCCGCCTAACCAACCAGGGACTGCAAGTAGTTGATTATCTGATCCTGTTTCTTTTTTATTTGATCCAGTATTTATTGATCTTTTTTAACAACACCGCTCTGGTCGGTGCTGCCCTAATCCGCATCCGTGGTGGAGATCCCACCATCCGCGACGGGTTAAGAATCGCTGCCGATCGTTTTACCAATATTTTCTTTTATGCATTAATCGCCTCCACTATTGGCATGCTTCTTTCATTAATAAAAGAAAAAGGCGGCACACTTTCAAAGTTGGTTGTCTCGCTTATCGGTTTTGTTTGGAATGTAGCCACCTTTTTAGTTGTACCCATTCTGGCCGTCGAGGATGTTGGTCCGATTGAGGCCATCAAACGCAGTGTGGGCTACCTTAAGAAGACCTGGGGTGAACAGCTTGTCGGCAGCTTCAGCATTGGCCTGGTATTTAATTTTTTGGTGCTACTGGTGATGGTTGCTGCAGGTTTACTCGTTGTGTTGTTAATCAATGGTGGTGCTCAAGCCTGGGCATTCGTTTCGGTCGTTGTGGTGGCCATCATTTTTATTCTTGGAATCAGCCTGGTTAATTCAACCCTCACCGGCATCTACACCGCTGCGGTTTACCGATATGCCTCCACGGGTGAAGCCGGCACTTTCTTTGAATCCGACGCCGTTCAAAATGCCTTCAGGCCAGCCGCCAAACGAAATATCATCTAGGTTATTTCAGGAAGTTCAATGAGTTTATCTACAAGGGATGATGACATCCAGACTCAAACCCACACAAAATCTCGGTCCGCATCATGGCTGCCTCTGCTGCTCTTTTGCATTTCAGCAGGGCTGCTGGCCACACTATGGGGTTACAACTACAGCTCAGGTAATGCCGAAGAACAGCTTCCGTTTATCTACCGTGCGCTTGACCCAACCTATTTGAGTAACGATTTCTTCACCAATACCTTCAGTTTATACGGTCCGCGCACCTTCTTCAGCGGATTTATAGCCTTCTTTGCCAGATTTATGCCTCTGACGGCTCTCTTGTTTTTATTGACTTTGATTGCCAATGTTGCGATCGCCTTCGTTTCGGCTCGGGTGTCTAATTTCTTGTTTCCCCGCTCGCGCTTCAGCGCATTTTTAGCCGCGGTCGGCGTCTTAACCCTCAAAACCTTCTGGCTGGGATACAGTAACATCGTCTACCGCATTTTTCTTGAACCTGAGCACCTGGCACTACCTTTCATCTTGCTGGGATTTTTGCTGATCCTGAAACGCAGCTACATTCCGGCGTCGATAAGTTTTGGCATCGCATCTCTGTTTCACGCCCTGCTCGGCCTTGAACTTGGATGGATCCTATTTGGTGTGGTCTTGCTTGAGTTGATCATCCAAAAAATACGCAAAGAATCTCAAACAATAAAACTCCTGCCGCTCGGCATCGGTCTGATCTTAATGGCCGCATTCAGCGCCACGCTGTTATATCCCTACACGCAACAGCCCTCGATCCCCGCGGACGAGTTCATTCATCTTGTGGCTTATGTACGTCATCCCCATCATTATCTTCCCTCATATTTTGAGCCATGGCAATGGGGTCAAGCTGCAGTTTATTTGTTGGGATTTGTGTTTACCTTTATGTTAGCCTTAAAACGGTCCGAAACTCTGCATCAGCATAAGCGTCTATTAATCCTGATCGGCGCACTGCTTATGCTGCTTTGTATTGGCGGTTACCTGTTTGTCGAAGTCTGGCCCTCCCGATTATGGACCTCAGCGCAGATGTTCAGGCTGCCATACCTGCTCAAATGGTTCAGCATTGTGCTTTTGACTAGCTGGGCTGGTGAACTGATTGAGAACCCCGGCGACAAAGAAACCAGATTTTTGGGCATCTCGGCTGCCGTGGGCCTTGTCACCCCGCTCTCGCTGGCTTTCGTGCCGCTGGCATTATGGACCCGCAAGGTGATTTTACCGAAGCTTAAAGTGTCTGAAAAATTGCTTCAAGATACAGTCATTCTTCTGGTCACGCTTGGCTTGGTGGTTTTTTACAAACCCGAATTCCGCACCTGGGCGTGTTTCATAATCCTATTCGCTGCGGTCGGGGTAATCACTTTCCTAAAATCCAAAAAAGTCGGCCTGCTTTTAGGCACTGCTCTGCCACTTACACTTTCCGCAATCTTTGTATTATTTTCGACCTCCATTACACCTCCAACTTTTTTGAAGTATGAATTACCTGTCTTTTCTCTTTACAAAACATCCGGAGAAGTCGCTGAGGTGGCTAGTTTCGCCAAAGCCAACACCCCTACGGATGCAACATTCTACACCCCACCGCGCATGGGTGAATTTCGCTATCTGGCTCAACGCGCCATCGTAGTTGATTTTGCCGCTTACCCTTTTCAAGATCTTTCAATGCGCGAATGGTACCGCCGCATTGCAGATTGTTACGGCGTCTCACCCTTATTAGGGTTTGACTCCCTCACCCAATTGAACCTGACCATCTATCGCATCAGCGATGAAGAGTTAAAATCGCTTTCAGAACGATACGGTTTTGATTATGCTGTAGTGTATGATTCAACCAATACCAACTTTCCCATTATTTTCCGCACTGAATCGCTTAAATTAATCCAGATTCAGTAAAAATAAAATGGAAAACCTTGTTATGCTGATAAATAATTGCCTATAATTACTAGGCAATTATTTATTGTTTTCATCGGAGGAGAAATTATGAAAAAATCACAAAGCAATTCAAACATTATTCGCTTTCCGTTTGCACATACTTATTCCATCGTCGCGCGAGATCCGGAGACCGGCGAGATGGGGGTTGCGGTGCAATCGCATTGGTTTTCCACCGGTTCCATGGTCACCTGGGCAGAACCCGGCGTCGGCGCCATAGCCACTCAATCCATGGTGGAAGTCAGCTACGGTCCGCTTGGTTTGCACAAAATGCAAAACGGTAAAACCGCCCCTGAAACCTTGAAGGCACTACTGGCAGAGGACAAGAATAGTGAAGTACGACAGGTTGCCATGGTGGATGCGCACGGAAACGTGGCAGTTCATACCGGAAACCGCTGTATTGCTGAAGCTGGCCATCATAGCGGCGTTCAATATTCAGTACAGGCCAATATGATGCTCAAAAACACCGTCTGGCCAGCGATGGCTAAAGCGTATGAAAACACAAGCGGCCCCTTAGCCGATAGGCTCATGGCCGCATTGGATGCAGCCCAGGCTGAAGGCGGAGATATCCGCGGCAAGCAATCTGCTGCCATGCTGATCGTCAGCGCTGAAGCTTCTTCACACCCGTGGACGGGCATTTTAGTAGATCTTCGAGTTGAAGATCACCCCGAGCCCCTGGTGGAACTGCGCCGGCTGCTCACCATCCAGCGTGCGTATCAATCGATGAACCGTGGGGATGAATTGTTGAGTGAAGGAAAAATTCAAGAAGCCTTTGAGGCTTACAACGCCGGCGCTGCACTGGCGCCGAAACTTGACGAACTCCCCTTCTGGCAGGCTGTTACCCTGGCTGATACCGGCAAAGTGCAAGAATCTCTGCCCATCTTCAAACAGGTATTTGCAATCAATCCTGATTGGGCGCTGCTTCTACAAAGGTTGCCGCAAGCCGGGTTATTTAAAGATGACCCCGAATTGATGAAACTAATTATTTCACAAGCATAGCAGGCAATCTTGCAGCCATTGTCAGGTCAGATGCATTTATTGATATGGGTAATGATTCGGCCCTGGGTGATATAAGCCCGATCAGTCTTTCGGCGCTGATGCCTTTCTTGCGAATAACTTTACGCACCTGCTTGAGATATTCAAAGCGAAACGGAAAGTGTTCTTCAAGTTTTTTAAGATATGCTTTTGAATAATACTTTTCGGTGCGCAGTACCGCATCCATCAATAAAAGATCGATTCCTTTCATTGACATTTGTTTTAGAGGCACAGCATTGGGGCTGTCGAAGCATTCCAATCCTTGCAACACATGATGAGCAAAATTGAATACCCGATTCATGACGCCATCCGCTTTGCCCCGGCGGACGGAATCAGTGAATAAAGTTAATTCGCGATGACGTAAGTCCTGAGCGATATCCTCTTGATCATCCATCATCTGTGCAAAAGCGCCGTAGTTGAAGATGATTTCCATCTCTTCTGCAGAAAGTTCACCCGCGGCTAAAAATCCATCTGCCAAAACGGACGTCCCGCCTTTTTCAAATGACATTTCGGCTATTCTTCTGATGTGGAGCTTTTCGGGCCATTTGGGCATGCGCGCACTTTTGCTTTGCGCATAATGGATCGCAAGCAAACTCTCATAAACCTGCGTGAATTGCTCACGAGGATATTGCTGCTCAACCATGCGCACCAGGTCAAGCACATCCTCTTCATTCCAGTTCTGCGGAGCTGCAACGTCGCCGTTTAACCATATCCCAAAACGCTCGTTGAAACTGGCTTTTTCGGCTATATTTCTCCGCGGATCATCGAGGTAGTTATCTGTCACCGGATAGAGCATGCTGTAAGCAAACAATGAAGGCGTTACCGAAACAGGCAATCCCAACAGCACTTGAAGGTAATTACTCGTCCAGACATTGCGACTGGCCTGGAAGATATCTTCAAAACTGATGAAAGGATCAAAGGCTTTGGCCTGGTGATAGAAATCTTCAGCAGCCTGATTGATGCCCAAACGTTCTATACAGTTAACCTGGTTTTCATCCAAACCAAATATTGAAATGCCGGTCTCTTTAATCCGACGGGAGGCCTCATCAGTGAATTGCTGTTGATCAAACCCGCGCAGCACTGAAATATCCAACTGCTTACTGATCCAATCCAGGGTCTCACTCAACTGGTTTTCATTTTTCGATTTTTCATCCATCGAAATCTGCGCCGGCAGATAGTCGTCATCTTCAGAACACTCAAACCACAAGTTGGTAAGCAGATGGGTTTGTTGTTTGACAAATTCTTGCATTTGATTTCGGGTGGTTAGGCTCATTAAAAGACTCTCATTTTGACAAAATTTCAGAAAACGTTAATCAATATACGAGGGTCAGCTCACTGAGTTGCAAAATCAACCTAAAAAAGAAAAAAGGCTGCAGTGAGATTTTTATACAGAAGGGTTATACTAGGGGGCAGGATTGAATCCGCTTGATTTTTTGACTGCGTTGAGGCTTATTTATGAAAAATTCTCAAAGAATGATGGTGAATATCATTGAAGAAATCTGTACCGAGCAGGGCATCCTCTGCGAACGGTTTTCTTATGACTGGATCTTTCGCCTGGCCAAAAATGGAAGAACCGCCCACATCTTCGGTTACCAATTTGAGAACAATTCTGCCACCGCCCAGCTGATCTGTACGGATAAATGTGCCTCCAGCGAGATCTTGCGATCCAAAGGCATCCCTGCGGTGGAGCATTATTTCTTCATCTCTCCTGATGATCTGCATTACATCGGACTTGAAGGCAACTGGCAGCGCATGCTCGAACTGCTCAAGAAATATGAACGACTGGTTTGCAAGCCAAATGAAGGCACAGGTGGCATTGATGTATTTCAGGTCTCCTCTTCAGTGGAACTTGAACTGGCTGTCAATTCGGTGTTTGCCCACAGCCGTTCTTTGGCACTCAGTCCTTTTTACCCCATTGACCAGGAATATCGGGTCATCTTACTCAATGATCAGGTCAAACTGATCTTTTCCAAAACTATCCAATCACTCATCGGAAATGGGAGATCTTCGTTTAAACAGTTATTACTTGAACAGAACCCGTCCATGCTTGAAACCATCCCCACCGGAGATTTCAGCGAAGAACTTCTCAACAAAATTCCGAAGTCCGGCGAAAAGATACCACTCAATTGGAAACACAACCTCGGTCAAGGCGCCCAACCTGAGATAATCATCGATCCCTCACTGATAACTGAGTTAAGCGATCTCGCGCTTCGTTCCGCCCAGGCTGTTAACGTTCGTTTCGCTTCTGTGGATATCATTCGCACCGGAGGAGAGTTCAAGGTGCTCGAAATCAACAGCGGCATCATGATGGAAAGTTTCGCCCGCATGAATGAAGAAAACTATAAAAAGGCAAAATCAATTTATTTTGAAGCAATACAAACTTTTCTCAGTTAATACTGGGTTTTCAAAAAATATTAACATCCTCTAATATGTTTCCATTATTTTTTTAAGTCATTGGATTTATGTTGCAACAGTTATAATTGAATTTCATTCTGAATCAAATTGGATTTCTATGCCCTCTTTTTTATCAAGTCTAATTAAACGCATCTTTTCAATTATTATCACGCTCTTGGTCACCACTATGGTTATGTACGGCATCATGATGCTCACACCGGTTGAAACGCGCGCTGAACTTTTCATGCCTAAAAATCTACCCATGCGCTTGACCGAAGAGCAAATCGAAAAAATGCTCCAATTAAAAATTGAACAAAATCACCTCAATGATCCTTTTCCAATCCAATATTATTATTGGGTCAGCAATTTGGTGAAAGGTGAATGGGGGTACAGTTATACCATCGGCGGCGGCGTGCTTGAGGCCATCATTAATCGTTCACCAGTGACAGCCGAATTAACCTTTTATTCCATCTTGTTATTTTTTCCATTAGGTCTGTTAAGTGGTGTCATCGCAGGCTCCAGGCAGAATAAACTGGCAGATCATGGATTTAGATTTTCTGCATACGTAGCCACCTCTCTGCCGCCGGTTATTTTGGCGATGGTGCTCCTATCTATTTTCTATGTAAATCTAAATTGGTTTTCGCCTGAACGATCAGGCATGTCTACTTACCTTCTAATAAGGTCGGATGAATTCCGCCAAATTACCGGCCTTCTCACCATTGATGGGCTTTTAAATGGCAGACCTGACGTTACCCTGGATGCCCTGCGTCATTTGGCAATGCCAGTCTTCACCTTAACCCTTGTGCATTGGGCAACCCTGGCGCGCATCACCAGAACGGCAATTATTGATACCAAACACCAAGATTACGTTGTGGCTGCCAGAGCCCGGGGGGTTCCAGAAAATCGCATCACCTGGCGGCACATGCTGCCCAATGCCATTGCTCCAGGTCTTGCCAGCAGCGCTCTCTCTTCAGCCTCATTGGTGACCGGTGTTTTTGTTGTCGAAATCATATATAACTTTCATGGTATTTCTGAAATTGCCACCAAAAGTTTGCAGTTCATCCCGGATGCAAGCTCTGCCCTTGGATTCTCAATCTACAGTGTTTTGGTTGTCTTGCTTCTTATGAATTGTCTCGATGTGATTCAAAAACTAATGGATCCTCGTACCACACACGGGGGTAAATAAGATGAGAAATACCAGGCGATTTTTTTCAAAATGGCACAACTGGCTTGGTCTTTTTTTGGTTTCAGTATTTCTCTTCATGGCTGTAGCCGCTCCCATGCTTTCACCCCAGGATCCGGAAAATCCGGGTAGCGTTAAAATTATTGGGAACCCTCTGCGAGAGCGCCAACCTCAACCCCCAAGCGCAGAAGCACCGCTCGGGACATTTTCAAATCAATCAAGCGTTTACCATACATTAATTTGGGGTACACGATCGGCAGTATTCTTCGGATTTAGCGTCGCTCTTGTTTCGATGACACTTGGGGTCATCATTGGAACCGTCAGTGCCTATTCCAACCGATGGATTAATGATCTTTTAATGCGTATTACAGATGCTTTCCTGGCTTTTCCGATGATTGCTGGCGTAGTTATGTTCAGACAAGTTGTTACAATTTTGTTAACTAATGCCGGAGTTCAAAGATTTATGACCGCTTCAGGAACTGTTTCAATTTTTTCACCTGAAAATATGTCACCCGGTTTGGTATTCCTGCAAAAACTTGATCCACTCATGTTAACATTCATCCTTCTGTCATGGATGCCTTATGCACGTATCATGAATTCGGTTGTTCACCGTGTAAAAAGCCTTGAATATATTGAGGCAGCGCGTATCTCTGGCTCACGCAGATCAAAAATTATTTTCAAACATATTTTTCCAAATTCCATCTCGCCGGCCATCATCATGGCTGCACGCGACATCGGCGGAACTGTCATTCTTCAAACCACCTTCAGCTTTGTCGGCCTGGGTGGCAATTCCCCCTGGGCACAGTCTCTAGTTTCAGCCCGTGACTGGATCATCGGGCTGGGTGGACAGTTTGATTTCTGGTGGGTTTTTCTGCCGATCACTCTTACCATCGTCCTGTTTGGCATTGGATGGAACCTGCTTGGTGACGGCTTGAATGACCTGCTCAACCCTCGCAATCGCTGATGGCAATTTTGCCCCCTTTTACACTAATTCAAAAATTCATGGTCATTATTATTGAACAGTTTTAGAAAAAATACCTGATAAACAGAACACGAGTCACTGCATTTTCGAAATTTCATCTTCTGCTTTTAAATATAATAAAAATCACAATTGCCAATCCGATGAGAAATGTCGCGCATAAAGAGAGTAGAAAACGCATAATATTTCGCATTTTGGAATTGTTGCTCTCAGGAGATGAATTTGGACTTTTGGTGGAAAATTCACATATTTCCAGTTCAGCATCCATCACATACCCTTGGTCACAAAAGCAATCAGGTCCTTGTTGAGTAGAGTTCTCTGGACAGTTCACCAAATAATCCACATCATTCCACCAGGAAGGACGACTTGAGGGATCGAAAGCCTCTTTGGATAAGGGCATCCCTCTCATGTCTGTCGCCAACATCTCACCTGGCAATAGACTGATTTGTTTGGCCTTTGTTGTTTCAGTATCAATATAAGTGTGTGTATATGATCCTTCAAAAAGGAAGATTTTCAGTCCTTCATTTGGATCGCTGACAATTTCATACTTACTTTGAACGAACCCTGCCCCCATGGTCACATGAAGTGACAAGGGACCGTCTCCATATATTGCGCCAGGTCCGTAGAAGGTAGGAACTTGAAGCGGACCAATATCAACATGCACATCTGGAGCGTTCACTTTTATTGCTGGTCCTCTTACAACGGGAGCATTCTTCTGAATTTGCTGTTCCAATTCATGAATACCAGTGTTTATACGGTCGCAATATCGCATTAAACACACCATCGGATCAGCCGCTTCTCTACCTAACACAACCCCGGCAATAGGGATACAACCACTTTTCTGTTGCCAGGTTTGAACCACTGATAATTCAGATAATTGACCCATAACTTCGGCATGATACCCGGTAATTCCGTATCCCCCAGCCAGATTCATGATCGCCCATGCATCACGGCATTGATTCCATTCTTCTTTCATGATCTCAAGTTGTTCATTTTTGTCAGGTATCTCAAAAACACAACCATAGATATCAGATTTGGAATTCACAGGATTGCAAGTAAGCCACTGAGAATATTGACTGTTTGCTCCTGAACCAAATGAACACCCACAATCGGAACAATTTTGGCAATTTTCACCAAATTCTGGTTCACAACCGTTCCCATAATTACATTCACTTCCATCAAGATCAATACATGTCCTGGAATTTTGGTCATATTTTTTCAAAGGATCTGTGCACATACAACCACCTGAGCCATCTTTATATTGGATCAGGCGCATACCTTCACCTGAACACAAATCATCATTGTTCACACATCTTAATTGGGAAAATGTATTTCCTTTACCGCAATTACATTTGCAGTCAGGATATGATTCACCTTCGATCCAAAATCCTATAGGATCCAGTGATAGGCAAAATTGATCACATGGTTTCCCAATCAGGTCTTCATCGACATAAGGGTTATAAGTGGGTTTGGTTATTGGGGTGGGTTCTTCAGTTTCTTCGGGTTCAGGGGACCATTGACTGACGGCATGCAGCGTTCCGGTTGGACTCAAATTTGGATTCCACAAAAATTCGAGTGTGTCAGATACCCCGTCAAGGAAGTCATCACGGTTATTCCACTGACCGGTTGCTTCAATTGGTATTTCACCGGCCAACTTGATCTTATACTCAACGCTGGGTTCTCCGTATAAACTAATATATTGGTCAACCTCTTCTTTGGTAATAACCATTTGCTCTCCACCAAATAAGGGACCTAAATCGATTGACTGACCTTTTTTTATATTCTCCCAGGAGGTTTTAAATTGAGAGAGATCATATGTGCCATCAAAAATGAAGTTCTTTGTCCCATCTTCCCCTTCTTCAATTTTGATGGACATATTTTTCAAGGATTCAGGAAGATTTTTTCCAGCTAATATATCAAAACGATATGTTGCAGAAATCTGTATCTGTCCATTTCCAGGTGAGTTGACCTCAATATTTTCCCATCCCTCATCGTACAATCTTTGACTATACGAATCAAACAATGAAATATTTGAGTTCTCAGTTTCACTTGTGTCTGGAAAAGTTATTGAATGGTATATCACTCCCCGCCCAGATCCATCAGTATCCATGTCAATAAGGTAAGAAAATGAAAAACAACCAATAACTAATAGAGAAGAAAACGCAAGGCTCATCAATTTGAGCCATTTTAATTTTGTAAACATCACTCCTTCTCCTTTCACTACCCTGTCGGTGTTAAACAGTTATCGCGATGTGAAGGGGTTAAAAAAATGTGCTTTGTTAATAACTATTTTACAGAAATTATTAAGTTTTGGATAACACATATTGTATACACTATCCAAAATGGCTTGATCCACTCTTCCTCAATATATTTAATTGCGTATCAATCTTGATAAAAAGAATTTGACTTTTTTCCCCTCCTCCCCAACACTATTCTCATGTTAGCCCGAGTGAACACCTGTGCTGTCATCGGGCTGGAAAGGGTCATTGTGTGCGTTGAAGTAGACATCATCATGCGTCTTCCCAAATCACCTATGATCATTGTCGGCATGCAGAATGTCTCCGTGCAGGAGATTTGAGAACACGTCCAGTCAGTCATCCGCAACGTCGGACTGGAGCCTCCCCAAAGCGGGTTCGCGCGAATTTACTTCCGTGTCGTCAAAGGTCAGGCCCATGTCAAACGTGCGCATGAAGTAGCCGCCTCAGGCGGTCACAATCTCATTATGATCGGTCCTCCCGGTACGGGAAAGACCCTCGTGGCGCGCGCCTTGCCCTACATTCGGCCATGTATGCACATGGATGAATCGCTCGATGTCACTCGCATCTACTCCGTTGCCGATGACCTTCCGGAAGGTATTCCCCATATCAATAATCTTCCTTCTAGGTTACCGCACCACACCATCTCGAACGCCGGGCTGGTCGGCAGAGGCAACTGACCCCACTCCGGCGAGATTTCATTGACCCATTGAGTTGTGCTCTTTCTGGATGAACCGCCAGATTTCGCCAGCCGCTTGAAGACAAGATCGTCACCATCAGCCGAGCCCAGGGCACATTAACCTTCGCGGACAATTTTTAACTTGTGGCAGCCAAGAAACCCTGCCCGTGCACTTGTATATCAAGGCAGGTTGAAATAAATAAAACTTGGTTGAAATAAGGAAAATTGTTATTGCAATTCTAGATTGCCATACTTTTCTAGAATGTGTCTTATTGAAGCATGGCAATCATTAATCACTAAATAAAATTTTTTACCCTTCCATCCGAACTTTTAGATTTGCAAGCATGGTTTCTGCTTCATGTTCATTAAGCTTGCCAATGATTTGCTCAGCAACATTTTTTATTAGTGGAATCGGAATCGTATATTGAGCTAACATATCGACTTCCGTTTTACCATTATTATATTTGTAATCAAATTCAAAATGAGATTGAATTCCTTTAGTACTTTCAGTTGTAACATGTGAATTTTCAACATATTTTATTGTGTCAGATTCACCTTGGAATGTCATTCCTCCCATCTTGTAAACCCATTCGTAAATAGGCCATCCATTTGAATTTGAACGAACGTTCTTTACCGCTACCATGCTTGGCCAAATTTCTGGCAAATTTGATGGGTCCTTCATGTATTCACACACTTTTACTAATGGAGCGTCTATTACCACCGATTTCTTAATTTCAAACATTTTTCCTCCGAATTGGGTCGACTATTATAAGTGGACTTATCCGAACGGTCTGGTTTGCAATTAATAAATTGTTATAAAGAATATGGGATTGTCCGACCACCGATGAATCTGTTGTGTTAACAACAGCAAAAGTATATTAACATAAATTTATACGAAATTCAATGAATTGTTAATATACCTATTATTTATTCCATATTTGTGTTTTTTGATTACAAAATTGTTCTATGGCAATAGAGTAAATTTAATTCAATAATTCCAAGTGAAGAAATATATTTCAGTATTCGTTACCATTCATTCCATATTTAGGTTCAAACCGAAATAATTGGTAAGTGAAAAATCACAGCAGTTAAGGTTAGAAACAAATAGAGAGGTGAAAACACCACTCTATTTGAAAGACTCAATGGAATCATTTTTATATCAATGTAGAAAAACTCATATAGATACCAGAATTTCTCATTTTTTTGAGAATATAAGTTTTTCTGTGGATCATCATGTAAAAAGCTTAGCAATTTATGGCACAATTTATTGGTAAAACTGTTGTTCTTCCAAACTCTTTATATACAAAATGCAGTCGTGTTTGGATCCTATTTCGATGTTTGCCGAAGCTTCAATTTCTTGCCGGAAAGGTTCATATCCACAAAGTGAAATAAAGGATGTTGGCTTTTCACTTTGAAGCCAAGCCACACAGGCACCAATAAAAGCCTGAGGATAATCTGGATTCTCGTTGATTAATGTTTCATATTGTGTTTTGCAGAATGGTAACATTTCGTTGGGCTCAACAGGTACGCACGATGCAATGAGAAACACCGATAAGGCTAACGCGAGGATAACGATGATCATTTTCATCTAAAACTCCTTAATAGAGACCCTTTATATAAGTATCTTTCCTTTTTTCTTTTACTAAATTTGTTTTCCACCAAGGATCATTTTATCCGTACACCTCCTAAAAAATAAAACCGGCATGAATTGCCGGTTTCGCTTTTAGCTCCTCAGAAGATTTCTCCATTTGGGAATTGTTTTTTCGAGGTTTTGGAGAAGCGACCAATATTCCTTCTGGTTCATCGCTTCGATAAATTAATTATACAGTCCTTGTCAAGAAAGTATTTTCAATTTTGGATTATTAATAACAGGTTCTTTCAATGATTCATCACTTCAAAAAGTGATAAATCATAAGAACTAGGTTTCGATATAAAATTTTTTGCATCCATAAGCCTTTGATCAATTACAAACCATAAAGCCTAATTGTCAGCAAATAATTTTTGAATACTTCATAGCTTCTCAAAGACATCGATTAAATTTCTGAATAATCCTTTTTCTAAATAGAATTTTTTATAATTGATAGTATTTTATTATTTATTTTGAAAAATTATCAATTTTGTTCGAAATCAGATTCAAAAAGGCTATATAGCGTTTGACTTTTTTCCCCTCCTCCCCTACACTATTCACATGCTGGCCCGTGTGAATGCCTGTGCTGTCATCGGTCTGGATGGGGTCATTGTAGACGTTGAAGTAGACATCACCACGAGTATTCCCAAACCACCCATGATCATTGTCGGCTTGCCGGATGTTTCCGTGCAGGAGAGTAGAGAACGCGTCCAGTCGGCCATCCACAACATCGGTCTGGACTCTCCTCGCAAACGTGTGCGGGTCAACCTGGCTCCGGCCACCGTACGCAAAGAAGGCTCGGCTTACGATCTGCCGATTGCGCTTGGCATTATGATTGCCAACCGTCAACTTCCGCCAAAATGCCTTGAAGAAGGATTGGTGATGGGCGAACTCTCGCTTGACGGTAGTGTGCGTCACATCCGCGGCGTGCTGCCCATGGCGGCAGTAGCCCGGCGCGAAAATTTCAAACGCGTTTTCGTCCCCGCTGAAGACGCCCCCGAAGCTGCTCTCTTCCCTGATCTCGAAGTCATTCCGGTGACTTCACTTGCAGACCTTTACGCCCACCTGATGGGGTCGCGCATCATCCCCGCCCAGCCGCACATAGAAGTGGACCAGGTGCCTGTGATCGTGCAAACTGATTTTCGAGACATCAAAGGTCAGGAACATGTCAAACGTGCGCTTGAAGTAGCCGCCTCAGGCGGTCACAACCTCTTGATATTATGTACATAAAACCATTGCCATATATAAAGCATTCAATTGTTTATGTTTTTGAATATGCTATTATGAAGGTATAACAAACAAGCTTTTTCAATTTCATGGAGGGAATATGAAAAAAAAATTATTTTGGCTTCCAATAATTGCCCTGATTATTATAGGTTGCGGGAAAACTCCTACTCCTATGATCGTGACAAGTCAGGTTACTCAACTTGTTACACAATTAGTTACCGTTGAAGTAACCCGTGAAATCATAATAACCGCCACTTATTCAGGTCCTACGGCAACAGCTACAATAACTAATACTCCCACACCTACTAATACTCCTGAACCAACTGTTGATACCACAAAAACAGATAAAAGAGATGGTTCGTTTATGGTAGGGAGCGAGATTGCTCCCGGAATATGGAGATCCAGTGGCGGAGTATCAGATAAGGAATGTGCACTTGTAATAAAATCCTATAGTGGTGACACAAAGGACATCACCTATTCTTTACCGGGGGGAACAATTAGAATTCCTTCAGGAGAATTTATTGTCTACATCGGAGGGGGATCTGGAAATGAGTGTATTTGGACCTTTCTCCAACCATAATTTTCTTTAGTGTAAAAATTTAGAATCATTTTCAGACCTAAATGTTCATGCTTCTGTGTGCAGCATAGCTCTAAGAATACTCAATCAGCAAAAAAAATTAAATAATTCTATTTAATAGAATATTTGTGCTATTATGATTTGAATAGAGGTTATTTAAAATGATTAGGTATTTTTATGTTAAAGAAATTTTTTTTCAACCGGACAAGAAAATAATTGAAAAAATAAAAGGCTACTTTACCGATCAATTTCATAATTCCTTTTTACCCCCTGAATTTATTTCAAGGCAAAAAGCAATAGAAATGATAAATGCGGGCAATATACTTTTTATAGAAGATAAATCAAATCACCGCATAAGAATTAAATTGATTAACGTTGAAAATGACCTATTTTTAAGAATAGATAAGTTATCTCAACCTTATGATTATTTGGGTAAATAAAAAGCAGGGCGGTTTTTATGCCGCCCTGCTTTTGTTAGTTCAAAATATTTTATACGTCTAATTGACCCCTATCCCCGCCTGTTTGTAAACCTCTGAAAAACTCCGCGCTTAGTCCCGGTTCGTTTTCGTCAAGGATTTGTAAACTCCCGTCCGGGTTTTCACGAACGCGCCGGATCTGCCGCCCCAGCTCGAAAGTCCCCCCAAACACGCCGGTAATATCGCCCTGCCCTATAAGCTCGGCAACTCTTACCAGGCTTTTTTGTGCGTCAATTACTTGCTGCTTTGCTTCGTTATAATTTGCTTCGGCTTCGATAATTTCAGGGGGCCGCCTTAGTTCCTGCAGCTGTTTATCAGCTTTAAATGCTAGCCCGTTCGCTGTTAGTCTCTCATTACTTACGGGGTCAATACTTTTTGGTAGGAATTGGCCTAAACCTCTAAACACTTCGCACGTGGACCTCTGCATATTTAAATCACCGGCCATACCCTCATTGTATAGGGCTTCAAGGTTCTTTAGTGCTTGGCCTGTATTATCACGGCTTAGGTCAACTTTGATTCTTGCCTCAATCATAAGGCGGTGGCTGTTTATGGCCCCGTAGTCCCAGCGTGCCAATTCTTTACTAACCGCCTGGCTCTTTTTACCATTGGCCATTCGATATGCACTTAATGCAGGGTCAAAAAATTCAGCCTTTGCCCCGGCTTCAATCTTTGGCTGCCATGATTCTTTTAGCTCTAATAAATCGCTGTTTAAAGTCTCTGATTCGTATTGGCTCATTTTGTGGGCGTTCTCTACTAAGTGTTTTCGGCCTGCCTGATAATTGTCCAGGGCTTCAATCCAACTTTGGGGGTTCTGATATTTACTCATTTTGTTTTATCCTTTTTCTATTGTCTTTGATTGATTTGTTTTTGCACGTTTTGCCAAAATAATTCTTTTATCCGGGGGCTGGGGTTAGGTGGGCTGTAATCCTGATAACTGTTATTCCTGATCCTGTCCCGTTCGGTTTGTTCAGGGTCAACATATTTGTTAAATTCCCTTTGTTCTCTCCAAAACTCATCTTCTTTTTCGTAGTAACCTTCTTGGTCTAGCTCTTCAATGCACGCTTGACACTTGCCAGCCCTGGGGCAATTCTTATGCGTTATGCCGGGCGGGTGTGGTTTTTGATTCGCCCCAGGTGTATAAACCCAAACCAACGCGCCGCCTTGGGGGACTTTCAAATAATCGCTTAGGGGACCGTCTAATCCGTCATAAAGCATGTTAGGCATTACTTCGGTTCTTTGGTTTTGATTCTTTGAATCCAACGCCCCCCAGTGAGACATTGACAAGGCCACGGCTGCATCAATCTTACGGCTGGCTTTTTCTTTGGCCAGTCTATAACCCCTGGGGGTTTCAACTGCCACGGCTGCGTTAACGTGTTCGGTTAGTGTTGGATCGCCATTATGTACGATTGACCGCCCCATAATTGCGGTAAAAAGTGCCTGATCCGATTCCACGCGCCCCGCGTTTTGTGCTAACTCAAGCACTCTTATGCCTGCTTTTTGCCACTTTAACTCAAGTGTATGGAGCTGGAAGGGGTCAATTACAACCGCCGCCAAACACCCAGCTTTATAAAGCCTTATGACCTCTTCCCCTATTGTCTCTTCCAGGTCTATAGTCGGCTTGCCAAACCTGATACCTGCTATCTTTTGGGGCTTCCATACCCTGCTATAAACTACTTCGGTTAGTCCTGTTTTTTGGTTATAGATTGATCCAACCAACGCGGTAAGGTCATGGCTAGTGCTAGCATCTGCCCCAAAAACTAACCTTCGTTTATCGTTAGGCTGTAAACCCTGCAGCCCTGGGTTATAGCAGGCTTCCCAGGCTTCGGGCGGTACAAATGCAGCTTCGCCCGCGGTCCGTTCGTTGCCATGCATCCTTATAAATGCGTTTGTTCTTAGTGTTTGCTGTTGGTCATGGTAGTATGCTTCGGCTTCGGCTGGGGTCCCTCGAAAACAGTGATCCCGCGCCCATTGGCCGCTGGCATGAAACAAGAGCAAACCGCCGTCCTGATATATAGGCCAGGTGTTATCTATCTTTTTACCCTGTAAACCACGGTCAACTAACTCATGCCAGGTCTTTGATTCACCTTCAAAACCCGCGTAACTATCGCAAACTCTAAGGGCTGGGAAGCCATATTTTTTACCTGGGGGCGGGGTCAACTCTTCAAAACTTCTAACCCCGGCTTCATAGATAATGCCCCATGCTTCGGTATGACTTGCTGTTAAATGGTTTGCCCCTGCATTACCTGCAGCGTCAACTGCCAGGGCGGTTAATGTGGATCCGGTTGGAATAAAAGTAAGTCGTTTATTTTCTATCTTTGTATTGGCTGCCAGGTATTTATTTCTTTTTACCATTTCGGCAACTTCTGAAAATGAACGGCTGGCCGCTTGGTCAAGGTCATTACCTACAGCAAAATGAACGCCCGGAAGGGTCAACCAACGCCATGCAGTAAGGACCGCATTAACTAAGGTCTTGCCTGTTTTTTTTACATTACTTATTGCCAGGTGGCTGCAGGTGTCTTTATTTTCAAACCACGCCGTAAGGATCGCACGCTGCCAGGTGTCAAGGTTTATAGGTGTGTTTTCGTCCGTGATCCAGCCGTATTCACTCCCAGCCCAGGCAACCGGCCCCATTTCGCGCCAGGCTTCTATAAGCTCTTGGTTTGGTTTATTCGTTTGCTGGGTCATTATTTCCCCCTGTTTAGTGATTTAAGTACGTCTATGGCCTTTGTGGGGGCTTCTTTGCCATTTGTGGCGGCCATTTGTGCCAATAGTCTGGCCCCGGACGCGGCCAACCATCCGTATACTTTCACGTATCCTGAAAATTTATCCATGTCCCCGGCTTCGGCTGCCCCCAGGATAGCGGACCAATATAGCTCGGCCGCCGTGTGAAGTCTTATACAGTCAAGCTGTAATAATGCTGTAGGTCCCTCATTGGCCAGGTCAACCGTCAACTGTTTTTCAACCTCGGAAGCTAGCCCGGTAAATGGTTGATTATTTTTTATTTTGTAAACCGCCCCAGCTCCCCCGTGTTTTTGGGCGTTAATATTCCCCGCATGTTTTGGTATTTTTTCTTGATCCATTAATAACCTCTTTTCTATTCAAAAAAACTATCTAAATTATTTACTTCAGATTTACTTTAATAATCGGAAGTTATATTTATATGCCAGGGCGGTTTTTTACCCTGTTAAAATGGTCTATTTTTGGTATGTTCTTGTCTTTTTGGCCGTGATCCCCTGGCCACTATTACCCGCTTGGGCGGTTGTATCTTCAAGAGTAAAGCTGTTTATAGTTCTTTTTGGTCCGATATAGTCTGTTTATTACTTGTTTCAAAAGTATTCAGGCCCCCAACGCATAAGGGCTGGGCGTTATGTTCTGACACTTACGGGTTACACACTTAAGGTGTGTGTAACCCTGTAAGTCTTGTGCCGGGTTACTGTAAACCTTTGTAAACCTTCGTAAATCTGTAAGTCTCGAATCATAGGTTATAAATCAGCCCCCCTCTATTGCCAGCTCTTGTCTTTATAGTTTTATCGGCTGTCATTTTATCTATAGTGTTCCTGATCCGATTTATACCAACGCTGGCCAGGGTGGTTTTTACTGCATTAGTCAACTCTGTTTTGTTCATGGTTTTTCCGGTTAAGGTGGTGGTAATCTCTCGCATTATTGCGATATTGCTATTGTTATCCTCAATCTCTAACCCGTAAAATTTCGCGCTTTCAAGGTCGCCGTTTTTTTTGTGTTGGTAAGTAAAAGCTGCAGAAAAAGGCAGAACGTCAACTCCACGGGTCTTGGTTGATTTGATCGTTAAAATATCCTCATCACGGTCTACCTGTAAGGCAAGGTCTATTGCGGCTTCAATGCTGCTATGTCCTCTTAGAGAATCCCCCGCCCTGCCCGTGATCCCGTTGCCTTTTCTTTGGTGGTGAATGAGAATAACCGCCGCGCCTGTCTCTTCGGACAGTTGCCTGAAATTACTCATAACCTGAATCATAGCCCCGCTATTTTCGTCAACGCCGCCGCTAACATTCCCCAGGTTATCAATAATGATTACTTTGATCCCTAAGTTTTGCGCTCTTAATGTTAGCATCCCGCTTGATTCTGGCTTTGAACCGTCAAGCCAGGGCTGGGGCATACTGTAATAATAAAAGGGTGTGTCCTCTGGTAAGTTTTTACCCCGTGCTAGTGCTTCAATGCGTTCATGGGTGGATGATGTTCCCATATCAAAATCAAGCCACATTGTTTGGCAGGTCATTACTTCGATCCCATTAGTTTTATTTTGCCAAGGGGCAGGTGGTAGCCATGATTGACCTGAAGCTGTACATAACGCAAAATCAGCCATGATAAAAGACTTCAAACAACCGGGCGCGCCATAAATGATGTTTACTGAAGGTAATTTAAAAATACCTTTTGCCACATATTCAATGGGTGTCCGTTCCCTATAAGCATCTATAAGGGTATAAGGCATCCAGGGATCAATAAATTCCGGGCTAGTTTCTGGTAGCTGGTTAACTGATTTAAAATCCTCTTCAATATCATTCATAGTTTTACCCGCCCCCAAAAAACGTTTTCTACCAGCTTGCGATTTTGGATATAAATACCACTTCGCAAGTGTGATCTAACGGCTATTAAATCCGTTGCTAATATATCGGGATCGGGTCTGTTTAATTGTTCAAAAGCTGCCTGGCATATGTTCCAAAACCTTTTTTTGTATTTTGTTACTTTAAAAATTCGACCTGCAGCCAACTCTAAATCCATTCTTTCAATATCATTAAACAACGGTTTAACAGTTTGAAAAAAGGATATTGATTCAATATCTAGAGAAGGTTCGACTTTCTTTTCAGTTAATACTTGAATGGTTCTTGCAGGATCAAACATTAACCGAAAACTAATAGCCCGTTCTATTTCTCTTTGAACCTGGGGCAATACATCTAATTCGCAATTTAGGTTTTTTTCCGTGTACTCTTCAATCATTTTCGCCCCCAACCTAGAATCATTTGGTAGGCCTCGCCCAAGGCTTTAGTTGCCTGGGAATCTAATTTTTCAGGATTGTTTTTCGTCTGGATTGAGGTATTATTAGATGTGGAGAGAGTGAGAGAATCAATTCTTTTCCAATAACTGACAGACGTTCCAGCGTCTGTCGGTGTTTTTAATACATTAGTGATATTTATCATAAGCATTCCCCTCTTCACTTTCTAGGAATTTAAATATTGCTTGGCGAACGATTTCGGATGTTGATAAATCATTCCGGATCCCAAAATCAATTATCGATGTTCTGATTTTGAATGGGATTGAAATTGAGAATCTCACATTCATTTTTTCTGTAAATATCTTTGGTCTTCCTAAATTTTTTTGTGCCATTTAAAATCCTTTCAGCCTAAATTTTTAAAATAAAAAAACTCGGAGCAACGAAACAATAGCCCAATAATGGGTTGTTTCATTCCTCCGAGTATTTTCTGCTTTGGCAGTTATTGTTGAATTAATTATACGACTTTTTTTTGTGGGTTTTCCTTATTATTGGTGAAAAAAAGCGAATTTTCCATTTCTATTTTTTAAGTTAACCTTTTTTGAATACGATTTTACGATTCAAAAGCCTAATCTTAAATTTTCTAGCAAAATTGTGTTGCTATTCTGTGTTTCATGTTGTATTATGGGTTAGGAGGGCATGACACAACATGACAAATACACGCGCCATCATTTATGCCAGGGTGTCTACCGAAGCTCAGCGGGAAAACTACAGCATCCCTGAACAAATAGCAAGCTGTAAGGCTTACATCGAAAAAAAGGGATATCAGCTTGTTGGTGAACCCTTTATAGATAGTTTTTCAGGTGAATCTTACCCCCGCCCTGCATTAACTGAAGCATTAGATTTTTATGATAATTTCGGCTTTGATGTTGTAATAGTCCGGCATAGTGATCGGCTTGCACGTGATCCGGTTGCTAAGGCTGGGGCTATATATGATTTTTGCCAACTCAGAGAAGCAAAGTTTGAATTTATTGAAGGTGGTTTTGACGATTCTCCTGAAGGTGAATTAGCAAGCGACATATTAACCCTTTTTGCGCGTCAAGAAAATTCGCGCCGTGCTGCCAGGTCAAAAGCCGGGAAAAATGAAAAAGCAAAACAGGGTTTATTTGTTGGGGGTCGATCTCCATTTGGTTATTCAATGAATAAAAAAGTTCCTGGTGGTTTGGATGTAAACCAGGATCAAGCGAAAACGGTAAAAAGGATTTTTGATTTATATACTTATGAAAACTATTCTATTCGGGGAATTACTGACCTTTTAAATGAAGAGAGAATAGAATCTTATAAGGGGGGTGAATGGCAAAAATCAACTGTTGCTAAGATACTAAAAAGTACTTGTTATGCAGGTTATACATATTACAACCAACGGCGAGTTATTCGAGATAAACTAAAAAATACGCGGATTACAAAACCACGTCCAAAAGAGGAATGGATCAAAATAACCGGCATTACTCCTATTATTTCTTTGGATCAATTCAATGCAGCAAGTGAAATACTCGAATCTAATAAAGAGATAATCCGAAAACACTCAAGTAGAGAATACTTGTTATCAGGGTTAATCTTTTGCGAAAATTGCAATAAGCCCTATGTTTGCCAAACCGCGAAACCAAACATTAAGAGCCGCAGGTATGCAGAAAGTAAAGCATATAGACATAGAAAAAAAGAAAAACATTGTATAAATCGTTATATTACCGCGGCCAATGTTGATGAAATGGTTTGGGCAAAAGTTATAAATTTTCTCGAAAATCCCGAAAATATTATTAAAGGTTATGAAGCAATATTAGAAAATCAAAAAGAACAATTTTCAAAACAGCTTGAAAAAAAAGAAGAGGTTATAAAGAAAATAGCTAGACTTGAAAAAGTGCTAGATAATCTCAACGGGGCTTATATCGATCCTGATATTAAAATGTCAAAAAGTGAATATATATCAAAACGGGAAGAAATAGAATCAAAACAAAAAGGGTTTAATGATCAATTAGAAAAAATAGAATCAAACACTCAATCCCCCTTTAGTGATCTTGAATTTAAAAACATTATGGATTTTTCAAAACAAATAAAAGCAAAAATCGTAGAAAATAGATCTTCAACCTCAATAAAAGAACGTAGGGAATTATTACAAAAAATGCAAACCAGGGTTTTTATAACCTTGAATAATGAAATAAAAGTAGAATTACTAAAAATCTTTTCGATATAGTTACATCTGTTTATTGTCCACATTATGTTAATGATAGGCCCTCCCGGTGCGGGGAAGACACTCATGGCGCGCGCTTTGCCAGCCATTCTGCCTCGCATGTCCGTGGATGAATCGCTCGACGTCACCCGCATCTACTCTGTTGCCGATGCACTGCCTGAAGGCATTCACCTCATCAAAAATCGTCCTTTTAGGGCACCGCACCACACCATCTCGAACGCCGGGCTGGTTGGTGGTGGCAACTGGCCGCACCCAGGTGAGATCTCGCTGGCGCACCGCGGTGTCTCTTTCTGGATGAACTGCCTGAATTCGGCAGCCGCACACTTGAAGTGCTGCGCCAGCCGCTTGAAGACAAGATCGTCACCATCAGCCGCGCCCAGGGCACCTTAACTTTCCCTGCCAATTTTCAACTCGTGGCGGCCATGAACCCATGCCCCTGCGGTTATTACGGCGATGCTTACAAAGCCTGCACGTGTTCCCCCGGCACAGTGATCAAATACCAGCGCCGCATCTCCGGTCCGTTGATGGATCGGATTGACATTCATGTGGATGTGCCACGTGTGGATTACGAAAAATTGAGCGAATATCGCCAGGGAGAGTCATCAGAGGTTGTCAGTCAGAGGGTGGAAACCGCCCGCCAAATCCAACGCGACCGCTTTGAAGGCACGACTCTAACTTGCAATGCAGATATGCATCCCGCCCAGGTGAGGCAGTTCTGCACCCTGGATGACCCCTGCCGCTCCCTGATGCGGGCTGCCATGAACCAGCTTCAACTTTCCGCCCGCGCCTACCACCGCATCCTCAAACTGGCGCGCACGATTGCCGATCTTTCATCAAGCCAGAACATTCAACAAACCCATTTGGCCGAAGCGCTGCAATATCGTCCGCGGGTGAGTGATATTTAAAAGTAGTGATTTAGTGTCAGAAATTCAAAGCTAGGATTTTCTCAACCAAATTCGTGGGAAGAAAAAGGGTGTGGATTTCTTATATTCCACATAATCCTGGCCAAAACGCATTTCCAATTCGCGCTCTTCAAATTTCTTGAGGTAGGTCACCAGTAATCCCCCGATGATAAGCACCAACAATATCGAAGAAAGCGACCCCATCAATATGCCGACACCCAGGTAAGCCGTGATCGTGCCAAAAGTCATCGGATTGCGGCATTGTTTGAACGGACCGTCGATCAGCAGTTTTTGGGTCGGCATCATCGGCAGTGGCGTGCCGCTGGCGCGGCTAAGCTGCGAATAGATGGACCAAAAACCATAGATCACTCCCAGCACTATCAATGGAATTCCAATAACAAAGTTGAGAACGCCATGGTAGAGTTCGGGGAGATGTAATGATGAATCCAACCGCGGAAGAAGGATCACCAGCAAATAAGGAAGGATGAGCACAAAGAGAAAAAATGCAGGGATCAGAGCAAGCAGTCTATGTTTGAGTGAATATTCCCGACTGGCCCATTTTTTATAGCGATTCATAATTCCTCCTTTTTGGTCGAGTTTTTTCAACCAATAAAAGCTTTTGATCTTAACAAAGGATTTATTTCAGTATACCCATCAAGGCGCGGAATACAAAATAAGGGTAAACTTTAATAATCACTCTTTCTTTGTTATTCAGGAGAAAATATGTCATACACATTAAAATCAAAGTTGGGCGACCTGCTTAAAGATGCAGTGGCTGTTAAGGTTGTAGAAAAATACGCGCCGGGCATCACCACAAATCCGATGATCGGCCTTGCCAAGGGTATGGCTTTGGATGCTCTGCTGGCCATGCCGCAGGCCAAACAATATGGCATCACCAAAGAAATGGTGCTGCGAGTATTAGCAGAGATTGAAACCATAAAGAATAAATAAATGTAGTATTGTAGATGACAGGCTTTTTTAACCTATTGATTAGCTTTTGGAGCTATTAGTCCTAATTGGAATTTAATTTGCGTACTAATTAGATAATGGGATACGTATACCCATTATCTATTTTATCTGTGGCATTAAGATGAGTCTTTAAATATTGACCACAATTACTTCCAATAAAGTTTTCTTCAACATTTCCAATACTTACAATCACCTCAAATCCCGCTGCACGTAAAGCAGAGACAATTTCATCACTCTGGTTCGTTGAACTGATGTCAAGATGTGATTTTAATTTCATTTCAACGGCTCGATATGTTGGATTAATCGGTGTAATTTTAATTATGAATTTTTCTGGCGAAAAGAATTTTTTGAGAATATTAGCATCAAGGGGCGATTGTTGAGCAAGTGCGAAGTTTAACGTAATCTTGCGATCCCCTGCTGAATAAAATCTTTCACCATAATCAGCCATTTCATTAAACCCCAATTTATTAATCGGAATTATCTTATCGCGAAGCTTCTCATCTGTAGTATGGATTGAGAATTGAAATTGAAATTGGCCGGCTGAATAAAATTCATTTTTTATGTCAATCAGTTGATCATAGAAACGCTTACACTTTGCAGGGGCAACAGTTGATATTGATGGCATAAGACCTGGAGCTTGATATCGATGAGGCAGTTTTTTTAAAGACTCAAGAACGGCGGGATTAAGCGCAGGCTCACCCATTCGAGAAAACTGTATCTTAAATTGTTTTGAAGGAATCACCCCATCAGGAAACCGTTGATAAACAAGAAAATCAATTTGCTCGAGAATTTCTTCTGATGTTGGATTGCCCTTATAAAAACCGCCTGCATCGCACATGGCACAGTGGACCGGACATCCATACATGGTAGAAACCAGGAGAACCCATTTTTCCATTCGTGTAAAAGGTGGAATGACCGATTCAACACATTCAACCAGTTTGCCGTTTTCTTGTTCGATTATATAAACAATTGTGGAGTCTTCTTTACCTGTGGATGAGACTACTTTCATTTGCATTCTCCAGAATTCTATGGTGAATGGCCATACCAGCACTGATGCCATCGCCGACTGCAATGGCAGCTTGTCTAAATAAGCCATTTTTTACGTCACCAACAAAGTGGAGGATGCCCTTTTTTTCAAATTCTGCAGCATTTTTCAAAACCGCAGGTGAAATGTAATCAATTTGAGGTTCCCGACCGATTGCACCGACAATGTAATCAGATTGGAATCGCTTCAAACCGAATGGGCTGGAACATTCCACATTCATATTGCCCTCGGGATTTATATGAAGATTTACTATCTTGGTCTTAGGGTAATATTTAATATTCTGATGCTTTTCTGCCTTATTTTTAAGTTGCTCCAAACATTTTGTTTGATCAGAATGATTAAGAATTATAACCGAATTATTTTTGGCCAGGTTTAGGGCATAATCGTAAGCGATATCACCGCTGCCAATGACAATTAGTTTTTTCCTGCAGACATCTTTAATCGTCTCAAGATCATAAAAAATTCTTGTTTCTAAATCATGATTGATATAAAAACCACTTAATCGTTTAGGTTTGGTGCCAGAAGCCACTACAACAAACTTGGACTTATAAATCGATTGTTCAGTAGCAACTTCAAAGACCCCATCACTCCAGCACAGTTTTTCTACACCATCCATGGTTATCTTTGGTAGCCCAATTTGCTCCACAAATAAAGCCCCCAACTCCGGTCCTGAAATTCCTCTAGGGAAACCGGGATAATTTTCAACCCAATTCGCATTCCAGATTAATCCACCAGCACGTAATTTCTCAATAAGACGCCACTTTATGCCATGACGCCGCAACTGGATCGCTGTTGCAATCCCGGCAGGACCACCACCTATGATTATCACATCATCCATGATTATGCCCCGCAATAGAAATTATTGTGTTTGCCAGAGCTGGTGTCGCGAAACCATGGGCGAGATTAAGTAAGGTGGCTTGGTGAAATGCTTCATTATAAGTAGCAGTTCCGTCTACCGTAAAATAAACTTCGTAATCCCGCATGAACGCTGATCTGGCAGTTGTCTCACAACACAAATGTGTCATCACTCCGCAAATAACAAGTTGCCTGATCTTATGTTCAGATAATATACCATCCAGACTGGAATTAATAAATGCATCATAACGGGTTTTGATAATAACTATCCCATCGCCGGTATCAATACGTGGATCAATTTCGCTCAAATCCATTCCCTCGCTAAGCACCTCTTTCCACCAAGCAGCCATCAATCCTGCATTTTGAGGGGTGTTAATGTGTTTGGTAAAAATGACTGGAAGGTTAGATTGCCGATAAACGCTAATAAGTCCATTTACTTTGGGTAGAATTGCCGTTGAACTTGGGATAAATGCGTGGGATGTGTCACAAAGAAAATATTTCTGCATATCCAACACGAGGAGTGCAGATTGATTCAAACTCGAAGGCAGGTGACTTCTTCGAACTGCCTTTTCAGTTGCTTCCAAAAATCGGCGTGAGGTTTCGTCGACAGAAGAAAGTGAAAAATATTGTTCTTTTAGAATTCCCATAATTATCCTGAAAATATGTGGCTATATTCAGTAGCTCTTTTTGGAAACTATTTGAGTTTATTAAAATTGCACAACGAGAATTTCATAATTTTATTCTACTTAAAGGTCAACTTGATTGCCAGGCACTAATCATATCCAAACCAAATTCTAATGTAATGAGGGGTTTAAAGTAGCGGGAATAATATCAGAGGATTGACGAAAATTTCAACTATCCAATAACCCATTCGGCAAGATCATCACCTTCTTGACACCCGGGTCGTGTTTGTCCATCAACTCCAATCCAACTAACAAGTCCTCAAGCGGCAGACGGTGCGAAATCAGAGACTCAACTTTTACCTCGCCGCTTTGCAGCAGTCTTACCGCCTGGATCGAGTTGCGTACAGAGGTGAATGAAGACAAAAAGGTCAAACCCTTTTGGAAAATCTTGAAGGCGTCCAGTTCCATCAACTTGCCCGAGGGTGGCACACCAAACAGCAGCACAGTGCCGCCTTTTCGTACGAAATCAATCGTACGGTTCATCACGGGGATGGCGCCTGTGGCGTCAATCACCACATCAAATTCATCCTGAGGCAGATCTTCCATGCGGCGCATCACCTGGTCAGCCCCAAGCTCACGAGCCAGGGCAATTCTCCCCGGATTGGTTTCAAGCATGGTGATATTCGCAGCGCCTTGAAGTCTCACCATTTGCAGCAGAAGATCGCCGATGGGTCCAGCACCTAAAATAGCCACCTTGTCAGCAAGGTGGATTCTTGCGCGTTCGATGCCATGGATGACACAGGAGAGCGGCTCCACAAATGCACCCTTCTCAAAGGGCAGGTCACCTATGCTGAAAACTGCCTTTTCAGGAGCGCACACGAACTGCTCCATGCCGCCGGGGAGCGTCACCCCCACCGCCTGCCAATTCTTGCAAAAATTCTGGCGGTTATTAAGACAATGGCTGCAATTATCACAGGCTATATTTGGTTCCACGGCT
Source organism: Chloroflexi bacterium HGW-Chloroflexi-4 (assembly GCA_002840715.1). Taxonomy (GTDB): domain Bacteria; phylum Chloroflexota; class Anaerolineae; order Anaerolineales; family Anaerolineaceae; genus UBA6107. Next base: position 87,025 of record PHBW01000019.1, read on the forward strand.
ACGCGGTCACCCACCTTGAAACGCTTGACACCGCTGCCAACCGCCCTCACCACTCCCGCAAACTCATGCCCCGGGATGACAGGATAACTGCCCAGGTACTCACCTTTAAAAATATGCAGATCCGTGCCGCAAATGCCGCTAGCCTTAACCTCAATCAAGACTTCGAGATGAGCAGGAGTTGGCAAATCACATTCAATGAGACTTAGTTCGCCTGGCTTGTGGATCATCATACTTTTCATGGTTTGCTCCTGCGTTTCCATTTATGCGAGTGAATAATGTTAAGAAAGATTAAATCCCCTAAGTGCCTTAATGTCAATGTCATTGAAAAATAAGTTAACAATCTCATTAGAATATATATTCTTTCACCCTTGTCGTCCGATAATTTGTATTATTATCAGTGCATACCGCAAATTATTGGATTAGACGTAAATGGCTAGAAAAAGCACTTTAATTCAAAAAGATAAACATCCTTCTACACAAAGCAGCGAACCCCTGATTAACGTTAGTGATGTGGTTAAATCATTTAAAACTGCCGGCGAAGATTTTTTTGCACTCAACGGCATTACTTTTAACGTCTACCCCGGAGAATTCCTTGGTATCATCGGAAAATCCGGTGCAGGCAAAACCACCCTCGTAAATATGATTACCGGAGTTGACCACCTTACTTCTGGTCAGGTGAGTGTCAACACCAACAATCGCAAGGTTTCGATTCATCATTTTAATGAAGACCAGCTCGCCCTCTGGCGCGGACAGAACATGGGCGTGGTCTATCAATCCTTTCAACTGCTGCCCATGCTCTCATTATTAGAAAACATCATGCTGCCGATGGATCTTTGCGGCAATTACAGCCCATCTCAAAGCCGCGAAAAAGCCTACGAACTGCTGCGCATGGTCGAGCTGGAAGATCATGCCAAGAAACTGCCCAAATTCATCTCGGGCGGTCAGCAGCAGCGTGTTTCAATTGCGCGCGCACTCGCAAATGATCCCCCCATCATTATCGCGGATGAGCCCACCGGCAGCCTCGATTCCATCACCGCGGACCACGTTTTCGGCGTATTTGAAACTCTCAAAAATCAAGGCAGGACCATACTCATGGTCACGCATGATAAAAGTCTGTCTCCCCGCTTCACCCGCACTCTGGTCATTCAAGATGGTGAATTGGCTCACGACTCGCAAACGGAGGCTATGTGACCAATATTTTCTCCTCCTCCATCCCCGCGATTGAGATGCAAAAAGTACAAAAAGTGTTTAAAAATGCCGCGGGCACTTTTCACGTCCTCAAAGGGTTGGACCTGCAACTTGCCCAGGGAGAATTTGTCTCCATTGTTGGCAAATCCGGCAGCGGAAAATCCACGCTGCTTAATATGATTACCGGCATTGACCATCCCACCGGCGGCAATGTGATCGTCAACGGTGTTAATGTGCACACCATGAATGAGAGCACGCGTTCGTTATGGCGCGGCAACAACCTCGGCATCGTGTTTCAATTCTTTCAGCTCCTGCCCATGCTTACGCTGCAAGAAAACGTGATGCTGCCCATGGATTTTGTCAACAAATACGATTTTGACGAGCGCCCCAAACGCGCCATGGAACTACTCACCTTGGTCGGGCTTGAAAAACAGGCGCATAAACTGCCCACCACCGTCTCCACCGGGCAGCAGCAGTGCGCCGCCATTGCGCGGGCTTTGGCGACCGATCCCCCCGTGATCGCCGCGGATGAACCCACCGGCAATCTCGACACAAAATCTTCTGATGTAATCATCAGTCTTTTTGACCACCTGGTCAGATCAGGCAAAACCATTGTCATGGTCACACATGACCCCTCCCTGACCGAACGCACCTCAAGAACGGTGGTCATCTCGGATGGCGAATTGATCAATGAAACGGTTGCCAAGGCTTTCGTAAACCTTTCTCATCATCAATTACTTGACTTAACCCACAATCTCGAGAATTTTAATTTTGCACCAGGCGAAGCCATTTTGACACAGGATCAATCGGTGGAATATCTATATCTGATCGTCACTGGTAATGTTGATATCAGCCTGCGCAACCCCAAGGGCAAGCGGCTCATTGTCACTTCTCTTAAACCGGATCAATTCTTTGGCGAGATCGAATTGACAGGCAGTGGACGCTCCATTGCGAATGTTACGGCTTCCGCCGAGACCCCTGTCAGTCTGGTAGGCATCAAACGCGAGAAATTCCTTGAAATATTGGCGAGTTCACAAATCACTGAAGAAGCTATTCAAAATGTTGTTCGCCACCGCCTTGAAGAAAACCGCTCTGCAAGACAAAAAATGAATGGCGGCAAACCATGATGCGTCCACGCTGGCGAAAAGTTTTTCACGATTTGATTAACAACCTCTCGCGTACCCTGCTGGTGGTCTTTTCGATCGCAGTCGGCGTTTTTTCAATTGGTGTGATTGTCGGCGCTTACGTAATCATTTCAAATGATATGAGCCAAAGTTATTCATCAAATCACCCTGCCAATGTAGAACTACGCACCGGTCCTTTTGACGACTCGTTGGTATCCACCATCCAAAATGTCCGCGGCGTTAATGATGCAGAAGGACGCACGGTTTTAAGTCTACGCGCCCGCATTAAGGGGACTGAAAATTGGCAGACCCTCAATATCATCGCCATCGAAGACTATTCCGATATCAACATCAATCTTTTAAACATTGATGAGGGTACCAATCAACCCAATAACAAAGAAGCCGTGATAGAGCGCAAAGTGCTGCAAGATATGCAGGTCAAGGTTGGGCAAACCCTCGAACTTCAACTCGAAAACGGCACCATCAAAGAATTACCGGTGGTTGGCATCGTCCAGGATGCGAGCACAGCCGCGGGAGATTTTATTGCCAATCCCTTCGTTTACATCACGGTCAATACCCTGCCATATCTCAACGAAGAACCCTTGTTCAATCGTTTGTATGTCACCTTGGCAGAAAACGAAAATGACAACACTCATTTGCAAACCATGTTGACAGTAATCCGCGATAAGACCGAACAAAGCGGAGTCAGCGTTTTCCATTCACGATTTGCCAAAACTAATGAACATCCAATGGCATCAACAGTTCAGGCGATACTTGGCATTTTGCTGGCATTGGGCATTTTGATCTTGTTTCTCAGCAGTTCATTAATCGCCAATACTTTAAATGCCCTGCTCAATCAACATTTGCGCTACATCGGCATCATGAAATTAGTCGGCGCAAGCCGCAATCAGGTGCTGCAAATGTATATGGTGTTGATCCTTTCATTTTGCTTGATCGCACTTGGCATCGCTGTCCCCCTCGGCGGACAAGGCGCCTACGGATTGGCAGCTTTTATCGCCGACCAGATCAACTTTGCCTTGATGGGCTACCGCATCGTGCCGCTCGCTTTGATCGTTCAAATTGTCGTAGGGCTGGCTGTTCCGCTGATGGCAGGCTTCATTCCAGTTCTGAATGGATCAAAAATCTCGGTTGTACGTGCCCTGAGTGACAACCAAATGCTTGAAGAAAATAAACCTGAACAGGTTGAAATAAAAAAAGAAACATTTGTCGAAAAAATCAGCCTGCGTTTTACTAAATTGCTTTCAAAACGTAATATTCACATCCCAAGACCACTTTTAATATCTTTCAGAAATACCTTCAGACGCAAAGGTCGTTTGATTTTGACTTTATTCACGCTGACCATGGCTGGCGCCATTTTTATTGCTGTCTTCAACGTCAGGGTTACCCTATTTGATTATCTGGATGGTATCGCCGATTATTTCATGGCGGATGTCACGCTTGATTTTGATCAGCCTTATCGCGTCAAAGATATAACCAATCGCGTCATGGCCATCCCCGGTGTCGCAGATATCGAAGGTTGGGCATATGCCAGTGCAGAAGCCATCAACCTGGATGAGAGTCTCGCTGAAAACATCACTATTTTGGCCCCGCCAAGCGACAGCACGATGGTTACACCCAACCTGATTGCCGGACGCTGGCTCATCCCTGGTGATGAAAAAGCCCTTGCTTTGAGTGAACAGATTTATGAAGATTTTCCTGACCTGCAGCCAGGAGACAAAATTCGCATAAAAATTTATGGCAAAAAAGAAGAATGGACAGTCGTGGGAATCTTTAAATTTGTGCCGCAGGAAGGTACTTTTGCCTACGGCACCTACGAATATATCTCAAAGATCACTCATCAAAATAATCGATCTTTTTCATACCGCATCATGCTAGAAAACCATGATAAGAAAAATCAAAAAGCAATGGGTGTCGTGATTGACGATTATTTTCAAAACGCAGGCTATAACGTTGATCAGGTTCGCACCGGAGATTCAACCTTGAAAAGCGCCTCTGAAAGCCTGGATATTCTCATCACTTTCCTGCTAATCATGGCCATCCTGACTGCTATTGTAGGTAGCATGGGCTTAACCGGCACCATGGGTATGAACGTGCTTGAACGTACTCGTGAAATCGGTGTCATGCGTTCGATTGGCGCGGTGGACCGCGCCATTATGCAGACCGTGATTATTGAAGGCATGGCCATTGGTGGAATTTCCTGGCTGATGGGCGCAATTCTCAGCGTTCCTATCACTTATCTGCTCTCTGATATTGTCAGTCTGGCTGTTTTCGAATCACCCATACAAGTGATTTTCACTACCACAGGCTTTTTAATCTGGTTCCTGGTCGTGCTCATCTTGTCCGCACTCGCCAGTTTATTTCCCGCCCGCAATGCCGCCAGCCTCACCATCCGTGAAGTGCTGGCTTATGAATAGGTTTGGTTCGAGGAGAAGAAAAATGAAAAATCGTTTGGTCCTAATAATTTCAATTTTGATGGTTGCAATGGTATTGATCGGGTGCCAGGCTGCAACGCCTGAGGCGATTGAAGCCACTCCGGTGACCTCCCCGGATGTTGTCATCGCTGAGGCGCATTTTGTACCGGAACAAAACCTTTACCTTTCTTTCCTCGCTCAAGGTCGGGTTGCTGAAATATTGGTCACCAAAGGGGACGAAGTCGCCAAAGGCCAGGTCTTAGCCAGACTTTCAGACAGTGAACCCGCCGTCGCCAACCTGACTGCCGCCAAACTGGAACTTGCCTCTGCGGAACAAGCGCTAAACACTCTGCTGCGCACTGCGGACCTGGCGACTGCCCAGGCGCAGTTAAACCTGGCGACTGCCCAGGATGCCTATAACAAAGCCGTCTGGAATCAAAAAGAATTGGATACCCCGCAGGTGACTGATCAGAACAAAATTGACGCCATCAACGCCTCCATCATCATTGCCCAGGATAAAGTGGAAAAGGCTCAGAAAGAATATGACAAGTTTTCTGAAACTGAAGACAGCGATCCCCTTAAGGCGGCTGCGCTTAACAATCTGGCACAGGCAAAAATCAACCTTCGCAATGCCCAAAATAACCTGAATTACAATTATCTGGATCCCTCGAACCAGGATGTTTTAATCTCGGCAGGTAAGGTGGAAGTTGCCAAAGCACAACTTGCGGATGCTCAAAAAGAATTTGACCGTCTTAAAGACGGACCAGACCCCGAGAAATTAGCCGTGGCCCAGGCTCGCCTTGATAACGCCAACGCGCAAGTGGCAGCCGCCCAGTATGCTTTAGATAATTACGAGATCAAAGCTCCTTTTGCCGGCGTAGTTGCGGATGTCAACATTGCGGTCGGTCAGCAAGCCTCACCCACTTCATGGGCGGTTGCAGTAATTAATCCCTTAAGTTGGTATGTCGACACCAGCGATTTGACCGAGTTTGATATTGTCAATATCAAAATCGGCGATGAAGTTGAAGTGACTGTTGATGCACTGACTGAATTGCAACTCACCGGCACGGTCAAAGAAATATCCCAGGCTCCAAAGACTTCCGCCGGAGACATTTTGTATACGGTGCATATCCTTGTGGATGATCCCGATCCGCGTATCAAATGGGGTATGACGGCTGAAGTGACTTTTCCCCTTGCAGAATAATTAATTAACATTCAAAAGTGCCAGGTGATGTGATTCACCTGGCACTTTTTTTTCGCGCTATAAATCATTTCTTCATCGTTTATTTCTCCGCGAACACCGCGACTCCGCGTAAGTCTTGGTGATATTGTTCACCTTATTTCTTGGGCGACACCACAAGACTCGTAATGAAAAATCAAGAATAAAAGCTCCGATTCTTATAACAGCACAACCAACAACACAATTAACAAAACTAATAATATCAATACGCCGATCCACGCCCAGCCGCCCTGATCTGAAGAACCGTTGCCAATCCCCTGCGGGGTGATCTTTAATAGCGGCAGGTCGCCAATCTTGGTCAGCAGTGCTTCGTCGCAGATCTTCCATGGATTGTAGCCCTCAAAGAACCCTGCAAACCCTGCATTTTTCAATATCTGTCTGATGACGATCCGCCGTATTTCAGGGTCGCTTTCTTCCGTGACCTGCCCGAAAAGCGCACCACCAGGCAGGATCATCTCAATCGCGGGATTAGCCAAAAGGTTCTTGTACCAATCTGAGGTCTTTCTGCCGCCCGAGATACACCACACACTGCCTTTATAGATGGCATAATTAACTGGCGCATAACGCAGCTTGCCGCTCTTGCGGCCAATGACCTTCAATACCATGATATATCCACTGAACGGATTGCTCATGATGCCTCCCATCCCCAAGCGGAACATGGGCACCATGAAAAACTTGTTGAGAAACCAGAAAATCTTGCGCATTGCAGGCGGCATTTTATTCCCTCCAATAATAATTGTGAAGCATTTTTATTATACAAACATTTTGAAGTCCAATTTGTCAATAAAATAGGCTCCGATTTCTTGTTTGTTAAATCGGAGCCTGGTCATGGCTGTTAAAATCCATTAATGGTTCAATAAATCAGTCGCATCTTTCCCTGGTCGCGTCCTTGTAGATTAAACCCTTTGTTCACCTTTCGAAGTCTTGACCAACCCCATCACCATCCAGGGCAGCATTGCAAACAATCCGGCCAGGGCAGGTCCGTGCAGCCCAACAATCAAACAAGTGGCAAATGAGGTGGCGCCTGTCATAACGTACATCCACACAGCCCACCGGTCGGGGATGAGCGGAATCTTAACTGACATTTTGCGGGTGATCAACAGGTATAAGCCCACAGCTGCAAAGGTCGTCAACCACCAACCCCAAAAGTTTTGCAAAGGAACCCCAAAATAAGCGCCATTTACTTCCCAAACCCAATTGCCGCCCAGCACCATCATGGGATCCATGACCACATCCCAGGCGGTCATGATCACACCGCTCAGAGCGGCGATGGCAATTCCTCGACTGAAAATTCCCCAACGGGTCGGGATTAATGCTTTGGCAATCACCATGGAGGGATACATCATAAAGGTCCATGCCACGGGGATCAAGTAAGGCACTAAACCTAAAAATTTAGGTCCAAGTTGATCGGTGTAATGATATGGTCCGTAAACCAGGCCGGTTGCCACCCCCAGGCTTTCAAAAAACAGCCCGGCAACCACAGCTAGAACCACGAAGAATAGCGTTTTGATCCAACCCTCTATTTGAGAGGAGTGCAGAATTGAAAATATAAATGAAGAGAAGGTGATAATGGGCGTCAGAGGGATTGCCCACGGAATTTTGAACCCCAGCACGCACAGTGCAAAAATGGACCCAAGCAGCGTAAAAATGAGCGCTCCTAGTGTAATTCTTTTGAGAAGCATCGATCTCTCCAGGCTCATTTGATTTTGACCAATACAGAATCCATGGTCACAACCGAACCGTCAGCCATGCTCAGTTCCGAGAGTTCTATCTTTACCCATGTTCTTACGGGGATGGCAGGCACGGGAATTTCATTATCAAAAGTACCGGGTGCACCAATATCTGCGGAGGTGACCATAAAACCGCCAGTATAAAACTCCTTGCCGGTTTGATCAAGAATCGTCAGCTTCAAGTTATTTTCGAAAGGTGCCACCGGCATGCTACCAGAAATTCTAACAGTTCCTGAAACGTCATTTCCATACTGAGGGCTCTCAATGCTGATTGATCGTTCCATGCCACCCTGTGAAGTGACAGAGCGTTTCATAAGCGTGAAATTATTTTCCAGTAATCTATAAGTAAGTGATACTTTATCAGTCGGTGATACCATTGCATCGTTAAGTCCGTGCACCACGGCATTCAAAACCACCACTTCATCCTGAATGACTAGTGACTCAATCACTGGCCTGTCATCAATGATGGCCGTACCAACTTGATCAAAGGTGCCATTCATACTTGCGATCACCACTAAAGAAACAAAAGTGCCGGTGCCGCCGTTATTCTCTGCCAGCAAAATTGCAGCATCATCAATTGCGTCGCCATTTAGATCACCTATGGCAAGTTGAGGAAGCAGCGTAAGAGTCATTGTTTCATCGCTGTAGACTCCATCAACCAACTGCACCGCGATTCCATCGTTGGGTGATAAATAAGTCATATTGCGTAATGTTTGCTCTGTTATTCCGTCATCCGTTGCAGGTAAAACGGTTTCATATACCACAGGATTCACAGTAGGTGCTACAATTTCTGCCGCTTTTTGCACCTCTGGCACGCAGGCTCCAACCAAAACGAATAACAATATCCAACTTAACCTGGCAGCAATTTTCACCATTATTATTTTCTCCAATCTTAATATTTACTAAAATCTGCCTAAAACACTTGAATATCCGTAAATAAAAGCGTATAATGTGTCAATAAGTGGTAAAAAGTGGTAAAAAGTGGAGCGCCGGAGTTATTTCCGGCGTTCGGCATATCTAGGGAAAGTAGAACTTATGTTCATAGGATCATTCGAACACAACATTGATGAAAAATCCCGTATCACTCTTCCGGTCAAATTCCGCGACCAGTTGAGCGATGGCGCATACATCATTGGTGGGTTTGACCGTAATCTGATCATTCTGCCTTCCGCAAAATTTGAAGCTTTAGCCAAGAAGGTCAATGCACTCAGCATTGGCGATCCAGAAGCCCGTGATTTGCAACTCAGGATTTTTGAACATGCAGGTGAAGTTGAGTTTGACAAAGCCGGTCGGTTCATTCTTCCTCAATCCTTGCGTAAAGTCGCCCACCTCGAAAACGAAGTCACCGTCGTAGGCACTGGCGAAAAAATCGAAATCTGGTCTCCAACCCTGTTGGCTGAAAAGAACGCTCGATTCGATGAGCCTAATTCAGCAGCAGCGCTGGCAAGCAAGTACGATCTGTCATTCTAATGGACATAATAAGTGACAGCGGCAATAACGCACCGCATGTCTCTGTTCTTTACCAACAGATTATAACTGCTTTACGCCCTGAGAGTTCCGGACGATATGTAGATGGAACAGTCGGCGCAGGCGGACACGCCTGGGGAATCCTCACCCAATCATCCCCTGATGGAATGCTTTTAGGTCTGGATGTGGATCCTCTGGCACTCGAAATTGCCCGCAGCCGACTTGAAGAATTCTCAAACCGGGTTCGCCTGGTTCACTCCTCCTACACTTCTCTCTCCTCTGAACTGCTGGCGTCTGGCTGGGATCATGTGAACGGCATCGTCGTCGATTTGGGTGTGTCATCAATGCAAATTGATTCGCCTGAGCGCGGATTCTCCTTCCTTAAAGATGGGCCGTTGGATATGCGCTTTGACCCATCCCGGTCGGTCAGTGCGGCAGAATTGCTCAATAACAGCAGCGAAGCCGAGATTGCAGACATCCTCTGGCGTTATGGTGAAGAACAACAATCCCGCCGCATCGCCAAAGCCATCGTTAACGCCCGTCCTCTCAAGACCACACTCGAACTTGCCGATTTGATCGCCAAAACCATTGGGCGAAAAGGCAAGATCCACCCCGCCACACTTTCGTTTCAGGGTTTACGCATTGCCGTCAACAAAGAGCTTTCATCCCTGACCGAGTTTTTACCCCAGGCCAATCGGGCTCTGGCGCCAGGCGGAAGGTTGGCGGTCATCTCCTTCCATTCGTTGGAAGACCGCATCGTAAAGCAGTATTTCCGACTCGAAAGCAGAGATTGCATCTGTCCGCCTGAACAGCCGGTTTGCACTTGTAACCACAAAGCTTCAATAATCGAACTTACCCGGCGGCCGATTGAAGCAAAGGAGGAAGAAATCAAACTCAATCCTCGATCACGTTCTGCAAAATTACGGGTAGCCGAGAAAATTTAGAGTATTTAGATGACGACATCGACTGAAAGATCAACCAACAACAGAAGGCAGCGCCGCAAAGTTAACATCAAATGGGCGCAGGCTTTCAAGCAAGCCCCCTGGCGCGGCCAGATTCAATCTGCGGGCTTGTTTTTGCTCGGTCTCGTTGTGGTCATTGTCGTCGCCAGCATTTACCTCAGCATCAGTGGAAGAGCAGCTTCAGCAGGTTTGGGCGCCTACCGCATGAATGTCGAACGTCAAACCCTCGAACGTCAAATTGCTGACCGCAAAGCCAGGATCGCCATTCTGACCTCGGTCACTGTAATGGAACAACGCGCCAAAGATATGGGTTTTGAACGCATCAGTTCAACCGATGCCGTCTACGTGATGGTGCCAGGTTACCCAGGTAAGCAAGCAGTCGTTCTAGCTGCCCCACCTGGAATTAATGAATCCAATCGCTCCCTGGTCCTCCCCATTTACCGACAATCAATTTGGGATTGGCTCTTCCAGGGCATCAACCGCCTCAGTGAAAGTGTTGGAGGCGGCGCATGATGTCATTTTTCCTTTCGTTGAACCGCATTAAAATCTTGGGATTTTTCCTGTCACTTTTCATTGCTGTCATCGGTTTTCAAATGATCCGCATTCAGCTTAGTACCCATGCTGAAACCCTCGATTCATGGGCCAGCAACTACGGCACTGAAGTGCGCACCATTCAATCCGAACGCGGATACATCTACGACCGTTGGGGCCATCTGCTGGCTGGCAATAAAGAAGTTTACGAATTGGGTGTAGAACTTCAATACGTGAGAAACCCCGTCGCCATCGCCACCGCTATGGCCAGCATCTTCGGTTCAGATTACAACACAGTTCTTGCCAATGTCAGCATGCCTTATGACTCCACTGGCAGCGTCTATGTCACGCTTCAAGATTTTATTCCTGTCGATCAAATTGACAAGCTGGACGCCTTGAAGCAACAATATGAAGAAGCCAATCCTTACGGTGAAAATCCGGAACTTCCTTCACTGCGCGGTCTTGTCTGGACTCCTCACCTGCAGCGCATTTATCCCGAGGGAACACTGGCTTCCAACATTCTCGGATTCTACACTTATTATGACCGAGACAAAGGCAAGGGTTATTTCGGCGTCGAAGAAAAATATGATAATCTTCTTGCCGGCATCAAACAAAAAGTGGTCATACCGCTCGATCCTTACGAGATGCAAGAAATCCCTACCGCCCCTGCTGGCGCAAGCCTGGTTCTGACCATCGACCGTGAAATTCAACGTACGATCGAAAAGATTTTAGATAAAGCAGTCAAACACAACAGTGCAAAAAACGGCACAATCATTGTGATGAATCCGAAAACTGGCGAAATTATAGCCATGGCAAGTACGCCACGGCTGGACCCCAACACATACTGGGATTACGAGAAACTCTTTCCCGCAGGTACCTCTTACAACATGGCCGTCAGCCAGGTTTACGAACCTGGTTCTGTCTTTAAAGTCCTCACCATGGCCAGCGCATTGGATGCAGGCGCAGTGAAATGGGACACCCCCTTCACCGACACCGGTGTGATTGAAGTCGGCGGCTGGCCCATCTACAACTGGGACCGCGGCGCCTGGGGCAACCAGAACATGATCGGCTGCATGCAGCACTCCTTGAATGTCTGTCTTTCTTGGGTTGCCTTGCAATTGGGACCCGAAAAATTTTATGAGTACATGGAAAGTTTTGGCATCGGTCATCGCACCAATATTGATATGGCCAACGAAGAAGTCTATCCGCTCAGTGAACCCGGTGACCCCATGTGGTATTCAATCAACCTCGCCACCAATTCCTTTGGTCAAGGCGTGGCGGTTACTCCTGTTCAGATGATCATGGCCGCTTCAGCCATCGCCAATGACGGAAAAATGATGGCGCCGCATATTCTGCATTCTTATATTCAAAACGGTCAGCAATATGAAACCAATCCACAGGTGGTTGGTGCCCCGATCAGCAAAGAGACCTCTGATATTCTGACCGAAATGCTCGCCATCTCGCTTGAACAAGAAGCTTCAGATGCATTGGTTGAAGGTTATCGTGTCGCTGGCAAAACTGGTACCGCAGAAATCGCCGTCAACGGTCAATATTCCAGCGGCAGAACCAACGCCTCTTTTGTTGGCTGGGGTCCTGTGGATGACCCGCAATTCATTGTTTATGTCTGGCTTGAACAACCCAAAAGCTCCATCTGGGGTTCTGTGGTTGCTGCGCCGGTTTTCAGAGATGTGGTCAAGCAAATTGTTGTACTTATGAACATTCCACCAGATGATCTTCGCAAGAGTCTGGTAGCAGGGCAATAAGAGGATAAATGTTGACACTGGCTGATCTGATCCAATCAGAACAAGGGTTTCGACCCGATCGCGCTTCGCTGGGCATCAGCGAGGTTGTGGTGGATTCACGCCAAGCCATCCCGGCATCCATGTTCGTCGCCATAGCCAGTGGACATTCTTTCGTCAAAGCTGCCTTTGATCGCGGCGCACATCTCGCCCTGATTCAAGATAAAGTGGATGATGACATCCGCGTGCTCGACCTGACGGTTCCTTTCACACAGTCTTCTGTGATTCCATCAGCTCCTTTTGCTGTGCGAGTGAAAGATTCCACCGCCAGTCTGCAAAAATTGGCAGCCTTCTGGCGCCAAAAATTCGATCTCAAAGTCATTGGCATCACAGGCAGCGTTGGTAAGTCCACCACCAAAGAGCTTGTGGCTGAAGTCCTCTCTCATCGGTTCAAAACGTTGAAGAACATTGGTAACTACAACAACGAAGTTGGATTACCCCTCACCCTTCTCCGACTTGGTAAAGGTTATGAATGCGCCGTGCTCGAAATGGGCTTTTTCGTACCTGGTGAGATCAAGCAGTTGTGTGATATTGCTTTGCCGCAAGTGGGCATTCTAACCAATATTGGCACCGTGCATGCAGAACGTGCCGGCTCTCAGGCAGAAATCGCCCGCGGCAAGAGCGAACTTGTACAGGCACTGCCCGCTGACCCCGAAGGTACTGCTATTTTGAATATCGACGATCCCTGGATCGTCCCCATGGCTTCCCAAACCAAAGCCAGAGTTTTCTTTTACGGGATTGACCCCAAGGCTGAACTCTGGGCAGATGATATTATCAGCCAGGGTTTGAACGGCATTCACTTTACCCTGCATTACCACGGTCAATCCTACTCAATGCAGGCACCGGTCATCGGCCGCCACTCCATTCACACCGTTTTACGCACAGTAGCTGCCGGTTTGGTCGAAGGAATGCAAATGCCCGAGATCATTCACGCCCTTCAGCAAGCCAGCAGCCAGCTTCGCCTGGTCGCCGTGCATACCCGTCAGGGTGCCCTGCTCCTGGATGACACCTATAATGCCTCTCCAGAATCCACATTGGCTGCATTGAACTTGCTTAATGATCTGCCCGGCAGAAAAATCGCTGTTTTAGGCGGGATGTATGAACTTGGTATGTATGAAAAAAGCGGCCACGAAATGATCGGTATTCGGGCTGCAGAAGTGGCCGATCAATTGATCACTTTTGGTGAACACGCCCGCATGATTTCTGCGTCAGCCATTCAGGCGGGATTGGCTTCATCTGCTGTTACGAGTTTTGATGAAGTGGATGAAGTGGTTGATGCGCTGCAGTCCATCCTCAAACAGGGTGATATCGTATTGGTAAAAGGTTCTCACGGCCTGCGCATGGATCGCATCGTTCAGGCTTTGGAGGTGGAAGCATGAAAGAAACTTCTCT
>PHBW01000020.1 GCA_002840715.1 Chloroflexi bacterium HGW-Chloroflexi-4
GCTGAAGGAAAACAACCTGCACGATTTGTTGAAATCCTGTTGGGTGTAACCAAGGCTTCATTGAGCACTGATTCCTTCCTGTCTGCAGCTTCTTTCCAACATACCATCAAGGTGTTGGCTGGTGCAGCCATTGCTTCCACGGAAGATCCGCTGTTTGGTCTGAAAGAGAACGTGATCATCGGCAAACTCATCCCTGCTGGAACCGGTTTTGTCCACGGACGTTTTAGTCTCCCGGTTGAAAAGGCACCTGTGGTTGAAGAAGTTGTTGATCTCGAAGGCGCCGCATCCATTGAACCACTAGCTGATTAGATTTTTCCGATACATAGAACCCCGAGATTTCTCGGGGTTCTTTTCAAATCCTCTTAAATTACTCACTTTTTCAGGCAGGGTGGTGTAAACTTATCCAGTATTTCATTGCCTTGAACGGAGTCATCTATGGAACTTGGACTGGTAAGAAAAGTCGATATCGATCACGAGATGCAGCAATCATATTTGGATTACGCCATGAGCGTAATCGTGTCACGTGCACTTCCTGACGCCAGAGATGGACTAAAGCCAGTGCAGCGAAGATTGTTGTATGCCATGTATGACATGGGAATTCGTCCAGACTCGGCTTATAAAAAGTCAGCAAGAATCGTAGGTGAAGTCCTTGGAAAATACCATCCTCACGGTGATCAGGCAGTATATGAATCCATGGCAAGACTGGCGCAAGATTTCTCGATGCGTTATGAACTTATCGATGGACAAGGCAATTTTGGCAGCGTGGATGGAGATCCTCCAGCTGCCATGCGTTATACCGAAGCGCGTATAACGCCTTTTGCTTTGGAGTTACTCAATCAACTTGATCGAAACACTGTCAATTTTGATCGTAATTTTGATGATACTTTAAGCGAACCGAGTGTCCTTCCGTCAGCGATTCCAAATATGTTGGTTAATGGCGCAACAGGTATTGCTGTTGGTATGGCCACCAGTATTCCACCTCATAATTTATCTGAGACGATTGATGCCATAAATTACATGCTCGAGCACTGGCAAAAGCTTGACGATATCACCGTTGGTGACTTGATGAAATTCATCCAGGGACCGGATTTCCCAACTGGCGGCATCATTTTACAAGAACATGAACTTAATGAACTTCAGGCAACTTACGCAACCGGCAAAGGCAGGATCACTCTGCGCGGCAGGTTAAATCTGGAAGAGATGGCGCGCGGTAAGAGCCGCATTATCGTTACAGAACTTCCTTACATGACCAATAAATCAAGTTTGATTGAACGGATCGCTGAACTTGCAAGGGATGGAGATCTTGAAGGTGTATCAGATTTAAGAGATGAATCTGATCGGCACGGTATGCGTATAGTTATAGAGCTCAATAAAGCAGCCGACGCTGATAAAACCCTGCGCGCACTTTATAAACGGACACCGTTGCAGGTGACTTATAGCATAAATTTGCTAGCCCTGGTGAATAATGAACCCAAACTACTTTCGCTCAAACAGGCTCTAAAAGTCTTTATTGAACATCGACTTGATATTGTTAAGCGCCGAAGTGAATTTGATCTAAAAAAGGCTGAAGACCGCATTCATATTCTCGAAGGTTTACGTATTGCAATTAAGTTTCTGGATGAGGTAATCGCTCTGATCCGTGCTGCTGCGGATACTGACCAGGCGAGAGAAAAATTGATGAAGAAATTCAAGCTGAGCCTTGTGCAGGCTCAAGCGATTCTTGATATGCCTCTTAAAAGATTGGCTTCACTGGAACGTAAGAAAATCGAACAGGAATATAAAGACCTGCTTGATTTGGTAAAAGAACTTCAGGCTTTGTTGAAATCTGAAGCGAAAAGACGACAGGCAATTATTTCTGAATTGGCTGATATTAAGGCAAAATATGGTGATACCCGCAAGACACAAATCGTGATGCTTAAGCAGGGCAAGGTTGCCTCTGATCTATTAACGGTCAAAGAGGTTACCCCGGTTGAAAACGTATGGATTGCAATTTCCAAGGAAGGCAAGATCGCCAAGACTTCAGACAAGAACCCTCCCAGAATGGGCGGTCGTGAAGCACCCGTACTACTGCTGAAAACAGATTCACATCAGAATTTGTATCTTGTTTCAAAATCGGGAAAATGTGCTTGTGTGGCAGTGCAATCTTTACCGTTGGTTGAAGATTTCGAAAGTGCCAGTGACATTCACCGCGTTTGCTCATTAAAAGAAGGAGACAGCCCGGTGGCGTTGTTCTGCCTCAGTCATGATCAAAAACATTCTGAGACATTATGTGTAACGACTCTCTCCAGGCAGGGGTTGATCAAAAAATCACTGGTTTCTGAATTGCCCGGTCCCTCTTCTGACACTTTTGTTTTGAGCAAGGTCAATGAGGGAGATGAATTAGGCTGGGCGATGTTGAATGAGAATGAAACTCAATACTTGATCCTCACCAATCGCGGCATGTCGATTCGCTTTGAAGGTGAAGATGTGCGTGTGATGGGCCTTGTTGCTGCCGGGGTCAATGCTTTGAAACTGGCGGCTGGCGACCAGGTTGCAGGGATGGTTGAAATTACCAAGGGACTTGAGCTATTTGCCGTTTCATCAGACGGCAAAGGCTGGCGCATGGATGAAAAAGAGTTCCCCATTCAGGGACGATATGGGCAGGGTGTCAATACCTGCAAAATAAAGCCAGATTCCAGCATGGTCGGATTAACCATTGGCAAGAAGAATACACAATTAGCCTTACATTTGAAGAAAGCTGCCGCAAAAATTATCCGGCTGGATGAAATTCCAACCGGAAAAAGGGCGACCAGTGGTAAAGCTGTGGTTGAATTGAAGCCGGGTGATGAAGTTCAAGGCTTGGTTACCATCCTTGATAACGTTGCCTTGCCGATTGCAGCTGACAAGTTGGTGCAAAAAAGCCTTTTATGAGATCGTAAAATGCGTGTAGTGATAGGCAATCTTACCATCTTTGATTCCGATGGTATCGCTGCCGTCATAAACATTTCCACGATTTGAGGTGCAGGTCCATGTGAAATGACGTGTTTCGCCATTGTTGGTTTGATTGGTGATTTTGAAATTACCTGCCGGCAGATTATTCGCAAGTAATTGGCCATAAAAAACACGGATATTGTCCTTGCCCTGGATAGTTCTTTCAGATGAAACATGAACTGCATCATCGGTATATAGATCCAAGACCTTATCATATGCCACGGTATTGAGCATCACAAAGAATTTGTCGAGGATATCATTGCTTGGTTGAACGGGTTGACTCGGAGCAGGCCAGGAATAATTAGCCACCTGATTCCAGATATCTGGCAGAATCGTGCGGGAATCATCCCAGGAATACATGTTTGCACCTGTGCACCCCAAGGATTTGGCACAATCCAGAAAATCTTTTACTTCAGCGGCGGTTGGCTGCCAACCTGATTCACGAAATGCCGGACCGGTTGGGATCATTGGTTTCGATGAGTTGATCTTCTTAAATTCATTAAATGATTTTGTGAGATCATAAACTGGGTTATGTGCTTGCATCCAATAAACTTGCGGCATGCTGTAATCACAGAATTGCATGAACGTTGCATATGGAAATGTGCTGTGATAAGATGGCCAGCGGAAAGTACTTAACGCTATTGGTGTATTGGGAATGCCGTTGCGAAGTTGGGTCATGAACGATCGAGCAACTGCATCCCTTCCTGATTGTTGATATTCTATTTCGGCATCTACAACATAACCATCGAGGTTATATTTCTTGCACTGCGAAATGGCAATGGCAGCTTCACCGCTGGGGTTATAGCCGTAGACGTAATGCCAACCCCATACCAGAATACCTTTTGCGCGTAATGCATCCACAACAGGAGGAATTAAATCAGCGCCCGTTGTTTTATTAACGTTATAGGCGTATGAACTGTCGGCAATTTTTATGAGCACATGTGAAAAGCCGCAATCTTTTGCAACGTTAGCAATTGACTGTGCGTTTCCACCTTCGCATTGGGGGATTTTCCATATCCAGGTGCCTTTACCTTGAAGTGCCATCTTTCATCCTCCGTTTTAATGCAACTGTTGTTCACTCGGCGGTTAATGTACCTTCGAGATCAAGTGTCTTGGCAATCCCGCGCATGGCGAGAATTACATTCGTACAATGTTCCCATAAGGGAACCCCAAACTCAGCTGCGCCTTTTTCCATTTCTTCACGATTTGCGCCTGCGGCAAAAGCCTTATCTTTCCATTTCTTTTTTACTGAGGTGGCTTCAAGATCGTAAAGTGATTTGGAAGGTCTCACTAAAGCCACGGCTGTGATTAAGCCGGTGATCTCATCGCAGGCATATAAACCTTTTTGGAGCAGGGTTTCTCTTGGTAGATCGAGGTGATCACCATGACTGAGAATAGCTTGCACGATTTCTTCTTCAACATCCAATTCACGTAAAATGGGGGCGCCGGCAAGAGGATGGTCCTGGTAGGTGGGATGAATTTCCCAATCAAAGTCGTGCAAGATGCCTGTAATACCCCACAGATCTTCTGGCTGATTCAATTTACGTGCGTAAAAACGCATGGCAGCTTCAACGCAGAGCATGTGTTTCACTAATTGTTGACTTTTTACATATTGATTGACAATGGCGAGCGCTTCTTCACGTGTTTTCATAGGATTTATTTCTCTCTGGGGAAAATAGGTTCCGGATCACCCATGACTGGCAGGGGATGGCTGAACCATACCTGCCATAAAGCCATTGCAGTGGCGGGTAATTCTCTGACATTCCAAACCAATCTGGAATATTTACGATAGTACTGAAGATCAGCAGATAAACCGGTGGCTTTCAAACCTATACCATTGCAGGTAAACAGCGCACGCGGTAGATGATAACGTTGTGTAACTAAAATTGCTTCTTTTACTCCAAAAATGTGGAGCGCGCGATAGCAGGTGTCAAATGTTCTGCGACCGGCATAATCGAGCACGATATCTCCCTGTGGAACGCCAAGAGAAATGGCAAAGGATTGCATCGCGCCGGGTTCGTTATAATCGACAAACCGATTATCACCGCTCATTAATAGTTTTTCAACCTTTCCAGCTTCATAGAGTTGAACTGCAGATTTCACACGATCTTGCAAGACCGGTGAGGGTGATCCATCTCGTTGTAAGCCTGCACCAAAAACGATTGCCACCCTGGCTGTATCTGATGACTCAAGGGTTTGGATTTTGCCTATACTCAAAATTTCGGTAAGAAAACGGGGCAACCCAAAGGCGGCTATGGCGGCAATAATCATCCAAAACAAGAGTCTTATCAACATTTTTATGCTCTTTTTTATCATAGCAAGATTTATACCAAATTAGCTTTCCATAAAATGAAGATTTGACCTTGACCCAACCCTCACTTTATTGAGTATGAGGTTTTTACAATCGAAAATTCCATGAATCTGAATCGTATTTTGTTAAAACCAATTCGTTTGCAATTACCATTTCTTCTTCTGTGGGAAGACTTGCAACAAAGGATATGCCAAACTCATTTGAAAAACTGTTGACAATGGCATCTGAAGTCTCTTCCCAGGTGAAGATTTTGCCAGTGGCTTCTGCAAGGGTTGCAGCTTGTGCCAAAGTTCTTTGTGCAGCTTTTTCACGTTCCTGTTGTGAAGGATACGCCAGAACCAGTGTAATTCTCGACAGGTCGCCTATGAGCGGCAGCGAACCATGTTGCAGAACTCCTCCCATTTTTCGAGCTTGAGCTGAGCCGATCAGTTTTTTACCATTCCAGGTGATTTCGTAATTAGAAGGGGTTTGAAAGCAAACGGGTTCATTTTTTGAGGCATCATGTGGTACGCCAGATTGATTTTCATTAAAAGTTAGCAGCCCTAAAAGTTGAAGGGCTTTTTGTAAACCAATTGAGATGCGCTGGTAGCTTTCTAACAGCGAACCCGCCACCAGCGGTTCATCCAGCGGAGCAGTGATGGAATAGGTCAGTTCATCTGTGTGTAAGATGGCTCTGCCGCCTGTGGGTCTGCGGACCAATTGCCAGGCACGTTTGGTTAATTCTGCTTGATCAATATCTTTGAACGGCTGAGCATATCCAAGAGATAGAGAAGGAACATTCCAGGAATAAAGCCGCAAAGTTGGCGGCGATTTTTTTGAGGCGGTTGAAGAGAGGAGAGCTTCATCCAAAGCCATGTTGAATGTCGCTGATGCAGCCGGAGATTGGATTAATCTCCATTGATTCGGAAGTTTATTCATTGAAAGTATGGAATGTAAAGGCATTTAAAAATTATAAAACAAAAAGCAACGAAAAACCGGCAACAAGAAATTGCTGATTTTACGAATTATTAATTTAGGGTATTGACTTCCTTTCATTAAATCTTTATAATGTAAGAGCTTTCAGTAAAGTTGTTACAAAGAAACGGATACTATGTCCAGTTCAAAAGCAACAATTTACAACGTGGCTCAACAAGCAGGCGTCAGTATCGCGACTGTATCTAGAGTATTAAATTTCCCCCTTCGTGTAAAAGAAGAAACCCGGTCCATCGTCATGAATGCTATTGATGATCTGGGGTATGTTCCTAAAGCTGAATCCCGTGCACGCGCCTTCATGGATACCAGGCGCATCGGGGTATTAATTCCATTTTTTACTACGCCCTCTTTTGTGCAGCGCCTGCGTGGAATAGCCGAAGTATTAAGCAAAAATGAATATGAATTGGTGATTTACCCGGTAAATTCAAGGACTCAAGAAACAAGTTACCTAGAAACACTTCCACTGCGCTCAACTCTTGATGGGTTAATCATCGTTTCGCAGGCATTTGATAATACGATTGCCCAGCGTTTATTGAGCAATGACCTTGAAACCGTGTTGATCGAATACTACCATTCCCATTTTTCGACCGTCGAAATTGATGACGTCTCGGGTGGGTATATGGCCACAAAGTATTTGATCAAAAAAGGTTACAAAAAGATCGGTTTTATCGGCGGTCAAATTAAACCTGAATTTGGACACAATCCAATCATCAAGCGTATGGAAGGCTATCAAAAGGCTCTGGATGAAAATGGCATAAAACTGCCGGACGAATTTGTCAATGAGTATGCTTTTGATCCTGGAATAGTCTTAAAGAACTTGATCAAACATGGTGTACCTCTCGCGTTTTTTGCCGCGACTGATCTACAAGCAATTGCATTAATCAAGCAAGCCAGGATTCTTGGCTTGAAAGTTCCTGGAGATGTCGCAATTATTGGATTTGATGATATCGACGTGGCAGATTCATTTGGTTTAACAACGGTTCATCAACCGTTGGATGAATCTGGAAAAATTGCCACGAATTTACTTCTATCGCGCCTGACAGAATCTTCACAACCCATTCAACATATTAGGTTGCCTCTGAAGGTTATTGAAAGGGAAACAGCTTAATGCTACTATGTGAAATACTAAAGGAGGTGGATCGGAGGATCTGATTTGTTTACGATTGTGTACTGTCTTGTTATTTAGTTAACTTGTAAAAAGGAGAGAGAAATGACTAAGAAGTTGCTACCCGTAATGAGTATATTGATGGTTTTGGTGCTCATCCTGACTGCATGCGCCGCCAAACCCGAAGCTCCTGCTGCGACAGAAGCCCCTGTTGTTGCAACTGAAGCGCCTGTTGCTACTGAAGCCATGGCTGAACCTGTTGAAGTGACCTTCTGGCATGCCTACGGCACCGGATCTGCAGAAGAATTAGCCCTGGCTAAAAATCTTGAGCAGGCTGCCATCGATATGCCCGAAATCAAGATCAATGTCTTACAAGTTCCCTTTAATGATATTTTCAACAAATACAGCACCGATGTTGCAGCCGGTGGTGGACCAGACATGTTTATTGCCCCCAATGATAACCTTGGCGACGAAGCTCGTGCCGGCCTGTTGGCTGACATCACTGAACTTGCTGCCGGTCAATTGGATGGTGTGAGCCAATTGGGTATCGATGGTATGAGCCTCGATGGAAAACTCTATGGTATTCCTGAAACCCTCAAAGCTGTTACCCTCTGGTACAACAAAGAATTGCTCCCGACCCCCCCTGCCACAACCGATGAATTGCTCGCGTTGATGCAAGGTGGAACCGAAGTTGCATTTACTTACGGTTGCTATCACAACTATGGTTTCTTCAGCGCTTTTGGCGGCGAAATCTTTGATGCCGACTGGAAAGTTATTGCCGATCAAGGTACTGGTGTCACCGATGCCATGACCTGGTTGAATGAACTTTATCAAATCTCCAAGACTAATTCCTGGACCAAAAATGATTCTGATGGTCTGGCTCCCTTCTCTGAAGGTAAAGCTGCCGCCATCGTGAATGGTAACTGGGCCATGGGCGATTACAAGACCGCATTGGGCGATAAACTGGGTGTTGCACCATTGCCCGCTGGCCCTGGTGGACCTGCCAAACCCATGCTTGGTGTTGATGGTTTCTATTTCAATCCGAACAGCACCAATCAAGAAGCCGCATTGAAGGTCGCACTTTACTTGACCAATGATAAATCTCAAACAGTTATGATGAATGAAGCTGGCCACGTTCCTGTGCGCACTGACATCACCATCTCTGATCCCCTGATCCAAGGTCTTGTTGACGCCTTCAATGTCGGCGCCACCATCCGCCCGCAGGTTCCCCAGTTAGGCCTCTACTGGTCCAACTTCTGCGGTACAGATCAGGTTTACGAACAAGGTATCGCTCCTGACGCCTGGGTAAAAGCTGGCGCTGAAACTGCAAACCAGTAATTCGCATTTTTCTGGCAGCAGGGTGACTCCCTGCTGCCAGATTTGATTGTTAAAGCAAATGGAAGCAATTCCATTTGCTTTGGCTATTCAAAAATGTTTCGTGAATCCTTATAAGAGGGACTGATGGCAACAATTACTGTACCTATAAAGCGTAAGTTTAATTTTAAAAAATCATTTCTTCCGTATTTATATTTATTGCCTGCTTTCATAGTTCTTGGAGTCATCACCTTCTATCCATTGATTTACCAGGTGATTATTTCCTTCACTGATTTTCAAACTAAAGACTTATTATTGGGTTTAAATTCACCAAAACTCAATCAAATTGGTTTACAAAACTATATTGATATTATTACTGGCGGCTTGCCGGTTCAAAATTTTGATTTCTTTAGAGTGTTAACTTATAATGTTTGGTGGGCACTCACAAATGTTATGGTACATGTTCCGGCTGGAGTACTTATTGCAGTCTTGATGAACGTTAAGGGTGTCTGGTTTAAAAAATTCTATAGAGCAATTTATGTTTTGCCGGTTGTAATTCCACCCATTGTGGTTGCAACCATTTGGCGCAACATTTTTGATGAACAATACGGTGCGATGAACCAAGCCATTTCCTTCATTTCACAGATATTTGGAAATGTCGATCCGGTAAAAATCAGATGGCTGTTTGAATATAAACCTCCGATCCCCTGGTTGTTACCCAACGGACCTTTACCCCTGGCATATTACGCCATGATGATTGCCAATTTCTGGTTGGGTTGGCCATTCATGGTTTTAGTTGCAACTGGCGCTTTGCAGAGTATCCCCAAAGAACTATATGAGGCAGCCTCAATTGATGGCGCTTCCCGAAGTTTCCAATTTTGGAATATTACCGTTCCTTTGATCAGACCTGCGATGATTCCTGCGGCAGTTTATGGTTTTACGATGTCCTTTAATTTGTTTAATTTTGTCTTTTTCATGACTGGAGGTGGTCCGGCCAGGTCTACCGAAATCTTGGTGACCTTCGCCTATGACTTAGTCAGGAATTTGAGACTTTATGGAGCGGCTGGTGCCTTTTCGGTGATCATCTTCTTTGTGGCACTCACAATCTTCCTGATCACAAATCGGATTACCAAAGCCACAGAAAGTTATACGGAGTCATAAAATGGCAAAAGAAGCTCAAGAACCTAAAAAGAAAAATTTTTTGGTGCGCTTTTTCACCATGGATACATCAGGCAGCAAGGGGGGCAGTGATAAACTGCCGCTTTGGCGACAATTATTAATTCAACTCATATGCTTGATCATTACCATCGAAGTAATGTTTCCGATCATGTATATCATTACTTTGTCATTCAGCTCAAAATCGACCCGTCCATCCAGTCTGGAATTGTTTCCAAAAGAGCTTTCCCTTGTAGCATATCAGCAGGTGCTGGACCGGCCTACAGCTAACCCGGTCACCTTTATCGAACTGCTAAAGAACAGTGCACTGTTATCCATTCTGGTTGGTTTGGCAGCCTTGTTAGTTGCAGTGACTGCTGCCTATGCTTTCTCACGATTTAAATTTAAACTTCGACAAGTGTTGATGTTGATGGTATTTATTCCACTATTAATGCCAGCGGTTGGTTTGGTTACGCCTCTATTCTTGTTGATGAACAGTCTGCAGATAAAAACCTGTGCAGATGGGGCAATGATCATTCAGCCATTTACTGCCTGTGACCCTGGAACGGCGACAAAGCTGCTCTTTAATCTGCGTGATTCACTTATAGGGGTTGGTATTGCCATGATTTCGACGGCGCTGCCTTTTGCGGTTTGGAATTTGAAAGGTTACCTGGATACCATCCCACATGAGCTCGAAGAAGCCGCCGCGATCGATGGAGCGGATCCCAATCAAGTTTTCTTCCAAATCGTCATCCCTCTGGCGGCTCCTCAATTAGCAGTGACCTTCTTCTTGGGGTTTATCGGACATTGGCAGGAATTTGTATTACCCTGGTTGTTCCTCACTCAGCCAAAAGACTATACACTTGCCATGACACTTTATAACATGACCGGACAATATGCAAACTCGATCCCGTGGAATCGATTTGCGGCCATGGCAATTATTGTGGCCTTACCGGTGGCAATTGTATACATTCTGCTGCAGAAGCAAATCGTCAATGGTCTGACGACCGGCGGTGTAAAAGGATAATCAAAAAGGCGGTCGAAAGACCGCCTTTTCTAATGTAAAGGGTTTTATGAAAATCAGAATTTTCATTCTTGTAATTCTAACTCTCGTTTTTGTCGTGAGCTGTGGTTCGTCAATAATGCCTACAGCAACTATTGAAGAAACTCAAGACACAACACAAGTGTTAGATCCCGCAACCCCCTGGTATAAAACCGCTGTTTTTTACGAGATCTTTGTACGCAGTTTCTATGATAGTAACGGCGACGGTATCGGTGATTTCAATGGCATTACAGAGAAACTGGATTACTTGAATGATGGCAATCCTGACACAGACTCTGATTTAGGTATAGATGCAATATGGTTGATGCCCATTCATCCATCTCCCTCTTATCACGGATATGATGTCATAAATTATTACGCAGTCAATTCTGAATATGGCACAATGGGGGATTTTAACAACCTGTTGGCAGAAGCACATAAACGCGGAATCAAGATTATCATCGATATGGTCTTGAACCATACCTCAAACCAACACCCATTTTTTGTGAACGCACGGCAAAGTGATGGTTCTGAGTATCATGATTGGTATGTTTGGTCCGATGCTGGAAAAGGTAATTATTGGCATGAAACCACAGTTGGTCCATCAAGTAAAAAATATTATGGATATTTTTGTGACTGTATGCCTGATCTCAATTATTTGAATCCTGATGTGACTGAACAGATGGAACAAGTAGTAAATTTTTGGATCAGTGATGTGGGGGTTGACGGTTTTAGAATTGATGCAGCCAAGCATTTGATCGAAGATGGAGATAAAGTCGAAAATACGCAATTAACGCATGACTGGTTCAACCAGTTCTACACCTATTACAAAGGGGTCAACCCAGAGACTTATGTTGTAGGTGAGGTTGCCAGCAGCGATGCAAGAATGACCACATTGTATTCGGGCGATCAAATGGATATGATCTTCAATTTTGAGTTGGCCCAGGGCTTCGTTAATAGCGCCAAAGGAGAATCCACCTCCGGCGTGGCAAGTGCAATCAGTTTTATTCAGAACGACGCACCGGATTGGAATTTTGCTACATTTCTAACTAATCATGATCAAAACCGAGTGATGAGTGTGCTAAACGGTAATGTTGATAAAGCCAAGGTGGCAGCTGCTTTGTTGCTCACGTCTCCTGGTACCCCGTTCATTTATTACGGTGAAGAAATTGGCATGTTGGGATCAAAACCAGATGAAGATATTCGTCTTCCAATGCAATGGACTGACGAAGATAACGCCGGTTTTACGAGTGGAATGCCATGGCGATTGCTGAATGAAAATTATCCACAGGTAAACGTAGAATTGGAAGAGAGTGATCCTGACTCTTTACTCAATGCCTATAAAACTCTCATTGAATTACGGAAAACTTATCCCGCTTTTTCAAAGGGAAATTATGTCGTTGTGGAAACTTCAAACAAGGGCATTTATGCCGCACTGCAACAAACAGAAGAACAAGCAATATTGATATTTGTAAATTTATCAAAAAATGATTTGGTTGATGTAGCTATCTCGTGGGAATCACAGGTTTTGAAAGATGGGAATTATCATTTGAAGAATTTACTGGGTGGGACTGAAGCCAATCCTTTCGTAATTGCTGGTTCAAAGCTTTCAGATTACATACCGCTAGACTTAATATCCCCTTATTCAATCAATATTTATTTATTGGAAACTGACCAATAATCCATAACGGGTGGAAGATGAAGAATAAGAAAATTATAATAAAATTTTTAATGGTTTTTGGTATTCTGATTGTTGCTGCCCTCGCTGGAACAATCAGATGGCATGCATTAACTACTTTGAATGTTGATTATGATGAAGATGATTATCTTCGTGCCGCCCAACAATACACGACAATTATTCGTGCTGGTGATTGGGACGCCTTAAAAGAGACAAATTATCGTTCTGAACATCCGCCATTAGCAAAGATTGTTTTTGGTATCAGTTTGTTGCCGCTGCCTGAGAAAACATTAATTGCTGACCGTCCAACTTCAGCCGGTCCAAACCAGTATTTGCCGCGAGACTTATTGCGTAACGCCAGAATCACCAGCGCCATTTTTGGAACCCTGACCGCCGCATTGGTCGCGCTCGTTGATCCCGTTGGTGGTTTTTTTCTGGCGATCCACGCCTTTACGACTAAATATGTCAGTCAGGTGATGCTCGAAGCCTTGCCGGCTTTCACCAGTATACTCTCTGCATTCTTTTACATCCAATGGAAGAAGCGGAGGAGAAAAGAATTTGCCTGGCTCATTGCTTCAGGATTATTTCTTGGATTGACTGCCGCTTCAAAATATATATATTGTGTCGTTGGAATTGCCATAATTATCGATTGGATGATAGTGGCGATTCAATCAAAGGAAATTAAGAAAACCATTATTCCTTTACTTGGGTGGGGTTTGTTTTCAATTGTTGTTTTCTTTGCGGCAAATCCATATTTTTGGGCTGATCCATTTGGAAGAATTAAAGAAACACTCGTTTATTATTCATCCTATTCCACAACTGCAACAGAAGTTACCTCCGCTGGATATCCTTTTTGGCAGCCCCTGGTCTATCTTTTTTCAACCCCAAAATCGTGGCAACCCAATGCAATCTTAGTGGCTGTAGACCCCTTAATTACTTTATTTGCAATTCTCGGATTTAAAAGCCAGTTAAAAAAACAATCTCTTTACTCAATTTGGGTTTTGGTCGCACTGGTATTCCTGTTCATTTATCCGGTGAAGTGGGCACAATATGTAGTGATCTTGACCGCACCATTATGTATCATGGCTGGTGAGGGTTTTAAAAATACTATATTGATTCCAATTTTAAATTGGTTGTCTCAAATTAGAATAACGAAATCGAATAGTATTGCAGTTGTTCGGTATGACACCAAGAAGGCTCTTCCCTGGTTAATCCCTGGAATTATCGTTTTTGTTCTGTTTACGATATTGCCATTGATTTTTGAGGTTGGGGTTTCCTTGACGGATTTTAATAGCATATCCATCAAGGATGGTTTTGAAGGCGGTATATTTCGAGAAGTTTGGGGAGCATTCACAGGAAAAATTCAATCGGTTGACACAGAGTTTCCATTTCGTGAGAAAATGGTCAGTTTTATTGGAACAAGTGCATATCCGATTGTTTTGAGGAGTGTGACAGATAATGGAATCCTCTTTTTCAACCTTTTTTGGACGGTAGCCTCTGTGGGTTTGCAGACAATGTTAGGCTTGTTGGCAGCTTTGCTGCTCAAACAAAAAAAGGTGTTTATGAAAAAAGGATGGGAGATTTTGTTTATTCTTCCATGGGCAATTCCAGAAATGATTGGCGCATTGATGTGGGTGAATGTTTTTCAACCGGAGACTGGTTGGTTAAGTCTTGGCGTCAGTCAATATGGGACAAGTTTTCCGTTTTCATTTCTAAACGGCTGGCAAAATTCGTCTTCCATGCAAATGCTTGTTTTACTAATTGCCGGAGTTTGGTATGGTTTTCCATTTATGATGTTGGCAGCATCAGCAGGTCTCAAATTGCTGCCCAAAGAGGTCTATGATGCTGCTGCAATTGATGGGGCGAATGGAATCAAAGTTTTCAGATGGATTACCTGGCCTATGTTGGTGCCACTATTAGTCCCCGCGGTGATAATCAGAAGTATTTTTGCGTTCAATCAATTCTATCTGTTTCAGGTTTTTCCCACCGGACAATTAACCTTGGCCGGGTTGTCATACAATTTATTTAATCCAAGCGGCTTTTTTATAAATGGGCAATTTGCAATTTCAGCAGTAATTAATGTGATTACCGTTGTTATCCTTGTAATCTTCGTGGTTATTCTCAATAAATGGAGCAATGCCAGTGAAGGAGTTACTTATGCGTAAAACTAACTGGCTTCAACAAATACTTACTCAAATATCTCTATTAGTCATTGGTTTGTATGTCATGGTTCCTATTTGGGGAGCAATTCGGCTGGCTTTTGATGGGTCGCTTAAAAGCCGACCTGTGGAGTTCAGATTGTTTCCAAAAGAATTATCACTAAAACCATTTTTGTCAGTTCTTGACAGACCTTATCAATCAGTTGATTTTGTCGATTTGTTAAAAAACAGTTTGATTGTTTCACTTGGGGCTGCGTTGATTGCTCTCGTTTTGGGGGCATCTTTGGCTTATGCTTTTGCGAGATATCGTTTTCCAGGGAGAAAACCAGCACTTTTTGTTCTTTTATTCGCGGCAATGCTTCCGCCAGTTGCGTTTATGACCCCTTTGTATATTGTATTAAGTATGGTTCAATTGCGCACAACATTGTTGGGTTTAACCCTGGTGTATGTAACTTTTGCCCTCCCTTTTTGTATTTGGAACATGAGAGCTGGATTTCAGTCTGTAGCAAAAGAGTTGGAAGAAGCGGCTTTTTTGGATGGAGCTAACAGTCTACAAACTTTTTGGTTTGTTTCTCTTCCGTTGTCCTTACCATCCATCACGATTGCTGGATTGATCGCTTTTCTAATGGGGTATTCTGAATTTGCAATGGGGTGGTTGTTTGTAAGTAATGCCGAGACTGTTACTTTGGCTATGTCGATTTATGCCATGGTTCAATCAGGAAATGCGCAGCCTTGGAGCATTCTTGCTTCGATGTTTATTATTATGTCCATACCAATCGTGATTGTATTTGCGGTCCTGCAAAATACATTACTAGATCGGATGTT
This sequence comes from Chloroflexi bacterium HGW-Chloroflexi-4, assembly GCA_002840715.1. Taxonomy (GTDB): domain Bacteria; phylum Chloroflexota; class Anaerolineae; order Anaerolineales; family Anaerolineaceae; genus UBA6107. The sequence goes on from PHBW01000020.1 coordinate 15,532, forward strand.
ATTTGTGTCTCAGAAAAAATAGAGTTTTAACAAAATTATGGGGTGCCGTGTTTTCCAATTTGAACAAATATGGCATAAACAACCGAGATGGTTAAAGCAAATGCGGAAATGATAATTCCCAATGTTGCCAGTTTATTGGATTCTGATTGACGTCCGCGTATGCCGGCAAAAAGGCTGATCACCGCGCCAATCACGCCAACGATTGGAACAATACCTGCACAAATACTGGCAGAACCCAAAAGAACAGAAACGACTGCCAAAAATTTATTAATTCTCTCTTCGGGGTCAAGATTTTGATAATTTGGTTCCATGCAGGCTCCATTTACTCATTTTTTGATACTTAAAGTAAATCGTTTTTATCTCAAGTCTAATTGAGAATTATAATCAGTTAAAATCATAAAGACGAGAAACCGATGATATCAAATAATATTGACACTCCAACAACAAGTATTAATTCGTCACGTACTACCATAGAAATAATATTGCCTGATGGCAGAGTGTATACGGGTCAGCGCGGTGCAACACTTGAGGCACTTTTACAGATACTGCCAGAATGGGACAACCCACCCATTATGGGCGCGGTGGTTAATGGTGAATTGCGAGAACTTACTTATGCGATTGAGATGGATTCGCGTATAAGCCTGATCACAATGGGCGATGATGACGGCTCCAGGATTTATCGTCGTTCAATAACATTTTTATTAGAAGCGGCATTTGAGGAATTATTTCCCGATGCTCAAATGACTTTGGATCATTCAGTATCTTCAGGCGGGTATTACTGCCAGGTCTTCTCAAAAAATGAATTCACTAATCATGAGATCAAGAAATTAAAAATCCGCATGAATGATTTGGTCGAAGCCAACCTTCAATTCACAAGACAGACTGTTCCGTTGGATGATGCGATCAATTATTTTCAAACCAAAGGCTTGGTTGATAAGGTACAGTTATTGAAGTACCGGCAAAAAGAGTATCTTGTACTATACAAGCTTGGAGAGCATCAAGATTACCATCACGGATATATGGTGCCTTCAACCGGCTATTTGAAATGGTTTGATTTGGATTTAATTGGAGATGGGTTTGTTTTGCGGTTTCCCCGTAGAAATTCTCCCAAGACAATCGGTCCGATGTCCAGTTATCCAAAATTATTAAGTACGTTCAGGCAATATGGCAACTGGCTGCAGCGGTTGGGCATTGAATCCGTGGGAGCACTTAACGATGCAATCAAAGCAGGAAACATCCGTGAGATCATTCTTATTTCGGAAGCGCTGCATGAACTTCAGATCATTGATATTGCACAGCATATTGCTGAAGAATCAGATGAATCCCGAATCATTCTAATTGCCGGTCCATCTTCTTCTGGAAAAACCACCTTTTCAAAAAGATTAACTGTTCAACTTCTCGCGCATGGTTTTTCACCTTTTCCTGTCGAAATGGATAATTATTTTGTTGATCGTGAAGATACTCCTAAAGATAAAAACGGTAAGTATGATTTTGAATCAATAAGGGCAATGAACACAAAACAATTGGCAAGTGATCTCAAGCGATTAATCGCCGGAGAAGAAATCCAACTGCCTTTTTATGATTTTCGAGAAGGGCTGAGTAAACCAGGTCAAGTAGTCAGGCTGCGCCCTGATCAAATGATTATTCTTGAAGGGATACATGGATTGAATCCGAAGCTATTACCGGATATTGATCCAACCTCGACGTTTAAAATATATGCATCCTGCCTTACACAATTAAACCTTGACCGCTATAACCGGATTTCCACCACTGATACTCGTTTACTACGGAGAATTGTGCGTGACTCACGCGAACGAGGATATTCAGCCCTTCAGACCATTCATAACTGGGATTCCGTGCAGCATGGCGAAAAGGAATATATTTTTCCTTATCAGGAATTTGGCAACAAATTGTTTAATTCCGCGCTTGTATATGAATTATCTGTACTAAAACCTTTGGTGGAACCATTATTGCGCCAGGTGACTTACGGCACCATGGAGTATGTGGAAGCAAAAAGATTACTGGCTTTCCTGGATTGGTTCCTGCCCATAGATACAAAATTGATCCCCGACAATTCCATTTTACTGGAATTTGTGGGGGGATCAATTTTTAATGATTTTAAATTGTGGTCAGCCAAAGAGTAATTGAAATTAACCCTCGCGCAATTTTGCCTTAATGACTTTACTGAGTCTCGCGATACCTTCATTAATCAATTCTGGTTTTGTGCACGAGAAATTCAGACGCATACTGTTTTCTCCGCCTCCGCAGGCAAAGAAATTTTCACCAGGCACGTAAGCCACTTTTTGCAATACTGCGTCTTTAAACATATCAATTGCATTGATTTGTTCCGGCATGTTAACCCATAAGAATAAGCCGCCCTGTGGATTTGTCCAGGTGACGCCGTTGGGCATATGTTCTTCAAGTGATTCGATCATCACATTCCGGCGTTCTCGATATGTATCTTGAATCATTTTCACATGACGGTCCAAATAGCCGTGCTGGCCGACTTCATGCGCCACGATCTGGTTAAAAGTCGAGGTATGAAGATCTGCTCCCTGTTTGGCAAGCACGAGCTTGTTGATCACTTCTGTCGGTGCTATGACCCAAGCCAACCGAATACCTGGAGCCAGGATCTTTGAGAAAGTGCTTAAATAAATCACATTACCTGAATATGCGTTTGTTTTATCACGCATTTGAGAATCAAGAAGTTCTACCGCTGGCAGGTCTTCACCTTCGTAACGGAGCTGACCGTAGGGATCATCTTCAATGATGGGAACACCATATTGATCTGCAAGTTTGATTAATTGTTTTCGCCGTTCAAGTGTGAGTGTGCAGCCGGTGGGATTCTGGAAATTTGGCAGCACATAAATAAATTTGGGTCCTTTGCGTAGAGCGTCTTCCAATTTTCGTGTATCCATGCCTTCGTCATCCAAGGCAACAGGGATGTAATCAGCCCCGTAAGCATTCCAGGCCTGGATGGCACCCAAATAGGTCGGGTTTTCAACCAGAATTCGATCACCGTGATTAATAAAAATCTTTCCAATCAGATCAAGTGCCTGTTGTGAGCCTGATGTGATCAGGATATTATCTTTACTGACACCTATACCGAGGCGATTGGTATAACGTGCAATCATTTCACGCAATGGGATGTATCCATCTGTGGTGCCGTATTGTAGAGCCTCAGCACCCTGGTGGTCAAGCACATAATTGCATGCACGTCGGAATTCTTCGACAGGAAAGACTTCCGGTGCAGGGAGGCCACCGGCAAACGAAATAACATCTGGTTGTTCCGTCAGCTTCAGTAGTTCTCGAATCGCAGAAGCCTTCATACGTTGTGTACGTTGCGCATAGCGGAAATCCCACGGCGTTTGCATATTGATCGACAGCTCCTTTTCTTATCCTTTTTGAATTAAGAAATTGGAAAACGACTTACCACAACCGCCGGAGTCGGCAATGAAATTCGGTCTCCGGGTTCTAATGAAGCAGGGGATACAGGCGACAAGTTTTCTGCCCCCTGGAAGATGGATATTGGAGTGTCAACCACTGCACATCGGGTTTCTACAAAAGCCTGGCCGGTCAAGAATCCTTCTTTATCAATAGCGCAACTGGTGACTTTGCCAACAACCTTGCCTTTGGCATCCATCACCGGGTCACCATTGTGAGCCATGCGCACCCCTTTTTCTGTGAATCTAAAGCGAACAACGATGCCTGCTCGATTCTTTTCTTTTTCAATATAAGCGCTTCGTCCGATGAACCAGGGTTTATAAATCTTCACGTAAGAGCCAAAACCGGCTTCTGAGACGGTGTAATTATCTTTGCCGCCCATTTCATGACCATAAAGAGGAAGGCCGGCTTCGGTGCGAAGTGAATCGCGTGCTCCCAAACCGCAGGCTTTCATGCCCATCGGTTCGCCTGCCTTGCGTAATGCATCCCATAGCGCGGCAGCTTTATCAGGATGCACAAATAATTCAAAGGCCATTTTCTCGCCCGTGTAACCGGTGCGCGAGACCACGAGATCAAACCCGCCGATGACGGCTTCACATAATTCGGTTCTCTTTAAGGCTTTTACTTTTTTAATCGTTGAGGCATCGCAGCCCAGCGAGAGGAGGATGTCTCTTGATTTTGGTCCCTGAAGGGCGATATCCACGCGCATGTCTGCACCGGCTTTTGGATCACGCAAATTGCGCAAGATAACATCAGCTCCAAAAGTCTTTAGCCACGGGCGTTGGAGATCGATCAATACTTTACCTTCACGAACCGCATTAAGCCATGCCCAGTCTTTGGAGTCATTTGAGGCGTTAACCACGACCAGGTATTTTTCAATATCGCGGCGGTAAACAAGTGTGTCATCAATTACATTGCCGTCTGGATCAAGGAAGTGGGTGTAGCAGGATTCTCCGACGGCCAGTGAATTGATATCATTTGCGCAGACCGTTTCAAGGAACAAGGCAGCGTGAACTCCTTCTGCCTGAAAGACACCCATGTGTGAAACGTCAAACAAACCGGCAGCCTGACGGCAGGCACTATGTTCTTCCACCACAGATGTATACCAAACTGGCATTTCCCATCCGGCAAAGGGGATGATTTTCGCCCCCATCTTTTTATGGGTTTCATAGAGTTGGGTTCTGAATAATTCAGTGGATTCTTTTTCTTTCCAATCAAAAGCTGGCAATGGTGTGCCTTCTGGTTGAGTTTGACCAATAAAATAGGGTTTCATACTCGAAGCCAGTTCATCTTTTGCCACGACAGGTGCGTTTTCTAGATCCTCAACAACTACGACACTTCCAGGAATGCGGCGCGGAATGTCTTTGTCAAAAGTGATGTAACCTTCTGCCAAACCTCGCAAGAAAGTGGCTGCCAGACCGAATTTTTCGCGGGAGAAGCTAAAGCGGTATGATTTGCCATCCACATTGGCAATCGCACCTTCTATGGTCCCCAGAGGTGTTGAAAGGGAGGTATTTTGCAATTGACCGGGTTCAAGTTTTTCAACATCGGAACTAAAACAATAGGTGACAAATTGACGCAGGCTCGGTCCGCTCAATTTTAGGGTGGCAAGATCATTTTTTGATTCTGATTGGTCATCCAGATAATAGAATTGCGGATAGCCATTTTTGTTGTAATCAAGGTCTGAACCAGCTTTTTCACATAAAACTCTTACACGATTCTTGGACTCTTCAAGTACTTTGAAATCCACCTTGGCACGTGAAACACGACCCTTGCGCGTTTCGACCGAATAAGGTGTGCAGGCCTGCAGCAGATCTACCATGATATTAGCCAATTCGACCATATCGTTCTCTTTGAGACCGCGCTGGGTCATCCATGGGGTACCGAAACGGATGCCAGAGGAGTTGTTGGCTGTCTTATCACCTGGGATGGTGTTGCGGTTGAGTACAATACCCGCCACATCCAGAATACGCGCTGCCATATCACCAGAAAGGGTCGTTCCATCGGGGCCCTTGATTAATTTGCAATCCAGATTGGCTAAATGGGTGTTTGTACCGCCGAACGGTATGCGCATGCCTCGAGCTTGAAGCTGATTGGTTAGTGCAGAACTGTTCTTCATGATTTGGCTCTGAAGCTCTGCGAAGGCTTTGGATTGAGCGATTTTAAAGGTTGTGGCTAAAGCAGCAAAAACATGTACGTGAGGACCACCCTGTTCGCCGGGGAAGACACCTTTATCAATTTTTCTCGAAAGCGCAGCATCAGTTGTCAAAATGCAAGCGCCGCGGGGACCGCAGATTGTTTTATGCGTGGTAAATGTGATGATATGAGCATACCCGACTGGTGAGGGGATGGTTTTGGCAGCGATTAGACCAGCAATATGCGAAACGTCAGCAAGCAAATATGCGCCAACGGAATCGGCGATTTCTCTGAAGCGTTTCCAATCTGGCACAAACGGATAAGAAGAATAACCGCAAATGAGAATTTTTGGCTTACATTCAAGTGCAATCTGCTGCACCTTATCGTAGTCAATCATTTCAGTAACGGGATCAACATTATAGTGAGAGACTTTGAAAAGTTTACCTGAGCGGTTGACTGAGGAGCCATGTGTGAGGTGACCACCGTGCAGCAGATTCATGCCGAGGATGGAATCGCCGACTTCAATCAGAGCGTTGTAAACTGCATTGTTTGCGGGAGCCCCTGAAAGCGCCTGCACATTGACGTAGATTTGATCAGCGCTGACCTGGTCAGTGGCAAATGTTTCTGCGCATCTGCGGCGTGCCAAACTTTCGACCATGTCAGCATATTCGACACCCTTATAATAGCGTGGGTCTGCGTTTCGGCGATAAAAAGTTAAGCGGGCGGGATAATCCAGGATTTCAGACTCGGTCATCAAGCGCATCTCTTCATCAGGGTAACCTTCTGCGTAAATATTTTGAAACACAGATGCCAAGGACTCACGCACGGCAGCCGGTGCAGTACTTTCAGAAGGAATCAAAATCAACTTGCGAAATTGACGTTCCTTTTCGAATTCAGATAATTTCAATACTTCAGGATCAAGGTCGGCCAGGCTTCCGCGCATTAAGAAATCGGTCATGGTAAATCTCCCTATCGTTTATGGCAAAAAATTAAAGAACCACCTTTAGATGACAATGAATTGTGCATCTGTGGGTGGTTTTTTGAGCAAATGATTCCATCATAGAATACTCAGGCACCATTATTTACATAAAATATTTGCTGCAAACCGTACAGACTATCTATTTTAGCTTGAAGAGTAACAAGGGTCAAGATTTTTGCTTGACCCTTGTTACTCATTATTAGGTTTATTTCAATTCCAAATCAAGCCAATCTGTCATAGTTTTCAAGACCTGAGCTTTTTCTGGTTCATTGTGCAACTCGTGGTAGAAACCATCCCATTCCTTAAATGTTATCTTTGCCAGAGGGGCGGAATTGGCAAATTTCTTGGTCATTGGAGGATTAACAATATAATCGCCGGCACCCTGCATGAGCAAAAGCGGGATTGGAAATTCAGATGCATGGTCAACTATGTATTTTCCGTTATTGATTAAATCCAGTGCGAGGCGAGCAGAAATTTTTGGGTGGACCAAAGGATCGGCCGAATATTTCTTTTCTACTTCGGGGTCACGGGATAATCCTGAGCGTAGCAAACCATTATCCATTTGCAGCGCAGGCATCAGATTGTACATGAGTTTACCTAAGGCCAATTTTACCGGCGGAACCGGTGCGGCAGTTGCCAAACCAGGGCTGGTCACAATAGCACCTTTGAGCTGTGGTTTCTGAGTGAGGCAGTAATAAAGGGTCAAATTTCCGCCAAGGCTGTGTCCATAAATGAAAACAGGCATGCCTGGGAAATGTTCTTTTGCCAATTCAATATTATGGGTGATGTCTTCCATAATTGCTGCATAAGACGGTGCATGTCCGCGTACACCTTCAGATTTCCCGTGTCCGCGCAGGTCAAATGCAGTCAAGCTAAATCCAGCTTGTGTAAATGCTTCAGCAACATGTTCATAGCGGCCTGAATGTTCTCCCAAGCCGTGAACCATGGCGATGGCTGCTTTTTGTTTTCCTTCCGGTTTCCATTCCTGACCATAGAGTTTTACGTTGTCAGTCGTTGTCCAAAAATACTCATTATGCTGCATGCCAATCCTCCGGATAAGTATTATTTGTCAATATCAATATTTTGAATTTATAATCACTTTATGTTTATTTAGTTTAATCTTAGCCGTAAAAAAAAACAAGCTTGTTTGAACCGATATCAGAAAAGAATGAGAATTCTATGTCCTCAATAAATGGAAATATCGATCAACCCAAGAAAGCAATTGGCTGCGGCCTAATCTTTCTAACATTTTTTGGATTTATCTGGGTAATTATATTCAGTGGACTGGATCTTTTTATTAACTGGGTGTCAGAACAGACCATTATGGAAATTGGTGGATACGCCCCAGATTTTCGCTGGATTACCCACTTGATTTCCAGTTTGCTAATTCTCGTCGTGTGTTTACTCTTGGCAGGGTTGGTTAAAGAGGCGCGAATTAGACGTATTTTTAAACTTTGGTCGTATGCAGCCATTTTGGCTGTGATTACAACGCCTGCAAAAACTTTGTGGCTGGCTGAACAAAACCTGACTGCCATCTTGCAGATATCAGCATTGTTTTTAATGATCATTGGCAGCCACCTGATTGAAAGGAAAAAGTCAAATTCAGATATTAAGTCCCAGGTAAAAAGTGCTTTTCCTGGTGTGATCATTTTTATTGGCGCAATTCTTTGTTTACCCTGGATCTTATGGGGTGCATTGGGTTCGTGGTTGGATACACTGCTTGGAATTTTTGTAGGGATTGTTTTTGCCTGGTACGCAGGTAAATTCATTTTTGAAGAATATCTTTTTCAGGTACAAACCAATGATATTGGTGTTCGATTCTCAAGGTCTTTTTTTGATGGATTGGTCGTTTCAGTTTTCTTATTGATAAGTGTCTGTGCCCTGGCGATCAATGGCTCACAGCAAATGTTGGTGGTGACAGTTCCCATAGCAGGATGGTTTGTGACAGCTTTATTTTTTATTTGGATGAAGAATACGGACCGTGGAAGATTACCTGCCAGTATCATTCTAGGATTGCTATTCAGCCTTCCTCTCATCTTCTTTGATATGGATGAACTGACGATGATCTTTACCGGTGGGTCGGGAGAAACGTTGGAGTGGGCTGGAAAAGCAGCCTGGTTTACGTTCTCCATCGTTTTATTTTTTTCTGTGACACTGATTCCAAATTTGAAAAACAGTCAAAAACTAAGTTTACCAAAAACCGCTCATTTAAGCTTTTTGATTCTAGGTTTTGCTTCTATAGTCATTTTGTATTTTGGATGGGGTCAGGTTGGATTTTTTGGAGATAACCAGTTTGTAATACTCAAGCAACAAGCAGACTTATCAAAAACGGCCGAGATTAAAGATTATGAATTAAGAAGAGCAACGGTTTATGACGAGTTGGTTAGAACCGCCGAGTCAACCCAATCAGAATTGCGAACTCGCATGGAAACATTGCATTTGAAATACAAGCCGTATTATCTGGTCAACGGGATTGAGGTGCAAGGTGGTTTGTTTGCAAAACTTCTGCTTCAAAATAATCCATCGATAGACCGCATTTTGGAAAATCCGCAATTGAGACCATTACCAAAAGCGTTGACTTCAGAAGAAGGCGGCATTTTAAATCTGCCTGAAGAGACTTTATGGAATCTCAGTATGATTCATGCAGACCAGGTTAATAAAGAATTGGGTGTTTCTGGTGAAGGCATTCTGATCGGTCAGACTGACAGCGGCGTAGATGGCAGACATCCAGAAATAGCATCCGCTTATCGCGGTGAATCCTCCAATGATGATTACAACTGGTATGATCCATGGAATCAAACTTCATTTCCGACTGATATTTCTGGGCACGGCACACAAACATTGGGGATCATTTTAGGGCAGAATACGGGTGTAGCACCCGGCGCAGAATGGATTGGTTGTGTCAATCTTGCCAGAAATCAGGGAAACCCGGCTTATTATCTTGATTGCATGCAATTTATGCTCGCACCTTTTCCACAAGGGGGTGATGCGTTCAATGATGGTGATGCCTCAAGGGGCGCCATGATTGTAAATAATTCATGGGGCTGCCCGGCATCTGAAGGTTGTGATTCCAACATTTTTCTGCCGGCTGTGGCTGCACTGAAACAAGCAGGCATTTTCATGTCAGTGGCAGCAGGTAACACAGGCAATTATGGCTGCGATACAGTCATCGACCCACTAGCCATTTATTCTAACGTTCTCTCTTCCGGCTCTGTTAATCAGGAAGGGAACATCTCTGTTTTCTCATCATTGGAGTCCTACGCGGTGGATAATATCAATCATCCAAAACCAGAAATATTGGCTCCAGGTGAAAACGTGATTTCAGCCTATCCTGGAGGCGAGTATTCAATGGCGAGTGGAACCTCATTCGCAGCACCTCATATCAGTGGTGTGGTGGCGTTAATGTGGTCCGCAAATCCAAAACTGATTGGAAACATAGACCAAACAACTCGGATATTACTTGAAACATCAACTGCCTATCAGGGGCAATTGCCCAACTGTGTTTCTCCTTCTGAACGAATCGAATCAGGATTAGTGGATGCTTATCAGGCGGTGAAAGCAGCGATTGCCTGGCAACCATGATATGATTCAAGTGTAACTATGATAATTATTATGGGTTATATCTATTGAAAAAGATGCAAGAGAGCAATGTTGTAAACATCACTGAAGAAAATGCAGTGGCATTAGCCTGCGGGGGCAACCCAGAGGCCTTTAGTTTTCTCTATGAGAAAAATGTTACTCGCATTTATAACTACATTTACTATCGCATTGGATCTGCATCTGACGCGGAAGATATTACTTCACGCGTGTTTTATCGGGCTTTTGGGCACATTAACAGTTATGTTGACAAAGGGGTTCCCTTCTCCGCCTGGTTGTATCGGATTGCTCATAATTTGATCGCAAATTGGCACCGTGACAACCTCCGCCGCAAAGAAGTACCACTTGAAGATCATCTTGACCTACCGCATAAGGCTGACCAGCCTGAACGGATGCTTGAGAAGAATCAAGAAAAAATTCTACTTATGAAAGCGATTCGTAGAATTTCTGCAGATCGTCAGCAATTGATATTATTGAAATACCTTGAAGACCTATCCAATGCAGAAATTGCTCAAATTATGGGACGCAGCGAGGGAGCAATCAAAAGCTTGTATCATAGGGCATTGATTGCGTTACGAGAAGAGATGGAAGAAATAGGATACAAATCAGAATAGTTCAGGGGCAACGGCATGGAAAGTAAAATGAATGATATGAACAACAATAACATGTTTGGGTTGGAAGAAAAACTTTCTAATATGTTAAAACCGGTGATGCCCGATCCAGTCTTTATGAACAATCTAAAGACTAAATTGGCAAAAACTCCGGCAATTTTGATTGAGAAATCAAAACGTAGGATGGGGATTTTGGTTGTGGGTGCCGGCCTGTTTGCCGGTGCGTTAACTGTTTGGATTATTTCCAAACTAAAGAAAAGTTAAGCAAAAGCCTTTTTATTTAATTCCGAATTTTTCTTTGAGTTGGAATCCGGAAGGTTCCACAAGGAGTGTTCCATCTGGAAACAGAATTGTTGGAACACTTTTACAACCTTTATTTACACTCATAACGTATTCAGCAGCTGCTTTATCTTGGTCAATATCATGCCATTCATAATCTATTTTATTATCTGAAAAAAAGGTTCTTGCCCTGCGGCAATCTCCACACCAGGTAGTTCCATACATTTTGATACCTGTTTCTGATTCTGTCATTGTTTTTCTCCAATAATATTAGTTAATTGGTCTATCACTAATCTTGAATCCATTAGTAAATCATAATTCATTGGAAAATTGAAATCCATCCCGATTCGGGTTGACAATCGATCCAGGGCTGCGTGGATGGATGCAGGAGTTACTTTTCTCACAGCCTCATTATTTATAAGTGTATTTAATGACAATCCTCTTTGGTCAAAATTAATTGAACCAAGGTATTCTCTAACGGCCATTCCTGCTGCCCGGCGGGCTAAAACGCGAGCCATGCCTTCATTGCCATTCTGACTGGTTTCATAAGCCTTTGCGAGTTCAAGTTCAGCTAAAGATTCATCCATACATGAATTTTACCTTCGATTTATTCATTCCTCACTATGATTATGTTAAAATCAGTGCATGTCTGAAAAAGTTGTATTTATGGGTTCCCCCGAGTTAGCCGCAAAAATATTGGATTCACTTGCCAGGAAGTATACGGTCATAGGTGTAGTAACCCAACCTGACCGTCCTGCCGGGCGCGGAAAAATTCTTACCTCACCGCCGGTAAAAGTATTGGCCGACCAATTAGGAATACCTACCATCCAGCCGGAACGGCTTCGTGACGAAGCATTTGACCAGCTACAGGCATGGAACCCGGATGTAATGGTTGTCGCTGCTTTTGGACAGATTTTGAAGCAGAGAGTTCTTGATTTGCCCAAATATGGCTGCATCAATGTCCATGCCTCATATTTGCCACGTTGGCGTGGGGCTGCACCCATACAGGCAGCAATTTTACACGGCGATGAATTCACAGGCGTCAGCATCATGAAAATGGATGCAGGCATCGACACTGGACCTGTTCTGATTCAGGAAAAAATTTTCCTGGCTGAAGATGAGACATTATCCTCTTTGACTGACAAGTTATCCACTTTGGGTGCTTCGTTGTTACTTGAAGCTCTTGAAGGATATATCGCAGGACGCATCACTGCAACACCGCAACCTGACACTGGTGAAACATACGCTGGCATGCTCAAGAAGGAAGATGGGCTGCTTGAGTTTAACAGTTCTGCAGTGGAAATTGACCGAAAGGTCAGGGCATTAAATGATTGGCCTGGGACGTTCTGCGAGATCAACGACCAATTATTGAAAGTTCGGAAAGTAAAGATCCAAATCTCTGAATCGCACCCCGCCGGGATACGCAGTGTTTTAGATAAAGCTCCCGCCATCAGCACACCGGATGGTTGGGTGCAGCTCCTTGAAGTGCAGCCACCTGGCAAAAAGTGGATGCCAGGAGCAGATTACTTGAGAGGCATCCAAAATTGGAATACCAACGATTAATATGAGTGATTCAATTAAAAAACCATTAAAGGTAATTTGTTTTGGCATGGGGGCTATCGGAACATATATTGGCGGCAGTTTGGCTGCCAATGGTGCAAAGGTAACCTTTGTTGAAAAAAAAGAATTTATAAGTGATGCAGCTCCAAAAGGAATTCAGCTAAACATCAATGGACGTGAAATCAACGTGTCCGACATTGACATTATTTCAGATGTTAGGCAAGCTGTATCAGGGCAATTCTTTGATGTTGCCTTATTAGCCGTTAAATCAAACGACACATCCTCCGTACTTGATTTGCTGGATGGATTGGAAAAGGATTTTCCACCGATTTTGTGTTTGCAAAACGGAGTTGAAAATGAAGCCTTAATTGCTCGAAAATTGGGGGAAGAAAAAGTGATTGGCGGCAGCATTACCAGTGCAGTGGGTCGTGCAGGGCTTGGCAATGTAAAATTGGAAAAATTACGCGGCGTGGGCATTGAAACAGGGCACCCCATTTCACAAACACTAATTGATTGGTTCAACCTTTCAGGTATGCGCGCTAAAGGGTATGGATCGCGGGCTGATATGAAGTGGTCCAAAATGCTCACCAATCTTCTTGCTAACGCCTCATCTGCCATCTTAAACTGGACGCCTGCTCAGGTATACTCTCATCGGCTTACCTGGAGAATTGAACTGGACCAAATTCGAGAGGCAATGGAGGTGATGGATCGAATGCATATCCACCTCACGGATTTGCCGGGAACACCGGTCAAGCCGCTCATGAGTTTGTTAAACAACCTGCCTGCTGGATTGAGCCGGACATTAATTGGTGCTCCTCTCGCGAAAGGGAGGGGCGCAAAAATGCCCTCGTTTCACATCGATCTTTATTCCGGTAAAACGACCAGCGAAGTAACTTATTTGAATGGTGCCGTTTCGCGATTTGCGTCAAAGGTTGGAGTGAAAACACCTGTAAACAATGGATTATGTCAGTTATTGGAACAAATGACAGCCGGCAAAATTTCAAAAGAGGAATTTGACGGACAGCCAGAAAAACTTTATTCATGGCTCAAGAGGTAAAAATGGGCGTTCCGGGTTGGGTGCAAGACAGTATTTTTTATCAGATATTTCCGGATCGTTTTGCCAACGGGCATGATGGCAATAATCCAAAATCTGTTTTGCCTTGGCATGCCAAGCCAACTATTTTGGGGTTTCATGGCGGCGATCTTAAGGGCATCATTGACCACATGTATTATCTTTTGGATCTTGGGGTAAATGCCATTTATCTTAACCCGATCTTTCTCTCTCCTTCAAATCATCGTTATAACGCCATTGATTATTTCCAAATTGATCCCAAACTGGGAACCAAAATGGATTTTTTTACACTGTTAGACGTGGCACACAGAAATGAAATGAAAGTCATTCTGGATGGTGTTTTCAATCACTGCGGTCGAGGTTTTTTTGCCTTCAATGACATCCTTGAAAACCAGGCCGATTCCCCCTATTTGGATTGGTTTCATATTAAAAAATTTCCAGTGGATGCTTATTCACCCGGCGATGCAACTTCTTACGAGGGTTGGTGGAAATATAAAAGCCTGCCAAAATTTAATACTTCTAATCCTGCCGTCGAAAAATATATCCTAAAAGTTGCAAGATATTGGATTGAGCAGGGGATTGACGGTTGGCGTTTGGATGTTCCGAACGAAATAAACGATGATGGTTTCTGGCTTCGTTTCAGAAATGAAGTGCGCAGTGCCAACCCAGATGCTTATCTGGTGGGTGAAATTTGGGATGGGGATTCGAGATGGGTCAATGACACCCATTTTGATGGCATCATGAATTATCCCCTGCGTGATTTGATTTTGGATTTTTTGAGCGGTGAAATAAATGTCGATCAGTTTAAGTTGGATCTACAAAAAATTCAAACAAGATATGGCATCGAAAACACTAGAGCCATGTACAATTTGCTCGGCAGTCATGATGTCGAACGATTCTTGACTAAAGTTGGTGGAGATATTTCAAAAACAAAATTGGCATATTTATTAATTTTTACCTTAAGCGGTGCCCCAGCCATCTATTACGGTGATGAAATTGGCATCCTCGGCGGCAAAGACCCTGATTGCCGAAGGACATTTAATTGGGACGAATCTCAATGGATGATCCCGCTGCGAGACTGGATTAAGAAATTAATCCGAATTCGAAAAGACAAGGTTGCTTTGCGCCGCGGCAACTTCCAACTCTTGAATACAGACCAATGTAACAAATGTATGGCTTATGTTCGTATCATTGATAATGAGTGCGGATTAACCTTGATGAATTTTGAGGATTCATCGTCTGAAGTAACCATTGACCTTGGCGGTACCCCTTTAGCGACTCACCAGAAGCTGCGAAATATATTGGCAACTGAAGAGTATGTTGTGACCGATCAGAAAATTATCGTTAAACTTCCAGCACACACTGGCGGTTTATTTTTTGCATATTAGATCGTGACCATGTCGAATATTCCCAACCCACAAAAGAAATATCCAAGCCCTGTAACTAAAGGTATCGTTATTGGCCTTTCTATTATTTTCGGCGTCTGTTTAATTCCAGCCATTATCAATTTGGCAATCAATCAAACCCTTTTTAAAACTGATTTTTACGCCAAGGTGTTAAAGAAAACTAACTTCTATGATCAGATACCCGTACTGCTGGCTGATACAGTGATGGCCTCTGGTTCAGCAGCTTTTCATGGAGGGATATTGGCAGGATTGGATGAAAACCAGTTCAATTGGCTGATGACTTCTTTACTTCCGCCTGGGTGGATTGAAGCTGAGACTGAAGCGGCGATGTCATCCGTGCTGGATTTTATGAATTTCAAAACGACATCGCTGAGTATCGTGATTGATTTTCAACCCATAAAAGATCATCTAGCAAGTCAAGAGGGGAAGCTATCTTTGGTCAGTTTGCTAAACAATTTACCCGAATGTACCGATGATCAATTATCCCAGATCATGATCGCCATGCAAAGCGGACAAGGTGGTTTTGCTTTATGTCATCCACCGTCAAGCGACCTATTTAATATGGACACCATACTTGACCCGGTGATCAATTCTTTTACAGCCAGTTTGCCTTCGGTCATTATCCTTCCGCCTGAGGGACAGGCAAACATATTTTATGCGATCGTCAAATCGCCAGTTTTCCAAATTTACAGAATCGTGCGAGGTGTATTATCCTTTTTTACATGGATTTGCTTGGTTCTGGGACTGATGATTTTCTTGCTATCGGTGAGATCGTTACATTGGTTAACCGGAGCATTTGGGATTCCATTGGTTTTTGCAAACATGTTTGCATCAATCCCGGGGGCTTGGCTTTTCTTTTCTGGTGCCAGAGATTTAAGCGGATGGTTCCCAACCACTGGAATAGGAACACTTCAAGGACTTGAAGCTTTATTGGTTAAAGTCTTTCTACAAGGCTTACAAATCGCCGGTCAGGGGTTGTTGATTTGGTGTTTGGGAGGATTGACGATTGGATTAGTTTTGGTTGTCGTCTGGTTTGTGACGAAAAAATAGATTCCCGAAAATTACTTTTTGGATACGATAAATTTCCTTTGCCATTCATACAATATATTAAGTGCTTCCAGTGGGGATATTGTGTTTAAATCTATTCCTTGTAATTCATCCAATAATGGATTAGTTTCAGGAAACAGCGCCATTTGAGTGGATGGCTGCGAATCAATTTTTACCGCTGACCCTGAACTTTCTTGAAGTTGTTTTAATATTTCGGTTGCTCGTGATATTACGGGACGCGGAATGCCCGCCATTTGAGCGACATGAATCCCGTAAGAGCGGTCAGCCCCCCCGGGGACAATTTTATGCAAAAAGACCACCGTGTTGCCAGTTTCACTTACGGCAACATTGTAATTACGCACCCCCGGCAATAATTCACACAGTTGTGTGAGTTCATGATAATGCGTGGCAAAGAAGGTTCGCGATTTCAATCGTGGATGATTATGCAAAAATTCAACCACCGACCATGCAATGGAGAGGCCGTCATAAGTTGAGGTGCCGCGGCCGATTTCATCCAGGATTATCAGACTGCGGGGAGTTGCATGATTGAGAATATTTGCAGTTTCGATCATCTCAACCATAAAGGTCGATTGACCTGCATGGATTTCATCTTGCGCGCCGATGCGGGTAAAAATGCGGTCAACCAACCCAATTTTTGCGTTGTTTGCAGGCACGAACGATCCAATTTGTGCCATGAGCACTATTAATGCGACCTGACGCAGGAAGGTGGATTTTCCGGCCATATTTGGACCAGTAATGATTCGGATTGTTTCACCAGGCTCCATGACAATGTCATTTGGCACAAAACGCTCATCATGCAGGGTGGTTTCTACCACAGGATGACGTCCGTCGGTAATTTCTAGCAGGGTGTTATCGGTCATTTCAGGCATTGTGTATTTTTCAAGCGCGGCGATTTCTGCCAGGCCCGCCTGTACATCCAATTCAGCAATAGTTCGGGCGGTATCCAATAGACGCGGAATGGAATGTGATAATTGCTGACAAATCTCTTTGAATAACTTCAATTCAATCTCATGAATGCGTTCTTCTGCATTTAACACGAGTGATTCATATTCTTTCATCTCAGGTGTTATGTAGCGTTCAGCATTAACCAATGTTTGTTTACGTATATATTCAGGCGGTGCCAGGTTTGTATTGCCGTGGGTGATTTCAAGATAATAACCAAAAACTTTATTAAATCCCACTTTTAGTGTGCGGATTCCGGTGCGTTCTCTTTCGACACTTTCAAGATTAGAAATCCACTCACGCGCATGGCGAGACATTTCGATGACATTATCAAGTTCTTCAGAATATCCGGCTCGGATGATGCCTGTGTTTGCCAGGGTGGCAGGGGGATTATCATCGATGGATTTTTCTAGAAGGTCTAATGCTTCTGGGCAAGCATGATAGCCCGGCAGCAAATTAATTAACGCTGGTTCATCTGATGGCAAAATCGCTCTAATTTCTGGCAAGCGGCTTAAAATGCCTCTGATGGCTACAAGATCACGAGGCAGGGCATTGCCAGCCGTGACGCGGTTGACAAGCCTTTCCAAGTCACCCAGATGCTGTAAAAGGCTTCTGAATCCTAGTCTGAGCATGGCGTTGGTAAAAAAGAATTGCACAACGTTTTGCCGTGATTCTATGGTTTCTAGATTTAATAATGGCTTACTGACCCATTGACGAATCAAGCGGTGTCCCATGGGTGTGATTGCCTGGTCCAGTATCGAAAGGAGTGATCCGTGAAGATCACCGCGGCGTATGGTTTCTGTGAGTTCAAGGTTGCGGCGGGTGGCGGCATCCAGGGTCATGAATTCTGAGGTGGAATAAACTGATATCCCTTTTAACAGCAGCAATGAAGAAGGCTGTGTATCTTTGAGGTATTGAAGAATTACCCCAGAGGTTTGAATGGCGAGAGGAAGGCTTTCCATTCCGTAACCGTTTAAGGTTGAGACTTCCATCAGCCTAAGAATAATCTCGCGGCAACGTCCTGATTCAAACCGCCAATCAGGCAAGCGTGTTATGTGTCCATTGTATGAACCATTAAGCTTGAGTGATTCAGGGCATAAAACTTCAGCAGGGCTTAAGCGTGTCAATTCAGAACGCAAATCATTGAGTGTATCCAGGCTAGCAATTTGGGTGGTTTGAAATTCACCGGTTGAGATATCCACATAGGCGAGGCCGAAATGATCTTCAGTGGCTGTTATTGCAGCAAGAAAGTTATTGCGGTCGCTTTTTAGTAGTGAAGGTTCAAACACAGTGCCAGGGGTGACGACACGCACAACCTCACGCGGAAAGAGCCCCTTGCTGGGTTGTGCCCCAACTTGTTCACATATGGCGACGTGGTAACCCCTATCGATTAATCGGGAAAGGTAATTTTCGACAGCATGGTAGGGGATCCCGGCCATGGGAATGCGTTTGCCTTTATCGGCAGAGCCGCGTCCTGTAAGGACAATATCCAATTCGCGCGAAGTGATCTCGGCATCATCATCAAATGTTTCGTAAAAATCACCCAGACGAAAGAATACGATTGTATCCGGATATTTTTTCTTAATATCCAGGTATTGTTGTCGAATTGGAGTTATTTCATCAGTCATACGATTTCCAGTTTTACAAAATAAAGATGGGCTCTAGCTTTCGCGAGAACCCATTCGCGAAGTTTTAATTCAAATGGTTAACTTATTTTTTGTCCGCATTCAGCACAGAATTTTGAATTGGGGAGCAAAACCGCATTGCATTTAGGACAATTTGTTTTTGTTTTTAAGGATTCTCCACAATTCGGACAAAACTTGGCATTAGATGCCAATGCTGTTTCACATTTTGGGCAAGTTGCTGTAATGCCTTCACGCCAATACTCAGTGCCCAATTTTTTATCTTCTTCTGCCATGGCAGCATGCGCCCATACCTCTTCCACCGATTTGGAGGCTTGAGCTGCCGCCATCTCGACACCAAGATCGGGGGCGCAAGATTTGCATAATCCTTTTTTGACATTCCAACATTTTTGACGGCAAACCCAAGAATTGCATCGGGGACATTGAATAAAATAAGGTTTAATCTCTGCAACTGCTTCAGAAAAGGCTTCATCATTTGCTTTTTGCCATCCTGAAGATCTGACGCGTTCTCCTATATTGGCAGCAGTACCAAAAACGCCTCCGAAGATGGAATTTGCAGATTCAAGTACATTAGTCAGTTTGCCAGTAACTGATGGCTTGAACTTGGTGCGATAACCAGATTGACAACGATTACATGAAAATTCATACTGAAAACCCTCGTCAGTAGAAAGATCATTGTAATTTTTTACAAATTCAATGTGTTCTACCATAATAATCCTCCTGGAGTTTTACTGATTTGTAAATTATATCTCATTTCAAAAAGGCATTGATTATCTAGCGGCGATAAACATGTGTATAATCATTGAATTAGACACTTCGGAGAATGATATGGAAATGCAAATTAAGACACCCTCATCCGTTTTAGATGGTATTGAACTGGGAATTGGCACATGGGCATGGGGAGACCGGTTGGTCTGGGGTTACGGAAATCAATATTCTGCTAATGATGTTGAAGAATCGTTTCATGCTGCAATAGACAATGGCATCAGGTTTTTTGACACGGCTGAAGTCTATGGTCAAGGAAAATCAGAAAAATTCATCGGGCAATTATTGCCTTCAATAAATGAAAAAGTGATGGTTGCAACAAAAATTATGCCGTTCCCCTGGCGACTGGCAAAAAATGCCTTGCGTAAGACTCTGGCAGCCAGTTTAAAGCGCCTGGGGTTGAAAAAGGTCGATCTATACCAAATGCATTGGCCAATGCCGCCAGTGAGTGTTGAGAGCTGGATGCAACAAATGACCGAAGTCTATGAAGAGGGATTGATTTCCGCAGTTGGGGTTTCAAATTACAATCTGGAATTAACCAAAAGGTCTGTCGATGCACTTCAAAAAAAGGGCATTCCATTGGCTTCAAACCAGGTGGAATACCATCTGCTTGAGCGGCGAATTGAAAAAGATGGTTTACTGGATTACTGTAAGGCAAATGGAATAAAGGTTATTGCGTATAGCCCTCTTGCAATGGGGATATTAAGCGGTAAATATACACCTGATAATCCCCCCAAGGGCACTCGTTCAGCCCATTATAATAAAGGAATACTTGAAGCCATCCAACCTTTGATTAAATTGATGAAGGGGATCGGTTTGGATCATGAAGGCAAGACGGCGTCACAAGTAGCTCTAAATTGGGTGATATGCAAAGGAACACTGGCTATTCCAGGTGCCAAAAATATAACACAGGTGGAACAGAACGCTGGAGCTATTGGATGGCATTTAACTGAAGATGAAGTTCGTAAACTGGACGAATCCAGTGAAGCTGTTGGCAAAATTATTTCAAGAAACTGACAGGATAGATAATTATGAGTGATGACGAGAAAATTCAGGTATTGCCATTTCATGCAGTAAACGAATTTATGCGTGAAGATTATCGGCTGGATGTTTTGCATGAAGTTTTTTCAGGTCTGGATCAATGTAAACCCATACAGAAACAATTAATCTTGCGTATGTTTTCAAAAAGCGTAAATGTTCCGGGGTTCAGAAATAGCGGACAGGCACCGCTTTCCATCAAGATAAAGAACAGTCCTTCCTTATTCGAACGCTCTCATGAATTTTCTGCCACGATTATGGAGTGTTGGAGTAATTTTCATCCTGAGTTGAAAAAAACCATGCATTCTTTGTTATCAGAGCGGGGATGGAAGTTGCAGCCACTTGAGGCAGACCGCAGCATGCTGCCTGGTTTTCAAATTGATTGGCCAAAAACAGATAATTTTGAATCAGTAATCAACGGTATTCATGCTGCACAGCCTGAACTGAAAGAATCTGATGATAATATCAGTTTAATGGCCGTATGGGTGGGCAATAAATTGCCTTATAACCTTTATTCTGAAGACGAAAACAAGGATTCATAAAATTACTTGATAAAAAAATCCCCGAT
Organism: Chloroflexi bacterium HGW-Chloroflexi-4; assembly: GCA_002840715.1. Taxonomy (GTDB): domain Bacteria; phylum Chloroflexota; class Anaerolineae; order Anaerolineales; family Anaerolineaceae; genus UBA6107. The sequence goes on from PHBW01000020.1 coordinate 36,640, forward strand.
CTGAGCTTCATGTTCAGTTCGGGGATTTTTACGTATAAATGGAAAATCATTCTACAAATTCAAGATCTTGATCTTCAAGGCCTGCAATTTCACCCTCAGCGACCAGATTAATGTCACCAAAAAGCGTTTCTTGTGTGGCTCCAACAATATGGCGTTTGACCAATTCAAGCATGGCCAAAAAAGTGACCACAACCTCAACCCTGTTGTCTTTTGTGCCAACCAGTTTTGAAAAAGAGATACCACCTTCTTTTTGAAGCCGGTCTATGATTACATTAATTCTATCGCGGATGGTAATACGCGGAAATGAAACAACTTCACTCAGCGGTGGAAGGTTATTGGCGTCACGGAAGATTTCTCTTGCTACTTGCAGCAGGTTTTCAAGCGTCAGATCACTTAAATCAAGTTTTGCAGCTATCTGTGTGCGCGGGGTTGTGTCCATGCGCAGATAAGTATGCAGTTTATTAGCTTCACGCTCCTCAAGAAAACCTGAAAGTTCCTTGAACCGTTTGTAAATGATCAACTGACGGGCCAGGGCTTCACCAGGATCTTCTTCAAATTGAATGCCTGGCAAGGTGGGTCTTGGCAGCAATGCGGAAGATTTGATTTGGACCAGACGGGCAGCAATTACCAAAAATGCAGATACTTCTGCTGCGTTTTGTTCTTCTAAATGATGAAGGTGATCAAGGTATTGGTCGGTAACCTGGGCGAGCGCAAGCCGGGTAATATCCAATTCAGCACGTTCTATAAGCTGCAGTAGCAGATCAAGTGGGCCGGAATAGACCTCGGTATTGATCTGATATGCATCAGATTGGTGACTTGCTATTTGAAAATCCACGCGGTTATTATAGCAGAATCAATCATGCATACTGTATTTTTTAGGATTTTTCATGTGACGCTATAATTAAAAAAACACTCTAATAAAATGATCGGATCTAAGATGACAAAAATAGCATGTCAAAAATGTCAAACAGAATATCCAGATGATCGTATTCCATATAAATGTGAGTGTGGTGGTTTATTTGATTATGCTGATTTTCCTGCTTATTCTGAGAATTTTGTAAATCATTCTTCATTTGGAATGATGAAATACTCAAAGCTTTTTGGATTGAACGAAGTAAGTGATTGGGTAACATTGGGGGAAGGAAACACGCCTTTGTTGCAGACTTCTGTTAATGGGAGCAAGATTTTTTGCAAAATGGAAAGCCATAATCCAACCGGCTCATATAAGGATAGGGGTTCAGCTGTCTTGGTGAGTTTCTTGAAATCTCGCGGTGTAAACTTCGCAGTTGAGGACTCATCAGGTAATGCCGGCGCTTCGTTTGCAGGCTACTCTGCAAGAGCAGACTTAAAAGCACGTGTCTATGTGCCTGAGTCGGCTTCTGGTCCTAAGAAATTGCAGATCGAGCGGTATGGTGCTGAATTGGTGAGTGTACCTGGTCTACGAAGCGAGGCTGCCAAAGCAGTTTTATCTGCGACCCAGGCTGGAGTAGTTTATGCCAGTCATGCTTGGATGCCTTTCGGACTCACCGGTATTGCCACGATTGCTTATGAGATTGTCGAACAGTTTGGACAAGTTCCAGGAACTTTGGTTGCTCCGGTTGGTCATGGAGGACTTCTCTATGGCATTATGCGAGGATTTGAGAGTATGACCAAAGCAGGCAATATCCCACAGGAACCCTTTTATGTTGGCGTGCAATCCAATGGTTGTTCACCTGTGACCTTAGCCTATTCACATCAATCCACTCAAATTGTAGATGTTCCAAATTATGAGACAGCCGCTGAAGGCGTAAAAGTTGCTCAACCAGCGAGAGGAAGTTCGATTCTTGAAAGAATGAAAGCGGGAAAAGGCAAAATGATATCGATTGACGAAAACAGTCTATTAGATGCATGGCGGATTTCAGCCAGCCAGGGTTTTTATATGGAGCCGACTTCTGCCTTGGTATGGGCAGTAATACAGCAAAACATAAAAGATTTTAAGACTCCTGTGGTTGCGATAATAACCGGTTCAGGGTATAAATCAACTATCTTATCATAATGGAATAATGTGAACGCGAACCACTCTGCCAGGGTGGTTGGCGCTCTCCTTCTTCCGGGAGTTTTCTTTGAATCTTCCAAATTCCACCACGGTTTCTGAAACACCGCAAGAATTTGCCAATAGGGTATTACAAGGATTTGGAAATCTCCTCCTTTTAAGCCGGGCATTAACCCATCGATCATATCTCAATGAACATTCTGAAGCACTTGAAGACAACGAACGGCTTGAGTTTCTCGGCGACGCTGTTCTGGATTTTGTGGTTGGCGCATGGCTCTATAACCGATATCCCGAAATGCCGGAAGGCGACTTAACCCGGATGAGGTCGGCGTTGGTCCATACTGCTCAATTAGCCGATTTTGCCCGCATGATCGATCTTGGCAAAGCCATGAGATTGGGGCGGGGTGAATTGCAAGCAGGCGGAAATGACCGTTCTGGTTTGCTGTGCGATACTTTTGAAGCCGTCATTGGCGCAATCTACCTGGAGCAAGGTATTGATGGGGTGATGAAATTCATTGGTCCCATGTTGATTACCGCTTCAGAAGATATTCTTGAAAATCACAAAGATGAAGATCCAAAAAGCAAACTTCAGGAATGGGCACAGGGAAAGGGTTATCAAGCACCCCAGTACATGACGCGAAATGCCTCAGGCCCTGATCATTCCAAACTTTTTGAAGTGGATGTCATCATTAATGGCAAGGTAAGCGGTGGTGGGGTTGGTTACAGCAAACAGGCTGCCACCAAACAAGCTGCAATTAATGCTCTTGAACGATTAGGTTTAACGGAACATATTCCCACTAAAACGGATAAGAATTAATGAAGCCGCGATTAAAAGCACTTGAACTGCATGGATACAAAACTTTTGCCAGTCGGGTTCTATTTGAATTTCCAGGCAACATTACTGCCATTGTTGGACCGAACGGTTCTGGAAAGTCAAACATTTCAGATTCATTGCGCTGGGTTCTTGGCGAACAATCTTATACTTTGTTACGGGGTAAAAGAACTGAAGACATGATCTTTGCGGGATCTGACCAACGTCCACGCGCCGGTATGGCATCAGCATCCATCACTTTTGACAACGAAGATGGTTGGCTGCCCATTGATTATTCTGAAGTATCCGTGGCTAGGCGAGCGACCCGGGATGGAGATAATGAATACGTATTAAATAAACAGCGCGTTCGACTTAAGGATGTTTCTGAACTTCTGGCACAATCCGGTTTGGCTGAACGAACATACACCATTATTGGACAGGGTTTGATCGATGCCTCGCTTTCTTTGAGACCTGAAGAGCGGCGAAAATTCTTTGAAGAAGCCGCAGGTATCGGCTTGTTCCGCTCAAGACGTGAAGAATCGTTAACCCGCCTGGATTCAACGCGTCGCAACCTTGAGCGTGTTCAAGATATCCTTTCTGAACTTGAACCCCGTTTGCGCAGCCTTGAGCGACAAGCCAAACGTGCTGAAGAATATGACCATGTGCAAGCAGATCTTCAAGTGCTGCTCAGAGATTGGTACGGTTACCACTGGCAAAACACCCAAAAAGATTTGGTGCGTTCAAAAGAAATTTTACGCAATCATGAAGAAAAAGTGAAATCTACCCGTCAAAAACGGTTGGATATTGATACCAACGTCCAAACTGCGCGCACCAGGCTTATGCAATTGCGTGAAGAACTTAACCTCTGGCATAGCGAGTCAGCAGGCATACATTCAGGACGAGAAAAAATAAGCCGCGACCTGGCTGTTTTAGATGAGCGTTTTCGTTCTCTACGAGACCAGGAAGTCAGTCTGCGGAATGATCTTAATAAAAATGAAGAACAATCAGTGGTTCAAAAAGAAAAACTAGATTCACTGATCGAAGAGAAGACAAGACTTCAAAGCGACCTTGTTGAGGCTCAAGAACAGTTAAAAATTGCCCAATCTCAATTGGATACGCGGCAAAAAGACCGCGAGAAAATCGAAGACCAGCTCAGACAAGCCCGTAGACTGCTGTCGGAATCTGAATCAAAACAAGTACAGATAAAAGCTCATCAACGAGAGTTGACCAGCCGAATGGAGACACAATCCAATACCCAGTTAACACTGTCTACCAATATTAAGAATAGTGCTGCAGCCCTGGCAGAAGTTTCACAACAAAAAGAAGATGCTCAAAAGAAGCTTGAAATTGCCCAATTAACTAATGATGAATTACAGGCTTCTTCAACCAAACATATTGATGAATTACATAAGAAAGAAGAAGAAGAAAAACAGTATTTTCAAGAACTCAATCGACTGGAAGCTGAACTCTCAAGGTTAAAAGCTCAATTAGACGTGTTGGATCAAGCCGAGAATGCACTGACTGGTTTGGCAGAAGGGGCTAAGAATTTACTCCAGGCAGCCAAAGCCGGCAAGCTTAAAGGTCAGTTTAAAGCTGTCAGCTCTTTACTTGAAGTTCCAGCAGAACTTGAAATTGCCATTGGCTCTGTGCTCGGCGACCAATTGGATGCCATATTGTTGGATGCCACTACAGATCCGGAAGAAACGCTTAATTACCTTGATCTTGACACTAACGGACGGACCATTCTGGTGCCATCAGCTTGGGCAAGATCAATTGAAAAGTTGAAAGAGATCAAAGATCCGGATGTATTGGGGATTGCTGCCGATCTGGTTGGAGGAAGCAAAGATATCAAACCGATGCTTGCTGTTTTGCTCGGACAGGTATTGGTTGTAAAAAGTCGGGGTGCCGCCAAACGCTTACTCGAAGCCATCCCTCAATCAAGCCGCATCGTGACACTCAAGGGCGAGGTTTTCCTTGGATCTGGTGTTATTATCGCAGGAAAAGATAAACGCGCGAGCCTGGTCGGACGTCCGCGCCAACGACGCGAGTTGATGAATCGGATAGAAAACGTTGAAGGTGCTCTTGAAGATCATGAAAATAATTTTGGCAAATTAAAAGAAGCCATTCAAAACTTGCGGGCTATCCGGCAAAAAGAAGATCAAAGCCTTCGCACTTCAAGGCAAGAAGTTGAGACTTGTGCAAGGATTCATCAAGCAGCAGCCAGGGCATTTGATCAACAAAACCAGAAAAATGAATGGCAGCAGTCTCAATTGGGAACCATTAATGAAGAAATAAAAAAAACTACCACTGAGCTTGCTGAAATTGAGAAACAGATAAGTGCAGGCACTGAAGTTATCAATAAACAGAATGAAATTATTCGAGAGGTGAATCAACAGCTCAGAGGCGTTTCTCTTGAAGAATTCCAAACGCAGGTTGTTCATTGGAATACATCTGTTGCGGTGGTTTCTCGAGGGGTTGCCGATGCTGAAAGACGGCAGGCTGAATATTCACAAACCGTAAAGCAAAACCAATCCAATGTTGAAAATATCAATTTGCGTCTGGGATTTATTGCCAGTCAATTATCAGAATCTGAGAAACAAAAGGTTGTCCTGCAAAAACAAGAACTTGAGCTGAATGAAGCAATTGCAAAATTGCAGGTGAAAATTGATCCGGCTGAAAAAGAATTGGCAGAAGTTGAAACGCATTATTCAAAGCTGCAGGATGATTATACGTTCGCGCAGCAAGCTGAAACGAATGCTGAACGAAGTAGCACCCAATCACAACTTGAAGTAGCTAGAATTATTGAAAGTTTGGAAAACCTGCGTCGTAAAATTGAAGAAGATTTTGGACTTGTTCAGCTTGAATATAATGAAGATGTGACCGGTCCAACTCCACTGCCACTCGAAGGCGTCAATCAGTTAAATAGTCTGACCGAGATACCTCAAGGGTTGGAAGAATCAATAAACCGCCAAAGGGCGTTAATGCGTCGAATGGGCGCCATCAACCCCGACGCTAAGTTGGAATATAACGAAGTCAAAGAGCGTTTTGATTACTTGACCAACCAAATGGCAGACTTGCGTAAAGCAGATGATGATTTGCGTCAGATCATCAGCGAACTTGATGAACTCATGCGTACTGAGTTTAGAAAAACATTCAATGCTGTTGCAGCCGAATTCAAGGTAATGTTTACCCGTCTGTTTGGTGGAGGTTCCGCCAGATTGATCCTTACTGATGACGAGAACCCAACTGAAACTGGTATTGACATTGAAGCCAAGCTCCCGGGAAGGCGTGAACAAGGACTTTCTTTGTTATCAGGTGGCGAAAGATCACTGACTGCCGTGGCTTTGATTTTTTCGTTGTTAAAAGTATCCCCTACACCATTCTGCGTGATGGACGAAGTGGATGCAGCTCTGGATGAAGCCAACGTTGGTCGTTTCACTGAATTATTGAAGGAATTAAGTCAAGACATACAGTTCATCCTCATCACTCACAACCGAAATACTGTTCAGGTGGCTGATGTGATTTATGGTGTCACCATGGGGCGTGATTCTGCCAGTCAGGTGATCAGCCTGAGGCTGGATGAAGTTAGCGAAGATATGGTCAAATAAAAAACTTCGGGATTCAAAATCCCGAAGTTTTTTTATAGGAAAATAAAACTGTTATTGTGCTGCGGTGCGAATTTCAGCGGGGATTGTTGGTTCACTGGGAACCACAGAAGCCCAAATATCATTCTTGGTAATGGTTGCAGCGGTTTTGAGATTGTTGATATAGGTCTGATATGCAGTGCTTTTTGCAGATGATAATTCATCAGCACTAAGCTGGCGCACTTCATGACCTAATACTTGAATGACGTGATAACCAAAACTAGTTTTGACCGGTTGGCTGATCTCACCGACCTTCATCGGCCAAATAGCTGCATCAAATTCCGCAACCATCTGTCCTTGATAGATCCATCCCAAATCGCCACCAAGAGTGTTGTTGGATGTATCACTGGATAATTCTGCAGCAAGGGCGGCAAAATCTTCACCTGCATTTAAGCGATCGAGAACGGCTTTGGCTTCTTCTTCTGAAGCTACGAGAATATGTCTTGCCCAAACCATATCTTGTTCAGAGGCAATTTCACTGGTCACATATTCGTATAGTTTTTGACTATATATAATGTTGCGAACATAATCTCTGAATTCAGCATCGCCAAATTTAGTGACTGCATCCAAATTGGCAATTACAGTTGCATAAAGAGCATCATAGCCTTCTCTGGTATAAGCCGTGGCTGTGGGAGGTATGGGTGTGGCAGTCGCATCGACCGTGGGGGTGCTGGTCGGAATAGCTTCTGTCGCAGTGGCTGTTGCCGTGGCAGCTTCTGTTGGCAATGAAGGATCAAGGGTTGAAATTGCACCCTCTGGAGTTGAAGTTGGAAGGTCGGTCGGCATTACGGTTGGAGTGGTAACCAAAGCCAATTGTTCTACCGATAAGGTGGAGGTTGGGCGATATTCGATGGTTGGCTCAACTGTTGGTGTGCCGTTAGGAAAGTAGCCAAAGTTTTCCTGGATTTCTTTATCAATTTCTTCATCAGAAACTGTAAAACCAAGTTCTTTAGCTTTTTGAGTGATCAGCCTTTCAGCAACCATGTTGTCGAGAACGGTGCTGCCAAAACTAATGTAATTGTCCAACTGGTTTTGAATTTGCAACATATATGATTGCAGGAATTGAGCAAAACCTGATGAGTAATAATTAGCATATGTTTGGGTTAGAGTTTGGCGTTCATAGCGAACACGATTTTGGAATTGCTCAACCGTGATTTTGTCGTCGTTAACTTTAGCAACGGTTTTTCCGGCCAGCAGAACAGTTTTTGATAATGCTCCGTAGGCTATGAGCAGAACAACTACAACAAGGATTGAGATAACACTAATTAAGACAATTTTCCGTTGTTTTTGTTCTTTTTCTTGACGTGCCATATGCTTTTTTGTTACGGTTTTATGTTCCGATTCATTTTTTTCATTTGCCATGGTAATCCTCGGGTATTTGACAAAGGGCATAGAGAATTACCTCCATGCCCTGTTCGTACTAGAATGCTTTCTAGCGAATCGCGTCTGACCAGCGCTCGCCTGTGAAGGGGAGGATGGCGATGTGCCTGGCGCGTTTGACAGCAACAGCCAGCGCGCGTTGATGTAAAGCGCAAGTGCCTGTTTGACGCCGTGGGCGAATGCGACCATCTTCAGTTACAAAGCGGCGCAGCATATCGATGGCTTTGTAATCGATGTTAATTGATTTGTCTGCACAAAATTGGCAAATTTTTGGTCGGGCTACAAAACGCCTGTTGCCATATGAGCGTTCACCTTCTGAAAAATTTTCATCTGACATGTTTACTTACTCCATTAGAACGGATACTCTTCATCATTAATCAGTTCAGACTCGTGAGAATCGGAATTTGTTTGATTTGACTCATGACGGTCACCCAAGATCATCATCTCGGAAGCTACAATTTCAACGCTGTTGCGTTTGATATTGTCTGCATCTTCCCATCTTCGAGTTTGCAAACGACCTTCAACATAGACTTGTTGGCCTTTGGAAAGGTATTGTTTACAAATTTCTGCCAGATTGCCCCAAGAAACCACATTAAACCATTCGGTCTCATTGTGTTTTTCACCATCTGTTGTATTCCAGGTGCGATTAGTGGCAACTGTAAATGTCGTGACAGGTCTACCTGAAGGTGTATAACGCATCTCCGGGTCGCGTCCAAGATGTCCAATGATCATCACTTTGTTCAAATCTCGACTCATGCCGAACTCCTTGCAAAGCCTATGCCTGTTCTTCTACTTGCGGTGCTGGTTTTTCAACCACGGTAATCATGAACCGAATAACGGGTTCAAGAAAACGCAAAAGATGTTCAAGTTCTGCAGCGAAAGCGGGAGCAAATTCAGCAGTAATTAAAGCATATTGGCCGTCACGTTGCTTGTTGATCATATAGGTCAAACGACGTTTGCCCCAGATGTCCAATTTTGCAATTGAGCCGCCAGCTGCGGTGATCCAACCCTGAACTTTCTCAACGACCTCTTTAAACGCGGTCTCGTCAAGTTCGGGATGAACAATTAGAACTACTTCATACGTACGCATTATGGGAACCTCCT
>PHBW01000021.1:0-64023 GCA_002840715.1 Chloroflexi bacterium HGW-Chloroflexi-4
TAATGGATATCTTGCATCTGGTTGATCGACTTGAAGAGCTTTTTAACGAAAGCAAGCCTATTTGGTTCACCCACAGCGTTGTCGTGGATGAAGATCGCATGCTGGATTTGATCGATCAGATGAGAATCACCATCCCTGACGAGATCAAAAAAGCGCAGCAGTTGCTCGCTCAGCGTGACCGTGTGCTTGCCCAGGCCCAGGAAGAAGCCAACCGCACGATTGCACTCGCCCGCGAAAAGAGTGAAAAACTGGTCGAAAAAGACCCCACCACCCTTGCCGCTCAGGTGCGGGCTGAACAAATTATCAACCAGGCACGGCAAGAAAGTGAACAAACCCGCCGCGATACTGATGAATATGTGGTTCAAACCCTGACAGCCATGCAAATTGAGCTAGAAAAAAGTCTTAACCAGGTCAAGAACGGCATTATTGCCCTTCAAACCGAAAAAAGACGTCCGGCTTCCCAAAAACCTGAATGATTATTTTAGAGTTCGTTTTTTGTAGAAAACGAATTCTTTTGATAAATTTCGTCCTGTCAGCCCCCCCGCGTTTTTTAATGAAACCGCGGGGGGGCTTATTATCAGTATCTGTTATCCATTTTTTTATATCGATTTCTTTGTGTTTTACTCATTTTCATTTATCGTAGGTCTAAAAACATGAGTATGGTACTGAAAAAAATATGCTTTCAAGTAAGTTTATGCTACACTGATTTATTGCAAAGTGTAAAAAATTAAATAATTTCTTGGGAGGGAATTATGAAAACGTTATTCAAGTTTACAAGTGTTGTCATGATGGTTTTGCTTATCGTACTTGCGAACATTTCTGCATCAACTGAAGCCAAAAGTCCCGAATCTTCACCTGATGGCTGGACCAAAGGAAGCGATGTTGAGATTGACAAAGTCGCCAATCCTATTCCTTCAGGCTATCAAATGTTTGGCAAGGGAGTGAAGATCACCTCGCCCGGCAAAATCTGCCATGATTTTCGGATGGGACAGTTCAAATGGGTCGCCGACATCCATCGACTGGTTAACGGTAACTGGGTAAAAGTGCCCTACACTATTATGGGATGGGAGCCGGATGAAGAGGGAATCTATATGGCATGTGCCCAGGCAGATCAGGCAGGAACCTACGCTTTGTTTACATATCATACTGGCCCCAATAAAAAAGCGGTTGATCCAAACTCAGGTGAATGCGACACCAATCCTTTCACCATGGCCGGATTCTTTGTAGAATACGTTGGTGAAGATGGTTACGATTATAAATACACATTTGAGTTTACTATTGAATCCAGTAATTTGCCCCAAACTGTTACTTTTTCTTTATTAGGTTATACCCCATCCGAGGCATCAATCAGTGTATTGGGTCCGCCAACGAAAACATTTGACGAATCGTCATTTTTTAGGGGGTGGGCTGCCGGATCAAACGTTGAAAATATCACTCCAATTACCGTACGATTAGAGAATGGCACCTGTTCTTTTGATCTAATACTGTCGGAATTAGTGGAGTAAGAATTCCGTAAAACCAAAATTGGATTGTGTTTCATATTTGACTAAACCATAATTAAAAGACCGGGAATTTTTTTAAAATTTCCCGGTCTTACCTTAATCTAACAACTATTCTTGTTTCTTTCCTTCGTGCTTGGTTTCTTCTTCTCGATCCTTTTCAATCAGTTCCCTGATTTTCTTGAGAGTGCGATTCTCAAGTGTCTGTTCGGTATGCAGCGCTACCGGCAAGACATCATCCATGTGACTGACAAAGATTATATTCAAATCTTCAAGCACCTTCTTTGGCACCTCTACCAGGTCTTTTTTATTCTTTTCGGGCAGCAGCACCGTTTTCATGCCCGCCCGATGGGCAGCCAGAATCTTTTCTCGCACACCGCCAATTGGCAACACTTTTCCCCGCAAGGTGATTTCGCCGGTCATGCAAACCTCTTTACGCACCTTGTGCTCTGAAAAGGCTGAAACCAGCGCTGTGGCCATGGTAATGCCCGCGGATGGTCCATCTTTGGGGATGGCGCCTTCAGGGATGTGAATGTGAACATCCAGATTCTCGTAAATATCCGTGTCTATGTCGAATTCCACGGATCGTGATTTAAGGTATGAAAGCGCCGCCTGCGCGGATTCCTGCATGATCTCGCCGATTTGACCGGTGACCTGCATGTTGCCCTTGCCCTCAAGAATCAAGACTTCCACTGGCATGATCTCGCCGCCGTTTTCAGTCCAAGCCAGAGCCGTCGCGACTCCTGATTCATCCTGTCTTTCACCTTCAGTCATAAAGAACTGAGGTGGACCGAGGAACTTTTCAACCACAGTGGTTGTCAGGTTTTTGATCACCCGCTTCTTTTCAGATTTCAGACGTGCTTCTTTGCGGCAGATGCGTCCGATTTCACGTTCCAGGTTTCGCACCCCGGCTTCATAGGTGTATTCTCGAATCACCTTTTTAACGGCTGGGTCTTCAAAAACGAGTTCTGAGTCTTCCAAGCCGCTCTCTTCAAGCTGCCTGGGGATTAAAAATCGTCTTGCGATCTCAAGTTTTTCCTCTTCGATGTAGCCCGGGAATTCAAGGATTTCCATTCTGTCTAAAAGTGCGGGCGGGATGGCCCCCAGACTGTTGGCGGTGGTGATGAACATCACCTTAGAAAGATCAAACGGCAGTTCCAGATAATGATCTGAGAACGAGTAATTCTGCTCGGGGTCCAGCACTTCAAGCAATGCTGAAGAGGGGTCGCCCCTGAAATCGGAGCCGAGTTTGTCGATCTCGTCCAGCATAAAGAGCGGATTACTCGATCCAGCCCGTTTCATGGTCTGCAAAATACGTCCGGGCATGGCGCCAATGTAAGTTCGGCGATGTCCGCGGATTTCAGCCTCATCTCTCACGCCGCCCAGCGAAAGACGCACGAACTTTCGTCCAAGCGCATTGGCGATGGATTGGCCCAACGAGGTTTTTCCGGTTCCCGGAGGACCCGTAAAGCACAGAATGGGCTGACGTTCTTTTTTAGGTTTAAGCGATTTTACAGCGATGAATTCCAAAATGCGGTCTTTTGCTTTACCCAAACCGTAATGATTGTCATCCAGCACCTTGGCGGCATGCCTCACGTCCAGGTTGTCATCCGTGGTTTCGCCCCAGGGCAGATCAATGATCCAGTCCAGGTAAGTGCGGATGATGCCCACTTCTGGAGACATGGGCGGCATTTGCGTCATGCGCTCAATTTCTTTTTCGGCTGTTGCCTTGGCTTCATCCGGCATTTTTTTAAGTTCAATTTTGGAACGTAATTCGGTGATCTCGCGAGTCCACACATCGCCTTCACCCAATTCGTTTTGGATGGCTTTGAGCTGCTCACGCAGATAGAACTCACGCTGTGAACGATCCACCTCGCTTTGCACGCGGTTTTGAATTTCATCTTCCAGTTGGAGCACATCCAGTTCCTGGGCAAGCAGCCAGTTCACTTTTTTCAGCCGCTCTTTGGGCTCCATGATGGTTAGAAGTTCGAGCCGTTCTTCAAATGGCAGTGAGATCGCTGTGGCGATCATATCCGCCAGCCAGCCTGGTTCTGAGATATTGATGGAAAATAAATGCGCTTCATCAGGCAGGCTGCGGTCAAGCTGCACACATTTTTCAAACAAATCGCGAGATGTGCGCATCAGGGCTTCAATTTGCCTGTCTGCGATCGGATTGTCGTTGATCACAAAACCTTTTACCCACAAGAATTCTTCGCTGTCGATAATTTCAACGATCTTGATGCGCCGCCGGCCTTGCACCAACGCAGATGCATTGCCGTCCTGCAGGGTCAACAGTCGGCCAACCGCGACTTCAACTCCAACTTCCAAATAATCGCCGTTGGATGGCTTTTCGATCTCGCTGTCTTTGAGCATCAGCGCCACCATCGTGCCGCCGTTTTTCTGCACATAATTGATGGCATCCAGGTTTTGACCTGGCGAAACAAAAATCGGTGACACCATGCGCGGAAAAACCACGATATCTCGCATGATTAATGCCGGACACATGATCATGCCGCTGTCATCTGGGGCTGCGTCTGTGACCTGATAAAGTTCATCCGTGCGCTGATAAAGCGCCGCGGTAAATTCTTCGGGGTTGTCTAACCGCTTTTTCCAATCATCTTTCATTTACAATTTCCGCCTTAACTATTGAGAATGACTTCCCTCGCGGCTGCGGCAATAAAAATGCTGCCTGCCACAACAATGGCCGTTTGACCGTCTGCTTGTGTTCTTGCACTTTTAATGGCTTCGGTGATGTTTTCAGCAACTTCGCACGGCACCGGGTTGTCTCTTACTAATTTTACCAGCATCGCGGGGTCTGCGGCCCGCGGATGCTCGCTTTTTGAAAAAATCACCAACTGAACCTTGGGAAGTAGCACTTTGAACATGCCGGTGATGTCTTTATCAACCGAAGAGCCAAAAATCAGAATAATCTTGTTTCCATCCAAATAATCAGCCATTGCGGTTAGTAATTTTTCTGCGCTGTCAACATTGTGGGCGCTGTCCAGCACCACCAGCGGATCGCGGCTGACCACTTCAAACCGGCACGGCCAATTAACGTTTTTAAGTCCAGCTTCTATATGGTTTCGATTGATCTCAAACTCTGAATCGCTTAATTTGGATAATGCAGTCAAAGCTGTGCTGGCATTATCCATTTGATGCGCCCCGAGCAGATTTAACCTGTATTGACCGTCCCAATCATTGCTGTTTCGATTTTTGAATGTGACCTGAATGTCTTGCCCATCCAAAGAATGGCTGAGGGGTTTGAGGATCACATGTTTTTCGGCTTCAATTAATTCTGAGCCCATATTATCTGCAGTATCTCGCAGGGTTTTCAGTGCTTCTGGGTATACCTGTTTTGCCACCACCACCGGCTTACCCGGCTTGATGATCCCGGCCTTGTGCGACGAAATCGACTCAATTGTGCTGCCCAACACTCCCATGTGGTCATAAGAAATGGATGTGATCACCGACATAAGTGGATCAACCACATTGGTCGCATCTGTACGTCCACCCAAACCGGCTTCCACTATGGCAATATCAACTTGCCGGTCCTTGAAATATTGAAAAGCTATCGCTGTGGTAGCTTCAAAAGTGGTAATAGCCTTCACTTTTTCAATCAAAGGCTTGAGAACATCCACTTGATCTGAAAGTTCATCCTTCGAAATCCACACACGATCAACCTGAATTTGTTCGCAGAAATCAAACAGAAAAGGTGATGTAAAAAGCCCCACCCGATACCCCGCCGCTTGCAGCACACTGGCCATCATCGCCGCCGTGGACCCCTTACCCTTCGTCCCCGCCATATGCACGATCGGAAATGAAGATTGCGGATTGCCCATCAATTCCAGCAAGTCGCGCATTCGCAGCAGATCAAACTTTTCAGCCGAAAAGTCCAGGTTGGGAATGTGGCTGTAATCAATGAGTGAATTGAGAAAAACAAGCGTTTTAAAGTAATCCATAATTATTCCATAACCAATAAATTGAGTTTATCATTATTGTGGTTAATCGCTCAAAATCGGAAAAATATTATGCCAAACGTAAACCATCAATTGGATCAAAGTTCAGTCACTCTTCTTTCTTTCAAACTAACCCTCCCAGGATGCGGATCGTTGAAGCAGAAACGCTCGCGGCTTTCGCCGATTCTCACCCGTTTGCACAAGGAATTTAACCTCTCCGCCGCCGAGATCGGCCTGCAGGATGTCTGGCAGTCCGCCTGGCTCGGCTGCGCCATCCTCTCCACCGATGCAGACCATAATAGCCGCGTTCTCAACAAGGTGGTTGATTTTATTGAAACTCACTTCCCCGAAGTTCAGGTCGAAGAATTCCATATCGAGATTAGATAAAAATATTTATCCCTAAAAAGGCCCATTCTCCCTCGTTCTTGCAGGCACACCCTGGCACACCCTGGCACATGCTGCCTTTGAAAGTGTGCTGCCTTTGCAAGTGTGTTGCCCGACCTGTCCCACGTAATTTTGAGGGCGAGTTGATTTCTCGAACGAGGATGAAATGGATAAGAGCTGGGGATGAGGTCAGAATCCACGCTGACTGTGTGCCAACAAAGTGGCCCTTTTTTTCCCTCGTAAAGCCCTTGACAGATTTTACAATTATAATAGAATATTTATTCTATTTCATTCTCTTTTCGTGAAACCAGGGTGACGCATGAAAACACCAATCTTAACAAATCCAGAATATCTTCTTACACCTTCGTACCTGAAATCAAATCAAAACAAAAAACAAAGACAGTTGTAAATCAACAACAACAATTTCAAATTCGATTCGTTTTTTTTGTTTCCGAATTTTTCTCAAAACAAAAACGAATATTTTTAAAGAAACTCGGAGATAATCACATTTCACGAATTACGATTCACAGTTCACTTTTCACGAATCACGAATTAAGGTTCACCATTCTCAATTCTCTATTCTCTACTCTCATTCCCCTTAATCAATTACAATTCACTCCCGTAGCCAACCTAAAGGAGATTTACTGGTGTTGAATCGAATAGAGATCAAAAAGAAACTAAAAGTCATCCTTCCCACCGTCGTCAAACCCGGACGCTACTTCGGCGGGGAGTTTAATCACGTGGTCAAAAACTGGGACGAGATCGGTCTGCGCATGGCGCTGGTCTTTCCGGATATTTACGATATCGGTGTGCCCAATCTGGGGATTTCGATCCTTTATGAAACCATCAACAAACGTCCTGACACCTTATGCGAACGTGCCTACGTTCCCTGGCTCGACATGGAAGAAGCCATGCGTGAAAACAAGCTTCCGCTTTACGCTTTGGAATCCTGCACGCCGCTGGCTGAATTTGACGTGATTGGTTTCACCCTGCCTTATGAGACCCTTTACACCAACGTGCTCAATGCGCTTGATCTGGCCGGCCTGCCCATCCGTTCTGCGGACCGCAACGACAGCCACCCCATCATCATCGCTGGCGGTCACGCCGCCTTCAACCCCGAACCCATGTCAGCCTTCATTGACGCCTTTGTCATTGGCGAAGGTGAAGAAGCCATTCACGACGTGCTGGATTGCATTAAGTCCGCAAAAGCTGAAAAATTGTCCCGCATTCAAACCCTTGAGCGACTGCAGGCGATTCCCGGCATCTACGTGCCCGCCTTCTACAATGTCAGTTACAACGAAGATGGCACGGTCAAATCCGTTGAACCTGCTTCACCCAAATTCCCCAAAAAGATCATCAAACGTGTGGTGGGCATTCTCCCCGATCCCCCCACTCATTTTGTCGTTCCATCGATTGATGTGGTGCATAACCGCATCGCCGTTGAGATCATGCGCGGATGCACCCGCGGCTGCCGTTTCTGCCATGCAGGCATGGTAAACCGCCCCGTGCGTGAACGTCCCGTCGAACAGATCGTAAATGCCATTGAAGAATCCTTGAAAAACACTGGTTACGAAGAAATCGCGCTTTTATCGCTTTCTTCAAGTGACTATATGCATATCGAAGAATTAGTTTCCACTATCAGTGAACGCTTTGCTGGTCGCAACTTGGTCATCTCGCTTCCCTCACTGCGCATTGAAACTTTTGCCGTCGGCTTGATGGAAAAGCTCAAAGGCGTGCGCCAGGGCGGATTCACCCTCGCCCCCGAGGCCTCCACAGATCGCATGCGCAGCTTCATCAACAAACCCATCCAGGCTGAACAGCTTCTTGAGACTGCCCGCCAGATCTACTCCCGCGGCTGGAACTCCATCAAGCTCTATTTCATGATCGGCCACCCATCCGAAACCATGGAAGACGTGCAAGCCATTGCCGACCTTTGTAAACAGGTGATCAAGGAAGGCCGCAAGATCATCGGCAATAAGGCTAGTCTGCACACCGGCGTCAGCACCTTTGTGCCCAAATCGCATACACCCTTCCAATGGGCTGCGCTTGATTCCATACAAAACGTATTGGATAAACAAAATCTGCTCAAAGACCAACTGCGCACCCCGGGCATGAAAATGACTTGGTCCAACCCGCGTGAAACGATTCTTGAAGCCACGCTCTCACGCGGCGACCGCCGTTTGTCTGATGTGATCGAAGACGCCTGGCGTCACGGCGCAAAATTTGACGCCTGGATGGATCAATTCAACTACAACCTGTGGATTGACGCCCTCGAAGGTGCCGGTCTGCCCCCTGCCATTTACACCACGCGCGAACGCGAGATATCTGAAGTGCTGCCCTGGGACCACATCAGCACCGGTATCTCCCGCAAGTATCTTGAAAGGGAGTATCAAAAAGCGCTCGACGGCGAAACCACCGATGACTGCCGCGATCAATGCCTGGCCTGCGGCATCGTCCCAACCCTCACCAATCAACTTAAAGACAAAGACGGTGTCCAATGGGTCTGTCTGGAGGCCGCATAATGCAGCGCGTACGCATCCACTATTTCAAGGGCGAAGCCCTGCAATACATTGGCAACCTTGACCTGCACAAGGTCTGGGAACGCACCTTCCGACGTGCACAGGTGCCGCTGGCCTATTCACAAGGCTTTCACCCCCAACCCCGCATACACCAGGCCTGTCCGCTGCCACTGGGCTTTACCAGCCAGGTGGAGCTGCTAGATTTCTGGTGTGATTCAGATGAATCGCTTGCTGAACTTCAAGCCAAACTCGAAAAATCCGTGCAGCCCGGAATTGAGATTCAAACCCTCACCAATATTCCTTTGAGAAGTCCGGCGTTGCAAACCATCGTGGAATCTGCTCTTTATCAGGTCATTCTGCCGGAAGACTGTGATCTCACACCAATACAAGCCAAAGTCAATCAATTAAACGGCGCAGAATCCTGCCTGAGAGAACGGCGCGGCAAGCAATATGATCTGCGTCCGCTGATCAAAGAATTAACTTTTTCATCCAGTAAACCGGCCAGCATCACCATGCGTCTGATGGCTATGCCCGGCGCCACCGGCAGGCCTGAAGAAGTGCTTGAAGAGCTTGGCATTTCACCCTTCGTAGTGGATGTTGTCCGGACCGATCTGACCCTTCTGTCAATACCTGAAGAAACCGAGACCAATGCCTGAGCAATTTTTTCAGATTTTCGAGTGTCAGAACCCGGAGTGCCGTTTGCGCTTTCCGACCAACCTTTCTGTGGACCACATGGAGGTTTGTCCATTCTGTAAATCTCCGCTTAAGGCTTCTGGCGAACCTTTTACGAATATTAAGGCAGGCAGTCTGCCGCAGTTCAAATCAGCCCGGCGTGTGGATCTGCTGCTGGATAATCTGCGCAGCACCCTCAACGTCGGTTCCATCTTCCGCACCGCGGATGGCGCAGGCGTCAGCCATCTCTACTGCTGCGGGACCACACCCACGCCGGACCATCCCAAGATCATCAAGACCGGTCTGGGTGCCGAAGGCTTTGTCTCATGGTCATACCACCGCAACGCCCTTGATGTCATCGGCGGGCTTGAAGAAGGCACGCTCCTCTTTTCACTTGAAGCTGCAGACAACTCAATTGATCTGT
Source organism: Chloroflexi bacterium HGW-Chloroflexi-4 (assembly GCA_002840715.1). Lineage (GTDB taxonomy): Bacteria > Chloroflexota > Anaerolineae > Anaerolineales > Anaerolineaceae > UBA6107. Next base: position 9,455 of record PHBW01000021.1, read on the forward strand.
TTACCGAAGTCAAGCAAATCGAACCAGAGAAACCTGTGTTATTAATCCTGGGCAACGAAATCTCAGGTGTAGATCCTGTTTTGCTGCAGAGATCCAACCTCACCCTTTCACTTCCCATGCTTGGCAGCAAGAATTCGCTTAACGTGGCTGTGGCAGCCGGAATTGCCATCTACGCCCTGCGCTTTTATAATTCTCAAAACTCATGATTTAGCGAGATAAAAACAATGCCGATATACGAATATCAGTGCCAAAAATGTAGCACCAAATTTGAAGCCATCCGCCCCATGAAAGATGCGGATGCCGAAATCGCCTGCAAAACCTGCCAATCCACAGACACCAAACGCGCGCTCTCATTATGCTACTCCAAGAGCGACGGACGCTCAGGCGGCGCGGCAAGCGGTGGCGGCGGCTGTGGTGGATGCAGCGGTGGTTCTTGCGGCAGTTGCGGACATTAGAGAGGTCATTATGGTTTTTTATCGCAATAAATTGGCATTAATTACCGGTGGTTCCAGCGGTATTGGTCTGGCGCTGGCCAGACAAATCCTGCTTAATGGCGGCCATGTCGCCATCCTCGCCCGCCGCGAAGAAGTACTCTCTTCCGCTGCCAAAGAACTTACCAATTCCAAGCTCCATCATGACCAGAAGATTTTTACGCTTCAGGCAGATGTGTCGAATAAAACTGAAGTCGAAAACTCTTTAGGAGAATTCATCCGTGAAAACGGCGTACCTGACATGGTCTTCAACTCAGCCGGCGTAGCCCATCCAGGCCGCTTTGAAGATCTGGGCGACGGCATCTTCCACTGGATGATGGATGTAAACTATTTTGGCATTGTTAATGTTCTCAAAGTGCTCGTTCCACAGATGCAGCAGCGCAAATCTGGAGTGATCGTCAATATATCGTCCATTGCCGGTTTCATCGGCGTTTACGGCTATACCGCTTATGGTGCGTCAAAGTTTGCAGTCAAAGGTTTTTCAGACGCCCTCCGCTCCGAACTCAGACCGGATGGCATCCAGGTATCCGTCGTCTTCCCCCCCGACACGGATACCCCCCAGCTCACCTACGAAAGCCAGTTTAAGCCTGCCGTCACTAAAGAGATTGCCGGTTCGGCCAAGCTGCTTGACCCTAATCTCGTGGCTATAGAAACCCTCAAAGCCGTCGCCAGAAAACAATACATAGTGCTGCCCGGCAGCGAAGGCAAGCTGATGTACTGGCTGCACCATTTCGTTGGCCGCCTGATTTATCCAATCATGGATATGATGGTTGATTCCGCGCTGAAAAAGAGTAAAAAGTAAAATTTGAAATTTTTGCAGAGTGCGTCTTCGACGCACCTTTCATTTTTAAAACTTAATTCAGAAAAATCTCACTAAATCACTGGTCTTGTACTTCCCCATGTTTTCCTTTAACTTATCTGCTGAAAACGCCTTTCCGTGGCTGGGATAGATTACCTGCGCACGCACATCCAGCATCTTCTGCCAGCTGCGGTAGGCGTCTTCCATGTTGGTCATGAACACCGTGGCATAACGCGTTCCAAAAGGCAGCAAAAAACTCGACGCCGCGTCGCCGCAGAAAACATCCCCGTTATCCAACACAATCGCAAGATGGTCCACACAATGCCCGGGGGTTGTCAGGATTCTGCCTTCAATACCGATTTTTCGAAGCAATTGGTCATCATCAGCCGAAATCAAGATGTCCTTCTCTCTCAGATTAAACGGCGGAAAAGTCAGTGTCCAATGCGGATCGAAGCGCATTTTTATGCTCGCCAGAATCTTGATCGTCGGATTGATGTAGCCGCCCCCGTTAGTTTTGTCATTCATGCCCGATAAAAGCAGTGATTTTGCTTTTTCATGGGCAATAATGGTGAGGTCCGCTTCATTGGTCAATTCATTCAAAAATCCGGCATGATCGTCATGATGATGAGTTAAAAAGAGATAGCGAATCTCGCGAAGTTTGACGCCAACTATAGACAACAAATTCTTGTATCCCCGGTAATTCGATTCATACCCTGTGTCAATTTGCAGATATCCGCCTTCGCACGGGATAAGAAAGATATTCGAAATCCCCAGCGGCAACTTGACGGGTGGTTTTGTAAAACTGATTTTTGATTGACTGTTATAGTTTAGTACGGTCATAATACGTTATGTTAACCCTTACCCACCGGGTTCTTTGGGTCTCGAATCCACTCGGACCATGAACCGACATACAATCTGGGCAAGGGTAGCCCGGCATAAGCCATGGCGATCAGGTTGTGGCAGGCTGTTGTGCCCGATCCACAGTATGCCACTGCATCAATGGGCTTTAAGCCTGCCAAAAGCGCCTCAAAAGCCGTTTTAAGGCTTTCAGCAGGCAAAAATTGACCGGTGCCATCAAGGTTATAGTTATAAAAACGGTTCATGGAGCCTGGTATACGCCCAGCGACGGTATCGATAGGTTCAATTTCACCTCTGAAGCGTTCCGGAGAGCGTGCATCAATGATGGCGTTGGTACTGGATCCAAGAAGCGCTTTCACTTCATCCGTGGTCACCATCATCTTATCATCTGGTGAGCCATAAAAATCGCCTACCGGGTTGGATTCTACACCGTCCACTGTTTCGCGTCCTTCGCTCAGCCATTTTGGCAGACCGCCGTTTAAAAGCATCACATTGTGGTGACCGTAGAACTTCAACTGCCACCATAAACGGCCAGCCATGCCGCCGCCTGTGGCATCATAAACCACCACCTGGCTGTCATGATAGATGCCCATTCGTTGCATGGCAGCAATAAAATTCTTCGGTTCCGGCAGCGGATGTCTTCCGGAGGTCGGTGTAACGGATCCGCAGATGTCTTTCTCAAGATCGGCATACACCGCGCCGGGGATATGAACTACAGCATATTCTTCTGCGCCCCATTCCTTATCTACGAGGTCAAACCGGCAGTCAATCAACACCCACTTTGGATCATTCTGATGGTTTGCGAGTTCATCGGTTGAAATCAATGTGTCCAACATAAGGTCTCCCAAAGTAACATTCTATAACAAACAATTACGTTTCCCTCATCCCTAATCCCTAATTACTAATTACTGATTACCTTCCTAAACGTCCTGTGTGTTCTGTTCCACACCACATTCATTGTATCCATATCCGCTTTGCTTTTGATGTTACGTTCGTCAACCTGCACAATTTCTGCCTTCTTGATACGCGGACCGTTGATGGTTTTATCCAGCTCGGAATAAAGCAGTGCGTTGCCGCCTAATCCTTGATATTCCGGCAGCATTCCAACCACTTCGATATCAATCACACTAGGATAAGCCTTTGACAGCAGCAAGCCCAGCCAGCCAATAGGGTAAAGCTTGCTTCTGGCAAAACGGAGACCGTTGTTGATATTTGGAAACGCAATGATAAAACCTGCAATTTCATTTTCATACATGATTGCTTTAACGTAGCGCGGATCAGCTAGGGCGAGAATATTCCCCGCCTGATCTTCAAACTCGGCGTGCGTAGAGGGTACATAACCGGGGTTTTCTGAAAATGCTCGGTGGTGGATCTCATCTACTCTTGGTATCCAGGTTTTCATTTCATTAATCGTTTTAAATGTTTGAACCCTGAATTTTCCCCTTGAAAGCACCTTTTTTGCCACATCATGTATATTGGGGTTGATATGTGTTTCCAAATAACCTGAATAATGATCAGTAAATTTCTCAAACCCGCAATCCAAAATCTGCTTCTGATAATAAGGAAGGTTATAGGTCATGCCAGTGGCCGGTTGTTGATCAAATCCATCGACCAACAAGCCGATGCAGGCCGAACGCAGCAATCCTCTCGAACCGACAATCTCAGAGATTTTTCGTTTTTTACACCAGTCTTGTGCAGCAGAGAGCACCAGATTTGCTACCTGTTGATCTTCTACCGCTTCGTAATAATAGAAGAATGCTGTGTTTTCTTTGTGATAGTCACAGTAGTTCTTATTGTGGATAACAAGAATCCGCCCGAGAATATCACGGCCGGATTCAACTGCAATAAAATCAGCTTCAGAATGTGCATAAAATGGATGCCTGGATTTATCCATCGAAAACTCGATTTCGCCAGGGATGGGAGGCACCCAGTATGGATTCCCGTTGTATAAATTGAAAGGCAAAGATTTAAAGAGCTTAACATCTCTCTTCTTTGAACTATCGAGAATCCTGGTTTCCAATTAAACTCCCCTTAGACTTCTTCGCCAATGGCGTGCAGCAGTGCCAGGTTGGGCAAATGCATTGACCCCACCGGAAAACCCGATATCAGCACAATTTGTTCGCCTTCTATTACCTTTTTCTCACTCAATAATTCTTTATCCACATTGTGAACCATTTCTTCCAATGAATTGACGTAAGGTGTTGGCATGGGGATGACTCCCCAATACAAGTTCACCATGGTGAGAGTGCGTTCTTCTGGTGATAAAGCCAAAATGGGCACCCGCGGTCTGATCTTTGACATCAACAGCGCTGTCTTACCCGATTGAGTAAACACAGCCACATTTGAAACATCACGGTCATGTGCAAGTTCCTTGGCCGCTGCGCACATGCTCAAGGCGTCACCTTTTATAGCATCTTTCGGGAATTCCTCGGCATGACCCCATTCCTTGTTATGTTTTTCGGCTTCTCTGACAATTGAATCCATCATTTTTACTGTTTCTATGGGATAGTCGCCATTGGCAGTTTCACCTGATAGCATCACGGCATCCGTACCGTCAAAAATGGCATTGGCAACGTCCGAAGCTTCTGCACGAGTCGGTCGAGGGTTGTGAATCATTGATTCAAGCATCTGCGTGGCTGTAATGACCACTTTGGCGTGCCGGTTGGCTGTCATGATGATTTCTTTTTGAATACTTGGCACCAGCGCGGGAGAAGTTTCAACACCCAGATCACCTCGGGCGACCATGACGCCATCCGTGACATGAATAATGTCATGCAGATTCTTGACCGCTTCAGGCCTTTCCAGCTTGGCGATGATTGGCGTTATTGCTCTTGTCGGGTTTAACTCCTTCATGGCTTCACGAACGGTTTCAATATCTTGCGATGTTTCTACAAACGAAATCGCAACATAGTCCACATCATGTGCCAACCCAAATTCGAGATCAACCCGGTCTTTTTCAGTAAAACTGGGGATTCCCAAGTTAGCACCGGGTAAATTCACTCCCTTGTGAGAGGTCAACACCCCTCCAGTTATGACTTTGGTAATGACAGTTTCTCCTATAACTTCAGAAACTATCAGTTCGAGATGGCCATCATCCAATAAGATTCGATTACCAGCTTTGACGCCTCGAGCCAGATTTGGCACATCCAACGGTAATGATTTTTGCTCTCCCACAAAATCTTCTGCTCCAAATCCAACAGTATACAAATTAAGGGTTTGACCCGCCACCAAAGTTATGCCTTTCGGGGGCAGCTTGCCTACTCGCAATTTCGGTCCCTGCAAGTCTTGCAAAATCGCAACCGGACGATTTACTTTTTTTGAACAATCACGAATATTTTGGATTAATAAGGCATGTGATTCGTGGGTTCCATGAGAAAAGTTGAGTCTGGCAACATCCATGCCAGCTTCAATCAATTTTGTGATCGTATCACAATCTGAAGAACTCGGTCCGAGCGTACAGACGATTTTTGCAAAACGCATAATAGGTTCCTTCTACCTGGTTAATATCTTTTGATTGTAACTTAAAAATCAACACAAAAAATGAAGGGGAAATAAAACAAATAATTTTTAATTAAATTTGGGGCGGTTCGAAAACCGCCCCAAATAAAAAAACCAAACAAATTACCTTTTAAGCCATCAACAAAACTTCTTTGATTCGCGGCAGTGCCCAATCAATGGTTTTGCGATCAATAACCAGAGGCGGTGCAAAACGGATCACATTGTCGTGCGTTTCTTTTGCCAGAATGCCCTTTTTCATCAATGCTTCACAGAACCTGCGTGCACCTTTAGCTTCTGGATGGAGTTCAACGCCAATCAATAATCCTTTGCCGCGAACTTCCTTGATATGCGGGCTTTCAATCTTGCGCAATTCCCCCATAAAATATTCGCCCATCGAAAACGCATTTTCAACAAGTTTCTCGTCGCGAATGACCTGCAGGGCTGTTCGTGCAACCGCAGCAGCCAATGGATTGCCGCCAAAGGTTGATCCGTGTTCGCCAGGCGTGAACAAACCAAGAATGGCTTTGTCTGCTAAAACCGCAGAAACAGGATAAAATCCCCCACCAAGCGCTTTACCGATGATGGTCACATCTGGTCTGACGCCGTCATACTGGCTGGCAAACAACTTTCCTGTACGTCCCAATCCAGTTTGAATCTCGTCTGCCATGAAGAGCACATTGTGCTTTTCGCAAATCTTTTTGACTTCAGCCAGGTAGCCGGCAGGTGGGATCAACACGCCACCTTCACCCTGGATGGGTTCCAACATGATAGCAGCGGTGTTTTTGGTGATCGCTTTTTCCACAGCCTTTGCGTCTCCATAAGGCACGGAAATAAAGCCAGGGGTGAAAGGACCAAAATCATCCTTGTAATGCGGTTCACTTGAGAATGACACGATTGAGATCGTTCGTCCGTGGAAGTTACCATCTGCAACAATGATTTCTGCCTGATGCCGTTTGATGCCCTTGACTTCATAGCCCCATTTACGTGCTAATTTTAGGGCTGTTTCAACCGCCTCAGCGCCGCTGTTCATGGGCAAAGACATTTCATACCCAGTCATCTCTGATAATTCTTTATAAAAGAAAGGCAGTTGATCATTTCTAAAAGCGCGTGAAGTTAAGGTTACCTTTTTAGCCTGCACAATTAACGACTTAAGAATTTTTGGATGGACATGTCCCTGGTTTAAGGCAGAATAGGCGCTCAAGAAGTCAAGGTATTTGTTTCCCTCAACATCTGTAACCCATGCTCCTTTGCCGCCGGTAATGACGACATCCAAGGGATGGTAATTATGCGCCCCGAACTTCTCTTCAATTTCTATGAATTCGGATGTTTTCATATTTTTAACCTACCAGTAACTTATAGAGAACAGCTTTTTGAGCATGCAGGCGGTTGTGTGCCTGTGGGAAGATGACAGAATGTTCACCATCAGCCACTTCATCAGTCAATTCCTGATTGCGGTGGGCGGGCAGACAGTGCATTACGATCACATCGTTATCCGCTTCAGCCACCAGCCCAGCATTTACTTGATAAGGCGGGAAGACTTTTTTGCGCTTTTCGGTTTCTTCTTCCTGTCCCATACTGGTCCAAGTATCGGTATAAATCACATGCGCTTTTTTGACAGCATCGTGCGGGTCGCGGAGGAAGTTAAGCGAGCTTCCGCTTTCTTTGGCGTAAATTTTGGCATCATCCACTGCCTTGGTCACTATATCGTAACCTTCAGGGTTGGCAATGGTGAAATTGGCGCCCAATTTTGCACAAACATGCATTAACGACACTGCAACGTTATTACCGTCTCCAACATAGGAAACATTCAGACCTTTGAGGCTGCCGAATTTTTCAATGATGGTTAAGGCATCAGCCATACCCTGGCAGGGATGATTGTAATCGCTCAGTCCGTTGATCACGGGCACAGAAGCATGTTTCGCCAGTTCAAGCACGTGCTTATGGTCAAACACGCGAGCCATGATCACCTGAACATAGCCTGAAAGGACTTTGGCTACATCATGAACAGTTTCTCGCTGACCCAACCCGATTTCGGCCGGCGAGATGTAAAGGGCGTCGCCCCCCATATGTCGCATGGCCATATCGAAGCTGATACGGGTTCTCAGGCTCGGTTTCTGGAAGATCATTCCAAGTACCTTGCCCTTGAATAGGGGCTGATTTCCGCTGGCAAAATGCTCTTTTTTGAGCGTTACTGCCAGGTCGAGCATCTCTTGTAAATCTTTCGGAGAATAATCGGATACAGCGAGAAAATCTTGTTTCATACAAATCCTTTCGTTCTGTTTATTTTGGATACGTTCCGATGAGTATAACATATGGGAGAGAACCGAGAGTATAGAGTCGAGAATCGTAAAATACTGCAAAAAACAATTGTTTTTTATACAGTTTCCTATTCTCTGCTCTCGTATCTCATTCCTAAAACATCAGCCTGTTCACTTCATCCAATGCCTCTCGAGAAGGTCGCAGCTTTTCATTTGGAGTGCGGTTCAATGGCGTCTCGGGAATGTTATAGATATCAAACATGGATGGGACTTCGGGATCCACATAAATCAGTCCAGTTACCAACCAGTCATGACTGTGCGCATCTTCAAGCATGTGCAGAGCCTGCCATCTGTCGCGCGGATCGTATTCTTTCTCCAGTTTTTTGAGTACGACCTGGCTGCCGTCATGCATCACCACTTCGCGTGTTGTGCCTTCTTCAAAATCTTCCACCGTGATGTCTTCTTTTGGCGGCACATAAGAGATTTCGTGCAGTGGTTCCTCATGTTCCTTTCCAAAACTGTAAGAGTGGAAGGAGTTTTCATGATTGTGAAACGTCACACAGGGGCTGATGATATCCAACACAGCGATGCCGTTATGTGCGATGGCTGCCTTGAGCAGCTCTTTCACCTGCCGCGGATCGCCCGCGAAGGACCGTGCCACAAAAGTGGCATTTGAAATCAAAGCTTCCATGGCGATATCCACTGGCAAATAAGGGTTGGTGCCCTGTTTCTTGAGCTGCAATCCACGTTCGGCGGTGGCAGAAAATTGACCTTTAGTCAGCCCATAAACACCATTGTTTTCAACAATATAGACCATGGGCAGGTTGCGTCTGACCATGTGTTTAAACTGCCCCAATCCAATGCTGGCAGTGTCTCCGTCACCACTCACACCAATCGCCTTGAGTGTATGGTCAGCAAACATGCCGCCCAATGCCAGTGAAGGCATTCTGCCATGCAAGCCATTAAAACTAAAGGATCTCCCCAAGAAATAAGTGGGGCTTTTGCTTGAGCAGCCAATGCCGCTGAACTTAACCACCTTCTCGGGCACCAGATTCATTTCATAACAGGCAGCCACAATCTGAGCGGCGACACCGTTGTGTCCACAGCCCTGGCAAAGTGTTGAAGGCAGTCCTTTGTAATCTCCTTTAGATAAACCTGCTTTATTCACTGTCTGGATGGCGGGGTTTGGCAAGGGCGTGGTCATTATTTGACCTCCTTGAGGGATAATATTTGAGTTTCTACCCATTTTGCATTCAGTGGCAGCCCGTCTAAATGCGCCAAACTGGTTGTCTTGGCTGCATAAGCTGGGTAAGTCATGGTAAGCAGTTGGTTAAGTTGTCCGTCGCGGTTGATATCCAAAACAACCAATTGCTCATGTTTTTTCAAGAAATCTTCAACCTCAGTGTCAAAGGGAAGGCTGCGAATGCGCAAATAATCCGTTTTGATGCCTTGTTTTATCAATAAATCTCTTGCTTCTTGCACCGCAGGGTCTGCTGACCCTGACGCAATGATTCCCAATGCGGCTTTCTGGCTTTCATCTGCAATTGCCTTGGGCAGATATTGTTTTCCGGTTTCAAACTTATTGGCTATACGATTGAAGATGATTTCCCATTTTTCCGGGTCTTCTGTGTAACCGGTATCTTCGTTATGGCTTGTGCCGCGGGCGAAATATCCCGATTTTGGGTGCGTATTGCCAGGTAGTGTGCGCCAGGGAATGCCATCCCCATCCACATCCCGGTAGCGTCCCCACTCGCCGCCGTGTTTTGCCAGGAATTCCTCCATATCGCCTTCCCATAACACCTTGCCACGATCCATGGGTTGGTCTGGATATTCAAATTTCTTGCTTGTCCACATGTTCATGCCGAAATCAAGATCAGATAAAACGATTACAGGGGTTTGCAATCTTTCGGCAATATCAAAAGCCCGCCAGCCAAACTCAAAACATTCCTGAATTGAACCTGGAATGAGAATGATCATGTTCTTGTCGCCATGGCTGATAAAATTTGCCTGGGTCAAGTCGCCCTGCGCCGTGCGTGTCGGCATACCAGTGCTTGGACCCACCCGCTGTACATCCCAGATCACTACCGGAACCTCAGCGTAATAGGCTAAACCAATATATTCTGACATCAGCGAAAGACCCGGTCCGGAGGTGGAGGTCATTGACCTTAATCCGCCCCAGCCTGCGCCAATCGCCATGCCAATCGCAGCGAGTTCGTCTTCAGATTGCACGACGGCATAGGTATCTTTTCCTGTTTCGGGATCAACCCGATATTTCGGCAGATACTCAATCAGCGACTCTGCCAAACTTGTCGCCGGCGTGATCGGGTACCAACCCGTGAACTGCACCCCGCCGAAAATGGATCCCAAAGCGCCTGCCGTATTGCCATCCGTCATGATGCAATCGTCCGTTCCGTGCATCTTTTCGGCGGCATAAGGGTCTTTTTTGACCAGATTTTGTTTAGACCATAAATATGCTGCTTCTACCACCTGGTAATTCTGGTCAATCGGTTTTTGGCGGCCTTTGAACTGAAAATCAAGCGCCTGGTGAATCAAATCCAGATCAATCCCCAACAAGAAACATAAAACGCCAACATAGACCATGTTTGAGATGTAGTCTCTCAAACTGGGGGGCACTTCAGCATCTTTAACCAGCTTCTTAACCGGCATTCGGTAGATGATTAGATCTTCTCGAGGATTTTCAAAGTTAAAATCATCCGGCAGTAAAAATACACCGCCTGGTGCGAGATATTGCACCTCTTTGTGCAAGGTGGCCGGGTTCATGGCGACAATAATGTCATCCTGTTCAACTCTGCCCATGTATCCATCCTTGCTTAATCGAAGGGTATACCAGGTCGGCAGCCCTTGAATATTGGAAGGAAAGATATTTTTACTTGAAACGGGAATACCCATTTTGAATAGGGCTCTCATCAGGGTGGTGTTGGCAGTTGCGCTGCCCGATCCGTTAACTGTGCTAAAGGTGATGCAGAAATCATTAACCACTAAACCTTGTTTGCTCATCTTGATAACAGTCTCCGTATCTCAAGTTTAGAGTTATTCAAAAGATAGCCGCGGTGCAGGTCTTTCACGCTGGCTAATTAAATCCATATGTTCCAGGAGGATTTGCATTCCCTGGGTAAAGTTGCTATTTTTTATTTGTTCAACGATCCGTCCGTGAAACTGCCACACTCGATCAACATAATTGATGTCTGTGTAAACATCCATCCCCGTCAGGCGATACAGATCCCAATAGGTTTCGAGAAATTCATATACCAGGTGATTATTGAGTCGCCGGTACATTGTCAAGTGAAACTGACGGTGTTCTACATTTGGCAGTTGGCTGGGGATGCTGCGTAATTTTTGTTGAGCCTTTTTAACCAGTGCCGCCAATTCTTCTTTATCCGAGGTTGAAAGCATTTGTACGGCTTCAATGAAATACGCAGCCTCAAGATGCTTGCGCATATCAGCGACTTGCCAGAATAAACGATTGTTTACTTCTACACCGTAAGATAAACTCGCAATCAAGGCGGGTTTTAGCTGATACTGGTTTTTCTTGATTCCTGCTTTCGGCTTGATTTCAAGAATTCCCATCATGCGCGCTACTTCAAGCTGCTCACGAAGACTCGCCACGCTGATCTCCAGAATCTGGCTCAATTCTGCCAACGGAGGAATGCGCGTTTTTTCGTCTTCAGGTAAAGAAGCGAGATATTTGAGTAATTCAGAAATTTGATATCGTTTTGGTGTGTTTTCCATAATAACACTCAATTCATCTGATTATTCAGATAAATTGAGTATATCAAGACTTCCGAATTGGTCAATAATGACAAATGTAATCAGTATTAATCTTATTAATCTGATTATTTAATTATCCAAAAACGATTCTTCTAAACCGTTCAAGAAATACTGACTGCTTTTGTTCGTTGATGATTGCCCAACGCGTTTTCAACATCTCTTCAAACTTTGCATCATCCATATTGAGTTGAGATTTGTGACAGAGAATGGCTTTGATCTTCTGGTCAAAATACCGACTCACATCCACAACCAGATTAGCTTCAGCAGGGATCGAAAACCACAATTCAGCAACGTTTATAGGCATCAATTTTTCTTCACTGATCAAATCGGGAAAGAACATTGGGTTGCCCGCTGCAGGAAAGACTGCATCCAATACTGCCTGCCCTGCCGCCCTGTGGTCTGGGTGGTTGACTCGATTAGTGGCCGGGAAATAATTTAAAGGATCGCTGCTGACCACAATTTGAGGGCTGTATTTTCTGATAATGCGAACAAGTTGTTTGCACATTTTCATGTCAGGCACAACTTCACCATCCACGTAATCCAAAAATTCGACACTTTTTATTAGTAAGGTGTCGGCAGCATTTTGTTGCTCTCTTTTTCTGATTTCTGCCAGATCTTCAGGCTTTTGCTTGAGGTCTTGAGACCCCTTTTGCCCTGTGGTCAAAATACAATAACGAACCTCATGCCCAAGCGCTCCCCATCGCGCCAGTGTTGCCCCCATAAAAAATTCAGGGTCATCCGGATGTGCCAAGATGACCAGAATTTTCTTTTTTTCTTTCCAACCTTCAAAATCCTCTAAGACAGGAGGAAACTTAACGTCGTTGACATTGCCCACATCCGCCGCCACCATTACCTCCTCCGCAACCTGCTTGAGCCTTGGATTCAAATGCCTCCAACTCATCTGCAGGTTTTAAAACATCTTTGTGATATTCTTTGCGACCAATTTCGGGCAATTCAACCAAAACCATCTCACGTATGGGGGATACATCGATAACCTTGCCCGTGCCATCAGGTGTGATCACGCGCTTGTTCTTCTTTGGAAGTAATTTTCTTGCTTCAACATAATTATCATATTCATAGATCAAACAACAGCGTAGTCTTCCGCACATCCCCGTGATTTCAGTCGGAGTGAGTGAAATGCCCTGTTCTTTGGCCATGCGGATGGAGATTGAACTGAACTCTGTAATAAACTTTGAACAGCATCGGGTTTCAAGTCCGCAGGCGCCCATTCCGCCCAACACTTTGGCCACATCGCGCGGGCCAATTTGACGCAATTCAACCTGTGCCGGGCCATACACACGCTGCATATCTGAACGCATCGATTTAAGATCGACTTTGTCTTCTGAGTCGCTGCTGAAGAAAATCGTCAGCTTTGATCCATCATAACTGTATTCGCTAAAAATGATCTTCACGCCTTGCAGTCTTAGCTCTTTCAACCGTTTGCGGGCAACTTCAACCACATCCTGTTCTTTAGCCTGCCAGTTTTGACGCTGCATAAGGTCTTTGGGGGTTGCCAGGCGATCCAGGGTTTTCCAGGTGCCTTCAGGGGGTGCCACAGGTTCAGCCACCATTACAACCACTTCTCCGAGCTGCCAACCGCGGCTGGTCTCAACCACCACAACGTCTCCCAATCTCAACGCCTCGATTTTTCTAGCGTCAAAATGGTAAATCTTGCCTACTTTAGAAAACCTGACACCAACGATGCTCGGTGCGGTTTGGGTTTGCGCTTGATCGGTCACGAATCTCCCTCTTTCTGTGCCTGGGCAAATGCCATCATACTTACTTGTGCAGCAATTCTCTCAGTCACACTTACCAACGCCTTGGCGACTTCACTTTCAGGTTTGGTCAATGAAACAGGTTTACCGCTGTCACCGCCAATTCTGACTTCAGGGTCAATCGGGATGCATCCTAAAAAGGGAACATCCATTTTTTCTGCCAGTGCCTGACCGCCGCCAGTGCCAAATAGATCCATCTTGGTACCGTCGGGCATGGCTAGGTAACTCATATTTTCAATAACACCCAATACAGGCACTTTAAGTTCTTTAAACATCTGCAATCCGCGACCGGCATCTTCAAGTGAAACCAATTGCGGCAGCGTTACGATAGCTCCTCCACTTAGCGGAAGGTTCTGCATCAAGCTAAGCTGTGCATCACCTGTGCCCGGGGGCAGATCAATGATCAAATAATCCAGTTCACCCCACTCAACATCAGCAAGAAATTGCCGAATGGCAGTGTGCAGCATCGGTCCACGCCAAATCAAAGGTTGGCCGGGCGCTACCATGAAACCAATTGACATCATTTTGACCCCATATGATTCTGCAGGGATCAATCGGCCGTTAATTGGCGCAGGCAGTCCATCCACACCCATCATGGTAGGAATGTTGGGGCCATATATATCAGCATCCAGCAAACCCACACGAGCGCCTTTCGTTGCCAGTGTCACCGCCACATTTACTGCAACCGTGGATTTGCCCACGCCGCCTTTGCCCGAAGCAATGGCAACTGCGTTTTTGATGGGCAGTTTTAACATTTCGCGCGCTTGTCCATCAGACGCCACACGTGAATCCATCACAATCGACACAGCGGTAACACCTTCTATAGCTTTCACGGCTTTGGTTGCATCGCTTTTGATTTTTTCAACCAACGGACAAGCCGGTGTGGTTAAAATGATTTTGAAGAATATTTCACTACCCTTAACTTCAATATCCTCAACCATTTTGAGGGTAATCAAGTCTTTATGTAACTCCGGTTCTATGACGCCGCTTAACGCAGCGATTACTGCTTCCTTGGTTATCATCATTTCCTTTTGATCAGTCACTACTGATTCCGTTTAGAGAGATAGAGTGTCACTTCTTTTTGACAATCTTGAAAATTGCGAATCAAATCTGCATCGCTTCCTTTATTACGCTTGATGATCAAACGTGCACACTGGGTGCAGCCTTTCATCGCTCTGAATGAGTCTGTATTGCAACTGGCACAACCGGCCAATTTGACTACCAAGGCAGTCATGGCAATTTTTTCACTGTCATCTGTCTGTTCATCTGAAAGGTGCTCTATCAGTTTTTGCCAATCCGCCCCGCGCACATCACTTAACGACGGAATCACGCGTAGCGGAAACAACATTTCAGTGTCAGTATTGAACATAAGCTGCTTTCATAAACCTAAGCAGCAGTTGATTTTTCGGCTTTCTCAGCCTTCTCTGCTACTTCAAGCGCATAATTGACTGGACGAATTTTAGCATAGTATTCGACCGGTTTACCCAACTTCTCTTTATTGAAAATGTGCGTCTCTCCACGCTCGTATGTCGCCAGCTCAAAGTCGTGATTCATCTTGATCGCATCAAACGGACAGAATTCCGCACAGAAGCCGCAGTTCATGCATTTATCAGTATCAATGTAGAACTCTTCAGGTGAAGGGATGGGCTTGCCTGTTTCAGCATCCTTCTTGCGTGTTATATAGATGCATTGTGTTGGACATACCTTTGCGCAAATGCCACAGCTTGTGCATCGGTATTTTCTCTGATCATAATCACCCGCTTCGTAGACCAAAAAAGGAATGACTCTGAATTCTTCAGGGGCAGCCAAAACTTCTTCTGGATATTGAATAGTGAACAAGCCAGGCGAATTCACCATGCCGCGTTGATCATCCAATGGCAATTTTTTTCGATTTCTTCCAAATTCACTCAGATAAGTATCAAAAAAGTGTCTCAGGGTGATCCACAAACCCTTTAATATTCCAAATCCATTCATTTAAGCCTCCACCTAGCGATCCACTTCGCCGAGGACGATATCCACAGCACCCAAAATGGTAACGGCATCTGCCACCTTGGCGCCTTTGCACATCTGCGCCAGACTTGTCAAGTTGATAAACGATGGGGCGCGCACATGATAACGCTTCGGATTGGGTTTTCCGTCTGATACAACATAGAATCCCAACTCCCCGCGCGGACCCTCGACCCGTCCGTATGCTTCTCCGGCTGGCACTTTAGTTGCGTATTGAGGTTTGCCTGCCATGATTGGACCTTCAGGAATGCGATCCAGTACCTGTTTCAAGATGCGAATACTCTGTCGAATTTCGTCTATACGCACTCGGTAGCGATCATAAACATCGCCATGGTCATGAGTGCATACATCAAAGTCCAGGCTTTCATAAATACTATAAGGATCAGCGCGCCGAATATCGTAAGGCACTCCGGAAGCGCGCAGGTTTGGACCTGTGGTTGAAAATGCGATTGCGTCATCCGCAGTCAGTACACCAACGCCTTCACAGCGTGTGCGCACAATCTCGTTGGCTGAGATGTACTTATCCAGCTCATCAATTTTTCGCGGCAGACGGTTATACACCAAATGTTTGATTTTTTTGAGCACCTCAGGCGAAACATCTCTGACTACTCCGCCGAAACGGAAGTAGTTGACCATCATACGTGAACCGGCAACTTCCTCAAAAACATCCAAGATCAATTCACGTTCTTCAAGTGCATACAAGGCCGGCGTAAAATATGCACCCAGGTCATTAAGCAGAAAACCTGTGGTCATGGTATGACTGGCAATGCGTGTCAATTCGGCCATCATTACACGGATGTATTCCGCCCGTTCTGTTGGAACAATTCCCATTAGTTTTTCAACCGTAATTGCGTAGCCAAAATTATTGCTCATGGGCGCCAGATAGTCTAATCGGTCTGTATAAGGCATGTTTTGCAGCCAGGTGTTGCGCTCGCCAATCTTCTCATGGTTGCGGTGTAAATAACCCACTACCGGTTTGAGATTGACTATAGTCTCGCCTTCCAACACCACCGCCATGCGAAAAACGCCGTGAGTTGAAGGATGCTGCGGACCAAGATTAACCACCAATTGATCTGTTTTAATCACGCGTGAGTTTGGATCGTCAGAATACTCCAGACTCTTATACATGGCTTGATCCACATCACCACTAACCGTGCTTGGCTCAAACTCCCGCGGATATTGGACATTATCTTTATAGGGATTCAGCAATTCCTTTCGTTCGCCCTTGCCTTCAGGCCACCTTGATTTGAAGGGTTTAACATCCTCCTCATATAAAGGTTCCTTCCAGTCTTTGCGCAGGGGAAACCCTTGAAAACCTTCCCACAATAAAATACGTCTGAGATCAGGATGATTGGCAAAACGGATGCCATAAAGGTCCCATACCTCGCGTTCTTGAAGTTCTGCTCCGGGATACATGGGGGTCAGTGAAGGCACAACAGGTTCTTCGCGGCCTAAAAACACTTTAATTACTGCTGGTGCTCCACCCACACTTTTGAAGAGATGGTAAATTACTTCCAACCGCTCTTCCGGAAAATCATCTGCTGCAGTTACCGATGAAAGGTAGTCGTATCCAAGGCTATCACGCAATTCTTTTACGACTTCAAGTAAATTTAAAGGCTGAACGACAACCCCGTTAAATCCCGCACGATCATCCCTCACAACAGAGTCGGGAAATTTACTTATTAATTGTGCATACAGAGGATGAATGGCAGTCTGTTCGCTCATGCGGTTTCTCCTCCCTCAATAATTACATCCACAACCGGTAATGGTTTGTGGGTTTCTTCTCTAATAAGTTCAAAATGCCGAGGATCCATCAGATCGGGTCCCAATATCGGAATCGGCAGCGCCTCAACCTCACCTTTTTTGTACCAGCGCGTGTCGGGGATGTGTTCGCCTTCGATCTTCTTTTGAAGTGTGATCAGGCCGTGCAGCAAGGCTTGCGGCGTTGGCGGGCAGCCAGCCACATAAACATCCACTGGGATAAATTTATCCACACCCGGTACTACGTTATAACCCTCTTTAAATGGACCGCCACCAGAAGCACATGCGCCCATGGCGATCACATATTTGGGTTCAGACATTTGGTTGTAGAGTCTCACAATTTGCGGCACCATTTTTTTTGTGACGGTACCCGAAACAATCATCACGTCAGCCTGCCTGGGGCTCGGACGCATCACTTCCATGCCGAACCGGGATAAATCATAACGGCTGGCGGCAGTGCAGATCATTTCAATTGCACAGCAAGCGAGACCGAACATCATTGGCCAGAGTGAATTACTCCGACTCCAATTGTAGATTCGATCCAATGTCGTCACAGCAATTTGTTGTTTTAACTCATCAGGAATATCAATTTCGGGATTGTTTAAATCATTTTCAGCCATTGTAACCTTCCTTTTTTGCCTTAAACCATCTGAAATAATTGTATCCGGGCTTTGAGCAAAGTCAAGCATTTAATTAAGAAAGGATTTTCTTGCTTAATTAATATATAATTCCTAAATAAGTTGAATTAGAATTATATAATGGGTATAATTAAGAAAGAAATTTATTGCTTAATTAAAATGAAAACATCACAAAACATCCTAAATTATCTCGAATCAAACGGACCCTCTACTGTAACGGAAGTGTCCATTGCCCTGGAACGCACCAAAGCGGATATACGTGAGCAATTAGACCAATTAATGGCTCAAAATCGCGTAGAAAGGCTTACAGCGAACCGATTGGAGGCTCCTGGAAGGCCTGCAGCGAGATTCTCTTTGATTCAAAAAACCCCTGAACCATTGGTTAAGGGATTGATCACAGGCATGCTGGAATTTTTAAATGTGGATGATCTGGATCAACAAAAAGAAGCCGCCTTCATTGATCTGATTATCAATGCGCTCATGACTAACTTTCAACCCAAAGGATACGCCTCTGCCTCACGCCTCAATCAGGCCGTTGCCTATCTCGAATCACTTGGTGTGAGAACGACATGGATCGCGACACGCACAGGGCCAAAGATCACACTGGTGCATGAAAACATATCCAATTTATTTAAAAACCCAGCCCTATCAAAAAAAGTGGTCAAACAATTGATTAACAATATGAAAGAAAAAGCCGTTGGTTCTTAACCAACGGCTTTATTTTTTATTCCACAGTCACCGATTTTGCCAGATTCCTCGGTTGATCTACGTCTAACCCTCGTAAACTTGCGATGTGGTAAGCCAGAATCTGCAGCGGAATCACCGTCACAACCGGGCTCAGCATCCAGGGTGCGTTAGGCACCCATAAGACACGGTCCACAAGTGATTCAACCCGTTCATCACCGATGGTCGCCACAGCGATCACACTGCCACCTCTTGCCTTGGCTTGTTCCACCTGACTGATCATCTTTTCGTACCATGGATCTTTTGTGCAAATCGCTAAAACCGGCATATCCTTATCGACAAGTGCAATCGGGCCGTGTTTCATCTCACCCGCCGGGTAAGCTTCAGCGTGCATATAAGAAATTTCTTTCATCTTTAACGCCCCTTCATAAGCAATCGGCATGTTGATGCCGCGGCCTAGATAAAGCATATCGCGCGCTTCTTTCAAATAATTCGCTACTTCTTCCACTTCAGCTTCACGATCCAAGCATTCTCCCACCAGTTCCGGGATCAACCTCAAATCATCCACCAAAACCTTACGTTCTTTTTCCGTAATGGTGCCGCGTAAATCTGCCAGCAGCACAGCCAGCATGTATAAATCCACCAACGGTGCGGTAAATGCCTTTGTTGAGGCGACACCGATTTCAGGGCCAGTCTGCATTGAAATAAAACCGTCAGATACGCGCATGGCTTGTGAACCAATGGCGTTGACAATCGACCAGGTGGTCGAGCCATGTTTGCGCGCCTCTTCCATTGCTGCCAGCGTATCGGCAGTTTCACCAGACTGGCTGATTGAAAGCACCACCGTATTCTCATCTACAATCGGGTCAGAATAACGAAACTCGGAGGCAATCTCACACACTGCCGGGATGCGAGCAATACGCTCGATCAGCAGTCTGCCGACCATCCCTGCATGTGATGCCGTGCCGCAGGCTGTGATGACAATTTTTTCAATCTTCTTGGCTTTTTCAACAGTCAGGTTTAATTGAGGCAAACGTACGGTTCCATTCTCAAAATCCACACGCCCCGCCAGCGTATCAGTCAGTGCGCGAACTTGCTCATGGATTTCTTTTTGCATAAAATGTCTATACTCGCCCTTTTCTGCAGACACGGGGTCCCAGGCAACGGATGATACGTGCGGTGTGATTTTCTTTCCTTCAATGGTGCTGATCTCGATTTCGTCTTTATTGACCACGGCCATCTGTCGGCTTTCCAAAAAGATCAATCGCCGGGTATGCTCCAAAATCGCAGGTATGTCCGAAGCGATGAAATTCTCACCCTCACCAATCCCCAACACAACACCACCGGCATTGCCGATGCGGGCAGCGATGATTTTATCTTTTTCGAGTGTCGACATCACCACCACGCCATGCGCACCCTTCAATCGCGACAATGTCATTCTGACAGCAGACTCAAGGTTTTGGCCTGACTTCATATAAAGGTCTATCAGGTGCACGATGGTCTCAGTGTCTGTATCAGATTGAAACTCGATCCCCTTCTGCACCAGCTCTTCTTTTAACTCAATAAAGTTCTCCACAATCCCGTTGTGCACCACCACTACTTCACCGGTGGTGCTTAAGTGAGGATGTGCATTACGCGCAGAGGGTTCTCCATGGGTGGCCCAACGTGTATGACCGATGCCCATCTTTCCGACGATCGGTTGGTTTTGAACCAGCAGTTCAAGATTCGCCAGTTTTCCTGCATCGCGTCGGACCTCGATATGTCCATTTGTGATCACAGCCAGTCCCGCAGAATCATATCCACGGTACTCAAGTTTTTTTAATCCAGTTAATACAATTGGCGTCGCATTTTGATTGCCAATGTAGCCAACAATTCCGCACATGAAAGCCTCCATGAGAAAATACTATTGACCCTTCGTCTTAAACATCGAAGCATCATCGCTAGATCGGATTTCACCGATCTTCTATTCAACTGTGAGTGTGTTGGAAAGTGCAGACCCTTTCATTGGGTCAGGAGGGCTTCCGCTGATCTTTCGATTTTCCCGGCACTCGCCGGTTAACTCCACCTTGCGGTGAAGAACCCTCTTCCTCGTCAACCGGAATATCTTCCGGTCCATGCGCTTGGCTTTCCAAATCTTAAAGTTGAGATAAACTTATAAGGACCTCCTTATATTTTGATAAGGGCATTATACCCGAAATGTCAATCAGCCGACAATTGATATATGGATAATCTCAATGACCAAAACCAAGCTTTTGAACCTTCACGTCCTCATAATTTTGAGGGACTCTTATGGATGGTTTTGATTATCTTGATCATTGCGGTTGGGTCCATTATGGTTTATCGCAATTGTCTGCCAATAACGAAAGCGTTGGGATTTGAAGGTCCTCTTAATTTCGATCTGGTCATGTCTTCCAAAGGGTTGCACGATATCACGCTTGAGAATGGCCGCGCTTACGACATTTCGTATGAAACCAGTTATAAAAGGGATTTCATCGGATTGGTTCGTCATACCTCACCAATTCGCGAAACCTCTTTTGCGATTCTCACCTTTGATATCCTCGTCACCAGCGGCGATTTTGCCAACCCCGAATTTGTGAACACCAGTGTTTCAAATCATCATTTCACATGGATATCGAAAACGAATACGCAGCCGAATGGTGCAATTAATCTGCTTCACACCGTGCCACTTAATGAAGATATAAATCAGGCATTAAAAACCGTTCAAAACGGAGACAAAGTCCGCATCACTGGTTATGACATTTATCAAATTCAGGGCTATAACCCTGAAGGAGACTATATTGGTTTCTGGCAGGATACCGGCTGTAATACGACCCTTGTCACAAATGTTGAAATCCTGAACGAATAATAATTAGAAAATAGATTCATAAAAAGAGACTTGACAAACATATAAGTAAAAATATATAATTTTAATAACATGGAAGCGCTCTCACGTAACGTTCTTCTGCCGATACAGGATAACAATGCACTTTCTGGATTCAATTAAAGACAATCGTAGAAAACAAAAGGTCAACCGCATCAAAATTTTAACCTGGTTGATCAGCATCTTTGTTTTAATATTGGCAATTGACCTGACTCAATCCAACTGGGATAAACTCAAGCCCATCTTTGTAAGACCAGTGACCATAGACAATTTTGACGAAATTCAATATCTGGATAATCTCAAACGCATCATGCATCCCTCAGGTGCATTTTGGGTAATCTCATATGAATCCACCAGAGAAATCAGTTTTTCTGGTCTGGTCGGATATGCCGCCCCAATACACGAAGATAATTTTGCCCTGCTCACCGGCGATATCCTCATCACCAACGGCGATTATTCAAACCCGTTCGTGGTTGAAATCAAAGTCTATGACCACCGATACCGCTGGCTGTCATGGCACGATCCGCGCCCTAACGGCTCCATCGGCCTGTTACACGTCATTCCTTCAAATGAAGAAATTAACCTCAAGCTTAACTCCATTCAACCCGGGGATGCGGTCGTCATCAGCGGATACGACATCTATCGCATTGACAGCTTCAATAAAAACGGCAATTACCTCAGCTTCTGGCAGGATGACGGCTGCTTTACAACCCTTGTCACCGAAATTTCCGTATATCCCGGGGCACTATCCAAATCTTCACCTAAATAATCCAAATTCAATCACAACTCTGTGATACATTTTGAATCAGCTCACCCTAATTATCTCCTTTATGAGATAATTGTCTTTGTTTTTAAAAACTAAAACCATTCAATTCTCTGAAAGAAAATTTATGGCCAACGTCAATTTGAAAGTTAAGGTATTCAATCAAATTTTCCTCAATCCTGTAATTCCTGCAGCAGGCCCTAACGTCGGTTCTGGATTAATGGTGCAACGCGCGGCACAAGGTGGCGCAGGAGGATTGTTAACAAAAACCATTTCAAGTGTTGCCGCTCCGGTTCCCCGCCCTAACATGGTTCGTTTCGGAAAAGATAATCTGCTCAATACAGAATTGTGGAGTGAACTCTCCCCCGAAACCTGGCTAAACCAGGAATATGATGTTTCACTTAAAGCCGCCTGTGATTTTAAGCTTCCAATAATTGGCAGCATCGGTTACACAGCCCAGGATCTTGCCTCATTGGGACCACACCTAGAACATAAAGGGATAAATATTATTGAATTTTCCGTCCATTATCTGGATGAAAAACTGATTGTTGAAACCGCCCAAGCGTTGCGAAATGCAGTTAAGATTCCAATTGTTGCCAAACTTAGTTTGCACTCAGGAGATTTGGGTGAAATCGCAAAATTATTAGACCCATATGTGGATGGCTTCACCTGTATTAATAGTTTTGGCCCGACGCTAGTGATCGACATTGAACGGGGCTTATCCCCTCTGGGATCCCAAAATGGATATGGTTGGCTTTCTGGTCCTGCCATTAAACCTATGGCTGTACGTTCTGTTTTTGAGGTGGCGCGTGTGACTGACAAACCTGTCATAGGTGTGGGGGGTGTCACTGGCGGAGAAGACGTGATTGAATTTTTTATGGCCGGCGCATCACTTGTCGAGGTCTGCACTGCTGCCATTCTCAAAGGTCCGGATGTTTATGGAAAAATAGCCGCAGAAACCGCTCATTGGTTGGAAACCCACGGCTACAATGATATTAACGAGATTAAAGGTTTATATCTCAATAAATTTCGAGGAGGTCAACCAGTGGTCACTTCGAAGGAACAAGCTGCATGGGTCAATACTGACAAATGCAAAGCTTGTTCGCTGTGTGCAAAAGTCTGCCAATTTGATGCACTGAATGCCCCGTTAAAACAAATTGCGGCTGTTGACTCAGATAAATGTTCTGCTTGTGGATTATGTGTCTCGGTATGCCCTTTTGATGCACTTGAGTTAAAACCAATTATTCTATGAAAAGCATTTTCTCAACGTGAATCAATTATTCGTTTGTATATTTTGGAAAAAAGTATTCCTAATAAACGAGCGGTGCAAGGATTTTTTTCAAAACAAGACAATAAGACAATCCCAAAAGAATCTAAATCCTATCTAGCACAATTAGATTGACGGTTTCTAAACCACCCTACTTATGGAAATCACCATTTTATCAAGTGCATTTAACAATCCTTCACAAAATAATCCAAACCTAGAACTGCTTTATTATTTAAATCGAATCTTATTTATTGCCTCTTGTACGATCCATTTATCATATTCATACCAACCCTGTAAAGCTGCTTCCAGCGGCTCTATCGCGCGTTCATCACCGATTTCACCCAACGCCTTTGCCGCAGCGGAACACCCGCCAGTCTCCTCGTCATGCAGCGCATGGATCAACGGTTCCACGGCACGATTATCTTTCAGCTTTCCCAAACTCTCCGCCGCTTGTGAGCGTACGCCCCTGTTGCCGTCCTTTAAAGCAGCTATTAAGAGATCAACGGCTCGTTCGTCCCCAGAGTCGCCCAGCACTTTTGCCGCCATGCATTGATATCTGTGATTATCGTCAGTCAACGCAGGTGTGAATAGTTCAACGATATCCTGATTACCAATTTTTTTGATTGCACTTTCCGCCGCCAGAAATACATTCTTTACGTTCATATTGCTGTGCTCAAGCATGGTTTTGACCAGAGCATCCACAGCGCGCTCATCCCCGATCTCACCCAGGGCTGTGGCTGCAGCAATTTTCACATCACTGAAACGTTCTTGCAGTAACGCCTTAAGCACCTCAACCGCTCGATTATCACCGATCCTTCCGAGCGCCTCTACGATCTTTGATCTTATGGTGCTGTCACTAATTTTTAATGCAACACACAAAGAATCAAAGTCCTTAATTTCTTCAAGTTCTTTTATCTTCTCCATTACGCGTTTGATGATCTTGTCATACGAACTCCCATAAATCGAATATTCGTACTCGTATTGATCATCCGAGCCACTGTTTGAAGGTTGAGTCTTATGCAACTCAATAATTTCGCCACTGGCTGCCATTAGATCATTTAATACCGTGTTCGAACTCCCTGATTGTTTTGTTTCCAATTCAATGCTTTTGTCGGCCATTTTCGATTGAACACTTTGCGTACGCCAATTATCCAAATCGTAAGAATTTTTCGATTCATCTTGTGTATGTTTTGAAGAAAATAACTTTTTAAAGAAAGACATGATTTTTCTCCGCTGAAGTAATTGGACCATTTCATTCTTATACTTTAGCATAATCAGCAAAAACCTGCGCCACAATTTCTTTATAGTTTTCAAGAATCTCATTGGTATAATCGTCTCAAAACAAATCAATGATTAACTCACTCGAAACACCTCCCGAACTCCAATCTGCGGATGTAGTGAAAGCCAACTTTCGCAATGTGCAAATAGATGCCATCGGTGTCGGTCTCGCCAATGCGGCCTCACCCTTTTTGCCTGTCTATTTAACCCACCTCAACGCCACTTCCTTCCAGGTCGGATTGCTTTCTTCCATGCCGGCAGTCACTGGTTTGCTTCTAGCACTGCCACTTGGACGCTTTCTGCAGCGCCAAACCAATATTGTTAAATGGTTCAGTATTGCCCGTTTACTTGTCATCGGAAGTTATGCCCTCACCGGCATAATTTCCTTTCTTATTCCTCAATCCATTCTGGTTAATTCCATCCTGCTCATCTGGGCGTTGGCAACCTTGCCTCAAACCATCGTTGCCATCGCTTTTTCGGTGGTCATGAATTCAGTCGCAGGACCCAACCGTCGCTTCGAGTTGATGTCAAGGCGCTGGTCCACCATGGGTGTCACAACCACGTTGATGGTCATCGGCGTCGGACAACTTCTGGATAAAGTACTCTTTCCTCTTAACTATCAGCTTATGTTTATCGGTCTCTCCATCGGCGGATTAATTAGCTATTACTATTCCAGCCATCTCAAGCTGCCTGAAACAGTTCATCCGCCCATGATTGCCACCAAATCTCTCAAAGCACAAATTCTAGAGCTAAAAATGTTAGTTTTTAAAGAAAAACCATTTCTATCATTTTTAGCAAAACGATTTATCTTTATGTCTGGTGTTACATTGGCTGTTCCTTTGGTTCCTTTGTATCTCGTGCGCTATGTACATGCCTCTGATAAATGGATCTCGATCATCACCACCAGCCAGATCGCAATTATGGTTCTTGGTTATTTTTTTTGGACCCGCCTCGGCAGAAAAAAGGGAACACGTGCTGTTCTGGTTTGGACGACACTAGGCTTATCGCTTTATCCATTCTTGCTTGCTTTAACTACTTCCACCTGGCAGATTGCTGTGGTTGCTGGCATCGCCGGCATTTTTCAGGCTGGACTGGATTTGGTGTTCTTTGATGAATTGATGAAAGTTGTACCAATTGAATACAGTGCCATATTTGTTGGGTTGGCTCAAAGCATACAATATCTGGCTGCCATTGCCTCCCCTTTGATTGGCACCTGGATCGCAGATCAATTTGGTCTGCCAGTTGGTTTGTTTACTGCAGCTGGATTAAGGTTTTTTGGTTTCTTTTTGTTCGTAATTAGTAAAAAAAAGAAATAATTTAAATAACAATTTTCACAACTCTCGTGAATTTTTTTAGATTATTACTAATCTATATGTACTAGAACCTTTTTCCTTGTCTTTTCATAACAAAATTTTATTATCTGACGAAAATTGTCCCTTGTGAGAGTTTGAATTACTTTCCAGTTATTTCCAGACAAGAAATACAGTAAGTAAATTAAATTACTGTGTATAATGAATTTATTGTTCTTCATTCGTTTGAAAATAAGCTTGTTCAAATAATCATCCACCTTTCATTGCAGACCAATAATTTGGTTGCTTTTTATATAATGGAGGTAAAGATGAGCGTACAGAATAAGCCACAAAATCCCAACACTGCAAATAATCCTTTAAACCAAAACGAAGCAAGAATTCGTTGTCCCAAATGCAGCACAATAAATCTATCAACTGCGGATCGCTGTATACATTGCAGGGTAAACCTTTTACCTGGACAAGGTATGGGCGTTCGCCTATTTTTCTTGTTCTTTTTCCTTGTTTTAGCAGCATTATTTGTTTTTTTACTTTATGACAATTTCATTAGGAAAGGTGCTCCAAACCCAGAAAGCTTTTGGCTTAACCCTGTTAGCTTGAGTGTTGGTACCCTACTTTCGTTAATTCTTTCAATTGTTATTTCCACACGTAAAATCCCTGAATATATTAAATATAAAAATCGTTCACTTCAGCAAATGAATTTTAATATCATGCAATCCATCGCCGATTTATCTGTCGCTCTGGAATTAGCTCCCAATAATGCCAGGATTGAATTACTCAAAAAGAGGAGAAGTCTTTACGAAAAGATCGGCGATTCACTAAACGCTGACAGAGACAGATTGACACTGGCCCTTGACCCAGATGCATGGAAATCAGAAGGAGACTTTCTGAGTGTATTTGGTGAAATGGACGGAAGTGTTTTTAGTTGGAGCATGCGGAGGGCAGCCATTGAGAACCTTGTTTCAAACGGTATAGCCATTGCCGTCGGTTATTGTACGGAGTGTAAGGCGGTAATAGAATTAAATAGAGATAAAAAGTGTACTGTACATCCCCAAATCAAAGGTCGTGAAGTAGAAATTGTTATTCCAGCAGATTTTAAGGCTGGTAGATTAAAAGTAATATCAAAGCTTTATCATAAAGAACCTTTGCTAAAAAAAGAACTAATAAAATTACTGGAGTCGAAAGAAGTCGTTGCACTTGCTTTTTGCCCAAAGTGTCAAGATATTATGCAATTGAATGCCCAACTGCAATGCCCTCTCCATCCTGGTTCTAACAATAAAGACCTTGTATTTTGTATGCCCGAGAGTACAAATTTTACAATAAGGCAGATGAAACGCGAATACAAATCAAAGAAAGGTCTTGGTTTGCGTTATGTTGTAGTATTTTTGATAATTCTTATCGGTCTGGTTACCCTATTTTTTGTTTATAAAAGATAAATTCTATTGTTGCCTTGGCGATTAATGATCTAAATCCAGACTTATTTGTTTTCATTCCATTGACAATTTACCTTTCTCTTTATAGAATCAAGTAACAATTTATCCAAAATGAGGAAGAGACCGGTATTAACCGGCACCGAAGGGGCAAGTCTTTATCAGCCATGATGAAGTTGAAACTCTCAGGTAAAAGGACCCATTTTGGTATGCTCTGAAACACTTTGGTTTACCTTTGCGTTGTTAATCTACCAAGGAAACCGATAGAAGTAACAGAGGACGCATACAGTAAATTTGCGTCCTCTTTTTTTTACAAAATTATCCTGAGGAGATCAAAATGAATGTACCTGAAAATTTGAAATACACCCACTCTGATGAATGGCTGGCTATTGATGGTAACGTCGCCACACTGGGGGTTACTGATTACGCCCAGGATCAACTTTCTGATATCGTCTTTGTTGAAATCACTGTTGATAAAGGTGATTCAATAAAGAAACTGACGCATGTTGCCACCATTGAATCGGTCAAAGCGGCAGCCGATGTCAACAGCCCAATCTCTGGCAAAATCACAGAGGTCAACGAATCGCTTTCAAACAATCCTGAACTGGTCAACAATGAACCGTTTGGCAAAGCCTGGATGATCAAACTTGAAATCGCTGATCAGGCTGAACTTTCTAGTCTGATGGATGCCAAAGCCTACGCTGAATATTGTTCAACCAGAGGACACTAATGTTCATTCCGCACACTCCGTCTGAAACGGAGGAGATGCTGAGGAAAATAGGAGTCAAATCCATTGAGGATTTGTTCAAGGATGTTCCTCAGAAATATCGCTTTCCCAAATTGAACTTACCCGAAGGTCTCACAGAAATGGAAGCACTGGCTGAAATGCATGAATATGCCAGTTCAAATGAGACTGTTAAAGGCCTACTGAGTTTTTTAGGTGCCGGCGCCTATCATCACTACATCCCTGCCGGCGTGGATAGCCTGTTGCGCCGCGCTGAATTCTACACCGCCTACACCCCCTATCAACCTGAAGTGGCGCAGGGTACTTTGCAGGCGATTTTTGAATTTCAAACCCTGATTGCCAACCTAACCGGCATGCAGGTCAGCAACGCCTCACATTATGATGGTGCCACCGCCACTGCTGAAGCCGGGGTAATGGCTTACCACAACTTCAGAGGCAAACGTCCTGGTATCCTTCTTTCTTCAGCGGTAAACCCCCAATACCGAGAGGTCGTCTGTTCATACCTCTGCGGATATGAAAACATTAATATCCAAACTCTCGGCGGTGATTTCACTCTCCCCGGCAATCCAGACGATTTGGCTGCCCATGTAGATGCCGAAACCGCCCTGGTTGTAGTTCAATATCCTGATTTCTTTGGGCGTATTTTTGATCTCACCTCATTCGCACAAAAAGTACATGAAAAAGGTGCGCTTCTCGCAGTCGTGACCAACCCCATCGCCCTAGGGCTTCTCAAAACACCAGGCGAAATGGGTGCGGATATCGTAGTCGGCGAAGGCCAGCCGCTTGGCATTCCGCTGTCATATGGCGGACCCTATCTTGGATTCTTCGCCACAAAAAAGGAATTTGCCCGCAAAATTTCCGGCCGCCTGGTTGGAGAAACCACTGATGCACAGGGCCGACGTGGATACGTGTTGACCCTCACCGCGCGTGAGCAGCACATCCGACGCGAAAAATCCACTTCAAACATCTGCACAAACCAGGGGTTGATGGCGCTGGCCGCCACCATCTATCTCAGTCTGGTCGGTAAATCAGGTCTCAAACAAGTTGCCAATTTATGCTTCCAAAAAGCACATTACGCTGCAGATGTTCTCGGTCAGATCCCAGGCTTCAGTGTATTATCTGATGCCCCCTTCTTCCATGAGTTCATTCTCAAGTGTCCACGTTCAGTGGATGCTGTAAACGCCCACCTCTTGGAACGTGACATCATTGGTGGTTATGACCTCGGCAAAGATTGCGAGGCCTTGGTCAATCACATGCTGATTTGTGTCACCGAGATGACCTCCAAAGATGACATTGATTACCTTGCATCCATTTTGGAGGAGGTGTCTCATGACTGAGCCCACCATCTACGAACTCTCCTCACCAGGTCGCACCGGTGTGCGCTTCCCTGAACCGGATGTTCCGCTGACCCATCTGCCTCAATCGTTGATGCGTGAACAGTTGCCCCTGCCTGAACTTTCCGAGATGGATGTGATTCGTCACTTCACACACCTTTCTTCACTAAATTATTGCATTGACGGTGGTTTGTATCCATTGGGATCTTGCACTATGAAATACAACCCCAAGATCAATGAAGAAACCGCCCGACTCGAAGGGTTTGCTTATACGCATCCATTACAGCCGGAAGTAACCATTCAAGGCAACCTGGCCTTGATGTATGACCTGCAGGAAACCCTCAAAGAAGTGGCTGGGTTTGCTGCCGTCACACTGCAACCTGCGGCTGGCGCTCAGGGAGAATTCACCGGTGTCATGATCATTCGTGATTATCACCGCTCACGGGGTGATGCCAAACGCACCAAGATTCTCATCCCCGATTCTGCCCATGGCACCAATCCTGCCACCTCCGCCATGAGTGGATTTGAAGTCGTAGCTCTGCCTTCCGATGCCCGCGGCAACGTGGATCTCGCCAAACTGCGCGAAGTCTGCGATGACACCGTGGCTGGTTTGATGCTCACCAACCCCAACACACTTGGTATTTTTGACGAGAATGTGGTTGAAGTGATCAACATTGTTCATCAAGCTGGCGGCTTGGTTTATGGTGACGGCGCCAATCTCAATGCATTGCTTGGCATTGTCCGCCCCGGCGACCTCGGCATCGACATCATGCATTTTAATCTTCACAAAACCTTCTCTACCCCCCACGGCGGCGGTGGACCCGGTTCCGGTCCTGTCGGTGTGGCAGCCCATCTGGCTGACTTTTTGCCCACACCTTTGGTTGGCATCCTCGAAAAAGCCACAGCCGATTTGCCTCCGTTATATGGGTTCATCAAACCACCCAAGTCCATCGGCCGGGTGAAATCGTTCTTTGGCCAGTTTGGTATGTTTGTGCGTGCGTACACTTACATCCGCATGCACGGACCGGAAGGTTTGCGTAAGGTGTCAGAATATGCGGTGTTAAATGCCAACTATCTGCTCGCAAAATTGGGTGATGCGTACCATTTGCCCTACAAACGCACCTGTATGCACGAATTTGTGGTTGAAGGCTGCTGGCCTGATATCCCCGACGTCCACGCATTGGATATTGCCAAACGGCTCATGGATTACAAGTTCCATCCACCCACGAATTACTTCCCACTAATTGTGCATGAAGCGTTAATGGTTGAGCCGACAGAAACCGAGAGCAAACAATCCCTCGATGCCTTTGCTGAAGCGCTGCTGGCAATCGCCAAAGAAGCTCGCGAAACACCGGAATTGCTCAAAGAAGCCCCGCATGACACTCCCATTGGCAGGCTGGATGAAGTCAAAGCCGCCAAGGAACTGGTGTTGTGCTGTTGGTTGCCTGAAGAAAACTAATCTTTACCAAAATACCGCCATGCTGCATGCATGGCGGTATTATTATGCTCTATGACAAAAATAATAAAAATAAAACCCAAATCCTTCAAGAACACGAAATACTTTCCCGGTTGCGCAGGCAACCCCTTTGACCGTGTGTTGCATTCACTCGAGAAGTTAGAAAACATCCCGTCCCTTGTGATGAATATTCTCCTCATCTTGTTGGCGTTGCTCGGCGGTTTGCCCTACTATCTGAAAAATCAATCCATTCCGTTGATGACCGGCGCCCTGGCTATGTTCTTTTTTCTGGATTATATTCTGCTCTCAATCCTGCCTGCCAGCCGGCGATCGTTCGGTCCGCCCAAAGTGGTTACCCTGATCCTGGCTTGTTTACGTGTGCCTTTTGCCTGGCTGCCCGCAGGGTGGAACCTCGGCTTTGAAATTGCCGGCACCCTGCTTGTGATTTACGGTTTTTACATCGAGCCTTTCTGGCTGGATGTCCATCAAAAATCATTCATCTCTTCAAAATTATCCGGTGACCAGCCGCTTCGCGTGCTGCACATCAGTGACCTCCATATTGAAAGACTTACACGTCGTGAAAAATCGATCATTGAAAAGGTGAAGCAGCTTTCGCCGGATATGATCCTCTTCACCGGGGATGTGCTTAACTTATCATATATACATGATTCCATCGCTCAATCGGATGCAATTTCCTTTTTCAACCAACTCTCTGCACCGCTTGGTGTATATGGCGTATCAGGTTCTCCGGCAGTGGACTTTCCAGAATTCTTTTCGCGTCTATCAAGATCAACACCATTGCAATGGTTGAACAATGAATCCTTTTTAATAGATACGCCCACTGGTCTTATTAATTTATTGGGTGTTACCTGCACCCATAATCCCGACCTGGATCAACAAACTTTATCAGAATTGCTGGACGTAAAGCATACTACCAATGACGCTATCAAACTTTTGCTTTACCATTCACCCGACCTTTCTCCTAATTCCAGCCAGCTTGGTGTTGATCTTCAACTTTCAGGCCACACCCACGGCGGTCAGGTTCGCCTGCCTCTCATCGGAGCGTTGTTTGCTGGCTCACTTTATGGCAAGCACTTTGAGGCTGGCAGGTATATCGTTAATGGCATGCCCCTCTACATTTCACGCGGGCTTGGCATGGAAGGCGCAATTGCCCCTCGCGTTCGCTTTCTCTGCCGCCCTGAATTGATTCTGTGGAAGTTTTGTGGATCAAATAATCAAAATTAACATTGAATTTTTAAGTTTCCATACTATGAATGTATGAATTAGTCTCAATAATTAAATTGTGTTCCTATATTATTTTGACATTTAATATATAATATATCCTTAATAAAAACAGTTTATAAGGGAGAGAACATGGTTGATCAAATCCTCAACGCCATAGTCACATCAAAAGTTGAATTATCTCCACGTGTTATGACACTGCGGGTCGCCACTAAAGGCTGGGATATGCCTGACTTTACCCCTGGCCAGTTTGGCGTGCTGGGACTTCCCGGTTCTGCACCTCGTGCACCCTGGTCTGAAGCCGAACCCACTCCCAGTGACCCGGATAAATTGATTCGCAGACCTTACTCTATTACTTCTTCTTCCAAAACCAGGGAATATATGGAGTTCTACATCAGTATGCTTTCCACAGGTGCGCTTACTCCCCGTCTGTTTGCACTCAAGGTGGGCGATCCCATTTGGCTTGGACCTAAAACGAGCGGTATTTTCACCTTAAACCAGGTGCCCAAAGAAAAGCATATCGTCATGGTTGCCACTGGCACGGGACTCGCCCCTTACATAAGCATGCTCACTTCGGAACTGCAGTGCGGAAGTGATCGCAAATTCGCGGTGCTGCATGGTGCTTACCATAGCTGGGATTTAGGTTATCGTTCTGAACTTCAGACCATGCAATTCTTATGTCAAAATTTCAATTACATATCCACCATTGATAAACCCAACGAAGAACCCGTCCCTTGGGGCGGAAAAACCGGCTGGGTGCAGGATGTATGGAAATCAGGTGCCGTTGCTGAAGCCTGGGGTTTAAAGCCCACACCTGAAAACACCCACGTCTTTTTGTGCGGAGTCTCTGGCATGGTTAACGCCATGCTTGAAGCCCTCAATGCTGAAGGCTTTATCGAACACACCAAACAACAGGAAGGCCAGATCCACATCGAGCGTTTTGTCTAAAATAAATATCGACCATTCTGATTTTCTATCCCCCCAATAACTGTTTTTTACTTTCGATTTTTTATCCATAGAATAACAAGTAAAAATAAACCGCGGGAGTTTCTACTCTCCCGCGGTTTGCATTTCAAATAATTTATTACAGTTTGCTCTCTACAAATGGAATCACTTGATCCAGTGCCTCAGACAACTTTGAAGCGTCTTTACCTCCAGCCTGAGCCAGCACAGGACGTCCGCCGCCGCTGCCGCCCATGATGCCAGCCACAGCTTTAACGATGTCGCCAGCATTGAGTCCGCGTTTAACCAGGTCTTCAGTCACAGCACAAATGATGGTCGGTTTCTCGTTTACCACTGATCCAAGTGCCACCACGCCAGAAGAATATTTTTCTCTGAAAGCATCCGTCATCAAGCGCAGTGTATCGTTGTCAGCATCTTTTAACAGACAGCTCAAAACCGGCACATCCTTGATCATTTTGGTTCCTGCCAGTTGTTTCACAAATTCAGTTTTAACCAACTGTTGTTTCACTTCAACCATTTCACGACGCAGGTCTTCGTGCGCATCCAATAATGCCGTAATTTTTGCCGGCACTTCTTCAAGGCTGGCAGTCAGAATCTTGGCAGATTTCCGTAGCGTCTTATTGCGTTCGCGGATCACTTCATAGGCCGCTCTTCCAGTCACAGCTTCAATACGTCTGACGCCCGCTGCCGCGCTTCCCTCGCTCAGGATCAGGAAGGTTCCGATATCACCGGTATTTTCAACATGGGTACCACCGCACAACTCATAAGAAATGGGGTGCTCTGGGTCGATGGTGACAGTGCGAACAACTTCACCATATTTTTCACCAAACAAAGCCATTGCACCTTCAGCCTTGGCTTCAGCCAATGACTTGGTTTTAATTGATAAAGCATGATCTTCGAGAATCGCCTGATTGACGCCTGCTTCAATTTGATCCAACTTTTCAGCAAGGATGGCTTCGTGATGTGTAAAATCAAAGCGCAATCGATCCGGAGCGACCAATGAGCCGGCCTGCCTCGCATGCTCGCCAATCACCTTGTGTAATTGAGCATGTAGCAAATGCGTGGCTGTGTGGTTGCGCATGATATCCATGCGGCGGGGTTGGTCCACTATGATCACAGCTTTGTCGCCCACTTGAACTTTTCCGCGGGTAACCGTTCCATAATGGATGATCACACCGGTGGCCGGTTTCTTTACTTCACTGATTTCAACTTCCCAACTTCCGTCTACCGCCTGGATCCAGCCGGTGTCGCCCATCTGGCCGCCGCTGTCTATATAGAACCCGGTTTGCGGAACCAGAATCTCCACCTCTGAATCTGTAAGAGCTGAATTGACTTGTTCGCCTTCACTAAACAACCCAATGACCTTGCCTTCAATCGTCTGCCATTCATAGGGGTTGTATTCAACGCCGTTGGTGCCGATTTCATTTGCCTGTTTGCATTTTTCCAAAGCAGCGCTGTAAAGTTCCACGTTTTCGCCACCCATCTTGCCCATGGCCTTGCCGCCACCGGATTGAACTTTGTGCTCTTCCATGGCAGCTTTAAAACCGGCTTCATCCACATTCAACTCTTGTTCTTGTGCAACATCCCGGGTCAACTCAAATGGCAGCCCATGGGTGGCATAAAGTTCAAATGCTTTTTTACCGTCCAAAACCTTGCCGCCGGATTTTTTTAGCTCACCAAGCAGTTCATCCAGATAGCCGTAACCTTCTTCAACAGTACGGGCAAACCTTTTCTCTTCACGAGTCAGGTTATCCAAAATGGTATTGCGATTCTTTTCAAGCTCTGGGTATGCTTCACCATAATTATCGATCACCACTTCGGCAATTTTTGCCAAGAAAGGTTCTGTCAAACCAAGTTTGGTACCAAATCGCGCCGCCCGGCGGATAATCATACGGCAAATGTAGTTGCGTCCCATGTTGCCGGGAACCACACCATCTGCAATCAAGAAGGTCACCGCCCGGGTATGATCTGCAATCACGCGATAAGGAGTGAAATTTGCGTCCATCTCATCAACCGTTTTGTTTGAAAGCGATCTGATCCTTTCGATTAACGGATAGAGCAGATCGGTTCGATAGTTGGAGTTCTTGTTTTGCATGATGGAGACAATGCGGTCCAGCCCCATGCCGGTATCTACATGTGTGGCAGGCAGCGGATCGAACTGAGTCAGACTCACCCGATTATATTGGATGAACACCAGATTCCAGATTTCAAGATAACGCTTGCAGTCGCCGTTTACGCTGCACACATGGCCTGGCATACCGTGCTTGTCACAGGCTGCTGGTCCCCGATCCATGTGAATTTCACTGCACGGTCCGCATGGACCGGTTTCAGCCATTTCCCAAAAATTATCCTTGCGTCCAAATTCCAACACATGGCTGGGATCCATGCCTGGTTGTTCTTTCCAGAAATTGGCTGCATCATCATCTGTGGGCAGATTGCCTTTATCGTCTTTAAATACAGAAGTATAAAGAAACTTGGGGTCAATTCCCCATTCCTTGGTTAACAGCTCCCATGCCCAGGCAATGGCTTCTTTCTTGTAATAATCGCCAAATGACCAATTACCCAGCATTTCAAAAAAAGTATGATGTGAATCATCCTTGCCCACATCTTCAAGATCATTGTGCTTTCCGGCTACGCGCATGCATTTCTGTGAATTGACAGCTCGTGTATATGGCCGATCATCTGTGCCTAAAAACACATCCTTGAACTGTACCATGCCTGCATTGGTGAAAAGAATCGTGGCGTCTCCGCCTGGTACCAATGAGGAAGATGGTACAAAGGTGTGTCCTTTTGAAATGAAGAAATCATTGAAAGATTGTCTGATCTCTGCGCCGGTCTTTGGTTTTTGCATTAATTTCACCTGGTAAACCGCGGATACACATCCGCGGTTTTGAGTAGTCTTTTCATTTATCTGCTAACAGCAACTTTCAATACCTGACCCTGTTGGTCAAGCGTCACCTTTGCGAAATGCTTGTGGATTTTTTCAGACTGGTTGACCTGCTTGCTGAAAGAAACCACAACTCTTTTAGGTTGACTGACGCTCTTGCCGCCGCCGTTCACCATGCGTGCCTGTTGGTTTTGAATCCGTACTTCCGCGTATTCAATACCGGGCAGGTAATCTTTCACCAGTTCTTTCGCGGTTGAGACCATCTTGGGGGTCACTGTTGCGCTTTTTTCATCGTATGTTGTACGGTCGCAAATGGTTTTAACTACCGGCGCGGCTGCTTCACGTCCAAGGTTCTTGGCAGCACCCTGATAAGGATCGTATGCAACCAGCGGATCGCCGTACAAAATAAACGAAATCAAAGTCTTTTGGTCTTCGCCATCCAGATACCCTTGACGGCGGTTCATCTCACGCACGAAATCTACTTTCGCTTTGATGAATGCGTTACCGATGGCCAACCCTTCAGACAAATTCTTCATGATCAGGTAACCCATTAGGTCGGCGCCAATTAATGGCGTACTGATCGATCCATAAGCAATGGTCGAAGACCCTATCATTGCCAACACGCCAATGCCGGTCATCGTCAACGCGATGGATTCTTCTTCCTTCTTGCCAAATATATGTCCACCGTAACAGGCTTCGCAGTATACGATGCGCGGACTATTGGAGTTCTTGATTAAATCTGATGGTTTTAGCGCTGTCGGGTAGTCCGGTCCGCCCAATTTATCGGCAGGGTCTTTTTGGCCATACCAATCGCTTCCATCTTCCACACCGTGCAGGTTAAAGAACCCTATTGGCGCAGTGGTGAGTTTTGAAGCTGAAAAGGCAGCTGTCTTACCATTTGGTGATAAGAAAAGACTCTTTCCCTCTCCAATTGGACGGAAAGCCGCCAATGATGACCTTTTCCAAATGGAGGCGGTGTATCCAATATTGCCGCTGTTCTTGATCCAGGGCATATTCCATGCTCTGACCATGTTCATGATGCGGTTCACCCAGGTCTGCATTTGCGCTTCTTCCTGATGATATTGAACCGTATTTCTGATCTGGGTCAGCAGCAACCCAACCTCACTGCCAGCTTCGCCAGGCAGACGCCCAACCGGCCAATCAGAGACAAAATAGTTGGTATCCAATGAACCATAAGGATTGTCAGACTTCACTTCAGCATCAGAATCTTCGGTGGGATTTGGCAGTTTATGGAACGGTACAATACTTTCACCGCCCACAATCAAGACACACCCGATACGCTCACCCTTCTTTTGCAGGGCTTTATCAAGGTCAGCCAGGGCTAATTTGATCTTCCAAGGATCAATTGCATCAATCGGTGTGATGCCATATCTTCCGCAGATTTCAAGATCGTCAGGCATGAATAAAATCGAACTCCAGGCATTTTTTTCCTGTATTGATTTCATTAATTTTTTAAGTTCGTCTTTTATCACCTGTGTGCTTTGAGCGCCGTATTGTGTTTCAAGACCCTTTTTCATACTCAAAACCACATAAGCCGGAAAGCGGTTGTCAGAATTGCTGATCACCGGTTGATTGATGCTTTCAGCGACCTTTTTTAATTCTTCCTCAACTTCCTTGACCGTTGAACTCTTTGTAGCAGGTTTTTGTTTGTTTTCCTGGAATTTTGGGTGCTCAAGAAAACTGCCGTCATTCGTGGGCAGCACTCTATACCCGTCAAAGCTGCTCACTTCAGTACGAATGGGCTGCTCCAATTCAGGTTCTTGATCTAGAATCTCATCCTCAAAAGCCTCAGAATAATTTGCCTGCCCTGTCGATTTGGGGTATGAAGCAAAGCTGGTCACGCTCGGGGTTCCCGGACCTGAATTTAAGATATTCATGCCAAGTTTGCCAGCAACTTCTGCCGGTACACTGAAACTAGAAACGACTTCCATTTTTGCTGGGTAAAGTGGACGATACGCAAAATTCTCACCCCACATTCTGGTCGGCACTTGAGCTGATGCATCGTTGGCAGCACATAAGTGCATCATTTTCACAGCCTCATCATCATTGCCGGTTTCCATCCATGCTTTCGCCAAAATTAAATTGATCTGCAAACATTCCGGCCAGCGTTTTTGGTACAGACGTGCAAGGTTTAAGACGGATGTAGCGTCTGACGTTTGTGAAGATATTTCTAGGTGCAGCAGATCAGCCATTTCTGGATGAGTTGCATCACCCATCACAGGCATCAGAAAGCCGATGGCTTCGCTATAATTTTTTAAGGAAATCGCCTGCTTGACCTGAATTAATTTGGTTCCCCAATTCGGTAGGTCAACAAATTGACTGGGCTGCTCGCCCAAACCTTGAAGAACCCCATTGCATTTTTTTGCCAGCGCCAAATTTTCACTTGAGAATAATTCAACACCAATTTTTAGTGCCTCAATGTATAACGGATCACTCTTCAAGATTCGTTCAAGCACCTGGGCAGCCTGATTTGCCCGTCCTTCATTGAGCAAGGCGATCGCATAGTACAAATTCACTTCAAGGTCACCCGGAAAAGCCGCCAACCATACCAAAGCGGCCTGCCTCGTAAAACGGAAGGATTTAGCATCCAATCCGTTTTTAAGCAGTCGCAAAAGATGTTCCCGATCGATCATCTGAACTTTTTGCGGTGTTGGAGGTATATTTGAGATCATGATTGAGAACTCGCTTCCTGTGAGTGATGTACAAGCTTCAATGCCAATAATGCACCAAGCTGCCTGCGGATGGTAACATCTTGCGGATCAATTTCAACAGCCTTTTGAAGAACTTTTTCTGCCGCATTGTAATTCTTTGAGTTACGATAAAGATTGGCTGCCGCCAGATAGCTGCGTGTATCGTTGGGGGCTGCATCCATGGCTTGTTTCAATGCATCAAGCGCTTTGGTAAATTCGCGCTGTTGTTCATATACTTTGCTCAACATCAAATAGCCGTCTGTGCTGGCCGCTTTATGCGCAATACCTTGACTGAGATGATGAATTGCCTGGTCAAGTTGACCGGTTTCAGCACTGATTTTACCTAAAAAGAGGTGCAGTTCAGGTTCATCAGGTTCAACTTGAAGTGCTCGTTTGACCGTTTTTTCTGCATCGGCAGTATCGCCGTTTTCTTCTTGGGCAGAAGCCAACATCTTCATCAAATCAACATTTTCTGGGTATTTCTCAGAAAACGACGAAATTAATTCTTTGGCATAGGCGCCACCATTGATTTCTTTGACCAGGTTGACATGATCGACCATGGTTTGCACGGTGACATTTTCGCATTGGTTGGTCATTTCAAGTGCAGCTAACGCTTGCTGCTTTTCTCCTCTTGCATGCAACACTTTTGCAAGAAACAGGATGGCATCGGCGTCTCTTTTATTCTGGGTGACGGCTGTTCTAGCCTGGTCGAGCGCCCGATCCAGATTGCCGTTAAGTAAATGAATTTTTCCACTCATCAAATATGGTTTAATCGAGAACGGATTAACCAGGCTTGCTTTTTTGGCAGATTCAAGTGCGTTTTCCCATTGATTACAATTTGATTGAGCTTCGGCTAAAGCTTCCCATGCCTCATAGAAATTCGGGTTCTGTTTTGCCAAAGGGGATAATATTTCAACAGCTTTTTCTGACTCACCATCAACGGCATAAGCTTTGCCCAACTCAAGTGCTGTTTCTGCATGTTCGGGTGCCCTGGCATAGGCGGCTTCCAATTGCACAATGGCGTTTTTGTTATTGCCGTAATTCTGCCATAGTGAGGCTGCTTTCATACGCCACAAAATTTCATTTGGCCAATCGTTGATGGCTTGTTCTAAATCATTAATCGCCATATCCAGTTTGCCTAGATTCTCATAAATCAAACCGCGAAACGCCACGGCTGCCGGGATTAAGGGATCATTGGCAATTAATGTGTTTAAAGTTTCAAGTGCAGCCGCTTGATCGCCGTCAGCCTGCACACAAGCTAGTTCAAACAAAACTTGTGAATCGGTCGGGAATTTTCTGGCCACTTGCAAAGCCGTGGATTCCTGCCCGTTGTTGTGCAATGCCGCCACCATGGCTGCTGCATCATCAGGGGTTGGTGTTACCAGCGCAAAAGCTCTAATATTCTCTGAGTTTGGAGAAGAACACATCTTTCCACGCAGCAGCCAACGTTCGACAGCTTTTTCATTTTTACCGCCGGTCAATCCAACCAAACCATCCAATTCTTCTTCAAAATTGATCTTTCCCAGAAATGCAGCAGGGTTATGAGTATCAATGGATAGAGAATTGGCAATTTTCTCAAACTCTTTGGCTCTCGTCAGCGTGGATAATGATTGCATCACACATTCCATATTCCAGTTATTAACAGAAGTGACTTCGGTGCTAATGGAAAGGGCTTCATTCCACCGCTTCAAACCGGCTCCGGCTTTTACCAGTAAACGTTTCAAACCAAGTTGAAAATGCAATTCTTTGAAATTTATCTCATCTTTTGTTGAAAGTACTTCATCAAATATTGATTCAGCCTCAGCCAGGCGACCGACCATCAATTTCAATTGAACATTTGCAAGTTTGAGGGCTGAAGATTCAACTTTTCCGATTTTTTCAAACACCTGTTGGGCTTCAATCGCCTGATTATTCTCCAACAGAGCAATTATTATTAATGCAGTCAGATGATCATTGGATTCATCATCCACATCATTAACTAAGATAGGCAGATACAGATCTTCGCCTGGTAATTCGCCCAATGCTAGGGTGGATTCAATCGCCAGTATTCTCGCTTCCGCATTATCCGGTTCATCTTCCAACCACAATGCGGTTGTTTCAAGACAGGTGGCTGCTTTGCCTTGCGTAAACAATATCTTTGCTTCAAGAGTCCGGTTGGCAAAACTTGAATTCATTAATTTCTTCCAGGCTTCTGGAATGAAAACCAGATTTAATTCTTCATCATGCTTTATTGTATTATTGTTCTGAACCAGACTGATGGCTTTTTCAAGATCGCCTGTCTTTACCAACACTTCAGCTTTCAAACATGGCACGAGATCTGATGTTTCGTTCAATCTATCCAGATATTGTTCCGCTTTAGCAAAATGCCCCTGAATATATTCATATCCAGCCAAATCCAATCCAGAAGAAAGTGAGGCATAAGATTGGTATCTATATTCCAGACAGTTTAGTGCAGCTTCAATATCATGGACCTTGTCATACAATGTGGCTGCCGAGATTAATTCCAATTCTGATGATTCCATTGACAAATATGCTTTGAGTTCTTCCATTAATTCCAAAGCTTCAACTGACTTACCGTTGTTCACTTTCATCTCGGCCAATTTCAAACGCAACAACAAGGCATTAGATTTCGTTTCAATGATTGCGGCTAGTTTATTTTCTGCCGTGTCGCTCTTCCCCAATCCGGATGCAAAATCAGCGAACCACAAAGCACTTTCCACAATTTGAGGTGCAACTTCAAGCACCCGTTCCGCCTGCACCAGTGCATCTGCAACTTCACCGGCCAACCCATAAATATTAGCCATGATCTTCCGCAGCCCAACCCAATCAGGTTGTGAATCCACTGCCTGCTTGATTGCAGCCAGCGCAACTTCAAACTTGCCCATGAAGGCTGCCGTTTGGGCAAAACCTGCCTGAATTCTTTCCCAAAGGGATTTATCCACACTTGTTTGTTTCTCAAGCAATCGGGAATAATATTTAAAGGCTTCTGCATAATTCTTCTTGCTGACCAGCAGTTCGGCTTTCACCAACTGTGCATGGGTATGATCGGAATCCTGATCCAAATACCTCTCAACTATGGATTCAACCTTTTCCATTTCTTGCGTTGAAATGGATTTCGGTTCGCCGGAGTAATGCACATCCATCCCAACCACTGCTTCAGCATAAGTTAATGCAGTAGGTGTATTGGATTGAACTTGAGATAATTTGCTCTGCAATACGTTTTTGGCTTCGCTGTGTTTGCCGTTTTTGATCAATTGTGCGGCAAATGCCTGGGCGATTTCTTCATTCTCAGGGAATTTTGAGTAAAGCGAAATCACCATGGCATCATATTCGGGCATGCCCAGAATCTTCAGCGCATCAAGCTGAAGAACGCCGATCAAAGCATCCTGATCTTCTTCTGCCAAGTCATTTAACAAAGGCAGCGCTTCAGATGCGGATCCACTGTCCATCAGTTGTTCAGCCAGTCTGCGTTTGATTTCTCGATCAGCAGGCAAAGCAGCCAAACCCTGGCGCAGCGTCTCAATGGCTTCTCTGAATTCTCCGCCTTTTACTTGCACTTCTGACAATCCGATCCATGGATCAGCATTATCGGAGCCTGCTTCAATGGCTTTTGTAAAATAATCCAAAGCCTGGTCGCGGTTTCCAGTCATGGCCTGAGCTTTTCCGTTGATCGTCAAGGCGCTGGCATTCATGGGGTCTTGTTCAAGAATTTTTGAGGTAATCGGAAACACTTCATGCGATCTTCCTGCTGAAATGGCGGCTTCAGCGAACTGCAGCATATCATCCTTCGCAGGCACTTCTACTTCAACCAATTGTTGTCTCACCTTGTAACATGCTTCAGAGTTGCCGGTTCGTGCATAACACTCAGCCAATTTTCTTAGCATGGGTGTGGAATTTTCGCCTGCCAATGAGGCATACTCAAATAATGGCAACGCGGCAGCATAATCTGCGGCATCGAAACAAGTTTCTGCTGATGCCTTTGTCGCGCTCAGGCTGGCAGGGTTTTTGGCATACAAACTGGCAGCCATTTTGACGGCTTCTTTTTTCGCTCCCAATTCATTCAAGGTATTTACCATCTCACCCGGGTTCCAATTGGGATTAAACTGAGGAATAAATTCTGTAGCGGAATCATAAATCCGGTTGTCAATACTGATAAATGCTTTTTCGCATTCCGACTTGGCAAGTTCAGGATTGCCGGCAGAATTTATCTTTTTTGCCTGACTGATGGCCGTGATTGGTTGAGACTCAATTTCACCTTCCATGCCATTTTGTGCGACCACTCCAACACTGGCCAATTCTTGTGAAATTACAGCATTTGTCGCCTGATCCAACTGGAATTTTCGGATGAGTTCCTCATACCCAGATTCGTTGCCGGCTTGATCCAAAAGCGAAAGATTCTGAACTTTTATGCCGGTTGAGATGGCATCCAGAATATCGCAGGATTTTTCAAGTAAAGTTCCAGCCAGTTCAATTTCGCCTGCAATTTGGGCTACACTGGCGATTTGCTTATACAGCATCGCTTGTTGGAGAGATTCTGCGGGATTCTCCAATATGTCTCTGGTGCCTTTTTCTGAAGCGTCTTCAATTTTGTATTTTCCGACCAATAATTGGGCGGAAGTCTGGGCTAATTCTTTTTCATTGATCGAAATCAAGAAACTTATCGTTTTTTCAATGATCATTGCAGATTGATCTTGCAAAGCTTTGACTAACTTTTCAGCTTTTTCATATTCAGAAACCGGCAGGCTTATCAAAGAAAAAATCAAACTGTCTATTCCCTGTTCAGCAGACTGAAGTTTTAATAAATCAAACAGCAACTCGTCCTGGTCCTTAACCAGGTTAACCGTGACGATTAATGCGGTTCCCCATAAGGTCCTGAGCGCTTTGCCATCGCTGATGTGCATGCGGTTGACAACTTCCAGCAAGGCATGACGCCATGCTGGAGCAATTTTTCTTTTTTCGATCAACACGACTGCCAATTTGGCTGCATCTTCAATTGTCGCGGGGGGACTATGTTGCTGCAAATAGGATTCGTAATGAACCATGCACTCTTCCAACAGAGATACCTGCATGCGGCTGTCAGGATAATTCGTTTTTACCAACTCCTGATTAAAAGCCAACAATCCCAGAGTTCCGGGATTTAGTTTTTGGCTTGCAGCAAGATCAGCGATTTGCTTGGATATTTCGCCTGATGACTGAGTCAAAAAAGTCCAAACTTTTTCGTCAGTCCTTAGCGATCTGACCAGGCACGAGGCGTAATCTGTCGCATCCAGACTCCCCAGGGTATTGCGCAATTCAAGCACCTGCATGGCAGCTCCCTTCCGCGATCATACGGATAAATAAATTAATTAATCTGTAGAACAAGTCCGTAAGCGGCGGCTAATAGGATGATTCCCAAGATCAAAAGCAAAATTCCGATGCCGGCCGTGGTTTTTACCATATTGTTGAGCGCTTCAATCAAAGTGCGCGCATTGCCCACCAGGCCCGAGATTTCTTCAGTAATCCCTTTTTGCGCGAGTTTTGCAGTTTGATCCGCAATCGTGCGCAATTCTTTACCCATTAATTTGCCGATCAGGGTGTAAACCCCGATGCCAAGCATCACAATACCGCAGATCAACAAAGCGGTGGCCATCGAAAGCAGAAAGTCGTTTACAGTCATAGAAAACATCGTGCCCTCCAGATATAATTTATCTAAAGGGCATGATGCAAGGTTTATGCCAATACATTTCTTAGCGTGGAGCCAGGATGTCTCGTGGAAGGTCGCCCAATGCAATGGTCTCGCCATCGCAGAAGATTAGGGCGCGTTCAATGGCATTGGCTAATTCGCGGATGTTGCCCGGCCAGTCATACTTGAGCAGTGCTTCCATGGCTTGCGGTGAGACGCCGGTTATGTTTGCGCCCTGCCGGCCGTTGTTCTGCCGAATAAAGTAGCCCACCATTTCAGGAATATCCACCTTGCGCTCCCTCAATGGAGGCAGATCAAGGTCGATTTTTTTCAAGCGGTAGTACAGATCCTGTCTGAAGCTGCCTTCTTTAA
Source organism: Chloroflexi bacterium HGW-Chloroflexi-4 (assembly GCA_002840715.1). Lineage (GTDB taxonomy): Bacteria > Chloroflexota > Anaerolineae > Anaerolineales > Anaerolineaceae > UBA6107. Next base: position 54,311 of record PHBW01000021.1, read on the forward strand.
CCATGGCTTGCAGGTCTCGGTTCGAAGCCACAACCACTTGAATATCCACATTGATCAATTGGGTGCCGCCAACACGCATAAAGGAATGCGTTTCAATGGCTCTCAACAATTTCGCTTGAATCTCGAGCGGCATGGAAGAGATTTCATCCATAAAGAGGATACCGTTATCAGCAACTTCCATCAGTCCAAGTTTTTTGCGGTCTGCGCTGCTAAATGCGCCTGCTTCATGCCCAAAAAGCTCTGACTCCAACACGGTGTGCTGGATAGCCGCACAGTTAATCGCGATGAAGGGTTTGCTAGCTCGAGGTCCATTGGCATGGATGTACTGTGCCAGTACGTCTTTGCCGGTTCCGTTCTCCCCGGTGATCATCACCGACACCTGGGCGTCAGCAGCTTTAAGTGCCTGTTCCACCACAATCTTCATCAAAGGGGTCTGCCCGATGACAAAGTTGCTGCTTTTCATCTGCTGTTCGCGGTAATGCGCAATTTCACGGCGCATGGCCACAATTTCCAACGCCTTAGCCAGTGATTTATCGAGTTGAACGAAATCCAGTGGTTTGGTGAGAAAATCAAGCGCGCCGTTTTTCATTGCATCCACGGCAGTTTCAATGTCACCAAAACCGGTGATCACAATAATAGGCGGGCGCACAGCCAGCATGGCGGTTTCCATGATCAGGTTTGGTCCGTATCCATCCGGAAGCTGCACATCCAACAGGATCACATCTCCCTCGCCCCGCTTCGCCCGCTCCCGAGCCTCGGCTAATGTTCCGGCTTCAATGATTTCGTGCCCTTTGGCTTTTAGAAATTCGCCAATGTTTTGCCGCGCACTTTCTTCATCATCCACGATCAAGACGCAAAAACTCATCTTACTTCTCCATCTTCAGCAGGTAATCTAACGGTAAAAACCGTACCGCCTGGAAACGAGTTTACACTAATACTGCCCTTGTGTGCAGTGACTATCTGTTTTGTTAAGAACAATCCCAAACCTGTGCCTTTTTTGCGTGTGGTCATGTAGGGCGAGAATAGATGCTCTTTCACATCTTCGGGGATACCCGGGCCATTATCCGTAATGCTGATATCCACAAAGGGATGGTTGGCAATTTCTTTGTTCATCACTGCGGTCACAGCCAGGGTGTCGCCTTTTTCAGCCATCGCATCCAGCGCATTGGTGATCAGGTTGGTAAACACTCTGTCGAGAGATTTCGGATCGCCCATGATCTTTGAGAGATTGGCTTCTATATTGAATACCGGATTGACATTAACCTTGGCGAATTTTGGCCGCCAGCGGTCGACAATCTTGTGCAGATAAACATCCAGATCAATGATCTCCATTTGAGTATCCACTGTGCGGACAGAGGACATCAAGGATTCCAGCAGATTATTGAGTCGCGTACAGTCATTCTGGATGCGTCCGATGTTATCCTGGTTGGGATCGTCCGGCGCCAGTTTCATCCCCAAGAGTTGAATGCCGGTGTAAATGCTGTTGATCGGATTTCTCAAGTCGTGTGCAATGGCGGCCGTGTAATCACCCAATAATGCCCGATTTTCAAGCTGCTGGGTTAAGGCTTTTTGCTGTTCGTTTTCACTGATATCAGCCAGCAATATTTCAATTGAATACACTTTTTTATCCCGCATCACCGGGATGATTTTCATCTGGGTCGGAAAGGACTGCCCGTTACGCCGGTTGAGATTGGCCTTGCCTAAATTATGGGTCGTGTTGCCCTTTTTAGCGTCTTCAAGTGCTGGCTGCAATTTATCTGTGCCGATCAACACATTGTCATAAGGCTGACCCAGCACTTCCTGTTCGGCGTAGTTCAACATCCATTCCGCGGCCTGGTTGATTTCAATGATCTCAAGGTCATTGTTCAACACAATCACCGCTTCCTGCATGTTCTCAAAAGTTGCATTTCGGGCAACCATTCTTTGCTGTTCAAAAACAATGCGATCTTGCAGATTCTTGATCAGCATTGATTTTTGCAGGAAGTTTAATATATGTATGGAAAGATATTGAAGCACGCTGATACGCAGTTCTCTGGGGAGCACACCCCTGCCGCACACCACCATGATACCAATTGCAGCGTCATCCAGTTTAAGTGGTGCAGTGGCCACGTATTCAACCGAATTCATACGGGCGTATTTATGAATGTCTGTGATCGCTCTGTCTCCCGGATTCCAAATGAGGGGTTCGGTCAAACGAATAAGATCAGTGGATGGCAGTTCGGCCGGCAGATCTGTAGAACGGCCGTGCAAGCAAACGCATTTCAAACTTGGATAGCTCGGGTCCGCCTGAAAAATAGCGGCAGTTTCAACGTTTAAGATCAAACAGATCAATCTCATCAACTGCGGCAGGATCTGGTTCACGTCTGAACCTTCAGAAACTTTGGTCAAGAGAATAAGCTGGTTGATCAATGCTTCTATTTCAGGTTCAACATCTGAATCAAGCGATGGATGAGCCAAGACACGGATCACAACCAGATGCGAGGCTGTGCCAATAAAATCAAACCTAACCCTGGCATGGATGGGCGTTTGTCCGCGCCGGTTCAGGTCTATCTCTTTGGATTCTCCGGATGAGATCCCTTTGATGTCTAAATTTGGAAATAAATATCCACTGTTTTTATCACGCAAGTCTGCCGTGGTAAAAGAAGTTGCTTTGATTAACCAGCTGTTTAAAAATAGAATCTTGTCGGCAGAAAGGTCCACCAATGCGCAGGGTTCCTCCTGCAAATTCAACAGGGCAAATACTTCCTCGGCACCGGGTCCGCTCTTGCCAAGCAGGTTCGATGTAATCTGCGAGGTGAATGATTTCATTTTCCCTTAGCCATGGCTTTTCTGAGATGTGCTGGCAATATCCCCTCTATTGCACGATATTTGGCAACCGTACGACGTGCCACATCGAACCCTTTTTCTGACAGCAGTTCAACTAAATCAGAATCACTATAGGGCTTTCCTTCGGCTTCAATGATCTCTTTTAAGACGCTACGAACATTAAGACTGCGGTCAAAAAATTCAGACAAGGGCACAATCCGCCGGTTAGGGAGCTGCACGGCTTTATTGGCGACTGCCCTTGAAATTGTTGATTCGTGAACTTCCATCTCGCGAGAGATTTGTGCGCGAGTTACGGGTTTTAAATATTTCTCACCGTGCAAAATGAACTCACGCTGCATACTAACCACTCTCATGAGCAGTCTTTCCATGGTGTGATTACGCTGCTGTAGACATTTTACAAACAAAGAAGCTTTTTCAAGATCGCCTTTTAAATCTAATTTGGTCTCAGGGCTGGCTTCTTTGATCGCCTGTTTGAACATTGGGTTAACCTGCAAAGTGCCGCTGATCGGCATGATAATTTCAACAATCAGTGGTTTTGAGGGGTCATCATTGAGATAATTGATCAAAATATCAGGCTGGTGATAAACCTGTGTTTCTTCGTGGGCTGGCTGACGTATGTCTCCCCAGTGCGCCCTCGCCGGAAACGGATACAGGTTTTCGCTGATGAATTGAGCAGCAAGCGTGATTTGTTTAACCGGCACTTCAAATTTATGCGCCAATTCAGGATATTGATGATGACTGAGCTGATCCATGCCTTCGCGGATACAGCGTTCGGCCGCGGCTGGAACCGAATCATGCGTCTCTTTTAAAACTTCAAGCTGTATCAGAAGTGCTTCTTGAGGTGTGCTTGAACCAACGCCCACCGGATCAGCCAATTGGATCAGCCGTTTAACCTTTTCCACTTCGGAAATCGGCACGTGTGTGTAGCGCGACACTTCTATCAGCGTGGTGGTTAATAGACCGTCTTCATCCAGATGTGTCAGCAGATAAGCCGCCAGCGCGCGTTGATTGGGGTCAAGATCTGGCGCAATTTGTTTTAAGACGTAAGCCGGCAGTTCCTCCACTTCAGGAGCGAACGGCTCATCATCCATTGTGTTATCAATATAATCTTTTCGGGATATAAATTCTTCACGCGGAGAGAGGAAAACAACTGGTTCTTCAGAATTCAAATTTGCAGGCAGACTGCAAACGGGGCATTTTCCAGGGTCGGTCAGCAGGCGGTGACAGGTGGGGCATCTGCGTTCTTCAACCATTTCAAGCGCCGGGTTTGAAGCCAGCTCGGAATCAATCTCCTGCTGAAGCTCTTCAGTTGTCAAGCTCAACAATGTCATCGTTTGAGCCAGATGAGCGGTGGTTAGGGGTCGCAATCCTGTCGTTTGTCTTTGTAACATGGCCATCCATCCTCTAAAAAGAGTATAGCGTATTTTGTTTTTTAGTGCAACTTCTATGCCAGGGAATTTTCGTGCAAATGGTAGAATAAATGCGCAAACGGAGGTATTTTGGAAGAATTGACAGTTATTGGTGGAGGTTTGGCTGGCAGTGAAGCCGCATGGCAGGCTGCTCAACTGGGGGTGAAGGTCAATCTTTATGAAATGCGTCCGTCAAAATCCACCGATGCCCACGTCAGCGGCAATCTGGCTGAATTGGTATGTTCCAATTCCCTTGGTTCTTCCCTCCGCAACCGCCCATCAGGGCTGCTCAAAGAAGAATGCAGCCTTCTCAAATCTTTATTGGTCGCCTGTGCTGAAGAAAGCGCCATCCCTGCCGGGGACGCCCTCGCTGTGGATCGTGAAATTTTTGCTCAAAAAGTCACGCAGCAAATCGAATCCCATCCATATATCACAATCATCCGTCAGGAAGTCACTGAAATTCCAGCTGAACCTGTCATTATTGCTACCGGACCGCTCACCTCTGATGCTCTGGTAACGTCTATTCAACAAGTCACCGGCGCGCGCCGATTGTACTTTTATGATGCACTTGCTCCCATTGTCAACGCCTCGACCATTGATATGTCGATTGCATTCAGGGCTTCGCGATACAAATACGAAACCGACCCCCATGGTGACTACATTAACTGTCCATTTACCGAAGAACAATATTTCGTCTTTCTCAATGCACTTAAAGATGCCAAACGAATTCCTTTAAAAGAGTTTGAAACAATACTCAATGATGGGGTTCAGGTCAACCAGCCTGCCTTTTTTGAAGCTTGTCTTCCAGTAGAGGTCATGGCTGCCCGCGATCCTCTCGTGTTGACCTTTGGCCCCATGCGCCCGGTCGGACTGCGCAATCCCAACGACGCCCAGCGTCCGTTTGCCGTGGTACAGCTTCGTCAGGATGATCTGGCAGACACCCTCTATAATCTGGTGGGCTTTCAGACCAACCTGCTCCATTCAGAACAGGCACGTGTTTTTCGCCTCATCCCTGGTTTGGAACATGCTGAGTTTGTCCGTTTTGGTCAGATGCACCGCAATACCTATATCAATTCACCCGATTTGCTCGACAGCACTCTGCAATGCCGTTCGCGCGTGGATCTGTTTTTTGCGGGTCAAATCGCCGGCATCGAAGGTTACATTGGCAATATTGCTTCGGGGCTGCTGGCAGGTATTAATGCTGCCCGTTATGTTAAAGGGCAAAATCCGGTGGCATTTCCGCTTGACACCATGATTGGCTCACTGCATCATTACATAGCCAATGCCAACCCAGAGCGCTTTCAACCCATGAAAGCCAATATGGGTCTGCTTCCTCCGCTCGAAATTATGCGTCGTAACAAGCAAGAGAAAGGCTTCATTCACGCCAAACGGTCGTTGAATTCATTGAAAGCTTTCATTGAATCAACCTTGAACCAGGGGAGCCATCATGAAGTGTAAATCACGCTGGATTATCGCCGTTGCATTAATGCTCATCGTTGGCATTCTTACTGTTCTCATTCTGATTAACTTCCAACCCGGTCCAGTTCAACCTTTCAATGCAGACCGCGCCTGGCAGGATGTTCTCGCCCAAATGGAAATGGGACCGCGCACGCCCGGTTCTGAGGCACACAATCAGGCTGTCTCATACATTCATTCTGAACTTGAAAAAGCCGGCTGGAAGGTCGAAATCCAGGAGACCGAACGCATGGGGCATCCCATCCGCAACATCATTGCCAAACGCGGCAGCGGCTCGCCCTGGCTCATCTTTGGTGCCCATTTTGATTCCCGTTTTGTTGCTGACAACGATCCTGTCATTGCCAACCAGACCCTGCCCGTCCCCGGCGCGAATGATGGCGCTTCAGGTGTGGCAGTGCTACTTGAAATGGCAAGGGTCCTGCCGAAGAATTCGGATAAACAGGTTTGGCTCGTCTTTTTTGACGCCGAAGACCAGGGCCGCATCGAGGGTTGGGATTGGATCCTGGGCTCTCGTGCTTTTTCAGAATCACTCACTGGCAAACCCGATGCGGTCGTGGTTGTGGATATGATCGGCGATGCTGACCTCAACATCTACCGCGAAAAATCCTCAGATAAAGCCATTACCGATTCCATTTGGCAAACAGCGGCAGGCCTGGGTTATGCCGATAATTTTATTAACGAAGAGAAATACAACATCCTTGATGACCACTTGCCGTTCCTTGAACTGGGCATCCCGGCCGTCGACATCATTGATTTTGACTATTCGTATTGGCACACCCTTTCCGATACACAAGACCACATCTGGCCCCAAAGTTTGGCGGTTGTCGGCACAACCCTGCTCACCTGGCTTGAAGGCGATTTGGGGGCTAAATAATCCTTTTTTTTACTTGAGCGGTGGATGGCGTTGGTTTCACCATATCTCATCAATTCTCATGATTTTTTTGAATGGAGAATCCAACCAACCAATACACCCAAATACACAGATGAATAATCCGCCAAACACCTACCAAATTTAATTATTATGGAAATTCTTGGAATCATGAGATAATAAAATAGACAATAAAAAACAAGGAAGTATGAATTAATGAACAAAACCAACACATTCATTCCGCCATCAGACCGTATTTCATCCTTTGAACCATATTTCTTCGCCTCCCTCGGCAACAAGCTGGCTTCACTTAAAGCCGCCGGCATGGATGTCATCCGCCTCGATATGGGCGCTCCTGATTTACCCCCTGAAAACTTTATTATCGACGCTCTGATCAACAACGCTCGCCGCTCTGATACGCACAGCTATACTCCCACCGGCGGAAGCATAGATTTCAAACAAGCCGTTGCCGATTATTACATGGACCGCTTCGAAGTCTCAATGGACCCTAAAACAGAAATTATCGGCTTGATCGGTTCAAAAGAAGGCATCTTTAACCTGAGCCAGGTTATTCTTAATCCGGGTGACGTCGTTTTGGTGCCCGATCCCGGCTATCCCGTTTACAGCGCCAGCGGCATCATTGCCGGCGCGGAGATTTACAACGTGCCGCTTGAAAGCAAAAACGGCTTTCTGCCTGACCTTGACGCCATCCCCGCGGATATATTGCAGCGAGCCAAATTACTTTGGCTTAACTATCCCAACAACCCCACCGGTGCCGTTGCCACGATGGATTTCTTTGAAAAAGTCGTGCTCTTCGCAAGGCAGCATCGAATCCTGATTGCCCACGATGCGCCTTATACGGATGTTTGCTTCGATGGCTACAACGCCCCCAGCCTGATGCAGATCCCTGGTGCACGTGAAGTGGCCATTGAATTCAATTCGCTCTCCAAAACCTATAACATGGCGGGTTGGCGTTTGGGCATGGCCGTCGGCAACGCGGATGTGATTGACTATCTCTTTAATTACAAGAGCCAGATGGATTCATCCACTTTTGCACCCATTTATTCAGCCGGTGTGGCTGCGCTGACGGGTGATCAAACCTGGCTTGAAGGACGAAATTTAACTTACAAAAAACGCCGTGACCTGATCGTAAACGGTCTTAGGCAGGCTGGTTTTACCCTTGAAACGCCCAAAGCAGCCATTTACGTCTGGGCTGCACTGCCAGAGGGTGAAAAAGACTCGGTGGCTTATTGTGCCAGAATGCTTGAAGAAACTGGTGTCAGCACCACACCTGGCACTGTTTACGGTCCGCACGGTGAAGGCTATCTGCGCATCTCGCTGGGGACCGCCACGGATCGTGTCGAACAAGCCATGCAGCGAATAGTGAAATGGACAAACGGTAAATAATCATGTCAACTAAAAAAGCTCAACCCACGGCACGCCCACGCGAACGGGCATTCATGGTGGGTGTTGAAATTCGTCAGGAATCTTCGTTAATATCCTTGGAAGATTCCCTGAGCGAGCTTGCCCGCCTTGCGGATACCGCCGGTCTCGAAATCGTTGGTGAAACCAGTCAAAAACTGGATACCCCCAACCCCAACACCTATGTCGGCTCCGGCAAAGTTGAAGAAATCGTCGCACTCGTTGAAGAAACCCTCACTGACGTCGTCCTCTTTGACAACGAACTATCACCCCGCCACCTGCGCGAATTGGAAGAAAAACTCGGCATCCACGTGCGTGTGGTGGATCGGACCGCGCTCATTCTCGATATATTTGCCCAACACGCGCACACCAGCGAAGGCATTCTGCAGGTCGCACTTGCCCAATACGAATACCGCCTTCCCCGTCTCACTCGCGCCTGGACTCATTTGGCCCGTCAAGGCGGTGGTGGCGGCGGACGTGCCGGTTCAGTCGGCGGTGTTGGCCTTCGCGGACCCGGTGAGACACAGCTTGAGGTGGACCGCCGCGAAATTCGTAAACGCATCAAGTTCCTCAAAGATGAACTCGAAAAAGTGCGCGCCCATCGCCAGCGCTACCGTGCCCAACGAAAACGTTCCCGCATTCCCTTGATCTCTCTTGTTGGCTATACGAATGCTGGTAAATCTACATTATTAAATCATTTGACCAAGTCTGGTGTACTCGTAGCGGATCAGCTTTTCGCTACCCTTGATCCTACCACCCGCAAGATCATCCTCCCCGGCGGACACGAATCTCTGCTCACTGACACGGTCGGCTTCATTCAAAAACTGCCCACCCAGTTGGTCGCTGCATTTCAAGCCACGCTTGAAGAGATCGCCGAAGCTGATTTGCTCATCCATGTGGTCGATATCACCCATCCCAATGCCCTCGAACAGGCCAAAGCCGTGGATCAAACCCTTAAAGCCATCAAAGCCGAGCACATCCCCATGATTGTTGCCCTCAACAAAATGGACAATCTCCCCTATCCCGAAGCTGCCGAAGAGGCCTTGAAATACTTCCCCGGGGCAGTTGCCATATCAGCCCTCAAAGGAATCGGGATAACCGAACTGCTGCGCATGGTTGAAGGCGAACTGTATGAGAACTACGTCAAGATCTCGGTGCAAATCCCTTACAACGAAGGCCAGCTCATCTCCCTCTTCCACGAACAGGGTCACATTGAACACATTGAACACAACCGCAAGGGTGAGTTCATCAAAGGGCAGATTCCGGGCAGGCTTTTAGCCCGCTATGCCGCCTTTGAAGCCTCTGCTCCTCCAGTTGAAGAGATAACCTTCGTAGAAGAATAGAAATAGGTTTATTTCAAGGTTCGGAACACTTACACCAGATTTCCGAATCTTGAAAAAAGACAAAATTGCTATTAAGGTTGTTTTTTGAAAAATAATTGGCTTTTTAGAATTTTGAATTTATCGTGTATTTAGAGGTTAGAATAGCCTTAAAAGAAAAACGGACTTTTCAGTCCGTTTTTTCTCTCGATAAACTTTATTTTTTCTTGGTCTCTTTGCCCAGGTCGAGGACTTCCTTGCCTGCATAGTGTCCGCAATTGGAGCAGACTGTATGGGGCAATCGCATTTCACCGCAATTGCTGCATTGAACCAGATTGGCTGCCTGCAGTGCGTCTTGTGATCTGCGGCGGTCTCGGCGACCTTTTGAAAGTT
>PHBW01000021.1:64081-94371 GCA_002840715.1 Chloroflexi bacterium HGW-Chloroflexi-4
TTGGAAGAGGAACCATCGTAATACTCCTGTCAAGAATTCCGTACCCGTCACTCTTTTGACAGGCGGATAGATTATAAGCGTGTCTGATGCAATCGTCAAGGAATTACACCAATTACACTGTATCTAATAATATCTCTTGTATGCCACTTTTCAAATGTTGTACAATCAACTCATGGAAATTCATGTGGCCGCTGCCAAAACTAATAAATATGCCACCTCAGAGAGCGGAGACACGCTTGAAATGGTTGAAAGACCAAACGGCGGTGTTTCCGTTGTGCTCGCAGATGGACAGACCTCCGGCCGCGGCGCCAAGAACATTTCCACTATGGTGGTGCGCAAAGTCATCAGCCTGCTGGCTGAAGGCGTACGTGATGGCGCTGCCGCACGTGCTGCCTCCGATCACCTCTTCACCGAACGCAATGGCAAAGTCACCGCCACCCTTAACATCCTCTCCGCGGATCTGCAAAGCGGCACCATAGTCATCACACGCAACAACCCATGCCCTGTATTCATCTCTCGTGGCGACAGAGTGGAGTGTATTACCAGCCCAAGTACTTCCATCGGCACCTCGCGCAACGTCAGACCCTCCATCACCGAATTCGCCCTTGAAAGTGGATTAACTATCGTTTTCTTTACCGACGGCATCCGTTTTGCTGGCGACCGAACTGGCGAAACCTTTGACATCTGTACAACCCTTGAATCCATGCTTGAAGATGAAAGCCCAACCGCCCAAGAAATGGCTGATACCATCCTCGCCCACGCTATCCGTCTCGACAATAATCGCCCCAATGACGATATGAGCGTGGTAGTGCTTCGTTCAACACCAGCCGAAACGGATCAAATCAGAAGAATGTCCTTCAAGTTGCCCGTCCCTCCTTTAATGACCCCTCATTGATTATCAGGAGCCTTTTCTCATCATATTAGTGTTTTTAGAGAAAAATGCCTTTCAAACATGACCCGCCTTTAATTGGTATTGTGGGGGTTTGTTCATCAGGTAAATCCACCCTGATAATTGAATTACAGCGCCTCGGATACTCTTGCCGGCACATCGCCCAGGAGCATTCTTATGTACCCAATATGTGGCAGCGTCTGACCAATCCTGACATACTCATTTATCTTTCAGCTTCCTATGAAACCACCCTCGCCAGACGAAAACTGAACTGGACCCTGCGTGAATATCAAATACAGCTCGATCGTTTGGAACATGCCCGTGAACAAGCCCACATTCATATTAATACTGATCTGCTCACAGTTCCTGAAGTGGTTAAAACAGCCAAAGAACATATTGACAGGTTTCTTTTTCTACAAAATTAAACTCCATTATTATCTGGCAAACTTCTGAATTGCGGTATAATCCTTTAGTTCCCGCCAGCGTGAGCTGGATTTTGTTTGCACCGGAGGTCACAAAACACATGGATCGTCGTTATATTAATTTCATCCTCATTCTGTTATTGGTGGCAGGCATCGTCTGGATTGATCTTCCCAGAGCTGAAGGCAGCGCCGGCATTAAAATTGGTACTTTTGAACGCTCTCTGAATCCCGTTCTCGGGTTGGATCTTCGCGGCGGCATGCAGGTCTTGCTTGCTCCCCCTGAAGGATCCGGTATTGACAAGCAGGCTCTTGAAGACGCTGCATTGACCCTTGAAAACCGTGCCAACGGATTGGGTGTCAGCGAAGTAGTCTTTCAGGTGGCCGGTGATAATTACATCCTGGGAGAATTCCCTGGTCTAACAAATACCGAAGAAGTCATTGCCACAGTCAAACAAACCGGCTTGCTCGAATTTGTAGATGCTGGCACAACCTTCCTTCCTGAAGGTACCGTTATCAACACCGATCACGGTCAGACGGAAGCAGTCACCAATGATCCTGCAGTCGTCCCTGTTGTTAACTCTGAAGGCGTTGTTGAACCTGCTGATTATGTTTTCCACACCGTCATGCTCGGTTCTGAAATTGAAAATGTTTCAGTTGAAGTGGATCAAACAGGTGGTTTCATTATTCCTTTTGAAGTCTCTGCTGATAGCACCAAGATGTTTAGAGAATATACCGGGGCAAACATCAACAAAAATCTAGCCATTGTACTCGACAAGAAAGTCATCTCATGCCCGACTATTCAAGGCGCATTGGATGGCGGTGGTCAAATCAGCGGCAATTTCACATCAGAAACCGCCAATAACCTGGCTGTTACCCTTCGTTACGGCCGTTTACCTGTTGCCCTTGAAGTAGTCGAAAGCCGCATCATTGGACCCACCCTTGGCGAAGATTCCTTATCCAAGAGTCTCCTCGCTGGTGCCATCGGTTTCGGCATTGTCATTCTCTTCATGCTCATTTACTATCGTCTGCCTGGTGCAGTGGCTGTTCTCTCAATTGCCATCTATGCTGGCCTGACCTTTGCTTTATTCAAACTCATTCCGGTCACCCTGACTCTGCCAAGCATCGCAGGTTTCTTGCTCTCAACCGGTAGTGCGCTAGATGCGAATATTCTCATCTTTGAACGCCTTAAAGAGGAACTCCGCAATGGACGCACCCTTCAGCAAGCCATCGACCTGGGTTGGAAACGCGCCTGGCCATCCATCCGCGATTCTAACATTGCCACCATTATCACCAGCATCATCCTCTTCTGGTTTGGCTCAGCATTTGGCGCCAGTATCGTGAAAGGTTTCGCGCTCACACTTGCTTTGGGCGTCGGTGTCTCACTCTTTACAGCAATTCTGGTCACGCGCAACTTCTTGAGCATTGTGATCAAATTAATAAATCCTGCCCGCCATCAAAAATGGTTCGGAGCATAGGAATCATCCCTGGATTGATCATTCTGGGTGTCAATGGTATGCCTCTGTCAATCGACTTCAAAGGCGGCACTTTGCTCGAGGTTCAATTCCCAGCAAACACTTTGCCGACCACTGAACAGGTTAAGAATATCTATGACGGCCTGGATGTCAAAGATGCCCAAATTCAGACCACTGAAGATTCTGTTTTGATTATCCGTTCTTCAGTCTTATCTGATGAAGTTCGCCTCAACATTCTGGATCAATTGACCTCCCTGGCTGGCAGTGATCTGATCATCCGCAAGGCAGACACCGTTGGACCCTCCATCGGTGAAGGCGTTACCGCTCGTGCCCTTCAAGCCGTCGGTCTCGCAGCCCTGGCCATCGTGCTCTACATCACTTTTGCCTTCCGCGGTGTGCCTCATGCCTTCCGCTATGGCATTTGCGCCATCATCGCCATGGTTCACGATGTACTCATCGTCTTGGCACTGACCGGCTATGGTTCCAAACTCTTCGGTTGGCAGGTGGATTCACTCTACCTGACTGCGGTTTTGACCGTCATCGGTTTCTCGGTGCAAGACAAGATCGTGGTTTTTGACCGCATCCGCGAGAACAGCACCATCTACCGCAAACTTGAGTTTGAAAAATTGGCGAACCACTCCATTGTTCAGACTTTACAGCGCTCGATCAACACCCAGCTCATGACTGTGGAATTTTTCTTGCTCGCATTGGCTTTGTTCGGTGGTGTCACCCTGCGTGAATTCGCCGTCATTCTTTTGGTCGGACTCTTCAGCGGAACTTACTCTTCCATCTTTATTGCCGCTCCCCTTCTGGTTGTATGGGAAAATCAAGAATGGAAGACTTGGTTCAGACGAACTCCAAAAGCAGCGTAAGTCAACAATCTAAAAGGTTCTGGTTTTATACCGGAACCTTTTTTTATCAATATGTCAAACCAAATTAGAAGAGAGGACAAATGCGTAAAGAGATTGTGTTGATAACAGGAGCAAACGGTGAAATGGGGCACGGTTTAATTGCCCACCTTGGCGCCACCAAGAAATACAGCATCGTCGCCATGGATGTGCAGCCATTGGATGATTTTCTAAAACCGCTCTGCGAACGTTTTATCCTGGGGGATATCCTTGATCTCATGCTGCTCGGACGTTTGGTCTCTGAATTCGAAATCCGCACTATTTATCACCTGGCTTCCATTCTTTCCACCAAGGCTGAGTACAACCCTGAAACCGCTCACCGTGTTAACGTTGAAGGCATGCTCAATCTGTTGCGCCTCGCCGTGGAACAATCCTCATGGCAGGGCCGCCCTGTAAAATTTATTTATCCCAGTTCGATTGCAGCTTATGGAGTCCCCAGTCTTATGGCCAAACAGAATGCCGGCAAGGTAAAGGAATCTGAATGGAACATGCCCATCACTATGTACGGCTGCAATAAACTCTACTGCGAACACCTCGGCCGCTACTACACCAACAATTACCGTCAGCTTGCAGCGGACCACACCAAAACCACCGTGGATTTCCGCGCCATCCGTTTCCCCGGCCTCGTCAGTTCAGTGACCGTCCCCACCGGCGGTACCAGCGATTATGGCCCTGAAATGTTGCATCATGCAGCTCAAAATTTGCCCTATGACTGTTTTGTGCGCCCTGATACCACCCTGCCCTTTATGGTCATGCCTGACGCCATCAGATCTTTGTTAATGCTTGAAGCTGCACCTCGTGAGAATCTGAGTCAATTGGTCTACAACGTCACCAGCTTCAGCCCTACCGCCCAGGATTTTTATGACCAGGTCAAAAGCTCCTTCCCCAAAGCGGATATCTCCTTTAATCCCGATTTAGCCCGACAGGGCATCGTGGATAGCTGGCCCGCCGTTGTGGATGACAGCGCAGCAGCCAATGATTGGGGATGGCAGCCTGAATACAATCAGCAGCGCGCCTTCCAGGAATATTTGATCCCCACCATCAAAGCCCGCTACGCCAACTGCAATGACTAAACCAGTAGTCCTTGTAACCCGTTCTTTCTTTCCAGAGCTTCTGCAGCAGCTTGCAGAAACTTGTTCTCTCGTGGTTTGGACTGAAGAAAATCCTCCCCCATACGACTGGATTAAAGGACACCTCCCTCAAGCGGACGCCTTGATCTGCATGCTGACCGACAAAATAGACCCCGAACTGATCACCCTGGGTTCTGCTAATCACCTTAAAGTCATCAGCCAGATCGCCGTTGGCGTGGATAATATCGCCGTCGGTTCTGCCACAGACCACAAAATCCCGGTCGGACACACCCCCGGCGTGCTTACTGAAACAACGGCAGATTTTGCCTGGGCATTAATGATGGCTGCTGCCCGTCGCGTCGTTGAAAGTGCGGTGGAAGTCTCACACAACATTTGGCGTCCGTGGGGACCTGAAGTGCTGTGCGGAGCGGATGTTTATGGCAAAACGCTTGGGTTGATTGGCTTCGGCCGCATCGGCAAAGCCATGGCACGCCGCGCTGAGGGTTTTGAGATGAAGGTGCTTTATTATGAACCGCGTTACAAACCAGAAAATGCATCCATTTCCAATGCCCAATATGTCAGCCTGGATGACCTACTGTGTGAATCAGATTTTGTCAGCCTGCATGCTTACCTTTCGGATTCTTCCCGTGGCATGATCGGCAAAGCTCAATTGGCAATGATGAAACCATCATCAATTCTCATTAACACAGGTCGCGGTGCCATGGTGGATCATATTGCTCTTTATGATGCTC
Source organism: Chloroflexi bacterium HGW-Chloroflexi-4 (assembly GCA_002840715.1). Lineage (GTDB taxonomy): Bacteria > Chloroflexota > Anaerolineae > Anaerolineales > Anaerolineaceae > UBA6107. Next base: position 69,595 of record PHBW01000021.1, read on the forward strand.
TGAAAAACCGCACCATCGCTGCGGCAGCATTGGATGTATTTGACCCTGAACCGATTCCGGAAAATCATCCATTGTTGAGCCTCCATAACGTCATCATCACCCCTCACATCGCCAGTGCGTCGACCGCCACCCGCCATCAAATGGCCGTTATGACCATTGAAAACATTCTCGCCGCATTGAATGGTAAACCTTTACCCTATTGTGCAAATCCCGAAATCTATAAATGAATTCCCTGATTATGGGTTTTAACTTCTATTTCTCGGAGTGTAAATAAAAAAATAATACCCAACATGATCAACTATCCCTCTCCCGCAAGCGGGAGAGGGATTATAGGGTGAGGGCAGCATACATTTTATTTTTTTCGAAGCATTAAAACTTGAAAATAAAATTCAAATCATTCACATTCGTCCCGCTCGGACCGGTCATAATAAGCCCGCCCACCTTCTCAAAGAAGCGATAAGCATCATTGTTATCCAGATACTTTTCTGGCACCAATCCTAAAGCAGTTGCTTCATGCATTGTCTCTCCTGATACATACGCCCCCGCTGCGTTTGTTGGACCATCTTCGCCATCTGTCGCTTGTGTCACCAATAAACAATTGGTTGTACCCGCTAATTTTCTCACTGCCCCAAGCGCAACTTCAAGGTTCCTTCCGCCCAGACCATCTCCATTAACCTTGACGGTCGTCTCCCCTCCGGCAATCCCAACCCAGGGTTTATTGCCTGTTCTTCTTGATAACAACATATCCGCCAGGTGTTCACCAGCCAACCTGGCTTCTCCTACGAGTTCACAAGTGATGATCTCAGCGTCGAATCCCTCGTCAATGGCCGCTTTCATCGCCGCCTCCGCGGATACCCGGTTGCTGGCCGCGATGGTATGACTTACCTTCGACGCCATTGGGTCTAAAGGCTTGAGTGTCTCATCAATTTCACCGCGGCAGCCCAATTCAAACCTAATTCTCACTGAGTCAGGCACAGCTGCTAAACCCACATACTTCTCTAATATTGCTTTTGCTTCACTAAATGTTGACGGATCTGGCACGCCCGGTCCAGAGGCGATCACATCTAACGGACTGTTGACCACATCTGAAATCACCAAGCCAGCCACTTGTGCCGGAGAAGCCATTTTCAACAAACCGCCACCCTTGATTAGATCTAGGTGTTTTCGCACAGCGTTTAACTCATTGATTGATGCTCCCGATTTAAGCAGCGCCGATGTCACAACCTGCATATCCTCCAACATAATTCCGTCAGCAGGACGGCAAACAAGAGCCGAGCCGCCGCCTGAGATCAATAACAAGACAACGTCATCAGATGACAATCCGCTGACCACTTGTTCGATCTTCAATGCTGCGTTGACGCTTCGAACATCCGGAACAGGGTGGCTGCCTTGCATTACATCCATAGTTCCGATTTTTTGAAGATTGTCTGGCTGATGTTTGCAAACCACTACCCCTTTTTTAATCCAGTCTCCAAGCACAATTTGAGCTGCTTGAGCCATGGCTAGACTGGCTTTTCCGATTGTCACTGTCACAATCCGCGTGGTGGGATATAATAAAAAGGTTTTGCTTCCTACTTGAAGTTGATCTTTAATAATTGAGAGGTTTTTTTCGATAACGATTGACGGATCGGCAGCTTTTATCGAAGTTTGCAGAATCCGGCTTATGGATTGAACCGGGTAATCTTGCGCTTGCAGCGGCATGAGACTTTTAATGAATTCCATTCTTTGCCTTTTGTAAACAAATGATTAATGATTATGGTTTTCAGTACTTTTGTTTGAAAAAAAAGTCATAAAATGATTATGTAGAAACATCACGTATTATGACTCATTAAAACATAGATTTTGTATGCTTGCCAAATTTTATATTCCAAGGAGTGAATATCGTGGATAAGAACGTCTTAGACAAAATGCTTCGTCCCAAAACTGTAGCTGTGGTGGGTGCTTCAGCCACACCCGGCAAAATCGGCTACACCGTGATCGACAACCTGATTAAAGGTGGTTACTCAGGCAAGATTTATCCGATCAACCCCACCTGCACAGAAATTCTCGGCTTGAAATGCTACCCCGAAATTGGACAGGTCCCCGGCGAAGTGGATTCCGCTATTATCACCGTTCCCGCCAAAGTTATGGCAGAAGTCACTGAAGAATGCGGCAAAAAAGGCGTCAAAGGCCTTATCGTAATTACCTCCGGTTTCAGCGAATCAGGCCGCAAAGACCTCGAAGATCAAATGCTTGAAATCGCCGCAAAATACAAGATGCGCATCCTTGGACCGAACATCGTCGGTTCCCTTTCCAATTCAGATAAATTTAATGGTTCGTTTGCTCCTGGTCTGCCCCTTCCCGGCAAGGCCTCTTTAGTGACCCAATCTGGCGCTCTCTTGATCGCCATTGATATGGCTACCTATACCCGCAAAATCGGTTTTGACAAACTGATCTCCATCGGCAACATGGCTGATGTCGATTTTGCTGATTTGATCGAATGGTTCGATGAAGATGACAACACCACCTGTGTCTCTCTCTACATCGAAGGTATGAAAAACGGCCGCAAATTCATCGACGCCGCAAGAAAATCAAGCAAACCCATTGTGGCTTTGAAATCCGGTGTTTCCGCCCATGGATCTGCCGCCGCTGCTTCTCACACAGGCTCCCTGGCCGGTGCAGCCAAAATCTACAATTCTGCATTCAAGCAGGCTGGCGTCATTGAAGCCTCAGACTTGAATAACTTGTTCAATCGCACCCTCACACTTTCAATACAACCCCCCATGACAGGTGAGAATCTGTTGATCGTCACCAATGGCGGTGGTGTGGGTGTTTTGGCCACTGACGCTGCTGAAAAATACGGCATCCCCCTGAAATTCGCCCCCGCTGATGTTCAGGCAGAATTAAAGAAACACATGCCCGAATTCGGTTCTGCCAAGAACCCCGTTGACATGACCGGTATGGCTGGCAATGACTGGTACTATCAGACCACCAAATTCAGCTATGCACATGAATGGACGGATGGTTTGGTTGTGCTTTATTGTGAAACCGCCATGACCAATCCCTTCGAGATCGCCAAGAGCATCAAACAAGCTGCCGATGATTCAGGCGTCAAAGGCAAACCCATCACCGTTTCCTTCGTGGGTGGTGAAAAATCCGACCAGGCCATGGGCTGGTTGGTTGAGAACGGCATCCCCGCTTTTGGCGGACCCGATATCGCAGTCAATGCCATGGCAGCCTTGCGTGAATACGCCCGTCTGCAAGAAAACAAAAGCGACGGCGCTTACAATTGTGACGAAAGCGCCAAGAAAACCGCTTTGGCAGTCTTTGCAAAAGCACGTTCAGAAAATCGTGATTCCCTCACTGAGATTGAAGCCAAAGAAGTCTTCAAAGCTTACGGCATGCCCGTCACCCAAATTGCATTGGCAAAATCTGAAGATGAAGCAGTGGCACTCGGCAAGAAAATTGGCTTCCCCTTGGTGCTCAAGATCGTCTCACCAGACATCCTTCACAAATCAGATGCCGGCGGCGTCAAAGTCAATATCAAAGATGAAGCTGGTATTCGCGATGCCTATCAGACCATCCTAAAGAACGCCAAAGCCTACAAAGCGGATGCCAACATCCACGGTATCGCCATTCAAGAAATGGCACCCTGGGGCACCGAGTGCATCCTGGGCTCAGTCAATGACGCAGCCTTTGGCCCCACCGTCATGTTCGGTCTCGGTGGCATCTTCGTGGAAGTTTTGAAAGACGTCACCTTCCGCGTAACCCCCTTCACAAAAGCTGAAGCAGCTGAAATGATCGGCGAAATCAAGGGTGCTGCTATTTTGGCTGGCGCTCGCGGTGAGAAACCTAAAGACCGCGCAATGCTTGCTGAAACTATCTACAACTATTCCTGCATGATCTATGACCTCCAGGATGAAATCAAAGAGTCCGATGCCAACCCCGTGCTTGTCTACGAAGACGGCCAGGGTCTCAAAGTGGCTGACGCCCGCATCATCTTAAAGGCAAAATAAGAGCATATTGATTATGGTAGGGGCACGGCGTGCCGTGCCCGATACTGTTCAAATATTAAAGCCGTCTCTCATGAGGCGGCTTTTCGTTTCTTGCAATTACTTTTAGTGCAATTTGTGTGTTTCGTGGTCATAAGGTTTTGGTTTATATCTTGCCACAACTTCTTCAATAAACTCCTGCCACAACGGATTAGGTGTCCAAATATTCACCATCGGATGCACAGCCTCGTTTTCAGCATGCTTCAATACCAACTTACGATACAAATACACAAAAGCGGATACTCTCATGTTTATTGCACAGTGCAGCCATACTTTATGACCACACTCATGTAAATCACTCAACAATTTGGCACACAACTCAAACTGCTCAACTTCTGGCAACTCCCACTCGACCGGGATATTGAAATAGTTCATCTGCACATTGGCGACTAGTTCAGCCTCGCCCTTTAACGCATTGGATGAAGTCGGTAAAGCCAGATTGATGATCGTCGTGAAACCCTCTTTATGAAGCCGTGCAATGTCGTTTTCTGACAACTGCCCCGAAGTCCACAACCAATCAAACACCTGATATGTATTCACTGCATCCATAATCTACCCTTTGTGAGTAAACGCATTTTTGATTTTATTGCCAGACATTTTCGCTATTTTCGTGAATTTCGAGGTAATAATGGGTTTTAAGAACTTAACTTTTTCCACGCCCCAACCCATGGCGTCCCCAACCGGTGGTGTTCAGGGATCATGATCTTGTTCAGCTTCTGTCCGATCTTCACCGCGTTCATCGCCACCGTAGCCCAATCTTCAGCCAACAATGCAGTTTTCATCGATTTCGAGCAGTTCTCCGCCCACTCCCACTCCAACCGGAACTTGTCCGCCTTGACCCAGTAGCCGCGCTTCTCCCAGGCTTCCACGCTGACATCAATATTCTCACTGATCTCTGCCAGTGCCATCACCACAAAAGCCGTCAGGTCTTTGGTTTCGGCATTGGGTTCTTTTTGCTTCATCAACTCGCGCAAGGCTAACACGATACTTTTTGATAATCGCGTACGGTCTTTTCCGACGCTTTCGGGATTGTAAACTCTGCTCAAACGGTTTTTCCTCATATTCATTCAGAGATTGGTACAACGAGGCTGATTATATTACAAGAAACAGTTTTCGAATTATAGTATTTATAAATCGTTGTATGGATAGATATGCGGGAATTTTGCACTAATCATCCATACCCAAGTTACACCATAAAGCTTATCTTGATAAGAAATAATACACGTAGCCGTTTTCATCTCTTGACATTTTAGAACATATTTGCTATCTTTAAAGCCGCTTGTTCTAACTTCTCTAAAAAATATTCGAATTCAAAGAAACAAAGATTCGTATCCAACCAAGCGATTACAACAAAATGCTTCATAAATTATTGGCAAAGCCAAATTACTACATAATATAAGAGTTTTCTGACTGAAAAGTATTCGTTTTCCTAGTGTCCGAGCGTAGCGAAGGGTATTTGTTTCCGAATTTTTCTTAAAACAAAAACGAATCTCAAAGGTGATTTTCTAATCAATAAATTGCTTTTTGTTGTTATTTCGATTCTTACACAATTAATCCAAAGCGTTAACACAAAACAAATATGTCAAAAATATAATTCTTCAAATAAATGACGTTTCACGATTTTCGAGTTTGGTTTTTACGATTCTCAACTCTCGATTCTCAACTCTCGGTATAAGGTTCTCGGAACTTATGACTTCATCCATCACAATTGACGCAACCCCCCCTCTCGCTTATAATTCTTCTCCGTCTGGGGAAATGCTGGAATTGGCAGACAGGCATGACTTAGGATCATGTGCCGCGAGGCGTGAGGGTTCAAGTCCCTCTTTCCCCACTGGTCGCGGAATTTGAAGCATCCGCACTCGAAAAATATAAACATCAGGCTGCCCGCAAGATTGCCAATAAAAGCAAGATCCCCGGTTTCCGTCCTGGCAAGGCTCCCTATGACGTTATCTTACGCGTTTATGGTGAAGAAGCCCTCAGCGATGAAGCGGTCGAAATAATGGTGGAAGATATTTATCCTCAGATGCTCACCGAAGCCAAGATTGAACCCGCTGCCCCCGGTTCCCTTCAGGATATCGAACGTGGCGATCCCCTCAAATTCACCTTTATCGTTCCCCTTGAACCCACCGTTGACCTCGCCGGATACAAGGAAATACGTAAAAAATACACCTTGAAACCCGTTGCTGCCAAAGAAGTGGATGAATTCATCGAACGCCTTAAACGCAACTATGCAACTGCCGAGCCTGTAGAACGCGCAGCCAAAGTTGGCGACCTGGTCTACGTTAAACTGGATGCTGAAATTCTCAACCCGGTTGATGACGACAAACCCGAACTGCTTAAAGATTCACCCATGCAGGTCGTGATTGGCGAGAAAGACCCCAACGGCAACGACTTCCCCTACGAAGGCTTTGGCGACAATTTGGTAAAACTTAAAGCCGGTGATACGAAAAAAGTTAAATATACCTATCCTGCCGACTCCCGCTACGAAAAACTGCGCGGCAAGGATGTTGAATTTAGTGTCATGGTCGAAAGTGTAAAAGAGCTCAACCTGCCCGAATTTGATGATGCCTTTGCCCAAACCGTGGGTGAATTTGAAAGCGTCGACAAACTACGTGAGAACATCCAGGAACAACTTGAATCACGTGCCCGCGACGAGTATGAAAGCACCTGGTTCGAAGACCTGATCGACCAAATTGTTGCCCAGGCTGTTATCAAAGTTCCTCCTCAAGTGGTTGAACACGAGATGGAACACGTCATCGAAGCTGTTCAAGAAGACCTCTCCAGACAAAAGATGGAATTGGACACCTACCTCAAGACTATCAAAAAAGAAAAAGAAGTCTGGCTCGAAGAGGATATCAAACCTGTTGCAAAGAAACGCCTCGAACGTTCATTGGTAATGGAAGAAATTGCCAAACTTGAAAAAATCACAGTCAAAAATGAAGACCTGCAAGAAGAAGTTTCAAACATGATTCACGAAATGCAAATGCAAGGCAACGTGGATTTCAAGAAACTTGAAAAACAATTGAAAAACGAGCGGGTTGCCAATAATATGGCCATGCAAGCCGCCTCCCGTTTGGTCAATCGCAAGACGCTTGACCGTATGAAAGATATTGCCACTGGCAAAGCAGAATCCGCCCCGACAGATGATGGTGCACCTTCAGACGCCGCCGCAAAACCTGCCGCCAAGAAAAAAGCTGCTCCAAAGGCTGATAAATCAGTCGAACCCGCTGCCGATGCCGCTGTTGAACCGGTGAAAGCCAAGAAACCTGCCAAAAAAGCAGCAGACGACAAAGCAGAATAATCTATTCACTTAGTTGGATTTTTACGGAGGTAAAGTGGAAATCCCCAATTTCAAATCAGTTCTCCCGATGGTAATTGAAAATTCGGGTCGTGGTGAAAGAGCATACGATATTTACTCCTTGCTCTTCCGCGAACGTATCATCTTTTTAGGCACCCCCATTGACGACCAGGTCGCCAATGCTATCGTTGCCCAATTACTGGTCTTAAGCCGTGAAGATTCTGAAGCCGATATTCAGATGTATATCAACTCTCCCGGCGGACAGATCTATGCAGGTCTCGCTATCTACGACACCATGAAAATGATCCCCAACAAGATCAGCACCGTGGCCGTGGGCGTCACCGCCTCATTCGGTACAGTTCTTCTGGCTGCCGGCACCAAGGGCAAACGCTATGCGTTGCCTCATGCCACAATCCACATGCACCAGCCTCTTGGCGGTGCTGAAGGTCAAGCCTCTGATATCGAAATTCAGGCTCGCGAAATCTTGCGCCTCAAAGCCCGCTTGATGGGCATCCTTTCAGATAGCACCGGCCAAACGCAAGAAGTCATTGAGCGCGACACCGATCGTAACTTCTACATGGATGCACAGCAAGCCGTTGATTACGGTCTGGTTGACCAGGTTTTGGCTCCTCCCAAACCGGAAGAGAAAAAATAATTACATGCAGACCGGGTGGCCAAGCCGTCCGGTCTGTTTTATGAGGTTACATGCTCTCTATTTCCAATCACCAACCCATCAAATCCCTGATCCTCGATATGGACGGCGTCTTGTGGCGCGAAAATGCCCCTATTGGCGATTTGGCAGCCGTCTTTGACGGGTTTAGCCGCGCCGGTCTAAAAGTCATGCTCGCCACCAATAATGCTACACGCACTCCAGCGCAATACCTGCAAAAGATTGCCGGTTTCGGTGCTCAACTTGAAGAAGCTCAGGTGGTCAACTCGTCCATGGGTGTGGCATATTTACTAAAGAAACGCTTCCCCGAGGGCGGACCAGTTTATATTCTTGGCGAGATCGGTTTGACCACTGCGCTCAATGCAGCCGGTTTCTACCATTCAGAAGAACCAGGTCTAGCCGTGATCGGCAGCATGGATCGCGACATCACTTTCTGGAAGTTAAAGGCTGCCACCTTGCTCATTCGCCGCGGCATCCCTTTTTACTTCACCAACCCAGACCGCACCTTTCCCACACCCGAAGGCATCATCCCCGGTGCAGGCGCCATTCTGGCTGCGCTCGAAACTGCCACCGATGTCTCACCCATCATCGCCGGCAAACCAGGCACCACCCTGTTTGACTTTGCCCTCGAACGCCTCGGAACACTTCCTCAAGAAACGCTTGTGGTTGGCGACCGCCTCGAAACGGATATCCTCGGCGGGCAGCGTGCAGGCTGTAAGACCGCACTTGTGCTCTCAGGCATCTCCACTCAGGAAGAAGCAAATGCCTGGCAGCCTTATCCTGATTTGGTTATCAATGAACTGTCTGATCTACTGAAAGCATTGGATGAACACTAAACCCTTCTTTTTTGACCTCAACCTCGATTCGCTCAAGGCAGAACTAAAAAACATTGGTCTGCCTGAATTTCGTGCCAAGCAGCTCTTTCATGCTTTCTATGTGGATCTCGTCGAGGACATTGAAGAAGTCACCACGCTTTCAAAAGACCTGCGTCAAACCCTGTCTGAAAAGATGGATTTCAGCCGGCTCAAACCGCTTGAGCACCTGCTCTCTACGGATGGTGAAACGGCGAAAATGTTGTTTGGTCTGGTCGACGGCAGGGCTGTCGAAACAGTCTTAATGCATTACGATGAAAGACAAACCCTTTGCATTTCGTCACAAGCTGGCTGCGCCATGGGTTGTGTCTTTTGTGCTACCGGTCAAATGGGATTTGCTCGCAATCTGAGTTCAGGCGAGATCGTTGAACAGGTCGTGCAGTTTGCCCGTGAACTCAAAAAAAAGGGACACGGCGTCACCAACGTGGTGGTCATGGGCATGGGTGAACCTTTCCATAACTACGACGCAGTCATGGCCGCTGTGGACCTGCTAAACGACCCGCTGGGTCTAAACCTGGGTGCTCGCCGCATTACGATTTCAACGGTCGGCCTCGCTCCGGAAATTTTACGTTTTGCAGCAGAAAAGCGTCAGATCAATCTGGCTATCAGTCTGCATGCCGCGAATGATGAACTACGCTCTTCATTGTTACCCATTGACCGCAAATATCCCCTTTACGAACTTATGCAAGCCTGCCGTGAATATATTAACCTCACGCACCGCAGACTTACATTTGAATGGGCGCTGATTTCAGAGGTGAACGATCAAGATAAAGATGCCTATGAATTAGCAAAATTGCTTAAAGGCATGATATGCCACGTCAACATTATCCCGCTCAACCCCACAAAAAAATACCGCGGCAAAACCACTTCACATGAACGCGCCGTCGCCTTTCAAGCCATCCTCACTGAGAATGGCATCCCCTGCACCATCCGTCTGCGCCGCGGCATCGATATTCATGCCGGCTGCGGACAGCTCGCCCAGCACCAACGAAAATCTGAGAAAACGGACATGATATAATTTTTGCTTATGGCTGAAAACATTTTTTCTAAATGGAAAGAAGGTCTCGACCGCACCCGCAAATCCACTTTTGGACGGATTGTCACTCTTTTTGGTGCCTCTGAAATTAAAAATGAAACCTGGGACGAGCTGGAAGAATTGCTCATCCAGGCTGATTTGGGCGTCGAAACCACCATGCGCCTGGTCAAAAAACTTAAAGACCAAACCGTTGATCTTGGCTTAACCAAAAGCTCTGAGTTGCAGCAAACTCTGCATGACGAACTGCATTCTTTATTAAAAGTACCCGAACAATTACCCATTGACGGCGTTTCTCCAGCAGTCATATTACTGGTGGGGGTCAATGGCTCCGGCAAGACCACCACGGCTGCCAAATTGGGCAAGCTTTATACCGGGCAAGGGAAAAAAGTACTTCTTGCCGCTGCAGACACCTTTCGTGCCGCAGCCATTGATCAGCTCCAGGTTTGGGCAGATCGCTTGGGTCTGCAAGTTGTGGCCGGCCAGCCCGAAAGTGATTCTGGCGCCGTAGCTTATGATGCTGTTCAGGCAGCCATTGCCCGCAAATTTGACATGGTTTTGATCGATACTGCAGGTCGTTTGCATACCCGCTACAACTTGATGGAAGAACTCAAAAAAGTTCACCGCGTGGTCGGCAAGGCCATGCCAGGTGCTCCACACGTCGTTTTGCTAGTCCTGGATGCCACCACCGGACAAAATGCCCTGCATCAAGCCAAAGCGTTTCAGGAAGCCGTGCATGTCAATGGGGTCATCCTCTCCAAACTGGATTCTTCAGCCCGCGGTGGTATGGCTTTCGCTATTCAACAGGAACTTAATCTACCCATCTATTTTGCAGGTCTGGGCGAAAAACCCGAAGATCTGACACCCTTTGACCCTGAAGCCTTTGTCAATAATATTCTGCTCAATCAAAATTAGAGGACCAAATGGAAGAACTGACCGCATCATTAAAAGAATACCAGACCACCATCCATACTCTCATGGAGCGTCTTTGACTTAGGCAACAAACAAAAACAGTTGGACGAACTTCAAAAACGATCTGAAGACTCCAAAATCTGGGATGATCCCAAACTAGCGCAGCAACTAATGAAAGAAATATCAGAGTTGAAAGAAGAACTCAACCTCTGGAACTCTTTGGATAAACGCATCAGCGATACACTTGAACTTTCTCAAATGGAAGATCCATCACTTGATGAAGAGCTTGCCATTGAAACGGAGAAAATCAACCGCGAACTCAATCAATTAAGCCTCTCCACCCTTTTAGGTGGCAAATACGATAAAGGCAACGCCCTGCTCACCATCAACACTGGAGAAGGTGGCACCGATGCACAAGATTGGGCAGGCATGCTCGAACGCATGTATCTACGCTGGTGTGAAAACAAGGGCTTTAAAACTGAAATTCTCGATCAGACCGAAGGTGAAGAAGCAGGGATTAAAACCGTCACCATGCTGGTTAGTGGCACGTATGCTTACGGCTACCTGAGAGCCGAAAAAGGCGTTCACAGGCTGGTCAGGTTATCCCCTTATGATTCAGCCCACCGCCGCCACACCTCTTTTGCCCAGGTTGAAATCCTGCCCGAAGCCGCACAAGAAGACCCCCTCGTTGTGATCAACCCTGATGACGTCAAGATCGACATTTATAAATCCTCAGGTGCTGGCGGACAGAACGTGCAGAAAAACGCCACCGCTATCCGCCTCACCCATCTCCCAACCGGTATTGTGGTCACCTGCCAAAATGAACGTTCGCAGATGCAAAACCGGGAGAACGCCATGCGCGTCTTACGTTCCCGCTTGCTTGACCTGGCGCAAATCGCCGCGGATAAGAATTTATCTGACTTGCGCGGCGTTTATCAGAAGGCAGAATGGGGCAGCCAGATCCGCTCTTATGTGCTGCATCCATACCAAATGGTTAAAGACCATCGCACAGACTACGAAGTGGGCAATAGCCAATCTGTGCTTGACGGCGACTTGGATGGCTTTATTGAAGCCTGGCTTAAATTCAATAAATAACGAGAAGTAAAACATAACCCTGACAAGGTTTCAAACCTTGTCAGGGTTGAAGTTAAAGTAAGTAAAATGAATTTTCTAAGAAATTAATCCAGTACCTTAGCCAAATCAATCAACGACCGATCCAGCTCCTTGGGGTTATTCACGACTTCTTCCAAAGGAGTTGTCGCGATCTCATCCTTGATCTCGCCAACAAGTACACCATAATTCCCCTTTGCCATCTGCTCAACCGCTGCAGCACCAAGTCTGCTTCCCAAAATTCGGTCATAAGCACTGGGTATCCCACCCCGCTGAGTGTGACCAAGTATGGTGACCCTCAGGTCAAAACCTAGCCGTTCACGATGTTCCGTGAAATAGGCATCCAGAGCGTTAGCATTAAACTTTGCACCTTCAGCCACCACAATAATGGCATGTTCCTTGCCTTTTTCATAGGCCGAAGTCAAGACTTCAGCAATATGCTCGGGGTCAACATCAATCTCGGGCAGCACCACACTCTCGGCGCCGCCTGCGATCGCAGCCATCAATGCCAGATAGCCGCACTTGCGACCCATCACCTCGATCAAGAAAGCGCGCTGATGAGATGACGCTGTAGTCTTGAGACGGTCAATTGCCTCAAGCGCAATATTGAGTGCGGTATCCACACCAATCGTTACATCACAACCATATAGATCATTGTCAATGGTAGACGCCACACCCACAACCGGGAACCCATGCCGATGCAGCATCAGACTGCCGGTTTGAGAGCCATTGCCGCCGATCACAACCAACCCCTCGATCTGTGTCTCATTCAATGAACGGATGGCATGCAACTGCCCTTTTTCAGTTTTAAATTCCTCGCTGCGGGCACTGCCAAGCATTGTTCCACCACGCTGCATCATGCCGCCTACATCTCTCGTCCCCATAGGAATAAATCTGCCATTAATTAAACCTTCATAACCACCCTTTACCCCAAATACTTCAAATCCTTTGGCAACACCGGTTCTGACCACAGCCCTGATAGCTGCGTTCATTCCAGGTGCATCGCCACCGCTTGTTAATACCGCTATTCTTTTCATATAATCCTCCAAAATAAAAAACCATGATTCCTATGCTGCCAGTATATAGAACATATGACAGACTGTCGGTAAAAAAGGTATAAATGCAATGCACCAATTGCTGATGATTTGGTACAATTCACATCGCTAAAACGGTTGCTAATTATTATAATGTCGTTTTAGTGCATCCTACACTTCGGATCAAAGGATTCTCATGACCGATTACAGGATTTCCAAACACCCCATTTTAAACATACCTATTCGAAATGCAATTTCCTTTACCTGGCAAGGCAAGGCTCTGCCCGCCATGCAAGGAGAGACTATCGCGTCTGCCTTGTTTGCAAACGGCATTAAGATATTTGGTCATCACCATAAAGACAAATCCCCATTGGGGATTTTTTGTGCAAATGGCCAATGCTCACAATGCATGGTGATTGCTGATGGATTACCGGTAAAAGCCTGCATGCACACCATCACGGATGGCATGCAAGTTTTTCCAAATGACGGCGATCCTGTGCTACCCGAAGTCAAAACTCAACCCACATTTAACCCTGTCCCTGAAATTAATGTTCCTGTGTTGATAATTGGCGGAGGACCGGCTGGTCTGTCTGCAGCAATCGAATTGGGAAAACTTGGCATTAATGCGCTTTTGGTGGATGATAAACACCGCTTAGGCGGCAAACTTGTGCTTCAAACACACCGTTTCTTTGGTTCAGCTGATGCCGTCTATGCCGGCACTCGCGGTATTGATATCGCCACCATCCTTGAAAAAGATCTCTCGCAATACCCTTCCATCGAAGTTTGGCTTCAAAGCACATGCCTTGCTGTTTATAGCGACCAAAAAGTTGGCATTCTCAAAAATGCCAGCGAGTATGTATTAGTCAATCCTGAAATCCTGCTGGTTGCCTGCGGTGCACGCGAGAAATTCCTTGCCTTCAAAGGCAACACCCTGCCTGGTGTTTACGGTGCTGGGGCATTCCAAACCCTAGTCAACAGAGATCTGGTCAAACCCGCAGAGAAACTCTTCATTGTTGGCGGAGGAAATGTCGGACTAATTGCCGGGTATCATGCCCTTCAAGCCGGCATCAATGTCATCGGCCTGGTTGAAGCCCTGCCTGAATGCGGCGGATATAAGGTGCACAAAGACAAACTCGTAAGGATGGGCGTTCCCATCCATACATCTCATACCATTTTGAGCGCTAATGGCGTTGAAAATGTAGAATCAGTCAGCATCGCTGCAGTGGATGAAAATTTTGTCCCCATCCCTGGTAGTGAGCAATCTTTTGAGTGTGACGCTATCCTCATTGCTGTGGGTCTCGACCCGGTTTCTGAGTTTTACCAAAAAGCGGTCGATTTTAACATGAAAGCTTTTGTGGCAGGCGACGCCGAAGAAATAGCTGAAGCATCCGCAGCTATTTTTTCAGGCAAAATTAAGGGTCTTGAAATCGCTCAAGCCATGGGCAAAGATATTGGCGAAATACCAGCCTCATGGTATCGCACTGGTGCAATCTTAAAATCTCGCCCCGGCAATGTATTTACAGAAGATTTGCCCAATCTGGCAGAAGGTGTTGTACCCATATTTCATTGCAGTCAAGAGATACCTTGTGACCCCTGTTCTTCTTTATGCCCGCATGGGTTGATTATTGTGGATAAAGAAGATATCCGCTCGGTTCCGTCTTTTGTGGGAAATAATTATTGCTGCGAAGTTTGTGAAAAATGCGTGGCTGGATGCCCTGGTCTGGCGATCACTTTGGTCGATTACCGCACCAATCCTGAAAAACCGATCGTCTCCATCCCTTATGAGTTTTCAAGTGAAATGATCACTCGTGACGATATCGTCACTATTTTGGACACAGAAGGAAATTCGCTCTGCGATACTGAAGTCTTCGATATACACAGCATAAAAACCAGCGACAGAACTATGATCATTCAAGTTGAAACAGATAAAGAAATGGCGCCTCACATTGCCGGTATTCGCATTCAATCTCCCAGAATCTCTCAACCCATGTTTCAATATGTCAACCATGTCACAGATGATACGATTGTCTGCCGCTGTGAGCATGTCAGTGCCGGTGAAATCAGAGCCCTCATTCGTCAGGGATATAAGGATATAAACGAAATTAAAACGGTCACAAGAGCCTGCATGGGGGCTTGCGGAGCCAAAACCTGTGCGTCATTGATCCGTCGAATTTTTAGAGAAGAAGGCATCCCAAACGACAAGATCATAGATCCATCCAAACGCCCTCTTTTTATTGAAGTATCTCTGGGGAATCTGGCTGGTGAAAACAGTGAGGAGTCTAAATGACCAACCCCTCAAACCATTTCGATGTGATTGTAATCGGAGCAGGTTCTCTTGGAACACCCACTGCTTATTACCTGGCAAATGCAGGGTTGAAAGTGCTGGTGCTTGATTCGGTATCAAGCGTTGGTCAGGGATCAAATAAACGCGCGATAGGCGGTATTCGCGCCACTCATTCCGACCCAGCAAAAATCCGTCTCTGTCAACGCAGTATAGAAATTTTTTCAACATTTAAAGAAACATTTGGTGATGATATCGAATGGGATCGCTGCGGTTACACCTTTGTGGCCTATGGCGAAAAAGAAGAACAAACTCTTAAGAATCTGCTTATAACCCAAAAGAAATTTCAGCTCGAAAACGATTGGTATGACAAAAAAGATCTGCTTAAAATAGTGCCCAACCTAAATCCACTAGGTCTAGTCGGAGGAACCTTCTCACCGAACGACGGTAGCGCCTCGCCGCTGCTCTCCAATCATGCCTACTACACCCATGCACTCGAAAAAGGTGCTGAATTCCATTTCTCTGAAGCGGTGGTTGACATGCAAACAAGTCACAGCAAAATTTCAAAAGTATCCACCACCAAATCTGAATACCTGGCTGATTATGTGATAAACTGTGCCGGAGCTTCTGCCGCCTGCATTGGTGCAATGACCGGTCTTGATCTGCCGGTAAAACCTGATTCACATGAAGCCGCAATTACAGAACCGGTAGCGCGTTTCTTGGGTCCGATGATTGTGGATATTCGCCCGGCTGTGGGTTCAAGCAACTATTATTTCTATCAACATATCACCGGGCAAATCATTTTCTGCATCACACCCAGTCCAAATGCCTGGGGTGATGATATCAACGAAACGAGCAGCTTTTTACCCATGGTATCTCGCAGAATGATTGAAGTCATGCCTCGTTTGAAAAATATTAGAGTGCGCCGCACATGGCGCGGTCTTTACCCCATGACGCCAGATGGTTTCCCCATCCTCGGATGGGCGCCTGAAATTTCAAATCTATTGTTGGGTGTTGGCTTGTGCGGTCAAGGTTTTATGCTTGGTCCTTCTTGCGGCGAACTTCTTACACGTTTAATTGTCGGTGATCTAACCGAACAGGACAAAGAGACTTTAGCAATACTTTCTCCAACACGCAGTTTTAGTAGCGAGGAATTACTTAAATAAATTATCAATGAACAGGACATTATGGCACTCAAAGGGATTATATTTGATTTTGACGGACTAATTATTGATACCGAACTACCCGGCTGTAATGCCTGGGCTGAATTATTCAACCAACATGGTTTTTCGTTTACGATAGAAGATTGGAAAAAAGCCATCGGCACAGGACCTAGTGCGTACGATCCTGCTAAACACCTTTCTCAATTAACAAACGGTTTGCTGGATGCTCATGTTATAAAAGAACAAACACTTATCCGCACTAGACAACTTATTGAAGAGCAACCTCTACTCCCAGGTGTGTTTGATTTTATAATTACCTGTGATAGTCTCGGTATTCCGATGGCAGTCGCCTCCAGTTCAAACCGTGCTTGGGTTGAAGGCTACCTTGAAAAACTAGGCATAAGAAATTATTTTAAAGTAGTTTGTACATCAAATGATGTAGCCAACGTAAAACCAGACCCTGAATTATTCCTGCTTGCTGCCAAGAAACTTGGCATCTCACCTTCAGAGGCAATTATTTTTGAAGATTCCCCCAGCGGCATCAAAGCTGCCTATGCCGCCGGCATCCCCTGCATCGCCATCCCAAATGACATCACAAAAAGCATGGATTTATCGTTAGCCACGAAAATTGTGGATTCATTTCTAGATCTAAATCCTCAGTCATTAATATCTCAGAACAATTAATACTGTGATGATATACTAGAGCGATATTAAACGGATGTAGAAAATGATCAGTTCCGAAAAACTGGCTCCCTGGCTTGAAAACCTGATCGAGCGGCTTCCTGAATCATACTCAGTGGCTGATCGAGAGATGATCACCCACGCCTACAAATACGCTGAAACTGCTCATGAGGGTCAAAAAAGAGCTTCCGGAGAACCTTATATCACACATTGCGTCGCGGTTGCCATCATCCTCGCAGAAATGCAAGTGCAGCCGATTGTTGTTTCTGCCGCTTTATTACATGACACGGTTGAAGATACGCACATAACACTTGATGATATTCGTAAAGAATTTGGTCCCGAAATTGGCGGTTTGGTTGATGGCGTTACAAAACTTACGCATTTGCCCCGGGTTAGCCGTGCAGACCAACACGATGCCGAAATTTTTGAACAAATCACAAAAGATAATGAAGCCGATGATTCTCTGCTCGATTCACAACTGGCCAGAGATCGACGGCGCGATCTTGCCAATGAAACCTTGCGTAAGACTTTTCTGGCGATGGGTGAAGATATTCGTGTCATCCTGATTAAGCTGGCTGATCGGCTTCACAATATGCGTACATTGGGCTTTATGCCCGAGAAAAAACGAAAACGCATCGCGCAAGAAACTCTTGATATTTTTGCGCCGCTTGCCAATAGATTAGGTATCTGGCAGTTAAAATGGGAGCTAGAAGATCTGGGTTTTAGATACACCAACCCTGAAAAATACAAAGAAATCGCCCAAAACTTGTCTGAAACCCGCCTTGAGCGTGATAGAAATATGCAAGCCATCAGTGACAAATTGAAGAAACTGTTGTCTGATGCCGGTGTAAAAGTCGAAATATCAGCACGCAGCAAACACATTTTTTCCATTTTCAAGAAAATGCAAGAAAAAAACAAACCTTTCGAACTCGTCAGAGACTTGCGAGGCGTTCGTTTAATCGTGCCTGATATTCCTGCCTGCTATGCAGCTTTGGGTTTGATACATACAAATTGGCGTCCAATCCCAAATGAATTTGATGATTACATAGCAGGCCCAAAAGATAATTTCTATCAATCTTTACACACCGCTGTCCTCTATGATGATGGAAAACCACTCGAAGTGCAGATTCGCACTCCCGAGATGGATGAAAACGCAGAATTCGGTATTGCCGCTCATTGGAAATACAAAGAAAAGGGTCCGCACGACGAGAAGTACGAGCAACGTATCAACTGGTTGAAAAAATTAATGGAATGGCGTCAGGATGTTGAAGACGCCAATGAATTCGTCGACGGCATGAAAACGGATGTCTTCCAGGACCGGGTTTATGTGTTTACCCCGCGTGGAGACATCATTGATTTACCTTCGGGCTCCACTCCTATTGATTTTGCCTATCACGTCCACACAGAAATTGGCAACCGTTGCCGAGGGGCAAAGATCAATGGCAAACTGGTAAATCTTGAATACACCTTAAAAACTGGTGACCAGGTTGAGATTTTGGCTGCCAAACAAGGCGGTCCCTCAAGAGACTGGCTGAATATCAACCTTGGCCTTGTAAAAACCCAGCGTGCGCGCTCAAAGATCAGAGCTTGGTTTAAACATCAAAATCGCGACCAAAACCTTTCTCAAGGTAAAGAAATTCTAGAAAAAGAACTGCGGCGCTTAGGGCTTGTAGATTACAACATTGAAAAATTGGCTAATAACTTTGACTTTCGCAATATGGATGATCTCTATGTCGCGGTTGGATGCGGTGATATATCAATAGGTCATCTCGTCAACCTGCTTAGCGAGGGGGAAAGGGTTCAACAAGATTTCTTATCACCCAAACCCCTTGCTCCGCAACGCCATGTCAGCGATACTGCTGTCTCGGTATTGGGCTTGAAAAATATCCTTGTCACTTATGGAAAATGCTGCAAACCTGTACCCGGTGATGAGATTATTGGCTACATTACCCGCGGACGCGGGGCCACCATTCACCGTCAAGATTGCCCCAATATTTTACGCATGACTGACCATGACCGTATAGTTCGCGTCACATGGGGCGAACCGCAATTAACTTTTCCGGTGGAAATCCAAATTAAAGCTTATGACCGTCAGGGTCTGATGGGAGACATATCTTCATTGTTGACCAATGAAAATATCAATTTAAGTGACATAAAATTGAATGTCGTTCACAATTTGGCAAATATGGTTTTGAAACTTGAAATTTCTGATATTGCACAACTTTCAAGGGTATTAACAAAAATCGAGAACCTGCCTAACGTAATGGAAGCTCATCGATTAAAACCAGGATAATTTTTTATGAAAATGCAATTTAAAAAGAGAAAGGAGGTATTTTTTTCAATATTGTAAAAATGCTTTACGAAATGACCAGGTTGGGGTAAAATGCCAGCCGGTTTATTGACCCAGAAACGTTCACAGAAGGGTGAATGAAAAAAATAACCATTATTGCTATTGTCGCTTCCATAATTGGTTTCGTTGATTCTGCATATTTAACCATTATCAAATTGACCAATTCGCCCATTTATTGCACACCGGGTCTTGGCGATTGTGAATCAGTGCAAAACAGTCAATGGGCGACTATCTGGGGTATTCCGATTGCACTTTTAGGTGCACTGGCTTTTTTAGTTCTGATTCTTTGTTTTGTTTTTGAGAAGAGAATATCGATCTTAAGAAATTATATCGATTACATGATTTTCGGCATCAGTTTTTTTGGGTTTATTTATTCGTTATACCTTACTTATCTTGAACTTTTTGTGATCCACGCCATTTGCCAATGGTGCGTACTATCAGCAATTTGCATGACCATTGTTTTTATAACAACTATTATTCGTTTGAAAGAACTACAATCACGAACAAGTAAATAGGAGGATTTTTTCTATGCCACGTATCAAATGTCACTATCTGGATTGCGCATTTTTAGATGAAGGAATCTGTAGCGCTGGAATGGTCGAACTTGACCCTGATACCGGCTGTAAAACGTATTCGGCCAACGCAGAATCAGCAACCGAAGATGACTGGGATACTGAGGAAGATGAATTGGAAGAATGGGAAGAGTTGGACGAAGACGAAGACGAAGAAATTTGGGAAGAAGACGATACAGAAGAATCTTATTAGTCGAATAAATCATAAAAACTAAAACCCCGGTTCTTCCGGGGTTTTGTTCACTGAAAGATGACAAATGCAAAACCTGGTTCAGAAAGACCTTAAACACAATTTCATAATCAGCATGTTTGATGGAGGTTTTTTTGGTTTTGCTGTAGGCATGGCCTCATATACAACAATCATTCCATTATTTGTCGCAACCATGACAAATTCAGCTACCTTGATTGGTCTCATTCCTGCCATTCATAATATGGGTTGGCAATTGCCCCAGCTTTTTATGGCCAAACGGGTATCAAAAATGGAACGTATCAAACCAGTTGTGTTGATGCTCACTATAAATGAACGTGCCCCCATTTTAGCTCTCGCACTAATTGGATTATTATTACCAACCATCGGCTCAAGTATCGGATTGATCCTCACTTTTGCTGCTCTCATTTGGCAAGGTCTAGGCTCAGGGATTACTGCCAATGCCTGGCAGATCATGATCACAAAGATCATCCCGGGCGACCTACGTGCTACTTTCTTTGGTGGACAATCCGCGGCGGCAAATTTGCTGGGTGGTCTTGGGGCAATTATTGCAGGTGTTTTGTTAAAACAAATTGCTCCACCCTGGGATTTTGCATCATGCTTTTTCATTGCTTCTGCGCTTTATGCCATTTCATGGTTTTTCTTTAAGCAAACCCGCGAGCCGTTGAAAAAGGCAGAATATGACCCGGCTCTATCAAAACCTCTGGGCCATGAAATTTTCAATATTCTTAAAACAGATAAAACATTTCGCAGTTTTTTGATCAGCCGGTTCGTTTCTCAATTCGGAATGATGGCTTTTGCGTTTTATACAGTTTTTGCTGTCAAACACTTGGGCATGAGTACCATCACTGCAGGGATAATGACAAGCATTTTAATGATCACACAGGTGGTTGCTAACCCGGTGCTGGGTAGAATCGCAGACAAATGGTCGCGCAAATGGGTTCTGGTTTTGGGAAGTGCCGTTTCAGCTTTGAGCGCTGTTTTAGCTCTTTTGATTAAAAACCCGGATTTGTTTGTGCTCGTGTTCATCCTCATGGGTATCGGAGGCACCGCATTTTGGACTATCGGGCTGACAATTTCTTTGGAATTTGGGCCTGAATTGCAAAGGCCAACTTATGTGGGTATGGCAAACACCTTAATTGCACCCAGCGCCATCCTTGCCCCACTGTTGGGCGGATTTTTAGCCGATGCTTTTGGGTATCCGGTTACTTTTATTGTCTCAGCAATTTTTGGCATCATTTCGATGCTTACGCTGACGCTTTTAGTCAACGATCCCCATAGAGAGAAAAGTCTTGCCAAAGAAAAAGTATAATCAATCTACAAACGAAATGCTTTCCACCTTTTGAGTCAGATCATTTATCCATTTCTTTGAGAAATAGCGGTTGACACCCACAAAGAATTTGACTGCTTCTTCGGTAAAAGTTAATGCATAAACATAATAGACTGGCAATCCAAGTAAAAACGCACCGGCTGCGGTGGCAGGAACACCGATAAACCAGATCACCAAACCATCCAGTACCAATGAGAATTTGGTGTCCCCTCCAGATCGCAAAATGCCGATGATTATCACATGATTTGATGCCTTCATCCATAATCCACATGAAAATATGGTCAAAATAATTTTCGCATTTGCAATAACTTCAGGATCCACTTTGTAGAATTGGAAAATATTGCCTGCAACGAGATATACAATTGCGCCCATCAGCAAAGCACCGCTTCCCTGAATTAACAATGATCTTCCGCCATAACGATAAGCCTTTTCGCGGTTGCCTTGGCCAATCTGGTTACCAACCATAATAGATGTTGCGGTACCTAAACCCAGAAAAACGACAAAGGCTAGTTGCTCAATAGTCGACATAATGTTGACACTGGCTACAGCGATTGTGCCAATATGCCCGTAAATAATGTTGTAGGTGGTAATTCCTAATGACCACAAAAGCTCATTTAAGATCACTGGCATAACAGGTTTCATAACCGTGACCATGAATTTGACATTGAACTCTACAATGTCTTTGATTGAAGCTGCAATTGGAGATAACCGATCCTTATAAACGCTGACCAATATTGCCAGGCACTCCAAAACCCTGGCAATCAAACCTGCAATCGCCGCCCCCTGAACACCCAAGGCCGGCAATCCAATGGCTTCCACTCCAAAGATAAACGGATAAGCGAGCAAAACATTCAAACCCAAAGCACTCGTGCTCACAATCAATGGCAATCTGACATTACCAGTGGACCGTGCTGCGGTGCTAAACACCGCTGTCATGGCAAAAAAGAGGTATGTCCAGCCATAGATGCGCAGGTATTGACTGCCAATCAAAATAACGTTTTCATCTTTGGTATAAATTCCCAGCGCAAAGGAAGGAAAAAATACAGCCACTATCCAAAAGAAAAGAGCGGGAATTAAACTAAGCTTTATCGTCAGCCCGAGTACTTTTCGTATATTCGGGATGTCTCGTTTGCCCCAAAGCTGAGCCACAAACATGGCTGCACCGCTGCAAATTCCAAAAATAACAAGGTTTAATAAAAACCAAACCTGATTTCCTAGACCTACAGCAGCCACAGATTCTTCGCCCAACTGGCCAATTAATATCAATGCCACCATATTAAGGGATGAGGTGATAAGGTTTTGCAAGGCAATTGGTACAGCTAATCGGACCAATTGACGATAATATTCACGGTCGCGGAAAAAATCCACGAAATCCTTAAATCGATTCTTCACAAAAAATCCTCTCTTATGAACAGAGCAGTATTATAATCTGCCGCTCCCATTTTTGTGGTTCAAGCTGATAAATCTCATAAAGCGGATTTATATATATTTTGGATATTTAATGGTTAACAATAAGTTTCTTTCCAATTTTCTATGAATTTGCTCTTATAATTCAATTTGTTAATAGTTTTACATATTAAAATCGCTTTTTGGATAAATATTGATGGAAAATGATCTCGGAAAAATGACCATCCTGAGTCACATCAAAGAACTGCGGAAACGCTTGCTTGTTTCAGTATTGGCGCTAGCGATAACAACACTGGCAAGCTTTGCATTCAGTCAAACACTCGCAGAAATTCTGGCAAAACCGATCGGCGGTCTATCCACCATGGCAGCCATCGAAGTGACTGAAAATGTCACAGCCTTTATGAAGATTTCATTATTGAGCGGTGTTGTATTGGCAATGCCCGTCATTGTCTTTGAAATTTTGGCTTTCATCCTGCCTGGACTCAATTCCAATGAACGAAAATGGATATGGTTCGTTATTCCTGTAGCAACCCTATTTTTTGCCGGTGGAGTAGCTTTTGCATATTTGGTAATGCTGCCGGCAGCCCTTCCTTTTTTGCTTGATTTTATGGGGATCACAACAGTACCCCGGCCCAATGATTATTTTTCATTTGTCTTGAATCTGTTGTTTTGGGTTGGTGTATGCTTTGAAATGCCACTATTAATGTTGGTCCTATCTAGACTTGGAGTCGTCAGACCTAAATCATTAATTAAACAGTGGAGAATCGCATTGATTGCCTCGGCAGTATTGGCTGCCTTGATCACCCCAACGCCTGATCCCGTCAACATGGGTTTGATGATGCTTCCATTGGCAGGATTATATTTTATCGGCATCCTTTTTGCAGCGATTGGGCAAAAGAAAACGAAAACTGGTGTTGAAAAGAAACAAAAACAGAAAAAGAAAACTAAAACAAAAAGTGTAAAATAATTCTCAAATAAGGAGTTTAAAATGCCATTCAGAATCGGTTTACCAGAGTTACTAATTCTTCTTGTTATCATTGTCTTGATCTTTGGAGTCGGAAGAGTCTCAAAAATAGGTGGCGAATTAGGCGGAGCCATCCGTTCTTTCCGTAAAGGATTAAAGGACAATGATGATACTGCTGAAAAGAAAAATGAGATTGACGCTAAAGACGACAAATAATTTTTAAGTCTTTCCTTTTCATTTTTCAGGATTAATAATAGTAGATTGGGACGAACACAATGAATTTTTTAAACCTTGGGCTGCCTGAGGTAGTTTTCATCATCATTCTTGCGATCATCATTTTTGGTCCAAATAATATGATTAAATCCGCCAAAGATGCGGGTGAATTTTTACGCAAGATGACTAAATCTCCCTATTGGCAAGAAGTTTGGGCTACAAAAAGAGAATTGGATGAATTGCCAAAAATGCTGGCAAAAGAAGCAAATTTAAACGATACCATAAGAGATCTTGATAGCGCCGTCAAAAAAGCTTCTGGTCCAACAAATTCATTGGTTTCAGAATTAATTAAAGAAGTCAACCAAACCAGTAAAATTGTCCCTGATGATCCTGGAAATGTAAATACAATCAAGCCTGATAATAACGAGAACCAAAATAAATAAGATATCACGTAACAAAAAGTTGTCCATATCAATATTTGTGGTAAAATTGACCCTTGGTTAGCAGAGAAATTCCTGCTGCCTTTCCGCTCTTGGCGCCACTTACAGTGATGACTGAGGGCAAACCCATGGAAAGGAGGTTCCCATAATGCGTACGTATGAAGTAGTTCTAATTGTTCATCCCGAACTTGACGAGACCGCGTTTAAA
>PHBW01000001.1 GCA_002840715.1 Chloroflexi bacterium HGW-Chloroflexi-4
AAGGTATGATTCATGGAACTGTACCAGTCTTTAAACTGGTGGATGGACAACAGCGACTGATCACCATCTCATTGATCCTTTGTGCCCTGGCCGAATCCATAAAGGATATTTCTCCAGATAAATACCAGAGAATCCGCAAATACATTACGAACCCTGATGAAACTGGCGAACATAAATATAAACTTCTGCCAACAGCCAAGCATAAAGATCGCGAGACCTATAAGGCAATTCTAAGTGGTCGTTCTCTGTCGGAAATCGAACCAGGCAGCCGAATTCTGGACGCGTATAACTACTATAAATCCAAATTACAGGAAAAACTCGCTTCAGGTGTGTTTTCTGAGGACCAATTATTCCTCGTAATGGTCAATTGTCTACAGGTCGTTTTTATCCAGTTGAATAGCGGAGAAAAACCCTACCAAATTTTCGAAAGCCTGAACGCCAAGGGGAAACCCCTCACCCAGGCTGATCTGGTGCGCAATTATATTGCCATGAAACTCCCAGAGGCACGCCAGCCTGAGATATTTGAGAATCATTGGTCAAAAATCGAAGAGATGTTGCAAGAAAGTCGTTATGCTCGAAAATCTGGTTTGGGAGAGTTGACCGCATTTATACGCCATTATCTGGCTTACCGCAGCGGCGCACTCTGCAATTCGGATCATGTTTATGAAAGATTCCGTGATCGAATAGAAAATGAGTTCAATACAGATGCCTTATTTGAAAATGAAGTAAAAACATTACAAAGATTCGCTGGTTATTATGACGGGTTCTTACGTCCAGAAAATGTTCAAGACGGTAAAGCCAAGATTTCACTCACTCGATTGAACACCCTTGAAATGGCTACCGGATATCCTTTCCTTCTTGCTATGCGTGATGCAGTCCATAACGAGAAAATTACTAACGATGAATACCTAGAAGGTCTGGCAGTACTAGAAAACTATATCGTCAGAAGATATCTTGCGGGTGAACCCACAAACTATCTCAATAAAATCTTCCCAACCTTCTGGAAGGATATCGACGCTACAAGATTTATCCCCAGCTTAAAAGAAATCTTATTGACCCATAATTACCCATCTGATTTTGCAGTCAAACAAAAAGGGATGATCCGAAGTTTCTACGATAACAACAGTACAACTCGGGCAAAAACAACCTTAGTATTTGAAACGATCAATCGCCACCTCTCTCTGCGGAATAACCAGGGTGGATTCACAGTTCTCGATGGTGATCCCAGTATTGAGCACATTCTTCCTCAAACTTTGTCGGATGAATGGAAGCGTGAACTAGGGGATCAATATAGCTTCATATATAACCAGAACATCAACACACTGGGGAATCTCACTCTTGTCACAGCTCCCTGGAACAGCGAACTTTCTAATTCACGATTTTCAATAAAAAAAGTCAGGTTAGCTCAACACGCTTTGAAATTGAACGAACAGTATTTCGGCCAGAGTATTGATCGATGGAATGAGCAAGCAATTAAAACACGAGCAGAATATTTGCTAGCCCAAATTCTGGAAATTTGGCCAGCCATAGGTGAACCACCCGCCCCAACACATGCTGCTGGAACGTATCCATTCCGGTTGACGTTCCTTGGAAGTGTATTTCCAGTAGCATCATGGCGTGATGTAGCAGAAAATACAACGGAAGTAATTATCCAAAAAGTAACGGGTTTTGATGAGATAGCGAACACTCTACCATCTTATTTATCAAAAAATCCATTTCCAATCAAAAGCAGGCAATTATCGAATGGCTGGTATATGAATGTAAACCTCTCAGCAGCCTCGATCAAGGGGTATTGCCGGACATTAATCACGAAATCAGGGCTCACACTCAACGATTGGCAGGTAGAGGAACGTTAGGCATGGCTAAATCTATTGCTGAAATTCAGCAAATCGAACTGAGAAGTCATCTATTGAAAGGTATTGGAGACCTCAACAATCTGAAACAAAATCTAATGGGGATCATGTGCTCACAAAGTTGCCCAGGGGATTTGGTCTTAAAGGGTTTCGACGCGGCGAAGCAAATTCGTGATCAAAGTATCACTGTGGTAAGTGGGTTTCATTCATCGATGGAAAAGGATATCTTCGAGATTCTTATTAGAGGAAATCAGCCAATTGTTCATTGCCTAGCAAAAGCGATTGAGGCTTATCGTATCCCTATGAACCTTCGTCCGCGCGTAGAAAGTGGTCAGTTGACAATTATTGCGCCTAATTTTCCTATTGCCGAAAAAAGGATTACAAAGGCGACTTCAGAAATGTGTAATGCTCTTGTTTTGGAAATTTGCGATCAGGTATTGATAATCCATGCTCATGAGGGTGGAAACCTAGAGCGAACTTGCTCTCAGTATTTGCCTTATCAAAAGAAGATTTACGCATTACCCAGTGAAAAAAATGAGCATTTATTCGAAAAAGGCGTTTTGCATTGGGAGATTGAATAAGACCTTATAGAATAATCTTGGAATAATATTTAGTTAAATCTTCCAGTGGAAGTAGGTAAAATGAGAAACCGAGCGAAAAGAAAGAAGAATAGAAAGATGAAATTTAATTGGTTTTCAATTTCTCATGAAAGCCTCAACAAATGGGAAGAAATTTGCCCACCTGATGAATTTCGTGTAATCTCAGGCAGCGCTATGCCAAGTTTATCCACCATTTTGCCACCTGAATTAACCAATAAATACCATAGTGTTGTTATTGCAGGTTCTCCAGTTGGAGGGGGAACCATATATTATATGGCCAACGGAAATCGTATAGATGCTAGCGGAAGTGCAATTGACCAAATGCCTTTTGGATTAGCATTTGTCGATCAAAATGCCAGTGGAAGCGCATGTTTGATCCAACATGGAGACTACGAAAACCGAACAACTCACCCTCCGGTCGATTTTTGGGAACAAGTAAGAGAAAGTGGAATCTATAATTATTACCCTTTGCAAGAATTGCCTATAAAATCTGCTGGTAAACTATCAGAGCTGAATGTTAAAAGTCAGCTTGATACGTTTGAAATTTTACGATCACAAATAGAGCCATTGATTGAGAATGATTCGGATTCTAAAAGTTCTACATAGTGTTTTTATGAGGAGAAGAAAATCGCTCAGGGGAATAACAAGGACCCGATTTGATTAGCAATATTTAAAAGAGCTGGAGTTGATAGATTGTAAGAGAAAACAATGATGGAATGGATTTCGACATATATATATAGCATTCTCAAATCTTGAAAGCAGTTCAATTATTCCTTGTAGGAATTGAAAAGACCATTACCACTTGAAAGATCAATAAAGGTTATTACTAACTAATTTTATAAATAAATTACTAGGCACAATAAAGTCATTAGGATAAGCAGATTAAGTAGGTTTTCGTCATCTTTTATAATGTCGAAACTGGAAAAGACAAAAACGTTTTTTATGATAATTAGCTTACCTAGTAATTAAGGCATCTTCTGCTTTTCTACTGGAGGGAGACTCATGAAAAGGAAAATTAATTCAAAAAAAAGTAAGGCTAGACTTTTACAGCTATTACAAAACAAACAAAAAATAAGAAAAAATGGGTTCATGGTATTTGTTCGCAATAATGACAACCTTGATCAAATTCAAGAAGTTTGTTTGGATCAAAGCTGGAACAACTGTCTTACAGCGCGTTACGAAGTGTTTATTGGTGAAAACTTTTTCCCAATATTATTTATGAAATTTATCAATGATCTCAATTTAGATCGATATAAGAAGAAAAAGAATTTATCACAGAATACCGTTGTTGGAAAATTTTTACCAAACGCAAATGATCAACTATGGAATAAGATTCGAGATAATTGCTCGGATTTTTCCTACAACTCCCTACCTGAAATTGCATTTTTCTTTAATTCATTATCGGACTCCCTAAAAGAAGGGGATAGGTTTATCTTATTATGCGAAATAAAAAATTTTGATAAAACAACCGATTTTTTTAAAGAATTCTTTTTTGATAAAGCACTAGATCTATTAACATTTTTGCCTGAACGTTTTGGTATTATTTTTTCAGGAATTTCTGAACCACACATACTTCCATTAGGCGAAAATTCGCAATTAATTGAAATCGAGGGAATCGATGAGATTGACCTCAATAAGAATATTGAACGAAACCAACCAATTGAAAATGATAATGCATCGGGTGATGATCGACTTGGAATTACAGTAGAGATCAATTCTCTGGCAGATGCTATCGCAGCCAATGATATGCAGCCCCCATTTGTTCTTGGTATCCTGGGAGGCTGGGGTAATGGTAAATCTTTTGTGATGCATCTCTTGAAAAATAGATTGCGTTTCATAAGAAAAATTGATATTACAAATCACATAATTGGAAAACAATATCCGTACATTGGACATCCTTACTTGGTTCAATTTGATGCCTGGACTTTTGCAAAAAATGATCTTTGGGCAAGTTTGATGCAGAAAATATTATATGATCTCAATCAACAACTTTCAATTGAGCAGTATCTTAAGGATGCTAAAGTAGATATTAAGAAGGGGATCGATATTTGGAAACTGACCGATGACTTATCTACTGACCAGCTCAAAGCTTTTTCAGAAGAATTGGGAATAAAAACACTAAAGAACTTTACTCAATGGGATGATGCAAAACAGCTTTCTCAGGCATTATGGGATGCTCTTGAAAAGAACCGATCTGCAGAATTAAAAAAACTCGGAAAAGCAAAACTAGATCTTCAAAAAAGACGCACTAATTTTGAGATCCAATTACATAAACTTAGGGAATCCTTCGAAGAAAAACTAGGAAAAATCAGAGTCGTTAATGAGATTAAAACCAGCAAAATAAATGCTGATTATTTCGCAGAACAAAAACAAGTTAACTCAAATATTGAAGTCACAAAAGCAAGAATATTGCTTGAAGAAGAACAAAAAACTCTGGGGATTGCTCGCAAGGCAGCATGGAACCCAATTAAAGACCAGATAAATGCAACCTTCAATAATTTTCTTCATATAAACTTAATCAAGTCTGAAGGAATGGAAAATAATGCGCCAATTTCTATTTGGGAAGTTTTTTCAAAAGTAAATCTACTACGTAAGTGGATTTACGGAATCTCACCTCAAAGCTGCATTTATATCCTTCTTGCAATAACCCTTCCGGTATGCTTTGCATGGATATCAAAATACATTCCCACGTATGTTTCTACCGTTTTCGGTTCTACAACATTTTTAGGGGGATTATTTGCTTCTATATATTCTTCCATAAATAAAGTTAATAAATTGATTGTACCTCTACAAAACGATTATCAATCAAAAATCAATGCGCAATTAGATAGTTTAACAGCGGAAAAAGAAGCATCCATTATGGAAAGGCACAACCGTGAAATAACTCCATTGGAGAAACAACTTGCCGAGCTTGAAATAAAATATCAGAATGACTTAAAAACCAAAAACATTGAAGACCAGGAAAACATTAACTCAATAATGAGAGAAGAACAAGAAAAAATTGACTCTTTTACAACGATCGAAAACGAAAAAATCGCAAGCCTAGAAAAAACCGTCAAAGATCATATTAAGCGTGCTGGTATTCCAGGTCAAAGCAAATCAATAAATGAATTAGTAAAAACGCGAATAGAGTGTGGAGACTATGATCAGAAATGTGGCTTGCTTAATCAAGTGCAGCTTGATCTTGAAGAACTTACCAATGCTTTGATACCCCGCGTAGGAAAAGCAGGTTCCTTATTTCCTCGTGGAGATCCAAGGATATTTCTCTTCATTGACGATCTAGATAGATGTCCACCTGAAAAAGTCATTCAAGTGCTTGAAGCAATTCAATTGCTAGTGAAAACGCGGTTATTTGTAGTAATTGTCTCAATGGATGTTCGATATATTACGCGCGCACTTGAAAAATTTTACGAAGGAATATTATTACCAAACGGTGATCCATCCGGTTTAGATTACATCGAAAAAATTGTTCAATTACCTTACCGAATTCGGCCAATTTCTCCTCAAGGAATTTCAGATTATATTGAATCTTTGATCCAAGTCAATACTACAGCCGTTCCAGGTGAGAATCGGTACAGCAACCAAATACCCCAAATAACTGGCTCGAAAACACAGATTTCTTCACCAAGGAAAAATTCGGAACGAATAGAAAATATTTTACCAACCATTGTTCAAGAATTTTCCCCTGAAGAGGTTGAAGCCTTAGAAAAAAGTGTGTTGCAAACAGCACTAAGCCCACGATCAATCAAACGGATAACCAATGTTATGAAACTTATCAAGACAATATGGTATAGAGAAGATAAAGATGACCCCGGAATTGAGATCAAAAAAACTATGATGGTCTTATTATCATTATCTGCAAAATTTCCTGAAATTATGCGCCGGTTGCTTTTTGAACTAGAAAATAAATATCAAGACAATTCGAGTACCTCTCTAAGGATAAAGGTAAAGGCTGCATTGAAAGAATTATGTTCGCAATGGAGTCAAAAAGAAAACAATAAGGAGGGGTGGGAAACAATCCAGAAAAAATTATCAGATGAAACATTGGTACCATCAAACATTTCTTTACAGGATCTTGAATTATCAAATTTACAGTTAATCCAAGCATTCTCTTTTGTTGGGGAACTCACTTCCATCCCTGTTGACAAGGTAATTCAACAACACGAAGTCTCTTTATTAACTAGTTCAAATTTGATGCATTTAGAATCGAATAATAATATTCAAAGACCTAATCTAACTAATAGACAAGAATAAGAAACAAGTGTTACACGATGGATCTATCTTACATGATTCCAGAACTGACCGATAAACAATCCTATTTTGTTTCTCCATGCAAAGTTATTCCTGCCCTTCTGAGTTTTGGAATTATGGTCCCAGAGAAAAACCTGAAAAGGAAGCGATAGATATTGCAATTGAAAAACTAAAAACAAATTGGGTTTCTGTAGTTGGGTCAAAGTTAGCTGAAATCACAGCACCCGTATGCTTCACCGGTAAAAAAAGCCGTCGGTTGCTGGTTAGTGCGAATTTTGCAACCAATCCACCTTGGTTAACCTGGTCAAAGAAATCGGCTGGAGAAGAAGGAAAAGTGTTTACTATGTTCTGCCAAAATATAAATGAGACAATTTTTCCGTTGGAAATTGACCACATCGATTTCATTGACTCAAAAAATCTAAAAGAGGAATAATGAAAATTTCCATTAAGGTAACCGGTCTTCCTCCCAAAAAAGACGGTGCCAGTTCAATGTGGCGCAAGGGAAGTGAATTCGAACGGTTACGGAATCTTAGAATTGCTGCCGTTCAGGCAATGAATGGCAGATCCCCTGCCACAAGCCTGATCCATCTAAACTTGAGACTCTATGCAGCTCCTGAAAATGGAGATCTGGATAACTTCATAACTGGTATCTGTGATGGACTGATGGCTGCCCACCCAAGAACTCCAATTGATATAGAATTTTGGTCTGGGATATCGGAACTTGCTCAACCTAACAAAAGTATCTGCTACACGGATGATAAATTAATCGCAAAAATCATAGCTGAGAGATTGACTTCAGATGCTCATGATCAGCATTATGAGGTGGAATTGGAATGGTAAATTATGGCAAATAGCAATCGGTATAATGCACAATCTTGGCCTTATCCTCGCCATAAGGAATTTGAAGCTCAACTTCGCCAATCAAACGCGAATTGGTTTGCGGAAAAGAAATTTACTGTAAACAATCGAATCCCTTATTTATTAGAAAAATGGGAGGATTGGCCAAATAATATTATCCTCCCCAAAGTTGCACTTTTCATCCAAAATGAACGGGGTGTAAGACAAAAGCATAACGAGGGCTTTCCGCTCCATAAATATATTCATCACGGATTGAGCAGCCAGGCAATGCTCTTTAATCTTATTGGTCCTTTGGTAATTCAAGACGACTTTTTTCTTATCAAATCAGCTTTTGAGAAACATGGAATTATCTGGCCAAAAGAAAATGTTATTGTAAGATTTGAACAAGAAAACCGGTCAATTTTTAATGAAGATTCTGGTCAACCAACATCAATAGATTTTGTGATTCAAGGTAAAGACAATAAACATTCTTTGTTTATCGAATCCAAGTTGGTTGAACATGAATTTGGTGGTTGTTCTTTATTTGCTGCAGGAGATTGTAACGGTAGTAATCCTGTTAAGAATTTAAGGAATTGCTATCTACATCATTTGGGTCGGAAATATTGGTTGCTTTTAGAAGAATATGGTTTTTTGGATAACCCAATGTGGACTGGACCAATCTGCCCACTTTCGATATATTATCAGTTTTTCAGGGAAGTCCTTTTCGCACTTGAATCTGGAGGGGATTTTGTACTTTTACACGATCAACGAAATCCCACTTTCTATTGCGGAGAATATCCAAACGAAGGTGGATTGATGCCGTTTCTCATAACATTTATTCCTGAGGAGCTCAGGAAAAGGATCCATTCCATCAGCATTCAGCAAGTAATCGAATCCTATAAAGAGTCTGGGAAATTTGCATGGTTAAGTGAATTTGAAAAGAAATACAGCCTGATTGACCCATCAAGGAAATTGAATCGTTAGTATGAGAAGGAATAATTCTTGGATTGATCATTTAAGGTATCGGTGGTGCAACATCCATCCACTTTCTCATGCGTTATCAATCACTAATAAAGACGGATCAGTATTTTGGTTTTGTTTGGAAGAGAGTCGACCTGCAGAAATAATCATCGGAAAAAATGCCAGATGTTGTGGCATAATCCGAATTCATTGGAAGCAAGATATACTCGAAATATGTGACCTAAGAATTGTGGAAAAACATAGAGGTAATGGGCTGGGTTCTGAAATTTTACTTTGGATAATTTCATATGCGCGGCAAGAAAATATCCAGCAGATTTGGGCAATAGTATCTCCTGAGAATTTCTGTGACTTTGATCGGTTAATGAACTGGTATTTGCGATATGGCTTTCATAGAGAATCGCCAGATGGAAAATTTATAATTATGGATTTGTAAGTAATAATAACTTTTTATTACCCCGTGGAAATAAATCTTTAAACCTCCAAGGATCTGTCCTGAAAATTTACGGGAATCATTTGTCTCTCTGGTTCTTCAATTAATTACTTACACCATAATTAGTAAAAAACCTTTGAAAAGCGAAATCATTTTTAATCAACGAGCATGTCTCATCATGAAGGCAGACCTTGTAACTAATGCTTGTTTTACGATTCTGGATTATAGGCAGGCTATCTTTGATACAAGACTTAACAACTGTTGATCATCTCATTGTAAAAACCATTGCAGCTCAATACAAAACTGCCCTAAAATGACATCCAACACTGGCCGGCTTGCCCAACATCGTCCAGGAAAGTCGTTCAACTGTATTCCACCAAATACCAGGTACTTCATACCACTTTGCACCCTCAACTCCCTTCGGGATATCCGGATCGGATGCGGTCATTTTAGCCAGGGTACTATCTGGATTGATCGCCACTGCTGTGTATACCACGCTATAGATCGGGCTAAGAGTTACCAGTGAAAGCATCATTCCCCAGCCACACCTTGAAGGATCAACCGTTTTGGCGGCATCGATACGATCTTTCATGAACTCAACATAGGTCATTCCCTCTGGTGCTCCGGCGACCATCATCGGTTGGTTGGCTTTGAAACCGACGAAAATTAGGCCGGCACAGACAAGGATCACAGTTGTATTCCAAATCACCTTCCAAATAAAGTGAATTAATCCAGCAATCATCTTTTCCCCTATTGCATTCCAACACTGTAGTTGTCTTCAGGTTTTTGACCTTCACTGATCATCAGATTTCCAAACCTCAATTCTTCCCGATACATTCGGTCGATAGAAACCTCGACGACATCACCTTCACTGCGTCCCATATTGCTGGAGAGATCTTTCAATTGACGGACACATTCGATGCTAAGTCGAAACGAACGAACTGCTTTTGTGGATGAGTTTTTTATGGGCATGGTTTTTATCTCCTTTGTTTAAAATATTGTAATACAATTGTATTACTTTTTCAAGTGTTAACCGCAAATCATTCCGGCAGGGACGACTGGTTTGTACAATTATGCATTTCAATTGCATTACTGTACAATGTTGTTATAATGGAGATATAAATTATCAGATCGACTGACCCATATTCAATCGGAGCGTTATTAATGATAGAAAGAACATTGGCTTCCAAAGTGACTTCTCTGGCGCAGAAGTTCCAGGTGATCACGCTCACCGGTCCTCGGCAGTCTGGCAAGACTACCCTGGTCAGAGCCACTTTTCCAGACTTGCCCTATGTCTCTCTTGAAGAGCCTGATATCCGGCAGATTGCGCTGACCGACCCGCGTGGCTTCCTTTCCAATTACCCCAATGGCGTGATCCTGGATGAAATCCAAAATACACCTGAATTGTTCTCGTATATTCAGCGGATTGTGGATGAAAACCGCCAAATTCAATTTATTCTGACCGGTTCCTCGAACTTCTTGTTAATGGAAAAAATCAGCCAAACCCTGGCTGGTCGCGTCGCTGTCTTGCATTTGCTACCATTCTCTTTAGAAGAACTTGGACCATTGGTAGATTCTTACGAAAATCTGATTTTCAAAGGTCAATACCCACGTATTTACGACCGAACTATTCCACCAACTGATTTTTATCCATCCTACATTCAAACCTACGTAGATCGGGATGTGCGCATGATCAAAAATATCGGGGATATTAATGCCTTCATCCAGTTCACGCAATTGTGCGCCGGCCGTATCGGGCAACCACTAAATAATGCCAGCCTGGCCAATGATGCCGGTATCAGCCCCAACACTGCCAAATCATGGCTTTCGATTTTGGAAAGTTCTTACATTCTATATCGTCTACAACCATACCACCGTAATTTCAACAAACGGTTGATAAAATCACCCAAGCTCTATTTTTATGATACCGGGGTCGCCTGTTCACTTCTTGGTATACGCGAGCAAGAACAAGTCAATTTGCA
Source organism: Chloroflexi bacterium HGW-Chloroflexi-4 (assembly GCA_002840715.1). Taxonomy (GTDB): domain Bacteria; phylum Chloroflexota; class Anaerolineae; order Anaerolineales; family Anaerolineaceae; genus UBA6107. Next base: position 10,934 of record PHBW01000001.1, read on the forward strand.
TTACATGAAAGGCTCCCTCTTTGAAAATTTGATTCTCAATGAGTTTATCAAACGTAGTTACAACCGGGGCGAGAACCGTCAGCCATATTATTGGCAGGATAACCACGGTAAAGAAATTGATTGCTTGTTGGTTAATGGTGAAAGGGTTACAGCGGTTGAGATTAAATCTGGAAAAACAGTGTCCACTAGCTATTTTGAAAACCTAATATACTGGCGATCTCTTGCAGCCTTACCTGAGAATCAGGAATATGTGGTTTACGGTGGGGATCAATCCATGCAAACCGGTGCCGGCACATTAATTAGCTGGAAGAATTTGGATCGCATTCCAGATTGACAAGCAAATCGCTCCACTTCATATTTTTTGAATATATTCCAACTGAAGAACTCGTTCGGAACTAAGTTGGGAAGAATGGAATGATTTGTTTGGTATGTTTTTTTGATATGTCAATATACTCTGTTTAGGCAAAAACGGAAACAACAATCCTTTCAATTTTTTCATATCGCATAATATGTCTTTTTACATGACAGGTACTTTCAAAGATGAGACAACAGAACCAGTAATTACCTTCCAGGTTACCAAGATATTGCATATGCGCTTAAGAATTTTCGCGACACGGAAGGTGAGCACGGTCTCCACGTGCCAGACGACTCAAACCTGAGTTGCTGCAATCTAGGCATACTTTGTCAATTTGATGTTTGACAGAACACAACTCTCTATTCTCAGCGAATTCAATTATATGGTTTAGATTTACCACTTCATTGAACAACCCTGTGAACATCATCATAAAGTCATTAACTACACGGGCGGCAGACATTGCATTAAGTGAAATTACATTTGGCTCTGAAATTTCATCATCATCAATATAGCGCTGCGCTCTTCTCTCCTTTTCTGAAAGACCTTCATTGGCAAGTCTACCCGCCGGGATAAGATTATTACAGCTTAAACATCCTCCACCAGAAAAAGGCATTACCATCCTACTGGCAACAAGTATTTGGTCTACCTGGCGTTCTGTATTAACCAACACTTTTACTCCGATCTGTGCTCCAGGTATTAAATATTGATAGACGATGGCATTAAATACAAGGCGACTTTGTATGGAGTCTGTAGCCAGAAAAAGAAAATCTACATCGACTAATTGATGCGCTATCGACTTATCAACGATATTTCCAACAATTGCTTCATACCGAATTTTTGGATTCGCTTGCTTAGCTACTTTCTGAGCAATAAGAACCTTATATTTGGCAAAACGTTTCCCAAGATACTTCAACCACGGGTTTTTGGTTCGGGTTAAGAATGCTATAGCATCATGTTCTGTAGCTCCAACAATTCTCGGAAGATTAGTAAGATCAACGCGGTCAAAATCAACTGCAACAATATGACCCACGCCTAAGCGTGAGACCAATTCGTTCAAGATTGATCCACCTCCACCTAATCCAACAATACCAATTTTTAATTTTGATAGAATTTCTTGCCCATTTTCACCTATTAGCCGAACATTTCTATCATATTTGGGGTCACTAAATTGCGTTCCTGCTAAAACTCTCGGAAATATTTTCTGTATTCGAGAACCGATAACGGTTACACTATCAAGTTCATAACGCCCATTTCGAGTCCAAATATCTCCTGCTACTGCATTCTTTGCAAATACTAATGCCCCCACTGGACCTCCTTTTGTGATGTCCAGTAAGGCTGGGTATCCTCGTTCATGCGATGCTAAATCGTCTGTAGAGAAAGCGACCGAATCATTCCCTCCATGACAATGTACAGCAAGGTAACAAAGATTTTGATCACAGCAGAAACTCGATTTTTCCGCAACAAATTCAGCAGTAAGTGCTCGATATCCATGTTTACCAGGGACATAGTCTTTACCATCCTTGGCCATAAATGTGTCCCGCGCTAATAAACGCGTGCCCCGAGGAGTTTCAACAATTCCCGCAGCGATAACTAACCCGTGCTCGTCATTATCTCCAGGGAAAAGATGCTTTTGGATTTTTTGAAATTGTCGATCGGTAAGTGTCAGCGAAATTGGAGTTTTCATTGTTTCCTTATCCATTCAAGCACTTTGAGAAGTTTGATAGCCGCAGTATCATGCGTGGGATTCCAATGGTTAGATCTTCTTGAAATTTGAATTGCGTTCCGGTTATGCCAATTTATAGGTCCAGAAATACCTTGACCAAATCCAGCCCCATCGAATCTATGGATGTCAGGGTCGATAAAATGTGGATACACATCCGAACGCGGATACTGAAAGTTGATTGTAAATCCTACCCAGGTTTGGGAGGGAGTATATCGTTCACCAATGCCTAAGTCATGTACAACAACATACGCCCCCCCCTGGTCCTCAGGATCGACATCAATTTTATGCTCCGCAAATACTTGCTTCAATTCAGCGATAGCGATTTCGACCTCAGGAGTCATCTCAATTCCTCAACTATTATCATCCGGTGCTGTTACACGGAACTCGTCATTTTTTTTGAGAGTTACACTTTCGGAATCAGAAATAGGCACTAATTTTCCGTTCCCTTTGACTCGAAAGAGTATGAAATCTTCTTGAATAGCAACCCCCTGTTGCATGGCGATCCGCTTAATTTCAAGACCGTTTGTTTTATGGTCCTGAAAAATCACGGGGTGGTTGTTCACATTGATGGTAATCGGTTTTCCACCGTTTCCGTTAGAATTATTATCCTTAACTTCGTCGAATTGCATTTTACCTCCTGCGCAAAAGCGCAAATACATTTTTAAATTGAACGAATTTTTACTTAAGACATTTTGCCGAATACTAATAGACTATTAGATTCATTTTGGGCTATCTCTTGATTTATTCTTGCCATTGTACATTCTCACATATCCTTAACTTATGATGTTGCGTTGAATATTCATGCAACAATTACAGTAAAAAAATATTAGAACAAATTTTGATTTCCAAATGATTCTGCTTGTGAATGGAAAATCTTTTTATCCTCAGTAATGTAAATTAATTTAAGGCTCTTCAATCTTTTTGTGAATGCAGTTATAGTTACGCCAAATTCATTTTTAAGAGCATACAAATCCGGCCATTTAGTAATATCAACGTCATTAATTGCTTCCATCAATAAGTGATGAGGCATAAGTAGATATGCCGCATACTTCTCTGCCTGAATTTCGCGTTTGTCAAGTTTTTGTTGCCTGCACAAATATGTTATCTTTTCTTTAGGCAATAATAGAGGGAGTTGAACTGCCTCGCTTTTCTTCGCAATATGAAGATCCCAATGCCCTACTTCATGTGCTTTTGTAAATGCTTCTGTACCAATATATTCTTCAAAATGATCTCGGTGACGTTCATTCATTAAGATTTTTTTACTTGAGGGGTTCAGGTACCCAAGAATCTTTTCCTCATTTGTGTCCTGAATATCATCCCAATCCATCCAAATATCAAGATATGATTCAATTATTCTATCAATGGGGATAGGAGGTTTTACGATTTTACCATATTGAGATTCAAATCCAGCCAGCATAGCATATGCTTTACTCTCAATTTCGCTGTCTAGAATATATCTCTCGTCTTTAATCATACAATTCACTCTTTGTCTTTATTCGATGCAATATTTAGCATTTTCTTAAGTTGTTCATTGGTCAGTTTTTGAGATTGCAATTTTCGAAGAAGAATACCTACGTCAGAATTTGACTCTACTGCTTTTCTGATTTGCTCGGGTGATATTTTTCCGGCAAGATCTAAGAGCCCTTCAGCATCAACTTCCAATACATTAGCCATAGCTCTTATTTTCTCTTCGCTTGGTGGATCTACCTTACTGTTTTCAATCTTGCTTAGGTAGGTAAAATCAATACATACCATTTCAGCAAAATCTCGTAGAGAAATCCCTTTCGATACTCGCAACTCTCTTATTCGGCGGCCAAAATCCATCTGTATTTATCCTTTTCAATAATCATTATACCATGTTGTGTTGAAAAATCAAGCAACTTAATTTGAAGAATGGAAAACACACTTTCACTAAAGGGGTAGATCACCCAATAATGGGTAACTCCTAGAGTAGATAACAACAGATCACGAAACAGTTTTGGGGCACAGAGTAAGACGTAAAACTATTATAAATAGTAATTCAGAAATCTTTGCATATCCTTTCAAAGTTAAACTATGTTATATCAACAATTTTCTCCGGTTGTAAAAAATGGATTGCTTATCTCGCGAAAAGCAATCCATTTTTGATAAAAGTTAGTCTTTACAAAAAGAGCTAAAAAAACCTAAAGGAAAGTTGTTAGTAGGCTAACTCATCCTTTGCTTCTACCTCCCTCTCTTATCACATATCAATCCCAGATCGAACGCATAAAGATGCATCCCCTCCAATACCCAGGTTAGGGCATTTTCAGCATGGGCAGGCTCTCCACTTGAGACATATCCTTCCTCTCCACGCAACATTTCCCAATCGGTAATAATGACTACGGGATAAATCTCTGATCGACTGTCTCCAAAAGAAGGTACCTCAACCTTTACTTTGAGGGAACCACCCCGTCCAAAATTGAAGTACCGTAGAAAGACATCCCAGTAGAACCGGGTCATGTTGTCCCTAAAGAAGGGTAATGCCTGTCTTTGGCTAAAGACAACTTTCTTGTACCCCGCCTGGAGCTGTTCAAGTAATGGCTTGTTTTGGTGCATGTGCAGGAATCGGTACAGTAGCATTATAGAAGTCGACGGATAGGCTGATTCTATTTCTACAGGTCCGCCTTTATAATGAGAGCCATCGTAGATCAATTCCATCATTTGGAAAAATTGGTAACGATTTTCCTTCACCTCCGCTTCCAGCTTCCCGATCTCTGATTCCATGATGCCCATCACCATGTTCAATTCGCTCATGTCCGCCGGCATTCGCTGGGCAAAATTCGGGACAGCAGCAACCTGGTCAGTTGAGCTTTCCTTTGCAGATTGTAGTTCTGGTTGAAATATGGCTACCGGTTCCAGGAGTTGAAAGGAGTTCACGCTTTCCCATTCAGGATTCTGCATAAAGGCTCCGATTTCCTTCCAGTAAAGCTCAAATGGGATGGAGCTATTTTTCTTCTTCAAAGCACCAAGAACCTGCTGCCAGACCGAGATTGTCTTACCGTCATTCGCCGCCAGCGCAAACAGTATTCTCACCTTGTGATCAATCTCGCTACCGGCCTGAGAATTAAAGAACAAACACAGGCGTTCCAGTTTATCTGAAATCCTGGGCACGTCATTGAGGCGTGCCTGCTGCTCCATCTCAAAGAGGATCGTGTTCTCTAACAATACGTCCGCACGAATATTGCGTGATCCGTTAAAGGATAGAACTTTCTCCAACTCGGTTTTTCTGCCTTGTTGGTAGGCAGCGATGAATACCTGCATTTCCATCAAGGCATGTGCCGCCTCGACAGGGTCATCGAGTTTCGGTGCTTTGCGTGGATTTTCATCCAACATCGCCGCCCCATCCTCGGTGAGGACAAAGGCTGCGTAAGGTCTGCCTCGCTGGCCTGACATTGTCACATTGATTGTCCTCAGTGCGGGTGCCAATCCACCTGGCGGTTCGGTCAGGGTCTTCAAGGCATCCCGAACCGGATGCTGTCCCAGACCGGTCATTATTTCAACCTGCTCTCCTGTGGCAATTCCGCGGTGTGAGAAACAATACATTATTTGGTTTAAACGGTCGGATTGATCGTGTGTGTCAATCCAGCGATTGATAGATTTCTGATTTTCTTTCATGTCAAAAATTCACTCCGTAATTTAAAGGTTTGATTAATGTGGACTTTAACCGATTTATTGACCCGAATTATTGACACTGTCTAATCGATCCTGCAGATTGCGTAATACCTGGTTCTGTTTCTGGATCATCTTTTCCAGTCGTTCATTTTCAATAGTCAAGGCAAAGTTTTTTTGTTCCATCTCATATCGCAAACGTATGTATTGTTTTATTTCAAGGTCACGGTCAGCTATCTGTTTCTCTACATCCTTGACGTAAGTTAACTCCGTATGATATTTCTTATTCACAATCTCAAGGATCATTTCAGGATACCTGTCGTGAAATTGCTGCTTCATATAACAGATATCCCCGTAGGAAAAGATTAAGTAGTCAATGGCAGCACAGGCAGTGAGGATCAAATGATCCTCAAGCGAAATACCGATCTCGTCGAAAAATTTACCGAAATGAAATTCGAGTAAGGCTTTCAGTTTTTCAAGATCAGGATTCTTATTAATACTTTCCAGAAATTCATTCATTTTTTACTTCCTTTTTTGGAGTGGTCCGGAACCGAATGTGGAAAATCTACATTCGGTTCCTTGAGCCTAGATTAACAGATCATTGAGCGCGTCTTCCGCGCCACCCTCTTCAGCTATGAAGAAGGAGTCATCAGACGGAAGTCCGCCCATTCGCAAGGCAGCTTTGACCGCACGTGCTTTGCACATATACCCTGCCCGATTGAAGAATTTGATCAGGTCGTCATCTTCGCCAAGACGCAATCGGAGGTGGATGTGCACAGATATTGCATTTACACCACCATTATGATCATTCTTTAGACTCATACTTTCCTCCGATTAGCCTGTTGCTTGGCGAGCTTATACAATCCTCGGCTGATCGAGATCACCGGTTCATCGGGAATATGTACCCTGCCGCTGAATCGTTCAATCAACAGTTCACGGAGTAAGATTGCTCCCCCACCCACGATGATGAGTTGCGAAAACCTGCGCCATCGATTGCCCCAAGTTTTTTCAATCTGGCCGGTGACTTCCCTTGCCCATACAGGGATAGCCTGGCGGATCTCCAATTTTGAGGACCGCAATTTTGTATCGAGCTCACCAAGAGTATGCAGGTTATCTCCGTTGAGCAATTCCAACAACCTGCGTACACCCAGGGTTCGTCCGGCGGTCATGGCCTGAACTACAGTCCGGTCGTTGACCGTCAGGAGCTCCAACGTATTGAAGCCAATTGAGATGATCCCCATTTCCTGATTGAAATGAGCCCGCCTTTGCGGGATGAACTGTCCCTCATCGTCCAGCAGATAATCAAAGAGCGCACCGGAGGGTTGACTGGTCACTTTCACTTCACTAATCTGGATTGAGCAATGCTGCCCATCAGCCTCCCAATCGTGCTCCCCCACCAACCACCGCTTTACGTTATCAGCGTTGGCGGCTGCCTGATCTCCGGATAACACTTCCAGAGGAAGACCAACAATCAAATTGATGGGAGTATCGATCATTCCGAACTGGTTCATATAGCGGCTGAGAATGCCATACACTATTGCTCGGGTTTCGGGAACACCGGTCATACGTTCATAGTCCAGGTTTTCAATCGGCCGTCCCCAGTCGTGCGCGCCCGGACCGACATAGAAATTCATGCCACCGACGCCCACCTTCATGGGTGGTTTGCGGTTGCGGAACCCTAGTAGCTGGCTGACCTGTTGGCCTGTATCGGCAGCGACAACAGCCTGAAGCTGTATCCCGCCGTGGTCGCCATAGAGCTTGTTTGAACCAGCACCAAGATCCTCGCCGAAGAATAATGGCTCACTCATGGCTCACCTCCACCGACCGCTTTTCTGGATCGTTTTGGTGAGCTATACTGAGATATGCATCTATGACTTCGCACACCCGCCTGGCTAAGTTGCGCCGGGGTGTTGTTTGAATGAAACGTATGAAATTGTTATCCACTCCTGGATAAAGTGTGAAATGGATGGATAGCACGAGCTTTTCTCTTGCTCGTTTTGATTGGATCGACATTTGCGACCTCCTTCATAAGGTTTGGCCGCACCTGTGCGAATTCGAGAAAAACGGGAATGCTTCGAAATTTTTGTGAGTTACCAAAAAAACGTGCAAAAAACGTGCAAAACGTGTGGATTTAGTGCCAAAAATGGATTTCCTGGACGCTTTTTACCCCCATATATGCTACCTCACATACTTTATTCCCCCACATATACGGCATGGACTCCCCAGGACGGTTCTTCGAATCAGTAGGTTCAGGGTTCGAATCCCTGCGGGGGCGCCATATTTACTGGCACTGAAAGTAATAACCACCATATATAGGGTTTTTTTGGTCCGCTGATGAGGCGGACTATTTTTTTGTGTGCAATTCTGTGCAATTTGTGTGCAATTTTTAGTATCTGCTTAGAACCCCATCTCGGGATAACAATATCAGGTTCAGGGCACCCACAGGGGGTGTAACATTCGAACCCTTGCGGTGGATGCAAATTTACTGGAACTGAAGGTAAAGACCACCATATATATGGGTTTTTTGGTCCGCTGATGAGGCGGACCATTTTTTTGTGTGCAATTCTGTGCAATTTGTGTGCAATTTTTGGGATTTATCTGGATTGCTGATTTGAAATTTTTCTGACTCTGGTCAAAGACATTTTTTGGTCAATTTCGGTTTCCACAGCAATACCAATTTCGGTTATTCCAAATCCCGTTAAGAGGGTTGGCGAGAGTAGGTCGTCAATGATGTTTGCTGCTTCAGGTTCAATACCTGGAATCAAATGTCCATAGACATTCAGGGTGGTTGAAGGACGAGAGTGGCCTAATGTTCGGCTAACGCGAAGGATGTCCTTTAGATGTTTCAACATGATTGAAGCAGCAGTATGTCTGAGGTCGTGAAACCGAATTTCGGGCAAACCTGCCAACTCAAGAAGGGCTTTGAATTCAGCATCAAGGTTGCTCTGGTCAAATAACGTTCCGATTTCGGTCGGAAAGAGAAGATCATTATCCTGCCAAAGATTTCTCGCGCGTTTTTTCATTTCCTCGATTTTTTCTTTGTGCCGCATCAATAAATCCAGTGTGTTATCGCCCAGGTGAAGGGTACGATAGCTTGCCTGCGTTTTCAGCGAACATAGCTGCAATCCTTTGCCCGTTTCCCTTTGGACCTGTCTTCTTATTTTGAGCGTGCCTTGTAGAAAATCCACATCTTCCCACTTCAATCCAAGCAACTCACCTTGTCGGGGTCCGAGTTTTACCGCGAGATCATAAAGTGGCTCACGAATATGTCCACGTTCGGCTATAAGCAATAAACGCACCTGCTCTTCGTTGAGGAATTTCATTTCGACTTGTTCAATCCTGGGTAATCTTGTCTTGTGCGCAGGGTTCGAGATGATCTCTTCATCCTCATACGCATCTTCCAAGGCATGATGCAATACCCTATGCATATGACGGATGGTTTGAGCTGTTACATCATCAAATGACAGTTCGTCATAAAAAGCATTGACTTGCTTTCTGGTGAGTTTAGTAAGGCGTTCTTCTCCCAAGTAAGGAACAATGAATCTTCTTGAATACAAATCATAATCTCGATAAGTATTAGGTTTTACCTGGTACTTCATTTTTGACAACCACCCATCCATCCATTCTTTAATAGTGACGGAATTAGTGTTATCGATGCTTGGCTGAATCGCGGGAAAAGAAGGAACATTGTTTTTCGATGCATAATTTGGATCCCCCTGGACTTGACTTATCCATTTATTGCATTCTGTTTTTGTCGGAAGAACCTTGCTCACTCGTTTTCCGTTTTCAAGAAAGGCGAATGCGCGGAACTTGCCATTTGGCTTTTCAGTAATCGTCCCCTGATGCCAACCACGCTTATGTTCTTTCGTAACTTTTGGGTTTTCACTCTTGCTTTTGGTATTCTTCTGTTTCATGTCTACTCCTTTGGTTGAATAAAGGAGTGACATTTCAGCGGGTTGATCGTTCGTCTCGGTTGTTAAGGTGCTAAGGATGCTATTTTTAAATTGTAACATCCTTAGCAATGCCTCATCGTAAAAACCTTGTGGAAATGAACCTGCCATTTCAAGCTCTAGAGGATAAAGCCTTGTTTGTTTTCAGAGCTTTGTGATTTTAGCCAATGCTCTAGTTCTTCGCCAGAAATGCGGGTGTTTCGTCCAAGTTTGAATGAAGGCAAAATCCCCTCTCGACACAAGGTATAAACCTGGGATAAACTGATTTGCAATATTTGTGCAATTTGTTCGGGTTTATAGATCATATTTTGAAATTTTTCCATTGTTCTCCTGTACTTACCACTCATCGTGTAAAGAGAGGTATAAAAATTTACTCCTCCAGAATCGGGATATGAATTTTAAATTTCTCCAAGATTGAAATGAAGGTTGAATAAGAGCAAACCCATTCTTCAGGTTCGTTTAGCAACCCAGAAATCATAGAAAAGCCAAGGCTGTATAGGAAATAGGAAATAAAATCCACAGAAAAATATTGTGGAATATTTATTTCATCATCGTTGCCAACTAATTGGCAAATAGCTCCATACAAATTATCAGGAGCAAAAGAGAATTGATATTTGTGAAAATCGTTTGGCTTTTGCTTTCGAAACAGGTCTATCGATTGGCGCAGCATTACTGTGAGAATGATGAATTTGCATTCCAATTCATCATTAAACGGTAAAGGATCCTCGTTAATTGTTCGTACTTCTGGCATTTTTACTAAGGACAGGTTCCTAAGCAAATCCATTTTATATCCAAATTTTGATATTTTCAATTTATCTGGAATTGAAAACAAAGATACTTTTCCTCCTAATTGTTGAAGAGTTCTAATTAAGGGGATTGACGATTGGAAAGGAAAATCCTGATAGTTAGAAGAATAATCACACAAGATACGCGCTTCTCGGTTTTCCCAATTTATCGGATTAAGAAATATTTTCAGAAAATTGAGATACTCGTTCATGTTTGAATACTTTTCGCATGAAGGACGTGAAACCGAAATCGCACAAAGTCCACGAGAAGACAAAGAATCTGCAGTCAATGGTGATTTTGCTAAATATATTGGTTTCTGAGTATTTTGAAAGTCGATTAGACTATTTGCTGGACAATCAACAAAATAACCTACTTGCGTAACTTTATTCTTGCCAGAGAACTCATCCTCGTTTACTCTGTAGTAAGTAGGAAATAACAACGAATCTGGCCGGGAATACAAGTTATACCCGCACAAAACTCCTCTTGTTGAATAACAGGGAACAAGAAAATCGGAATTACTATTAATACCTTCTGAAAATCCGTATTTATACAGGTCTTCCTTAGATGTTATCGTTGAATATCCACGATTTCTTATTATTTCATCATATATAAAATAAGAATCGTGTAATTGTTTTAAATGACTTACGGAAATAAACGAATTTGTTTTGATCATTTTTCCTCCAAAATCTAATATTAATTAATCAAGCCTTTTTTTAAAGCATTTGAAATGAATTCACAACTTTTGTTCGAAATGAATTACTCAAGTGTTATCAAGGTTTATAATCTGGCCAATTGACAGATTTCTTAACTCTTCTCCATAAATCGAAATCGCCCACAGAAGAAACCTCTGGCATGAAGCCAAAATTTGGAGCTTGACCATGTAATCAATATTCAATTGATCTAGAGAACATAAAAAACTTAACGGAATAGACTGAATATCAGATAACAAAGTTTCACCAAGCCAATTAGCAAATATGATTAGATGAACTTTACAATCTGATAAATAATCATCAGCATAGTCGCCAGATTGTTGTAGAAAACGTAAATAGACTTGGCATTTTCCCCAATTTACAGAAGGGATAAATTCAGTTTTTGAAAAAGTAGGGGTATTTATACTTAAATGTAATTGTTTATTAACAGTAATGCGATGATTCATTTTGTAACTCCATAAACTAAGCACACAAAGAGGAAAACCCTTTATGTCAATTGAATAGAATACATATATCCTAAGATTCATGCACAATCATGAATACATGAAACTTAATATATCTATCGTCTTCGTTTGGTTACTGCTTTTATTTCTTTTTATGGAGTTGTGTTACTTTTATATGGTTGTCTTACTTATTCTTTAGCAAAAAATGCTATTAAAATCCCCCTACTCCAAGGTTTCGTTTTTGACGAAGATTGTGTTGCTATTTAATTGATGAAAAACCCGTTTTTTAATTTTTTTTCAATACTTCCTCCAATATTAGCAACATTATTATTATATTACTTTTATTTTACTTTGCAATATTTTTAATTCGATTTCCTAATACTATGAACTCCTTTCTTTTGATTGGAAGTACAAATACAACGAGGAGGTAATTATCTTAAATCCCTAACTAATATTTGTAGGATAACATTCTTTGTGTTAATTTGTACGTAATTTTTGGTCTGCTTCATTAATGCAGAACTATTACTAATCTTTTTCGAAATTATGTAATAAATATAATTAAATAAGTTCAAAACACTAAGCCTTGAATAGTCTGGTCTAAATCATCACTTTGATTAGAATAATCTTCAGCACTCTCAATTTTTCCCAATCGAAGTCTAGTTTTTACAGCGATAGCCCGTTTCCTTGGTCGTTTGCTGGATAAAAAAGCTATGAGATCATCGTCTTCACCTTTCCTCAAGCTAAGAGATATTCTAAATATAACAACCTCATAGTATGACTTTGGCCTACCACGAAGAGATGTCAAAGTTATCCCTTTTTATGGATCGACTGATATAAATGCAACTTCCAGAGTCCACGGGCGATTGAAAAAATTGGATCATCAGGAATATAAGCCTTTCCTTCAAAATTAGACGGAAGTGTATTTCGAAGCAACAATACACCTCCCCCAACGAGGATGATTGATTCAAATCTATGCCATGACTTTCCCCAACATTTCTCTATTTCGCCAATAATCTCCCTTTCCCAAATAGGAAGTACGCGAGACACATCCAATTTTTTTGAACGCAAAAGACTATCCAATTCGCCTAGAGAATACAATGATTGATCGTTAACCATTTCAAGAAGCCGTCTTACACCTGATGTTGATCCTTTGGTAAATTTCTGAATTGGGGTTTTTTCTCTGACGGTTAGCAACTCCAAGGTGTTCATTCCGATTGAGATGATGCCTAATTCCTTGTTCAAAGAAATGCTATGCGAAGGAATAGTTTCTCCTGATTGATCGATTGTGTAATCAAACAGTGCACCTGCTGGTTGAGAAGTTACTTTTACTTCAGAGATATTAATTTGATATTCTTTGTCATTGCCTTTCCAGGTGTGTTCCCCTTTTAACCATTTCTGTATCGAATCAATTGTTCCTCGTGTTTTCTCGCCTGATAATGTTTCAATGGGTAGGCCACAAGTTACACTTATAGGCTCAGTCATTTCTCCGGTTTGTTGAATCATCCGGGTCATTGCACCATAAAATAAAGCCAAAGTTTCAGGGGACCCCGATGCAATTCTATCCATCCCCATATTTTCTATAGGTCTTCCAAAATCATGTGCATTGATATCGACATAGAACGCATTACCTGAATTCAAAGTGATTTGGAAAGGAAGTTGCGAGGTTGATAACCCGGACATTCGACCTACCTGATAGCCAGTTTTAACTGAAACCTGGGATATTAGTTGAATATACTTTTTTGGTCCGAATACTTTTACTCCGCCCATACCGAGGTCTACACCGTAATTATCTAATTCATCCATCCAAATCTCCTGACCCTAATAACAAAATAGATTCAACCTAATTGATTGAATCTATTATACACTCGAGTTTAAAGTTAATCAATACTTTAAACTCAATTAACCTTACATTTACTTTTCACTTATTTATGATAAGGGCGACCAACCTCATCAAAAATCCATTTTCCCTGACCCTTATTTTGATGATATATACGCGCACAATATGCAACATCAGCTTCATCAATAAAGATTTTGCGCCCCTCTTGAACTAATTGTGAAATGTGACCTCTTTGCACCCAATGTGTAATTGTTGATGGACTAATATTATATTTTTTACTAGCTTCAAACATTCTTATTGGAACCCCTTTGAGTTCTTCATACTCTTGATAGACTGGTAAAGCCTCTTTTGGGAGCAATTGGAACAAACTTTGTTGGCTTATTCCTATTTTGCCGTCGGTCATTATTGCTGCTCTCACCTTGCCTTCTTCCGCCATCTGTAATATTGCTTCCACTGTAGTTTCAAGTTGCTTGGCTGCATGCACTGGTGTTACAAATAGTTCATAAGATGGTTTTTCAGACATAATAACCTCAAGCACTAATACTGATTTTTTACAAACATGGTCTTAATAATTATAAAGGATTCGAAAGATCAAGTACCACCAATAATTGCAAAACCATCAAAATAGGAGACAAATCAATAACCCCATCCTATTTAGGCATTACTAAATAAATAATTGCAAACATTATCAATAAACTAGAAACAAAGAGTATTCTATTGCGCCAAGTCATGTATCGTAAAGAATATCGCATATCATTAAATTGTTGCATAATCAATCCAATCATCGCCCCCATTAAGACGCCAACAAACGTTAGAGTTGAAATTATCAGTTTTTCGGAAAACTGAACAGGAAGATATTTGGTATTAACTATTGCATTTGCTGTAATCCAGGAAATAATCCCACCAACCAAAAGCCCAATAAATATTGATCGTGGATTTGATATTTCTTGGCGGTGCATGAATTTTAGTTGTTGGATCGTGATACCATCACGAACAGATGCAGGGACCGTATTTTCATTTTGACGCATAAAAACGGTATATTTATGAAATCTTCCACTTGAAGCTAATAAATCTCTGGCTGTTTCATGCAAATTGAAAGTAGGAGGAATGATAATAACCAAAATCTTAGAACTTTCATAAATCCATTCTTCACATTCAATTCCAGCAATCGCGGGTGTGCAGGAGTCTTTCAACCAAACAGAGATATCGTTTTGGGTTGGAATTTGATAATCAATATTATGTAGTTCACGCTCATGGTTCTCACCAAATTTCGAATCGTCCACGCCAATTATTAAATACTTGGTTTTTCGAATGATCTGACTATTCCCATTCGCCAGGCCTAATATATCTTTGATAAATTCATCTCTAGCTTTATCTGCTACTTTGCCTTCGGAGGTAAATAATTTATATTCTGATTTAAATTCAAGCCAATCTTTTTCTGAAGGCATTCGTAATAATTCTTGTAATTTGGAGATGCTAAAATCATTTGTACGTTTCACGTTTAATCCTAAATAATCAACTTATTCGCTTTATTATTTTTCATAATTTCTATTCATCACTTTTCGGAATGAAATTTAATGCTATTAGCCTGTCTCTTGCAATAGCAAGTTCTTCCTCTGTAAAGAGCGAACAAAATCTTGGCTGCAGAACTAGGTTTTCCACTGTCAAGTCAAGACGATTGTTACGCCACAATTCCGTAAATCCATCTGATGGCTCAGTAGTTGCAAGAAGAGACTTAGCAGTTCTTAAGCCACCATTTTTAGAAATCATTTGGAAAAAACGTGTGGCGTTATATCCGCACTCTTCTTTGGCTCGGCGATAAATTTTGATCATATCTTTGTGGAACTCAATTTCTAAAGGTGTTGGTTGAGGCATACAACTCCTTATTTTAAATTTCGCGTTTTCTTCAATTGTTAGCTATCAATCGACTCTCTCAGGTACCCGTCGTTGGATTTCTAAGGAATGTGTTTCGAGAAATTCCCATCTCTGTCGATTTTGTGCAGCCCAATTTAATAAAGCTTTATAAATAGGGGCATTTTCATGCTGAGCTTCGATCTGGTCAATGTAGCTTTTGAATAACCAAACCATGGGGAAAGCATAAGGATCTTTGCCAATATTCTCCAAGTCGGTTTGTGACATTAATGCTTTGAGGTAACGGATGAGTGTAGTGGGATCTGAGATCGAATTGACTGGATCGATCAACGATAAATATTGAGTAATGCGACGGAAAACGTGATCTTCAATTTCATGTAAGCTTTCTGACCAGCGCTCATCGATTTTATATAGATTGTTAAATGCCGTTATTTTATTGCCGGCCTCAAACTCACGTGCTGGCCTCAGTTCTAATTTCATGGGGTGTAGGAATTTATTTTCACGAGGATCTCGCTTAACAACAGCAATATAGGTTTTTTTACTAAATGCGAGATCTAACTGTTGATATGGAAGAATAAAATCAACCAACTGAAAATGAAGTCCATTCGATGTTAGAGGATCAATATCACCTTTGATGTAACTATTACAACTTGAACAGATGGGAATTAGGTTTAAAGGATGACAAGAAAGATGTGGATAAATTGATCGCGGGAAAAAATGGTCAACACTGGTGTAGATATGTTTTACTGTCTTTGTGCTATATGCAGATCCATCACAGACAGCACAGATAAATAAACCCGGATTTAGTAATTCAAATTCTTGCACAAAATCTTGGCGAGTATACTTCTTGCTGGGTGCCGGGAAAATACAGGCCGGAAATCCAGACTGCCACAAATCATAAAATTCATACAAAAAATCTCTAGCACCTTTTCTCCAATCCAAAGTTTCATTTTCCAGCACTGCAACTCTAAAAGCAGCCGCCTTTGGACGGTAAAGCAGGAAAATGTCATTGATGATATCTGAAATAAACTCAGACTTATCAGCTTGGGGTCCATTCGCAAATTTGTTAAGTGGTTCAACAAGTGATTTTCTTATGCCCTTTTTGCCCGTCATGATCCATCTGGCTATAGCCTCACTTCTACCAGAAAAACGTCTCTTAGATTCCAAATGCGCTTGTAGAACTGGCGTGAACACATTCGCATCTAGAACCATATTTTCGGTAATGCCAATCTGTCCTGCTGCTTCGAGCACAGACACTTGTAGCACCAGAATGTCTTGTAACATTCGCTTTGCATGAGGAAGCTTAGATACCTGGTGGATCATTGAAGATTCTGCTCCCCAAGTTGATCAATCTCAAGCTGCACCCTGTAAAACCAATACCCAGGCGCGATCTCATTTTGTAGTTTTTCTAATTCATCGCGAGATTCTGACCGGGCAATTTTTTCGCGAATATAGCTAACGCTGTGCGAACCACTGGCAAACTTTGTTCCAAAAACATGCACCATAATATCGCTCGGATCTGCACCTAATGTGCGGATTCCTGGTTGCATTACAGCTTCATCTCCTTCAACATACTGTCCTAAGCGTCGGAACACAAGGATATCTTCTTGGCTAACATCAGTTAGAGCAATGCTAGAGTGGGTCGAAATAATGGCGTGGCTGGCGCAGCCTTCCATTATTTGGTCTAGCATGTGAACAATCTCTCGTTTCCAAACATCGTTGAAATGTACTTCGGGTTCATCAAGAATAATGAGCAAATTATCTGCGCGGAATAAAGCAAACAATGCCATACGCCCTAAGAAGCTACGTTCACCATCACTAAGCCAATCAAACAAGTGAAGCATAGTTGGCTGCAGGTCGACTTTTCCTGCTGGTTGATTTGACTCAGGAATTCGCTTTCTAAGGAAAATATTTACTTCCTGTAATGGTGCATCATAGTAAGGACGATGTTCAAAAAGTAAATTAAGGAATTGGAATAACAATATCGGTGAGTCATATAAGCCAAATATCGAGGATAGTTTATCTTGTTGGTATTTAGTAATTTGTTGTTCAATTTCAAAAATAAGCAGCCTATCTGCGCCTGATTGAATTATTTGGTTTGCGGCATTCTCTAAATTGGCAATGATTTCTACCTGTGGTACAGGTGTCAAATCCTGGTGTTGGCGGATCCTCAGCGAAAAACTTCGCAAATCTTCTAATTCAATAGCATTCAATACAGGCTGAAGTACCTGATAAGTTATATTTTTATCCAGTTTATCTTTTATTGAGGCCAACAATCCACATAAAGTAACTAAAGGAAAACGGTCTTGGTAGATATATAGAATGTTCTGTTTAGCGTTAAGATCATTATCATCCTCAGCAATTTCAGGCGATTTGTGCCCTGGCAGTTCATTCAAATATCGCTGTTCCTCTTTGGTCTCGTCATAAACAGCAACTGGATCTTCTTGGATTTTTTCTGTTTCGGTTGCCAATTCTCTTTGCCAGGCCACTTCATTTCCAGTTGTGTAGATCACAACCTGAGCAGGCAGGTTTTCTGGTCGAATTTTTTCTGCTCTCTCTTCACCCTGATCTTCATGATAAACCAACTGTTTTAGTGGATGTTGGTCATCACTTGGATCAATATTTGTTACTGTTATAACTTGTTCCTCTCCCGATTTCTTAGTTATCGAATAAGTGACCTCAATAGGGATAGGAAAACTATAGTTTTCAGTTTGAAGAGTAGCGAATAATCTAGACAGTATTTGAAGGACTGTTGTTTTCCCCGTGCCATTGACGCCGGCGAGGAAATCCAAGGCATATTTTTGCTCTGGGTTAAGCTCCCCTACTAGATTTTTGCGATCAAAATCAATATTGATATTGCGGAGGACCCGATACTGGCCAATACGTAGATTAAGCAGCTTCATGGTTACCTTCCGGATTCTCTGTCTGCGGTTTTAGCACGTCTTGATAGATCAAGCAGCGATACAGATTTTCCCCCTGACTGTGTACTTTCATTATCAACCCCATCCGAGTAAACAGCTCTAACTGCATCAAGGTATCCGCATCACTAAAGCTAATTCCGTTTATCTCATTTTTCCAACTCAAAAGGTCTTTAAGGTTGAAGTGTGCTGAACTGTTATTTACTTGATGATCTGCAATTGCTTGCCACAATTTTTTCTGTTGAACATCTAACATTCCAATAATCCATTCTGGAATAGGGTATGCCTGGTTATTCTGGGTAACCTGTTTTGATGCGTCTCCGAGTATGCTCAACAGTCTATTTACCCTGTTATCGAACTTCGTCTGGTTTTTTCGGATATTGGCAAGGACACTGGTTGGATGCTGAATTGGAGCAGCCTCAGGTTCAGGCAAAAAGCGGCAGGGACGCAAATCATCACCAGGAGCAAATGATGTTCTCCCCAATAACATAGCGAATAGGCGCTGCCCTTGATCTGTACCAGCCTCTGGACCAATGGCAAACCCAATAGAAGCTAGGCTAATTTGTTGGGGAAGAACCTGTCCTTGTTCTAATCGAAATACTCTACCTTCAAAATTGACTTGAAAATATCCGCGATAAGCAAAACCAAAACCCGCGACATTTCTATCAAATAAATTAACCTGGTCGCGAAAAACGATCAACAGTCTACTGATCCTTGGGTGGTCGGCATCAACTAGGTCTTGTTTATATTCCAACAGCCAGCCAATTAAGGTTTCTTCAGCATCTTGTAAAGGTATTGCCGCATAACGTTCGCCAAACTCCTCTTCATGAATTTTCTTGGGTTCAACAATATGTAACCATGGTGTTTGTGGCTGGCCGTTTTCATCCAATAAACATGCGATTTCTGGTCGGTCACCAGCTGGTTCAAATCGGTAATTCGTTCTGCCTTGCTCTAGAATGAAATGCGCTTGGTCACCGGATTGCACCGTAAGCGTGCTTTCAACGGTTTCATTTACCCATTGTTCCGTAATGTCTCCAGCCCAATCTGCTCGTGGCAGAATTTGAGTCCAAATCCTGGCGTTGATGTGCTCTCTTGTGGCTGAGGTTACTTCCCCCACAGGATAACTAACAGAAAGCCACGCCATTAAATGAGCTTGCTGATCATAAATCTTGAGCAAACTGCTACCAGCCATCGCTAGAATCTCCCAATTCGGCGTCGACTGAAGCCCATCCACTCGTACACCGATTCCTGGCAAGCCATTCGGTGGTGACAACGGTGTAGTTTGAATGGCTCCAATTCCATCAAGATTCACTTGGGTTTGCCAGGTTTCAGGCTGGCGATTGTTTACGATAAGTGCTTGCACACGTGGCAATTCATTAATGGTCGCATTTGTCGGCGCCGTTAAATCCCTTTCAGCGCCCTCTGGATACCCATCTGCCTCAACCTGACAAAACCAGACTGGCCTAGATGGCGAAACTTCGTCTTCAGTGCGCTTACGTACGACGATCAGGTGGGCTTCAACATTACTAAAAGGATAGAAAGCTCTTTTGGGTAACGTGATAATAGCTTCCAGAGCTTCGGCTAGAATGGATGCTTTCAGATTCGCTTCCGCACCACGCCCGGTGAAAAGCGTACCGCTGGGTGTCAGGAAAACGGCTCGGCCGCCCGGCCGCGTCGTTTTCAGTGCAAATGCCCCCATGACAGTGGCATTGTTGCGCCCGTACTCTGCACCGACAGTTTCTGCTGCCTCGCCAGCGCCGCGACTGCCGCCAAATGGTGGGTTCATCAATACCGTGTCGAATTGATTTTGCCAATCCTCAAATTTTGCCAATGCAGAACCCACAAAAACACGGGCTGTCTCTTTATTATGCAAGATTAGATTTGCACTACCCATTCCTGCCCAAATAGGATCGAAATCTGACCCTGTCAGCGTCACATTTGGAGCTACACTCAGAGCAGCCACCAACAAACCAGCAGATCCCATTGCTGGATCCAACACAGAAGCATTAGGTAGTGTGACCCCCAGCGAAGCCATCATATTGGCAATATGATAGGGCGTGGGGTACTGTGCCCCGCTGGTTTCTTTGAGCATCTCCCATCGTAGATTACGCTGGAAATAGTCCCAGAACGACGTTTCATGGATAGAGTTCTGAAGTTGATCCAGCAAGTCTGCGAGAGTCTCATTTCCCCACTGGGCTACAGGAGGTGGTTGGGGGATCGTTAAGCTCCCGTACTGTTCAGATAATACCCTAAACCGTTCAACGAGCGCATTTTGAAGATCTCCACCACGCAATGCACGTATGTGATTCCAATCCTGGTGGATTAATAATAGAAAAGCAACATATTCAGCTGCACGTTCTACTGAAGATACACCATGATCTCGGAATACATCTCGAACGCTCATTGGTTATAACTCTCCTCGAAATGCTTGCGCTAAAATTGCCTGCTCCAAATCAAGTATCATTTTTCCTGTTGCATTCTGATCCTTTTGCATTTGAAGGATTTCATTCTGGATAGAATAAACTTGAGCAATGATTTTTTCTTGTATCTTTGGGTTTTCTGGAACGGGTATTTTCACTTTCTTCAATAACTGCGCATTCATGTTAGGCTGTGCTCCACCTCTTGGAATTATTTGCCTCCAATAATATGGGGATTGGAAGAACCAATATACAAAATCTGGACTCGCATCCCTTTCTATTTGTAATCGAATCAAATAGGAGGCGAACACTGCTTCCGGGGGAGCAGAAATTATGAAGGTTTTCCCGGTTGTTGCACCCGTTCGGGCAAAGACAATATCGCCGTGAATTAATCGATACCGATCTAATTCCCGCTGGTTACATTCACAAAAAGGAACTGTATTCCAATCGACCATTCCATTTTGTATATCAGTAATCCTTAAGAACTTTGGACCAATCGGTTCACTTTTTGCAGACGTGGTAAATCCATATTGAGGATTTTTACTAATCTCTTCAATTGTTTTTAACCTCCAACCTTCAGGAAGTAACCGGTCAGGATTTGGAAAAAGTTGACCTAGTGTTGATAATAATAAGCTGTTTGTATCCTCAATAATCCTTTGATTGATCTCCCGCATCTCCCGCACCTCGGACAGCAGCGCCGCGATCCGCGCCACAATTTGGCGTTGAATTCCAATATCAGGTAAAGGTATGTCTACTTCGGATAAACTATCAACACTAAAACCGGCCTGTCCAATCCATTTATTACAATTTGCTGCAAAAAAACCCCGGGATTGAAGATCGCGAAGGAAGAGAGCTAACCATTTTGGATCAATTTGTTCTCGATTTCTAACTCGTAATCGATTGATATGGTTTGAAAAAGCAACTTGCATTGGTTGTCGCACAATCCCAGTTTTGCCGACTAATTCAACACTATTTGTGTTGTTAAATAAAACGTCACCCTCAAGCAGGAAATAGCGATCCACTCCCGTCTGATAATCATTAGGAATATGAACAGTATCCGGAGTGTAGACCACTTCACCTTCGGTAGTAATATTGAAAGGTCTAAAGTGAGGTAAACCAGAAGCGATGGCACGACTCTTAGGGCAGGAAAAACCACCTAATATGTCGACCAGGTTTTGATCTATCTTTACCTTAGCCCAGGATGATGGCATCTGGCCAATCACTCTATTTTTAAATAAGAGATCAATAGGCATTGATTCACTCACCTTCCCCATTGCTAACAACCGAGTGCAGATGTTCTAAAATACTTTGAAATTCTCTAGTTCTTTCCATCAAACGGGCAGTAATTTCTGATGGACGTGGCAGGGTAATGCGGTCGTCCTGGTTGGGGTTGTGTGTGCTCAAGTCGTACTCGTGGGCAGCCAGGTCGCCTAGTCGTTCCACCCAGGTGGTGTATGGTCTTTGTGGGCGTGGACCTTCGGCGGCATGGGCAGCATGAGCTGCGGGGCCATCTTCCGGCGCAGGCTGCGGGGGTTGCACTTCGGCGTCACCGTCTTCCAGTGCTTTACGGTAGGCTTCCCAGGCAAAATGCACCTGCCAACAGGCGCGGATGTCCTCCGCCAAATCAAATGGGCGTTCGCTTTCGCCGTTCAGATAGAGCTGCCACTGCTGCCACATCGTGCGCAATTCGGTAAAATGCTCATCCGCAATCGGGCTGCCCTTCGAGAACTTTTTCAAGCCTTCGGGGAGCAGCATTTCGTAAAACCAGGTTTCCTGGCGCGCCTGCGGGTTCTTTTCCAGCACCTCCTCCGGGCGTTTGAAGAACAACAGAGCGGTTTTTACGTCGGAATACGGGGAAAATGTCCCCGGCGGCAGGCTGACCACCGCGAACAGATGGAATTGGTCGAGCAAATCTTTCTTCACTTCTGCAAACGCACCGCCGCGAAAGAGCGTGCCTTCGGGGACCACCATTGCGCAGCGCGCATTGGGGGTGTTCTTCAGTTTCTTGATGATGTGCTCCATGAAGAGCAGTTCGGTGGCGTTGGTCTGCACCGGGAAGTTTTGCTGAATGTGACGACCTTCCGTCCCGCCAAAGGGCGGGTTGGTCAACACTACGTCATGGCGCTCAGAGACGCTTCCCTTGATATTCTCTTCCAACGTGTTGGCGCGAATGACATGGTTAGGGGCTGACACGCCATGCAGTACTAAATTCATAGTGCCCAGCAAGGTGGCAATACCTTTTTTCTCCTGACCATAAAAGGCTTTTTCCTGTAAAAAGTCAAAATCTTCAGCTAACTGCGCTTTGAATTCTAGATATAGGTAAGCGCCTGCTAGAAAGCCGGCAGAACCGAAAGCTGGGTCATAGATGGTTTCACCGATTTGTGGGTCGATGACCTCCACCATATATTTGATCACTGGACGTGGAGTGTGAAATTCGCCGCCGGTACCGCTTTCCGTGCCCATTTTTAGGAGTAGGTCTTCATAAAAATTGGTAATGGTGAAAATATCATCATCTTTGTCAAAATTGATCGCATTGATGATCTCGATGACATCCTTTAGGTTGTAACCCGAAGCGCACACCGGCACATTACGAACCACGTTCTGATCGCCGCCGCTCTCATCAGAGAAAATACGAGAGATTGTGCGGGCTAAAGGCGCGCCGGTCAGCGTGGCTAGGCCAGGCAGCAGTCGGCCACGTACATATTGGATTAATTCTTCAGCTTTCCAATTGCGGATTTTCTCGGGGCTGGCCCAGGTATCCCAAGCCAGATCACCTTGCAGAACCGGTGTATAGGTTTCCCCAGACAGCACAGCGGTCTCTAGACGTTTCTTTTCTTCCTGGTCTAAAAACTTTAGGAACAATAACCAGGCAATGTGTTCAATATACTGCATTACCCCACCAACGTTATTGTCGCGGCGGAGAATATCACAAGCCCGCCACATATCACTGCGCAGGGTTTCATTAATTCGTCGAATCGTCATAAACCACCTTTAGGAACCATTAAATTTAAGATGCATACAAACGCTGCTGCATTTCATCCAATGCATGTCGTAATTGTTGAGGTTGACCACCAAAGCGCTTAACCACGCCGCGCACCTCTCCCATTTCGCGAAACGGGCTGACGCGGAAAATATTAGGATCGATGAGCTGTTTCAGCCCGCCCAGTTCGTATTTTTGCAACAGTGCTAGCAGCACCTCCTGCGCTTGAGGAGATAAGGATTGAAGCCAGGAGTACTGCTGGCTTCGAAAACTTTTTGCCCGTTCATGCCGGTTGCGTAACTGCTGTCCATATGCCAAGTACGCCAGCAGGTCAAATTCGTCCACGTCCTTTTCATCTAGGACTTCTGCCAACACATCAGGATAGATGCTGAAACGGGTGAGTTGTTCTATCAGCGATTGCCGCTTTTGAGGATCCTGCCACGCAGAACGGAAATCCTCCCAATCGGGAACAAATTTAAGCACCTTGTCACGCGTATAATCCACATAGCGTTCCAGAGTCATGGGATCATTTATACCTTCGACTACAAACGTGGCTTCTTCGGCAATGATTACTTTTAATCCCTTAACTTCGATCTTCTCATGCTTTTCAGATGCGGGTTTGAGTTCAATATCCAACACAGTTGTTTCGTTTTCACAAGTTTCCACCTGTACCTGTCGTCGAGTTAAGCGCGGTCCAGAGGCTGCCACAAACATATCCCCGGCAGGAAGCTGCTCGAATAGGTACATGCCTTCCTGATCAGTCAAGATAGGCCCTCGTTGGTCATTCGGGCTTATACTAACTGCAACACCCGCACCAACCAGTATTTCTCCACTTTCAGCTAAGCGTATCGTGCCGGTTAACCGTGAATTGCAGGGACGACTTTCGGACGAAGGTTCGGAAGGAACCGGCGGTTTATCCCAGCGCGGGTCAAGTAAACGGGTCGCACCCGTATAGTCAATAATCCGGAACCACAGCTTGCCTGTATCCGGATCGATACGCGTTCCACGGCCGATGATTTGCTTGAAAAGGATGGGCGAGGAGATGGTTTTCATGAAGACAATATTGCGCGCCGAGGGTACATCCACACCTGTGGAAAGTAGATCGGCGGTTGTTGCTACCACGGGTAGTTTTTTATCACTATCCTGGAAGTATTCCAACCAACGCCGTCCCTGTTCGCCTTCTTCACTTACAATGGGGACTGCGTAATCTTCTCCGAATCCGAGATCCGCGAACGCATTATTCAATAAGCGCGCCACCTCTTGTGCGTGGAACATATCCACGCAAAATACCATTGTTTTGTGCATTGGGTTAAAACGGCGCAGCAACTTGACAAGGTGGTTAACCAAAGTTTCTGTACGAGCCGGCACCCGAATTTCGCGTTCAAAATTTTGGGTGAAATAATTGGGGCGCAAGTCAACCCCCTCAGGGATAATGATATCCGCGCCGCGTTCAATAGCTTCTTGAATATTTAAGCCATTTTTGTCCAAATCAGAATAAATTCGATGAACTTTATAAGTTGCCAGAAAGCCATCATCGATCCCCTGACCAAGGCTGTAAGTATATGCGGGAGGATGAATCTCGCCTTTGCTCGCGTCTTGTGGGTCGGCAGGGATTACTGGTTCTTCCTGACAGAAATATTGGTAAGTATCAATGCTTTCTTCCTGCTTGGGTGTGGCGGTCATACCCAGATGAATGGCGGAGCTGAAACGATCTAGGATTTCTTTCCAGGAACCGAAACCTGAACGGTGACACTCATCAATAATAATGAAATCAAAAAAGTCTTTAGGGAATTGTTCAAATAGACGTTTGCCATTTTTGTCTTCATTCCATAAAGATTGATATATTGCAAAATAGAGATCTCGATTCAAGCTAATTTTCTTTTGTCCATCAATGAGAAAACGGGGATCACTTTGGCTGCTGGAAAATGCGCTAAAAGCATTGTAAGCCTGGTCCCGCAAAACAACCCGGTCGGCTAAAAATAAGACCCGAGCGGGTTGCCCACTACGATGATGCAACCAACCGGACTTGACTAGTTTCCAGACAATTTGAAAAGCCACAAAAGTCTTTCCGGTGCCAGTAGCCATCGTAAGCAGGATGCGCTTCTGGTTGCGCATCATTCTCAAAATGCATTCGCGAATCGCTGACTCCTGAAAATAGCGAGGCTCCTTGCCACGAGTCAAGTCGGATGGCGCGTAAGCGTGTAACAAAGGATTGCGCCTACGAGCTGCTGAGATTGCTGCGTTATACGTAGCTCTTAGTTCCCCTGTTCTTCTCTGGTCTATTGGGCCTGAAGTTATAAGATTTGTGTTTAATTGCCAGCGACTCCACAATTCTTCTGGGCTTGCGAAACATTGTACCTCTCGAGTAGTGTTGGAGAATGCATCCCATTCGATAATGTCGTGTCCATTGGTTGTATAAGCGAAGGCAATTCCCAAGTCACGCGCATAGCATTTTGCCTGATCCAATCCCGAAATCGCCGGTTTTCCCTCTTCTTTTGCCTCTACAACCGCTATCGAAAAGCTGTCGGTATACCGAAGAATATAATCCACACGTTTCGGTGGCATTCTATCAGCTTTTCCGGCACGTAAAATAATCCGGCCTGCTGTGTACTCCCAATCGGGGCGGTAAAAATGCTCTCGCGTGACCTGGGTGCGTGTCCAGCCAGCGATATTTAGTTTTGGATCAATGAGTTGTGCGCGTGTATCGGCTTCATTCAGAGTCATAGTTTATCCAACCCTAGTTAAGTATACACTCGAATGGGTTTAGACTTTACAATTTTAACTAATTGAGATCGATTTAAACTAGAATCCATATACCTGTTGGATATTGTACAGTAGTAAATCTGAACATCCGTAATAATTTTTCTTTTGTATTTCTTCTAGAACATGTTGAATATTCAACCCCATAACATGGATTTTTGCACCAGAAACCTGGTTGGATTGTTTGATCACCATTGATACTTTATTGGCGGATGGATCACAAGTGGGATAAATCAGCATGGCTGTTGGGAGTGTAGATTGGTCGAACGCATAAGCGTACAAGAAGATTTGCGCAATATCTCCTGGGTCTATCTTACGATCATCATACAATTTATATTTGGCATCGATTGGAAACCGATTTGAAGTTTGATTGTTTTTCACCAGAAAATCAGGGATCACTTGAGAATATGATTTTCCGGTATCGAAATATCGAATAATTGACCTGTCCTTGTGCTGGTAATCAATATCTAGGTTTGAACCTTTGAGAATCTCTGTCAAGTATCGAAACAGGAATTGTTCGAATAGACGGTTCATATCCAACAAAAAGGTAAAACTTTTTCTTTTGTCACTTTTATAAATATCATCAATGCCGAGGCCAAACATGATCATTTCGGCTAGACCGTGGGCTTCTTCATAATGAGCATTTAGCCGTGAATAATGAATAGCCTCTCTTGTTTCTTTGAAATCAAGACTATTAATCTGACATGCAGATGAAAAAATATCCCACAGGCGTCTCACGCGATTGCGAATCACCTCATCCTCAGTAATCTTTTGAGCGCGGAATAAGGCCATCTCCAGCAGTTGGTTCTCGGGAATATTGCTTGAATGGTCATCATAGGCACATTCCAATTTGTCGATTTGGCCAAATCTTCTGCGAATTTGCTTATCAATCAGAAGTCGACCTTTGAGAAGTAGTAGAGACTCTTCAACCCCTTCATAATCGTAGAGCAATCCCCCGGAGAGAATTGTTTCGCATTCATCACACAACAACCAGATAATCAGATCCAACAAGTTGCCTTGTTGATTCACTTCAATGTATCTTCTACTGTTGAACCGTCGGAGCGCATTAATCCCAGTGGTATACATCAACATATCCACCAAACCAAGATTCATCCCTGCCAACTTAGGAATAATTTGCACTTGAAAGTTGGTAAATTGAATGACACCTACCCAAGATTTTGCCTTAATGCGTGTTCCTTCTTTAAGTGAATCAACCTCCAAACGATTCGTCACTTTTAATTGATTGATTAACTTCTCATCCTCTGGAAGTAATTCTTCAGGAACAACTTTCAGCTCCCATTCATCAAGATAATGGATTTGCATGTTTTAATCCTGGCTTGATGTGAGATTAATCAATGCTAAAATCAATTTCTCATCATCCTCAATTGCTTCTGACAGCAAACAATTTTCATCAGCATCTACCAACTCATTCCCAAGAATTTTTTCCAATTCCGCATAGTCTTCATAGCAGTATTCCTGGAGTAAAGGAAGGATATCCTGGCGGAACCGGTCTGCCAATTCTTCAGGATTCCGAATAGGTCCATTGTTATCCATGAGTAAAGCATGACCAAGCTGTTTTTCTCGACCTTCTTCTCTGATAATTCTTTGATTCAATTTTGAAAGTAAAGCATTCAACTCCAACCCGCCGATACTAACTCCTTCCAAGAGTTCTGGATCCGGCATCAGTTCAAGGAAAGAAAACCGTCGTCGTAATGCGACATCAAGCAATTTTATACTTCGGTCTGCAGTATTCATGGTGCCAATCACATATACATTATTTGGAATGGTGAACATTTCTTTACTTTGGGGTAAAGTAATGGGTATTCCCCTTTTATCTTTTTCAAGTAATGTGATTATTTCACCAAACACCTTGGCAAGGTTCGCTCGATTAATCTCATCGATAATCACCAAATAGTTTTGTTTAGGATGTAGCAATGCCTCACGACAGATGCGTTTAAAGATACCATCAGACATTTTCAACATTAATCCATCTGAGGATTCAACCGGACGAAAACCCTCGATAAAATCTTCATAGCTATACGAAGGATGAAATGTGAGCCAGGTCAAATAACCAATACCTTCGCCAGAGGTCACATATTTATCAATCGCAGGCAATTTCTCAGAAATCAAATCGAACAAGTATGGTGCTTCTTCAGAAGTCAACGCGAATAAAGTCCCCTGACAATGATTATGAATGGGCTCACTATTCTTTAATACCTCATCATTTAGCATCTCTTCATAAGTGGGGCCGTCAGGGATTTCTAGTACAGGCTCAATTTCCAAATGCGGGGTATCACCCATAAGCTCATTCAAGCCCTTTGTTATCCTCGCCAAGGCTGCGATTTTTTTATCAGGACGTGCTTGATAGCCAATCACCAAATCTCCAGGTTGAACTAATGGGTAGTTTCGCTGAAGCCGGCCATATCGGAATGACTCTTTTTTGTTTTTAAATAATGTATCCCAAGTCCATTCTTTTGGATTTGCCACCAACCACCATACTCTTGGTGCTGCATTTCCGGTACTCCATTTCTTAATCTCAGCTTTCAGTTTGTCAGAATTCAAATATGCTGTGTGTACTTGTCTCGGAGAGTTATGCTTGGTTAACCACCAGGTAGCAAACCTTTGTGCTTGATAGGTCTTTCCAGTTCCTGGAGGGCCGTATAAAATCACCTGCCCTTTTCTATCCAAGGCGCGTTCAAGTTGTTCGAAAATTGGGTCAAGAGGAATATCGATCTTCTTGGTTGCGCTTTTTATTCCGGAAACTAATTGCTGATAAAAGGATATTGATATCTTTCCGATGGTCGTGAATACCCAATTTTGTTGTGGTGGAACGTCTTGCGCGAAGGAAGTATCCCATTTGACTGAAACAGTATGTTTAAAAATCGTTCTTTCTGGATCCCAGATATAACCAGGGTCAACAACTTCTCCTATTGCTAAAACTTTTGACATTCCCTTATTTGCAACTATGATATCCCCAGGTTCTAATTCGATTAAAGACCATAGCTCTTTAGCCTTCCTCGTAGTGGTTGACATATTATTTTTATATTCAGATGAAAAAACTTCTGAAAACTTAGCCATGAAAGCATCTTTCGAATCAAACTCTCTAAGATCGCCAACATCATCCCAACCTACACAAATGTAACCATTGGCAATGCAATCATCCCAATATTTTGCATCTTCTCCTGGTGCAATTTTTAATATACGGCGAGATTCTCGAGGGTCGGCCCAAAAATAAAGAAGTCGTTCAAGTTCACTTGTTGACCAATTTAATAATTCTGGAATTGCCTGCAAAGAACCCAGAAGAAATCGGTTTAATTTGATAGGTTCCCATTGGCTCATTTCATCTTTCCAAACACCCAACCGTTCAAGAAAATGGCGAATGTGATAAACCGATGAAATTGACAGAATCTCTTTAGGGAAATACACAAAAAGTGTTTTTAATTTTAGTGCATTGGCTCCATGTAAATATGGAAGTGCATCAATATCATCCCACCGACCTTCATTGGCAGCTTGAAATGCCTTAACAAAATCTCCTCGAACTGCATCCCAAGCTTCATTCTCATCTTTCATTGATTGATAGTAGTAATACCATCCAGGTTGGTTTTTATGCTTGTAGATGATGTGTTTACCTGCACTACCACCTCGCATACTTCCTAAATGAGGAGAATTAAATTCAAGCCAACGGCAAAATGAGTCTGCTGATTGAGGAAGCCCCAATGCGTATTTTTCAAGAGGCATAGCCGGCCAATCGAAAATTGGAAACCGTTGTAATATTTCTTGCCTTTCTTTCTCTCCGGCTTGGATATGTTCCTGAATACTTTTTCGGTCAAATAAAACAATTGCATCTTGGATCGATTTGAATGATTCTGCCATGGTATCCTCCCGTAACAACAATTATGCAATTATATATTATTGGTTTTCTTGTAAAAAGTAATTGCAAAAATTTCTATTTTACTAAACTACAAGTTAATTATAGAATGAATTAGGTTTAGTGTTTGTATTTATGTATATGGAGGGAGATAGAATAATGACAGAAACGAGTAGGCGCAAAGCAAAATCATGGCCTTACCAAAGCCATCAAAGTTACGAAAAATTGCTTAGAGAAAACAGTTCAAATTGGTTTGTTGATCATAATTACGAGCATGATAATCGATATAAATTCATTTTGAAGAATCGAGATGATTGGCAGCAGAATATTCTTGTGGAAGAAGTTGCTCAATATGTAAATAATGAAAAAGAGAAATGTAAAAAGGAAAATAAACCGTTTCCTTTGCATCGATTTGTTCACCATGGGTTGAGCAGCCAAGCTATGCTTTTCAATCTTGTTGGTCCTCTAATTGTGAAAAATGAGTTTGGACCACTGAAGGCGGCATTTATTGAAAGAAATATTCCGTGGCCAGATGGCGGAATTACTCCGAAATTTGAATATGATAATCGAAACTTATTTCAAGAATTTCAAGCCCAACCGACATCGATCGATTTAGTAATCCAAAGTAATGATTTGAAAAATACTTTGTTTATTGAGTCCAAGCTTGTTGAACACCAATTTGGGCCTTGTTCAAAATTTACCGCAGGCGATTGCGATGGAAGAAACCCAACCAATGATTTTTCCTTATGCTATCAGCACTTTATTGGTCGCCAATACTGGATACTCCTAGAAAAGCACGGATTTCTGAAAGGATTGATGGCATCGAGTCCAATCTGCCCCCTTGCAATGTATCATCAATTCTTTCGCGAGGTTTTATTTGCAATAGAGATGGGCGGTAATTTCGTATTGATCTATGATGAAAGAAACCCAACATTCTATTGTGGTGATTCCACTAATCGTCGCGGACTTATTCCGTTTTTGCTTAACTTTATTCCGGATGAAATAAAATGCCATGTTTTCTCAATTAGCATTCAACAAATTGTGAAATCATACGAAGGATATCCTCTCCTTAGTTGGGTTATAGATTTCAAGAAAAAATATGGAATTTTGTAACTAATCCCATTTCAATTGTAAATTTCGATTCTGAGAAGGTCTTTTCTTATCTTTTTTCATTTAGCACTCGTCCTCTGCGCGTTCTTTTTCATCCAAGCCACTAGTTGCATTTTGACATTTTTTTGAAATATATCGGGGGCATTCGGATGCCTTTCTTGCATCAACGTTTTAATTATTTCATCTAGTGGATACACGCAGCCGGCTACCACATACCTTCTGAACGATTCTTCCATCAAATAGGGTAGGTCTTCTTGCGCTTTAGTCCAAATCGGATTGTGGATGTTCTCACCACGCCTATACCAGCCGCTACTCAGGGGCACAGGAATCGAATACCCATACTTGTCTTTTTGGTGATCAAAGACATCGATGCTTTCATAAAACGTTGTTTGCTCAGTCTCAATGTTGCAGAGTCGACTTTCATTGCCTACCTGTTTAACCAGGCGAATGAGATAAAAGGGCTTGTTGTATTTTTTGATAAATTTTTGAGCTTCAGAAAATTCATTGAAATAATAGTGATTAAGGCATGTGCTAAACCACGTGTCGGGAAAAAAATCCTCCACTTCCACCCTGAATTGATGCTTCAATTTCAGAAATAGGTTTATTGTCAATTTGATTCGATGTGCAAAATCTTTTAAATTCAATTGTTCTCCTTTTATTGATAGTTTGGTTCATATTATTGGCATTGAGGAATTGCCTCAATTGATTTTCTCTCTTTTTTGATGGCATTTTTTTCGCCATCAATTCGAGATTAAATCCTCTTAAAAATCAAGGGATATACCCATGGGTAACATCACGACGGTTGTGCCCTAAGTTTTTAGAAACGATATCCCTGGCCTCGTTTTCCGTTAGTCCATCCTCTCGTAATTTTTCAAATAGGTTTTGGGCATAATTACTTCGAAAACGATGAACGCCAGACACTCCAATGTTTAGAACATTTGCAGCTCTAGCAACTGATTGGTAAAACGCTATTTTCCAAGAACTTTTTGGTGAAAAAAGGAACTGTTTAGAAATGTTTAGCTTTTCCACCAAGTATTCTGGCACAGGAACCTCACGATAACGACCACCTTTTCCGATCACTTTTATGATCATTCCTTCCTTATCAATATTCTCACCCTTTAAACCTGCGATCTCACTCTTGCGCAATCCACACTGTAAAGCGATTTCTGCCGGCAAAAGGAATGCCGAATTGTGTTCCTTTAAATATTCGATGATTCTTTCAGCATCTTCTGGTTTAAATCCGTAACGGGGTGCGCGCACACTGAAGTCATCGCTGTAAGTTTTCAAGTGTTCACGTAATTCAGTGGTGATCGGAGATGAGGTTTTTAACCATCCGAGTGTCTTGCATCCCAAGTAAACTTTATAGATTGCAGCAATCGTTTTATTTAAAGTACCGGCGGATTTATTGAAATAAAAACGATCAAATGTAGCCAATAGTACATCCTGGTCAAGCAAAGATGAAAGTAATCCATTGCCAGTTAACAGTTTTGCCCGCGTGAAAAACAAGCCGGCGGAATCGTAATAAGATTTCCGCGTACCGATACCCAAGATCACAGGCAACGGTTTTGTGGGATCGCCTTCAGGGCGCATTGCTTTCTTTACAGAAACGACTCCGGTTTCTTTTTTGTAAGCTGTGATCTCCTTCGTATTCCAGGTAATAGCGTCCAGCGCTCTGTCAACTTGATGGTGTATGGATGCAGGCATAGTTCCTCCGTGAACTAAAGTTAGCTGTTTTCAACGTTTCTATCCGTTTCTATTAACTTACATCGTTAAGCCGTTCGCCAGGTTTTCCTGACGCAAACCCTTGTTTACAAATATCCAAGGGAGTGAGATGTTGTTATCGTCTGAATTGAGCATCTCGACACTCATCCAAGTTCAGGCGAAAATGTAATATTATAGAATCCCTTCATATGGATGATTATGAAGGTCTTTGATGCAAATTTTCCTGCATCGCTCCGTGTCGTACTTGTGTTACAAAGGCTTCTAATTGGTTTGTGTTTCTTTTTGTGTATTACATCGCGTTGAAGCAACGTAATTCTTTATTTTTATTATAGCCAGGTCTAGAATAAAACAAAGACTGAATTTAGCATTTTTTGTTTGCAGTTTTGATATTGTTTGGGGGAAGAAAATCGAGCCGATTTATTTGGGTGAAAATATCTGCAAAACTACTACTGAATAGATAACCAACAAATAAAAGATGGAGAAAATAAGGTTCTAATGATTTTCAAACGACCAATTGGAAAAATATGGATCGCACAAGTATCCTTGTACGATCATATCTTCAAAAATTCCTACAAAACCGAATATTAACCGCCAAGTAAACACCATAAATCTTAGCGCACAATTCTTCCTTTTTATTTTTTAGAAAGTCAGAGGTTTGAATCCTCTCTTTCCAAATGAAATTTAAAACCGAAAGTCCCTTACTTCTTTAATCTTCAATCCTCGAGTTGGATTTAATAACTTTAAATAAAACCCTATAGGTGGGCTATTCCACTCCCCTCTACTACTCTGAGTACCTTTTTGGTAAGAATCGTAATATTTAATCACTTGCGTCTCATTCCAGGTCTAATTTCTTGGCTGGCAAATCATTATCGTGATAGATTACAAAGTGGGAGAAAAGGTCATCTATGAAATTCCATGGATCGCGAACGACAATGCCCTCTAAAACCACGTCATTAATCAAAAGAACCTCCTTGTGCTAGATTATTCCCAATAGGGAGATTAAATAAAATACCTGACAAATCCATGTCGGTTATGTTCAGCCAACGATAGAATAAATTGTATTTTTATGAAAAATATATCAATATAAAGTGGCTTTTCCAAGAAGGACGGTATTATAACGATTTATTCCAAGCCCAATTGTTCTCTCTGAGCTTTTGTAATTAAGTTTCTTGCAGATTGCATTGAGGAGATGATTAATCATTTTCTCAATTTCTGGATTGATCATTCATGGATGTTTGACTTCGAAAGGATAAAATGTATAATGATTCTTAAGAGTGGGTGACTGCTACAAGTTAGAAAAAATCAAGTAAACACGCAGAATAACGCACTTTTTCTGATTTACTATGCATTCAAATTTCAGCATATTAATAGTCCGAATAATTAATAGTTAGGCGCCTACCTGTTTTTATCACCATCCAAAATGTTTATTTCTATGACAAATCGTAAGAAAGGTCTGTTATGCAAAAAAAACTCAAAGGTCTTTATTATCCATATAGCCGATGTCTGGATGAAATTACTCTTAAGAAATCTTTGCTCGTTTTCGACGAGTTGTATTTTATTGATCCTGTTGAGCGTCTGATACGTGAATACATTGGGGAAAGGGAACGTTTTCCAAGAATACGGCATTTATCAGAAGTTTATGAAGAATTAGAAAATGCCGAAATTGCCAAGCGTGTCAATCCTTTTCCACAAATACGTGGATGCGACACTCTTTTATGGGAAGCCGCCGCTACTGATGAAAAAAATAATGACTTTAGAGAATTACTTAAGGCTGAAGAGATTCAGGATTCATGGGCAATTTTAGAGAATAAGTATACAGGAGCGAATGTTGTATATCTTTCGAGAGATATTAACACGGCTCTCGGTTATGCAATGGGTGGTATGTCAGAAATCGAAGCTAAAGCAAAAGGCTTTTTCGGTACTATTCAGGATTTTTCATCTCAATACATCATGGTAACGGCTCATAAATATGTTCCCCCCGCGCTTGGTCTATCTCTTGGAATTAATCACACCCTTTTAGTGTCTGAAAATAGCGATTTCATTCCATTCACCGACTCTCCCATTGCACATAAAGCATTATTGTTCAAGTATCAACGGGCATTAGCGAATAAAACAGGACAAAACAGTCTTCACATCACACCATCTGTATCTGATGAACAGAAATTTATCTCTCTTTCATTTCACGTTTTCGAAAATTTTTTGGACGAAGAAGAACTATCAAAACGTTCGATCCAGGAAATTTTGTCATTCCGTCGGGCATGTTCAAGCGAGTTTGAAAAATTTAGAGTTGCCTTG
Organism: Chloroflexi bacterium HGW-Chloroflexi-4; assembly: GCA_002840715.1. Taxonomy (GTDB): domain Bacteria; phylum Chloroflexota; class Anaerolineae; order Anaerolineales; family Anaerolineaceae; genus UBA6107. The sequence continues at coordinate 46,307 of PHBW01000001.1, forward strand.
CGTGGTTTGGCGTTTGAGATAGAAGGTCAAATATGGGATGAGGACTTTAGAATCGGAGTACTAAAGACAATAAACAACAATATTGCAAAAGAAATATCAAGCCTTGAAGATGAAGTAGCAAAAACATATGAGAATATGTTTGGCAACTTGATTAAGAAAGCTTCAGCTTTAGTTACTCCTACACTTTTGGGAACTGTACTTGCAGGATTATCACCTGGTCAGATTTTAGGATATAGCACGATGGCAATAACAGGTGCAATAGGAATGACCATACCAGAGTTCATTGATGCCTGGTTAGGTAAAAAGAATCTTAGGAGGAATAGTTTTTCGCTTCTACTAGAAGCAAGACGAAGATTGGGAAAAAAGGATATGAATTTACTAAAGCAATGATAGGATGGGTAAAAGAGTGCAAAAAACGCGTGCGGTCGACAAGTTGTATTCGCTGCGTTTTCAAGGTTTTTTATTTCTAAATAATTACCTACTAAGAACCAGAATCCCCACCTGCCCGCCAGCAGGAAAAGTAAAACATTGGATGGCCAAATTAATAGAGAAATGTATCCTTATTTTTAGGATAAAACCCTGAAGGGTGGTAAATTATGAAACAAAGTGATACAGAATTCCAAATCGAGATTACGTGTTATGGTATGACGGCATATCAACTCAAGGAATTATTAGAAAAACAGTTTTCAGATGAGATTAAAAAACTAGATTTCTCAATAAAAATGAAGCCTTCACGATTCAGAACAATCGATCCTGCCACTTTGGTCGCAATTATCGGCGGTTCAACTGGAATTATTGCAGCTTTAATTACAGGCCTCATAAATTTTGCGGAAAAGCGAAAATCTCAAATGATAGTTCTTCAAGGAAAAGACGGATCAAGGATAGAGATTCCTGCTCTAACTCCCCCAGAGGAAATTGACAATCTAATCGAAAAACTCAAAAAAATGAATGCTCCTCAAATCTTTTTTTAGGATCCAAACCAAAAAGATGGAAAAAAAAGATATTCTATTCATTGAAAGATTTGGTATGGGGATTGTCCTAGATGAGACTTACACTCCAAGCGAATCAAATAAAATCAATCTCATTTGTGAAAGTGAAAGTTATGAGGATGGCTTGATACTAATTGAGGAGAATAAAGATGCCTTTTCAATAGTCAGTATCAAAGCATTCACTACATGTGCTGTTGAACTTTGGCAAAAGGAAATATCAGTAGAGTATGCCTACTTAACATCAAAATGGGCGTTTAAAATCGCAGAATTATTATGCAATCAGGAGGCCTTGATTTCAATAATACTAATACAAATTGGAATACTAGTAGAAGTCAATGAATTCGATGAGGCAAAGTCTTTGGCAACCAAAGGCCAAAATTTGTGTCAAAATAATGACAAATTTACACATTACCTTATAAATTTGGAAGAGGCGTTGGAAATAATCGCATCCAAAGAAAAGGAATTATATTTAGAAGTAGATGGGGAGTGTGCAATTTGCAATAGAACTTTTAGGGTTTATGATGGTGGGTTGCATGTCGTATTTAGCTTAAAGCCACACACATTAGCAAAAGTAGCGCACTGCTTTTCCTGCAATTTGATTATTTGTTTTAGTTGCGCTGAATGGGAACAGGCACAAAATTATGGCAATAATAAAATAACTAATTCTGAATTACAAAAAGCTTTAAATACACCTCATTGCCCATTTTGCAAAAACCCCATTGGATCACCGCAAATCACGAAGCCGAAATTTGAATTACCTTTGACCGATTTAATTTATTTTGAGAAGGAAGCGATTCTGAATTCAATTAATGGTCACTTTGAGAAACTCTTTTGTGATCATATAAGAGAATTATTATTTGCCAATGATTTATCAACTTATATCAAGTATACAAAAGAAAATATATTATCGATAGATCAAGAGTTCTTCAAGGCACTAGAAACCTTTATAGGTGAGGCGGAAGATAAAAGTACAAACAGATATATAAACCTACTCTATGATTCGACAAAATTAATAGTGCAAAAGCAGCAAACTAGCAAAGATCTCTACGTTACACCTGTATTTGCTAAGATAAGAAAACCTCCTGAAAGAGTAACAGGAAATTATGTTGAACAACTACTACAGTTAGCAAATTCCTATAAACAGAAATCAGATTTATCTAGGGCTATGCAAGAAGCGAAAAAAGCTGAGAAATTTGCAATTCAAATTGTGGATTCTGTAAGATTAGTTAGAGCTCAAATGGTACAAGGTCTGATTTATCTAGAGGTACAAAGAATTCCAGAAGCAATGAATTTATTTAGGGATGCTCTAATCCTCGCCGAGAAACAAGATTTAAAGCTTCTTTCTGCTAAATTACATGGAAATCTTGCTGGATGTTATGCACAAGGAGAATACAAGGACGCTCAAAAAAACATAATGCACTCCCAACTTGCTTTGAACTTATACAAAGAAATTGGCGATGAACTGGGTATTGGCAGAACTTTAAACAATATAGGAATAACATATATTCAACAAGAGGATTTTGAGCAAGCGCTTCTATATCTAGAAGATGCATATCTAAGTAAGAAAAAAAGCGGTGTAATAAGTGACATTGCAAACACTATCAACGCTTTATCTTTTACACATGAGTCGCTCGGCAATCTCGATCGTGCGTATGATCTTGCAAGACAAGCTCTGAAGATTTGCGAGAGAGAAAGTAGTCCCATTGATACATTTCCGATTAGAATACAATTAGCTAACATAGCAACCAAATTGGGGGATGAAAATTTAGCAATTAAGACGTTGGTGGACTTTACTGAGTTATTTCATAAAACCGTTTCAAAAATAAGCGACTCAAGTTTAAGAAACGACTTATATAATCGTTTCGCTTATGGATACCATCAACTAGCTATGCATTTTTTAAAACAAGACAAGGTTTTCGACGCACTTCAGACAATTGAAGCAATTGAAGCATTTAGTCTTCTAGAGTACTTAAGCTATCCTGTTTTTATGAAAATGTCTTCTGAATATCCGATTGGAGATTTTGACTTTGTTGCCGAATTTTCATTGCCTGGGATAGATGAGAATGTTATTTTTAACAGACTAAAAAAATCAAAATCATTGCTAATTAAATACTCATTTATTAATAATGATCTGTACGCTTTTATAGCCATACCCAAGGCAACTAATCTTGTTTGGAAAGCTCACAAAATTGAGAATTTTGGCTATTCAGAATTTCTTAATTGGTTCTTGACTCCTCCGATTGATCAATCTTCAATGCCAAAATGCTGGTTTGCACCATTACATAATTTCCGAGGATCACTCAAAGGTGATGTATATCAGTTTGAAGTTCCAAAAGATGTATTTGTTAATATTATGATAGATGAACTTATACAGATATGGGATGAAAAACTAATTGAACTAGGAAATTTAATATACGAACCAATCTCTGATATCATCGAGACCTCCAATTTAGAAAAAATTCTATTTGTTCCAGTAGGTTTAATCTCTCAAATACCTCTTCATGCATTATGGAATTCATTAAAGAACCAAAAAAGCATGATAATAGACAATTACGAAGTTGTTTATTGCCCTAGTCTAAAAATTTATCAAGCTTCCGGAAACTATGATAGGAATTCACATAAGAGTATTTTAATCCTATCTGATGCAGAGGACAATCTACCGATGTCACACTATGAGTCCAAAATGATCGCTAATGTTTTCAGGGAAAGCAAGGAACTCAATGGTAAATTAGCGTCATATTCAAATCTTGCTGATGAAATAAATAATTATGACATAATTCATATTGCTACTCATGCAATATATGATCCCTTTACAGCTAATAAAAGTGGTCTCTGTTTGGCGCTCGAAAATGAAGTTGAAACAAATCAACAGATGCTATATGTAGATGGTTCAGGAAATATTACCAATGAGCGAAAAAATGCTATTTACCGTTTCGTACCAATAATTGATTTATTCAAAGAGTTACACTTGAAGCCTGGAACTGTGGTTTTCTTAAGTGCTTGTGATAGTGGCAATACTATTATGAATTCTAGAGGATACAGATACGAAAGCATCGCATCTGCATTTTTAGCAAATGGTGCAAATTGTGTGATTTGTTCTCAATGGCCTGTAGATAGTCTTGCGAGTTGTGTTTTTTCAATTTTGTTTTATAGATTTTTAGCTAATTTTGATATCCCAACTTCATTGAATCGTGCTCAAAGGAAAATGAGAGAAATCACATGTCGCGAAATATCTGATTTATTGAACAGGACTTCTTCCGATTTCAACCAGATTGATCAAGAGTTCATCAGATCATATTTTTATAAAGATTACGCTGATTCTGATAAGCCATTTAGTAGTGTATTTTATTGGGGTTGTTTCAGCGTTTGGGGTGCCCCTTGAAACTCCACCCAACACAGTGTACAGCCAATATTTGGGGATCTTAGCTTTTTTTTAGAGTTATCAAAACCTCGGAAGGATTCTGCTTTCGAGCCTGTTCTGCGTCCTGACTACTTACAGGCGACGCTAATCTTTGCAAAATAAAATGAGTCAAAGCACGTAGTTTCGCAACCCCAATTTCTGTAACTATCACCTGAGGCACTACTGATGGAAAAAAAATAGTCAAATCAGCAGACACATCTAAACTCATTATGTTATCACCCCCACTAAGCTGTATCCCATTCACAAACACATGCACTCCTTTCGCAGATAAATCAACTGTATTCAAATTTACATAGGATTGTGGGCTCGCCCAGGTTTTCGAAGTTGGAACCAATTTTCCGGTTTCCTGAAAGACTTGCTGATCTAACTCCACAGAAGCTGCCGCCACTGCATCCGCGGCTTTCTGAGTTTTGGAGTAGGTTGTTCATTCATTATTGTTGTGTTTCTAAAAGTAGTGATATAAAATAATTTAAGATTTAGGTACAGTTGATTATTCACATTAATCAATTATTGTTGAAGTAAAACACATTTCTTTCAGGTGGCTATACGGCATAATTGCAGTATATTGCTAGTCCATTTAATTTATAGTTGGGCGTATTGTACAGGAGTTATCAATTGCAGATAAGTGGGCCAATGCCCGATCAAAATTTTCCAGAGTACTTCAGCCTCGCACGTCTTAATATCAATCGCTGCCTCGCGCCGGGCGAGTGTCCAGATATGGCGATTGCGGCTCACTCAGTGCAGAAGTCTCGGTTCATCAAGCAACTGGCTGAAGATGGCCATGTACTAACCGTCAAACTCGATGCGACAGCTCGAAACGGTCTCTCGATTGATTTACACTCAGTGGGTATCAATCAAGCGACCACCTTCACCGGTCTGTGCGCTAATCACGACAATGCCATCTTCTCTCCCATTGAGAAGCAGGAGATCGATTTCAACAATTCGGAACAACTCTTTTTGTTAGCCTATCGCTGTGCCGTTAGCGAGTTACATGAGCAAATGGTGTCTGCTATTCGCGTTCAGGGCGGATATACTAATCGTGTGCGCAAGGGGATCGATTCTGGAACTGTACCTAGCCAGGCTTGTTTGCAAGCCACCCAACGCCTCGTTCTGGCTTACGAGGCGTATCAATACAAATGCACACTAGATGCAGCACTGAACGAACGCCGTTTCAAGTTCCTTCGTCATGAAGTCATCCGCGTACCTACCCAAATGGCAACAGTAGCAGGAAATTCGGTGTACTCAGTTGACGATGTAAACGTTGGAGACTCTTGGCTACGCGTACATCTAAACGTGTTGCCTATCTCGCAGTCTGAAACAGTGGTTGTGTTTTCCTACGTGAAAGATGCAAGTAAGAAGGCACTGCATCATCTCGCGCCGGTACTGAGTAGTCAAGACGGCTCGGATCGTTTGAAACTATCCCAGTTTATAATCGACGGATGCGGGAACACGGTCTTCCGACCATCTTTTGTTCATTCTTGGAGCCACACCAAACACGATGCAGTACTAAAATACTTTCTCGATTCCGCTTGGAAGCCTCAGCTTGATCGAATCGCAGAAGATTTGGGTGTCTTCGCACTGGAAACCTAAGAAGCAAATCGGTCATTAAGTTCAAAACGCCCAACACCGTTTGCACCGGACAAGTGCAGGCGCTGCCCACACTTTCGGGTATTCTGGCTCCAACGGCGAATTCGGTGTCTGGTGGTTTTGTCCACCAATTCCCGCCCTTTCGCAAGTTACGCAATCCAGTAGCAAATATTAATGAGTCAAAGCCCTCAGTTTCGCCACTCCGGTTTGAGTTACAAGCACTTTAGGTACCACCGAAGGGAACAGAATAGTCAAATCAGCAGACACATCACACTCACTAAGTTATCACCCCGCTGAGCTGTATCCCTGTCACAAATGCATACACCCCTTTCGCGGATAAGCCAACTGTATTCAAATTTACATAGGATTGTGCACTCGTCCAGATTTTCGAAGTGGGTACCAATCTTCTGGTTTCTTGAAAAATCTGCTTATCAAACTCAGCAGAAGCCGCAACCGCTACTGCATCCGCGGCTTTCTGGACCTCCGCATAACAGAGAATTTGCATCCAGGTTAAAATTAAAGTCATAACCAGGATGATAAAGGTATCAACTAAAAAGATAGGTTTGACATAAAACAGAATGACTTGAGTAAGCAAAAATTATAACTAAATTCATTACCTGGGGTCGTTAGTTCAAGTCGTTTAATAATTTTCGTTATTATAATAAATTCTCCTGAAAAAGGAATTTGTAAACTAATCGTACAACTATCATTGTGCGAAGATATTATTTATTGACCATTAAGATGTTGATGTGGTTTATTGTTCTGTCGTTAAAATCTAACAGCTTTAAGTAAAACCTGAGTTATTTACATTGCTATTTATGGTTTCTATAACTGTTGTTAATAACACCATGAAAAACAATAAATTGAAAAGTAGAAGATTTCTTTTATCAAAAAACCAATTTTCAAAATTATATAATGATCTTATTTTTTTTAAAGCCTTTTACTCTCAAGATTTTATAATTCTTTTAATAAACTATCTAACGATTCTGAACTATCTCTCATCCCTTCCATAAATAATACAGATACCTGTCGAAGTTCTTTTGCAATCATTTTGTTTTTATATTGGAATTCTGATTCACGACTTGCATGCCCAATATTTGCATATTTATATCCATGGTTTAGAGCTCTTTCAGCTAGGGAAAAGAGTAAAAACTCCGATAGTCCTTTAATGGTTGTTGAAGCAATATTTGTGTAAATTCCGATAGTATCCATTGAAATTTGAGAAAAACAACCTAGCGCAAATGGACAATCGTCAATTTCGATAATTATGCCTTGATCATAAACACTACTTGATTTGCAATAATAATCAATTACTTTATCATACCAGTCTATATCTGGAAGAAAATTATAATCTTTGTATGAAGTACGAATTTTAAAAGATTCATACCAAGCACTCAACACATCATAAGCTTTTTGTTTATTATAAGAATCCAAGATAATAACCTTGTATCTTAATCGATATTCATTTATGAATCTATTAATTCGCAATCGGAATGGTGCCCATATAGAACCCGAATGGTTATACAATTCCAACAAATCATATATGTTTTGTGGAAACCTATCTTGGATATTTTTAATAGCATTATTCTTAATGGAAATTAATTCTTGTTCATAATAATACCTAATTGATAAACTCTCTACATCACAAAAATGGCAGAAAAAATCCAAAATTTTTATACTTATATTAACGTTTTTAATATCATATGGTTTTATTATTGATACTATCCAATCATTATGGTTTTTTTCGCAATTTATTACAATAAAAGATTTTTCGTCATAATATTTTAAGGTAGTTTTTGAAAACCAAAAATTTAAATATGCCCAACTTTTTTCATAGCTAGGTATATTATTCTCCATCGATGGTGAATAGAGCGAATTAAATTTTTCAAGGTCATTATCGCCTAAAAATGATAATTTTGGAATTATTTCATTTTTCATATTTTCCCCAAGCTATATTTTGGATTATTTGACAAAAAATTGTAAATTCACAATTTCGTTTATAACTAATAAAATCCTATTGATTTTTACTTGCGATTCTGACATAATTCTTGTAATATATAATAATACAATCAAAGAATATGTAATAGGAGGGAATCTATGCCAACTCATGATGAAGTGATTGATATATTAGATGAATATTTACGAAAACAGACATCAATAACTATCGCAAATTATAGCGAAAGTGGATTATGGATATCCAATATGTTCTATGGATACGCTTTAGGAAAAATATTTTTTAGTTCAAAATTAAAAACGCGCCATGCAAAAGAAATTGGTGATGGTTCTCAAGTCGCATTTTCGATTGCTAATTCTTCTCAAACGCCCGCCTCAAAAGTTATTGGTATTCAAGGAGTAGGATTCTGCCACCCCTCGAATGTTGAAGACTATCCCAATCTTATAAAACATTATGGATTACGTTTTGCGGAATATGCAGATTCATTTGGAAATTTAAAATCAATAATTGAGGTAATGCAAGGAGGAATAAGTAAACCATTTACTATTGATATTACAATGATTAAATTTCTAAATAAAGAAGTCTTTGGTGGGTACCAAATAATTGAGTTTCATAATTCCAAAATAATTAAAGTTTACCCAGGTTAATTTTGTCGGAGATACAAAGATATAGTTTTTAATACCAAAGCACTTTTACCAATCTTTAATTAACATTTATTAAGTCATAATTACGGGAGGATTTATGAATGATATATTTATTATCACAGGTGTTAATAAAGGACTAGGATTATCACTTGCAATTGAGGCAAATAATAGGGGGCTTATTACTGAAGGTGTTAGTAAATCCAAGAAGTCAATTGATCTTCCAAATAATGTAATTTTTACACAATTGGATTGTTCGAAATGGAAAGATGTATCTAGTTTTTGGGGAAATATTAACCAAAAGTATAAAGAAAAAAATATAGTACTAATTAATAATGCCGGTACTTATATTAAAAAAGAATTCCTTGCAATGGAAACAGAAAATATCGAGAGTGTTATTAAGGATAATTTTTTATCAAGTGTTTTTATGACTAGGGGATTACTTGATAATTTTCAAATAGCAAAAATAATTAATATTATTTCAATTACTGCTCTTGAACCTGGTGCGAATAAATCAATTTATGGAGCATCTAAATCTGCAATGTCAACTTTTTTCAAAACATTAAGATTAGAGCTAAAAGAAAAACCAATAAATATAATTGATCTTTATCCTCATACAATAAATACATGGTCGTTGAATAAAGAGCCAAATGCAATAGACAGAAATGATCTTTCAAAATGGATTATAAATCTAGCCATTGAAAATCATTCATTCGAACAATCTGAAATAACTCTATTACCAAACACCTAAAAAGGTAATTATCAGAGATTTCTATGGCAGTTATATATGGAGGAAAAATGCTTTATAGAAAATTTGGTAAGTTGGATTGGAAAGTTTCTGCAATTGGTCTTGGTACGTATGCTATCGGAGGAAATTGGGGAAACCAAGATCAGAAAGTATCAGAAGAGGCGATACTTCAAGCGATTGATCTTGGAGTAAACTTCCTCGATACCGCAGATGTGTACGGTTATGGAAAGGCCGAAAATTATATTGGAAATGTATTAGGAAATAGAAGATCACAAGTGTACATAGCTTCAAAAGGAGGGAGAGATTTTGTAAGTTCACCTCCTCAACTATTCAAGAACTTTGATGTTGATTACCTTGAAAGAGCCTTAGAGGCGAGCTTAAAAAGGTTAAAAACAGATTACCTTGATTTGTATCAAATACATGGACCAAGTATTGAAATAATGGAAACCGGGAAAATATTTGGTTTTTTGGAAAAAATGAAGTCCAAAGGAAAAATTCGAGCAGCTGGAGTTTCTTTAAATAATCTAGAAGAAGTAAATACAGCCCTTCGTTCGAATGTAATAGACTCAGTCCAATATCCGTTTAATTTATTAGAACAAGGTGACGGAATTTCAGTGTTCAAAAAGTGTTCTCAGAATAATGTTGCTGTTATTGTTCGTGAACCGCTTTGCCAAGGATTATTAACTGGTAAATATTCAATAGATTCTAAGTTTACATCAGAAGATCATAGGTCTTCAAAATGGACTAACGAGTATCTTCTTCCACGATTAGAAAAACTATCAAGAATTATGGAACTCAAAGGCAAAGATCAATCAATAATTGATCTCGCAATTCAATTTCCATTAGCCTTCTCTGAAGTTTCTGTTGTTATACCTGGAGGGAGAAATAAAAACCAAGTAATTAATAACATAAATGCAATTTCCTCAAAACAAATTGATACGACGGAATTAGGATTCTTATTATCACTGTAAAATAATTATTGCAAAGTGGAATTTACTTCTTTTTTACCCTAATCATAATCAGGTGGGTTTAGTGTAGTTTTAAAATAATTGTTTGAAATTCCTTATTCGTTGGTTTGATAAGTAAAATATCTTTTTTTCATATGGGGTGTGTGTTAATGAAAAAAACAATTTGGCTAATAGGTCCATTAGGAATGGGGATAAATTTTAAAGTTGAAAATTACCCTCAAGAAGATAATGGTTGCATGTCTAAGTCATATCATCAATCAATTGTTTGGGATTGTGGAATCATTGCAAAATTAGTAAACCAAAATTTTTCAACAAGTTTATTTTGTAATAGTCTTGGAAATAGTATGTTTGGAATGGAGATAAAACAAGAATTTGGATTATTCACCAATCTATATGAAGTTGGATCTACACCCGAAAGTCCACCAATCGACATAATTATCAATTCAGATCAAAATACACGAACTTGGATTTCTAATATTAAACCACCAAAGTTGGATGATTTAAAATTTGAATTACAAAAACATGAGGATGAAAACCCCTTATTAATTTATTGTGATTTTTGGCAAGAAATGAATTCAGGAAATAATTCCTTCCAAGTATTGGAGCATTTTCACAAACCGATACTATTTCTAAACGTTGGTGATTGTGATTCATTGGAAATAATTTCAGATGTAGTAAATAGGTTTTCATGCAATACTAATGTAATACTTCAAATATCATATAAAAAAGAAATTATTTATGAAGAATTTATGAAGTATTTTAGCGCAGATAATTTATTCGCAATTATTACACGTGGGAATCTTGACGTATTATTTTTTTCTAAGAATTATAAACAACAATTTGAAGTGAAAGAATTACATAATATTAACACTACCGGAGCTGGAGCAATTTTTTCAGCAGGGATAATAAAAAGGTTATGTTTTTCTGCAAAAAGATTGACAAATTTCGATAAAGTCATCATTGAATCCATAGAAGAGACAAATTGTTGTTTACAACTACCTTCGCGAAAATATTATATTAATTATTGAAAGTAAATAATAATGATTCCATTAACATGTTCTGAAAATAAACCTAAATTAGTTATTGTTTGGCGAATTACGGAGACTTGCAATTTATCATGTTGGTTCTGTGAATACAATAAAATTTTAACCAAAAAACGTTTATCTGTTCCTCATTCAGATGTTAATCGTTTTTACGAATTACTCTTAAAAATACAACAAAAAACAAATAGAGAAATCATGTTAAGTTGGATTGGCGGAGAACCTTTCTGTTGGCAGCCTATTTGGGAGTTAAGTAAAAGCATAAAGGAAAAAGGTAAATTACAAGTATCAGTTACTACCAATGGAGTGTTGCTTTCAACAAAAGATATTCGAAAACAAGCTTTTGACACATTTGATGAAATTACTTTTAGTGTAGATGGTTATAGAACTAATCACGATGATACAAGAATGCACAAAGGTTTATATAATAATATTTTAGAATCCATTGAATATTTTAGAAAAATGAAACTGAAGACAGGGTTAGGTCCCCTTATTCGTGTAAATACAATTATCCTCCGACAAAATTTGAATTATCTCGATTTATTTATCGATGAATTAAATGATTACGGAGTTAATGAAATATCATTTAATATCCTAGGGAGTAATAACCTACCAGAAAGTAAGGCTAACGAAAAATTATCAAATGAGGATATGTCTCTTTTTGTGGCAAATTTAGAAAGATTACGAAATAAATATACTACAAATCAAATAAAAATATTGGGTTCAAAAGAATATTTTTCACTGCTTATTAACAAGACTGATAATTTCTCAAATAACAAAAAAAAATGTAATTTTGGAAATGATTTCTTATTTATTGACCAAAATGGATTCATTGCTCCTTGTGATAACACTACTAATGATTTCAAGGTACATATAAGTTCAATAACAACTATACCTGAATTTCTAAGGTTGCCTGATAAATTCTCAAGGGATAATGATGCAGGGATTTTTCAGGCTTGTTCTAATTGTTCAAATACTAATTTATACGGGAAATTTCAAAAACGAGAAAATTCGGAATAATAAATGACAATATCCTATATGCCTACATTAAATAAAATTGATGAATTGCTTGAAATTGACTGGTGCATTCTAAGTGAATATCTTAATACCTTATCTAGAGTTGTTGGGAATAATCCGCATAGCAGTTCAAGCAGATTAATAGAAAGTAGAGAATTACTAAAACCTCTTGGATATGATTTTTCTATTGAACAACATGAAGCATTTTTAAAAGTCATGCATTCTAACTATGGGGAACACCTATATTGTGTATTTAAGAAACGGTCCACCTTTTTTTTAATAAGATTGTTACGAACTCTTGAGCGTTTTCCTTCCACTAAAATTGACAAATCAGAAATTATCGGTTGGCAGAACTGCTTAAATGGTTTATTACGAGACATGGATGCCTTATTAGATTCATCTGAAATGCTTAAAGAAGTTGAGCACTTTGCTGCATCAACCTTAAGTCTTTCTAGATTCATAATTACATGGCATGATCCTGAATTAGTAACGTCTTTATATTTACTAGAATTATCTGAAAAAGAAGGTCATGGTTTAAATTTTAAGACTGAAAGATATCTTATTGAATTAGCAAAAAAAGAAATGGAAATGTTAATGAATCCATCGTCTTTTACGATATTTAATGAATTACTTGATGATGAAGCAAATATTTGGTGGGGTATATTCAAACTATTTTACTGGGAGAAAAATTCTTTTTCGATTCATGAATTTAGGGGGGTTGATGGTTTCTTAGAAATAATGGATAAATTATTACTTCGAAAAACAATAATCTTTCCTCAAGGTGATACTGCAAAAAAAGAATTAACATTTGAAATTCATGGGGAGTATAAATCAATATTAAATATTACTGGTACAGCCTTTATGATTGCAGATATGCTTGATGATTTGAAAATAAAGGAATATCCTGAAAGGATTAGGGCTCACGTATTAGGTTTACTCAACCCCTTTTTAATTGGCCAGAAATCAAGAAATAATAATATTTACACTACATCTTTAGAAACAGAAACATGGGGAAGAATAACTGCTTTTAATAAAAACAAAAGAATGCTTGACTTTCAAGGAAGAATAATTCCTTCTAGTTATTACCTAAACCAATTTAAATAATAAGGAGTAACTATGCCCCTACCAAATCTGCCCTTCTGGTCACAAACTAGCAAAATGACGGTCTTGCATTTACATTCTCACAGTAAAAAGGTAATCATTCCAAATTGTGGATATTGGAGACTAAGATTAATTGAAATGAGATTGGCCAGAGATTGGATTTTTACTTCAATTTTGCATCCAGCAATGTTTATCGAATATTCCCATTCTGATGTGGTTAAGCAATCCATTATTGGACCTAAACAATTTGGTGAAATAAAAAGTGATTTGAGATTAATTCATATTGATACTCAAGTTGTGATTCCTCCCATACCATTTGATGGGACACCCCACAATGTTAATATTGGATTAGTGTCTGTCCCAGGAAAAGATATTGCAGAAGGTATGCTAAATGTTTTGTCACAATTATCAACAATTATGGGCTTTGTTAATTTATCATCAGCACTTCTCATCACTGATGTTCTAAAACAAGGAATAAATACAATTTTAGGTTTAGATAATTGCACATTGAAACTTGGATGGTCAGGACAAATTGGTTTATTTGAAAACCTTGAGCAAGAATATATAGTTTTAGCTCCTCCCGGAACCCCTTGGACGTCTCAAGATCTTGCTGTTGTTGGAGGGCAATTGCAAGTAAAAAATCAAGAATCCTCCCGAATTAGTTATTTGGTTTTTTCTTTAGATGTTTGCGAAAGGCTCGTAAATTGGCAAGAATTACCTGAGATTAAGCCAATCCTAAATGAATTTACTATACAAATAAGTAAAGAAAATTCAGTTACTGATTATCAAAAATGCGTAGAAAAATTACTAATTGCAATTCGGTCATCTAAAAATTTAATACCTCCTCAAAAAGATGAAATTATTAACACTCTTATCGAACTTAAAGAAAAGGCAAATGCTCAAAATAGAATTCTCAAAAGGAGCGATATTACCACAATAGATAAATTAGTCATTGATGACCTCATGGAAATAATCTTGAATACAACAACTAATTGGACAGGTTTTTTTGATGATGAATTTTCATAAAAGAGTAAAATATGACGACATCTCTTTTTAATCCTTTTTATAATAGATCGTACGCATTTTGCTTTTGTATCGATAAATATTCCAATTTTCAATTATTGGAAAACTGTGTTGCTGGAGCAGATGAAGTAATAAAAACTCTAGAAGCTCAATCATATATCATAACAAAACTTAGCAATGAAGATTGTACAAAAAGAGGATTAATCGAGGCTATTGAGAAACTTTCCACTTATTCTGATTATGATGATAGAGTATTTATTTATTTTGCTGGGCATGGATTTAAGAGAAATACTATTAATGGTACAAAAGAATATTCTTTAGGTGTTTTTGATACTGATTCATCTTTTTCAAACGCAATATATTTTGATGAAATCACAAAATTATTATTATTTGTCAAAGCTAAACATATATTTATTGCTTTAGATTGTTGTTTTAGTGGTTTCGTTTTAACTCGAAATGGTCAGGAAGCCTCTTTTTCTACAGAAGATTCGAAAATTTTGTCAGAAAGTAATAAAAGACATCGATCAAGAGATATTCTTGCCGCAAGTGGGGAAAATGAAAAAACCTATGATAGATTCCCATTTAACGGTCCTGCAGGTCTTTCACCATTTACCTATTTTCTTGTTCAGGGCTTACAAGGTAAGGCAACCCTTAATAACTATAAAGGTCTTGTGACTAGTAGCAGTTTATCGTCATATGTTCGTGAAAATGTACAAAAATATACCAATGGAAGCCAAATTCCACAATTCGGTACTATTCCTGGTATTAATTCTGAAGGTGAATATATTTTTCTTGAAAATCCAGAATCAATCATTATAAATAGCGAAAATATTCATAATGAAAAATCACTTAATCTACCTTTTTCAGTTGAAAAACAAGAGTATATTACAGAATTACATAATTTATATCTCGAAAACTGGGATAAATTCTCTGCATTTTTAAATAAATTATGTGACGTTGTTGGAAGACGGTCTGAAGGAAGTTACCTTCGTGTTTTATCAAATTGGGAATTATTCTGTTACTTTGGTTTTGCTATTACAGAGGAGGAACATAGTGCTTACAAAGCATTATTAGATACATCTTTTGGTGATATTGAATTGGAAAGTTCCAAACCAAGATTAAAGCTATATTTTCGAAGAGTAAAAAATGTTCTTGAAAGATTTCCATTATCGAGTATTCCACCAGAAAGAATAGAAACCTGGAAAAGAGCAGTAGTTGGAATTATCTCTGACCTTGGTAGCAAAGAGGATGATGCTTTAGTGATTCGTCGAGTGGAAGATTTTGCAAAATCCGCTTTAGCACTATCCAGGTTTAATACAACAGCCCACGACCCAGAATTGAAGGCTGCCCTATATCTAATTAAGAAAATTGACTATGCAGATAAGGGTGGATCCTCGAAGGTAATGCGGTTTCTATTAGAAAAAATTCGAAAAGAATTAGAAGATTCATCAGATTTTTCAAGTAAAGTTCTCTTTACCGACTATTTAGATGATGAATCCAATTTTTGGTGGGGTTTATTAGCATTAATGGACCATTCCATCGAAGATTTCCAGTTACACAGTTTTAGAGGTTTATCAGGATCAATAAAAATCCTAGAAAGATTAATTAATAAGGAAAAAATAGTTACCTGTAATTATTCTGTTGCAAGAAAAGAAGCTGTATTTGAAATCCACAATGAATATGAAACAATTCTATGGATAAATAATCTTGGATTCCTAATTAGCCAAATATTAGAAAAGAACTTGTTAGAAAATTTTCCAGAAACACTAAGACAGTATGTAATTGGATTACAAAAACCATATATTTTTGGCGATTCTCTTCGCCCTCGGAACAACCTCTTTTTTTGGTCATTAGAACTTGAAGTATGGGGAAGAATTATCGATTGGTATGATGGAAAGCCAAAAGATCATGTAGGAAGGCTTGTTACATTAATTAAATGATTGATAAAAAATATTATTTTTGTCCTTATTGCGGTACAAAAATCGACTTTAAAATAAGTTGTGATTTTTGTTTTTTTTGTAAGAATAATATTTACACTGGCCCTCCAATAGCTTGTTGCACACTTCTCCAAACTCATTCTGGAATAGTTTTAGTCCTTCGAAAAAACGGAATAATGAAAAATAAATGGTGTCTTCCTGGAGGGTTTATGCAATTTGGTGAAACACCATCTACTACTGCTTCTAGGGAAACAAAAGAAGAAACTGGCTACTCCGTTGAGGTTTTAAATTCTCCTTTTTGCACTATTTTTGATACGAATCAAAATCCAAATAATTCAACTTTATGTCTTGTTTTTTATGGACGGATAATTGCGAAAAATAAAATCATTACTGAGGAAATTTATCAATCAAAAATATTCAGTCCAAATGATATTCCTTGGGAAAATCTTGCTTTTACTAGTACTGAAGTAGCTCTAAAAATGGCATTAATTAATCACAGTAAAGACTCTTAATAAAAAGAAATTCACTAATTACTTTTTTATAATAATGCTTACGATATTTTTAATAACAATGGGATATGCGAAGGAAAATAAATACCGAAGGATTTACTCAGGCTATCCCGGAGCAAACTCATGGGTTATTCTTGTATGCTGAAAATTTTTCCGCATATTAAATTTCTTTTTTTTGAGAATTCCTAACTTCTCCATTGTAAACTAGGAACCTAAATTTTAATATATCCATAATAAATAAAAAGAAACTAATTTATTTACTTTTCAGGCTTCACCCCGCTTAATGTCACTCCAAAAAAGTGTGCAATTCTGTGCAATTTGTGTGCAATTTGATGCTTTTTATGTACCAAAATTCCTTCTTGCTCCCATATATGTGCATTCAAAGAAATTCGTAACACCATATGTGCTGGGTGCAAGAAAAGCCTTGAACTTCGAATCAGTAGGTTGCGCGTTCGCGACGCGCCGGGGGCGCAGAAACACCCTAAATGTGGTTGAAACGAAGTTAATAAATACTATATATACGGAAGAGAGAGTCTGCTAACAACAGACCTTCTTTTCCTATTTTTTAAGACTTGCTTTTTTTGATTTTATGCCACATCAAACTTCTTCATAAAGTATAAACCAGGTGACAATCACCAATAAAGGTAAGACCGATCATCAAAAGTTTGTGCTATATTAAAAATTTTGTTGACACAACAAGAAAATGAATATGCCTGATTCTTTTTACATTGCAATTTTTTAAAGTCTGTTTAAAATCATAAGACTACATGATATTGAGAGAATAATGTATCAGTATGTTTTTCTATTATAATTTGTTGCAAAAACATTCTACTATAACCCTCTGTCAATAATCAGGTTATTGATTAGTCAAAGTAGTTATTATTCGGTCTGATTTAGCTTCAAGTGTGGCCAACCAAGCTAGAACTCCACCGATAATGAACAAAACCAGATTCAAAACGAAAGGCAGCGTCTTGTTCACCGCCGAAAGGTTGCCCGCGATCCATCCAAAGGGGGTGGTAATGATGATCACGGCAACATACAAAATGGATTGGATGCGCGCCCGCTCCTCTGCCTCAATGGTCAGAACGATAAGCTGGTCCACCAATGGATTCAATGTAGCCAGGCAGCAGCCTTCGAGCACAATACTGATGATAAGCAAAAAGTACCCATTGACCGGGGTCAGAATGAGCAATAGCTGGCTTATTGCAAATCCCCAAAAACCCAACACCATGGGTACTTTGTAATGGAACTTTTTCAAGCGTGGAGAAATCACAAAATAAAAGAAAAGCATGATCACAGAGTGAACAAAGGCAAAAATCGAAATGTTGTAAACCGCAATTTTGATCTTTTCTGTGACGATTACCGACCAGAATGTGCTGTTGATCATCAAACAAATGCTCATGATCAACATGATTCCGGCGGTATAAAGTGTTTTGGGGGTGTGCAATACCTGTTTAATAATCTTGCCGTATCCACCCATGCCGGTGAAGATGCTTTTACCCTTCATCTCCTCCATACGGATCAAACCCTGCCTGGTCTCGCTGGTAAGCTTGTATGTGATGAAAGCTTTTGCAGTAAAACAAATGGCAGCAAATAGGTATAAAATGCGCATAGTGGGTATAAGTGTCAAAGATTTAATCAAAACCCCCGCGATGGGAGCAAAGAATGCAGAAAGCAGCCCGGCAATGTACACCCACGAAAAAACATCAATCAATTGGTCAGGGTCAGTATCTTCCACCGCCAGACACATCCACGAATTTTGCGGAATTCGGATAAAGCTGCTGAAGATGGCCGCTCCCAGGAAATACCAGAAATTTTGAGCCGCAGCCGAAATAAGCGCCGGGATAACATAAGACACCAGGTCAAAGACCAAGGTTGCCATACGGCGGCCAAGTTTGTCGGTGATCGTACCACTGAAAATGGCTAGAACAAGCTGCACTGCCCAACTGATACTGACGGTCAAACCAATTTGAGCATCAGTGACTCCCAGAGCGATCATAAAAACGGAAACATAGGGCGCATACAGGTTTACCGGTATCGCATTTAACGGTTCTGGATACACGCATCCCCGTGCGTTACCCTTGAAATTGACTAAGGAATGGAACAATGGATGAGTTTTCATAATGCTTTCTTTGGGCGCATAATGTGCGCGTTAAATTATCCCCCATCCAATATGTGGATGGGGGATATCATTTCAGTTTTTATTGAATCTTAATGATAGATTGTGTCGATCGGGCTGCCAGTACGATCGTTATAACTTTCAATTTCTCATCCCAGGTCCAGCCTGAGCTGGCGGGAGTCCCTGTCAGATCAACTCTTTTTTGCAGCAAGACACCATCAACAAGAACGACTTTGGGTTCGTCGGCAACGATCATCAGTTGCAGATCAATTTCGGAAGCATCAATATGGTAAATCGTTTCGGACTGGCCGGAAATTGTTGTTATTTCTAGTAATACTGATCTCGAATCAGCCAAAATAATTTTTTTAGAGATCGAATTCACGCCAGGCCAGGCAATTAAGGTCAAGACTTCAACATGATTACATAAATTACCCACTGGAGTGCATAGTTCACCGGTGTGGTTCAGATTGAGGGGCAAAATGCTACCCTGTCTTTGATAAACTGGAATACGATCCATAGGAACATTGACCGTAAGTTCAATAGGCCCTTGCAGGATCTCACCCGTCCAGAAATCGCGCCAGCTGCCTTCTGGCAGATAGACCGGTAAATCTTCAACACCTTCCTGAGTCACCGGAGCAACCTGCAGATCTTCACCAAAGAAGTATTGGCTGGCATACTGTCGGCATTTTTTATCTTTGGGGTAGACCAACCCCATGACCTTTATCAAAGGCAGTCCGGTCTCGCTGCACAATCTCGCCTGGTCAAGCACGTAAGGCAGCAAATTCATGCGCAGATTGGCAAACATGCGGAAGATAGGTATAACCCGCAAATCGCCAGTCTTGTTTTGAATATTCCAGGGGGTGCGATCGCGGTGAGTTCGATCAACTTGGTAACCATCCGAGTGGTATTGCATGATCGGACAAAAAACTGAAAAAGCCGCCGCCCGCAGATAAAGTTCGCTGGTTGGAATCGGTCCGGCAAAACCGGCGATATCCCAACCTACAAAAGGTAGGCCGCTGATACCCACATTCAGCATTGCTTGCAGGGTAGCTCTAAAGGCTTCCCAGGTGGAGTTTTCGTCTCCGGCCCAATGGCTGGGGTAGGTTTGCGACCCAGTATAACCAGCCCGGCTGAAGAGCACGAAATCGTCACCACGCAGCTTTTGCATCCAGCGGTCATAAGCCCCTTCGTAATCCACAGGGTATTCGTTGATGGCGTCTATACCGCGTTTACCATTGAAAAAGCGTGTTTCGGGATCCCAGATATGCTCGCCGCCGTCGGATTTCCAGCCATCCACGCCAAGTTCTTTCACTATGTAATCACGTTTTGAAAACCACCAATCCACTGCCTCGGGGTTGGTAAAATCTAACACCAGGCTGTTTTGGAACCAGGGCATATGTTTTTCTACGCGATGTGGGGTGCCATCTGATCTTTTGACCACATAGCCTTTTTCTATGGCGTAGGCTTGATCGGCTAAGTTTAACCTGTCATCGAAATGTTCGTGGCTACCCTGAGATTTTATGGTGGGGTTTTGCCACAAGACCAACCGTAAATCATTCTTGTGGAGTTCATCGACCATGGATTTCAATTCTGGCCAACGGCTGTCGGCCGCAAATGTAAAATCTGAAAGTTTGCAAGGTTCAGAAGAGGGTTTGATTTTGTATTGGGCGTCATTCCAAATATAGAAATTGGATTCATCACTCCAGGCTTCGATCACCAACACACTTGCAGGGATTTGTAGTTTTTGTGTTTCATGCAACTGGTTGAGCACTTCTTTCTGACTGTTCCAATCATTGCTGCTCATCCACAGACCAAACACCCAGCTTGGTGGTACTTTAGGTTTGCCCGTGGCCAGCGTGAAGGCTTTGACGTTATCGTAAGGATTGGGCTGTAGAAACCAGGTGAGATCCAGATGTTCATCGTCCTCTGCTCTGCCTTCAAGGTACCATGAGTCAGGGTTTGCGGCGGCCAAATCGAACTGCGCTTGGCGTGAGGTTTTCAACCACATGCCGTAGCCGCGCGAAGACACAAAGAACGGGACGGGAATATAAGTTCGTCTGCCCTGGCTTGTATATTGACCGTAGACATAATTATCCAAATGACTGCCGCGTTGGTCTAAAGCATTGAAGCGTTCACCGAAGCCATAGAAAGCTTCATCAGATGGGCTTTCGAATTCCAGGTGATACTCGAGAATATGTCCAGTTTGGTCAACCAGCATCTGAAGCGGTCCTTTACTCTTGATCACCAGTCCATCAGAAACACGTGTTATTTCAAGCCTGAACGGATTCTCATAGAGATTAAATTGGAGATCTTTCCAATCAGTGGAATAAATAGACTCTAATTTTGAAGATAACTGACCCGATACACGTTCGGCAGACAGCTTAATGGCAAGAGTGTTCAGTGCTTCATGAACCAGGTTGAAAGTTAACGCCAGACCCTGTCTTTCAGTTGCTAGTTTCAGCTCAAGTTTTTCTTTACCCTCGGTTACTTCTATCAATGAGGTGATATTTACCCAGGTATTGACGTGAAAAAAGTATTCTTCACCCGTGAAAATTTGAGCGCCAGCTTTTGCACAGAAATGATAATTGATCTCTTCACCACCCTTGAAAGCCGGTAGAAGTGCTTGCCAATATGAATTGACTTCATCTTGTGAGGTAAATGCAGCATCCACATGATGGATCTCGGAACTTTCTTTGTCGATCCATTCGCACCACAAAGAATCAATCGCCCGGGCTGAATCAGTCTCGACGTTTAAAAAAACCGGTGTTCCTGTTGAAGGAAAGCGCGGGGCTCTTTCATAAGGCAGTGGAATATAAGGATGCAGTTCACCATATGGGTCATGCCGCAGTATAGTAGTATTTGAAGTGGGTGAAGTGTTCATGAAGTCTATCCTTTGTTTAGTGCTTTCATTAAGATAATGTACATCGCATGTGACCATGTAAGTGGTTTGGCGATGGGTCCCCATTTTTTAGCCCAGGGAGCATAGTATTCCGGATAGAGCACATAGTCACTGACCTGTTCGGCCAACCAGCCGTTTTCGTCTGCTTGCGATTCAATCCATTCACAAAGCGCCTGAGCTTTATCCACTTGGTTCAAAGAAGTGTAGTACCAACCCAACCAAGCGGTAAGCAATATCCATTCGCCGCCTCCATAATAAACATCGTCCATGTATCGATAGACTCCACCCCCGTGTCGATGCAATTCTTCTTCAATAGCTTTAATGGTGGCCAATATGATCGGATCATCGGGCATGAACATCTGGTACGGGATAGCTACTGCCATCAAACTTGCATCCACGCCATTATTACCAACCAATTGGGTGTCGGACTTAGTATCAGGAGGGCAGAAATATTTTACCAACCGTCCATCTTTTACAGCAAAATCTAAGATGAACTTCCGAACTTCATCTGCCAAGTTATCCACTAGGATATTTTTATGTGAAAATCCCCCTGAATGAGCTAGTTCACCAGCAGCATGAAAACCAGCATAAACAGTTGAAAGCGAATAGGTATGTAAAAACTCTGGGTGTTCTTCCCAACAATCGTAATTAGGGAGTTTCCATACAAGTTCTAGATAACGAACTGTGATTTCAATGGGCTCTTTAAGTTTTTGAAGGATATCAATTTCTCCAGATTTTTTAATGTGTTCATTCAGTGCCCAAAGCCATGTGCCATAACCGTCAATCTGGAAATTTCCCCATGTATCATCGACATAAACTTCCTCACCGTCCATTGTAAATCGGGTATGCAACAAATCATCCTTGCCCATTGGTAAGCCTTCAGCCATGCGAAATCTGGCTTCATCGACCTTGTAGCTGAATCTTTGAATAGTCCGACCAACCCAGCAAAAAAAAGCGGAGGCACTTTCGTATTCTCCGGCAATATCCATTGCATGCGCAATGTAACTGCCATCCCGCAACCAACAATATTGGTATGTTGGAAAGTTTTTTGAGGCTAAGTAAGCACCGGTCTCAGATTGATGTTGTTTAATAATTTGAATACTTTTTTCAAATAGAATTACCATAACCAACTTATCCCTTCAGACCCGTAAACTTAAAACTTTGCACAAAATACTTTTGAACAGCAAAAAACAGCAGAATTATTGGCAATAGAGTAAGGATGGCTCCTGCCATAAGTAATGTCCAGTCTGTATAATATTCACTCATTAAATAAGATAGACCTAATTGAAGCGTTCTTTTAGAAGCCGAATTCAAGACAATTAAAGGCCATTGAAAATCATTCCATATCCCTTGAAATGCCATTAATCCTAATGTTGTTAAAATTGGTTTTGAATTTGGTAACAAGATATGCCAATAAAACATAAAAGGATTGCATCCATCAAGTTTTGCTGCATCTTCCAATTCTGATGGAAAAGAAAGAAAGAACTGCCTCATCAAGAATGTCCCAAAGGCACTACCAACCGCTGACAATATTAATGCCCAATGTGTATTAATTGCTCCTAAATTCTTCATGACGACAAAATTGGGAATCAATAAAACCATGCCTGGAACCATCATAGTTGCGATGTAAAAAAAGAATAGTTTGTCACGACCTGGAAATTTAATTCGGGCAAAAGCGAATCCAGCTAATGATGAAGTTGCTAATTGGCCAAATGTAACTAATAACGCCACTTTTAGCGTATTTCCAGCATAGGTTAATAGTGGGATCCTAGCCCAAATCTGTTTGTATGCAGAAAAATCGGGAGGAAATTGGATCCAAAAAGCAGAATGTGAAAAAACATTTTCTGCGCTTTTAAGTGAAGTGATTACACTCCATAGAAATGGGATAATCATTGTAATAGCACCAAACACAAGAAAAGTAACCGCTATGGTTTTGATGATTTGGCCTTGAACTATCTCTAACCTAGAATTTGTTTGCTTAGGGGACATTTATTCCTCACTATAAACCCAGCGTTTGCGTAAAACCCATTGGATAATTGTCAGTACCAAGATTGCAATGAAAACGATATAAGCTAGTGCCGCTCCATACCCCATATGCATATAATCAAACGCTTGTTTCCATATGTAGTAACCGATTACAGTAGTTGCGTGACCAGGTCCACCCTTTGTCATGTTATATACCAGATCAAAACTTTGGAAAGAACCAATTACCCCTGTGATTGTTACAAAGAAAATTATTGGAGAAATTAAAGGAATTGTAATTTTAAAAAATTGCTGAATGCGATTTGCGCCATCAATGGCGGCAGCTTCCAATAATTCTTTTGGAATATCTTGAAGGGCGGCAAGAAAGATAATCATATTTAAGCCCAATCCCTTCCATACAGTCACTCCAATGACTGAATTTAAAGCTATTTTTGGGTTGGTTAACCAGCGTATAGGCTCTATGCCGATACTTTCCAACATTTGATTCAATAATCCATTGTTTGCCAATATCCACATAAACATTAGACTTACAGCAACAGAAGCAGAAATTACAGGCAGATAATACGCTGTCCTAAAAAAAGTAATTCCTTTAATTTTTTGGTTCAACAAAATGGCTAGGATTAGAGTAAATATCACATTTATTGGAACACTAACAACAGTAAAATAAAAAGTATTCAAAAAGGTTTCTTTGGCCAAAGCATCCTTGAGAATATTTTGATAATTCTCTAATCCGATAAAACTTGGGGCACTTAATATATTCCAATCCGTAAGACTCATATAAAACGAAAAGAAAACCGGAATAATTGTAAACAATAAAATGATTAAGAAATTTGGAGAAATCAAAAAGTATCCCCAAAGTGCTTCTTTGATTTTATTTTTTTTTGACCAGTTTGAAGATGGAGAAATTTGTGATTTTGAATCAATAGCCATGAATCACCTCAGCAGCAATGGGATGAGAATCTAAATGACTCTCATCCCATTATATTTTGAAAAATACTATTGATTCAATGCAGCGTTGACGCCTACACAAGCATTGTCTAGAGCTTCTTGCACTGAAATCGCTTTTGTTAATGCGAGGTCTAGCTCAGGTTGAATTGCATCAAAAATTTGGTTCCATGCAGCGTGAACCGGTTGTGGAACCGCATATTCCTGAACTTCCATGAAAGCAATTGCATTTGCAGGATCATCCCCAGCCAGATTTGCCAGGTAATATTTTTCAGCAATTTCCTTGACGGGTGAAATTTCGTATTTTCCGTCTTGTCGGATTTTTGTTCCTTCAGGACCAGTTGCAAATTCAATAAATTTCCAAGCCGCGTCCTTATTCTTTGATGCGGCAGCCATTCCATAGGAATTGGCATAAACATGAGTCGCTTGTTTATCGCCTGCAGGCATATGGGCTACATCATAAGTAAACCCAGATATTTTATCGTTGAATGGTTGAATTGCCCAAGGACCAGTTGGGAACATTGCCAGTTTACCGGCGATGAACATGTCCCAATCGCCCTGTTCAGCCAATTGATCTGCAGTAGGAGAATACATTCCAACATAACGTGCATCTACAATACTTTGAATCGCTTTAACACCTTCAGGTGAATTCATTGTACAGGTTTTACCATCTTCACTCCAGATAGAAGCACCATACATTTCCAGAACAACCGGCCACCACGGGAATGTGTAACCAAATTGGTCAATTTTTCCATCACCATCTTTATCAACTGTCAATGTTTTTGCAGCAGCCTGTAATTCAACTTGAGTCCAGTCCTTTTGGGGATACTCCAATCCAGCGGCATCGAACATGTCCTTGTTATAGAAAAGGACAACATCGGAGAAAGTAGCAGGCATTGAATATTGCACACCATCTACTTTAAACATATTTAACGTTGCAGAATAGATTTTTGAAGTATCGTAATTAGTCTTTGATATAAATTCATCGAGTGGTGCCAAAGCTCCCATCGAGGCAAATACATAGGAATTATCATAATTAAATGCCATCACATCTGGGGCGACATCACCTGCAATAAGGGTCTTATATTTTAAGAAAATATCGCTCATGGGAACTGATTCAAAATCAACCTTCACGTCAGGGTTTGCTGCTTCAAAAGCAGCAACAACTGCTGTCTCAACTTCTGGATTGTCATATGCAAAGAATGACATAACCTTGATTGTCACAGGTTCAACAGCAGCAGCTTCAGTGGCGGCAGCTTCGGTTGCAGCAGCTTCTGTGACTTCAGAAACAACCGGTGCCTCGGTGGCGGCGGCGGGAGCGCAAGCTCCGAGCAGCATAGCCAAAACAATTACAACAGAGACGACAAAAAACGGTACACGCTGTTTCATTTCTACTCCTTTAAGATTGTTTTTGTTTACCTGCAAATGCAGGAGAATACATTACTTTATATACTGAACGAATTAACTTTGATTAAAAAAATTTATCTGCTTGTTGTGGTTCTTCCCTCCTTTTGGATCGGGGAAATAAAGATCTCTGCAATCACTAGGCTGGCTGCACCCAGTGCCCAAATATCATCACCCCAGGAGTTCACACGGATCTCAGTATCTTCAGCAAGACCAGGCATGACTCCTTCAGTAAAAGTACTGCGCACCGCTGAGAAAAACACATCGCCCATGCGAATGCCTTCTCCGCTGATAATGATTAACTTTGGATCAAAAAGATTTACAAGATTGGCGACCTGTTGACCGAGTAGATTTCCGGCTCGGGTAAAGATCAAAGCGGCATTTTGATCTCCCGCTTTCATGCGCGCAATTAAGTCATCAAGGTCGCGTACATCCGGGGATACCTTTTGCTGTGCTTCGGCAATTAGTGCCCTGTCGCTCAACAGTGTTTCGAGACAGCCCTGCCGACCGCAATCACATCGGGGACCGTTAGGATCCACCATGATGTGACCAAACTCGCCGGCTCCCCCGCCCTTGCCGCGGTAAATCTGGCCGTTGATGACGATACCCATGCCGATACCTCGCCCCAGAGTGATGACGATAAAATCGTCCTCGGGTTTACCTGGTTCAAGCCATTTTTCACCCAGGGTTAATGTGTTGACATCATTATCAATGTAGACGGGTACGCGCATGCGGGTTTCAAGCAGTTCACGCAGGTTCACGTTTTTCCAACCGAAAATGGGGTTTTGCTTGACGATGCCCTGTGCGAAGTCAACCACACCGGCCAGACCAATGCCCACACCCATTAATTGTTTCTTTTTAATCCCGCCTTGCTGTACCAGACGATTGACCAACGTAGCCAGAGTATCAACACTAGTGTTTACCTGTGTGTCTGGCAATTCAATAGCGTCTTTTGCCAGGATGGAAGCGTTCAGGTCTGTTATGGCACCAACCGCCTTGCCTTCCATCAGCTTGATCCCGATGACAAATCCGCCGCGCGGATTCAACGCCAGCATGATGGGCGGACGCCCTCCTGTGGAATCACCGGTAGCTTTTTCAAACACCAGTCCTTCTTGAATGAGGTGGCCTGTGATGGTGGTGACTGTAGCCGCGCTTAGACCGGTTTTGTGTGCCAGGGCCACACGTGAAATCTCCCCCTCAGTTTTGATTACGTTGAGAAGGATGGAGCGATTGATGGAGCGGATAAGGTCGCGGTTGCCGCGTGGTATTGGGTTCATGATATAATTACTTCGTTTAGTGAATGAATTATGTTTTCATTATAGATTCTTTCAAAGAAATGTCAATACCCTATTTGCCGGAGAAACCAAAATGACCTTTTCTCAATTCTTTATCCCTCCTCTCTCCGCTTCAACAGCCAATCCACTGGCGGTCATACTTTTTGCGAATTTTCGCTTTACCCCACTAACCGAAAGGTTGTTACGCATCGAATTTAGCAAATCGGCTATTTTTGAAGACCGTCCCAGCCAGGTATTTTGGTACCGCAACCAGTCTTTGCCCAAGGTCGAAGTACAAGAGACCGCTGACAGCCTGCTGCTGGAAACTGAACACTACAAATTAACCTGCCAACGCTCACGCAAACCCTTTGATCTTTTATCCATTCAGATCCTGATCAAAGCGACCCACCAGGTCATTCACATTGATGACCCAAACCCGGGATCGTTGGCCGGTACCGCCCGAACCCTGGATGAAGCCGATGGCGCCATACCACTCAAACCAGGCCTGCTTTCACGTTCCGGCTGGGTCCAGATTGATGACACCCCCAGTCTGATCTTCAATTCTGAAGGCTGGCTCGAACCGCGCCCTGCCCATTCCGGCTACCGCGATCTTTATCTGTTGGTGTCTGGAAGCGACTATAAAAGCGCCCTACAGGATTATCAGAAGATCGCAGGCACACCTGCCCTGCTGCCGCGCGCCTTTCTCGGCAACTGGTGGTCGCGCTATTGGGAATATACACAACAAGACCTGCAGCAGTTGGTTGAACGGTTCGGCCGAGAGCAGATACCGCTTTCAACCCTGATCATTGATATGGACTGGCACATCACCCAGACCGGTAACGCCTGCAGCGGTTGGACAGGGTTCAGTTGGAACCGCACGCTTTTCCCAGATCCCTCCGCCCTGCTGAACTGGCTGCATCAACACGGATTGATTACCGCGCTTAACCTGCATCCCGCCGAGGGTATTCACGCTCATGAAGATCAATATCCCGCCGCCGCAAATGCGCTTGGCATTGACCCTCAATCCAAACAACCATTGCCCTTTAACATCGCCCACCCAAAATTTGCTCAAACCTACTTTGAACAGATTCTTCATCCACTTGAAGCCCAGGGGGTGGATTTCTGGTGGCTGGATTGGCAGCAGGGTGAATTCACCCAACTGCCCGGTCTTGATCCGCTCTGGTGGCTGAACCATCTGCACCATTTCGACCTTGGCCGCACAAAAGCCAAGCGCCAGGTTATCTTTTCCCGCTGGGGCGGTCCTGGAAACCACCGCTATCCGATCGGATTTTCTGGTGACACGATCATTTCATGGGAGTCATTGGTGTTTCAGCCCTGGTTCACCGCCTCAGCTGCCAACGCGGCTTACGGCTGGTGGAGCCATGACATCGGCGGACACATGCGCGGGATGGAAGACCCCGAACTATACGTCCGTTGGGTGCAATTTGGGGTGCTTTCACCCATCTTCCGGCTGCATAGTGCTAAAGATATGTTTATTGACCGCCACCCCTGGCACGCAGATGCCGAAGTGTTAAAATTGACACGCGAGGCTATGCAATTCCGCCATGCTCTCATCCCTTACCTTTACAGCATGGCGCGTCGCAACCAGCAGCAAGGGCTGCCGCCCATAACTCCGCTGTATTACGATTGGCCTGACGAAGAATCCGCTTATACCCCAACCAATCAATACATGTTTGGTACCCAGTTGATGGCCGCACCGGTCACGACACCTATCATCCCTGAAATCGGCAAGGCAAAAGAGGGCCTCTGGTTCCCACCCGGTGATTGGTTCGAATTTTTCAGTGGAATTCACCATGCAGGCAATCGTTGGGAAATTAATTTCTTTGATCTCAAAGATGTACCCCTTTATGCCAGGGCCGGAAGCATCATCCCCTTGCAAGCTGAAACGGACATCAACGGAGCTGCTAATCCGAAAAATATTGATTTGCTTGTTTTTCCAGGCCAGAATGGAACATTCAGCCTTTATGAAGACGACAACACCACCCAGGATTATCTTGAATCAAGCGGCGCAAACACCACCTTTCAATCTCATTTTTCAGATCACTCACTCAGCGTCTCTATTCTGCCTGTGGATGGCGAAACAAGATTTGTACCAACAGACCGCTCTTATCGAATCCTATTCCGCGGAGTTAATCAACCTGAAGAGATGACCGCCACACTGGACGGTATACCAACCGAGGTTAAATTCTCATACGACACCGATACGCATACTGCTGCGACAGAACTCGTGACAGTTGCACCCAATCAATGTTTGAGAGTCGATATGATCACTCAGGTTGGCAAAATGCTGGCTGAAAAACCGGACCTGAGATCCAGGCTGACTCCGTTCTTAAAGGGTATGAAAATTGACAATGTAACCAAGTGGAAAATCCAGTCTTTGATCAATGAACTTCAATGCGATCTCAAATATCTCGTCCATCCTCAAATCAAACTGACACCAAATCAAAAAACTTCATTAATTGAGATGATCACTGGCTGTGGGGCAACAACGCTGGACCATCCTCAATACGGGAAGAAAATACTACTGACCAATCCTGATCAATTGACAGGGTTCAATTGCAGATATTTGCAGCGAATCCAGATCAACTCGCGGGGAAGTTTATTTGCGAAGAAAAAGTCAGTGTTCATCCTCGATTATTTTGGGGTGGTAAAAACAAAACTTTAGCTCAACTTGGATGCCCTTTGATCAACCACAATAACACCTTTCTGCGTCGAAACTGGTAATCAATTTCGACACAGTATTTAGAATAAACAATCTTCAGACAAATTGAGACGCCCTCAATCAGTATATATATGTGTGTTATTTGAAATTCTTGTGTCTCAATAAGTCTCAGAATAAATCCAAAGATATTGCATATCGTAATTCGTTATTAAATGTCAATTTGTGACCAATAACAAAAATCGATAATCTTGATTCTTACACTTTAGTATTATTTTTGTAAATTGATTTGGATCTATTCTCATGTAAAAGCAACTCTTATAATTCAATCTATTCACGCCGAGTCCTTTTGAATCGAACATCGCCGGGCTTGGTTGAAATAGTAACCTGAAGCTCTAAAGTACGAAATATGATTGGAACTCACACCATACTGGGTGCCGCATAACCCGCTGGCCAGCGGTACTAATATACTCTCTGCGACTAGATTAGTTACTTTGCTTTAATTGTCTTTCTTTATCAAAGAACCAATCGAGGAATATTTCTTTAATAATACATTTTCACAATATATTAAATCTTATGCTCTCTAATATTCTCCTTTTTTTATTCTTTATGCCCACATGAATTCATTCCTAAAAGTGTGCAATTCTGTGCAAATTGATGCTTTTTGTGCACCAATATCTATTTTTACCCAATGTATGTGCACTCAAAGGAATAATTAACACAGTATGCGCTCGGTGCAAGAAAAGTCTTGAACATCGGATCAAAAGGTTGCGTGTTCGAGAAGTCACGGGAGCGGACTAATAAATAAGCAATTAGAGACTAATACTCACTGGGCATTTAGTATTCAATCTGTGCCGACGCCCAAGATCACTGACAGTGAAATTGTGGGATCCCCTTTAAAGCGAATTGATTTTTTTAGAATCATGCCGGTTTCTTTTTTGTGTCCGAATGGGTACAATTATCCAGATAAACAATCAGAGAGAAGCATATCTTGAAAAGAGTAACGTTTGTAGTAAGCATCGTTTTTGTTGTTTTATTATTACTAAGTGGATGCGCGACAGCGACTGAAGCCTCTTCTGAAGCCACTACAGCTGTGCCAAAAATTGCACGAGTAACCCCTGCCAACCCGGAGATCATTCTGGCAACCACAACCAGCACTCGCGATTCAGGATTGCTGGACGTTCTACTTCCTCTTTTTGAAAAACAATCCGGATACACCGTAAAGATGGTCGCGGTCGGTACAGGCCAGGCAATAATGATGGGAAAAGAAGGCAGTGCTGATGTCTTGCTCGTACACGCTCCGTCATCCGAAGTTGAATACATGAATGGTGGATATGGTCTTGATCGTTATCTGGTCATGCACAATGATTTCATCATTGTCGGCCCTGCTGATGATCCCGCAAGAACCAAAGACCTTGCTTCAACCAAAGATGTATTTACAGCCATAAATAATACAAAGTCTGTCTTTGTCTCACGTGGAGATGATTCAGGAACCAATAAAGCAGAACTCAAACTTTGGAAGTCTGCAGGCATCACGCCCGAAGGCGATTGGTACCTGGTTACCGGACAGGGAATGGGCGATACCCTGCGTATTGCTTCTGAAAAAGCGGGTTATACCCTTTCGGATCGAGCCACTTATTTATCCATGAAGGATACTCTCGATTTGGACATCCTTTTTGAAGGCGACAAAGCCCTTTTGAATATTTATCATGTCATAACGGTCAACCCCAAATTGTGGGCAAATGCCAATTATGAAGGTGCCAAAGCTTTTGCTGACTGGATGGTTTCGGATGAGACACAAAAAGTGATTGCTGAATTTGGCGTGGATCAATATGGCCAGGCATTATTCATTGCAGATGCAGGCAAAGCCGAGGATGCAGTAAAATAAAGACAATGCAAAATCTTCTTGATGGGATACTGAAAGCGTTTGAATTGCTCTTCAAGGGTGATCCGGAAGTTGTCCGGATCACCCTGCTTTCACTTGAAGTTTCAGGGCTGGCAACACTCATCAGCCTGATCTTTGGCCTTCCCATCGGGACCTTTCTGGCATTGGTTAAATTTCCAACCAGACGCTTTTGGATCAGTCTAATAAACACTGGTATGGCCCTACCGCCTGTGGTGGTCGGTCTTGTGGTTTGCATCTTCCTGTGGAGAAATGGACCGCTGGGGTTCATGCATTTAATCTATACGCCTACAGCTATCGTCATCGCCCAGGTTCTGATTGCTTTTCCAATGGCAGCTGGTTTGACATTGTCCTCTTTACAACAGTTGGACCCAAAACTGCGGATCCAGTTATTGGGCTTGGGGGCCTCAAAAATTCAAATGGTGATAATTCTGTGGAAGGAAGCCAAATTGCCCCTAATCGCTGCTTTGATCGCTGCGTTTGGCAGCGTTATCTCTGAAGTGGGGGCTTCCATGATGGTAGGAGGGAATCTGTTGGGTTCAACGCGCGTTTTGACCACTGCGATTGTGCTTGAAACGAGCAAAGGATTGTTTGCGTCAGCAATAGCATTAAGTATCATCCTTCTATTAATTGCTTTCCTTGTAAACCTGGTATTAACCAGCATTCAACAACGCAGGCATTAGTCATATGACAACCCTTCTTGAACTTCACAACATCAAAGTACAGGCAGAGAAAACCACTATTCTTGAAGTGGATGAACTTACTGTAAACAATAGTGAAGTCCTTGTCCTTTTAGGTCCCAACGGAGCAGGAAAAAGCACTCTGCTTCAAGTGGCTGCCGGTTTGAAAAAACCAACCAGTGGAAAAGTTTATTTCTCTAACCAACAAAATTTATCGGATTTGGAATTCCGCAGAAAAGTAAGCACGGTGTTTCAATCACCCTTATTGTTGAACGATACTGTTGAAAATAATATTGCCAGCGGCTTGAAATTTCGGGGTCTTCATAAAAAAGAAATTAATCAAAAAGTTCAGTATTGGATGGATCAGTTACATATCCTTCCGATTGCGAAACGGCAAGCGAAAGTCCTATCTGGCGGTGAAGCGCAACGGGTCAGTCTTGCAAGAGCTTTCTGCCTCGAAACAAAATTAATGCTAATGGACGAACCATTTAGTGCTCTTGATAACCCAACAAGGCAGGGATTGTTGGATGACTTGCGAACCATCTTAATGAGAACCAATCAGACTTGTATTTATGTCACTCATGATCTGGAAGAAGCCCTGTCGGTTGGAGACAGAGTGGCGGTTTTGTTAAATGGAAAAATCCATCAAGTCAGTCAAACTCAAGAAGTTTTTTCGCATCCATCCAATCCTGAAGTGGCAGCCTTCATGGGAGTGGATAACATTATTCCAGGGAATGTGTTTGGATTGGACAATAACTTGCTTCAGATCCAGGCTGACCATACCATTTTTGAAGCAGTCGGTGATATAGCAATTGGAACCCAGGTCTACATTTGCCTAAGACCTGAAGATATCACCCTTTTCAATGATGATCAAATCTTAAAACCTTCGTCTGCCAGAAATCATGTGTCTTGCCAAATCACTCAAATAATTAACCAGGGGCCATTCATGCGTGTCCAATTAAAATCGGGGTTTTCTTTAACTGCCCTGGTAACCAGCAGATCGGTAAAAGAGATGGGATTGGAAGTTGGAAAAACAGTGCTGGCTGTGTTCAAAGCGAGCGCAATTCATTTAATTTCATCGGGGAAAATTCAATGATGTAATTTCGTTGCAGATTCTTGATGATTCAATTGAGATGGATTTAGTAATTTATATTTTGAAAGATCAAATTATCTCCCTTTCCGAGTTAAGGCTATCGCATTGTTATTGAGGGATACCTTCAATATTGTCTTTCAAGTTACGTTTGCATTTTTAGAATGGTCATTCTTGTTTCTTTGTAATGTTTGTATCCTTTCCTGATTGATCCATAAACAGATTGTCGTTTTGTTGACTGAAATTTGAAAATATTGTTATATCCAAGTTTTGTCAAGAAAAGAGCGTTAAGAATCCAGGCTAACACTTCGTCAAATTATCAGGCTCACATTACAGCTAAACAAATAGCCTTAAAAAAATATGTGTAAAATACAGTAATTCACAATTATTATTTATTCATTGAAAATGACGTATTATAGTAATTGTCTGATAATATAAGTGTTTCTATTCTGAGTCATTGAATTTTTTTGAAAATGAGGGTACAATTCAGTTATCAATTGTTCAGATTTGTACGAATGTTTACCCAACTTTACCCCCGAATAGACTGGATTTCTCAAATGGCAAAAATCATTTTCACTGATCATGATATCGAACAAATTTCTGCTGAAGGAAAAACCAGTCTCAAGCTTTCAGAAGATATGGTTCTGACAGATCTGGCTTATGAAAAAGCCAAACTGCTTGGTATTGAACTTCAACAATCAGAAAATGATCAACCACCATCAGCTCCAATCAGACCCTATTTAAATTCAAGCACAATCATTCCTGATCTTCCAAAGCTACTAAATTCTCTGGAAACCGCTTTTCAAAGCCATTCAATTAAAACATCGAACACCGGTCACCACGATATCCTTGATTTTTCACCTTTAACTTCTGAACAAGAACTTCGCGAAGCAATCATTCAGACAGGTCAAATACTATATAAAAGTGGTCTAATGGTTTCGAATGATGGAAATATTTCTGTGCGGATGGCTGATGGAAACATTTTGATTACCCCCTCAGGCGTTACAAAAGGTAGAATTTCAACAGAAGACCTAGTCATTATTTCGCTTGATGGCAATATTGTAAAACCTGCATCAAACCCAGCGCTTAAACCAACTTCTGAACAACCAATGCATCTTGAAATTTATCGTCAACGACCAGATGTGCGTGCAGTAATTCATACGCATCTTATTTTTGCAAATGCATTGGCAATCTCTCATGGTAAAGTGCGCATGGATGTAATTCCTGAAGCAGCAATTGCCTTTGGTGACGTTCCCGTAACTGATTTTGCGTTACCCTCATCCAATCAGAATGCTGAGGCAATTCGAAATTTAATTAAGAAACATGATGTCATGCTTATTCGAAATCATGGCAGCCTTGCGGTTGGCAAGAATTTGGATGAAGCCTTGATAAACACAGAAAGACTTGAGCATGTCTCAAAAACATTGACGTTTGCAGAGCTTCTTGGCCAAGTGAATACCCTTCCTGAAGAAATGCTCCAAATTATTGGTGACATGGTGCAAAGAAGTAAAGAGAGAAAATCATAAAAGGTATGATTACCATTAACCTGTTTTCTTGAATAAAGCTATATAATCAAAATAAGAAGGGAAACGAAGAAATATATGGCGGAAAACAATCAAGATGAAATGATGGTGATCGCAGCCTGGCTCTATTATGGAGAACATATGACTCATGAAGAAATTGCAGCTGAGTTGCATATGTCTCGGGTCAGTATCACTCGTCTGTTACAACGCGCTCGTACAGAAGGCGTTGTGCAATTTACCATCACACGTCCTCTTCCCGAACAATTTAAAATTGAAAGCCGACTAAAAGAAAAATATAACATTCGGTCAGTCACAATTGCCAAATCAATGTCTGATCCTCATGACACCATTACAGAAGTATGCAGATACGCTGCATCTACACTAAAAAAATTGTTGTTTACCGGCTGTCGATTAGGAGTAGCATTCAGCTCCACACTGAGTAATATGGTGGATTTTTTGGATGGAAAATCCACACCCGCTGGAATAACCATACAAGAATTGGCAGGCACTTACCTCTCACCCAATGCCCCTTACGGGATAAGTTGGAGGATTGCTGAAAAGTTGAATGCCAAGATTATTTCATTACCGATTCCGGTTGTAGTTCAAAGTGAAGAAATCCGTGATGCGATGTTACAAGAACCGAGCATTAAAGCAGCGATGTTGGGCATCCCTCAAGTAGATTTGGCTATTGTGGGTCTGGGACGTATCGGTCATGACTCGACTCTTGTAAAAACCGGGCATTTTACTCCTGAAATGATGGCAACCCTCAAACAACAAGGTGCGGTCGGCGACATTCTTCTTCACTTCTATGATCGAAATGGCAATTATGTTTCGAATCCAATTCAGAATAGAATGGTCATTCTAAAGTGGGAAGAACTTCAAAGAATTCCAAATGTTATTGGAGTTGCCACTGGAGTCAATAAAGTTGAAGCCATTAAAGGTGCCTTAAGAAGTGGAACTGTGCATCACCTTGTGACTGATATTGAAACTGCAATGGCAGTTATGATGGAGTAGCAATTTTTGTAGTAAACAATGGGCTTTTACAACACTATCATTAAAAAAAGAGCCACTGCCTTAAAATCGCAGTGGCTCTTTTTCCTAAAGGAGGAAGACTATTTAATAACCTGCTTCTTTTTTCTTTTTGAAGATTTCTTTTAGACTCAAGTCAAATGGCGGTCTCGCAATGCCAAATTCAGTTATGATCGCAGTAATAAAACGAGCATCGGTAACATCAAAAACAGGATTGAAGATTTTAACGCCAGATTCTGGCGCCATCGGTTTCTCATACCACTTCTTCGACACTTCATCAGGATTTCGTTCTTCAATATGAATATCCCAACCCGTTGGTGTATTCATATCAATTGTTGAAGTTGGAGCACAAATATAGAATGGAATACCATAGTTGTGGGCAAGGATAGCCACACCTGAAGTACCAATTTTGTTGGCAGTATCTCCATTGGCTGCAACACGATCACAACCAACAAAAACTGATTGAATCCAACCATTTCGCATAACGGTTGAAGCCATATTATCACAAATCAGTGTAACATCCACACCAGCTTGTGCGAGTTCAAAAGTTGTCAACCGAGCGCCCTGTAACAATGGGCGGGTTTCGTCTGCAAATACCTTGAAATTGTAACCCCGTTCCTGTCCTAGATACATGGCTGAAGTCGCTGTGCCGTATTTGCCGGTTGCCAAAGTGCCTGCGTTGCAATGAGTCAAAATACCAGTATTTGGCTGTAATAATGAAAGAGCATATTCTCCAATGGCCTTATTGGTGCGAATATCTTCAGCTTTAATTTCCTCAGATTGAACCCGTAAAGCCTCTTTGATTTCTGGTATCGTTTTTCCCTGGTTTGCAACTAGGCAAGCTTCCATTTTATCCAGAGCCCAAAACAGATTCACGGCAGTGGGTCGTGCAGATGCCAGGTATTTTTTCACTCCTGAAAACTCTTGATAAAAATCATCATACTTTGTTGCCTGTGATTTTTTTACACCAAGATATGCACCATAACCTGCTGCGATTCCAATGGCTGGAGCACCACGAACACGCAACTCAAAAATTGCTTCCCAAATATCAGCCTGTTCAGTAAGGTGCAAATACAACACTTCATTCGGCAGTAAGGTCTGGTCAATAATGACCAGAGCGCTGTTGTCATCATCCAGAGAGACAGTCTCCAGGTCAAAAACTTTGTTTTCCATTCGCTAATCCTATTGGTTGAGATCTGCTAGACAGAAGCAGCCACATCCTTGAGAGTTTTTAAGAAATCGGCTCCTGTTTTATATGATTCACGAGCCAAAATAAACCGTTTTGCGGACAACAAGCAAATACGCTCTGCACGCACACGTGTCTTTTCATCAACAATTGTTGTGATGTCTTTAACCTGAGCCAACCCAATAATTCTGCGTGACAATTCCAGACCAGTTACAGCAGCTGTATCGCTGATCACCGTGCTCAAATACCATTCCTGGAAACCCTGCACCTTGGCTAAAATCTCGGTGACATTCTTTTGCCATGCATTATTAAATTTCTCGATAAAGAGATCAATTACATCAATAATCGTTTTTTCCAACCAACCTACATAATCCGTTTTCTCTGCCGAATTACTCATTGTTGCATCTGCATTTGCCCAGGCGAAAATAAGATTGGCGATCACGTTTCCAATGTCGTAGCCCATGGGACCGTAGAAGGCAAATTCGGGGTCAATTACCTTGGTGGAATCGGGTTTAATAAAAATCGATCCGGTATGTAAATCACCATGAATTAATGATTGAGCATGGGTTAAAAACTCGAACTTCAATTTTGCGGCTTCTAGAAGCAGTTGTTTATCATTATAGATCTCTTGCTCCACCCATTTTTGATTGGGAGGAAAAACATTGTTTCGGTTGTTGTAATTATTAAACGGTTCAGTGTAGACAAGATCTTCGGATATTTCACATAGCTCAGGATTTATGTAACTCTTGACCATGGCTTTCTTTTGTTTATGATCCAAGACCACATCAGTAGTCAGTAACAATGTATTTACCATGAATGTGGAAATATCGTCAGCGAAACGGGGAAATTTTTGATGTTGAATTAATGCACTCCGCATGATGACGTGATCGGATAAGTCTTCCATACAACAGGTACTCATCACATCATCGTATTTATAGACCATGGGGACTAAACCAGGAGCCAAATCATGTTCCAGTTTAAGAATTTCTGCTTCAATGCGGGTTCGATCTGTGGAAAGCACAAAAGCATCAGAGATTCTTGCGGTATGACCTGCTTGCTTGATTATGACAGATTTACCGCTTTTATTATCCCAGACACGGAAAATGTAGTTAATATTTCCATCTCCGATTTCTTTACCCTCCAAGTCAGAATCGGGTGCAAAAAAATCCAGCTTTTCGCGGGCATATTCAACGACATCTGATGGCTTCATTAAGAAATAGGAATCAAATCTTGACATTGAGTTTCCTCCGATAATTTTTTGAATTACTTTTTACGAAAATAAGTTAAAGCGAGTGCCAACACCAAGACTGCTCCTTTAATAATATTTAAGGAATAATAAGGAACAGACATCATCACCAGACCGTTTTCCAAAACGCCGACCAACACAGCTCCTGCAAATGTACCAATGGCATTAGGTCGCCCAGCCCCAGCGACTGACAGCCCAATAAATGCAGCTGCAACAGACGGCATCAAGTACCCTGCACCAGCGTTAATTTGTGCCGAACCGATGCGGGAAGCCAAGATGATGCCGCCGACCGCAGCGAGTAAAGCGGATAACAAGTAGGCAAGAGTTCGATAGCGATCAACCGGAATACCTGAAAGTCGAGCCGCTTCCATATTGCCACCCACTACATACAGATAACGACCATATTTGGTGTAATTAAGGAAAACATGGGCTAATGCAACAACCACCAACATGATAATAATGATCGTAGGAGCTGTTCCAATTGTTTTAAAGATATCGGGGATGACTCCAAATGTGGGCGTACCATCTAATCGCGGCATACCCTGGCTGATGGAACCACCGCCTGCATAAGTCATTGCCACCCCCTCAAAAATAAAGAGGGATGCCAAAGTCACCAGCATATCAGGAATTTTTACTTTGACAATCAAGAATGCATTAAAAGCGCCAACGACTAGCGCAACTCCAAGTGTGACCAGAATTGCTGGGACGGTAGGTATGTTATGCCAAACAAACATCGAAATGACCATGGTATCGGCAAAAGTAGCCATAGATCCGATAGAGAGGTCAAATCCGTTAATTGTCAATGAGATCGTAATACCAATTGCAATAACGGTTACGATTGAAATACTTCGAAGAATGGTCGTAATATTGGATGACGTCATGAAAATGTCTGGCATGGAAAGGGAGAAAAACAACAACAAGCCCCCGATTGCCAGAATCGTTCCCCATTTTGTTACGAAATTCATCAAAATAGTTTGGATGCGAACTTTTTTAAGTTGAGCATTTGAGGATAGCTGCATGGATTACTTACCTCCAGTTGAGTAGAAGAGTAGTTTTTCTTCATCAGTATTGGCTGTTACAAGTTCCTGGGCAATCTGACCATCATACATCACGTATGCGCGATCGGTGATCCCCAAGATTTCAGTAAACTCACATGTGGCATAGATCACACCTTTTCCAGCTGCTGCGAGACGACCAATGAGCTCAAAAATATCATGCTTTGCACCAACATCAACACCTTTTGTGGGTTCATCAAAGATGAAAATATCTGCATCAGCGTTTAACCACTTGCCAACAGCAACTTTTTGTTGGTTCCCACCAGAAAGAAAAGCAACTTTTTGATTTTCGCTTGGTGTTTTGATGGCTAAATCGTTGATCATCTTTCGTGCGTTTAACTTTTCAGCCAGGGATTTTATAAAACCGAAAGGGGTAGAAAATTTTGCAAGCGTGGCAGCTGACAGATTGGAGAACACAGGCTCTTCAACGAGAACCCCTTCTTTACGTCTCTCTTCAGGTACGAGTGCTAATCCATGAGTAACTGCCGAAAATGGCGATTTTATGGTTATTTTTTTTCCATTAAGTTTAATCTCGCCTGATTTTGTTTTTAAGCTTCCAAAGATAGTTTTGCAAAGCTCTGTCTTGCCAGCACCTACTAGACCAGTCACACCCACAATTTCACCTGAGCGAACATACAAATTAATTTCCTTTACGGCATCCTCTTTTTCAGTCAAGTGATTGACTTCAAATATGGTTTCGCCAATTTCTACCTGACGTTTAGGAAACACCTCTGAGAGTTTTTGACCAAGCATAAATTCCACAACTTTGGCCACACTTAATTCAGTTACAGACTTGCGAGTAACCACCTGGCCATCTTTCATAATTGTGATATCTTTGCAAACCTCAAAAATCTCAGGCAATCGGTGCGAAATAAAGATGATGCCAACATTATGGTTTTGGGTGAGGTCCTTCAATAACCTAAAAAGTTCCACGGTCTCAGTATTAGAAAGAGGAGCAGTTGGTTCGTCTAGAATCAAAAATCGACAATCTTCTGCAATTGCCCGAGCAATCAAAACCATTTGCTTTTGAGCAAGTTTTAAATTCTGAACAATTTCATTAGTGTCAATTTGAATATTCAATCTTTTTAGAATTTGCCGTGCCGCTTGATGAATTTTGGGCCAACGGACAAATACCTGTTTGTCCATTTTGTTGACCAACACATTTAACATAATATTTTCAGCAACAGTTAAATATGGAACAAGAGCCGTGTCAACCTCTTGATAAACAATCTCGATTCCTATATTCTTGGCATCTCTTGGAGATCGAATGGCTACTTCTTCGCCGTTTAGGTAAATCGCACCCGAATAATGGTTGTATGCACCAGCCATGATTTTCATTAAGGTGGATTTTCCCGCACCATTTGCGCCAACTAATGCATGAATATTGCCACTCGCAATGCTAAAATCAACATTTGAAAGGGCTTTAACACCTGGAAAGTCAATTGAGATGTTTTTCATCTCCAGTTGATGCAACGCTTGTGTGTCGATATTACACCTCCTTGCGGATGGCAAGATGTATTACAAAAGAATATGAAATAATAGCATGAAATGGTGAATAATTTGGTCTTTTAGTTATGTGTTCGCCATTAAATTTATTGTACTGTTTCATTATTACTGCTCAGCCTGGAGCTTGGATTGAAAAAAATCTAAACCAGGCCGAGCAGTTTGAATTACTTGATTTTTTACGGCAGAATAAAAGATCATCCAACCAGAAGACTTTTACTACCGAGACGAAAAACCTATTTTACGAATGCAGCTCTAAGAACGTCCATCCACGGTTCGTTGAAAGCGTCCGATTTACCCCAACCTTCAATAACATCCTTGAGGGTTTCCATATTGGTGTCAGGTTTCAAATCAGATTGCTTAATTAATTTAGCTTCAAGGTCATAATTGGCAGGGAGTTCTTCTCCTGCGAATTTCTTGGCCAACAAGCGCATATCAACGATACCAATCAAACGTGGATCAACAGCAGCGGTGGAATACCAGACAGAGTTCTCTTCACGCATCAAATTCATATCTTGATTTGAAATGTCGATCGAGATAAGGGCAATGTCGGTAC
Organism: Chloroflexi bacterium HGW-Chloroflexi-4; assembly: GCA_002840715.1. Classification (GTDB taxonomy): domain Bacteria; phylum Chloroflexota; class Anaerolineae; order Anaerolineales; family Anaerolineaceae; genus UBA6107. The sequence continues at coordinate 88,317 of PHBW01000001.1, forward strand.
GTCCTGCATCAACCAACGCTTTATAAGCGCCTTTAGCCATTTCGTCCCATGAACCCCAGATTGCATCAACAGTTCCTTCGGGATATTTTGCCAGGATAGCACCAACTTTTGCGGCGATATCACCCTGAACATCCTGGAAATTTGATGGTCCAATGGTTTCAAGAGTTTCGATCTTGCCTTCTTCTAAGAACTTCTGGTAAATGGTTTCGCGGCGATCCAAGGGAGGAACACCAGGACCCCACCACAATTTAATAACACGGGCGGGATTGCCATCTTTACCAAGGGCAGCGATTTCAGTGAGAGAAAGTTCTGCCAAAGCAAAGTCATCTTGGAAAGTGGTGGTAATTTCAGGAAGATTGACGCCATCTTTGTCAATGACTGTGTCGAAGGTTACAACTTTGATACCTGCATCCACGGCTGGTTTGAGCATATCATAAGAATAATCTGCTTTGCCGTGAGAGATGATTAAACCATCATAGCCTTTTTGAATGGCTTGCGCAACCAGATCTTGGAATTTGACATCATCATTATCAGCGATGAAAGTGTCAACCACAAAACCAAAAGACTCGCCTTCTGAGCGGGCGCCATCAAGGAATTGTTTTGTGTGATCGTCAGATGGCAGGTTGCGGATTACCGCAATCTTAAGTCCGGGAGTAATACCGGCCGGAACGCCTTCAAGGGCGCTGGCTGTTTCTTCAACAGCCTGGGTTGCTTCTTCAACAACTGCTTCAGTAGGAGTTGTTGCAGCGGCTGGGGCGCAGGCGCTAAGCAAGAAAACAGTGATAAGCACTAATCCGAACAACTTTCTCATCTTCACTCTCCTTAAAGTATTTAATTGTGGATATGGTTGGATGGTATCTCTACCATGCGATCATTATAAACGAATTTTATAAAAGTTCAATACTGAACATTTGTTAAGCATCAAGGCAAAAATTTTTTCGCTTATTAGATCTCATAGTTATGAAGATTATATTGCACAAATTGCAATTGTTCAATAACGAACATTTGTTTTATGACATTTATCCTTATGTGATTTTACTAATTGACTTTTATCAGCGCAGTGGGTACAATTTGTATAAATGTGCAAACATGAACTTTGGTTCATTTCTTGCTTTTTGTAAATAACCGCTCCTGAATTATTTCCACCAGATATGACTAACTTGATCCTTCAGATTTTTATTAATAAATGAAACAGAAAGGATGACTGAGAAGACCATGCTAATTGCAAAAGTAATCGGCACCGCTGTTTCCACAATTAAAGATGAGCGTCTTGTTGGTCGCAAATTAATGATTGTGCGGCAGACAGATGAATATGGTACTCCTCATGGAAAACCTTTCATCGCCATCGACACGGTTGATGCTGGCGAAGGAGATTTGGTACTCACCTGTTCAGGATCATCAGCTCGTCAGACCAACCAGACAAAAGATACCCCTGTCGATGCTGTCATTATGTCTGTGATTGACAGCCTTAATATTGACGGAAAAAATGTCTTTATCAAAAACCCGTAAACTCAATTAAGGATCTCAAGCCTTATGTTTAAAGATCTCTCCTCAATTCAGGAAGCTCGCGAAAAAGTGATTTCCGCGCATGAAGCATGGAAACTGTGGAGCCACGCAACTCAGGCTGATGTGGATCGAGTCTGTGAAGCAATGGCAGAAGCTGGGGTTCAAACTTCTGAACGCCTTGGCAAAATGGCGCAAGAAGAGACTGGCTTTGGCATCGCTGAACACAAAAAGTTAAAAAACATCGTTGGTTCCAAATTAGTTTGGGAGAGCATTCGTGAACAAAAAACCGTTGGAGTGATCAATCAAGATCCAAATCGCAGGGTATACGATATTGCCTGGCCAATGGGCGTCATCGCCGGACTGATACCTTCTACCAACCCAACCTCAACCACCTTTTTTAAATCAATCATTGCCATAAAAGCCCGCAATGCTATTGTCTTTTCACCACATCCAAGCGCAGCACGGTGCACAAGTGAGGCTGCCTTTGTAATGGCCCAAGCAGCAGAAAAAGCTGGCGCCCCCCGCGGTTTAATAGATTGCATACAACAAGTCTCAATGCAAGGTTCTCAAGAATTGATGACTCATAAACACACAGCACTCATTTTGGCAACCGGGGGAACTCCAATGGTAAGGGCAGCCCATTCAACCGGCAAACCTGCCTACGGGGTTGGTCCAGGTAATGTGCCAGTATACGTCGATCGAAGTGCAGACCTTGAAAAAGCAGCACGCTACATAATCGCCTCCAAATCATTTGATTGCTCCACTATTTGTGCATCTGAACAAGCCATTATTGCTGACAGGCCGATCGCAACCCAACTTGCAGAGTTGCTATTCGAACAAGGTGCATATTTTTGTTCTGAGAGTGAAACCAATGCTCTTCGGAAGGCTGTTTTTCAGCCCGATGGTAGTATGAATGTTGCTGTTGTTGGCAAACCCGCCCGCTATGTTGCCACTTATGCTGGTTTTAGCATTCCTGATTCAGCTCGCGTTTTAATTACTCCTCTTATAAAAGTCGGGCGTGATGAACCGTTGTCACACGAAAAGCTTACGACAGTTCTTGGTTGGTATGAAGTTGAAGGCTGGGAACGAGGATGTGAAGTTTCGATGGCATTAATCGATACGGGTGGACGCGGGCACACACAGATAGTCTATGCGCAAGACGAAAAAGTAATTTTAGCTTTTGGACTTGAAAAACCTGTATTTCGAATTTTAGTTAATACAATGGGCACTTTAGGTGCGACGGGTTTGACAACTGGATTAATGCCCTCGTTCACTTTGGGTTCAGGTGGCGTCGGGGGCGCAATAACTGGCGACAACATTACCGCAACTCACTTAATAAATATTAAGCGTTTGGCCTATGAACTCAATGAACCTCCGGCTGAAGTATTGGCGCCCGCAAACCTGCCCAGCATTCCTCGCTCACATGAGCTGGACAAAGCGATCCTCGAAGTAACTCGTGAAATCTTGGGAAGTAAGAATTACCACTTTTAGCCTAGTGGTTTTCTATTCTTAGTTCAAATATCATCAAATTTGTTGATTAAAAAGGAAGGTATTAACTATGGACACAACATTAATCGCTTTAGGAATGGTTGAAACTCGCGGCTTAGTAGGAGCAATCGAAGCTGCCGACGCAATGGTAAAAGCCGCCAACGTAGAACTTATTGGTTCTGAGTATATTGGAGGTGGTTTCGTTACTGTAATGGTCCGTGGTGATGTTGGTGCAGTAAAAGCTGCAACAGATGCTGGCGCAGCCGCGGCTAAACGTGTCGGCGAATTGGCGTCCGTACATGTCATCCCGCGTCCACATGCTGATATCGATATGATCCTCCCCAAACGCAGCAAAGGCAGTGTTGCCGGCCGCAGTGAAAAGTAAACAAGATGGCTGAGACTCTTTCTTTAAGATGCTATTGTCTCATTGACCGAATGCAGGCTCAATATGCCGCTTTCATCGGTTCTGTCACCCAGGGTGACCTACCCACCGAAGGCATGGCAGCACTTTATGTCGAAATGGCCCCCGGCAATGAAGTTTTTCGCGTTGTGGATATTGCATTAAAGGCTACTGAAGCTCACCCCGGTGCCCAAATTGTGGAACGCGAATTTGGAATGTTTGAAGTTCACTCAAAAAGCCAATCAGATGTTCTCGAAGCCGGAGATGTTGTGCTTGATCGACTCGGCTTAAAAGTGACGGACCGAATTCGGCCACAAGTTGCCTCAACCCAGGTCATTACCCGTGTTGACCCCTATCAGGCTCAACTGATTAATCGATTCCGCCGCGGAAGTATGCTGGTTCCAGGACAGACCATGCTTGTGTTGGAATGTACACCGGCGGCTTATATTAATTTTGCAGTAAATGAAGCAGAGAAAAAAGCAAGCATTAACTTAATTCATGTGTCTTCTGTTGGACGATTCGGTCGAATGTGGCTTGCAGGCAGCGAAGCAGAAATCATCACTGCTCGAGATGCCGCAATACGTGCACTTGAAAGTCTCGAAGGTATTTCGGCCTAATCATATCCATAAATACGGAGGTGAGACATCGCGAAAACATTTTACACTGAGCATGATATTGAAGATCTCGTTAAACGCGGAATCATGTCTCTGACACTGAATGATAATGTTGTGGTTACTGACTTGGCCTACGAAAAAGCCAATCGTCTGGGAATGAGTTTGATCAGTCCCAAAACAACCCAACCTCCTTCTGCGCCAATGCGTCCTTATATATCAAAAGAACAAAAACTCGAATCCTTTGAGCTAAAAAAGTCTCTTTCTCCTACGTTTATCAATATGGAGAAAACAGATTTCTTTGAGAAAAAGCCATCAATAATCTTATCGGCTGAATCAACAAGAGTAAACGGACTCACTTCAACCGCGGTAATTCAGAATGATGAGCAAAATCGAACTTCAGGGTACCCAAAACCAATAAATGCAAACAGGATTGATATTACAGATTTACGGCTTCGTGTAATGGAAGAGCTTCAATTGCGGTTTGGAAAAATAGATTCAAATCTTTTAGAAAAAGCAATACAACGTGTCTTTGTTGGAATGGGAATTGAGTAAAAATGCTTCTCGGTCGTATAAAAGGAACAGCCGTATGCTCCATGAAATACCCTGGCATGGATGGTCTCAAACTTCTCCTTGTTCAACCGCTTAACAAGAACCTTGACCCCGTCGGGATGCTGCAAGCAGCCGTGGACACAATCCATGCCGGATCAGGAGATATCTGTGTAATGGTAAGAAGCCGCGAAGCCTGTATGGCATTACATGAACCGCGAGATATACCTATAGATCTGGCACTGGTTTCAATTGTTGACCAGCATACGGTTAATCCAGATAGTGATTTTGACTTTGTAATGAAGGTCGGTTGGACCGCATATAGTTGATTGGAAGATAATGATACTCGCCAAAGTAGTCGGTAATCTAGTTACAACAATAGGCACTCCCCACTTTAAAAATCGTCGTCTCCTCGTTGTTCAACCACTCGTGGTGGAGGGTGAAGTCCAGAATGATGATTTTGTGGCGCTCGACAACACGCAGGCAGGAATTGGTGATACTGTACTTGTACTTCGCGAAGGTTCTGGAGCCCGTCAAGTGTTGAATAACCCACATGCATGTGTGGTTTCGGTGATTGTTGGAATAATTGACTCAGTTTATCTTGCCCCAAAATCACCATAATGCTCTATGTACTCAGTGGATCAATTACTATTATTACAGTGTTTTTGGAGTAATAAAGATGGCAAAACTAATCCCAACAGAACTACCTTCCAATTGGAAGGATAACGCCACACAAATTGCGAATCGAATACGCCTTCGTGTACTTGAACATGTTCTAACCAACAACGGTGGGTATATGAGTCAAGCATGTTCTTCAGGTGAGCTTTTTGCTGCCCTTTATACTCGGATTCTAAATTTGGCTCCTTCGCAAGCACCTATGGTTCCTGCTCCATTTAAAGGGGTTCCCGCTAACGACAATCCTGCTTATACAACAGGAGGAATTTATAATGGCCCGCAAACTGCTGAAACAGATCGATTCATTTTTTCACCGGCTCATTATGCTTTGGTACTCTACACGACTTTGATCGAAGTAGGACGTATGTCTCCAGAAGGGCTTAAGCAATTCAATCAAGATGGAAGTTCAGTCGAAATGATCGGTGCAGAGCATTCACCGGGTTGTGAAGTTACAAATGGCTCACTCGGCCAATCCATTTCTCAAGCAGTCGGAATTGCATTAGGACGTAGACTTAAAGGCGAAACCGGCCGTGTAATTGTGATGATGTCTGACGGAGAATTTAACGAAGGGCAAACCTGGGAAGCGATCGCTTCAATGAGTCATTATAAATTGGATCACATGTTGGTTTACGTTGATGTGAATGGTCAGTGTGTTGATGGCAAACTAAATGAAACGATGAATATTGAACCCCTTCAATCTCGTCTTGAAGCTTTTGGGGCTCGAGTTTTTAGTGTAAATGCACATGACCTGAATGCACTCGTAGAGCCTTCAGAATTGACCCCAGATGGTCGCCCTACATTTGTTTTGAGTTATTCCAATCCCACGCAAGGGCTGCCGTTATTACAGAAACGAGCTCCTAAGTTGCATTACTTACGCTTCAAAGATGAAGCTGAGCGTGAATCATACCGTGCTGTTTATCAATCCATGTTGGCAGAAATGCCCGCCGCTTCATAAGGTAGATAAAAAATGGAAATATTATCCAAAGTTCATGCCACAAATTTGGTCAAATGGGCAAAAGATAAACCTCAAGTTTTGGTTCTATCTGCAGATCTGACCAGTTCGACTGAAATTGATGACTTTCAGAAAGCATATCCCGAGCGCTTTTTCTCTTTCGGATTAGCAGAAGCGAACATGATGAGCGCAGCAGGCGGCTTGGCACGCGAAGGGTTTATACCATTTATTCACACCTTTGCTGTATTTATATATCGCCGAGCATTTGATCAATTAATTGATTCAGTTGCTTATCCTAATCTACCCGTCCGCATGGTTGGGTTTTTACCAGGCATCGTAACACCTGGAGGAATCACTCACCAGGCAATTGAAGATATTGCATTACTTCGAGCCGTACCGAATATGACAATTGTGGAAGTTGCAGATGCAACTGAGATCGAAAGCATACTCGTTGCCACTGAAAACGTTCGTGGGCCAATCTATTATCGAATGCTTCGGGGCGAAGTCTCACGTTTGTTTTCACAAGACGAACCTTTCAAGCTCAATACTGCACGAAAACTCAGTTCAGGTTCAGATATTACTTTACTCTCTTCCGGAATCTGCACGGAAGAAGCCATGAGAGCGACATCTATTTTAAAACAAAGAGGTGTTTCGATTCAACATATGCACATCTCAACCCATAAACCCTTTGACGATCCTTCTGTTCTTCAGGCGATTTCAGAAGCCAAATTGGGTGTCATCACAATGGAAAATCACACGATCATTGGCGGGCTGGGATCTGCAACCGCTGAACTGATCGCTACTAACGGGTTGGGGAAATGTCTTCATCGGATTGGATTGAAAGATACTTTTGCCCATGGTGCAAGTAAACCATATTTAATGCGCGAATACGAGATGGACGCGTTGGCACTGGTTCAAACCGTTGAGAAAATTATCGGACATGACCTTGATATTACAGAAGTTGACTTACAAACTGTTCGATTGCAAGCTGTGCATAGCGCAGCAAAAGCGGAGGCATTGTAATGCATTTAGTCACCCCACCTTTAAGCGGAGAACGGTTTCAAGTAATTTACAGAATTCAGGGCGACTATGAAGATGCCATGGTTAAAGCACAAGACGCCTGTATTGAACAGACCGTTGAATTCCCGTCGGATTTATTACCCAGTGGAGATATACCTGATCACATTATTGGACGCATTACGGATGTGAGCGAAAGCCGCAATGGATCCCATGATATAACGATTTCTTATCCAGTCGAAGGCGCCGGAATTGATCTTGTACAACTTTTGAATGTGATTTTTGGAAACACTAGTATAAAACCTGGAATTCGAGTTGAAAAACTAATCTTACCTCCTGTAATACTGAATACCTTTCGCGGACCGCGTTTTGGACGCATCGGCTTACGCGAATTATTAAAGGCTCCTACGCGGCCGATGTTATGTTCAGCCATTAAACCAATGGGGTTGACAAGCGAGCAGCTTGCCGAACAGGCTTTTCAATTCACATCGGGGGGAATTGATATTATCAAAGACGATCACGGATTGGCAGATCAACCATTCTCTCCTTTTAGAGAACGTGTTGAACGATGTGCGGAAGCTGTTCAACGCGCGAATTCAAAAAATGGATCCAACAGCATTTACATGCCCAGTTTGGGTGCGCGTGCTGATCAAATATTTGAAAAAGCTCATTTCGCCAAAAGTGTTGGTGCAGGTGGTTTTCTCGTGCCGCCAGGATTGGTCGGTTTTGACACCATGAGAGCATTAGCTGATGATGACACACTTGCGTTGCCAATTATGATGCATCCATCCATGATTGGCAGTTATGTAACATGTCCAACAACCGGATTCTCTCACTACTCTCTTTTCGGTCAGCTTACACGCCTGGCCGGGGCTGATGCCACAATATACCCAAATTGGGGCGGACGGTTTGCGTTCAGCCGTGAAGAATGTATCTCCATTGCTGAAGGAAGCCAGGATGATATGGGGCAAATCAAACCGATCTTTCCGACTCCGGGTGGTGGAATGACAATAGATCGGATCCCGGAAATGTTGGAAGTATATGGCAAGGACCTCATATTCTTAATGGGTGGGGGATTGCACCGCATCAAACCCACACTGGTTGAATCCAGCGCCTATTTTAGAAATCTTGTGGAGAACATGTAAATGAAAAACAAGATCATTGGCCCGAATGATCCAGCCCTGAATGTGCTAGACTCCCAACTTAAAGCTCATCCCGAATGGGAGACAGAGTTAACTATTCTGCCATGGGCTGAATATCAAGGCAAAGTAAATGATGCGCTTCAGTCAAAAATAAGTCCATTTCAGGCAGTCTGTATTCCTGGTCACATCTGGTTACCGGGGTATGCCGATGCTGGACAATTGACTCCTTTTGAAGAAATTATTCCACAATTATCAGAAGAACGAATTCATTCTTACCAGAAGGCTGATATTATGCCTTCAGTGTCAGCAGAATGTCAATTTAAAGGCTCGCAATACATACTTCCATTGTTTACTGATGGGCACATTTTATTCATCCGTAAAGATATTTTTCCTGACATTGAGAGCATTGTTGATCCTCGCAGTTTGCCAGATTTGTTAGGTAAAGCTTTATTAAAGGAAGGAATGTATCCCTTTGCGCTCAAAGCCCATTCAAGTGAAATCCTAACAGATTGGCTTCCCTACTTGTGGTCATTTGGTGCAGAAATTCTGGATGACAAAAGCGAACCGGCGTTCAATAGCCAGGAAGCAATCCAAGCCCTTGAATTCTATTGCAATCTTAAACGTTTCTGCCCACCAGATACACATAATTACGGCAACCAAGAAATAGCGGATGCTCTCAAACTTGGGAGTGTGGCTATGGCAGCCAGTTGGGGCGGACAAGCGGCTATGATTATGGATGATGCCAATTTATACAAGAACAACTTTGAATTTTCAGTTTTCAATTCGCCATGGAATGCTACTTGGGGCGTCAGTATTCCTGCTAATTTACCTCAAAAAGAACAAATCAATATTTTGAATGTGCTCTATGCAGCTGCATCACCTGAACAAGATTTTATGGTAACTCAGATTGCAGGCAGTCCGGTTCGATCCACAAGTTATTCTCAAACAGAATTATCAAAATACTCCTGGCTATCAGCCCAATTTGAAATGTTAAAAAGATGCAGAACCTTGCCTGTAACCCCAATTTTGAGCAAGTATCTTGGTCCACTTTATCAAGCTGTTTATCTTGCTTTTATCGGTGAAAAATCACCGCAAAAAGCCCTCAATGATGCCGCTAATTTAGGATAATTTCATATCCTTTTTCTCCTTTCGAAAGGGCGGATCTCAACAGATCCGCCCGATTGGTTTTAATTATTAGAATACTTTTCTTCCGTGTCTGAACAAATCACTCTCAATCCAACAATTTCAAACAAAAGTACCTTCCAAGAGAGAATTCTCCAATAATCCAACTTTTTTCGGATAAAATTAAATATGTCAATTTTTGAAAGTATGAGAAACAGCAAAATTATTCTACCCCAACCAGAAAAGGCGGTTTTTCATCACAACAGGTTGCAAGAACGTCTGATTTCGTCGGTTCGTTTTTTTATTTACTATGGTGCATGACATTACTCGCTTTGGGAAAAAAAACTAGTTATTTATAGGCAAATGACATCCATGCATAATCTCACCATCGAACACAGCATCCCGAAAAAGGCTGAGGGGACTTATTACACCATCCCCTTTCAGGTTCCCGATGAAAATATTGACCGCATCACGGTAACTTATCGTTATAACCGGATTTCAGACAAACTCAATTTTAAACCATCCAGGGTCAATATCGTTGACCTTGGCTTGATGGATGCCGATAAACGGTTTTTGGGCTGGTCTGGCAGCGCGCGAAGGTCCGTTTTTGTGGGACCACATTCGGCGACAAGCGGATACTTGATGACCGACATAAAACCCGGAGAATGGCACATCCTGGTCGGTGCATATCACATCCCTGAAAACGGATTAAAAGTGCATTATGAAATAACCTTTATCCCCTCGCAGCCCCGATGGTTGGTGGGGGATCTGCATCTGCATTCCACAGCCTCAGACGGCAAGCATGATATTTATACACTGGCGAAGATAGCTCTAAGAAAGCGGCTCGATTTTATTGCTATATCCAACCACAACAACTTCAGTGAAAACTTCAATCTGCCGAAGGTACCCGGGCTGACTTTCATCCCTGCGGTGGAATGGACCCACTACCGCGGACACATGAACTTATTTGGCATTGCCGCCCCATTTGAGAATTCCTTTGTGGCCAACAACGAACCAGAAATGTTAAGTTTGATCGCCCAGGCTAAAGAAAAAGGCGCATTGGTATCCGTTAATCACCCCAAAGAAAACTCATGTGCTTACTTATGGCAAGATGAAGAGTGCTTTGACCTGGTGGAAGTGTGGAATGGCCCCATGCGAAAAGCGAATATTGATGGAATTGCCTGGTGGCACAACCTGTTAAAAACAGGCCGAAAGATTCCGTTAGTTGGCGGCAGCGACTTTCACCGAAGCGGACATATCGTCAGGTTCGCCCGGCCGGTCAACCACGTTTACGCCAGTTCGCTTGCGGCTGCTGATATTCTTAAAGCCATATCACAAGGACGGAATTATTTATCCACTTCGGTTAACGGCGTTCAACTTGAGCTGCGCTGCGGCGAATGTATGATGGGCGACTCGACACGAAGAATTGAGGGGCAAGTTTTATTAATTTCTGCCAGCCGCCTGCGATCTGGAATGCGTCTCAAATTGATCAACCAGGATGGTGAAACCATCACATGGACCAAGTTTCCAAATGGTAAACTTGAGGCTGAAGTGCCCGTTTCAGCCTCATGGCGTTTTGTTTATTTGTTGGTATCGCGCAACCTTTTCGGTTTTGATTATGTACGTGCCATCTCCAACCCCATCTATTTTGACCAGGAGTAAGACACCATCGAACCCATCACGCTCATTAAAAAAGAAAGAAAACATCTACGGCGGTTAAAATCGATTCAAACTGCCATCTATACAAAAGTAGCTCCATTCAAAGTGGGTGTGCATCCATCCGCCGAGCCAATACCACCCGGCAACCAGGCCGAGCTATCCTATCGTCCGATCCACAGCAAAGCTGTGTGGGGTGGTGTTTATGATTGCGCCTGGTTTCAATTGCATGGAACCATCCCGGCCGGTGCGGCAGGCAAGCATGTCGTTGCCCATATTAATGTAGGCGGTGAAGCCGTTGTTTACGAAGGGACGGAACCCCAAAGCGCCATTACCTTGCCGATGAACTTCATGGATCGTTTGCAGTCAGGTGTTGGCAAAACGATCATCGAAATCACAAAACAGGCAGAAGCCAATCAGGATGTTAGTCTTTACATCGATGCGGGGTATAACGGTTACTACGGCTACCCCTTTGGCTGGGGTATCTTCCAATACGCTGACCTATGTGTGGTGGATGACGACCTACTGGCGTATTACTACGATTACCAATGCATCGCCTCTCTGCTTTCTGTTACAACAGACAAAAATGAACGAACCTCACTGGAAAAGCACCTTAATGAAAGTTATACCCTTCATAATAGTTCAACCGAGAAGGCTCGCGCAATTCTCAAACCCTTGTTTGATGCGCAACCCGACGATTCTGCAGCTTTCACAGCAATCGGACATTCTCATCTTGACCTTGCATGGCTGTGGCCCGTTCGAGAAACTAAAAGAAAAGCCCAGCGCACTTTTGCCAATCAACTAACCAATGCCGGACGATATCCGAATTATGTTTATGGTGCCAGCCAGCCGTGGCAGTTTGAATATATAAAAAACAACGCGCCACAACAATATGCCGCATTACAGAAAATGGCTGAGCGCGGACAGTTGGAACTTCAAGGCGGCATGTGGGTGGAAGCCGACACCAACCTTGCCTCGGGTGAAGCACTCATTCGCCAGATCCATTACGGCAAGGAGTTCTTCCGCAATGAGTTCGGGCGTGAAATGAAGATGTGCTGGCTGCCAGATGTTTTTGGCTACAACGGAAATCTGCCCCAAATTCTCAAAAAAAGCGGCCTGCCATATTTTATGACCATAAAACTGTCATGGAATGAACATAATCGATTTCCATATCGCAGTTTTAAATGGAATGGCATTGACGGCAGCCAGGTTCTTGTGCACATGCCTCCTGGTGATGATTACAACAGCGATGCCAGCCCGGCTTGTGTGCGATATGCCCTCAACAACTACACTGAACGCGACCTGGCTCCTGAAGGACTATTGGTTTACGGTATCGGTGATGGCGGCGGCGGACCAGGTGAAGCGCACATTGAAATGGTAATGAGACAGCGCAGTCTGGCCGGCAGTCCGCGAGTGATGCCTGGGTCAGCCATTGATTTCTTCGGCAACCTGGAACAATACAGTGAAAAATTGCCCTCTCACAACGGAGAGCTTTATCTTGAAAAACATCAGGGCACATACACCACGCAAGCCGCAAACAAAGCATTTAACCGCCGCTGCGAATATGCGCTGCAAGACCTCGAAGCTCTATGCACGTTAGCCTGGCAAAAAGGCAGAGACTATCCGCAAGATCAACTGGATGTCTGGTGGAAAGAAGTGCTGCTTTACCAATTTCATGATATTCTGCCGGGCAGCAGCATCACGCGTGTTTATGAAGAAAGCCGTGCCCGTTATGCAACCATCTTGAGTGAAATCGATGCAGAACGTACAAAAGTAATGAGCTTTCTGTCGAGCGGCAAGGACGAGTCTGCTTTCAACCCCACAAGTTTTGAGCGTCACGAATATCTCTGCAAGGATGATACATGGTTTGCAGCCGATCCTGCTCCCTACGGCTTTGCGCCCCTCAAAGAACTGCCACCTCAAACCGGACTTGTGTTTGGGGTTGATCACATTGAAAACGAGCATATCCGTGTGCAGTTTTCAGATCAGGGTGAGATCATCTCTGCAATAACCAAAAAAGACGGCGCTGAATACGCTGAAAATCAGTTAAACACTTTGCGACTTTACCATGATAAATGGTTGTTCTTCAACGCCTGGGATATCGATTGGAAGTACTATAAGAAACCCAGCCACAAACTTAAATCCTATCGCCATGAGACTTTCATTGATGGACCAACAGTGGTGAGGCGCAATTACTACAAACACGGACGCACAACCCTGACCCAGGATGTCGTTTTATATACGGATCGTCCTATAATCTATTTCAAAACCAATTGCAATTATCATGAGACATTCAAAATGTTGAGAGCTGATTTTGACCTGGCAATTAACTCACCTTTTGTGACCTGTGATATTCAACTTGGCAGCATAGAGCGAAGCACTGGTGATGAAACCGATGTTGAAAAAGCCCAGTTTGAAATTTGCGCCCACAAGTATGTCGATTTATCTGATGGCAAACGCGGCGCTTCGCTATTGAACGACAGCAAGTACGGCCATCGCGTGAAAGGGAATCGAATCTCGCTCAACCTGCTGCGCTCCCCCATTTATCCAGATAAAAAAGCCGACCGCGGCAGCCACTCATTCACCTATGCGCTATTCCTGCATGATGGCGGCTGCGGCACCGAGACATTGATGCACAGCTACGTACTTAACAAACCTCTGATTTTGGCGAACGGTCAGATTGATATGCCCTCATTGGTGCGGACAGATTCGCCTGCAGTGGTGGTTGAAACCATCAAGCGCGCCCACAGTGGAGACGGAATTATCTTGCGATTCTATGAAAGCCAGGGAATATCCTCCATCTGCAGCCTGGAAACCACTTTTTCGTTCAAAGATGCGGTTGAAACCGATCTTATGGAAAATGAACTCGGCAGCATTGAAATCAACAAATTAGACTTTACTCCGTTTGAAATCAAGACCATTAAATTGAAATAAAAGATTACGTAAATAGTAATAGGTTTTCTCTTTTAAATTAGCCTTGAAATATAAAAAGTCCTGAGATCAGATAATCATTGAACTCAGGACTTCAATTTCACAATCAATCATCATTATGTATAAAGATTTCCAAGAAAACCAATTGTAAATAATATTTGTAAACTATTTTATCAACTTCTTTTGAATCGCCATAGTGACTGCAGCGACACGATTATCAACACCTAATTTCATTAATATATTACTGATATGATATTTAACCGTTGAAAGGCTGACCACCAACCTCTCAGCAATCTCCGCATTATTCAAACCTTCAACCATAAGTTTGAGCACTTCCTGTTCCCGTTCGGTTAATGTTTCTGTTTCTTGAGCTTGCTGACTTGCCCTCACCAGTGCTTGAGCGGCTTCAGGAGATAGAGTCATTTTGCCATCTTTGGCTGCACGAATGGCAGCTGCCAATTCTCGGGCGCTGACGTTCTTCATTAAATAACCAACCGCCCCGGCTTTTAATGCATTTTGAACCAATTCATCTTCTTGAAAACTGGTTAATGCAATGATTTGAATCGCCGGATTTTGCTTTTTTATGGCTGCTGTGGCAGCAACTCCATCCATGATCGGCATCATGAGATCCATCAAAATGACGTTGGGCTGCAGATTTGTGGCCCGGCTGACAGCCTGTTCGCCATTTTCTGCTTCACCAACTAATTCAAAATCAGGATTAACGCTCAAAAATGCACTCAACCCAGAGCGTACAACAGAATGGTCATCAACGAGCATAATACGGATTTTGTCTTCCATGAGTTCTCCTAAGAATGAATTATTGCCAAATAATGGATATTTGTGTCCCCTCACCGGGTTCACTATAGACCTTCAATGTCGCGCCAATCGCTTCTGAGCGTTCACGCATGATTTTGAGACCAAGATGATCAGCTGTCACAGTGGAAGGATCAAAACCAACGCCGTTATCTTCGATCGTTAATCGAACAGATTCACCAAGACGCAATGTAACTACTGCCTGACTGGCTTTGGCATGTTTAACTACATTGTTGAGCGCCTCTTGCGCCAATCGGTATAAACTTACTTGCACTTCTGGAGGAAGTTTTCGTTCTCCTTCGGTGTTCAATTGAATGGTCATCCGTGAACGGCCGATCAGAGCTTCCGTCAGCTGCCTTAACAATGTTGGCAGGGGCACTTCGATTAACGCATTCGGACGCAACTCAACCAACAAGGAGCGCATTTCTGCAAGTGCTCCACGTGTTAATTGGCGGATTTCTTCAAGCCTACGTTTTCCTTCCTCCTGATTCATTTGCCAAATATCAGGCAAAACGTCAGCGATCAAGGTCGTTGAGAATAAAGTTTGAGTCACTGCATCATGTAAATCTCGCGCCAAACGAGTTCTTTCGGCAAGGACTGCCTCTTGCGTAGCCTTTGCTCGAAGCAACTCGTTAGCCTTGTTTAGTTCTTCTGTACGCTCTGAAATTCTTAGTTCAAGCTTTTGACGATATTCAATTTCTTGGGCAGCGAGTTTTTCGGCTGAACGCTTCTTATCATTTATATCATTGACTACTCCTATGAAATACAGAGAAGCCCCAATTACATCACGCACTATGCTAATCGAAACTTGAGCCCAGTAAATTTCTCCACCTTTTCGAATATAGCGCCTTTCAACGAAATAATGGTCTATCTTGCCCGCAAGCATATCAGCAAACAGACGAGTAGCTTCAGGATAATCATCTGGATGTGTAACAAGCGCTGGGGTTTGGCCAATTAATTCATCTATGGAATACTCTGATTGTCTGCAAATTGCTGCATTCGCATCAATAATTCTTCTATCTAATCCCAACAAAAGCATGCCAACTGGAGAGTTTTCAAACATGACACGAAAACGTTCTTCTGATTCTCTTAATTCTTTTTCAACTCTTTTTTGTTCTTCAACCACCTTTTGCAATTGAGTATTTTGCCTGCGGATGGATTGAAATCGCCAACGCAAAATGAGATAAATCAGTGTACCAAGTAATATTATTGACCCGAGGCGGAACAGCCATGTTTGCCAAAAAGGAGGTGTAACAATAATCCGCAACGATACGCCTTCATTATTCCAAACCCCCTTGCCATTATCAGCCCGAACTTTGAAAACATAATCTCCCCCGGGAAGATTTGTATAATTTGCATAATTTCGATTGTCTGGCTGAGACCATTCCTTGTCAAATCCCTCCAACTTATACGAGTATAAATTATTTTTTGGTGACTTAAAATCAAAGGCTGCAAATTCAAATGAAATGAAATTTTGGTTATAAGCCAGGCGAATAGGGGTTTCTCCTGTTGGGTCAAAATAATGTGATTTACCAAAAATTGAAAAATTAGTGATTGCGACATCAGGAGGATTAATATCTTGCACAATCGCCAAAGGATCAAATTTACTAAACCCTCCAAGACCACCTACATAGAAATAACCGTTTCTATCTTGCATATAAGCATTTGAATTGTATTCATTACTCTGTAAACCATCTGATTTTTCATAAGTTCGGATTAGTTCGTTTATTGGATCAAATTTCACCAACCCATTATTTGTAAGCAGCCATAAATAATGATGCTGATCCATCAATATACCGAAAATTGTTGAATTACGAAGTCCCTCTTTGGTTGTATAAACCTTATATTGGTCTTTAACTATATCGTAACGATTTAATCCACCTTCAGTAGCAAGCCAAACAATACCGTCTGGAGTTTGAAGAATTGACCAAACACCATTATTACTAAGAGAATTATCGTTTTCTGGATTATTAACTAAATTTGTGAAAATGGCCTTTGCGGGATCCAAGAAAGAATTATCAGACATATCAAGTCGAAAAACACCTGCACCCCAAGTACCAATCCACAACTCATTTCCGATTACCGCAAAACTTACAACAGGTGCCGGAAACTGATAATTCACAAAAGATTTGGTGGTTGGCTCGAATCTCGCTAAGCTTGTAAATGTTCCAACCCATAATCTACCATTTGGATCATAAAAAATAGCTGAAATTTGGTTGTCAAGAATACTTTTTGGATCGTCAGGTTTATTTTCATAATGAGTGAAAATTCCCGTGGATGGATCAAAATGATCCAAACCATTTCCTAAAGTTCCAACCCATAAAGTTCCATCTGGATCAGCACACAACGCCGAGACCAGAGCACTCGAAAGACTATTTGGATCGGAAGGGTCATTCGTATAACTTTTAAAGGTACCAAGTTGAGGATTAAACTTTGTTAATCCATATTCCCAAAGTCCTACCCAAATTGAACCATCGGTTGTTTGTGCAAATGAACCTACGTGATTACTTGGTAAACTAGAAGAATTGGTCAGATCATTTCGATAGGTATGGAATTGAAGTGTTTCAATATTTAACATATTGATTCCAGCACCTAAAGTACCTATCCAAATTACACCAGAACGGTCTTCATAAATTGAGAGCAAGCTGTTATTTGAAAGGCTTTCAGGATCAGAAGGATTATGCTTAATATTATTAAAAATTCCTGTTGAAGAGAGTCTCCAAAGACCCCCAGACCAACTTGTTACCCATAACCTACCATGATGATCGACTATTATATCGGTAAAATTATTGTCAATTAGCTGGGCATTTTGATCGGATCCTCCGTCAAAATGGTAACATTTTTTGGTTTTCGGATTGTAATGGTCCAATCCACCGCCCATAACACCATATCCACCGTAAGAAATCCAAATAGTTCCATCATCAATAGTGAATATATCTGAAATATTCGGAGAAGCAAGACAATCACCAATCTGCTCCATACGCTGAGATTTTCCAGTTACTGGATCAAACAGGTTTAATCCGGCACCTTCAGCATTATAAGCACCAGTTCCAATCCAGAGTTTTCCATCGCCGGTCGGTACAATGACAGAAATCGCATCACTGCTTAAACTAGTCTGATCTGCAGGATTATATTTATAATGTGTAATGTCGCCCGTATCTGGATTAAGTAGATCCAAACCACCTAATGTTCCCACC
The DNA here is from genome assembly GCA_002840715.1 of Chloroflexi bacterium HGW-Chloroflexi-4. Taxonomy (GTDB): domain Bacteria; phylum Chloroflexota; class Anaerolineae; order Anaerolineales; family Anaerolineaceae; genus UBA6107. The sequence continues at coordinate 106,376 of PHBW01000001.1, forward strand.
CAAAGATTTCCATCTTCTCCCATGTATGTATCAGTAACAATAGGATTGCTGATACTATTTTCAGCGTTGAGATCATATGCGTAACGAAAAAAACTATTATTAGCTGGATTCAAACGATTTAATCCACCACCCCATGTGCCAATCCAAATCAGTCCTTCATTATCCTCGTATAGTGAAATAATTGCATTATTACTCAGGCTGTTAATATTATCAGGATCATTTTTATATTCAATGACGTTGTATCCATCATATCGATCCAGACCATCCTGTGTACCAATCCACAGGAAACCCTGCTGGTCCTGCAGAAAAGCCAGGCCTGCATTTTGTGAAAGACCATCATCATTTGTAAGATGCTCAAATCGGAGATGCGAACCCGGAGCAATATCGCCGGCATAATATTGTGCTGCTACAGGTTTTGTTGAGACAATTATGATTAAAAACGAAATTAGTAGCAGAAATCGACGCATTATCCTTCTCCAAGTTCATTCCTTAATTTCAATACGATTCCCATCTGGATCAAGAACGATACTCTCGTAAAAACCATCTCCATAAGCTCGAGGCAGATCTATGACAAGACACCCTTTCGACCTTAAACGGTCTGTTACTTTATTGACTTCAGATTTAGAGCCAACTGAAAAAGCAAGGTGTGAATAACCCATCACCCTGGAAGTTAATGTATGTTTATTCTTTTCAACATCAGGTGCCTGCATTAATTCCAGTTGAATACCACTGGGAAAAATCAAGTTACAAGACTCAAATTGTGTTTTCGGGTTGACAAAATACTTGAAGACACTTGCTGAAAAATGTTCCATATAAAACAATTTTAGCTTATCTATTTGATTTGTCCAAATTGCGATATGATCTATTTTCATAACATACCTCAACCTACATCAAAAATGCTCCTGATTTTATAAGGAGCATTTTGGTTTTTTATAATGCTTCAATCACCATTTCTTCATCCAGGGTTCACTCAATTCATATTTAGTGAAACCCATTGAGGCATATAATGCACCTGCTCTTTCTGAAAAAGAACCCACGGTGCATAACGTTGCCCCAAGTTTTTTTACACGACGCAACCCTTCAGCGATTAAAGCTTTGGATAAACCCTTTCTTTGATGGTCTGGATGGGTGCCCACAGGATCAAGCGTCGCAGTTTGGGTGCCCTCGTCATACCAAATCGTCACAAAAGCCGCATAGTCTCCATTTGGTGCGATAGCTACAAGGTCCAATTCAGATCGATAAAGCGGTGCGCGTTGAACGTTTTTATACCAATCCCATCCTTCATATTTTTCATCTGGCTCATCAGCATGAAATGCTTTCCATGAAACCCAAGAGCGTGCAGGCAGATCTTTTTCTGCATCAACAGTTTTCATTGTGTAACCTTCAGGAAGCCGCATTTCTGGAATGGGGTGAGACATATCTCGATGCCTTTGATATTCAGAGGAGGCTTGCTTAACATACCCTCGACGGCTGAATAAATCCTGGCGTTCATAGTCATATTCATTTGCCCAAATGGTCAATTCCTGGGTTCCATCGGGCTGAGTCGATGCGAATTGCGTTTCAGCAATTGAGATCATCTCAATTTCAAGTTCGCGTGTCTTGTAATCTGGATGAATTTGCAGAAACGCCTCTCCTGATCCTTCAGGATTTAAAACCGCTACAATTTTTCCGTCTTCATTTTCCCAAATAAATACAGCCGCACTCAAATTGAAGTGGAAAACATTTTCATTGACATGCCACTGCCAATACTCCCAGCGGTTGAGATTCCAATTTACTTCGCGACGATCATTGAGGAGGTAGGTTTCTTGCAGGAAGTCACGAATTCTTTGATAATCGGGAGTTTCCTGGTATTTTCGCATTAATAATTTCATAGTTCACCTATCATATATATTTTTTTGATTTATTGCCCCATCCATTGGGGGAGTTACAACCTGGCCACTTGACCAGGTAGGTCATTGCTTATTGAAGGGAAACCCGGCTAATTGCTGTGTATAAGTATTAACTACTTGTTGTGATGCCAATTTTGCCGGGTTTTCCGTAAAAGCAAATGGAATAAAGGAGAGTAATAACAGAGAAAACCATTTGCTAATTAACTCAATAATACTCAGTTGCATGCAAAGACTCCCCCTGCGCAGGGGGAGTCTTGTACTGGTCAGTTGGATAGTAATTGGTAATCTTATTGTTACCAATTATTGCTCAGAGGTATTTTGGGTGATCTCTTTAAGAACATCATGCATTTTTTCAGGCTCTTCAAAAATAGGACTGTGAGCCGAGTTTTCAAAAGTATAAAAATTCTTATTGGGTGCTGAAATCATTGAAAAATACTCTTTGGCAAGTTCATATGAGCAAGTGTAATCATACTTTCCTTCCAAGAAGTAGATCGGAAGATCAAACTCTGTGAAATTTTGGGTCAAGTCAGTGGCAATCATCTCATTCCACATCGCAGAATGGGTAAAAAATTTACCCTTCCAGAGATTGATCTTTTCTTTCAATGTGTATTCTGGGAATTTCCAGGAAGGCAAAAAGACACCGGTGATCACTGAATCCATATCCCGGGTTGAACCTACACCTAATCGATGCATGGCTTCATCACGAATCTTCTCATATCCTAGAGGAAGAGGCACGCTTAATGTAACAGGGTTATTTTCAAGCAAACGCACCATCCTCGTATCACCCATTTCTCTGTACTTTGGAAGCATGTATTCATATGCCAACTTCTCGGATTTGACCTGGTAAACCATTTGGGCCATACCGATATAGGCATAATACAATTCAGGAGCCCGCTTCGCGACTTGAATACCGATAAAACTTCCGCCAGAATGACCCATCAGGTAGATTTTCTCTTTTCCGAAACGGTCACGCAGATAATTTGTAACCGCAATCGTGTCGATTATGGATTGCTCAATGGTGAGCGTTTCTTTTGAAATATTTGGAGAATAGGATAGGCCAGCACCTCTCCTATCCCACCAGACGACAGTAAAATCGTTTTCCAATCTGGTGGGATACTGTTGGGTCAGAAAATACTCAGGCATCCCCGGTCCACCGTGCAAAAATAGAAGAACTGGATTATTGGTATTGGCACTTTTAATGAACATGCCTTGAGTTGTGCCGTTTACTTTGATAAATGTCTTTTCAGATAAACTATTTATCATTACTTCTCCATTTTCATCCATAAGTGGTTTTGCCTCTCCAGGGCTCCAAATGAATAACAGGCTTGTCACAGCCAAAATGCCTATCAGTAAAAATGAGAAGATTGACACTAAGGTTGTTGTAAGAATCTTTAAGCCTACAGATTGTTTCGAAGTATTTTTGACATTTTTGTTGTTGTTCATTGGTATTCCTCACCAAGATTCACAGTTCTTTTTTTTTATTTGTTTTAATTTTGGTATGAGTTCTATTGGGGGTTATTTGTCATTACCATTTCTTGAATATATGACACACCGGTATGGATAATACTATCCTTGGGATTTGATACCGAAATTGTTTGTGAATATGCATGTGTGGATAAAACTGCAATTAATGCAACCGCACACACACCTGCCAAAGAAATTGCAGTCCCTTTAACGATGGGTTTGATATGAAAGAAAATGATAATCAAGCCCAAGTCCGCGGCGGCCAAAGGCAGCCAGATGTTTACTGGAACACTGGTTTCATTGGGTAATAAAACCACAGGAATACACAGAGCAATGGTGAGCAAAAAGGCTAATGACCGGCCAATAAAAATGATAAGTTTGTTGATCATGTGATACTCCTCAATTAAATAATTTCTATATTGATAATAGTGCAAATAAAACAAAAACTCCCCAACCGCTGGGGGAGTTTTTTACTGGTCATCTGGACAGGTTCATGGTTGAGTTTGAGTTAAAACAGTTTCCACCATCACATCAACAAAACGATCAGCTTCAGATACCCACGGATTATGCCCGGAATGCTCAAACCAAACAATTTCTTTATGAGGTGCATCGAGCACTTCAATGTATTGCTCCACAAACTCAGTGGGAGCATTGATGTCATGGCGACCGATCAAGAAATATACCGGGACATCCAATTTGGTCGCCTGGGTTCTGAAATCGACATCCCAAAGCTGAGGATAGACAACATCCAATGTTTTAATAACACCTAAAAAATAGCATAACTTATCATAAAGTCCATACTCTGGAGCAGCCAGGTCACGAAACGTGTTCCCATTATCTCGCGCGATCTCTGGATTGGCATTCATGTAATTGTATGTATCCATTAAGAAAGCAGCCTCCTTCCATGACATGCCTTTTCCATAATAAGGTGGGGGTCCTTGTTTCACCAATTTTTCAACTTTTGCTTTATCGTCACTTTGTTTTGCCAAATCAATGGCAAAATAATAATCTTTGAGATCAGTATCAAGAAATGCAATCATTTGACCGGTGCCAATAAATGCGAAGAAATCCTCAGGATATTTTTGAACGAGCATAATTCCAAGCGCGGAACCCCATGACTCACCCAAAACATAAACTTTTTCTTGATCAAAACGTTGTTTGAGCTGCTGAACCAATTCATGTCCATCTTCAATGTATCGATCAACGGTTATAGTCGAGCGTTTCACAGCATCAAATGATTTTCCTGCACCAGGTTGTTCCCAATTGACGACCACAAAATAATCCTCCAATTCCGCAAGATTATAACGCTCAGTCGACATCTGAGTACCACCAGGTCCACCAGCCAAAAACAGGAGCAAAGGTTTGGAAGCGTCTTTCCCACGAATCGAAATCCATTGTTGGCTTCCATTAAGTTCCACTTTTTCAAGCGTCGCAATGCTGCCAGCAATAACATTACCGGCCTGATCGGTGATAGGAGGGGTCATGGCATACCATTTTGAAACAAGAACAGAGAGTACAGCAATGAGCAGCGTTCCCAATAATGGAATAAATGTCGCTCTCGCAGCAGGTTTACTTGCAAAAAATAGAACAATTAAGGCAATTTCGATTACAGCAAGGGGTATCCAAATCCATTCAGGAACTGCAGTTGCTTTTGGAAGCAAACAGACTGGCAAGCAAAAAATCATCAATAAAAGAAAAGCAAAAATCCGACCTATGATAACAAACATTTTTTTCATTGTTTCGAAGTATCCTTTCATAAAAAAAAATAACATCATGAATTCATCAAACGAATATGACTCACCACTCATTCTATCGAAGTGCAAAAACAAACCCCTGGTGTTTACTCAATTCAATAAAACTATCCTGTGACTCGAAATCTGTCGGCATGACGTTTTCCTTGTTGACATTTTGAATGCTGTCATCTGGTTCAAACCGCAGTCGTAGATCCTCAGCATTTTCACTATAGGCAAAATGCCAATCTTGTAACTCAAGCTCAAAATATTTTGAGGTTAATGAGAGATTGAAATCAGTATTAGATTTGATTGTCGGACTAATAACAATTTTCATTTGTACCTCTAATTACAAAAATAAGGAAAAACAATTGATTGAATTGTTTACATTTTTAATGATACAAGTCTACAAAATAAAACTCCCCCATCCTTGGGGGAGTTATTACCTGGCCTTTCGGTCAGGTTTATTTAATATATCACGAGATAAACACTTACCCGAGTAGTTTTGCCATTGTAAATTCATTTATAAAACCATTGTGAGTTTTTAACGAATCATGCTTTGCGCCTTCATATTGGAACCCCATCAATATGAACAAATTGATTGCCAGCTCATTATGACTTGAAACACTCAATTCAAGGCGATGGATAAAATGCTCTTTAGACCACTTATCAAGAATTTCAAATAACTGCTTTCCAATCCCTTTTCCAGCATAGGCATGAAGAATACCTATGGTTACCTTCGCACAGTGATAATTTAATGGATACTCACCGGCAAAAACGCCCAGATACCCTACAAGCTGTTCATCCATTTCAACAATAAAAATTGCCTTATTTTTTTGTCTTGTAATTGACCGAACAATCTCTTTTTGCTCTTCAAGTGACTTCGCTTTTTCAAAAGGTTCAAGTAATGCGAATTGGCTTTCTTGATCTATCTTTTTACACAGCAAATAGAATTCATCAATGTCATTTTCAGAAATATTTCTTATTTTCATGTTTCACTTCTTTTTCAAAACCGATTACAACAATCCATTTTTAGATGATTCTCAGCAAAGGACCGGCACCCCTAACAGTTAAACAGGCGCCAGTTCTTTAAATTTATTTATTTTTTTACACAAAACGCTTTTGTTGAACACTTCTCAAAGCTAGAAATGCTAAAAATATTCCAGAAAGACTAATTAACACAAATATGATTGATGTGACAGGTTCAATCGCAATCCCTTCACGGAGCTGGTTAAGGATCATTGCCACCAAGGCAGTACCCATGGTCAATATTTTAAGCAATACAACAATGGCGAGTGTAAAACCCCAAGGTTTATTTTTTAGCAAAAGAACCGCAGTAATGACACTTGTTGGAACAATAACCCCCAGATCAAGTGATTGAATGACCATGGTGATCGCTGATTCCAAACCGGCTGGCGGCTGACCACTAAAAATAGGCGGCACCACCAATCCTAACCAGGCCATACTCAAGAATGCACCAACGATCAAAAAATAGATGGCTATTCCCCGGCGAGGAAAACTGTTGGAAATATTTTGGGTCACTTCAAGTGGATTCAACCCCGAAAGTGCCAGTATGAATCCAAACAGGCTTAAGGAAAATAGTGTTACATAAATCAAATAAAAAGGGTTGAAAGCTGTCAAGAAAGACATCGATGCATAGGTATAAAGGAAATATCCGAGTCCGCCAGTCAACAACAACCGTCCACGCATGGAACCCTTTTTTGTTAACAACACACCCACAATCAACAAAGGAATACCGATAATTATTGTTACCACATCTTGCGCTATTTCTTGTGAAGAGGAGTTGACCGTATCGAAGGCATACAATCCAGAACCGCGAATTGCAACAGATTCTCCTCGTAAAGTTTGAAATGAATATGAGTCTCCAGTGCCCTGCCAAAATACACCTGCAATCGCTGCGATTAATGCAAGGGGGATAATAATTAATGCGATCCAAATAATGCTTGTATTGTTTTTCATTTATCTCTCTCAATTATGGTTAACGATTTTTTATCATTAATTGTTCACGGTTGAACTTCTTACTAGCCAATGAAAGCAAACCTGCTAGTAAAACCCAAAATACAAAACCAAGAATTAAGACCACTCCAACTGTAAAATACATAACGCCGCCAATTTGCCCGTAAACCAGTCCAAGCAATGGTAAAACTACCATTCCACCTGTTTGATAAGCATCTTGAAAACCCTGGGCTTTTGCAGAAGCAAAAACCATTATCACGAGACTTAAACCGGCCGTTGCAGGCGCAACAAAAAACACCAGTGCTATCCACATCAAATTCGGTAGCAAAATTTCTCTCATTGATATCCAGCCAGCCAGATCAACCATGACTGTATAGAGGATAAAACTTATTACACTGATGACAATTGCTGCCAGCCAGGGACCGAGTATTTTTGCAACAAATAATTCTCGATCGCTTGTGGGTGTATAGAGCAGTGCTTCCATCGTCTTTCTTTCTTTTTCGCCTGCAAAACTATCCGCAGCCAAAACTGAGGCTACCATCAACGGGAGGATCAGAAACATGGGTGCGAACCCATAAACCAGGATAAAAATCACCATTTGTTCGGGAGCAGAATGACCAGCCAACTGGTTTTGTAAAGCAGCCGGCATGTTTTTTAATAAACTACCAATCTGCGATTCCATCGATTGAACATTTCCAAAGGTACCACCCGCCAGCGTAGGAATCAAAGTTAAAACCCAGGGAAGAACCACAAACAAAATAACCGGTAGAACAATTATGGGAATAATTACTCCCTTATTCTGTATGGCAACTTTTAAATCTTTTAGCATGATGGCAAACAACGTTCTTTTTTTCATTTTGACTCTCCATTTAAGGCAAAGTAAACTTCTTCAAGGTTCACTTCTTGCGGGTTCAAACGGTAAACTGAAATATTATTTACAGTCAGCAGTGTCAATATTTCTGGAATGGCATCTCTACCCGAAACAGTCACCAGTAACATGTTCTTTTCCAATACAGGGGTTCTCAAAACCAAATCCGGGTGTGAGACAAGAATCTGGTTGGTTTTCTCAATCTGATTCTCTTCGACTTCTAACTCAATATTTTGCCTTTTAATATATTGGCGAGTAAGGTCAGCCGGTGTGCCAAGCGCTTTAAGCTGGCCATGCTGCATGACAGCGACACGATCACAAAGCTTTTGGGCTTCAACCAGGTTGTGGGTACATAAAAACACAGTACAACCCTCGCGCCTGGTCAACCTTTCAATTAAATCGTTAACATGGCGGGCTGCAACCGGGTCAAGACTTGAAGTCGGCTCATCCAAAAACAAAACTTTTGGCTTATGGAGTAATGCCCTGGCCAGAGCAAGGCTTTGCTTCATACCTTTACTATAGGTCCCGACCTTGTCTTTGGCGCGCTTTTCCAACCCAAACTCAGTAAGTAAAGACATAATGCGATCATTTACTGTGTCTTTTGGTATCGTAAATAAATCTGCATAATATGCAAGCAGATCATAGCCACTTAATCTTTCGTCTAAAGAAGGTGTCTCAGTAAGCACGCCGGTTTGGGCGCGCAATGCAGGACCGTCTTTTTGAGGATCAATCCCTAAAACCTGAGAACTTCCAGATGAAGGTGAGTAAATTCCATTTAACAATCGCACTGTAGTTGTCTTGCCGGCACCGTTGTGGCCCAGGAATCCAAAGATTTCACCGGCATTCACTTCCAATGAAAGGCTGCCTACCGCTTTGTTCTCGCCAAAAGTACGAGTCAAATTATTAATTTGGATAACTGAATTATTCATTTATTTATATTCTCCTGTGAATATCATATTCCAACCATAAAAAAACTCCCCCCTTCGGAGGAGTAGTCTTAAACTGGTCAAGAGGATAGGCTTTTTTACCCATTTTTAAGTATGTCAATCTATCAATGCGAGTACGATCCAGAACAATCACATTGCGGAGTAAGATCCGGATTGTCAGGGTTTACACCCATGCTTGCCAATTCATCAGGTGAGAAAAAGACATCCAATGAACTGCTTACGAAAAGCATAAAAATAATAATAACAAGGGTAATCGTTAGTGCAGTCATTATATCCTCCTGAATAAATCTTATGACATGATGATACAACTAAAATAGAAACAACTCCCCCACCCATGGGAGAGTTGTTCACTGGTCAAAAGGATAGGCTAATTATTTTTTGTCAACCAACTTTTCACAACAAGAATAATTAATGTAACTTCAAGCAGTATTTGAGGGATTTTGGTAATTAATCCGCCTGTTGAAAACATCACTTCAGAACGAGCTTGATACATATTGAAAAAGAATAATATAACTAACGCGTTAATCAAAATTCCAATAATCAATAACCATTTGCGTTGAAGCAGGATAAGTAATCCGCCAAGCAAGTAGCAACCAGCAGCGATAAAGATTATTATTCCACCTTCGGCTGAGGGATCAGACAAACCAATCGGCAGCGCTCTTAGTGCGATAAGCACATATGCGATGGAAGTAAAAAAAGCCAACCCGACTGCGATCCATGTCAATTTTGTGTTTTTGTAAATTTTCGTTTTCATAATTTCCTCTACAAATTACTTTGGTTTATTAAAATTCTTATTCCAAATGAGCACTTTAATCATTCCCTGGATATAATCGGGAATTATTCCCACCAGCATTAATATGAAGATATCAGGCAAGACTGTTGGCAAGGAAAAAAGGTTAATCAGTAAATTAAACCTGTGGCCATAGAAATCTTTTACGCCAAAGAACACTGCCAGAAGAATACAAGAAGGAATAATAAAACTTATTGCAACATCAACGAACCGTCTTGTTGATGAAAATGTTTTAATTCGTTCAGCCCATTTACGTAAAGCCAAAAAATTAGTTGTATGTAAAACCAAAAGTAAAAGGACTATGAAACCAAGAATCCAGCCATAATATCTTACAGACCAGCTCTTTTTCACAAAGTCAACGTTTGAATTCAAAAGAGCGGACTCTACGGCCGACTTCAATTGGCTGGTTGAAATAAAATGATCTAATTGATGTCCTTCATTTGTCAGCAAAACAAACCCTTTGTTCTGTCTGGGATATAGATTTACATCTGTACGAAAAGTTTCGTTTGCCCCACCATGAAAAATCTTGGCTCCGTAGTCGACAATAATCCACCCCATACCGTAAGAACCAATTCCTGGCGTCATGATTTGATTCATCATTTCCACCGAAACGAGGTCGCCTTCGTTATTTATTATGGCAAGCGCATATTTCGCCATATCTTCAGCAGTTGATACAATATACCCTTGGCCGACGGCATAGGCAGGAACTGCTTGCTTCATCGGAATTGCAAATCCAAACAGTCGGCTATACCCCTGCGACAAATTGGTAGCTGTCTCAGGTTCGGCAGTTGATGAATCCATGCCAAGGGGAGTGAAAATATTTGCTTCAAGATAATCGGCATACGATAATCTGCTTGTTTGTTCTACAATATAGGATAAAACACTGTATCCAAGGTTGAAATATTGGTGTTTCATTCCAACAGGTGCAGTCAATTCAGCTTTAGCCAACGATCGTACTGCGCCTTCAAGTGAAGCATCGTTGGGAAGAATTCCCTTTAATCCTGAATCAGATAACCCACTGGTGTGATGCAATAAATGATTGATGGTGATTATTTTTGAAGCTTGCTCATCAGATACCTGGAACCACGGTATGTATTGTTGCACAGGAGCATTCAAATCAATTTTTCCACATTCAGCAAGTTGAGCTATCGCCAATGCTGTAAACGATTTGCTTTGAGAACCAAGAAACATTTGAGTTTGAGCAGTCATCGCCCGCCCATTTCCCGCGGTTCCGTATCCTTTCAAGTAGGCAATTTCTCCATTCTCAATTACAGCAAGGGCAACACCGGGCAGCTGATGTTTTTCCATTTGATATTCAATGATTTCATTGACAGCACCAAAATCAATATTCGTGTCGTTTTTTGCTTCACCGATTACAGGAATGCTTAACGCACAAAATAGAGTGATCACAACAACAAATAATCGAATAATTTTGTCCATGCCTTTAATCCTTTCACATTAATAGTAGGATAAACGGATTAGGATTTCCCTATCCAGACGAGGAGTTTTTGACTGGTCAAAAAGACAGGTTCTAATTTACAAAACTCTTTTATCCCAATTACCAAAGAAACCATTTCTTCAATAATAAAAAGATGTTTCAATTCATTATTTTTGATTGTTTGAAATCCTATCCACTTGGCCAGGATTAAACCACCCCTACGATGGGGAAATTCTAATCAAATTGAATGTATGATGAATTTGGATTTACACAATTCAAAAAGGATAATTAAATTATGGATAACTTTTCATCTTCAGTTGAACCCAATGATCGCCGGGAAGAAAGACATGCGCAGAGTATAGAACGCCGTGAAGCCGGCACAAAAGGATTGCTTATTGGAGTCATCCTTGTCTTTTTAGGTGGCTTGTTCTTGATGCGTAACCTTGGATTTTCTTTCTTTCACATTGATCACTGGTGGGCATTGTTTATTCTTATTCCAATAATAGGTTCAGCACAACGAGCGCTATTCTTGTTCAAGAAATCTGACAACCAGATGAATCCACATGTCTTTGGTGCTATTTTTATTTCCGGTGTTCTCATCTTAGTTATGTTGGGATTCATTTTTGATATTAACCTGCAGTACTTTGGACCCGCTTTATTCATTTTGGCTGGGGCCGGTGTTCTAATTTATGAGATGGCCATAAAAAAAGCTGCTTAATTATGATAGTAGAATGATCTTTTCAACAATCTCTTCAACGGATTGGTTAATATCAACAACCAATCCGTTTTTCGGTTCCTCCAAAATTTCAAATTGACTTTGCAGCATGGCTGGTTTCATATAATGTTCTGACCTGGCTGCCATACGAGACAATATGAGATCAAAACTCCCTCGTAGATAGACTAATTGAATGTTCTGATTGCCGAATAATAATTGTTGACGATATTTTTCTTTAAGGGCAGAACAAGCCAATACGCCATTGCGTTTTTCTTTCAGGCATTTTGAAATCATTGCATGAAGTGAATCCAACCACGGTAACCGGTCCTCATCGGTTAAAGGAGCTCCGGATGCCATTTTTTCTATGTTAAATGAAGGGTGAAAATCATCTGCATCGTAGAAATCCCAGCCAAGTTTGCTGGCAAGAGACTGGCCGACTGCGGATTTTCCACTCCCAGAGACACCCATAATGATAAAGAAATGTGGTTTCATATTCTCTTCGAGGAAACTAAATTACCAACATCAGATAATTATACAAGGGCATGGTTTAATCATAATCAGGAAGTTTACAATATCTTTACCGATATTTATGGTCGATTAATTCACTATTTCTCTTTTTACAACTATTATTAATGAAAGAATGCTGATTTGTGTTTCACAAGGTATTCGATCTTGTAGAAATTAAACTAGAGATTAACGTCCGGTTTTGCTTGCATATCTGTATTGTAGAAATTATTATTATGGAAAAAATATTAGTGTTATTTGGGAAGTACTTTCAACATAATAATTATCTTTTGGATCGCTCTTCAATTTTCAATGAAGAGCAAATTGTAAGTATTGAAAAGTAAGAATGCCAGCGATATTATTTGTTTGTACTGCCAACCAATTTCGTTCACCTATTGCTGCGGCAAGTTTTACCCACAAGCTTTCATTATCCAAATTGCATGAACCGTGGAAGATTGCCAGCGCAGGTACCTGGACAGCCTCAGGCCTTTCGGCTCACCCAAAAGCTGTCGACGCCGCCGCTACTCTTGGACTTGATATAACCAGTCATCAAACCCAGGAAGTGACCTCTGCTTTAATTTCAGAATTCGATTTAATTGTAGTGATGGAAAAAAATCATAAAGAATCACTTGAATTGGAATTTCCCCAACTAGTTGGAAAAATTGTTTTGCTAGGTCATATAGCAAATGTTCCAAAAGGAGAAATACCTGATCCTGCCAAAGAAGGATTTGTTAATTCAGATCAGATCGCAGCACTAATTGATGCAGCGATTAAACGGACATTTTCCAAACTGGTACAATTAACTTTATTAATTCATGACGGCTACTCAACTATTGCATAATTCACGATCTTGAATCTGCATAACCAAATTTGAGCGACTAGTTTGTCACAAACCACTTAAAGGATTTTATTGGATATGGATATTTCAACAGAGGGACAAGATAACTTTACCCTAGATTTTCGGCAATATTTATCGTTATTTTGGCATTGGGCTTGGTTATTTATTATTGTCGCAATTGTTGCCGGTTCTGTAAGTTATTTTATTAGCAGTCGTATGCGCCCTTTTTACCAATCTTCCACAACCATGCTGGTAAATGAAGCACCGGCGACCAAAGCGACCGATTACACCTCGGTTTTGATGTCAAAACAGCTCACAAGCACGTATGCTCAGATGATTGTTACAGATCCAATTTTGAACCAGGTGATTAAAGAAGTTAGTATTGGCAACTCAATAAACGACCTCAAAGATTGGATCGATGTGAGCGTTATTCGTGATACTCAGCTTGTTCAGGTCACGGTAACCACCACAGACCCTGAATATTCTGCCAAAATTGCCAACGCAATGGTTAAGGTTTTTGCGGAACAAATTCAAGCCATTCAAATCGGGCGGTTCGTTCAATCAAAGGCTGCACTTGAAACCCAGTTGGCTGAAACAGATAAACAGATTACGATCTACATTGATAAAGTTGAAAAAGCCACCTCCGCAGATGAAAGAGAACGCCTCGATGCCAAATTGACGCAGTATCGTTCAATCTATGCGAATTTGTTGCTTTCATACGAACAAATCCGACTCGCCGAGGCACAATCAGTCTCATCCGTGGTTCAAATTGAAACGGCTACGCCAGATAATAATCCTGTAAGTCCAAAAACCCTCGTAAATACCGTCCTGGCTACCATTGCAGGTTTTCTGTTATCGATGATAGTGATTGTGACACGCGAAGCGCTCGACGATACGATTAAAACGCCAAAAGATATTATTCAAAAATTTCATTTGCCAGTATTGGGGGTTATCAATCGCCATCCCATCAATGGCAAGCTGCCTATTTCACTTTCCGAACCGCGCTCACCTACAGCAGAGGCCTACCGGGCATTAAGGACGAATGTCTATTACACCAGTGTGGACCACCCCCTAAAAAAGATTTTGGTGACCAGTGCAGAACCTGGCGAAGGAAAGTCCACCACCATTTCAAACTTGGCCGTTGTGTTAGCACAAAATGGAAGCCGTGTGATTATCGCGGATTGCGATATGCGTCATCCGCGTTTAAATGCTTATTTCAATCTGCCAAACCGGATCGGCATGAGCACCCTCTTTTCGCATCAGGAAGTGGTCAAGAGTGTATGTCAGCCTACCAGCTTAGCCGGACTCTCAGTCGTTACCACCGGTCCGCTGCCCCCCAACCCGTCTGAATTGATGGGCTCACAAACGATGCAAAAAATCTTGAACCTAATGGGTGAAAATGCAGATATCATCCTTATCGACACCCCGCCGGTGCTGGCCGTTACTGATGCATCTGCGCTCGCCCCTTCACTGGATGGCGTTCTGCTCGTGGTGCAGCCTGGAAAAACCCGCATGGCGGCTTTCAAACAGACTCTTGAACAACTTTCTCAAGTGAATGCCCGTGTGTTGGGTGTCGTCTTAAATAATGTGGTCACCCGCGGTAAGTCATACGGCTATCATTATAAGGAGTACCGCAATTACACTGCTTATCAGACGTATTATGGCAGCAGCGCCAAGGGAAAGAAGAAATAGAAAGTCATGACTGAGTATAAAAGCAGTACGATATCCAGCACAAAATGGACCGTATTGTCATCGGTAATTAATGGGATCTTAACAATAGGAATTGGGGCGGTATTAGCGCGATTATTAACCCCTGAAATTTATGGATTAGTTGCGATAGCTTATATTGTTATTGCCTTCGCTGGTTATTTCGTAAGACTGGGGGTTGGAACCGCACTTGTTCAAAAAGAGGATTTGAAATCTGAAGACATAAACTTTGCCATCACATTTTCCATGGGAATAGGCATTGTTTCTGCCATAATATTGGCACTTTTTTCACCCATTATTAGTTTGTTGTTTACAAAACCAGATTCACACTCAGTAATTGCAGCGATGAGTCTTTCATTATGTTTTGCTTCATTTTCATCAACCCTGATTGGTTTACTTCGACGAAAAATGATGTTCAAATTTCTTTCAATCGTTTCCATTGGTCAAATCTTATTTTCTGGTCTATTCTCAATAATAATGGCTTGGTTAGGTTGTGGTGTATGGAGCTTGGTTTGGCCTTTAATCATTAGCCAATTACTTGTATCGATTGTATTTTTCTTGAAAGTTAAAAGTTCATTCGAGTTATTATTCCGAATGTCCTTCTCAGATCAAAATCACATTTTAAAATTTGGATCGAAATATACACTTATAAGCATTCTTGAGTTTTTCGGTTCAAATTTGGACACAATTTTTATTGGTCGTTTCTTTTCGGCAAGTCAATTAGGCATGTATGATCGCGCATATAAGTTGGCGTATCTTCCATCACAAACATTAATCACCAGTATTACAAATGTAATGTTTCCAGTTTTCTCTAGACTTCAAACTCAAATGGAAAAATTTAAAGAAACTCAAATTAAATTATTCTTGTTTATAGGTTTACTATCAACTTGTATAGCAATTGGAATGGTTCCAGCTACTAAGGATATTGTTCTTGTACTTTTTGGTCCGCAATGGTTAGACTCAATTCCAATTTTAAATATATTATTATTCGCAGTCCCATTTGATTTTATGGTCGCATCCATAGGCTTGACATTTGACGCTACAAACAAATTAAAAGAAAAGATAATAATCCAAATCATTACTTTAATATTTCTGATAATGGGAATGTTCTTTTTATATATTTATGGGCCAATTGGAATTGCTACGGCGCTAACTTTATCTCATATATTACGTTTTTTGATTTATACATTTTACAATCAAAAATTATTCTCCCTACCGGGTAAATTTTTATTACGTAATTCCCTCCAAATCGTAATTGCAGGCACAACCGTATTCTTCGTAAGCAAATTCGCAGTGGTACTATCTTCCAAAATGTCACTCTCTCCACTTCTCTCGTTAGGCATTGAAATTTTTTCCTGCTTTCTAATTTTGCTTTCATTTATTTTAATAAATGCTCGAACGTTTTTGGGAGTCGAAAGTTACCATAAAGGCTATTCTATTGTCCGAAAATTCCTGGCAAATAATGGAGACAATAATGTCAAGTAATGATTTTGTATGCAAACCAATTCGTTTACTCTATTTGCCAAACGAAATATCAACAACTTCGCTTCAAGTTGGTCCGAGAGCGGCTTTTAATGAAATGACCGAGGATCAGACCTTATCTGCTTATCAATTGTTCTCGTTTTTATTTGAAGCCAACAAAGTTGGTGAAACAACGAGTTGGGAAAAGAGATTGATAGACTTAGCCAATGATTTTCAACCAAGTGTGATTTTTTGGCAACATATTGGAAAATTACCAATTACTGTCGATCTTATAAAACAACTCAAGGGTTTACCTAATAAACCTTTACTGATTTACCATGAAGGTGATATTCATGGTAAATTCCGAAGCAGAATAACTCCTTCCATGAAAATATTGGCAAGGTTTTCGGATATTACCTTTCTGGTGGGTCTTGGAGAAAATGCTGAATTATTTAAAAAAGCAGGTGCCCGAAAAATAATATACTCACCTCACAGTGTTGACACAACAAGATTTGGACATGATTGGAATCGAACTACACAGGGGAGAAGGGGTGTTGTTATGATAGCAAATCATATTATTAGCAAACCGATAATTCAACACATTCCGCCCTTAAGATTTCCCGGAATACTTGAAAGAGAAAAATTTGCTTTGAATCTATATAAACATTTTGGAGATCGGTTTAAGCTTTATGGAAGAGGTTGGGAAAAATACCCTTTTTCAATAGGCTTATTGCCCTATGATGACCAAGAAATTGCTCTACGTCAACACCTTGTTAGTGTGAACTGGGATCATTTTCCAGATATCCCCTTCTATTTTTCGGATCGTTTACCGATTTCCATGATTTCCGGGGTTGTACATACTACCAACTATCATCCAGGATATGAACTAATGTTCAAGAATGGAGAAGAAATGGTATATTACCAAACCATTAAAGACGCAATAGATATAATCGACTGGATGCTCTGTCAACCTGATAAATACTTGATTGATATGGGTTATGCCGGAGAACAATATGCAAGAAAGAATTTAACATCCAATATTGTGTATAGACGTATGATAGAAATAATTAAAAATGAGATTGTAAAAAAATGTTACTCTGAGAGTTGATTAAAAGAAAGTGTTATTTATGATCCACTCAATTGGAATTGCTGGGCCAGTATCATTAAAAATCCTAGCCCCTTATGTGAAAAATGGAGAGAGTTTACCAGAAGGGTATCGTTTTGCACCCATGGCTTTTTGGGTTGAAGAATTACTGAAACGCGGGCACCAAGTATCTGTTTTTACACTTGCTCCACAAATAATCAAACCAATTACTTTTTTTGGGGAGCAACTCACCATTCATATAGGAAGATATCGAGGTCATGGTCGCGCCCGCGATTTCTTTAGATTAGAACGAAGTGATTTGTTCGAAGCGATGCAGAAAGATCAAGTTGAAATCATTCACGCAAACTGGACTTATGAATTTGCCTTGGCAGCATTGAAAACAGGTATTCCCACATTAGTGACCGCTCATGATGCACCATTAGAAATACTTAAATTAAATCGTAATCCATATCATTTTATGCGCTGCCTGATGGCCAAGCAAGTTTGCAGTCTTGCCCCAATTATGACCGTTGTATCTTCGTATCTTGAAAATCATTTTCGAAGGGTTTTCAAGTATCGGCGACCAATTTATTTGATCCCAAATGGGATTCCAGAATTTGTATTCAATACAGCAAGGATTACCAAAGGCAGTGTGCAAAGATCAAAAACCATTTTTGCTTCAAATTTGACGGGGTGGTCTGAAAGAAAAAATGGGCATACATTGATAAAAGCATTTTCGGAAGTATTCAAGAAAGATTCAAATTGTGAGCTTTGGATGTTTGGCAATGGGTACGGTGAAGCAGAAGAAGCACAAAAGTGGGCTAATATTAATAAATTGAATCAAAATATAAAGTTTTTCGGATACATCCCTTACACTGAACTCATAAAAACCTTTTCTGAAAACGTAAATGTATTAGTACACCCTGCGATTGAAGAATCATTTTCAATGGCAGTTGCCGAAGCTATGGCCTTGGGAATACCTGTAATTGGTGGCAAGTTTAGCGGGGCTGTACCAGATACTCTAGGCGCTGGAGGGTTACTGATTGATGCAAAATCTAAAGACGAAATCGCCACTGCAATGGCTTTGCTTGCAAATGACAAGAAACTTCAAAAGAATATTGGTGAACAGGGCCGTTCTTTATGCAACAATAAGTATCACTTATCTCATGTAACTGATCTATATGAAAAACTTTATTGCCAAATTATCACTTCTAATCCAATGAATCCAAAACAAGTTGATTCAATTAGAAATCTATAAAAGGTCAAGAATGTTCCTTTATGCCGTTGTTACTTCTATCAACCGATTTCGAACTACAAGAGGTTTGTTTCGTTGGATTATCAAACTTATTGTGCTTGTTCAAAGTTTCTTATTATGGGCAAGTAAAAAAGAGTATAAAACCTTTTCAGATTGCTTTTTTCATTATCAGAAACAAGCGAAGCACCCTTGGATCAATGAACGCACTATAGAATATCCGTGGATTGCAGAGAATATTGCTGAACTAGAGAAGTGCCAAGTTTTAGATGTAGGTGCTAAAGAGGGATTACCAAGCACGGATATATTGCTAAATAATAGCAACATCGTTTACACAATTGATATAAATACAACTCTCATAACACAAACAACCAATAATTTGATAATAAAAAAAGGTGACATTCGTGCTACACCTTTTGAAAGCGGATTTTTTGATGCTGTAATAGCAGTTTCAACATTAGAACATATAGGAATTCCTGGACGTTATGGGATAGAAAAATTGGATGATTCAGGCGATTTCAAAGCAATGTCTGAAATTCACCGGATTCTGAAACCAGGAGGAAAAGTTTTTGTTACTCTTCCATATGGATTTGGAAAATCTCTCCCTTTAAATCGCTTATACAATGATGCGCGGATTAATACTCTTTTTGAGAAATTTGCAATTACTAAAAAAGAATATTTTCGCTATTCGACTCAATATGAAATGTGGTTTAAAGTTCGTGAACCCTTTGCGTCAGAAAACGATTGGGATATTGAACCCTGGTATTCACTTGGATGTTTCTGTGCAACGAAACAGGTTGATAGCCAATAAGTTTCAGATAAAAGGCTCTTAACATAAAAAGTGTCTGATTAAATAATTTAACAAACAATTATTAATAATTATCTAGGAAATAAATACTATATGTTATCTGATCCTTTTACTCTGTCTCTCTTAATAATCATTACCATAGCACTAGGAATCATTTGTTGGATTGTATTCTTACGAAAACCATTAATCTTAATAATACTTTCTTTGTTAATTCTTGTTTCAAATGTCATTCTTGAACAGGAGATTATTAGTTTTGAAATTGGAATTTACAACATAAATGTATTGGATTTTTTGTCGGTTTTCTTTATTACAAATGCTATAGGAAGAATTTTTCTTTCACCCAAGAAACGACGTGCAGACTTTTTTATTATATTACTGCTGGGAGTGCTTCTCTTTATTTCATGGCTGCGAGGTATATTTGTTTATGGTTTAGAAATTTCAACTAATTCTATTAGAACTTATTTATATTTCTATTCATTCATTTTTTACACTTGTAACCTTGAGTATTCACAACAACTTCATGATAAAGTGTTCTCCTGGATAAAAAAAACCGGATTTTTGATAATAATTGTTGCATTAGTTAGATGGGCATTAGTAATATTTAGTGATGTTTCTTCAGCCGCATGGGTGGCTCCTAATGGAAGTATGGTAAGAGTACTTTATGCTTCCGCTGCATTTTTTGTGCTTCAATTATTAATTATTCTTACTCACTTAAAAAAACCAAATGAGAATCATGTCATTTTTAAACTAACCCAAATAGCAATTATTTGTATGATACTTGCCTTACAACAGCGCACTGTTTGGGCTGCCTTATTAATTTTTTTCATTTTGTACCTTCTATTCAAATATAAACAAAAAAATCTTGTAATATTAGGAATTATTTTTTTAACCGTAATTACTACTTTTATATTGGTGATAAATGATTTTTCAATAGAAAATCTCACAGGTACAGCGCTCGATTTTCAAAATCTCAAATGGAGGATTGAAGGCTGGCAATCATTATTGGCTCCAGAGAGGTTTAATTCGCCATTGGAATTACTGATCGGGCAACCCTTCGGTTCAGGTTATAGTCGTTTTATTTTTAATTCAGTTTTTGAAACAACTGTTAGCCCACACAATTTTTATATTCAAACTTTGTTAAATATTGGAAGCATTGGTTTATTGTCGTTGGGCTTCCTTTATGGGTCAATTATTCATCAGCTACTAAAGTTAAATCAAAATAAAACCAGCCAATTACTAATAATCTTACTAACCAGTCAATTAGTTTTTTATTTTTCATATGCACCAAGTTTTGAACAAGGACTCATCCTTGGATTGTCAATACTATATGTCCAAAACGTCAGGAATCAACAAATAATATTAATGGTTCCACAAAACACTGGTGGAAACATAGGAAACCTAAGTTGAAATCCTTATCACGCCTCAATAGAATGAGCTATAGATGAATAATCCGATTTTGGTTAAAGCGATCACAATAATTAAAACCAAAAGTATTTTTTTGTTTGTATCACTTTCGGTGCTCTTTTGGTCAGCAGCAATAATCTACTCTTTTCTGCTGGGTGACAGTCTTCGTTATCCAGACGAAAAGGTTTACTATCATGAATACGGTCAAAATATCGCAAATTCAGATATTTTTAGTTCCGATGGGAAAAATCCAACTGCTTTTCATCCTCCACTTTATCCCCTTTTAATTGGGATTCTACTCAAAATCGGTTTTAGTATTTTTGGTATTCGTTTGATAAACTTCACAGCCCTTTTCCTTACCATATTACTTACTTATTTGCTTTTACGAAAAATGAGAGCTGAATTTTCTCCAATAATCAGCGTTTTCTTGATCCTGGGATATCCAGTCCTTTTTTATACCGCTGGAACACTCTACCCACAAACAATTGGGGGGTTGTTTCTGGTAATAGCAGTTTTCTTCTTTTGGGACAACGAACTGACGATAAAGAATATCATTCTGACCGGTTTATTTCTAGGATTGTCTATCCTTACAATTCCAACTTTTTTATTCGTCTTGCCATTCTTTATTCTTTTTATGTTGTTTAAACAAAAGATTCATTTTCTAAAATTGATACTTTTAGCAGCCAGCACGTTTCTAATAATTGCCCCCTGGACCATAAGAAATTATTTTGTTTTTGACCAATTTGTTTTAGTTTCTTCTAACTTTGGAATTAATTTCTTGATAGGCAACTCATCCGCAACAACTCCAAATAACGGACCAAATGCCTGGACTGGGGTTAAAGATTTTATTGAAGTAGCAGACTTACAACATATGGATGAATTTGAAAGAAATAGTTATTACACTCGGTCTGCTATTGAGCTCATAAAAAACGACCCGATCCATTATGGGAAGCTCTATTTCCAGAAAGTCGCTAATTACTTTAATTATCGCAACGATCTTTCAACTAAAAATGAATCCAGTAACTCTAAAGATATTTTAATGTTTATCACATATGGATTTATGATTATAGTAATTCTTTTACGTATAATTGTTCCAAGAAAAAAACAATTTTCCTCTTTTGAATTGTTCTTAATCCTTCTGTATTTAGCCAGTGCATTTGTCAGCGCGATAGTATTTACAAGAATCCGATATCGATTACCTTTTGATTTATTATTAATAATATTAGCATCCTTATCTATCGAGAAATTTATCCAAATAAATTTTAATAAACAAACAACTCTGAGGTCATGAATCTTGTTTAAATGTCAATAAACCATTAATATCTTAAATTACTCCACCAATAATTGAATTGGAAAGAATAATAATAAAGACTCAACATTGAAAAGTTTGGCAGTTTTACTTACCGTACATAACCGCAAAGAAAAGACACTTGAAGCACTAAGAAGTCTTTTCAATCAACTCGGATTGCTCTCCGAACTAAATTTCACGGTATTTTTGGTTGATGATGGAAGTGTTGATGGCACTACCCCTGCCATTCAGAAAAATTTTCCACAAGTTAACATTATTCCGGGCGATGGAACATTATATTGGAACCAAGGTATGCGTCTTGCTTTTTCTTTTGCTTCAAAAAACAGTTTTTCGCATTACCTTTGGTTAAATAACGATTCGAAATTATTTCCGTCTGCAGTTCAACATTTAATAAAAACGTGTACCCAATTTGAGGAACAAGCCATAATTGTTGGTTCACTAAAAGATCCGTCCACTGATAATTTGACATATGGTGGAGTCAAACGAACAAATCCTTGGCGACCCTTGAATTTTTCGCTCGTAAAACCAGAGGACAAGCCCATCTCAGTCGAAACGATGAATGGCAATTGTGTATTGATTCCTCGCCAAATTGCTTTGGAAGTTGGCAATCTCGATTCAGCTTTTGTGCATGGTTTGGGTGATTATGATTACGGTCTTCGTGCCAGGAAACTTGGGTATTCTGTCTTTATTGCACCGGAATATGTTGGAATCTGCTCTCGTGAATATAAACAAAAATTTGTCTCAAAAAGTGTTATTGGGCGTTGGAATTTTATCCGCTCACCACTAGGGTTACCCCCTGGAGAATGGAAAATATTTGCTCAAAGGTATGCCGGTCCTTTTTGGTTCATTTATTGTCTTTCCCCCTATATTAGATTGTTTCTGGGTATGGAAAAATAATCACGATACTGATAGTAACAATAATTAATGTTTTACACTAAAATTAGAAATAATTTGGAGATGTTGTGAATTCAATAATCCGCGCGATGTGGCAGAGAATTTATCGTATATATGCTGTCCGAGAAAATGTCGATCTCGGCTCTGCGGTTCATATCGGTCTCGGAAGTATCCTCTGGGCACCCAATCATATGCAAGTTGGAAACCATGTATATATTGGTAAAGGAACCACAATCCAAGTAGATGGCAAAATAGGCAACTATGTGCTCATTGCAAATCGCGTTGGAATTATTGGCCGTTTAGATCATGATTATAAGAACGTGGGTATTCCGATAAGATATTCATCATGGGTTGGAGACAAGCCGACTTATCAACCTGAAGAAGATGTAATTATTGAGGATGATGTTTGGATCGGTTATGGAGCAATAGTACTATCAGGTATTCGAATAGGAACCGGTGCAATTGTTGCGGCAGGTTCCGTAGTAACCAAAGATGTCGAGGCTTACAAAATCGTTGCAGGGGTGCCAGCTAAAACCATTGGCGAAAGATTTTCTAAGGAAGAAATAAAAATACATGAACGCAATCTGGTGAACTTTAAACCACCAAGGGTAAAATACTTTGATCGCTAATTGTTCCCATCGCCCTCGAATCGCATTTATTTTTAACTATATTACTCCTTATAGAGTAACTTTTTTTGAAAAATTATGTACCTGTCCTGATTATGAGTGGTTAGTCATCCACGGAACAAAAGTTAAAAATGACGGACGACCAGCCTATCAGGGGCCAATTAATTTCCCAAATCGTAGACTTAAGTTTGTAGAATTAAAAGCTGGTCCTTTTTCCATCCGGTGGCACAAGGGAATTATGAAGTCGATTCGTGAATGGAAACCGGATGTAGTTATTACATTAGGAATTCCTAGCATTTTAACAAATTGGTTGGCGATTACCTGGGCACACCGTTACGGTGCAAAGACTATTACATGGCATAGTGGATGGGAATCGCAATCAAGCAACAAATTCATACTTCCAATAAAACACTTTATACTCAAAAAGTATTTATCTTCGGTTGATTCAATCCTTGTGTACAGCACCAAAGGTTCAACTTATTTATCAAGTTTGGATAACAGATTAGCAAAAAAAATTACTATTTGTTACAACGGTCTTGAAATTAGTACACTCAGTAATAACGAAGATGCATATCTCAATAAAGCTAAATTGCTGCGCGATCAACTTCAATTAAATAATAAAAAAATCTTCCTATATGTTGGTGGGATCGCATTAGAAAAACAAGTTTCATTGCTATTAAAGGCTTTTCAGCAATTATCTAATCAAGAAAACTTAATCTTATGGATTGTTGGAGATGGTCCTGGCTTGCCTGAGATACAAAAAATGGTTGAAATATTAAAGCTGGGTCAAGTAAAAATCTGGGGCAGAGTAACTAAAGATGTCGATGTGATTTTTGCTGCTGCTGATTATTTCATATTACCAGGGATTGGGGGCCTGGCTTTGAATCAAGCACTCTTCTGGAAATTACCCTGTGTAGTCAGTGAAGCTGATGGAACTGAGAAGGATTTAGTGTTTGAAAATCAAACTGGTTTTTACTTTGCGCCAAATGACTTTAATTCGCTACATTTCGCCATGGAAAAATGTCTTGGTCTTTCTGACCAGCAAAGAGTAGATTTTGGTAATGCAGGACGAAATCTGATACTCCATCGCAGTAACGTCGATAAAATGATAGAAACGTTTGTATCAAAGATTTTTGATGTACTAAATGAAGATAACTCCTCAAGCTCTGAGAGCAACAAGTAATGAAAGTCTTGCACAAATCTATTCTTGGTGTTAATGTAAATATCCTGAATATGGATACGACAATTGCGCAATTTGATGAATGGCGTAATGTCCAGTCAAAAGTTTATATTTGTGTTGCCCCTGCTCACTCCATCATGGAATGCGTTAATGATCCAGCGTTACTGCCCATATTTAATGAAGCTGATTTGGTTACCCCTGATGGAATGGCTATTGTATGGCTATTACAGCTCAAGGGATATAAAGAAACCAGGCGTGTCTATGGCCCGGATTTGTTAATGGCCGCCTGCCAACACGGCGCCAATAAGAACTGGAAGCATTTCTTTTATGGTGGTGAACCGGGTGTTGCAAGGAATCTTTCTGATAAGCTTCAACATCAAATCCCTAACCTTCAAATTACCGGTACCTGTTCTCCGCCGTTTGGCCGCCCAACTTCGATTGAGGAAAACGCCTTACTCAATATGTTGAACCAGAGCGGGGCCGATTTTTTGTGGGTTGGAATGAGTTCACCCTGGCAAGAAATTTGGATGCATGAAAATCGCGATAGGATCAGGATTCCAGTCATGGTGGGTGTCGGAGCAGCTTTTGATTTCCTAAGCGGGTCAAAGAAGCAAGCTCCCAAATGGATACAGCGGATCGGAATGGAATGGCTCTATAGGTTGATCAAAGAACCAAAACGGCTCTGGCCTCGGTATAAGCAATATCCCAGGTTTGTCTGGTTGTCGTTGAAAGAATTACTTTCAGAATCGCAACTAACCAATGATCAAAAGTGCCACAGGTAATTTTTATTTTACCCACGCTTGGAATACTTGCGATTTCATCTAATTTTTATTGGTTTATTTCTCGAAATAAATACAATTAAAATTATTTATGGAAATTGAGTGTGTTTTCTTATGAACCGACGCTTTTCAATCAACTTCGCCATTCTATCCATGCTGCTGGACGCATTAACAATCGCGTTCAGTTTGTGGCTTTCCACCATTATTCGTCCAATCCTGAATTCCCTTTCTTTTATCAAAACGATGCAATCCCCCGTTTCTATTCCACCGGCAGTGTATTGGATCTTCCCCGTTATTTGGGTCTTGATCTATCTGACGATTTCTCTGTATGACGGCAAACGATATTTAAGGGTTGTGGATGAATTCGGCGCATTAACCCTGGGAATGCTGATTGCTTCCATTTCAGCCGCAGGGATCTTGTATCTTTCTTATCGCGATTTTTCAAGGGCGGCTTTCATTCTGTTCTTGCCAATTGCATACATCTTTTCTCTATTATGGCGCTTGGGCGTACGGATAATATTCCGGCTTCAAAAGGTACCAATATCTCAAGAAAAACGAATTCTCATTGTGGGATCAGGTCCAATGGGACAAAAAGTCCTAACTCATATCAATGAAACCTCACCGCTTAACACGGTTTTTCTTGGTTTCGTGGATGATAAGAATGACATCCATTCAGCATTTTCATTGATCGGAGACTCGTCTGAAATTAAAGAACTGGTTGTATCCAAACAGGCTACCGATGTGATAATTGCTCTACCATATTCAGCTTATCCGCAATTAAGTCTGATTGTTCAGCAAATGGAAGAACTGCCCGTAAAAATATGGGTCGCGCTGGGCTTCTTTGATCTGGCACTCTATAAAACCACAATTGATGATTTTGCGGGCATCCCCATGATAGACCTGCGTGCTTCAGCCATTGATGATTATCAATTATTGGTTAAACGCTCATTTGATTTATTTTTTTGCACACTCACTTTGATTCTTGTCCTTCCACTTCTCGCCATAATCTCATTGATCATTTTGATCAGTGACGGACGCCCAATTTTGTTTAGCCAGAAAAGAGCAGGCAGCAATGGTCGAATTTTTGAAATGCTAAAATTCCGCTCCATGATTCGCGATGCAGAAAAAGTTCGCTCAGAAGTGCAATACCAGGATGAAAAAGGCAATATTATCTTTAAAAGTAGAAATGATCCGCGTGTGACACCTTTCGGACGGTTTTTACGCCGCTTCAGTCTGGATGAACTGCCGCAACTCTTTAATATCTTAAAAGGTGATATGAGCCTGGTCGGTCCGCGCCCTGAACTTCCTGAACTCGTAGAAAAATATCAACCCTGGCAGCGAAAGCGATTTGCCATTCCACAGGGGTTGACCGGTTGGTGGCAGATCCACGGAAGAAGTGACAAACCCATGTATCTGCATACTGAAGATGATATCTATTACATCCAGCATTATTCAATATGGTTGGATTTATTCATATTGATCAATACATTTTGGATTGTGATTCGCGGTAAAGGTGCATACTAACTTAATGGATACCGAAAATGAATTTTGAGCGTTTAACTGATGTAAAATAAAACAGTAGCGTGATTGTTAACATTTAGAATGGAGCAAGTCATGATAAGAAATAATCGAATAAAAGTGATGTTTTTCGTTACGATTCTCACCTTGCTCATTTCAACAGCGTGTACAACGAATACTTCATTTGAAGAACCACTAGCCCCAACAATGGAGTTAGCAACAGAAATGATTGAAGCTGATCTGGCACTTGAAACTGCAGCTTTGCCAGAATCAAATGCAATCCCAGGTGTGGAGCTTGAATTGCCAACCAACACCCCTGAAATGGAAAAAACTTGTGGTGAAAGCGGCTCCAAGACCATAATTTTTGTTGGTTCTGATGTTTTAGGCAGCGCCAAACCCAACGGTGCAGATTCCATCCGCTTAATCAAAGTAAATTTTGATACTCAGACTGTAAAAATTGTCACTTTCCCCCGAGATATGCTCGTATACACTTCTTCGCTTAATGAGGAATCAAAAGAACAGCAACCGCTGGGATTAACTTACTTTACAGCCTTTGAAGCGGCAATGGGCACTCCGCTTGAAAAAAATGCGGTAGGCGCGGGTGTGGTTGCTCAACTATTACGAGAAAATTTTGGCGTTGAACCAACCCTCTATGTGACTGTTCAAATGGATAAGTTCGGCGCAATGGTTGACACAGTTGGCGGCATCGAGATAACCCTCCCTGCCGCCATCACCACAGAGCACAACATCAGTTTTCCGGCAGGCAAGCAAACTCTGAATGGGGCATTAGCGACCGAGTATGTTCGCTTCTTGAATCCTGGCGGCGAATCCGCTCGCACTGCACGACAAAATGAAGTTGTCAATGCGTTGCAAGCCAAGATGATCAATGTCAACATTTTGCCTCAAATCCCAACCTTGATCGCCCAATTCAAAGACGCATTTATTACTGACCTGAGTGCAGAACAGTTAACCAACCTCGCCTGTCTTGCCCTTACAATGCCCAAAGAAAACATCAGCTTTGGAGCAATTACTTCACCTGACATGTTGAACAACAACGTTCCAAATAACGAAAAAATTAAATCTTATTTGGAAACATTCTTAAAGTAATAACACTTGTCCATTTTACTGTTGATGAATATTCCAGGTGTTGTCTGGAATATTTTTTTGATTGCCGTTATTGTTAGTATAAAGATTTTCTAAAAATTCCACCGATTGGCTCAAAGTTAATTATTCTTGCACTACAATTAGAAGGATGACACTTTGAGGAAAAAGTGCTTAATTCTATGAATCGCCACCCTTAAGTATTTATTGGAGAGCTCCATGCCGCCGATCACAAAAGAAACCGCATTAGAATATCACAAACTAAACGGAGTTCCCGGAAAAATCTCAATTGTTCCAAGTAAACCACTGGATACACAAACCGATCTGGGCTTGGCCTATACCCCCGGCGTGGCATTTCCTGTTCTTGAAATTGCCAGAGATCCAAATCTTGCTTATGAATATACTGACAAAGGCAACCTGGTGGCAGTCATTTCAAATGGCACTGCCATCCTCGGTCTGGGAGACCGCGGCGCACTTGCCAGCAAACCGGTAATGGAAGGTAAATCAGTCTTGTTTAAGAAGTTCGCCGATGTGGATTCGATAGACATTGAAGTCGATACCCACGATCCAGAGAAGATCATCCAGGTAGTTGAACTGATCGGTAAAACCTTCGGCGGCATCAATCTCGAAGATATCAAATCCCCAGAGTGTTTCTACATCGAACGGGAACTTCAATCAAGGATGGATATTCCTGTCTTTCATGATGACCAACACGGCACGGCAATCATTTTAGGCGCAGCTCTTATCAACGCCCTTGAAATCAGCGGCAAGAATATAAAAGATATCAAGATCGTCTTTTCTGGCGCAGGCGCAGCAGCAATCGCATCGGCAAATCATTTTGTAAAAATTGGTGTCCCTCGAGAAAACATCTGGATGTGCGACATCAAAGGGCTGGTGTATAAAGGTCGAAAAGAAGAAATGTTTCCAGAAAAAGAAATCTTTGCCCAGGGAGAACACACTGAAACGCTTTCTGAAGTGCTTGAAGGTGCAGATATGTTTGTCGGCTTGTCTGTTGCCAATATCGTCACACCTGAAATGATTATGCGTATGCGTCAGGCTCCCGTAATCTTTGCCATGGCAAACCCTGACCCCGAGATCAAGTTTGATCTCGCCAAACAAACCCGCCCCGATGCAATGATCGGCACGGGCAGGTCTGACTTTCCAAATCAGGTCAACAACGTACTGGGTTTCCCCTTCATATTCCGTGGGGCGTTGGATGTGCGCGCCAGTGCAATCAATGATCAGATGAAGCTGGCCGCCAGCGAGGCTCTTTCGGCACTGGCAAAAGAACCGGTACCTGCCCCCATTTTGAAAGCCTATGGGCTGAACCACCTTGAATTTGGACCGGATTATATCGTTCCGAAACCATTGGATAACCGCGTCTGTTTATGGGAAGCCCCCGCTGTGGCCAAAGCAGCCATGGAAAGCGGCGTTTCTCGCATCACAATTGACCTTGAAAAGTATGAGCAGCAGTTAATAGACAGGCTCAAAATAGATTAGAGGGCTTATGCGCGACTACACGCAGGAATTGCTTGAACTGGTTCGATTAACTTCTACCGACCTCCCAAACCCGGTTGAAGCCCGATTAGAAGTGGCATTGGCTAACGAGGAACCTGGTTCCGCAGCGCAGACTGCACTTGAAACGATTCTCAAAAACGTGGCGATGACCCGCAAGAATTCAACCCCCATCTGCCAGGATACCGGCACACCGATTTTTTACGTCCATGCACCTGCCACAATCGATCGAGACGAACTTACCAGGCAGATACGAAATACGGTCGGATTGGCGACCCAAAAATCTTATTTACGCCCCAATGCTGTGGATGCACTCACCGGCATGAACACTGGCAATAATCTGGGAGATGATTATTTTCCAACCATTCATTTTCATGTGTCTGAAACAAATGAATTAACCATTGACCTGATTCTCAAAGGCGGCGGATGTGAAAATGTAGGAGCGCAATACTCCCTGCCTAATGACACTCTTCAAGCCGGCCGTGATCTGGAAGGTGTCAGAAAAGCAGCGCTGGATGCCGTTTTCCGCGCACAAGGTGAAGGCTGCTCTCCAGGTTTTCTGGGCATCGCCATCGGCGGTGATCGCGGCACGTCTTATTTGGCGTCCAAAGAGGTGCTGCTTCGTGACCCGGATGACCACAATCAAGATGCGGAACTTGATATTCTCGAAAACAAAATTACTGCCGAAGCTAACGAATTGGGCATCGGCCCAATGGGCTTTGGCGGCAAAGCCACTGTGCTTGGCACCAAGATCACCTCCATCCATCGGCTGCCTGCATCGTTTTTCGTTACTGTCTCATACATGTGCTGGGCATACCGCCGCCGAAAGATGATCATCATTGGCGACAAAGTTTTTTACGAATAGATCGGAGAAATCGTGGCAAAACACCTCAACATCCCCTTAAGTGCTGATGAGATCAACGGTTTGAACGTAGGTGATACGGTCCTTTTAAGCGGAGTGATGGTCACAGGCCGAGATGCCGTGCACAAATGGATTCATGATACTTTCATCAGGAAAATCACTCCTGCCACGGAAGAAGATCTAGAAATACTAAGCCTATTGAAACCATTATTAAGTGAAGGAATCATCTACCATTGCGGACCGGTGGTTACAGGGTTGGAATCAAGCCAATATCGGATCACTGCAGCCGGTCCGACCACCAGCATCCGTGAAGAACCGTATCAAGCCGATGTGATCAATTTCTTTACCCTGAGAGGTGTGATTGGCAAAGGGGGCATGGGAGCTAAAACACTCTCCGCGTGCCACGCTGCACCAGCGGTTTATTTTCATGCCATTGGCGGAGCAGCCGCCCTAATAGCAGAATGCATTACCGAAGTGATTGGAGTATATAGACTGGATTTAGGAGTGCCAGAGGCAATCTGGGTGATTCGAGTAAAAGACTTGCCGGTAATTGTCACCATGGATGCACATAATTCAAGTTTGCATGCAACAGTTCTCGAGCAGTCAAAGAAATCGCTTGATAAGATGATTTCTTAATCACAGATTTATTACAAGAATCATCTTAAGAAAAATTATTCAACTGATTATCTGAGTTTATAATTTCAATTTGTCTAATGATAACAATTCAATTTCGAAATTACAGGAGCAAAGCATGCTCATTCCTTTCAAATTAACCCCCATTTTTAAAGAATATGTTTGGGGAGGAAAAAAACTACGGCCGGAGGCTGAGATCACTGCCGAAGCCTGGATTGTTCACGAAGAAAACATTGTGGCAGACGGTCCATATATGGGCAAAACCCTTGCCAAAGTGGTTGATCTCGAAGGAACCGCATTATTAGGTTCTCAAGTAGTGAAATTTAAAGGAAGACGATTTCCGTTACTTATTAAACTGCTGGATTGTGCAGACTGGCTTTCGCTTCAAGTTCACCCGAATAATGAACAAGCTAAGAAACTAGCTGGTCCAACCCAAAATGGCAAGACTGAAGCTTGGTATGTGATTGATGCTGAGGAAGATGCTCAATTGATCAGCGGACTTAAACCCAATGTCACCAGGCAGGATATTCAAGCTGCAGCCGGGAAAAAAGAAATTCTGGATTTAGTAGAACGCAGATCTGTAAAAACCGGAGATTCAATCTTCATCGCACCAGGCACCATCCATGCACTTGGACCTGGCTTGCTGATCTATGAAGTTCAACAAAATTCGGACATCACCTACCGTGTTTATGATTGGGACCGTCCGATGGATGGCACAAGGAAATTGCACATCGATGAATCGATTGAAGTGCTAAACCCAAATGAAAGAGGTACTGTTAAACCTATTGATGAAAAATTATCTTCCAATCCAATTTCAACATTGACGACATGCAGCTATTTCTCATTAACTTTACTGCAAGGCAACAAAAGTGTCGTGAAGGTCAACACAATGGAAGATTCATTTGCGGTTATTACTTCGATTGATAGCAACTTAATTATTAAAGGTAGCGATTGGTCCATTAAGCTTAACCAATTGGAAACCATAATCATTCCTGCTGAATGCCCTCCTTTTGATGTGGTGTTTGAACAAAAAGGAAAAGCTTTATTGGCAAGGGGTTGAAAATAAATACACTCTCAATTATTCACTTCTAATCTTAATACTAATGCATGATCCTTATTAAACATATACAAGGTACAAATTCTCATTCTAATTATCAGTGATTTGATCTCAATCTTTATAAACTTCAAGATTTTGGAATTTCGAAGTAATATTGTCACCAATTAAGTTACATAGAATAGTAAATCCCCCGCATAATATTCTGCTTAGAACGAGTTATAAACAATCAAAACTGATGCTTGCATTTTTTCCTGCAGTGTTGTAATATAATGTAAGTCTAATTACATAATTTAATAAAATGTAGTTTTTGTTATCATTTCACTTTTTCTTGCTGATATTTTTACAGCTATGGAAAAATGGTGGGTATTTATATTGGCACGATAGGACAAATCTACAATGATAAAAGCAATATTCTTTGATGCCGCAGGAATACTTTATACCAGGTCAGGAACGACGGAAGAATTTGCAAATAAAACCCTTAAAGAAAAAGGGTATGCAACGGAAATATCAGTTGAAGAAATGGAAAAACAATTGAAGCTAAGATCCAAGGCAAATGAAGGCAGTATCAGCCATGATGTGTATTGGGATCAATGGTTATCCATGCGCAAGGTGACTGATCCTGACCAACGTAAAATGTTAACCGCGGAAATTGTAAATTATTCAAATGCAATTCAACCCATGCCTGGCGCAAAAGAAGCCTTAGCTCAATTAAAGCAAAAAGGGATCCCAATGGGAATTATTACTGACACGATGTATCCGTTGGAATGGAAAATGCGACGTCTTGAAAAAGCTGGTGTCGCAGAGTTCATTGACATAGTTGCCTGTTCAACCGACCTTGGCGCACATAAACCTGATCCATTAGTTTACAGCTATGCAATACAGCAAGCCAAACTTACGCCGGAAGAAACTGCCTTTGTTGGTCATCTAGGAGTCGAACTTGAAGGAGCTCAAAAAGCCGGTATGACAACCATAGCAATTAACCACGATGAAGGCACAAAAGCTGATTTTTTTTGTAACTCTTTACTTGATCTACCCAGCCTGTCAATCTTTCAAATTAATTAACAATAGATAATTTCCCAAAAAAGAAATACTACTAACAATTTTTGTTTTGATGAGTAGAGGTGCTAATGAATTCTGATAAAGAAAATGACCAGGAATTCAACAAGTTGGTTGCAGAACAATATGAATTCTTTACTCACAGTGAAAAAAGAATAGCCACATTTATCAGCCAGAACCGCGATGAAGTAGCCTTTATGTCAGCTGCAGAAGTGGCCACCAGATTAAACTTGAGTGAACCTACCATGCTGCGATTTGCAAAGAGGCTTGGTTTTGACAGCTACCCTGCCATGCGCAATATGCTGCAAGCCAAAGTAAGAAACCTGGCCAATCATTCAGCACGCATCCGAAGCAGCTTGGATGAACTTCGGAATACTGGGGATATCTACGAACAACTAGTTACTTCAGAAATAGATTTCTTAACTGAATCATTACAAACCCTTGACCGTGATGCAATAAAAATAGCTACAGATCTATTGCGAACCCATGATCGAATTTTTGTTTTTGGTTTGGGACCATCCATTTCACTGGTAGATCAACTGGATATACGGCTAACACGCTCACTTAAGCATGTAATTCCTTTACGCACATCAGGACGAGAATTAATCGAACCATTGCTGCTAATGACTGGAAATGATCTGGTGATTGCAATTGCATTTCATAGTGTAAATCCATATTTGGAATTGGTCTTGGATCGAGCAAATGAATTTAATGCCCCCGTAATATTAATTACCGACACCTTAGGTGATTTGATAGGCAGAAAAGCGACTGTGACACTTGCATCACGCCGTGGCCCGGTGTCTGCTTTCCATTCGCTAACGATACCGATGACCATTATAAACACCCTACTTCTGGCATTAACTGCATCTGATCAAGAAAAGATAATGAATAATCTTGATCAGCTTGACCAGCTTCGAGAAAGTGTCTTGCGAACCAGCAACCCATCAAACTCGAAAAAAAAGAACTAGGAGACCGACTGTGGCCGCCCTCATTGACCTTGAAAAGAATCATAAACAATTACTTGTTGCACGATCCCGACGTTTTTTCAGTTGGCTAGGCAGCCCGCATGTATTGCTTTCATTAATAATGCTGGCACTCCTGATATATCTCATCATCATTCCGCTATTTCGAATGATGGCGACCACCCTTACCTTTCAAGAAAAAGATTTGATTAAATTCCCCGATGCTGAAATTGGCGGATTCACTTTTTATCATTGGATCAGAATGCTGTCTTCAAAAATCAGCATGATTATGCTTTATGTTCCTTTGCAGCACTCATTGGTAGTCTCTGCTGGTGCAACAGCAATTGCACTGGCATTGGGATGCCTGATGGCATGGTTTGTGGTTCGCACGAACATGCCGGGACGCAAAATTATCAATATTTTGGCAATTGTTCCATACATGATGCCGTCGTGGACCATATCAATGGCATGGACAGTGATGTTCAAAAATCGAACCATTGGCGGTGCCCCTGGGATAGTTGAATATTTGTTTGGCATCAGCCCGCCTGATTGGTTTGCCTATGGACCGGTTCCCATCATGGTCAGCAGTGGATTGCATTATTACACCTTTTTCTTCCTCTTCGTTTCTGCAGCTTTGATGTCAATTGATTCAAATCTTGAAGAAGCTGGCGAAATGATGGGCGCTAGCCGCTGGCGAATATTGAGAAAGATTACCTTCCCTCTGGTTTTGCCTGCTCTTTTGTCAGGCTTTATCATGACCTTTTCTAGAGTGATGGGCACTTTTGGCGGCCCGAATATTCTAGGCGTTCCCGTGCGTTATTACACATTGTCGACCATGATCCGGGCTGATATGAAGCTGGGCGATACTGCTGATGGATTTGTGTTAGCACTCATGTTAATAGCAATCGCCATCATCACGGTGTATATCAATCAAAAAGCCATGGGGACGAAGAAAAGTTTTGAAACCATCGGAGGTAGAGGGTTGGTTATAAAACAGATCAACCTTCGAAAATGGCGCGGCTTTTTTACTGTTCTGATTATTGGAATTGAAATCATTATTGCAGTAGTACCTGCTGCCCTTTTGCTTTGGAATACTTTCATGAAAACCTCCGGAGACTTCAGTTTAGCCAATTTCTCATTGGTTCACTGGATCGGAAGAAGTGATTCAACAATTGATGATGGATTGCCGGGCATATTTCGAAACCCTGCGATTATTAAAGGCGCATGGAATTCAATAAAGCTTGCATTTTCGACTGCCTTCATCTCTGCAATATTAGGTGTGATCTTAGGTTACTCCATTGTCAAAGGGCGCGGAACAAAATTATCAAAACTTGTTGAACAATTAGCGTTTATTCCCTATGTCATACCAGGCATCGCTTTTGGCGCCATTTTTATCTCAATGTTCGCAAAACCCGTGGGTCCTATTCCACCTTTATATGGAACGTTCGCCCTCCTGGTTGTGGTATCAGTAGCTAAAAACCTTCCTTTTTCAAGTAGGACAGGAGTTACAGCCATGATGCAGGTAGGAAGGGAACTTGAGGAAGCCGCCAAAATCGCTGGCGCAAATGCGTGGACAAGGTTCACGTGCATTATCTTTCCCCTTACCAGAAGTGGTTTTGTATCTGGTTTCTTGTTATCTTTCATCACAACAATGCGCGAATTATCCTTAATCATCCTACTAGTTACACCAGCCACACAAGTCTTGGCGAGTATGACTATGCGCTATACAGAAAACGGAAGCGAACAAAAAGCGGATGCGGTGATCATCCTGTTGATCGTATTAATTCTCGCAGGCAACTGGTTGATAAGCCGATTCCGCAAAGGCAGCCTTGAAAAAGGACTTGGACTCTAAATATCCAAATTTAAGGCTGCTGTCAAATAAATATGTAATCAACCATTGGCAACAGCAGCCTCTATGTGGAAACTGTAATGTAAATAAATCGATATTCAATGGAATGTGATTATTTGCCGATGGCAAAAAGGAGGTTTCTTCTGAAAAAATAAAAATGCGATCCTCTCACTTTTCATATCATTTCCACCATAAACTAAGGAGAAATAAATGAAAAAGCTTTTAAGAATCCTCTCGCTTGTTCTATTGATCAGTTTTCTTGTATCCTGCGCAAAACCTACCGCGGCACCAGTCGCCGACGTAACTGAAGCGCCTGCAGCTACCGAAGCTCCGGCTGCCACCGAAGCACCTCTCAGCGCTGCTGAACAATGGGCTAAAGACAACGGCCTTGGTTCGTATCTCTCTGACACTGAAGATTGGGCTGCTATTGAAGCTGCAGCGAAAGAAGAAGGTTCGTTGATCGTCTACTCCAATTCTTCACGCATCCAAGATGCTGCCGCGGTATGGGCAACATTATATCCCGATATCGTTCTTGAAGCGAATGATATGGGGGGCTCCGAAGTCATTACCAAAGTTCGTGAAGAACAAAAAGCGGGTGCGTTTACCGGAGATGTTTGGTACAGCGCCGGTGGACCTGACCTGGAAGGAGAATTTGTTCCCAATCAGTACCTTTGGAAATACATCCCTGCCGAATTACTTTCAGTGATCCCGGAAGAAAACCAAAATCCAGTTGTTACTGCCAGTACAGAAACTTTTGGTTGGATTTACAACACCGAATTGAATGATACCTGCCCCATAACGAATTGGTGGCAATTAACTGACCCTGAATGGAAGGGAAAAGTCTTTATCAAGGATCCCATCAACAGCGCTGAAGACCTTGGGATGTTGATGAGTGCGATTTCTCATACTGATGAATTTGCAGTAGCTTATAAGGATCTGTATGGCACTGATATCGTACTTGATGCTGACACTCCCGATGCCGGTTGGATGTGGCTTAAAAAATTCGCCCAAAATCAACCTGTCGGGGTTGCTGGTGGTGATGATGTTTGGGGAGCAATGGCCATCCCTGGCTTAAACGACAACAATTTAGGATGGCTTCCTTTATCAAAATATCGCAAAGTCCTGTCTGGTGATGCTGTATTTGCACCATGTGAAGGATTGTCTCCGGTTGTGGGCGTTCAAAAACATAACTATTTGGCCATCATTAATCAAGCACCCCACCCAAATGCTGCCAAATTATTCCTCCGATTTGCGTTGAGTGCCGAAGGTTTTGAACCCTGGAATCAGGTTGGACAATATTCAGGTCGCACCGATATTGCGCCAGTCGAAGACGCTGTCCCGTTCAAAGAATTACCAGCATACAATTTTGACAATATGTTCGTTTTCCAAAATATCACTGATTATCACGACTTCTATGCCGTGAATCTATTGACACAATAGTTTCTTGTTTTCTCCTTGAAGGCAGAAGAACGCGAAGAGTATCCGCGTTCTTCTGTATTAATGAATAATCATGGTGGGTTATCCTTGAACAATCATATATCCGGCCATGATTATTAATAAAATCGAAACAAAAATCTGAAACACTTTGGTGTTCATCTTTTGAATTACCCGATTTGATACCCAGGTTCCCAGAATCATTGCCGCTCCCATCAAGCCGGCGAGTATCCATGTTTTGGAACCGATAGTCAATACGCTCTGATAAACTATCGTTTTTACTCCATGCATGACCAAAGCGGTTGTGGCTTCGCTGGCCACATAAGCAACCGGCGGCAACCCAAGGCTTAAGAAGATGGCTGCCCCTAGCGGACCCGCACTACCGACCAACCCCGAAAGAAAACCCACCACCCCTCCCCCAACGGTCAACAACAATTTACCAGACTTTAATTTGAGAATACCGCTCAACTTCAAGAGGGTAAACACAAGGATGGCAGCACCTGTAAAGCGATTAACGATTGTTTTGGGTAAATCAGTGAATAGAAGTGCACCAACCACGCTCAAAGGTATGGCACCCAATAGAAACAGCCACACCGATTTCCAATTGATCTGTGTGAAACCAAACCCAACACGAGAGAGGTTGCCGATCAACTGCACAACAGTCAGTAATGGCACTGCCTGAAATGCTCCCACCGTGCCCGTGAGCACAGGCAGCAGCAACAACGCACCGCCAAAACCGGCTGCGCCTGAAATGGCAGCGGCGAAAGATGCTGCAAGTGATAACCACAGGTAATCCAAAGTCAAATTTTCTCCAATAACTCGAAAACACATTATCGCTAAAGACTCAATAACCTGCTATTACGCAGGTTATTGAGTGGAGGAAGAAAAAAGGTTCGTGAAGGAAACCTAAAACCTATACTTTTCCGTACTTTTTCCAATGAGCACCAAATATCAAATCCTCATTCGGTAGAACGGGCTGAATGGGCATGGATACCCAGGTGGTGTTTATGAAATGCTTCCAATGCACGTTTTCACTGGTGATGTTGCCGCCCCAGGTGCCGCAACCCAGCGTGAGAGCGAAGGGCATGCCGTTATCATAATTGCCGCTGTTGGCATATGCCTGAGTCTGGCGCACCATCATGCGGCTAACCTTGGCTTGAGTGGCCAACTGCATGATGTGTTCCTGGTTGGTGGAATGAATGCCGCAGGAGTGGCCGTAACCACTGTAGCGAGTGATATCGGTGACCAGCTTCACGGCTGCATCAAATTCATCGTATTTCCACAAGGTCATCACAGGCGATAACTTTTCACCCGAGAACATATCCGCGCTGCCCACTGCCTCGCCCAGCACCATCAAGAATTTAACCTCAGGTGCGACAGAAATGCCGGCAACCTGGGCGATCTGCTGCGCTGACTGGCCGACAATTTTTGGGCTGAGATGTGATCCATCAGGCCACATGGCTTGTTTCAATTTAGCCTTTTCCTCAGCCGAACAAAGGTATCCGCCGAGAGCTTTCAAGTGACTGACCATCCGTTCAAAGACACCCGCTTGAATGACCACGGAGTTCTCCGATGAACAGGAGGTGGCATTGTCAAAGATTTTCCCCAGGTGGATCTTATTGGCCGCATCTGCGAGGTCAGCGCTTTCATCCACGATGACGACGGCGTTTCCGGCGCCAACTCCGTAAGCCGGGGTGCCGCTCGAATATGCCACCTTCACCATCGCTGAACCACCAGTTGCCACCACCAGATCAACCTGTTTCATTAATTCCTGTGTCATTTCAACACTGGGGTTGGGCACAAATTGAATCAAATCTTCAGGTGCGCCAACCTGTTTTAAACCCTCACGCATGTAGTTAGCGGTCAATGCGCAAGTTGCTTTTGCCTTGGGGTGCGGCGCGAAAATCACAGCGTTCCGTGTTTTCAACATGGGCAAGCCGTTGCAAGAAATGGTTGATGAAGCATTCGTCACGGGTGTCAGTGCGCCAATCACACCAACAGGCTTGGCAATTTTGATCAACCCTTTGTCTTTGTTTTCTTCGATGATGCCGGTGGTAATTAAGCCCTGCAAATCACGCAAGGTGCCCAAAGTCTTCTTTTGGTGTTTGACGACCTTGTCGGCATAAACTCCCATCCCGGTTTCATCCACCGCAGAACGTGCACAGGCTTCAGCATGTGAGCGCTCGTATGCCGCCCACCCAACTGCTGCCACCATTTCATCCACACGTTCTTGTGACCAAAATTCGACCACACTCTGTGCAGCCCGTGCTTTTGCAACCAATTCCTGTATTTCATCAACCATCACTTACTCCTTATTACGATTATTCGATTTCAGACAACTTAACCGAACGGTTTTCTTTCAATGATTTGTTTGCGGCCATAGCAATCACAACCGGTTTGCGGCCATCCAGGGCAGTTACGGGTGTGGGTTTGTCATCTCTGACTGCATCAATGAAGTCAGATAACTCAGCGATGAATGAATCCATATATCTCTCAAGGAAGAAATACAAAGGTTTCTCAGATACAACACCATCTTCATTGCTGTAAACACTTGAATTTGCGGTGTTATTGGCAACTGCTACCATGCCCTTTGAACCGAAAACTTCGACTCGCTGGTCGTAACCATAAATGGCTTTGCGGCTATTATCGATGGTGCCGATGGAACCATTGGCAAACTTGAGTGTGATCACCGCAGTATCAATGTCGCCAGCTTCTCCGATGCCAGGGTCTACCATGACTGCACCGGCAGCATATACTTCAACCACTTCACTGCCAGATAAATAACGTGCCATATCAAAATCATGGATGGTCATATCAAGGAACATGCCGCCCGAGACTTTCACATAAGATACTGGCGGGGGAGCTGGGTCGCGGCTGGTGATGCGCAAAATCTGAACCTCACCCACTTTGCCTTCGTTGACCATTTGACGCACTTTTTTGAAATTGGG
This sequence comes from Chloroflexi bacterium HGW-Chloroflexi-4, assembly GCA_002840715.1. Taxonomy (GTDB): domain Bacteria; phylum Chloroflexota; class Anaerolineae; order Anaerolineales; family Anaerolineaceae; genus UBA6107. Next base: position 146,975 of record PHBW01000001.1, read on the forward strand.
GTCAAAGCGGCGGTTGAATCCGATCTGGCATTTGACGCCGGCTTTCTTAACGGCAGCCAGGGCTGCATCAATTTTCTCAAGGCTGTGATCCACCGGTTTTTCACAGAAAATGTGTTTGCCAGCTTCTGCTGCTTCGGTCATGAAACGGGCATGGGTGTCTGTGGAGGAGCAGATTAGCACTGCTTCAATGGATTTATCGTCAAGAATCTTGCGATAATCTTCAGAGTAGGAAGAAACATGAAGTTCCTCGGCTAATTCTTTGGCGGCAGCCACATTGGGGTCCGCAATGGCAACGACTTCAACACCCGGAATACGTGTGGCGAGGTTTTCAGCGTGAATTTTGCCGATGCGGCCTGCGCCGATAACACCAACTTTAATAACTCGTGGATTGCTCATATTCTCTCCGTTTATAGACCAATGGATTTAATGAATTGACGGTTGCGCAGCGCTGAATCAAAGGGTTTTCCCATTCCGGGGAGCACATCCTGTTCAACCACGATCCAACCTTCAAAACCTTGCTTTTCAAGCTCTGCCTTTACGGCTTTGAAATCAACGGCACCCTTGCCAAGTTCGCAGAAGACACCTTTTTCAACCGATTTGAAGTAATCCCAACCTTCTGTGCGAGATTGCTTTGCGATGGCAGGTTCACAATCTTTGAAATGCATGTGCCAGACGCGTTTGGCATTTTTCTGCAAGAAGGCTACCGGGTCGCCGCCGGCAAACTGATAATGTCCGGTATCCAGGCAGATGCCCACGAGAGACGGATCGGTGAGTTCAAGCAGTTTGTCAATTTCAGCGGGTGTTTCAACGTATCCACCACAGTGGTGATGGAAAACAAGGCGCATACCGGTTTCTTTTTTCACGGCTTTGGCAATCCGCTCCACACCCTTGGCAAAAGTCTTCCACTCTTCGTCGCTTAATCCCATGGCAGGGGTGACGCGGCCTGCATTTTGTGTGCGTTCAGGGATGCTGCCATTGTTATCCGCCAGGACGATGAAAGGTAAGGAACCTTCGACAGCAGATAATAAACGGGCAACCTTCAACGCGGCTTCTTCACCCTTTTCATGAGTGGTTTCATCCTTGAGTGCCACTGGCACAAATGCTCCCAGGAGGGTCAAGGAATGTTGTTCAAGTTCCTTTTTAAGCACGGTAGGATCAGTGGGCATGAATCCCCAATCACCCAATTCGGTACCTTCATAACCAGTCTTCTGCATTTCATCCAGCACCACATCGAATGTGGCAGGTTTGCCCTGCAGGTCAAATTCAAGCGCTCCCCAAGAGCATGGTGCATTTGCAATTTTGATCATTGTTCTCTCCCGAAATAGAATAAGTTATTTGATTTCACTGATCAACACCGGTCGTTGTTCATCCAGTGATAAGGTGGCGGCAATACCGGCAACAGTTGCCGCGCGGGCATCTGCGCCTGTGGGGCTCGGATCGGTATTATTAAGGATGCTCTTGACGAAGGCGCGCACCTCTTCAGCATAGGCGATTCCAAAACGTTCCATGAAGAATGGAACCACATCGTGGGTGACGCCCTGCTTGTTGAGGATGAGCATGGGAGTTTGCTGTAAATAACCGATCCACAGACTGCCTGAAGTGCCCAATACCTCGGTGCGGATGTCGTATCCGTACACGGCGTTGCGGCTGGTATCGATGTTACCAACGGCTTCACTGGCAAATCGCAGGTTGATGACCGCGTTATCAATATCACCCACACCCTTAAGTTCGGGGAATGCCAGGCAGGTGCCTTCAGTGTAGACACGAGTGATTTCGCTGCCCATCAACCAACGGGCAAGGTCAAAATCGTGCACGCCCATATCAATCACCAGCCCACCGCTGTTGACACGTTTGGCAAACTCAAGATTCGGGCAGCCAGGGTCGCGGCTGATGGCTTTAAACATGACAGGGGTGCCGATGGCGCCTTCAAGGATCTTTTGTTTGGCCACAGTATAAGGCGGATCAAAACGGCGCATGAACCCCATTTGAAGTTTGACCCCGGCTTGCTTGACCGCCTGTATGGCGTCATCGCAGGGTTTAACCGCTTGAGAAATCGGTTTTTCACTAAAGATATTCTTACTGGCTGCAGCGGCCGCCATGATCACTTCGGCATGTGTGCCAGTGGGGGTGGTGATCACCACGGCGTCCACTTCTTTTGAATCCAACAATTCACGGTAATCTTTGTAAGCCTTCTTGATGCCAAAACGACTACTGACTTCAGTGAGGGCTTGCTCGCTGGGGTCAGCCACGGCCACCAGATCCACTTCGGTGACGGTAAATGCCAGGGTGTTGGCAAACACCTTTCCCATTCTGCCCGCGCCGATCAAACCAATTCGAATGCTCATGTTTCATCTCCTCTAAAAAAAGTGTGATGATTTATAGAAAGAATTTTTCTTTCTTGCGATTCTCTTCGTATGCTTTTCTGGCTTTCTTCACTGAAGGCATGGTGGAGGTCTCTGCGATGGCGACATCCCACCAGGATTCGTATCCCGGGACCTTTTCTTCGCGATCGGTATTGATCACAATGACGGTTGTTGTGGTTTCAGCTTTTGCTTTTTTGAGTGAATCCTTAAAGGTGGCAATGGAGTTCGGGGTATAAACGACTGCGCCCAGGCTGGCTGCGTTGGCGGCGTAATCAATCACCAGGCGATCACCAATCAACTGATCCGATTCAAGGTCACGATGATTAAGCCGTGTGCCGAATCCGTTGCTGCCGATGGAACCCGAGAGCGAACCGATAGAGCCAAAACCGTGATTATCGACCACGATGATAGTCAATTTGACACCTTCTTGAACTGCGGTGACGATTTCGGTGGGGTTCATTAGGTAGGTGCCATCACCCACCCAAACATAAACTTCACGGCTTGGATCGGCAATCTTGACACCGATACCTGCCGGGATTTCGTAAGCCATACAGGAATAACCATATTCCATATGATAGGAATTGGGGGTATGTGTGCGCCACAATTTGTGCAGGTCGCCGGGCTGGCTGCCTGCAGCAGACAGGATCACATCCTTGGGTTTTGCAGCTTCCCAAATGGCGCCAATCACTTCACTTTGTGCAGGCACAGGTAGATGGTTCAAATTGAACAAACGATCCGTTTCTTTTTCCCAGGTTTCTTTTAAAGAGTTGATTTCTTGCGTATAAGAATCCGCCACCTTGAAGGATTTCAAGGCTTTAATCAACTCTTCAAGCGTCACTTTCGCATCGGCTGTGATGGGGATGCCGCTGTGTTTATAGGCATCCATCTCAAAGAGGTTAATGTTGATGAATTTCACATCCGGGTTTTGAAAAGCAGTCTTGGATGCAGTTGTGAAATCGGAATAACGGGTGCCAATGCCGATTACCAGGTCGGCGTCATGCGCAATTCGGTTTGCCGCCAAAGTGCCGGTGGCGCCGACTGCCCCCAGGTTGCAGGCATGGTTATATGCCAAGGCACCTTTGCCGGCTTGTGTTTCACAAACCGGGATTCCAGTTTGGAGCGCGAACTTATCAAGGGTCTTGCAAGCATCACTGAACAATACGCCGCCGCCCGCCACAATCAACGGACGGTTGGCGGATTTGATCATTGCAACGGCATCTTCCAGACGGCTGCGGTCTGCAAGAGGACGGTGAATACGCCATACACGCTTATTGAAGAATTCCTCAGGGTAGTCGTAGGCTTCTGCCTGAACATCCTGCGGCAAAGAGAGTGTGACTGCTCCGGTATCCACCGGGGAGGTCAATACTCGCATGGCTTCGGGCAAAGATGTAATCAGTTGATCTGGTCGATTAATACGGTCCCAATATCGCGAGACCGGTTTGAAACAGTCATTAACACTGATATCCTGCGTATTCGGAGATTCCAACTGCTGAAGCACTGGCGCTACGTTGCGGCGGGCAAAGATATCACCAGGTAGCAGCAGCACGGGCAAGCGATTGATGGTGGCCAGCGCCGCTCCGGTGAGCATGTTGGTTGCGCCGGGTCCGATGGAGGAGGTGCAGGCAAAAGTCTGCATTCGGTTCTTCATTTTGGTGAAGCCGCTGGCAATATGCACACCGGCTTGTTCATTGCGCACCATGATGTAACGAAAATCGGGGTTCTCTTGCAACGCCTGACCAATGCCGGCGACGTTGCCGTGGCCAAAAATGCCGAGCATACCAGCAAAGAACTGGGTTTCTTTGCCATCACGTTCAACATATTGATTCTTCAAAAAACGAATGAGGGCTTGCGCCATGGTCAATCTGATTGTGGTCATTAAATTCTCCTGGTTCACTAAGCAGGTTTTACATCAGGGTCGGGCAGCATAATTTCACGGATGACGCCTTGAACTTCATGATAAGAAGACATAAATCCGCGCAAGGTTCTCACGGTCGCACCGTAAGTATCAAATTGATCCACGCTCATGCCGTTGACTTCATAGGCCATACGAAAATCAGGTATTTTTGTCAGCATTTCAGATAATATTTTGGCATCAACAGGAGTGGAGAAACGTTCTTTTACTTCAATGTCACTGGCATTGATTTTTAACTGCCATTCGTAAGGGATGGTCAGGATGATGTCGCCGCCGATCAATTCGGACCAATGACCCAAATGACGATAGGCAGCCGCCAGAAGTCGGGTTCTGTATTTGCGATCCTGAAAGACTACATATGCATGTTTGACACAGGCGATGCCTGCCCAATCAAGGTAAGTCGGATCAATTTCAATCTTATCCCGTTTGCAAACTGCTTTCATCCAGTCATCCGTGCGGCCAACCATGATTGTGCAGACCGGGGACATTTCAGAGATGGGTTTGCCTTCTGCCGTACGGCGGTTTAAACCTCTTTCGACAGCTTCAGCAACTGCAATGGCTTGTGGAACTGTAAAACACACGGTTGCGTTAAGCGAAACACCTTGATAAGTGGCTTCTTCGACTGCATAGATGCCTGCTTTGGTAACAGGAACTTTAATCTGCATATTGGGGGACAGCGTGTGAAAATGAACTGCATGTTCAGCGATAGCCTGTGCATCGCGGTAGAAAGTCGGGTTGGTCTGAATCGAAAGTCTACCCTTTTTGCCTTTTTCTTTGTCAAAGGTGGGATTCAGTAATTCTGCACCTTTAATCGCCATCTCTTCAATCAGCTTCCAGGTAACTTGAGATTCTGACCAGGTGGAGTTCTCACGGATCAGATCCTTAATTCGATCTTCCCATAAGTACATTTCTTTCTTTAATACATTCACTACAATGGTTGGATTGGTGGTCGCACCAACTGCGCCGTTTTCAATGGCATATGTCAATTCTTCAATTGAACATGAATCATTCCAATAATCAGTTGGGGTTGTGGATACTGTTTCGTGAAGTTTGCTCTTGAACTCGGTCATTTTTTCTCCTCGGATCACTTATTCATATTGATCGATACTAAGGGAAGGCGTTTATCCATTTCCTTCCATGTGTCTTTGACCCATGAATAGGCAGGATCATCGCTGCTGGCCAGGGATTGATCTGAGCCTGCCAGGTAGTTTAAATAATAGGCATTGAAGCCAGGTGCAGCTACCACAGGATGGTATCCCTCGGGTGATAGAACCGCGTGACTGTCACTGACCAGCATCAATTCATCCAGACTGCGGTCATCCGTATAAATACGCTGATAGGCATAGCCTTTTGGCTTATCAATTTTGTAGAAATAAATCTCTTCCAGATCTGCTTCAATCAGGTTTCCGTGTTCATCCAGCTTGCGTTGATCATGTTTGTGCGGCGGATAAGAACTCCAATTACCTGAGGGGGTATAAACTTCAACCACCACCAAACGATCACATGGAAAACCCGCCGGCAGCATTTTGTTGATCTGGCGTGAGACGTTATCCCCTCCGCGCAGTTCCACTGTAACATCTTCAGGACGGATCAAAACAGGCGGGTAAACTTTATCCGTTTTTGCCCAACCGCAAGCAAAATCGAGAGAATCGCTGATTGCTTTCACGGTGAAAGTGGTCCGCCTGGGCAGATAAAGTGCGGTCGGCATGCCCTGAAAAACGTTTTCTCGTGAACCAATCCCTTCCCAATTTCCAGCAGAAGAGGTTACATCACATTTTCCGCCTAAGATCGTGAGGGCCAGTTCGCAATCAGAAGTTTCAAAAGACCATGTTTCCCCTCTGGTCAGCTTGACCGCCGCAAAATGTAAATGCTCCCATTTTGCACTTTCAGGGCTGATGAATATATAAACCGGATTTGAGAAATCCGGTTTTACAAGAAGTTTGGATGCATTCGCTGTCATAAAGAACTCCTCTTTTGGGGTGCAGAAGTTGTACCGCGAACCAATAAATGTCCGCGCATCATATGGGTTACAGGCACAGTGTTTTGAAGGTTTTCAGGATGATCAATAATGTCCAACAACATTTGGGCCGCTTCAGCACCGATCATGCGCTTGGGCTGATCAAACGTGGTCAATGGTGGATATGTATAAGCAGAATATGGGATGTTATCAAATCCGGCAATGGATATTTCGTCAGGAACATCAATTTTATTGGCATTCAAGACACTCAAAGCCCCGATTGCCATCAGATCATTGAAACAAAAGACGGCAGTGGGCCGCGGTTCTATTTGCAGCAAAACTTGCATACCGTGGACGCCGTCTTCAATTTCACTGCTGGGGCAACTAACGATAAACTGCTCGTTTACCTCCAGGGATGCTCTTTGAATTTCAGCTCGAAAACCCAATAAACGATCTTCGTTGATCCGATCTGCACTGGCATTACCAAGGTAGGCAATTTCTGTGTGTCCAAGCGTGATGAGATGCCGGGTTACATTGCGTGCGCCGTCGACATCATCATTGGCAATGGAACATTGATAGTCTTCAGGGGATTGATTATTGATAACCACTATTGGCATGCCGTATTTTTTTAGGAACTCTGCATGTTTCGATCCAAAAGTGACCGAACAAATGATCACACCGTCTACACGATGTTCAGCAAATGCCTGCACAATGTTTTTTTCGCTGTCAAATTCAAGGTGAGAAGAGGCAACGAACAGACTGTATCCAGTTTTTTGCAGAACTTCCTCAATACCTTGAAGAATTTCACCAAAATAAGGATTATCGATGCGGCTGACTATCACGCCGATGGCATGAGATTTATTGGTTTTCAATCCCCTGGCCGCCGCACTGGGAAGATATCCCATTTCTTTTGCAAGCTCACAGATCGCAAGCGTCGTTTTCTCAGGAATTGAACGATTGCCGTTCAACGCACGGGAAACGGTTGTATGTGAAACACCTGCTTTTTTAGCTATATCTTTTATGGTCACTGGCATTTGATTTGTCCTTATATTTAACGCACACGTGTGCATTCAATATAACAAACAAGAAATTGAAAGTCAATACTGTTCAAGCAAAAAATGACTTAAGTTACTATTTTCTCAGGGGCCAAAAGAATAATCCTTTGGTCCCTGGTGAAAACCAAGCTTATTTCAAAATAGCAGGTTTCTTGCTGACCGCGATTGCCCAAACGATGGCAGCGAGCAGCAAAGCCACAATCACCCAGCCGACGACACCCAGGTTCTGGTAGCGTACGATCACAGGTGCAGCAATTAAGCTGACAAGATTCACCACTTTAATCATCGGGTTCAAGGCAGGTCCCGCGGCGTCTTTCAGCGGATCGCCGACGGTATCACCCACCACCGCTGCTTTGTGACATTCTGAACCCTTGCCGGTATTGGCGACCAGGTCGCGCATTTGATCTTCGACAGACTTTTTGGCATTGTCCCAAGCACCGCCGGCATTGGACATAAAGACCGCCAACAACTGTCCGCTTAAGATGACACCGGCGAGAAAACCGCCAAGCGCTTCAACCTGCAGCACCATGCCAACCACGAGAGGCATCAAGACTGCAATAGCAGCCAAAGGCAGCAGTTCTTTTTGGGCTGAACCAGTCGAAATTGCCACCACTTCGGCATAATCCGGCTTCTTGGTGCCTTCCATGATGCCGGGGATTTTGAACTGCCGGCGAACCTCTTCAACGATCTTGATGGCAGCACGACTGACAGCTTTAATATTCAAGGCGCTGAACAGCCAGGGCAAAGCGCCTCCCAACAGGAAACCAATAAAAACCTTGGTATCAGAGACTCTGATCGATTCAAGGATTTCAATCTTCATCCCGCTGGCAGAAAGAGTTCTTTGCACGTTGCCCACATCAGTAATGTAGGATGAGAACAAGCTGACTGCTGCAATCACTGCGGATGCAATCGCCACACCCTTGGTGATGGCCTTAGTGGTGTTGCCGACTGCATCTAGGTCTGCCATGATTTGGCGGGCTTTGAGGGTGTCTTCATCGGTTTGACCGTGCCAGGCCATTTCTCCAATCCCATTGGCATTGTCCGAAATTGGACCAAATGAGTCCATGGCCACATTGTTGCCTGTTTGGCTGAGCATGCCTATACCGACCATGGCGATGCCATAAAGCACATAGATGGATTCAACACCGGGATACAGCAGCAACGATGTGAAGAATGCCACAGCAATTACAACCAACGCCCACACACTGGATTCCATGCCGATGGCCAGACCTGAAAGGATGGTAGTCGCCGGACCGGTCTTGGTGCTGTCCACAATCTCACGTACGGGGGCATACTTGGTGGATGTGAAGTATGAGGTCAACGGATTGAAAACCACTGCCAAGGCAACGCCAATAGTGGTTAAAACTGCCAATTTCCAATCATGGGCATACAAAATTGCCACCACAAATGACCAGATAATGGTGTTAATGCTGGAGATTTCATATGACCTGAACATGGATTCTTCAGCATCGTGGGCACGCATGAACCTGATCGGGAACTTTTCCCAGATGGGCACGGCAAAGGTTCCGAGAATGGAGCTGATCACCCCGATACCGCGCACGATCAGAGGATAGACGATCCATTTCAGGTTTTGATCTTGAGACCAAAGTGCAAGCCCAAGAATAAGGGCTGAGACGATAGTCACTTCATAGCTTTCGAAAATGTCGGCAGCCATACCGGCGCAATCACCTACGTTATCTCCGACCAGGTCGGCAATCACCGCGGCGTTGCGAGGATCATCTTCCGGAATGTCTTTTTCAACCTTGCCCACCAGATCTGCGCCAACATCGGCAGCTTTTGTGTAAATGCCGCCGCCGACACGCATAAATAATGCCAGCAGTGTGCCGCCGAAACCAAATCCGAGCAACGCATCTGGTGAAGCCTTGCCGAAAATGATAAAGATGACCGTGCCACCAAGAAGACCCAAACCATCGGTGAGCATACCGGTATATGCACCAGCATAATAGGCAATTGAAAGGGCTTCGTTGAATTCACGTCTAGCAGCAGATGCAGAACGCACACTGGCCTGGATGGCCATGCGCATGCCCAACTGGCCGACTATCAACGAAAAAGAAGCACCCAACACAAAAGCAATCGCGCGTCCAATGGCGATGATGAGCTGGGTATTATATTTCTCCGGGGGAAATTCAATTAAAGCTTCGGAACTTGGGGGAACCACATATACAGAAAGAAACAACGCCACAAAAAGAATACCAATAGCAGGCAAAATTGTTTTCAACTGTTTAGAAAGATACCCTTCCGCCCCTACACGGATGGCATCCCATACTTCTTGCATCTTATCGGTCCCCTTGTCTTTTTTGAGGACAGATTTCCTCAAAATCCAGGCATAAAACAGGCTGGCGCAAGAAATCACCAAAACGGCGACAATGGCGATTTGCTCAAAATCGCTCAACCCATGCCTTAATCCAAGACCTAATATATTCATTACTCCTCCTAAAGAAAATGTTTTGCGACGTTTCAATCATTTTGCCCAATTACTTTTTTGGATCATAAGCAATTCGGGTAAAAACCAAAAAGGAATTGTTGAATAAAAGAAAGCTACAGTTTGAAAGGGGTACACAAACAAAGTTTTCGACATATTCTGAAAAACATCGGTTACAGTGTGATTTTTTCCGGTATTTTCGTATTTAACGAGCAAAAATACATTTCGTATCTCCTACTCAGATACGAATTTTCGAATTGCATGAATTTTGATTTTTAACATCAGGGCAAAACAGAATCAGCACACGTGTGCATCAACAATATAGCAAACAAAAAAAAGAAAGTCAATACCTTTTTGCAAGAATACTTGCATTAATTTGAAAAATGTTGTAATATCAACATTTGTAAGCACAAATTCACTTTTCTTGCATTTGCAATTGAATACAACATCAATTTTCAGTATTTTTCTTGACCGTCCATTCTACAGGTTGAAAGGGAAATTCCATGAATCCTAATATCGAAGCCATTTTCCTGGATGTTGGCAATACACTGCGTATCGTCTTGGAAGATCCTGAGTTTCAAGCAAAAGCCAAGCAAGACCTTATGAAATTGGTTGGCACAACCGAAACTGAAGAAGTTTTCTTCGCCGGTTTGGAAGAACGCTGGAAGGCGTATCGCAAAGCCTCAAAAAAATCCTTGAAAGAATCTTCTGAAAAGGATTTATGGTCCATCCACCTTTTACCGGGCTATCCCGCTGAAAAAATCGCTCCCCTGGCCGGAAAACTCACCCGCCTTTGGCGTGATCACGACGGCATACGCGTGCCTCGCCACGATGTAAAAGTTACTGTGCTTGAACTGGCCAATCGGGGATATAAACTTGGCATCATTGCCAATACAATCACCGAAACCGAAATTCCCGACTGGATCGAATCGGATGGCTTAACCGGCGTCTTCAATCCCGTCATTCTCTCATCAAAGGTTGGTCTGCGTAAACCAGACCCCGAGATTTATTGGCTGGCCTCCAGAGAAATTGGCGTTGAACCGGTCAACTGCGCCTATGTGGGCGACAACCCCATTCGCGACGTTGAAGGCACACAGGCTGCCGGCTATGGAATGATGATCGTGATTGATGAACCGAAAACTCTCGAAAAAGAACCTCAATCCAGCGATTTTGTGATTGATTATCACATTACCGAAATATCACAACTGCTTGATATCTTTCCAGCCAGGATTTAATCAAAATGAATGCAGTCAATTCGGAAAAAATCGTAGGGATGAAAGCCATCTTTCTGGATGTGGGCAATACTTTACGTATTCTGCGTAAAGAAGAACCCCATCGCGCGGCAGCCCGCAATGAAATCGCCAAGCTCGTTGGTACTCAACAAGACCCAGATTCTTTTGTTGCTGAGCTGGACCGCCGCTATAAGATTTATCGTAAATGGGCTTTTGAAAACATGGTTGAGGCTTCGGAGAAAGAATTGTGGACACGCTGGCTTTTGCCTGACTACCCCGCAGATAACATTGCCTCACTCTCTGCCCCCCTCACCTACCAATTCAGACAGTCCATGGGCAGGCGCGTGGTGGCTGAAGGCGGCGCTGAAACCATCATAGAACTTTATAAACGCGGTTATGTTTTAGGCATCATTAGCAACGTGATCACTGAACGTGAGATCCCTGACTGGCTCGAAGCAGATGGCCTGGCGCAGTACTTTAAATCTGTAATGCTTTCTTCCGTTTTTGGAAAACGCAAACCGGATGCAAGCATCTATCTCGAAGCCGCCAGACAAGCTGAAGTTGCGACAGAGCAGTGTGTCTATGTAGGCGACAATTTTGCACGTGATGTAGAAGGCACCCGCAATGCCGGGTTCGGCATGATCATCATCATGCCAGACAAAGAAGACAAAGATATGGAACTCACCCCCGAACAAACCCCTGATCTGGTGATTGATCGCCTCACCGATCTCTTATCCATATTTCCGCCAATTAGTGCTGAATAGTAAACAACGGAGTTTCAATGGCTATAACCCGGATTAATAATAGTGGAAGCGTTCTGGCAAGCACCGTTAGAGAGATGTATGCTGAAGGGCAGACCGACTATTCTTTTGAACCGGTTGTCCTCGTGGACAACCAGGGTGATGCCGTAGGAAAAATAGAAGAAAACGATGCTGTGGTTTTTTGCTGCCGCAGAGGTGAACGCGAAATTCAACTCACTGAAGCATTTACCGAGTCAAATTTCGATCATTTTCATAAAATCCCATTTAAGAACCTTCCTTTTGTTATTTTGACCTTGTATCACGATAAATTTAAAGACCTGCCGGTTGCCTTTGCACCGGTCAAAATGCAAGAAACACTTGGTGAAGTCGTCAGCAAAGCTGGCCGAAAACAGGCTCGCATTTCCGAATCAGAAAAATTCGCCCATATCACATTTTTCTTAAACGGCGGAAATAACACACCCTACCCTGGTGAATTGGATATGCGCATTCCGTCGCCCAAAGGCATCCCCTTTGATAAAGTACCCGAACTGAAACTGGATGAGGTCGCGGAGAAAGTGATCGAAAGAATCGCTCAAGACGACGATCTGATCGTCACCAACTTTGCCAATGGCGACGTGATCGGACATACCTCCAACAGTGAAGCAAAAGTAATATGCGCCGAGATTGTGGATCGCAACCTTGAAAAAGTCGTCTCCGCTGCCAAAACCGCCGGTTATGTGATTTTTATTACCGCAGACCACGGAAATCTCGAAGAACTTTTAAATGAAGACGGCACCCCCAATGTCTCACATACGACAAATCTCGTTGATTTCATTCTGATTGACCCCACCTCGGAATCTCGAATTCAGTTGAAAAACGGAAAACTCGCTGATATCGCTCCAACCATTCTACAAGCTTTGGGGCTTCAACAGCCTTCTGCCATGACAGGCAGCAATCTGGCGCCTGAGCATAATTACACTTCAGATCGAAAAGTGCTGTTCATCATCCTCGATGGCTGGGGCATTGGCAAACAAGACAAAAACAATCCCATTTATACAGCCAAAACGCCTTATTGGGATAAGTTAAAAACAACACAGGCGATAAGCACTCTCGAAGCATCAGGTGAAGCCGTTGGATTAAAAGCCGGCAAAGCTGGTAATTCAGAAGCCGGGCACATGAATCTCGGTGCCGGGCGTGTCGTCTTGCAGGATGACGTTCGGTTGGATGCAGCCATGAAAGACGGTAGTTTTTACTCAAACACGACCATCCTTCAAGCCATAGATCATGCCATCAAAAACAAGAGCAAGCTTCATCTCATTGGCTTAATGACCATTAAAAGCTCTCATGGTTCAATTGATTATCCGTTGGCAGTTCTTAAAATGGCAAAAGAGCGCGGCCTTGATGATGTTTGTCTTCATATGATCTTTGACGGCAGAAGCACTGAACCAGGCAGCGCTCCAGCGCTGTTGGAAATGATGGATGAAAAGATCAACATGATTGGCATTGGACAAATTGTGTCAGGCATTGGCCGTGGGATAGCTCTTGATCGAGATGGTAATTACTCAAAGACTCAGAAAGCCTACGATGCTTTTGTTTTTGGCAAAGGCAGACCCAGTTTCAATCAATAACGCGGTATTTATTGAGGACTTATGGATTTAGACTTTTTACGTCGAATGACCATACCGGCAAAAACCAAGATCGTCATGTTAATCCTTGACGGACTTGGAGGATTGCCCATGCAGCCAGGTGGACTGACTGAATTGGAGACCGCTAAAACGCCCAACCTTGATCAACTAGCCTCACTTTCTGCGCTTGGCTTGACCATCCCTGCTGCTTATGGCATCACCCCAGGCAGCGGCCCCGGCCATCTGGGTATTTTTGGTTACGATCCTATGGAGTACGAAATTGGTCGCGGCGCTCTGGAAGCTCTGGGCGTGGATTTCGACCTTAGACCTGATGATATTGCTGCCAGGGGCAATTTCTGTATTTTGGATGAAAACGGTGTTTTGGTAGATCGACGTGCAGGAAGATTGGCGACCGAAGAGGCAATTAAATTAGCAGACAAACTCAGTTCCATCAAAGTTGATGGAGTTGAGTTTTTTGTTGAACCTATTAAAGAACATCGATTTGCTTTTGTAATCAGAGGCACTGGCCTGGGAGCAAATATCAGCGAAACAGACCCATTGAAAAATGGAGTCAAACCCTTGAGGGCGACAGGAGCAGACACCGCGTCAAACAGAATAGCTCAATTGATTAACATATTTGTTGATCGAGCTACTCAACTCCTAGCAGGTGAAAAATTTGCCAATGGGATTTTGTTGCGTGGTTTCGACAAGCTGCCTGTTATCCCAAAATATCAAGAAATCTTCAAATTGAATCCTGCTGCGATTGCCGTCAACGGAATGTATAAAGGCGTTTCGCGCCTGGTTGGCATGGAAGTGCTTCAATTCCCAGGCAAGACCATTGCAGATGAATTTGCAGCCCTTGAAGAAAACTGGCAAAGTTACGATTTCTTCTATTTACATGTCAAACAAACCGATACAGCTGGAGAAGATGGCGATTTCGACCGCAAAGTTAAAGTGATCGAAGAAGTAGATGGTTTACTCCCACGCTTGACTGCCCTTCAACCAGATGTCGTTATCATCAGCGGAGACCATTCTTCACCAGCTGCCTTGATGTTTCACAGCTGGCACCCCGTCCCAACCTTGCTCTATTCTAATTTTGTTCGCCCCGATGGAATCACCAGTTTTGGTGAACGAAATTGTTTAAAAGGCAGTCTGGGTATCCTCCCTGCCAAAGAAGTTATGCCTCTCGCCATGGCGAATGCATTTCGACTTGCCAAATACGGAGCTTAAAGGTATTTGTTAAAACAAAAACCAAATCGGAGGAATGATGACTTCAGAAGAGACCTTTCAAAAATTGGATTTCAATCAACAGGTCAGCAACTATATTGATCAACTGACAAAGAGTGAAAAACAAATCGCAACATTCTTGCGCAACAATCAGAATGACGCGGCATTTCTTTCTGCAGCAGAAATTGCAGAGGCTCTTGATATTAGCGAAGCGACAGTTGTCCGCTTCGCACGCACGTTGGGTTATCCATCCTATCCCGCTCTACGCGCTTCATTTCAGAATGCATTCAAAACCAGATTAACTCACTCCTCAAGAATCCTTTCACGATTAAACGAAGTACCAGAAAAAGGCGACATCTTTGAGCGCCTGACCATGATGGAAATTGATTATCTCACCCAGGCTTTGGAATCTGTCGATCGCCAGGAATTCGATAAGGCCGTCAAAATTACCATGGAGAACAAACGTTTCTTTGTTTTCGGAACCGGTCCATCAATCACATTGGTTGATTTAATGCACATCAGGTTGAGCCGATTTGGCAAAGCAGTTATTCCACTTAAAAGCTCTGGACGCGAAGTGCTTGATTCACTGCTGACGCTTTCAGCAGACGATGTTCTCTATGTTATTTGTTTCTACAACCTGAACCCCACATTAAAACTTGTTCTTGATTATGCAAACGAAGTTGGCTGCAAAATTATCTTAATTACTGACACATTAGAAACCCTAATCGGCCAAAAGGCTGATGTCATCCTGGCCGCCAAACGCGGACCGGTTTCAGAATTTCATTCCATGGTTGTTCCAATGACCATTATCAATGCATTATTGCTTTCTGTCGCTGATCAACAACCAGAAACAATATTGCCCGCCTTGGATAAATTGGATTCTTTACGGGAACGCTTGAAAGGTTTTAATGCCGAGGAACTCTGAGTTGCCAAATTTGTTATAGGAGGATTTTCAAAGGAAAAGCTATTGTGAAAAGGATATTAGGAGTGAACGTTGATTTTTGTTGAACGCGAACCGAAGCTGGTAATTTGCTTTGAACAGGAGAAAATGAATGGCTGCTAGTACGTTCGACCAACAAACAAAAGTAGAGAAGTTGCAAACTTATCTGCGTAGATTTTATAGATGGATCTCAAGACCGCAAGTAATTTTGTCACTTATCATGCTTGTCGTGATGTTCTATATGGTGATCATTCCCCTTTATAGAATGATCGTTACCACCATTACAGTATCTGATAGTGATTTGCGCGTTCTTAAAGATGCAAATATCGGAGACATCACCTGGTATCACTGGCTGAGAATGCTTACCAGCAAAATTGCCGTGATCATGACCTATGAGCCTCTGTTGCACTCGCTCACCATTTCATTAGGCGCTACTGTGCTGGCTTTGGCAATTGGCGGGTTAATGGCCTGGTTGGTAGTCCGCACGGATGTGCCGGGTAAAGGCATTATTAACACCCTGGCCACAGTTCCTTACATCATGCCTTCATGGACCATCGCAATGGCATGGAAAGTATTGTTCAAAAACGCCAAATCAGGAGGTACGCCAGGTCTGCTTGAGTTTATTACCAATCAGCCCACCCCAGACTGGCTGGCGTATGGACCGTTTCCGATCATTGTGAGCAGCGCCTTGCATTACTACACCTTCTTCTTCCTGTTTGTGGCTGCCGCTTTGCTTTCCATCGACAGTTCACTTGAAGAAGCCGGTGAATTATCGGGAGCTGGTCGCTGGCGCATCATGCGCAAGATCACATTTCCGCTGGTTGTGCCGGCCATTGCCTCTGGTTTTATCATGACCTTCTCAAAGACCATGGGCACATTCGGCGGACCAAACGTATTGGGTGTACCTGTGCAGTACTATACCCTTTCTACCATGCTTAGATCCAACACTGGCATCGGCAATTATGGAGACGGATTTGTTTTAGCCATCGTTTTGATTTTATTTGCGATGGTGACTGTCATGATCAATCAAAGACTGGTGGGAACCCGAAAAAGTTATGAGACCATTGGCGGTCGA
Source organism: Chloroflexi bacterium HGW-Chloroflexi-4 (assembly GCA_002840715.1). GTDB lineage: Bacteria > Chloroflexota > Anaerolineae > Anaerolineales > Anaerolineaceae > UBA6107. The sequence goes on from PHBW01000001.1 coordinate 163,544, forward strand.
GGATTTATGGCCCAAAAAATGAAACTCCGTAACTTCAAAGGGTTATTCACCGGAATCATGGTTGTTTTCCAATTCATCATTGCAGTTTTGCCGCTCACTTTGTTGATTTGGAGCACCTTTATGCTTCGCACCGGAGACTACAGCTTAAACAATTTCACCCTGGCGCACTGGATAGGTAAAGGTGATATCTCGATCAATAGTGGAGAGCCAGGCGTTTTACTAAATCCGAGAATCTATATGGGCGCTTGGAATTCAATCAAACTTTCGCTCTTTACTGCTTTCTTCACAGCCTTCTTTGGCGTTATCCTTGGATACGCAATTGTAAAAGGCAGGGGAACGCGTCTTTCAAAATTGGTTGAACAATTGGCTTTCATCCCCTACGTGATTCCTGGCATTGCCTTTGGTGCAGTTTACATATCGATGTTCACCAAACCTGTCGGACCAATACCTGCGCTTTATGGCACTTTCGCACTTTTGGTAGTAGTCTCAGTTGCCAAACACATTCCTTACTCTTCACGTAGCGGTGTCTCTGCCATGTTGCAAGTGAGCAAGGAGCTTGAAGAAGCTGCTGCCATCGCAGGTGCATCCCCCTGGCAGCGCTTCAAAAGGATCATCTTCCCTTTGACCAGCACCGGTTTTGTCTCTGGTTTCTTGATGACCTTTATCACCACCATGAGAGAGTTATCCCTGATTATCTTGCTGGTAACGCCTACAACGGCAGTCTTGGCAAGTATGACCATGCGCTATATCGAAAATGGCAATGAACAGCAGGCAAACGCTGTCATTATCGTTCTGATCGTTCTGGTCTTGATCGGCAACTTCATTATTAGCCGCTTCAAAGGCGGAAGCCTGAAAAAAGGCTTGGGAATGTAAGGAGAGATATCATGGAAACCACTATTACAGTTAAAAACCTCACGAAGAAATTCGGCACTGTTGTCGCTGTCAATAATGTCAGTGTAACCGTTGAACCTGGCACGTTCTTGACCCTGCTTGGTCCTTCAGGCTGCGGCAAGACAACCCTTTTAAGGTGTATTTCGGGTTTGGAAGATCCCGACGAAGGCGAGATCTATATTGGCGACAAACTCGTTTATTCCCACGTTAAAGGCATTTCGCTAGCCCCAGGCAAGCGTGATCTGGGACTCGTGTTTCAAAATTATGCCTTATGGCCGCACATGAATGTTTACAAAAATCTGGCCTTTGCCCTTGAAATCCAAAAGCTTTCTAAAGATGAGATGAACCGAAGAATCAAAGAATCTCTTGCTGAAGTTCAAATGACCGGATATGAAGACCGTTACCCGCGCGAAATGAGCGGCGGTCAACAGCAGCGTATCGCTCTTGCTCGTATGCTGGCTTATCGTCCGCATGTCTTTCTTATGGATGAACCGCTTTCCAACCTGGATGCCCGCTTGCGCATGGATATGCGTACCGAGCTCAAAAGGCTGCATCACGTTTCTGGTGCAACCACTGTTTATGTGACCCATGATCAGGTTGAAGCCATGACCATGTCGACCAACATTGCCATCATGAAAGAAGGCGTGATCCAACAAATGGATACCCCTGACAGGGTTTACCACTTCCCTGCCACCTTGTTTGTGGCTGATTTCATCGGCAACCCTAAAGTAAATCTTATGCCTGGATGGGTCTCTGGCAAAGACACCGTTGATATTGGCAAATTTAATGTACCTGTTTCTACCTTGAACCAGACTGGAGATGTCGTCGTGGGCATCCGACCGGAAGATATCAGTATTTCAGCCAAACAGGAAGATGATGGCGTTGAATTCACAGCGTATTCTGTTTTGCCCTCAGGCGCAGAAACTACCATCATCGCACGCAAAGGCGATACTGAATTAACCGTCCGAGAAATGGGCGTATCCAAAATCAAAATGGATCAAAAAATTTGGCTGAAATTCCACAAAGAAGACATCAATCTTTACGATAAAGCCAGTGGAAATTTGGTCAACGGTTAATTGAAATTTGTGACCTAGATAATTATTAAAACTATCCTACAGGAGGAACCCATCAAAAAATAATCGTAAATCGAATTTATTGTGCAACGAAGTGTGTTTGATTCTTATTCTACAAGGAGAAGATAATGAAACCGTTCGTGAAGATTGTAACAATTATCGTTTTGATTTGCTTCCTGGCCGCATGTGCAAAAGCACCTGCTGCAACCGAAGCACCTGCTGCTGATGTTCCTGCAGCCACCGAAGCCGTCGTTGCTGAACCCGAACTCAGCGCTGCTGAACAATGGGCCAAAGACAACGAAGTCGGTCCTTATCAGACCGAGACCCAGGACTGGGCAGCTATTGAAGCCGCAGCCATCGAAGAAGGAACTTTATTGGTTTATGCCAACAGTTCCAAGGTCGAAAAAGCCGCTGAAACCTTCATGGAAGCCTACCCTGGTATCGCCGTCCAGGCCTTTGACCTCGGTGGTGATGATGTTTTGCAAAAAACCATTGAAGAACAAAAAGCCGGTGCATTCACTGGTGATGTTTGGTTCAGCAGTGGTGGTGCAGAACTCGTCGGTAATGTGCTCCCCAAACAATATGTCTGGCGCTTTGTGCCCGACAGTGTTGCCGGCCGCATTACTGATGAATACACCCACCCTCTAATGATGCAACGTCTGGGCACCAGCATCTTTGCCTACAACTCTGAATTGAACGAAACCTGCCCAATCACCAACATCTGGGAACTCACCCAACCGGAATGGAAAGGCAAATTCTTCATCGAGGATCCTCTGAATGATGCCTCCACCTTGAGCAAATTGCTCACTATTGCCGCTCATGCAGAAGAAGTAGAAGCTGCTTATGTTGACCTCTACGGATCCGCACCTGAGTTGGATGCAGATACACCCGATGCCGGTTGGCTATGGCTCAAACGTTTCGCACAAAACGGCCCCATTCCCCAACCCGGTGGAGATGAAGTCGATTCAGCCTTCGCAACCCCAGGCATGACTGAAAGCTACATGGCTTTGACCTCTTACTCAAACATGGCTGATGTCATGGAGGGCGTTTTGGCATTCGAACCCTGCTGGGGCATTCAACCCGCTCTTGGTGTTCAGAGCCAAAGTTACCTGGGCATCCTCAACCAGGCTCCCCACGTCAATGCCGCTAAATTATGGCTCAAATTTGTGACCGAAGAAGAAGGCCGCGATCCCTGGGCTAAATTCGGCACCTATTTCACCGATTCAACCTATGAAGTCAAAGAAGGCATGAAACCTTTGGCTGAAATGATGACCATGACCTGGTTTATCGACGAGCAATATGCTTACGATAACATGATCCAGGCTCGTGACTTTTATCTGTTGAACCTCGGCAAGTAATCTTCAAGTTCGACGCGTCAATCTATGGGCACGGATGCTTTTCCGGTCCGTGCCCTACCATTCATAAAATAAAAGCAACTTATTGGTTCACAATTGTTGTCCAAAATTTACTGGAGTTGAAATTCTCATGAAACTTAAAACTGTATTCTTCGATATGGGCGGAACTATCCAAAATTTTTGGACGAATCGCGAACTTAAAGTAAAAAGTATTCCACAATTTCGAGATACTTTTCTTCGGGCAAACATTAATCTTGACCTTAGTGATGAAGCTTTAACCGACCTGGTTTCAAACGGAATATCGTCTTATCACAAATGGAACAGAGAATCGCTGATTGAATTAAAACCTTCTGAAGTATGGAAGAAATTCGTACTAAAAGAGTATCATTTTTCGGACGAAGCACTTGCTTCAATTGCAGAAAACTTAACTTATTTATATGAAACCACCTTCTATTATCGTGAAATGCGCCCTGAAATGCCGGAAGTTCTAGCAGCCATAAAATCCATGGGGCTTACCATGGGAATTATCAGCAACTGCCAAAGCCAACGCCAGGTTCCTGATAATTTAACCCAATATGGAATTATTGATTATTTCAATCCAATTGTTCTTACTTCAGAATTTGGATTTCGCAAACCCGACCCGTCCATTTTTTATCATGCCGCACGTTTGGCCAAAGTGCCTACAGGCAGCTGCGCCTATGTAGGAGATAAGATCAATCGTGACATCCTGGGCTCGTATAGAGCTGGTTTTAAACTTAACGTCAAAATCAACCATATCTTCGACGATGGTGACCCTGATGAAGGTGCAACACCCGACGCCGAGATTGATAATATGCTTCAACTTATTCCCATACTTGAAGAAGCAATCGAAAAAGACAAAATTTTTGCCAAAATTGAAATGACGCGCAAAATCAAAGCTGTCTTTTTCGATGCAGGTGATATTCTGTATTATCGCCCGCAAAAACAATTAAATTTTAAGAACTTCCTGAAGGGAAAAACTTATAACCCCGACCCTGAAATGGAACATAAAGCAAAAGTGGTTCGTGAATTAGCCTTTCAGGGCAAAGTGGATCGCCACGAATACTACCGCAGGCTGGTTGAACTTTACGGTTTTACAAATGAAGAAATAATCCAGGAAGGAATAAATGCGCTTGATCTGGATGACAATACGGTGGCAATCTATGACGGTGTTCCAGAAACCATCAAAGCCCTGAAAGACCGGGGTTACTTAATGGGAATTATAACTGATACTGCCTTAGCCTATACGATCAAGTTGAAATGGTTTGAACAAGCAGGCTTTGGCCACGTATGGGATATTATCGTCAGCTCGAAGGAAATTGGTGTTCGAAAACCCGACCCCTCTCTTTACGAAGAAGCACTCATTCAAGCTGGTCTCTCACCTGAAGAATCTGTTTTTGTTGGCCACAAAGCCACAGAGCTTGAAGGCGCTCGCAAGGTAGGTTTTAAGACGGTCGCGTTTAATTATGAAAAGACTGCCTTCGCAGATAAATATATTAATAAATTCTCTGAATTATTGCCTTTGCTTTCAGGGGAATTTGGACAGGTAAAAGAATAATGAAACCAATCATCAACGCCATTTTGTTTGATGTCGGCGGTACGCTTCGGTTTACTGAAAAAGTAGACGGTCGTGAAACCCAAATTCTCGAAGAAATACGTGAATTCCTTGATTATAAAGGTACTGTTGATTCTCTCAAAAACAAGCTCAGCCTGGGTGAAAAAGAATATCGTAAATGGGCCAAAAAATCATTAGTGGAATTAACTGAAGAAGAGTTGTGGGTCAGGTTTATGTTCCCAGATCAATCCAGACTTGAATTTATCCGCCAAAATGCCATCAAGTTGAACCAACTCTGGCGCAACTCCAAAGGCAAGAAGAAATTGCTGCCAAACGCGGTAGAAACCATCAAAGAATTGGCAGAACGCGGGTATAAACTATGTATCATCAGCAATACAACCTCTTCTGTTGAAGTACCGGCTCTGCTCGAAGAAAATGGTATTACTGACCTTTTTTCATCTGTGATCTTGTCGGCTGTTTATGGCAGACGAAAACCTCACCCTTCTTTGTTTCTGGATGCCACCAGAGCCTTGGGCGTACGCCCTGAAGAGTGTGCCTATATTGGAGACCGTCCTTCTCGCGATGTGGTCGGTGCACGTGAAGCTGGTTTTGCAAAAGTGGTTATCATTCAAGCAGCCGGGTTAAAACCTGAGAAAAAAGAAAATGTGCCCATGACGCCAGATCATTTGATCAAACGTCTGCCTGAATTGTTGGAGATCTTCCCGGATCACAAAACTTTGCCAATAGTGGCAGTCAAATCTTATCAGCCGGAATACTTATACGACGCGGCGCTTTCCACCATGTGGAACGTTGGTCAAAAAATGACTTTTGCTGAAACTTTTGCAATTGGCCGCCAAATGGGATTCGCCAGGTTTGAACTTAACCATGCCATTTCACCTGACATGTTGGATGAAATTGATTTCAACCAGTATCGCGCCGGCAATGTGCACGATCCCTGCCCAGCCTTTTTAACCATGAATGAACTCAAAGATAAAGACTGGCTGATTTCATCTCAGGATGAAATCAATCGCCAAAAAGGTGTGGATGTCACCTTGCGCACCATTGATCTTGCAGTAAAACTTGGTGCGAGTTCGGTCATTATCCATCCCGGCCAGGTAAACGGCGATCGCTCCATGGATAAACGCCTGCGCATCATGTATGACCAGGGACTTTTTGGCACACCTGATTATGAAACACTCAGGAAAGCCATGGTGGCGGATCGCAAAAGCAAGGTTGGACCGTATCTTGAATCAGTCATTAAAAGTATGCATGAGATCATCGAATACGCCAAATCTGTCAAGATGAGCATTGGTCTTGAAAATAGATATCGATACTATGACATTCCATTGATTGATGAAATGGGGCTGCTACTCGACCTCTGCCACGAACCCTGGTACGGTTTTCAGTACGACATGGGTCATGCCCAAACTTTGAGCGCACTTGGCTTGGAAAAACATGAAGAGTGGCTAAAAAGATATGGAAACCGCATCGTCGCCATTCATTTGCATGATGTCAAAGGCATTACCGACCATCAATCCCCCGGTTTGGGCGATATTGATTTTGAGATGGTGGCAAAATACATCCCGGAATATGCCTGGCGCACCCTTGAAGTTGGTCCTCAAGTCTCACAGCAAGAATTGGTGGATGGCATGGAGTTGTTGGTGGCCAAAGGGATTGTGAAAAAGCTCTAGAAACAAGAGCGCTTAATTATTCAGAATTTATCAAGAAGAGAAAGTAGATTATGGAAACACAGATAAAAGCTGTCTTTTTTGACATTGGCGGAACACTCGTCATGAAGAAAAAGAACAATCAAAGAGACCTCACAAAAATAACGGCGATGATGACACTTCTCGGTGAGACGTGTGATGCTAATGATTTCATTTCTATGCTTGAGATGGAAGAAAAGATTTATAAATCCTGGAGCAAGCAAACACTCTCCGAATCCACGATCGAAGAGAGATGGTTAAGATATTTAAGCTCACGATACACTGAGACCATTATTAAAACCTATGCAGATGAACTGCAGTTGCTTTGGAGCACCTCAAAAAGTGTCAAGATGATCTATCCTGACACAGTGGATACATTGACCGAATTGCACCATCGGGGATACAAACTCGGAACAATCAGCCACACCTCACCTGGATTTCTTGAGGGCAGCGGTGTGCTAGAATTACTCTCAACGGTCATTCATGCTTCAAAATTTGGCAGACGAAAACCGCATCCCTCTCTTTTTCTCACTGCAGCACGTGATTGTCAGGTCAGCCCTGAAGAATGCATGTATGTGGGCGACAGACCATCTAGAGACATTATTGGTTCTCGCGAAGCAGGAATCGGCAAAACCGTCACCATAAATGGTGAAGATCAAGACCCAGAATCTGAAACTGTGCCCATGAAGCCTGATTACAAGATCTCCAGTCTGTCAGAATTGTTAGATATTCTTCCATCCCGTTATACAAGTGGTAGAAGAAACTGTAATGAACCCTATTTTCTATACGATGCCGCCTTGTCTACCATGTGGGGCATCAAAGAAAACGTTCCCCTATCTACACTTTTTCAGAACGGCCGCGATCTTGGTTTTGCCAGGTTCGAATTGAATCACAATGTCTCAGTAGCCGCTTTTGATGAATTTGATCAGAACCAGTTCCATATAGGGTCGCTCCATGATCCCTGCCCGGCTTATATCTCTGCGAAAGAGCTTGATCAAAGAGACTGGTTGGTCACCTCAGTGGACGAATCACTCAGGATCAAAGGTGTGGATGTAATCAAGCGCACCATCGAACAAGCAATTACTCTGAGCTCCACCCTTGTCGTCATACATCCCGGGCGTGTCGTGGGAGACCATTCCATGGATACGAAACTTCGTGAGCTTTATACCCTAGGGAAAAAAGGCTGCCCCGATTATGAAATTTTACGAGTCAAGTTAATTGATGACCGCCTTAAAAAAGGAAAACCTCACCTTGAATCTCTGCTAAAAAGCGTGGCTGAGTTGGTCGAGTTTAGCAAAGATAGCGGCATCATGCTTGGGTTTGAGAACCGCTTACATTATTATGAGATGCCCATTTTCGAGGAACTTCAAACACTCTTGTCCGCTTTCACCCAAAATTGGGTCGGATGGCAATTTGATGTCGGTCACCTTCAAATCCATGCGGCTTTGGGATTAACCAGTTTTGAAAACTGGCTCACACAATTTGGCAGTCGTATCGTGGGCGTTCACCTGCATGATGTGCAGGGTATCAATGATCACCTTTCACCAGGTTGCGGGGATGTTGATTTTACAAATATTGCGAAGTTCCTTCCTAAGTTCGCATACCGAACCCTGGAAGTTGATTCGAAATTATCAAAAGCAGAAATCCGCTCTGGAATGGAAACCCTGGTGGCCACAGGGTGCGTATCCAGAATTTGAAAAATAAAGGAGAAGAGTAAAATGCTAAAAATTTTTAAGAAAAGAAGAAGTATTTTTATAAGCCTGATTCATGAACAAGCAAAGCTTACACTTGAAGGCGTTGAGATTCTGAAAGATTATTTAACAACCCCTGATGAAAAATTAGCTGATCAACTAAGAATAAAAGAAAAAGAGGCTGACGAAGCCAGAAGAATTCTTATTTCTGAGCTCAACAAAACCTTCATCACCCCGTTTGACCGTGAAGATATTTTCGCACTTTCACGTGCAGTGGATGACATTCTGGATTATGCCTACAGCACGATTACTGAAATTGTCATCCTCAAAGTGGAACCCACACCTTTTATGGTTCGCATTTGCTCCCTTTTGAAAGATGCAACTTTTGAAATTTTGAATGCAGTCGACCGCCTTCAAGATCATCCTGCTGTTACTCTTGAGCACGCTCAACGCTGCAAGGCTTATGAAAATAAAATAGAAGATGTTTATCGCGAAGCCCTGGCAGACATGTTTACTGAGACGGATGACACAAAACAATTGGTAAAAATGTTGAAATTGCGCGAAGTCTATCGTCATTTGAGCAATGCGGCAGATCGCGGCGATGAAGCAGCCAATGTCCTCGCAGATATCGTGGTTAAAACCACCTAAAGGATAGCCAATGGAACCGCTGTTAATAATATTGATTATTTTTGCACTTGCATTTGATTTCTTAAATGGAGTCCACGATTCAAGCAACGTAGTTGCAACCATGATCTCATCAAGGGCAATTCAACCTAGAGTTGCCCTCTACATGACTGCTGCCGCAAACTTTGTTGGTCCATTTATATTTGGTGTTGCAGTTGCAAAAACAATTGGTCATGATATAGTAGCAGCGGAATCCATCAATATGGGTGTTTTAATTGCCGCTTGTGCAGCCGCTATTTTTTGGAATGTCCTTACCTGGGTACTCGGAATTCCCAGCAGCTCATCTCATGCCTTGATTGGCGGTCTGCTTGGTGCAGTGGTCATGGCAGCAGGTTTTCGTGTAATTATATGGAGTGGTGTCATTAAGGTGTTAATTGCCCTCTTCGCATCGCCCATCGTCGGGTTTATCGCTGGTGTGATCGTTGCAAATCTCGTTTACCTGTTTTCATGGAACTCTTCACCGAAGATCAATGGTGTATTTAAGAAGTTGCAAATTTTTACCTCCATTGGTTTGGCACTCAGCCACGGTACAAATGACGCTCAAAAAACCATGGGCATCATCACCCTTGGATTGGTGATTACTGGTTTTCAATCCAGTTTTGAAGTGCCATTTTGGGTGATCCTCATTTGCGCTGCAGCAATTGGTGTTGGAACCGCCTTGGGTGGATGGCAGCTCATTAAAACGCTTGGCTCAAAATTTTACAAAATTCGACCGGTTCACGGCTTTGCATCTCAGGCGACCTCCGCAATTGTGATTATAACTGCATCACTTCTGGGCGGGCCGGTCAGCACAACACAGGTCGTGAGCACAGCAATTATGGGTGTAGGAGCTGCTGAAAGAATGAGTAAAGTGCGCTGGGGCGTCGCTGGTGAAATTGCTTCAGCTTGGTTATTAACTATACCTTCTACAGCACTCATTGGTGCAGGCAGTTATTGGATCATTGATATAGCAATACCCGCGCTCATCAAACTTTTTTAAACCGCTATTTGCTGTATATAAAATAAAAAAACAAGTAGTTAATCTACTTTAGGAACTCGTGATGCCTATTTTGTTAATTGTATTAATCGCCTTGGCAATCATTTTTGATTTCCTTAATGGCGTGCATGACTCAAGTAATATTGTTGCAACCATGATTTCTTCCCGTGCCATCCAACCACGTTTGGCATTGGCGATGACGGCTATTGCTGAATTTTGTGGTCCATTTATTTTTGGCGTTGCAGTGGCCAATACGATTGGTCATGAAATTGTTTCATCAGAAAACCTGAATATGATTGTGATTATCGCAGCCCTGGTCAGTGCAATTGTATGGAATGTTATGACCTGGCTGCTTGGAATTCCCAGTAGTTCATCACATGCTTTGATTGGCGGTATCATCGGAGCCGTAGCCATCGGTGCAGGATTTCAAGAAATCCACTTAGCGGGTGTCTTAAAGGTGGTATTGACGCTTTTTATTTCTCCTGTGCTCGGATTCGTGGTCGGCATTTTCATCGCGAATGTAATCTATACCGCTTCTGCAAATGCGACTCCCAAGGTCAACACCTTGTTTAAACGACTGCAAGTTGTTACTTCATTAGGTCTGGCCTTAAGTCATGGAACGAATGATGCGCAAAAAACCATGGGCATCATTACCCTCGGTTTGGTTATTTCAGGTGTGCAAGAGACTTTTTCAGTCCCTTTTTGGGTTATTGTAGTATGCGCACTCACGATTGCCCTTGGTACTTCCGTTGGCGGCTGGCAATTAATCCGCACATTGGGATCAAAGTTCTACAAAATTCGCCCCGTGCACGGCTTTGCTGCTCAAGCCACTTCAGCAGCTGTGATCTTGACCGCCTCATTGCTGGGTGGTCCCGTAAGCACCACCCAGGTGGTGAGCACTGCCATCATGGGTGTTGGCGCCGCTGAACGTATGAGCAAAGTGCGTTGGGGTGTGGCAGGTGAAATCGCGTCTGCCTGGTTATTCACCATTCCATCCACTGCCCTTCTGGCCGCCGGAATTTATTGGATAATCACAGTAGGCGTGCCAGCCATAATCAAATTATTCTAGGAAGGTGTTTAATGGCAAATCCAAAGAACTATGATGTTGCATTTTGTGGCAATTATACGAAAGACACCATTATTACGCCCGATGGCACTAAATACGTAGACGGAGGCGGCATGAACTATGCCGCCCACGCCTCTAAAAAATTGGGGGCAAACCCGGTAGTCGTCACCCGGTTAAATAAAGAAGATGATCATGTTGTGAAAAAATTTGAAGCGGCTGGTATTGATTGTATTGCAGAATTTACCCCCTCATCAACGCTTATGACCCTCGAATACAAAACGAGAGACCTTGATCAACGCAACCTCTATGTCAAAGGCACAGCTGGCACCATCACCCCCTCCCAGTTGGATGAAATTGACGCAAAAGTGATCGTCACAAACTCAAGCTTACGCGGCGAAATTGAACTTGAATTCTTCAAAAAAATGCGCGAACGCAAGGGAGTGCTGCTTTCCGCCGACGTGCAGGGTTTCATCCGTGTGTTACGCGGTGAATCACTGGTCTATGAACCCTGGACAGAAATGGAAGCCGTTTTGAAACACCTCGATATTTTGAAAAGCGATGCAGTTGAAGCAGAATATTTAACCGGAGAAAAAGACATTGAAAAAGCCGCCCGTTTTTACGCCAACATGGGTCCAAAAGAGATCATCCTGACCCACAGTGATGGTGTACTGATTCATGCGGATGGCAAAGATTATCACTACACTTTCCATGCTGAATCCATGGCAGGCCGCAGCGGACGCGGTGATACCTGCGTGGGCACTTATGTCACCAAACGACTTACCCTTGAACCGAAAGAAGCTGGGAAATGGGCAGCCGCCGTAACCAGCCTGAAAGTTGAAAAACTGGGTGTCTTTGATCGACCGGTGATGCTGGTCGAGGCCTTCATTCAAAAATATTACCTGGATTAATGCAGGCAGATCAATAGTGAAACTCGCAAACAAGTTGGAAACCGCTCGCACAGAATATTCTTCTCAATGGGATAAAGTTCTCAAAGATTGGAATTCTTTGAAGCAGACGGATGCTGCCTGGTTGACCTATGCCGCTAATTATTTACTATTTACAGGCGGCACTCGTTGGGCAATAGATCCATTTTCAATGTCTACGCGCATAAAAGGTATACAAACACCTGATTTTGCGAATGACCTCAAGAATCTGGAGTTCGTGGTACTATCGCATGCCCACAACGATCATTTGGATTTGACCTTGATCGACGCCATCGCCCACCTGCCTGTGCAATGGATCATACCGGAGCATATGCTTGAGAAAGTTCTTGAAAACACACGTCTCGAGAAACACAAAATCACTGTCCCCGAAAACGGAAAGAGTCTGATATTCGGTAATGTCAATCTGACTCCCTTTGACAGTCTTCATTTTCATGCCAAGGGCGGCATTGAAGAAACCGGCTACCTGGTTGAATTTAACAATAAACGATGGCTCTTCCCTGGCGATATCCGAAACTATGGTGTCAACAAACTACCTGATTTTGGAAAACTGGACGGTATTTTTGCCCACTTGTGGTTGGGAAAGGGACATGCAAAAGACAAACGCCCGCCCTATCTTGAGGATTTCGTAAAGTTTTATGCTGCGCTTTCACCATCGCGACTTGTCATCACTCACCTTGATGAATTTGGCAGAGCGGAAGATGAACTCTGGGATGACAAACACTACATGCTGGTTTCAAAAGAGATCCATGCAGCGGCACCTGCCATCACGGTAAAAATGGCAAAAATGGGCATGAGAGTGGTCCTATAAATTTATTCAAGCTAATTTAGTGTAATAGTGAGGCTTACCAATGAAAAATCAAGAATTTTTAGAAGACCCTGACCTTTTTAGCGAAAAACTACAGCAAAAAATGAGATTGATCACCCAGGTCATTGATCGCATGGAGCCTTACGAGTTTCGCTACTCTTTAAACAACATAACACCCCTTGAAAATAACTGGGGTTCTGTTGCACTCGAAACAGTTGAAGAAATTGAGAAGAAAATCACTTTACCTGCATTCTTTGACGCGGTCCAGATCAAGCCAAAAGTTGATGGCAAAATCGTGTTGGACCAAATCATCGTGCACACCACCCAGATGCTTTTTGTTGGATTGGTCACTGAAGAGTATATGCCCGAGTGGGTCAATGCGCATTTTTATTTTGATCCGCGCAGTTTCAACTTTTACGTCCGCTCTACCTATCTAACGCCAGAAATCATCACTCACCTGGGCGGGAAACCCTACCGTCAATTTGAGCAAAAACAAAAGGCGCTTGATGCTCTGCATGAAGTGGGATATCTTGATTTTAAAAATGCGAATAAAGATGTGGATGAGGGGTTCATTGAAATTGTGCTCAAATTGATCGCTCAAAAAGGAGTCCCCATCATTCTGGCAATTGCCGGCCCGACTGCGGCTGGTAAAACGGAAATTGTCGATCAATTGCGTGAACGATTTGCCCAAAATCATCAAAATGTTGCCACCATTGAACTGGATAATTTCTTGACTGATCGCGATGGACGTGAAGAAAAAGGCATTGGCTCGTTTGGCAAAGCCGCATTGCATTTTGAACTCTTTCAGACCTGCATCAGTGATTTACTGCAGAAAAAAAGCATCGCCTCCCCGCGTTATGACTTCATTGACGGCACCTCAAGCCATAATCTATCAGGGACATTAAAAGCTGGCCGTAAACCGGTTGAGATCGAACCGGCGGATATTATCTTCCTTGAAGGCAATTCACCTTTTCTGCTGCCAGAAATTGCCCCTCTGATTGGGATAAAAGTAGTTTATATCACCGATGACGGCGTACGCCTCAAACGAAAGTGGCGCCGCGACATTGACTACCGCAAGAAATACGATCCATTCTATTTGCGCAACCGCTACTTCCGTGAACAAGCCCCCATGGCGGTCAAGAATTATCAGCCGCAGCTCAAAACATGCGATATCTTCGTGGATACCACTGGTGCTACATTGTGGGTCACTCCCGAAATCGCAAGCGCTTTAGCCAAGTAAAATTATTGGAGTAAATAAAAAAATAGACGGACCAAAATCCGTCTTTTTTTTATCTCCTTATGTTTCGTTTGAATGTACCGTGGTTAATAGTCTTAAGAATTACGCCCAGAACATCTCTCCAGCACTCTCAACCGTCACAACTTCCTTCAAAGCGTCCAGACCCTTTTTCACACCTTCATCAAATGACATCATACCGTCTTCGTGTTCAAGCGAGATGGCATGATCATACCCGACCATGCGCAAGGCGGATACGATATCTTTCCAGACCTTGAGGTCATGGCCGTAACCGATGCTTCTGAAAGTCCATGAGCGATGTGGAATATCGGTGTAAGATTTGTGATCATTGCAGCCGTTGACCGCAACATTATAAGGATCGACATAGCAATCCTTTCCGTGCACATGCACAATCACGTCACCCAACTTGCGGATGGCAGCCACAGGATCAACGCCGTTCCAGAAGAGGTGGCTCGGGTCAAAGTTGCAACCCATTGCAGGACCACAGGCTTCCCGCATACGCAGCATGGTCTCTACATTATAGATCAGCATGCCTGGATGCATTTCAATTCCGATCTTAACCTTGTGGTCCTCGGCGAATTTTGCCGTTTTCTGCCAATACGGAATGGCGACCTGGTTCCATTGATAATCAAGAATTTCACCAAAATGCGGCGGCCATGGGCAGGTCACCCAGTTCGGCATCGTATCCGTAGAAGAACCAGCAGGCAAACCAGACATGCCGTTTACAGCAGGCACACCCAGCATTTCTGCCAAAAGGATCGATTTTCGAAGTAATTCATCAGAAGCTACTGCGATCTTCTTATCTGGACCAATCGGGTCCCAATGAGCACTGAAAGCACTGATTATCATGCCACGGGATTCCACCGCTTTAAGATAGGCCTTGCGTTTTTCGGCGCTTTCAAGCAGTTCATCCAATGCACAGTGGTGTGCACCTGGCAGACCGCCTGTGCCAATCTCAACAGCAGTGGCTCCATAAGAAAGAATCTTATCCAAAGCCTGCTCAAAGGATAATTGTTGAAAGATTACAGAAAAAACGCCTATCCGCATAGTGATGCTCCTTCATTTAATATAGATTACACAATACGATCTATTTTATAACCTCGGTCACTTTTACCCAGCGATTTTCAAGAGCTGAAATACGAATTGCTTCACACAGTTCCATCTCATGATGACCATCCTCGAAGGTGGCAAATTTACCTGTCTCGGGCATCTTTCCGGTTTTGATCGCATTATAGAATTGTTTGAAAACTTGCACGAATGTATCGGGGTAGCCTTCAGCATGTCCGCCCGGGAACCCAGTTAACGCGCGCGTGCTGGCATGAAATAGTGAAGGGTCTTTGGAAAGTACCTGATTGGGTTGGTCTCTGAAACCCATCCATAGTTCATTCGGGTTTTCCTGCTGCCAACGCATGGCTGATTTTGAACCGCCAATTTCAAACCACAACATATTCTTGCGGCCAGCGCTGACCTGTGACAGCGTGACATTGCCAAGTGCACCGTTGCTGAACCTAAAGAGGATCAAAGCCACATCCTCAGTTCGGATTGCAACCTCTTTGGTGGAACGATTCTCTTCGAGCTTGCCAGAATAGGTCTGTACTTCGCCGGAGGGTTGCAGTCGGGTCTTGTGAACGATTGAAAAATCTGCCATCACTTCGGTGATACTTAATCCGGTCAAATAAGTGACCAGATCCATCCAGTGAGTGCCGATATCGGCAACCACGCGCAAGTCGCCGCCCTGTTCTGGTTCCAGGCGCCAGTTCCAGTCGTTTTTCAAGAAGAGCCAGTCTTGAAGATACGCGCCGTGGATCAAATAAGGTTCACCCAAATCTCCAGCGGTAATTCTTGCTTTGGCTTCCTGGCAAATGGGATAGAACCGCAAATTGTAGTTGACCGCTGTAAAAAGCCCTTTTTCCTTGGCCAGTTTTGCCAGTTCGGCCGATTCTGTCATGCTCATGGCCAAAGGTTTTTCGCATAAGACATGCTTGCCTGCTAAAAGGGCCTGTTTAGCCTGGCTGAAATGCAAGTTATTTGGAGTGCAAAGATGCACGACCTGAACTGCAGAATCGGTAATTACCTCATCAAAACTCTTATACCATTTTGGAATACCCAATTCGGAGGAAGTTTTTTGTGCTTCAGTTTCATCAATTCCGGCAACGCCATAAACTTCAACACCCAATCGTCTCAATGATTGAATGTGTGTTCTCCCCATAAATCCAAGCCCAACCACCACTACCTTGGGATCACTCATTCTTCCTCCAAATAAAGATTATTCTGTTCGAAATTTCCAATGTTAATAAAAAAATAATAACAGAATTGGGAAGGATGATAAAATCCTTCCCAAAAAATGTATTAAATAAGTTTGCTCAAATGCTCAAAACTGCGAATTGCATCAGGAACAGTTCCACATTCTACACTGAAAACAATATCTGTGGGAGCGTTTTTAGCGATCTCGATCATGCGTTTCCAATCTACAACACCATCACCGCATGCGCAGCCAACCGGGGTTCCAGAAACTTTGCCTTTTTCTTCACCGCTTTGTGAGAAGCTGATATCTTTGGCATGCAGATGGACCAACCGGTCAGTGACATGAGTCAGCCAATCATAGGTATCAGTGGTGCCAGCCAGGTAGCTGTTGCCGGTATCATAATTGATGCCGATGGCAGGTGACTTGACAAGGTCATAAATGCTGTCAAGCCCTTCTTGTGATTTGGAATACTGTTGGTGTGGTTCGATGCCGATCTTGACACCGTATCGCTCTGCCACCATGGCGGCTTCCTTGAGGGTATAGGTCATCAAGGTGTAATCCATTTCGCGAGTGGTCCATTCAGGTTTGGGACCTTCATCGGTATTTACCACAGGTGCCCCGGCATCAGATGCCCAGCGAATTGCCTGTTTCAGATATTCAACGCTGATCTCGGGTTTGCACAATGGAGTATGCGCCGAGAGTCCGGACATTTTGATGTTGTGTTTATCACACAAGTCGCGCGCCCAGCGAGGATCATCATACATGGAAACACTGTGGAAATAGCGGGCTTCGCTTAATAATTCTCTTCCCCAGTGCACCATGGGTTCAAGATATTGGTAACCGATCTCGGCCGCCTTGGCCACGCCCCAATCAAACGGTTTGTCGTGTGATCTGACAAACTCCATATTGATGCCTAAAAAGATTTTACCCATTAGAAGTACTCCTCATCATAGAGAATAGATATATCAACAGAATCATGAAGCCATTTTTTTATTGGCGTCTTCTACAACTTTGCGTACCCACGCCAAACTCTTTTCGATCATGGGGCCGCCCTGGCCTTCGCATTCAAGGCTGACAACGCCGTCAAATTTAATTTCTGCAAGAATATCAAAACACTTTTTAATATTTTCACCGTTCACACCGTCACCGATGGCGCATTGGCTTACAGCAATTCCAGTTAACTCGCCGCGCAATGAAGCAGCCAATGTATCACTAACGTCTTTCACATGCACATGGCTGACCTTGTTCTTGAATTTCTGCAGAAAAGCCACGGGGTCCTGTCCGGCAATGAAGGTGTTGCCGGTATCCATATTCATTCGCAGATAGTCGCTATCAACAAATGACAACATTTTTTCCATGAACTCGGGTTTGGTGGTGTAATAACCATGGGGTTCGATATCTATGATCATCTTGTAGCGCTCAGCTACTTCAATGATCTGGCTGTAAGAACGTTTCATCATATCCAATGCTTGATCGTTGGTGAGACCCTTCGGTGCGAAACGATCATCCGTGGTGTCAACGTGGTCGCAACCCGCCAGGTAAGCCCAGCGGATGGTACGCAGCACATACTCAACACCCAGAGAAGCACCTTCAGGAAGGGACATTGGAAAAGCCGCATCAATTTGCGAGAAACGTAAGCCGTATTTGGCTGCTTTTTCACGCCACATCATGGGGTCTTCCCACATGGCAACGTGAGGTTGGTATCCAAGACCGTGGATCCAGCTCACTCCATCAATCATGCCGCATTCGATCCAATGTAAGTCATTTTTTTGAGCCCATTGCAAAGTCTGTTCAAAATTCCAATAGCTGCTATTAAATGCGTCTGTATGAAAACCGATCTCGATCATGGATATCGAACTCCTTTCATGGAAGTTGTGCTTGTTAAGAATGAGCCCGCCCGAAAACCGAGCGGGCTCATTGACTAGCAGTTGCTTATTGTGTTTGAATTATTCGACAGTGTCTTTATATTGATTCACATCAACATTCTGCCAGGGACCAGGCCATGAGGGCAGGTCTTCGCCACCAGAGAGTGCATAGTGCAGTGGGGGCATTCCAGCGGTGATGTAGGAATCAAGATTTTCAGCG
>PHBW01000022.1 GCA_002840715.1 Chloroflexi bacterium HGW-Chloroflexi-4
AACACGATTTTGAGTCGTGCGCGTCTGCCAATTCCGCCACTCCGGCAAAGTGCAAAACAGAGTATATCTGACATTTTATTACGGGTCAAGGGAATTTTTAATGAAACTTGGAATCATAGGTCTACCCCAATCTGGTAAAACCACGCTTTTCAACGCACTAACCCGTGCCATGCAGCCCACCGGTGTCACTGGCAAATTGGAAGTTCACACCGCCGTGGTGGATGTTCCCGATGTGCGCGTGGATAAGCTTTCTGCCATGTTTAAACCCAAGAAGACTATTTATACCAAAGTCACTTATGTAGACATCGCCGGTCTGGATGGCAGCAGCAATAAAGGCGGCATTTCAGGCGCCTTGCTTAACCAGCTCACCCAGTTGGATGGATTCATCGAGGTCGTTCGTGTTTTTGAAGATGAAAATGTCATGCATATTAATGATACTGTTGATCCCATCCGTGATGTGCATGCCATGGACAGCGAATTTTTGCTCAACGATCTGATTTCTGTTGAACGCAAACTGGAAAGACTCAACGAAGAAGTCAAACGCCCTATGGGACGAGATAAAGAAGTGGTCGAACGCGAATTGGTGCTTTTCAACCGCTTTCATGAAACCCTTTCAAAAGACATTCCGCTGCGCGACATCGAGATCAGCGATTATGAAGATAAACTTCTTTCGGGCTTTGGCTTCTTAAGCCGCAAACCCCTGTTGATCGTGATGAACACCGCTGAAGGCCAATCTGCACCCGAGTTGACCTACGCGCACAAACAAAGCAAGGTGGTTTCATTGCAAGGTAAACTTGAAATGGATATCGCCCAACTCTCCGCAGAAGAAGCCGAGATGTTCCTCGCGGAATACGGTATCGAAGAACCCAGCTTAAGCCGCATGATCAAACTCTCTTATGATCTGCTTGGATTACAATCCTTCTTCACTGTTGGCCCGGACGAATGCCGAGCCTGGACCGTACGCCGCGGAGCCCTAGCCCCAGAAGCGGCCGGTGAAATTCACTCAGACCTGCAAAAAGGGTTTATTCGTGCTGAAGTAATTTCTTATGACGATCTGATGACCCTTGGTGGCATGAACGAAGCCAAGGCCAAAGGGCGTCTCAGACTTGAAGGTAAAGAATACGTTGTTCAGGATGGAGACATTCTCAACATCAGGTTTAACATCTAATAACCATTGACTCCCGGCTTCCTGTCGGGAGTCTGCTTATTCATCGTTGAAACGGAGTTATTTATGACAACCTTGTTTGAACCATTAACTATCCGTAGTGTTACTTTACGCAACCGCATCGGCGTTTCTCCCATGTGTCAATACAGTTACGCAGATGGTTATTCAAATGACTGGCAGCTCGTCCACCTGGGCGCCAGAGCCACAGGCGGCGCCGGTTTGATCATTGCCGAAGCCACCGCCGTCGAACCGCGCGGAAGGATCACCCCTTACGATGCCGGTCTATGGGATGATGCACATATAGCCCCTTTAAAAAAAGTTACAGAATTTATTAAGTCACAAGGGGCGGTGGCAGGGATCCAGATCGCACATGCCGGAAGAAAAGCCAGCACAGACAAACCCTGGACGGGAGGGAAACCCATCCCCGAAGGTGATGAGCGCTGGTGGCAAACGGTTGCACCGAGCGCTCTTCCGTATTCGGATGAACATCAAAAACCTCACGAACTGACTATAACAGAAATCAAAGAAATTCAATTCCTTTTTGCAGCAGCAGCCAAACGCTCATTGGAAGCAGGTTTTGAATGGATGGAACTACACGCCGCTCACGGATATTTGATCCACGAATTCTATTCCCCTCTATCAAACCACCGCACGGATGAATATGGTGGAATTTTTGAAAACCGTATCCGTTTTATGATTGAAACCCTGCAAACCATTCAAACCGTCTGGCCAAAAGAACTGCCTTTAACCACCCGCATCTCCGGCACCGATTGGAGCGAAGGGGGGTGGACGGTTAACGAATCCGTTGAACTAGCAAAAATACTTAAGGGGATGGGTGTCGATTTGGTGGATTGTTCTTCAGGCGGTAATGTGGCTGAGGCAAAGGTTCCCGTCGGACCGGGTTATCAAGTGCCAATCTCAGAGGCACTGCGCCGCGAAGTCAACATTGCCACAGCAACAGTGGGGATGATCACCTCACCGCAGCATGCAGACGAAATCATTCGCAACGGACGGGCTGACATTGTGCTGCTCGGACGTGAATTTCTTCGCGATGCTTACTGGCCGCTTCATGCAGCCAAAACATTGGGTGTTGAGTTAAAATCACCGCCTCAATATTTGCGCGCGTTTTAATCCAGTTTGCCGAACAGGGTCTGCAAATCGTTCAGGTTTACGCGTGAGGTCAGGTCAAGGCTGAGAGGAGTGACAGACACCATGCGGTCATTTCTAAAAGTGCCAACATCCGTGGTGGGGTCTGCCAAATCACTCTCGCTGGGCATCGGCATGCCGTCCACGATCATGTGTTTTTCGTGGTCTTTTGGCTCACGGTAATACGCTACAAAATACGGGTTCCGAGCCAGCCGGGTCACCCGCCAGGGAGTATCAGGCGTTGCATCAGAAGGGACGTTCACATTGAGTGCCATTACGTCTTCCGGCATTTTCTTATCCAACAATATTTTAGCAAACCGTCTTGCAAAAATGGCTGAAGTGGAAAAATCCACCTGATCAGAGTAACCAAGGTAATCCTGACTTTCAAGCTGCACCGACACAGCCAATGAGGGGATGCCTGATGAAGCTCCTTCAAGTGCAGCGCCAACCGTCCCCGACATGGTGATGTCAATGGATGGATTCTCACCGTAGTTAATGGCAGAAACCACCAAATCGGGTTTACTTTTTAATATTCCGAATAAGGCATAGTTGACCGTCTGTGCCGGAGAAGCTCCAATGGCATAACAGGTCCACTCTTGATCGCCAATTTTGAGTTTAATTTCTTTGATCTCTCCATCCGATTTGGAGGGCACACTGCGGCCGGCGCCTGAATGCTGTTCGCGCGGTGCGGCGATCGTGACATATCCAATTTTTGAAAGTTCCTTTGCGGCAGCCCATAAACCTGGTGAGTGGATGCCGTCATCGTTGGTTAGTAATATTTGGGGTTTGTTATTCATTTTTATCTCTTCTATTTTTTGTTAGCAGGTAAAGAAAAAGAGCGGTTAACCGCTCTTCTTAGTGCCCTCGGCAGAACTCGAATCTGCAACCTTTTGCTCCGCAAGCAGACGCTCTGTCCAATTGAGCTACGAGGGCCCGGAAACGTTAGCCGTTCAAATATACTCTACTTATTTTCGTACGTCAAGATTTAGTGATTATCCACTAAAAACACCAAAATAATAAAAATTAGTAGATGTTTTCTTTTATCAGATGATTAAAGAATTAATCTCACAATTGCAACCACCGCCATACCAACCAACACAGTAGCAAACATGCTGCGAGTTTTCCAAGCAGTTAAGCCGGCAGGCAGTGCCGCCCATAAATAGAGATTGCTCCAAGCCAAATTTAATTGCCCCTCAGAAATTAATAATGAAGGTAAAAGTAAAGCCGCTAAAACCGCCACCGGAACATATTTAAGCCAGGCTTCAATGAATGGATGTAATTTCCGTCCGCGCAAGAACCAGGCAGGCAGCAGACGCGGCAGATAGGTGACCAGTCCCATTCCGACCATGGTGAGGAAAAACAGTTCATTAGTCATGATTCACCTCGGCGATATGTGCTTTATCCTTTTGGTTCGAGGTTTCAAGAACGGCTCCCAACGTTGCGCCTATAACGGTTGCTAAAATAACATTCCATTGGGTGATTCCAAATTTCCACAATACAATAGAAACCACGGCGCCAAATATTGCCACAATCACATGTTTTCGATTATGAACTTGCAAAATGAGCAAGGCAATGAACATGGCAGGCAGGGCATAATCCAACGCAAACGGCTTAACATCAGAAATGAGATTTCCTGCCAATGCACCCAAAATGGTACCTACGACCCATGAAAGTTGACATATCAAATTAATACTCATGGCAGGCAGGGCTGCGGTATCACCCTCATTAAATCGCAAACTATGTACCGCAAAGGTTTCATCAGTCAATTCATAACAAAAACCGGCAACTTCAATTTTCTTCCACTCTTTCATATGGGAGGACAACGAAGCGCTCATTAGCATATGGCGCAAATTTACTATAAAAGTGGTAATGATGATCGAAAAAGGATTCAATCCCTGTGAAAAGAAACCGGTAGCCATTAATTGAGCGGAACCTGCAAAAACGATGAGAGACATC
Organism: Chloroflexi bacterium HGW-Chloroflexi-4; assembly: GCA_002840715.1. Classification (GTDB taxonomy): domain Bacteria; phylum Chloroflexota; class Anaerolineae; order Anaerolineales; family Anaerolineaceae; genus UBA6107. The sequence goes on from PHBW01000022.1 coordinate 4,268, forward strand.
AAAATCGTATTCAAAGTGCTGATGCCTGCATTTACACCCAAGACACCATAAGCAAAGCCAACCGGAATATATCCCATTACGACTGGCAGCGCCGGTGAAAAAATTCTTTTAACAAAAGAAATCGATTGAAATTTTGTATTGATCATAGAATGATTTCCTGCAGAATCAAATAAGTTTTGATTATATCAATTTAAATCCATCCAAATATGACATTTAATAGTAGAATAGGTGACGTTTCACCCGATGGATAAAATTGACAAGTAAAAATTGCTGTGCTATTCTTTTCAGCAGATAAAATCATAGGTTTACGAAAGGATTTTCTATGGCCACAAAAATTACCGACGAATGCATTTCTTGCGGTGCTTGCGAAGCTGAATGCCCTGAAGGCGCCATTTCACAAGGTTCTGATATTTATGTAATTGACCCCGCAAAATGCACTGATTGCCACGCCTGCGTGGATGTTTGCCCCACTGGCGCCTGCATCCCCGCATAAAAAAAACATAATAATCTTAAAATATATAAGAGGCAGTCTTTTCAGACTGTCTCTTTTTGCATAATCATGTGCGATGATATAATTTTTAAAAGTCTTTATTAATATATGTGAGGTATTTGTGAAAAAATTCATTGCAGTGGCTGGAAATATTGGGGTCGGAAAATCCACCCTGGTTGAAATGATCTGTGAAAGATTAGACAGTAAACCTTATTATGAACCGGTCACAGAAAATCCTTACATTTCTGACTTTTATAAAGATATGGTTTCATGGAGTTTTCACTCACAAATCTTTTTCTTAACTCACCGCCTGCGTATTCACCAGGAATTGATTAGAAATTTTGGATCTGTAATTCAAGATCGCAGTATTTATGAAGATGCTGAAGTTTTTGCCCAAAATCTATTTGCTCAAGGCCGCATGAGCGAGAGGGATTATACAACTTATCGCTCTTTATACCGTACGCTGGCTGAATATCTTCCTCCCCCTGATTTAATGATCTATCTTCGTGCTTCGGTTCCTACTTTATCAAAACGTATTGCATTGAGAAATCGTGATTACGAACAGCAAATAGCGCCTGAATATCTTTCAAGACTTAACGATCTCTATGAAAATTGGATCAATAATTTCACCTTATGTCCGGTATTAACTGTGCCCTCAGATGATTTGGATTATGTAGCCCATCCGCGCCATCTTGAACTCATTATCAACAAAATTCAAGAAAAACTTACAGGCAAGGATGAAGTAATTTTCACACCTGAAGAAACGAAAAAAGCCTGATTTTCCAATCAGGCTAGAAACTAACTTCTCACATCAACTACTAAATTTGGTTAAATTGGATCAACCACTAATTTTATTGCTGTGCGAACCTTTCCTTCAATGTCCACATCAACGAATTCTGGATAACAGACAATTTTTATTCCATCCTCTTCCAAATATCCTTTTGCCAAGACGAGTGCTTTGACGGCCTGGTTTACTGCACCTGCACCAATTGCCTGTATATCTGCGTGCTTATGTTCACGCACGACACCCGCAATGGCCCCCGCGACAGCAGCTGTGCGAGAATTGGCTTTGACCTTAATCACATCCATTTTTTCCACTCCCTTCTGGATCAACGATGGTCTTTCTTAAAAAGCCAGGGGGGCATAACGCCTACTTATTAAAGATTGTACAAGAATTTATGCACAGTTTCAATACTATAAAATTAATATAAAAATTAATCCTTTTGCAGGGGAGTGGATAAGTGTGGAGATATATTAGTTATTCTTTTATAGGAGAATGTTAAATAGTTGTAATAGTAGTGGCTGTGGAAATGTGGATAATTCTTAGGTTTTTATTTTTGTCGCAATATTTAGGTTGTGACAAAAAAACAACACCAGATATGGGGCTTTTATTATCAATGAGCATGCACACAGAGTGTGGATGATTTCTTGATTTTTTCACAAAAAGGAATTTCTCAAAAATTGTGTTGAATTTTTATCGAGGGGAGCTCTTTTTATCCACTAACAAAGGGGATTATTTGATTAACTTTGTCCACAGGAATTAGCGGGTTATCCACAGTTTATTGACCAATTATCCACACCAGCAAGGCGTTTTTGTGGAAAGAACCGCCTATAGACTTTCGTGGACTTCTTCAATTTTTTCCAATGCGGCATCCAGCGCATCCAACCGGGCGGGAAGTGTTTTTGAATCCAGTTTGAGTTGGTGGCAGAAATCCTGCCATTCCTTATATGCAGCTTCTGTTTTTGGCAATTTATTCGCAGCCAGGGTCCAAATATCTAGCAAAATCCACACCGCTGCTGCAGGGCGCTCTTCAGAAAGTGCGAGAATGGCTTTTTCATAATAATTGAGTCGGTTCGGATTGATGGTTGGCGGAATCGACTTCGCAGAGGATAAAGCTTCAAAGGAATTATGTAGTCCGGTCAGCCAGGGCTGCCAGCTCTCATCGGTCACTTCGATACTGGTAAAAAGGTGAACCAGGTCACCGGTCAGTTCTGGAATGCCGGCTTTATCAGCGCGTTCTGGCAGATCAACAAACAATCTACGCACCGTGAGCGGCATGCCCGAAAGACAGGCTGTGGCGTTGGCTGTATTGCGGATGGCGTTGACAAAGGTTTGAATTCGCTTAATTCCCTGAGGCACGCCGCCATCCACCAGGGCTTGCCAATCTTGCCGGGCGGATTCCAAAAAGAGTTTGCTTCTTGCGGCTACATTTGCCGTCTGCCAATATTGAGAAACGGCAGTCGAGCGGGTGAGATCAAACCAGTGGGTGGAATCTTGCAGACTGATGGCGCCAAGATCAAGCGCCCCACCAAGCCATGGATCAAGACGTAGTTTACGCGCCGGAGAATAAGCATCTTGAGGGTAGTGTGCAATATCCAGATGCACATCCGCATTGATGCGCACAATTTCGCGGCACACTGTTACCGGCCGGTCGTGAACACAGATCAGATCTATATCCGTTATCCCGCCGATGAAAGGATCCAGTTTGAGCAGAGATCCTGTTAAATAGACACAAACCAGCCCACGGTCTTTCGCGGTCAATTTGGCGGCATTTTCTTTGGCGAGATTAAGCAGGATGTCGCGTGTAACACGCATGGCTGGCTCCGTGGTTAAGAAATAGGTAATTGAGGCTGAAAGGGTGCTTCTTCGAGAGCGGTCGCGATGCGCGCTTTGATGATATCCAGGTCCATTTCGCGGCTGACGAAATCCAGCTCGTCGGTCTGAATGACCAGAATTTCAGAGGAGTGCGTCGAGCCTAAATAGAAGTCGTCATACGAGCGGTTCAATTGGTCAATGTAGTCGCGTTCCATGGTACGTTCGTAGGGGCGGTCGCGCTGAGCAATACGGCGCATAAGGGTGTCGGTGGTGGCGCGCAAATAAACCACCAGGTTGGGCGCGGTGATCTTTTCGGCCAGCGCTTCCTGCACGTTGTAATACATATCCAGTTCATCCCCTTTAAGGTTGATGCGCGCAAAAAGTGCATCTTTTTCAAAGGTGTAATCGCTGATCACAGCCTTGGCTGTTTCGAGGCGTTCGTTTATATTGCGGCGCTGCTGGTGATAGCGGCTGAGTAAAAAGAAGATCTGGGTTTGAAAAGCATAACGCGCACGATCTGAATAAAAATTACTTAAAAAGGGGTTTTCTTCAAAGACTTCGAGCACAAGCTCCGCCTCGAAATGAGGCTGCAGCATTCTGGCGAGGGTGGTCTTTCCCACCCCGATGACACCTTCAACGGAAAAATACATAAATCGGCGTCTCCAACCGGTTTTCCGGCAATAGTATGGGGATTTTCAATAGAGAAAATATACCATAAATTAGGGGTGGGGGCACGTTGCAACGTGCCCCCAAAAAGCAATCACCACGGCCAGTTTTGCCCGCTTTCGTGGATGAACTCAATGATCGCGTCTAGCGTCGGCAGGGGATGCCCCAGCCCGGTCATCACGATCGATAGTTCCCCGCGGTGGTGGGCGGAGTGCAGCAGCGACTGGGTCAAGAGCTGCCAGCGCGCAAGTTTGAAAGGCTGCCCGCCGATGGGGATGTCAATAATCTCGAGCAGTTTCTCTTCGCTCACCCAGTTAAGATATTTAAGACGTTCGTCCGCAATCTGGTTGAAGGCGGCCGTGATCTCTGGCAGACTGAGCGTTTTGTCTGGTGCGCTTTTGGGGTTCACCGGCTTGCCTTCGCTGCGCGCCAGAAAGAAAAATTCGGTGGTCAGCATGTGGGTCAACAGTGCCTGCACCGATCCGTGGCTCGGGCTGGATTGGCCGGTGAAGGCAGTCTCATCCATCTCGGCGGCGGTTTGCAGCACGAGGTTATTGGCGTAACTGTTGTATTTGTGAAGAACAAGCAGTGCGGATTTGTTTAAGTTTTCCATATTAGTTCACCCAATACTCCCCGCCGCCGCCCTCGCGGGACATCAATTTGTATTCCACCATCCCGCGGCGGAGCGAGGCGGTGTCTTCGTTAAATTTCACAAGAATCTCGTTAACTTCTTTCTCTTTATAACGCTTGCCTGGCTCAAATGATTTTAATACATGCCGTAGCAATACGATGAATTTTTTATCCTGGACGGGAAAGGCCTTGATTCGTCCTTCGGCATCCAGGAAATTGGAGAGCACCTTGCGGTCAAAGGCATCCTCACCCAGGCCTTCAGATAGCTTGGGCAGGTTTTCGTCTTGCAGTAGGTGCCGCGACATTGTTTTAAGCGTTTCAGTCTGCAGTGAATAAATGTAGTAATGCCCTTCCGTGCGCGCGCTGACAAGCCCCGCTTTTGAAAGACTTGCCAGGTGGTGAGACGTGGTCGAAACACTCAACCCAAGCAATTCGGCCAGCTTTTCCACCGAGGTGGGTTGCTGCGCCAGCAAACCGATGATCTTGAGGCGGTTCTCATCCGCCAGAGATTTAAAGAAAGCCAGCAGTTCAGCCAATTGTTCTTGTTCAGTCATTATAACTCCTTGAAATCATTTCGGTTGTTATCGAAATGATTTTATCAGAGTTGAGAGGTGTGTCAAGGGAGAATGGCTGAGAGTAGATCCCTCTCGCTTCGCTCGGGGACACAACAACCGCGGAATAGAGAACTGAGAACTGTCAAAAGCTGGATAAAATGGTTACTTTTTGAAATAAGATCAACCCCAAGGAGACTAAATAACACAACGTTACGACAGCAAACGCTGCCAGCATGCCAAATTGCAGCGCCGGGTTGATACTGCCCTGTGGATAAATGATCTGAAAAACCAACCGCGTCATCCACAAGATACAGGTGGCAGTCAGCAGCACGATCACTGCAAAGCGGTTGGCTCTGCCCCCGAAAATGAAAAGGATATTCATCAAACCGAACAGCACCAGCGAGAGCGAGAAAAACACATTGATCGCTCTGATGGCCACCGCCAGTTCCGTGGCGGCAGGATCCATATAGGAATACCACTTCCAGGCCCTGAGCACAAAGAAATGCCAGACGCCGAATCCAATCGAAACACTGCTGCCGAATGTGACCAGAAGATTGACAAGAAGGGGCATAACGGTACTCCTTAAATGCAGACCCCTGCGGTTTTAAACCGCAGGGGTCTGGTTATCCGAACTACTTTGTGACTTTCTCCAACTGATCCACCAATGCATCAAGAACATCGAAACCGCCCTGCCAGAACGAAGACTTGGTCACGTCCACTCCGGCCTCGGCTAGCACCTGCATTGGCGCCTCGGACCCTCCCGCGGAGAGCATCTTGATGTATTTCGGCTTGAAGCTTTCTCCCTCGGCCTTGAACTGCTTGTAAAGCGAGAGCACCAGCAGCTGCCCAAAGGCGTAGGCATACACGTAGAAGGGCACCTGATAGATGTGCGGAATGGAGACCCATTCCCACTTGAATTCTTCAGAGACTTCCACAGCGCCGCCGAATTGTTTCTTGAGATTTTCCATGTAGGCAGCGGAGAGTTCATCCACCGAGGCACCGTCGGTGATCATCTGATGCGCCTGTTTCTCGAACAACGCAAAGAATGATTGGCGTTGAATGGTGGCGTAGGCGTCGTCCATCTGTTTGAAGAGCAGATCGCGTTTGACGGCTTCGTCGGGTTCCTCCGCCAGCAGTCTATCCACCAGCATCATCTCACCAAAAGTGGAGGCGGTTTCAGCCAGCGGCAAGCAGGCGTGTTGGGTGAAGAGGCTGTGCTGGTCGGCCAGCATGGAATGGATGGCATGACCCAGCTCATGAGCCATGGTGGCAACATCATCCGTCTTGCCCTGATAATTCAGCAACACCCAGGGTGTTTTTTCGGGGGTGACGGTGGCGCAGAAGGCACCGCCGCGTTTGCCATTGCGTACTTCAGCATCCAGGTGGTCTTCTTTAAAAACGCGTTCAGCCATCTCGGCAAAGCGCGGGTCAAACTCGGTAAAGGATTCCAATACCTTGGCGGCGGCTTTGTCATAAGCATAAGCCTTATCCGCCTGGGCGACTGGAGCATAGATATCATAACGGCGCAGCTTCTTCACGCCCAGCAGTTTGGCTTTAAGTTTAAAGAAGCGCTGAAAGATGCCGGTGTTCTTTTCGGCTACTTTTAATAAAAGATCAATCACTTCATCCGGCAGGTCGTTGGCCAGGTTGCGCGCCGAAATGGGGCTCTTGTGGTGGCGCAGGGTGACCTCTTCGTTCTTCCAGTCGCGCACAATGATTTGATACATCTGTCCGAGAATGTCGCCGTCCTCGCCGTAGACACGGTAAAGTTCCTGATAGGCCTTGGCGCGCAGGTCGGGGTTGTCGCTGCGGACGTAGCTCATCAGTTCGCCGCGTGTCATTTCTTTAACTTCGCCATCCACTTCAATTTTGAACACGTAGCGGTTGGTCATGGAATCGTAAAGGGTGGTGAGGGCATTGACGCCGGTAACATTCTTGGTGTTTATGATCTTTTCTTCGGGTTCGGTCAGGGTATGCGGTTTGAAGTGGCGCATTTCTTCAAGCCAGTAGCGGTAATCGCCTGCTTCTTTCATGAGACGGTCCGCTGCAGCATCTGATAGCTCCTTCCACCACAGGCTGAAAAAGAGGGTGCGGTTGCCGATCTCTGATTGCTGCTGTTCGGTCTTGGCCACCAACCCCAACGCAGACTGGTTCTGCGTATCCTCGGCGAACCACAGGCCGGCGTAGCTGCCCATCAGGTGGGCTAGGCGTGAAATGCCTTCCAGCGACTTGATCACGGATAAAAAGTCTGCGCTGCTGATGTCTTCTTTTAACATCGGGCGCAGTTTTTCAAATTCCGCGGTGAGTTTTTCTATGGCTTTGAAATCTTTCTCAAAATCTTTTTCAGAGGCATAAATATCTGAAAGGCTCCAGCGCTTTTGGGTGTAATTAATTGGTTTAGTCATGAGATTCCTCAGGTAAAGTTGGATTTTTATGATTTTAGCGAACAAATTCCATTTATACAAAATGATTATACACTCCACCCTATCAGATTATTGTTTGACTCATCTTGTTTTGATTTAATTACTTTGGAAGAGGTATGAGTATTTTTGAATAAAGCTGGTTTATATGAAAAACAATTCTCTTGTAAAATATGCTTATTCATCATATTACACGGATCATATTCAAAAGGAGTGGGAAAAACAAAAAATATCTCTTGAAAAAACTTGGCACCACATTATTTGTATTCTATTTATAGGGAGAGGGAGAAACAATGAAAAAGCTAATTTATTCATTAATAGAAATAGGATTGTTGGCAGGGTTGGTTTTTTTCCAAGCACCACAAAAAGTGGTTGCAACGGGAATTGGTGAAGGAACCTGGGTTCTACCCGGCGCAGCGGTTTCAACGAAATATTCTACAGTTAATGTCGATGAAGAGTCTTTACAAGCCCCCACCTGGGTGCAGCGTTTTTCAGATGGGATAAAAATTAGCGAACCAACCAAAATATGTTATTCCTTCCGGCCAGGACAATTTGGTTGGGTTCCTAAATTTATGCAGTATAAAAATGATCAATGGTATAGCATGGCATCCACCTTGGAATATATTTGGGGGATTGAAGGAGGTCTTTATGCTTGTGCGAGCCCCAAGACAGCAGGTATTTTTACGCTTTTTGGATTCTTTAATGGACCAAAACCTGTTTCAAATCAACAGGTAGGTAAATTATTTACTGTTAATAACTGGAATATGGAAGTTTCAGAAGGCAGTGTCGGCACGATAACCCTCACGGGGATCAATTGGAATGGTTATTATCCTGAAGCCATCAAGTTGGAGTGGGGGATTAAAATTTGTGATATTGAATCAAACTGTAGTTATTGGGATTACGGGTCTTTAAGCATAAATCAGAGCTTATACCCACACCCTCAAACTCTCACTAGAGATTTTAGTGCTAACGTTCTGCTAACAGGGCCTGATGGCGATGGGCTTTGCGAGTTCAAGCCTTATGTGAGATTACTTGATTCAGGTAGCAATGAATTAGACGTCGTTTTCATGGATACTGAATATTCAGCAGATTGTATTTCTTGATGCCCAAATACGTTCTAAAATTACCGGGAGCCTTTTGGGTTCCCGGTAATTTTATTGAAGATTTTTCAATAAATTACTATGTATTCCCGGCGCGGATGACACCAGCCCGTAAGGCGGCTTGAAGTAATCAGGGTCGCCGTGCAGATCAGTGACGGTTGCGCCAGCCTCCTGGCTGATCAATGACCCGGCGGCGATATCCCACGAGTTAATTTTTTCTTCCCAATATCCATCGAGCCGGCCGCATGCCACATAACAGATGTCAATCGCCGCGGAGCCCAGCCGCCGTACGCCCTGGGTGATGTTGGTCATACGCCCGAAGATTTCCATCCGCCGGGCAACCAGCGCTTGATCCGGCTCGTTGTGCGGCAGCCCTGTAACCAGCAGACTGTGCTGAATGTCGGGGCAGTCAGACACACGGATCGGTTCACCGTTCAACCATGCACCTTTGCCTCGCTCAGCGCTGAAACACTCGTCATGTGAGGGGTCGTAGACCACCCCCAACTGTAATTTGCCCTGGTATTGATATGCTACCGAGATGGCAAAGAACGGTACCTTGTGGCTGTAATTGATCGTTCCATCCAGCGGATCGATGTGCCAGCAGTGGTCCGGGTGCCCTTTGACCTTGCCGGTTTCTTCAGCGATAATCGAATGCTCAGGGAAAATGCCCAGAATTGCATCAAGCAGCAATTTTTCACAGGCATGATCCACTTCGGTGACAAAATCGGTCTCGCCCTTGTAGCCAATGGTGTGGGTTGAATGAAGGCCGTCCAGCGCGACTTTGCCGGCGGCTTTGGCCCAGGCAATCACCTGGTTGAGTGTGGGTTCCATAGTTATCGTTCTCCGTTTATTTCTGCGATGAGTTGGTCAAAAAATCCGTCGAGGTACTGGCTGCGTCCACGTGCCAGATCTCGTGCGGTTTGGGTAAACAATTTCTTCTCGACATTCTTCAATTTATACAAGTGTTCGTGATAGGCGCTGTGCAGCTCGCCTTCTATTTCTTTGCCGGTATCGATGAATTGCTGCGAAGGGGCTGCATAAAAAGGTGTCCCAGCTAATGCAGCGTAAACCACAGCCCGGATGGCGCCGATGGCACCCAGCACATCCAGTTTGTCGGCGTCAAAAATGCATTTGGCTTCGATCGTTTCAGGTGGTTCCTGGTCGCCCCTGAAGCGGTGGGCGCGCACGCAGTGCTGCACGGCTTTAATCCGTTCTTCAGACCAGCCTTCTTCTTGTAAAATCTTTTTGGCAAATTCTGCAGACCTCAGGTGATGTTCTTTACGCGTGTCGCTTCCGGGGGCGGTGCCATCCGCGTCGTGCAGCAATGCGGCTGCATGCACAATTTCAAGGTCCGCGCCTTCTGCGAGCGCCAAACGTTCAGACATTTTATAAACTCTTTCAATGTGAGAGAAATCGTGAACGGCATCCACATGTTCATACCATGTGCGGGCTTTTTCGAGAGTCAGCATCCATCTCCTGATTAATTGTTTCTAGAAATAATAATTATTGGGGATAAAGGCTCCCTTTTTTAATCACTTTACCCACCAGGTTGCCGCCGAAGCGGTAAGCTAGGTGGCGATAATCCTCAACCGACAAAATCAAAAGATCAGCCTGCTTGCCTGCTTCAAGTGAACCGATGGTGGCGCTGCGGCCGATGGCATAGGCAGAATTGATTGTGGCAGCAGCCAGTGCCTGTGCCGGGGTAAGTTGTAAATAGCGGCAGGCCAGCGCAATTGCGAACTGCATGCTTTCACACCAGGCTGTGCCGGGGTTGAGATCAGTGGCTAGCGCAAGGATGGCATCCGCAGACAGCAGGTCTTTGGCGGGTGTGTAATGCGGATCGCTCAGACCGAAGGGTGTGCAGGGCAGCGACACCACTGCTGTATCCGATTTTCCCAATAATTGAATCTCCGCCGCGGATGTTTTCACCACATGGTCCACAGACGCTGCACCAAGTTCACAAGCCAGGCTGGCACCGCCCAGATTCTCAAATTCATCCACATGTGCTTTAAGTGGATAACCCAGCGCTTTGGCTGCTGTGAGGACCTGGCGTGTCTGTTCCAGATTAAACGCGCCTTTTTCGCAAAAAACATCCACGAAGGGCAGCGGTTTATTGGCTGCTTTGCGGCTCCACCACTCCTTCAGCGCAGGCAGCATTTCAGCACAAACAAGTTTTGTATAAGCGTCTTCCCGTCTAGCAAATTCTGTCGGGATGGCATGTGCGCCCAAAAAAGTGGGCACAACTTCAAGCGGACCCTCGTGGTCAAGCTGCAGCAGAACGTCCATTTGAGAAAGTTCGGTTTTTAGTTCCAGGCCGTAGCCGGTCTTGGCTTCAGCGGTGGTCGTGCCGCTGGCAAACATCGCCCTGGCTCGTGCGCGGGTTTCGTGCAGCAGTGATTCATGGTCGGCGCTGCGAGTGGCTTTTACGGTGGAAGCAATGCCGCCGCCGGCAGCCATGATCTCCATATAACTTTTTCCTTGCAATCGCATCTCAAATTCTGCAGCACGGTCACCCGCCCAAACCAGGTGGGTATGTGCATCCACAAACCCTGGCAGCACAGCCATGCCGTCTGCATCCAGGCGTTCTTCGTCAGGGTATTTATTAAGTAAATTTAGGGTGGTGCCGATTTCCACGATCATACCAGCATGGATTAGTATCGCGCCGTTGGGAATGATCCCCAATCGTCCGAGTTCCCGTCCGCGCTGCGGCGCGCCAGCCAGTGTGATCAATTGAGATGCAGAATGAATAAGCATGAGGCCTCTTCAGATAAGACTATTAATTAGTATACCCGAAGCAGTAAAAAACCAGACGAGACTGAAATGAATTAGTTTTCCTTTTTTGCCTGCGGCATTTTTATGCGTGTCAACAAAAATAAGGCCAACAAATTGAAGGCCAAACTGACTGCGCCGTTTACCAAAATACCGCCTTTATAAAGGAGGGGCGCTGCCAAATCCCCTAAGGCGCGGCCCATTGAAAAAGAGGCAATAAATAAAGCCATTGTGGTAGCACGGGCGGTAGGCATGATTTCTGACATCAAAGGCAAAGAACTTATAATCACCACCTCAAACGCCAGATAAAAGAGGAACAGCCAGATAAACGCCCCTACAGTGGAACTTCCTATAAACGGCAGCGTAATCACGGTCAAACTGCTCAGAATGATGCCCGCCGCAATGGATTTTTCCTTGCCGATGCGGTCCGCTAAAAATGCCGCGATTCCTTCTCCGCCAAGTTCAGAAAAGCCGATCACGGCAGAAGCGGCACCCAGGGCAGCGATCTGCAGACCATAGGCGTCCTGCATCCAAACACCGAAAACGACATTGATCAATTCGTTGCCCAATATGAAAGACAACCCCATCAGCATGCCCATCACAGCAGGCAAATACCCCAACACTTTGCGGATATCTGCAAACACGGCAACAGGTTCGCCCTGGGCAGGCAGATCATTGGGTACAAGCCACAAGATAAGTAATGTGGCAATGACGCCGGCAATGGTTAAGGCAATAAACGGACCGTTCCAAAGAGTGTTTGCAAGGATTAATCCAGCCAGGGGAACGAATAAAATAAAAGACAGTGCCCACGAAAGCTCAATCACCGCCATGTAAAAACCGCGCCGCTCGTATGGCGTATGATCGCCGAGGTATGCCTGGATGGGAGGCAGCAGCACATTATTGCCCAGCGATCCAAGCAGGATGGCGATGAAAAAAGTAACTATCGAAGGGAACAGACTGGCTGAAAGCATGCCGGTTACAAAAATCCCCATGCCGATCAGCATGCCGGTCTTGCGTCCGCGGCGGTCGGCGATGGGTGCCAAAAATGGACCCAACGCACTGGTTGCCATGGAAACAGCCATTGCCAGCGAAATGATGCCGATATCAACACGCAGTCCGCTGGCGAATACTGCCAAAAATGGATAGATCATCCGTTGGCTGGTATTGACCACCAAACGGGTTAAGGTAAAAACGCCCAACTGAAGATTTAAGGATGATTTCATTATTTAACGCCTTGACTTACAAAAGAGCCCTCCCGAAACAGGGAGGGCAAAATGGGAGTGCCCGGGTAATCAGAAAAGAGGTATTCCGCAGATTTAAAGAGGATTTTATTGTAAGACTTAAAATTACCCGACTAATTGACCGAAGGTTGTTTGACGAAGCTTTTTAACCAGACTGTCCTGAGTTTCGCACCAAATTTTATGCATGGGGCAGTCGCCAGAGAATTCACAGATGTCTGGTGTCAGGGTGCATTCATTCAGCGAGATGGGACCGTCAATAGCTTCAACCACTTCTAGCAATGAAATGGAGGCGGCAGGTCTTGAAAGCAGTACACCGCCGCGAGCTCCACGTGAGGTGTGGATCAGCCCTGCGATTGAAAGTTGAGAAATGATCTTTGCCAGAAATGAGGGGGGAATCTTCTGGACTTCAGCGATTTGACTGGTCGCTGCGCGTTGGGTTGGGTCAAGCTTTGCTAAAAAGAGCATTGCTCGAACCGCGTAATCTGCTTGCCTGGTAATCTGCATTGATATATATACCTCTTTTGGTAAAATTTGTCTCTATTGTACTTCATTTTAGGGGTGTTTAAGTTTAAATCATAGTGACGATTATACTTTTTTTGATATTAATTCACCAGATTGAAGGCAGTGTATAATTTTCATATGAATTCATACCGATTTGAATATCCAATCACTGTCCGTTATGGTGACCTTGATCCGCAGTGGCATGTTAATAATGCGCGCTTTCTAACTTTTGCTGAACAGGCGCGTTTTGCCTATTTGATGGAGTTGGGTCTGTTTGATGGCAAATCTTTTTGGGATTTGCCGCTCATCGTTGGGGATATACACTGCCGCTACCGTGTGCCGATTGACCCGGGAAAGACGGTCATCGTCTCAACTGGCATAGTCAGCATCGGCAACAAGAGCCTGGTCATGGGCAGTTTGATCACCAGCGAAGACGGCAGCGTTGTACACGCCGAAATTGAGACCGTGATGGTCGCCTACGATTACCGCACCAAGAAAGCCGTTCCGGTTTCGGATGAACTGCGTTCCACATTTGAAGTCTACGAAGGTAAATCATTCCCCAAAGCGGAGAGGTAAGCATGGAACTTCCACAAGTGGATGAAGGGCTGCTGACCCGTTTTTTGGTGGAGCTCTTGAAGGTACCCAGCCCGACAGGCTATACGCAAGAAGCGGCCGCGCTGCTGCAAAGAGTCTTTCGCAGCATTTCTGAGGTAACCGTCAAGGTCATGCCCAAGGGTGGACTGATGGTCACCCTGCCCGGCGAAAGAGAGGACGCTCCCCGCGGCATGACCGCCCACATGGATACCCTTGGCGCCATGGTTAAAACCGTTAAATCCAACGGCCGCCTGACCCTCTCGCAAATCGGCAGCTTCAGTTGGAATACCGTGGAAGGTGAAGGCTGCACCGTTTTCACCCGCAGCGGAAAGCGCATCCGCGGTTCGATCTTGATCGACAGTCCCTCGGTGCATGTGCACCCCGCCAAAGTAAGTGACACCAAACGTGAACAGGAGCACATGGAAGTGCGCCTGGATGAACGCGTGGGCACCCCTGAAGACGTCAAAGCCCTCGGCATCAGCGTGGGAGATTTCGTGGCCTTCGATCCGCGCGTGGAACTTAACAACGGGTTCATCCGCTCGCGCCACCTGGATGACAAGGCCGGCGTCGCATGCCTGGTCGAAGCCATCCGTTGCTTGACCTCTGAAAACTGCAAGCCAAAACAGACGGCTTGTTTCTATTTTAATAATTTTGAAGAAGTGGGGCATTTCTCCGAGGCGGATTTTCCGCTCAAGATCAGCGAACTGCTAGCCGTGGATATGGCCGCCGTGGGTGAAGGTCAAAACTCTGATGAATTCCATGCCACCCTGTGCGTCAAAGACTCAAGCGGACCCTATCACCACGGCATGTGTGAACGCCTTCGCGGCCTGGCTGAAGCCCAGCGTATTGACTACCGCGTGGATATCTATCCCTACTACGGCTCCGATGGCTCAGCCTATTGGAAATCCGGCGGCAGTGTGCCCGTGGCGCTCATCGGCCCCGGCATAGACGCCTCGCACAACTATGAACGCACTCACACCAATGCTCTGGTGGATACCACCAGGTGGGTGTTGGCTTATTTATTAACCTAAAAACGTTTTTGTTGTTAAAAGTGGTTATTCCGGTTGGTTTTTCCACTGAACGAGAGCTTCAAAAGAACGCTGATTGTCCGATTGATTGACACCTTCCAGCGCCCATAGATTTGACTGAGACACCACCGGATTCAAAAAAACACTGACCTCTTCTCCAGGGCGAGTCTCGTGGTCATAATTGATCTGCATCCAATCCATTTCATTTTGATTTATCAGGTCGGTTTGAAAAGCATCACAGATCCATTCCACATAGCGGCTGTTGTTGACGTGATTCAGCAGATCAAGTGAAGAATAACTTGCGGTTCGGCTCAGTCTTTTTTCGCCGTTTAGCGCCAATCCCAGGCGTTCCAAAGGTTCATTTAATCCAACAAGACTTGGGTTTGAGGGCAATTGGATTCCAGCGGATAACGATGGAACCATTCTGCGTGAAACAGAATCGATCAAAAGCCAGGCTGAAGAGGCTGCTGCAATTTTTTCGCCAGATTCGCTATAAATCTCGTAATCACGGATAAAAAACAACTTTTGTTGAATGGTCTTTGGCCATGTACGCAGGGTAATGCGTTCGCCAACTTTTGGAAATTTCAAAAATTGTATTTTCATACGCGAATGAACCCAAAACAAGTTTCGCTCATGCATTGCATTAAAACCTGCACCAAGTTTCTCTGCATGCGCACCCGCGGCTTCGGTGAGATAGCGGAAAAAAGCTGCTGGTTTCAATTTATGGTTAATATCGCATTCATAACCGGGTATTCGGAAGGACTCTTCGTAAACAAAGAAATCAGGTTCTGTATTTTTGTTGGACATAATTTGAATAACGCAAAATTTTGATGAAGGTTACGATATTACCAGGAATCAATAAACAAACTTTTCAATAATCACCTCGAACCCCTGATTTCTAATCCCTTTCTAACACTCACCCATTACAATTGCCCGACAGTCTCGATTAAGCACTTCGAAACTGGTAAAATGAAATTGGCCTTAAGGTCCAATAACGCATATAATATGAGCCCTTCACTTATTAGTGGTAGCGGTTTGATTTTTTCAGGAGGATTACCCTGTGTCAGGAATGGAACGATTTACTCAAAGAGCACGGCGCGTATTGGCGCTGGCTCATCAAGAAGCCGAACGGCTGCGCCACACCAATATTGATACCGAACATTTATTGATTGGTTTAATAGAAGAGGATGGCGGTGTCGCCAGCCACGCCCTGCGTGATCTGGGTCTTGAACCCGACCGCGTACGCGAGATGGTCGAAAGACTCACCGGCATGGGTTTGCAAGAAACCACCACCATCGAACTTTCCAAAGGCACCCAGCAGGTGCTTGAGTTTGCCATTGAAGAAGCCCGCCTGCTCGGACATCAATTCATTGGTACCGAACATTTGTTGATGGCCTTGACCCGCTCAACCGAAGGCATGGCGCTTGAAGTGCTCAAGAAACTGGGCGTTACCCCCGAACAGGTGAGGCGCCAGGTGAGACGCGCCATGGATGAAGCCACCAACTCTCCCGCCACTGCAGGGCAGGCGCCCCTCAACCGCAAGGATGATAAAAAAGACGCCAAGACCCCGCTGGTGGATCAACTGGCTGTTGATCTCACCACCCTGGCTGAAGAAGGCAAGCTTGACCCCGTCATCGGACGCCAGAAAGAGATCGAACGTCTCATTCAAATTTTGGCCCGTCGTAACAAGAACAACCCTGCCCTGATCGGCGAACCCGGTGTCGGCAAGACCGCCATCGTTGAAGGCCTTGCCCAGCGCATCGTGGATGGCGACGTGCCCGCACCCCTCATCGGTAAACGCGTGCTGCAGCTTGACGTAGGCTCGCTTGTGGCCGGCACCATGTACCGCGGACAATTCGAAGAACGTCTCAAACGCGTCATTGACGAGTTGAAAGCCTCCAAGTCCATCCTCTTTATTGATGAACTGCACATGCTGGTGGGCGCCGGTTCAGCCGGTTCCACCGTGGATGCCGCAAACATTCTCAAACCTGCCTTGTCACGAGGCGAACTGCAAGTCGTCGGCGCCACCACGCTGGATGAATACCGCAAGCACATTGAAACCGACGCCGCCCTTGAGCGGCGCTTCCAACCCATTGTGGTCATCGAACCTACGGTGGATGAAACCATCCAGATTCTTAAGGGCATCCGCAAAGCTTATGAAGAACATCACCGCCTGGTCATTTCCGACGAGGCGCTTGAATCTGCCGCTCACCTCTCTTCACGCTACGTGACCGAGCGCTTTTTGCCAGACAAGGCCATTGACCTGATCGACGAAGCCTCCTCTCGTGTGCGCATGTATAAGAGCCCCGCGGCTCAGACCTTCAAAGACCTCATGACCCAACTGCGCGGCATCCGTGCTGATCGGGCTGCCGCCGTCGAAGGCGGACGCAACGATGACGCCCAGGAATTGACCGACAAGGAATCCGGCCTCAAGGCGCAGATCGAAAAGCTGCGCACCGGCTGGGATCGTTCGAACAGCCCCGTGGTGACCCATGAAGACATTGCCGAACTCGTCTCAATGTGGACCGGTGTGCCCATCATGCAGTTGGCCACCGAAGAATCAGAACGTCTGCTGCACATGGAAGACGAAATGCGCAACAGCATCGTCGGCCAGGATGAAGCCATTGAAACCATATCCAAGGCTGTACGCCGCGGACGTGCCGGGTTGAAAGATCCTCGGCGGCCGATTGGCTCATTCATGTTCCTCGGCCCCACCGGTGTGGGCAAGACCGCCCTCACCAAGACCCTGGCAATGTTCCTCTTTGGCAGCGAAGAATCACTGGTTCAGATTGATATGTCAGAATTCATGGAACGCCACAACGTAAGCCGTCTGGTTGGTGCGCCTCCGGGTTATGTTGGCTTTGAAGATGCCGGCCAGCTCACCGAAGCCATCCGCCGCCGACCTTACTCCATTGTGGTCTTTGATGAAATCGAAAAAGCCCACCCTGAAGTGCACAACATGCTCTTGCAGATCATGGAAGAAGGCCAGCTCACCGATGCCCGCGGGCACAAGGTGGATTTCCGCAACGCCATCATTGTCATGACCTCCAACATCGGCGCGGATATGATCAAAAAGCAGGGCAACCTGGGCTTCAACCTCAAGAAAGACCAGAAAGAAGAAGACGCCCGCAATTACGACGATATGCGCAAGAAATTGATGGATTCGCTTAAAAAGGTCTTCAGACCCGAGTTCATCAACCGGCTGGACGGCGTGATCGTCTTCCACCCGCTCAACCAGGAGCACATTCGCATGATCGTAAATGTGGAGCTCGAAAAAGTGGCCGTGCGCATGCGCGATCACAACATCGAACTCAAAGCCTCCGAAGCCGCGCTGGACTTTTTGGCGAGTGAAGGCTTCAATCCCGAAATGGGCGCCCGTCCGTTGCGCCGGGTCATGCAGGATAAAGTGGAGGACCGTTTGTCTGACGCCGTGCTCTCGCACGAGTTCAACGACGGCGACACCATTTTGGTCGACCTGAACAAAGAAAAAGAAGTCGTGCTCAAGCGCGAGAAGAAAAAGAAGGTCGTTAAAGAGGTCGAAAAACCCGAGAACCCTGAACCGGTTCCGGCATTATAAATTTCATGCAAACACCCGCAGACTCAAAGTCTGCGGGTGTTTTTCTTCGGCAACCATTACCTCCACGAAGTGACATACCCCTGCAGCGACGTTAATGGGATGATCTTGCAGCTCTCCACATTCACCAGAGATAGCGTTGGCATGAATTCCGACAGGGAAGTATCTTGCACGCTCATGATCAGCCATTTGCCGTCCGGGCTCCACTGTGGAACGGTCACCACGATGGGGTCGGCATTTGCGATCAGCCGGGGATTGTTTCCGTCCAGATCAGAGATATAAACACTGTAACGTTCCCCCGGCAGCATGGCTTCGTAGGCGATGTGTTTGCCATCCGGTGATACGGCGATGCCCGCGTTTTGATAGTTCACTGTTGTTAACAACGTTACCTTTCCAGTTTCAATATTGATGGATTGTACAAGTACCCCCTCAGCCCGTCTAGTTGTAAAGATCAGGTTTTTCCCATCTGGCATCCAGGCTTGGGCCGTGTTGGATCCGTTATCAGCTAGAAGTTTACGTTGATCTGATCCGTCGGAATTCATGATCATCAATTCATGGGGTCCGGCTGCGCCGATCAAACCAGTTACAGGTCCTTTGCTGAAAGCGATCAGGCTGCCATCCGGGGACCAGAGTGCGCCGAGATCCCGACGCGAGGTGCCCTCAACGAAATGGGTTTCACCACTGGCTATATCCCTGAAAGTTAATCCATCGTTGGTAGAGTAAATGAGTGTTTTTCCATCAGGTGAAAGCGATCCTCCATCCCCAATTCCCATATCAATGGGTTTGCTGCCGGTTAATGTAGCGCTCATGATGTGATAATAGTTATCAGGAGGCAGTATGTCCATTAGGATTAATTGCCCACCCACACCTTCAGGAAGATCCATACTGCTGCTGTTAAGAGCTGCCGTCCATGAAGATTGGGTTAAACAAGCCTCAGGTAATGGGGTCGGCGCGGATCCATCCGTGAAAGCAGGCAAGTCAATCGTTGCCTCCCAAGGACCAGGTATAAATTCATCATAACTCGTCAGGGTGATGGTGATCATCCCTTTTGGAAATCCGTCTCGATAAGTAAAGCCAGTGTTGCTATCACCACCACCTCCTCCCAACAAGGGGTGGTCAAGGTCCATCAATGAAACATTGGTTACATCATCTGCTTTTTCGTAATTGAAAGACAATCCTTCATCGTATAAGTTTTTAGTTACATCTTTGATCGTGACCGTATGTCCGCCAACAACCAGGGTTTTATTGAGAATCCATGTTTGACCGGGTTTTGGGTCTGTGCCGGGATCAAAAGAAAAGCTCTCATTTGCTTGACGTCCAATCCACATTTGATCAATGGTCAGTTTGGCTTTGCCGGCGGCGAAAGGACCGGCCGTTTTATAAGTCAAGGGTAATAATTGAGGCGAGCGAGCTGTTTCTAGGCCTGGCAAAGTGACGTCCTCCGAGATCACCACGTTCTGACCTGCAGCATCTACCAAATGGATATCCTGGGATTCCACCAACGATAAACCGACTTCTTTTGAATCAGAAGAAAGAGAACCCATGAGGATAATCTGACCATCAGTCTGTACATATTTATCAATGACCAAAGAGATATGGTCTGCAATGGAAAGTGTTGCCTGGGGGACCACTTTGGCAGTGGGTGTTGGCAATTCCACAATGGGATACACTTTCATATCCGGGGGGGCTTTCACAAAATTCATGGCAATTTCGATATCCTTGATGCCCTCTTTGGAAAAACTACCTTCAAGACAGGGCAGCACCAAGATAACCGAGTAGTCTTCAGGCGGTAGGGCACTAAATTCGAGTTGCCGAGAGTAACCGCTTCCCCAGAAATTTCCGCTGATCGTTCCTGCTTGCAACATGGTGCCGTCAGTCAGTTTGAGTTCAGGTAGGGTTTGACAAACATCGCTCTGTTGTGCTGTTGCCGTGTCTAATGTCGGGATGTTTTCAACCTGGTAGAAGAGACGCAAATGTTCAGAATCGGTCACGGCTTGCGAAACTATGATTGTTGTTTCATTGATATTCGTTTCCACCGGATCTTGTAAGATGCGAAGGGGAGTACTTTGTTCCACAAATCCCACGCCGGGGATGTAACCGAGAAGACGTTGGATGGCTTGAACAACACTGGGCACCGAAGCCATTGCAGCAACGACCAGCAGCACTGTGGCTAAGGAAGTAAAAAGTGTTCTCTTTTTCATGGTTTTGTTTTTTTCCTTTCTTACTTTGATCATGAGATCTGAAGAAAGGTTGATATCCTGCCCCAGCGATTCGCGGGCGAGTTCGTCTAAAACTTGGTTGGATGTATGTGTTTTCATGATTGGTCACTTTCCAATCCCATGAATGAGCGCATCTTTTTTCGCGCTCCATTCAAGAGCCATTTCACCGTCCCGGGTGCGACCTCATGCATCTCGGCCATTTCCTTTTCGCTCAGGTCAAGGTAATAACGTTCGACGATCACGGCCCTTTCGCGCGGAGAAAGCTTGGAAATTCCATTGAGGATTTCCTGTTTGAGTTGGCGGTATTCAACCTGGTCTTCAGTGGAGGTTGCCCTGGCGATCAGCCTTTCCACCTCGGCAGGAGCCAGTTCATCTTCCAACCCAACCTCTTTGCGTTGCTTTTCAGCCATGTTGATGGCCGTGTGCACCACACTGCGCAGCAGATAAGGCTCAAAGGGCCGCGTTTCATCAAAAAAGCGAATGCGTTGATAAACGCGCAGAAAAGTCTCTTGCACCGCGTCCTTGGCCGTTTCTTCATCCCGGGTGATCAGACAGGCGGTTCGAAGGGCTTTCGCCTGGTGAAGAGTCACCAGTTCCTCCATGCCGCCGATATCACCTTTCTTCAGGCGTTGTATTGCTTGTTCTTCAGTCATGCATGCTTCCATAAGTTTGAGATCTCATACACTATATACAGCCTGAAATCGAAAAGGTTGGGCGGCGGTGCAATTTTTGTTTTTTATGATAAACAATTGAGTTCATTGGACTTAATCATACAACACACCTAATTTTGGGGTCTATTCTCCTTGACATCCCCAACTCCCCGTCATATACTACGGATAATTAAATATGTTCTTCGGGGCAGGGTGCGGAACCAAGGTTCCAATTCCCGATCGGTGGTGATAACCCACGAGCGCGGTTCGTGCATGAGCAGGTGAAACTCCTGAGTCGACGGTACAGTCCGGATAAAAGAAGAATTTTTCCATTCAAACGCCACAGCGTATTGAAACTCAAGCCCCGAAAACTCATTTTTCGAGGCTTTTATTTTGATTAAACAACCTGTATCAGAATCTAAATCTTCAGGCAAGCGGCATAAGACGCTTGAAAAACTGGCCCGGTACAACGGATGGTTGGTGATCGTCTCCATTCTGCTGGTGTTGGCCGTCTGGGCGTTGGGTGTATTGTGGGGCAAGCCGCCAGCCTTTTTGCTGCCTTCGCCGCAAGCTGTATGGGATAAATTTACCTCCACCCTGGCAGACGGATCGCTGCTGCGCCATGCCTCAGTCACCTTCTACGAGGTGCTCGCAGGGCTGTTTTTCGGCAGCCTTCTGGCTACCTGCCTCGGCTATTTTCTGGCAAAATCATCCGCGCTTGAAAAACTGCTTTCACCTTATCTGGTCGCCAGCCAGGCCATCCCGCTGGTGGCCATTGCCCCGCTTTTGATCATCTGGTTTGGTCCCGGCATCTCCTCCAAAATACTGATCTGTGCGTTGATTGTTTTCTTTCCGGTTCTGGTCAACACCATCATCGGGTTCCGCGGCGTGCCCGATAACCTGCGCGATCTGATGGTTTCCATGCGCGCCACGCGCTGGCAGAAACTGCACTTGCTTGAAATCCCTGCCGCACTGCCCATCCTCTTCGGCGGATTGCGTATTGGCGCCACCTTATCCGTGATCGGCGCGGTGGTGGGTGAGTTCGTCGGTTCAGATAAAGGGCTGGGTTTTCTAATCAACGTCGGCCGCGGACAGTTCGACACAGCCCTCGTCTTTGTCGCCATCTTCACCCTTATTTTTATGGCTTTGAGTCTTTATGGTCTGGCCATGTTGGCTGAAAAACGTTCCACGCGCTGGAAGTCCGCGCATCATTAATTTAACTCCCCGGGAGGGAAACATGAAAAAAACCATTCTAATTTTAATAATTCTTCTGCTGGCATTCACTGCTGGTTGTGCCGCCAAAAACACGCCTTCAGCAACAGATTCACCGACGGCAGCCTCATTGACCAAGGTGACCCTGCCTTTGGGTTACATCCCCAATGTGCAGTTCGCCCCCCTGTATGTGGCAATTGATAAAGGTTTCTATCAAGAGGCCGGGTTATCCGTTGACCTCGATTACAGTATGGAAAACGACAACGCCGTGCTGGTAGCCAACGACACCCTGCAGTTTGCCATCCTTTCAGGCGAACAGGTCTTGCTGGGGCGTGACAAACAATTGCCCCTCGTTTACGTGGCTGCCTGGTATCAGCAGTATCCGGTTGGTATTGTCTCGAAAGCTTCTGCCAACATTACCTCCATTGCGGATCTTAAAGGCAAAAAGATCGGTCTACCCGGGCTATATGGCGCCAATTACATCGGCGCCATTGCCATGCTCGATTCAGCTGGCTTATCCGAATCGGATGTCATCCTCGATTCCATCGGTTACAACCAAGTGGAAGTGCTGATGGCTGACCGTGAAGATGCCGTGGTGGTCTATGTGGCCAATGAACCTGTGCAGCTTGAAGCTCAGGGTGAAACCATTAATCTACTAAAAGCATCCGATGCCCTTGACTTGGTCGCCAATGGCTTGGTGACCAATGAGAAGACTCTCTCTGAGAACCCCGAACTGGTGAAAGCCATGATCGCTGCCACTCTGAAAGGCATTCAATATACCATCGACAACCCCGACGAAGCCTACGAAATCTCAAAGAAGTATGTTGAGAATCTGGCTTCTGCCGATCAAGCCGTGCAAAAACAGGTGCTACTGCACTCCATCGAACAGTGGAAAGCAACCCAATTGGGCTACTCCAAACCGGATGCCTGGACGAATATGCAGCGTATTTTGACCAAAATGAATTTGCTTTCCAATGATATTGAGGTCAGCACCTGCTTCACCAACGAGCTGCTGCCGTGACCCAATTTCTTGAAGTTGACCACCTGGGAATGACCTTCAACGGTGCCGAGGGTGAATTGCAAGCGTTGCAAGATGTCTCTTTCATCCTTGCGGAGCAGGAATTCTTGAGCGTCTTGGGTCCATCAGGCAGCGGCAAGAGCACCTTGCTTCGTTTGCTAGCCGGCCTGATCAAACCCACCGCGGGTTCCTTTCAGTTTGGATGTTTGCCCAATGTGCAGCCGCGTATCAGTCTCGTCTTTCAACAGGCAAATCTCATGCCCTGGCGGACGGTGCTGCAGAATATTTTGCTGCCGCTCGAATTGCAAGGGGTTGAGCGCGGCAAGGCGCTTGAACGCGCCAATGCCATGATACAACTGGTGGGTCTTGAGGAATTTGCCCAGGCCTGGCCTTCTGAACTTTCGGGCGGCATGGCTCAGCGCGTGGCCATCGCCCGCGCTTTCATTGCTGAACCTGATCTCCTTTTATTGGATGAACCTTTCGGCTCGTTGGATGCCCTGACCCGCGAACGGATGGGCGCCGAACTGCTCAAAATCTGGCAGAGTCAGCGAACTGCCGTGATCATGGTCACCCATTCCATTTCTGAAGCACTGCTTCTTTCAGACCGCGTGATGGTCTTCTCGCCGCGACCGGCGAGCATTGTCGTCGAAATGAAAGTCGATCTTCCCCGCCCCCGGCAGGAAGAAACGCGTTACGACCCCCAATTTCAGCAGTATGCAAAACGCTTACGTCAGTCGATTAAGTAAATCTTTAATATTATTTTGTTTTGGGAATAGTTAAAAGCAGATTTTCAAGCAGCAATTTTAAATTGGCATTGGATTCAAGAATTTCCAGCGAATGATCCACCGAATTTAAGAACTCAACAATCTGCCCCCCGGTGAGTTTCTTTGCCAGAACGCGGATATCCTCTGCGTGGTCCTGATTGGTCAGGTACTCCGACTGGCCATTGGCGGCCAGCAGCAAATCTCTCGCGATCGTGAGCCAGGTTTGCAGCGTCAGCCGCAGTTGGTCGCGGTTCTTTGAGAGGGGTTCCGCCGCAGCAAACCGTTCACGGATGTTCAAGGGCATTAACCGCAGCAGTTCATCCACCCAGGCCGCACGTTTTTCAACCAGGTCGGGGTCGGCGGCCATGCGCAGCGCCAGTCCGGTCCGTCCGTTGGCGAGGTGCGCCAGCAGAGCGGATTTTTCAGGGTCGTAGTTCCAGCGGGATTGCAGGCTTTCTTGAAGTTTTTCAATCGCCACCGGCCGTAGGCGCAGAATTTCGCACCTTGAGGCAATCGTCGGCAGCAGGTTGTCTGGTGAGTCTGCGGTTAACAATAGGATTACCTGTTTGGGGGCTTCTTCCAGCGTTTTGAGGAGCGCATTCTGTGCGTTTGCGTTGGCACGCTGAAAATTTAACAACAAGGCTACACGAAATTTCGCCTCGTAGGGTGAAAGCATCACGCTGCGCTGCAATGCACGGATCTGATCAACCTTGAGCATTCCGCTTTCCGAATCCGCTTCAACGATGCTTAGATCGGGATGTTGCATTTTTTCGGTCAGCTTGCAGAGGCGGCATTCACCGCAGGGCACGCCCGGCTCTTTGGGGCTTTGACAATTAACAGCCTGAGCGAAGGCCAGAGCCAGACTTCTTCGGCCTATACCTGGGGCGCCGCTGAATAAATAGGCGTGTCTCACATCGCCGTGGGTGATGTGCTGTTTGAGCAGCGAGGCTGCCCATTCATGTCCGAATAAGTCCCAACTCATGTGGGGATTGTAGCCTGAAATGGGAGAGATGACAACAATTATTAAGTTATTCGACGATCAGTGGGTCAAATTCGGGCAGCGGCACCCATGCCAGCACGCTCGTGCCGTTGCCGGGCTCTGAACTGATGTCCACGGCGCCGCCCACGTTGCCGGCGCGAGTTTCCATGTTTGATAGTCCATGGCCGATGGTCAATTTCACTTTATTGAGGTCAAATCCGCGGCCGTCATCCTGCACTTCAAGCAGCGCGCGGTCTTGCGTCTTCCAGACCACGATTTCAACATGATGGGCTTTGGCATGCTTGGCAATATTGGCCAGCGATTCCTGGCAGATATGAAACAGCGCCACCGCCTGAGTCTCAGGCAAAAGCGACAGGTCCTCTTCAGCGCCCTGAACATTAACATCGATCAGCGTGTTGGCGCGGAACTCTTGCACCAGACGTTGAATGCCGGTCATCAGGTTTTCGTTGTTTAATTGTCTTGGGCGCAGATCCAGAATGTAGGCTCGAATATCACGGATGGTGTGGTTGAGGTCTTTGATTGCCTGGTCAATGCGGCTGGTGGATTGCACCGGGTCCTCAGTCATCAACAGGCGGGCGTGTTCAAGGGTCAGACCGACCGCATAAATCGATTGAATGATGCCGTCGTGCAAATCCATGCCGAAGCGGTCGCGTTCTTCGAGCACCGCCAGTCGTTTGCCTGATTCATTCAACTGCACATTTTCAATGGCTGTCGCCATCCATGCGCTGATGGCTTGCACGAACTGCACTTCCAGATCATCCAGTGGCTGGGGATGGCAGGCGCCGACGCACAACACTCCCACCACGCCGCGCCGACCGGTCATGGGCAGCACAGCCAGTTGGTGAATGCCCTGAACCTTGGTTTCAGGGTTAAGGTCTGTATATTCGTATTCTGTCAGGTTGAGCACCACCGGGATGCCGTTTTGCGCTGTTCGACCGATAGTGCTTTCTCCGATGGTATATGTGGATCGCTTCCACAAGTTCTTGACCCCTTCACCGCGATGTTGTGAGAGTTGTAGAGTTTTGCTGTCTTCAATTCGCAAAAAGATCTCGCCCACTTCAAGGCGCAGGTAATCCATCAATTGGGTAAGACCGCTGTCGAGAATTTGGTGAATATCCGTGCTGGTTGCCAGTGTGGAGGCTAACTGGTCAAGCAACGCCAGGTTTTCATTACGCCGGGTGAGAGCCCGGTCGCGGGTCATCATCTCTTTATATAATCTTGCATTTGAGATCGAAACCGCTGCATAAGCCGCCAGCATTTCGATGATTTGCTGGTCTTCAAGGCTGAATTCTTTTCCATTGCGTTTGTCGGTGAGATAGAGTTGCCCCAACTGCTGCTGCCCTTGATATATGGGGACGCCGAGGAATGAGGTCATTTTGGGGTGAAAAGCGGGGAATCCCTTGCTGCGAGGATCGGATTGAATATCAGTCACACGAATGGATTCTTTAGTGTGCATTAATGCGCCGATCAAACCTTCTCCCACCGGCGGGTGCGAGAGTTGGTCCATCTCTTCGCGGCTCATCCCCATCGGGATGAACTTTTCGAGCCGTCCGTCTACATCGAGGATACCCACGGCTGCGTAACTGGCATTGACCTGGTCCATGGCGATGCTGGCTATTTTTTCAAGCAGAGTATCAATTGACATTTCACGCACCAGTTCAAGGCTGGCTGCATGCAAGGCAAGAAGTCTGCTTTCAAGTTGTTCAATCGTCAAGGGAGTTGTGGACATACCTGTAACCTCATCTGTTATTCTAACCGACTTGCAGTCTCCCAGTCAATCAAGGGGTAACAGTCTACTTTCATCATTATACAAGGGTCATAAAAGGGTGAAAATAGACGCTGAAGCTTGTATAATCAGCTTGAGGTGATGATTATGCAAAACTCGCTATTTCGCAGAACAGAAGAAGAAAAACTCAAGAAAGAAGGCCGCGTCCCCCCCGGACAGGCTTTGACTCAAAAATTCCCGGTGCTGCATTACGGCCCCGTTCCGCATTTTGACCCCGAAACCTGGACCTTAAAGGTTTGGGGTGAAGTGGAACAACCTTTGACATTAACTTGGGACAAGTTTAATCAACTGCCCAAAACCAGCCTGACCATGGATATTCACTGCGTCACGCGCTGGAGTAAATTTGACACACACTGGCAGGGCGTTTCCATTAAAACCCTCGTGGATGAAGGTCTGATCAAGATAAAACCCTCCGCTCAATACGTCTTGCAGCATGCAGAATTTGGTTTTACGGCCAACTTGCCGCTTGAAATCGTTATGGCTGAAAATTTCATGATGGCCACCCATTATGACGGCGTTCCCATCACTCCTGACCACGGCTTTCCGCTGCGTGGTGTGGTTGGTGCGATTCTCGAGAAATCCGAGCTGGTCGTGCCCTACTTTTGGAAAGGGGCCAAATGGTTGCGAGGACTCGAATTCCTGGCGCAGGATGCCCCCGGTTTCTGGGAGCAGGCCGGTTACCACAACCGCGGCGACGTCTGGAAGGAAGAACGTTTCGGGTAATTATTACAAAGTAGGGGCGGTTCACGAACCGCCCCTACGAATATTTAATATTGAAATTGATTATTTTCTGCGCAAAATTCTGACATAAAGCCCCAAACCGACGCCTGCCAAAACAATAATGCCGCCGACGATCGCCAGAAACAAAGATTTATTACCTTCTTCATTTACCAGCGGCAGTGTTGAACTGGCCTGCGCGCTGAAATTGACGGTGGCCGTATCCCCGGCTTTCAGGTTGATGGTGTAGTTTTGCCCCGAAGTTGGGTTGTACCCATCCGGAATGGCAACGCTGACAGTGTATTCTCCTTCAGGTACTTCTTCAAAACAGACAGCCTCACCAGTATTGATGGTTGTGCCTGTTTTTAAAAAACTGCCGTCCGGGTTGGTAATGCTGATCTCGCCGCCTGCCAGGCCGGTATTTGCAATTTCTTCAGTCTCTGCCATGGCATTGCCATTGATATCATCATAAAGATAAACACACAGCGTGCCGTATCCTTTGATGGGTTCAGGGGTGGGCAGATTGCTGGTGGGAGTTGGTGATGGCCCCACTGTCACTGCAGGGGTTGGAACAGTACCAAGCAGCAACTGCTGACCAATCTGCAAGAAGCGGCATTGATCGAGGTCGAGGTCGTTGAGGGTGCGCAGTGTATCGATATTGACGCCGGTCAAATAGGAGATGCTGTCGCAAGTCTCATTTTCTCTCACGGTATAGTAAATATTGCCGTTCGCCATGGCTGTGGGAGTGTAATAAAAGATTTGCGCACCCACTGGTGTGGCCAACAGCGGTGTTGCCATTAAGAAAACGAAACCGCTGACCAGCAATATGGATAGAATGATTTTTTGTGTACGATTCATAATTTCACCTTTGGTCATTATAACATTATCCAAAACGCCTTTTAAGTCACCCAAAAAAATCAGTTGACAAACACAATTTCATAATTCGTGTACAATTAATGAGTAATTATTGCCTTGTTCCAGAAACAGGAGGATTTATGTATCAGAAATTACTCATCATCGGACGCCTCGGAAAAGATCCCGAAATGCGTTTTACCCCTAACGGCCAGGCCGTTACCAGTTTTTCAGTCGCTACCGATCGTTCATACAGTGACCAGGCCGGAAAACTCGTCAAAGAAACCGTATGGTTCCGCGTATCAGCTTGGGGAAAACTGGCTGAGACCTGCAATAATTTCTTGCAGAAGGGCAAAATGGTCATGGTTGAAGGCCGCCTGACTGTGGATGCCAAAACTGGTGGTCCCCGCATTTGGACAGGTCAGGACGGAACCCCGCGCGCTTCACTTGAAATGGTTGCCAACACCGTAAAATTCCTCTCCGCCAAAACTGATGGCAGCGGACCCGGTGGTGAAGAAGAATTTGATTCCGGACCGTCAGAGGATATTCCCTTCTAGGGTTTTTTGCTCATGACCAATCAACCACAACAAAATCCGCCAAGCGTGCCTCCCATCGACTTGCCGGAGAGTTTAGAGCCTGTCTATAGCAACGTTACCCGCATCAGCCACACCCCTGCAGAGATGGTGCTTGATTTCAGCCGTCTGCTCCCCGCCGACACACGCTTCAAGGTACTTTCGCGCATTATCATGTCGCCGGTGGGGGCAAAATTGCTGCACCGCGCACTTGGCGAGAACATTGCCCGTTACGAAACCAACTTTGGTGAGATCCGCATGCCAGGCGATTCGCACCTTGCCGACGATCTCTTTAAAGGGATTCACCCACCCAAACCCCCGGAGACTCAATAATCCCCATGCAGGAATTTACTGACCTTATCGATAAAGCTAAAGCTGTTTTTGATCAGCGCACAGCAGTACGCGACCAGGCGTTGATTCAGGCCCGCGCCCTCACCCGTTTGGCTGCCCATACCATCCGTGCCATTCACCGCGATGAAGCCGCCGCCGCCCAGGATATGCTGCTTGAAGCGCGCGTCTTGATCCTCAACATTCAGCGCGATCTGGCTTCTTACCCCGATATTTATTATGCAGGCTACACCCAGGATGCCGTGAAGGAATATGCCGAAGCCAATCTGACGGTGGCTTTAATCCTCAACCAACCCATGCCCACCCCCGACGAACTGGGCATCGAATACGCCGCATATTTAAACGGATTGGCCGAGACAATCGGAGAATGCCGCCGCAAGTGCCTGGATATTCTGCGCATGGGCTATTCTGAAGACGCTGAGCGCCTGCTCACCACCATGGATGAGATCTACAATGTGCTCGTCACGATGGATTACCCCGATGCCATCACCAACGGCTTGCGCAGACAAACCGACCTCGTGCGCGGCATTATCGAACGCACCCGCGCCGATCTCACCCTCAGTCTGCGCGAACAGCACCTGCAGGAAGCCCTGCAAAAATTTGCCGAGAAATTCCCCGGCATGGAGTAGAAAGTGAAAGAAGATCAAAAATCCAAACCCGTAGCAATGCCTTTTTCCGTCAAGCTGACCCAAATCATCATTCTGGTCGTAGGCATACTATGGATCGGCTTCAGCCTCTTCATCGCCCTTGGGTTACACCCCACTTATTCGCGTATGGGTGGCTTTCAGTGGATTATTGCCGGCATGACCCTGGTGCCTGGCCTGGCTTGCCTGGTCTTGTGGTTTCTGCTGCGCAAACGCTGGAAACCCGCCTGGTACCTGGCCGTAATTGCCTTGGCCTTTATGACCGTTGCAGGCATTTTTGATCAGGTCGGCTGGGTGGATGTTTTGGTCATGCTCGGTTCTGCCGTCCCCCTGGCGCTGTTGATCATTGACCGCAAGTGGTATTTAAAGGCAAAAAGCTGATTCAAGAAACCCAAACTGATTGAACGTGTTTAAAGAGTGGTGGTCAATTTGGACCATCGCTCTTTTTGTTGTTGAAAAATCTTTACGCTGCCTAGATTGTATTTTTCTTGATTTTATAATAAAACTATAAGCATCATCAATTAACGCGGAGGAATGAACCAATGAGAAAATCGTTTGGTCTGATCGCTGCCCTGGGAATAATCTTCCTTTTCTTCATCCAGCTTGCCGGCACTCTGGTCGAATCCATTTATTTGATGGATCTGCTGCATTCAGGCTTGGATGAAAAAATTCTTGGCGTCCTTTTCTTCTTTACCCCGCCGCTCTTGATTCCGTTATACAAGAAATATCCACGGGTTCTGCTCTGGTTGAACTTTGGTCTGCTCTTTGTTATGCGCGGAGTACTGCCTTACCTCAACGTGATGCCCCGTATGCTCATCTCGGGTTTGGGTGTTTTCGCCGTGGTTAGTTTGTTCTTCCTTTTATTGCAGTCTTTGCCTGAGGGTGATGAGCGCAAACGCTTTGGGTTGTGGGCTGCCGCCGGGCTCGGCCTGACGATTAGTCTGTCAGCCTTGCTGCGCACTGCCTATCATGGTCTGGAATATTCATTGACCCCTGCCGGCGGTTGGAGCGGTTGGCTTCTGTCTGCATTGCTTGGTATCTCCTTGTTCATCGTAAATCCGGTTAATCTACAACTCCGCAAACAAAAATCATACGGCGGCGTGACCCCGGCCATCATAGGCATGTTCCTCGTGCTCGTGTTAGCCTGGTTTTCATTTTCAGCACCATCCGTGATCGCCCGCTGGACGCAAGCCAATTACACACTGATTGTGGCTGTGATTTCCTTATTCTCCACCGGTTGGGTGCTTTTAACATTGCTCTCCCCCGGTTGGCCTGGCAAGATTAGCTCCCGCCTGCTGCTGCTATGGAATGTGATTTTCACGCTCTGTCTGACTGCCACCCTTGTCACACAGCAAGTGGGGTCTCCGTTGACACCAGATTCAGCTCCCGTGGTGATTACCGGACCCACCTGGGCACAGTTGCTGCCGCTTTATTTAACTTTGCTGCTTTCCCCCGTCATTTTTGTGGATATGAAGGTTTTCAGTGATCAGCTTGCTGAAAAGGCACCTTCTCCGCGCGACCTTGTGTCCGGGCTGCTGCTCGCAAGTCTTCTGTTGATCGTGCTGGTCTTTGCCAATATTTTTACCAATGTCTGGGGTTATGTAAAACCGATCAGCCTCTTCTTCCGCGGCAAGTATTGGCTCTCTTATTTCTTGATCGCCGCGGTGATCACCCTGCTAGCCTGGCTGGTAACACGCAAGAAATTGCCCGCCTTGTCCGAGATGAAATCCAAATTCCACTGGGCGCCTGCAGTGGTATTAGCCGCAATCTTCATTTCAACCTTTGTTTTCGCTTTACCGGTCCAGAAAATTCAGGTATCCGCTGAAGATCGCACCTCAATTAAAGTGATGACGTATAACATCCAGCAAGCCAACGACGATCTTGGTGAAAAATCTTTTGACCGGCAGTTGGCATTAATTGAAGAAGTATCGCCCGATATTCTTTCCATGCAAGAAACGGATTCGGCCAGAATCTCAATGAACAACAATGACTACATGCGCTTTTATGCCGACAGCCTCGGATACTACTCTTATTTTGGACCAACCCCCGTCATGGGCACCTACGGCACCACCATCCTCTCTAAGTATCCGCTTGAGAATATGCGCACAGCTTACATTTATAGCGACAAAGACGAAAATGCAAACGCCGAAGCTGAAGTAACTATTGGCGGCAAAACATTCACCATCATCGACGTCCACCCCGACGGCTCACCCACAGTGGATATAACCTTTGCCAGGACGTTGATTGAAAGATCCAAAGATATACCCTATGTGATTGCTCTGGGTGACTTTAACTTACGCGATTATGAAGAAGCTTATCAATTGATTGACGGCGTCTTCACTAATGTGTGGACGAGTATTTACCCCAACGAGATCAGCGCCGATGGCGTGGATATGTCTGGCGACAATCGCATTGACCACATTTTCATCTCTTCAGATTTAATAGCCCGCAACCCGGTTTATGTTCTGGAACCTGATTCCGCTACCGACCACCCCATCCATTGGGCTGAACTCTACTGGGCGGAATAAGGAAAATAATGACTCAAAATGTAACATTAAGGGTATTGTACGAATCCGATCTGCCGGTCTTTTTTGAGCACCAAGATGATAAGGGTGCAGAAGAAATGGTGGGTCTGCCTTCGCGTGAACGCGATGATTTTATCGATCACTGGCAGAAGGTTATGGCTAATCCATCCATCATACTGCGTACCATCCTCTATGAGAATGAGATCGCGGGGTACTTGTGTTCATTTATTAAAGAAGCCGATGAACGCGAAGTAGGTTACCAGTTGGGCAGGGCTTATTGGGGCAAGGGCATTGCCACAAGGGCTTTGCAATTATTTCTTCCGTTAATTCCTTGCCGGCCGCTTTACGGCGTTACGCCGGCACACAACATCGGTTCTCAAAAGGTGCTTACCCGCTGCGGATTCGTGCTCCTGGATGAACATGTAGGATTGTTAAAGTACAAACTCATATAAAAGATTAACGGTTTTTCTCACAACCCGCCGTTCTATTCTCCGTAAATACTTTCATAGAGATCAAAAAGGAGAATAAAATGGACGAAAATACAAATACTGAAGTAAAGCAAGGCGTGAAACATGTGCATCACCATCACGGCGGTAGCGCTGCTGGCGGGTTGTGGTTTGCGGGCTGGTTGTTCTTCTTGGCTTACACTCAACCCCTGTTTTGGAAGGCTGTCTTGGGTCTGATCATCTGGCCTTATTACCTGGGTGTGGCGCTTCGCTAATCACATTGAAACCGAAATCGGACGAGGATATTTCCTCGTCCGTCTTTTAATATTTTCAGGGTCATGCACGCTGTCTGATTGTTCGTTATAATAAAGGGGATATGTCAAACAAAAAGAGAACCATCCAGCGCATTGTCATCACCGTTCACCCCAAGATGTCTGGCGTTAATGATCAGGCACAGCAGGTGCGCAATTTTTTACAGACCCTCGGCGTTGCGGTTGAAATCTGCAAAACGGATAATTGCGACTTGCCGGCGAAGCTGGCTGCCGGTGAAGTGGATTTGCTGATTGCCCTCGGTGGTGACGGCACCATGCTGCGCGCCGGTCATCTCACCTCGCCTTACGGCATCCCTGTGTTGGGCATCAACATGGGCCGCTTCGGTTTTCTCATGCAGCTTGGACGTGATGATTGGCAGGAATACCTTCCCCGTTTAGTTAACGGCGATTTTGAAATTGAAAACCGCATGATGCTCAAAGCCGAGCACTGGCGCAAAGAGGCGCTTCTGGCATCCTTTCAGGTTATGAATGAAGTCGTCGTCTGCCGCGGACAAGTCGTACGGCCGATTCGCGTCAGGGCTGAAGTGGATGGGTATACGCTGGCTTCTTTTGTCGCGGATGGGTTGATCGCCTCCACTCCCACCGGCTCCACTGCCTATGCCATGGCTGTAGGCGGGCCGATCATGCCGCCCGAACTGCGCAACATACTCATCGTGCCTGTGGCCCCCCACCTTTCCATGGATCGCGCGGTCATTCTACCGGCCGGTGCTTGTGTGAATTTTTATCCCGCCAGCGATCACCAGGCGGTGATGAGCATTGACGGCCACGCCCCCGTTTCTCTCAAAAACGAAGACCGCGTCTCAATCATGGCAAGCGAAAACCAGGTTAAATTCGTAGTGTTTCAAGATCCCGGCTATTTTTATCGCAATCTGAGCCACTACATGGAACAAAATCCATCCATTGGCGGATTAAAATGAGCGATAATTTTCAGCAGCCCATGTATTGTGCCAACCATCCCCAGCGCGAAACGCTGTTAAGGTGCAACCGATGTGATAAACCTATCTGCACCTCCTGCGGTGTGCGCACTCCCACCGGCTACCGTTGCAAAGAGTGTGTGCGCGGTCAGCAAAAGATCTTTGACACCGCCCAGTGGTGGGATTTCCCCGCGGCAGCACTAACCGCCGGACTTCTGGCTTTCGTGAGCACCTATGTTGCACGCATCATTGGATTTTTCATGTTCTTTCTTGCGCCGGTCGCTGGCATCATCATTGCTGAAGCGGTGCGTCGAATTTTGAAGAAAAGACGTTCCAAAAACTTGCCGATCATCACTGCTGCGGCTGCATTTTTGGGCGCCATGCTGCCAACCCTTGGCAATATTATCATCATGCTGCTTTTTGCCGGCAGTGCACAAGCCGTTAATCTTTTAGCTGGATTGGTTTCTTTGATTTGGCCTATAATATTCGCATTATTGGTTGCAAGCTCAATTTACTTTCGCCTTAAGGGCATCAGGGTCTAAGGATCGGACACATGCTGGACGAATTGCGCATCGAAAACTTTGCCATCATTAACAAGCTCGAAATTCGTTTTAAGAGCGGCCTGGTCATTGTCACCGGCGAAACCGGTGCGGGTAAATCCATTATTTTGGATGCCATCATGGCGCTCGTGGGCGGACGGGTGGACGCCAATATGGTGCGCAGCGGTGCGGAGCGAGCCACACTTGAAGCGGTTTTCAGCATTCCCTCGCAAACTAAAAGTGAAATCACTGATATTCTCAACCGCGAAGAATTGGATGAAGGCGACCCCTTTGTCACCCTGGGTCGCGAGATACGCGGCGAAGGACGCTCTATTGCACGTGTGAACGGACGAAGCGTCAACGTCAGTCTGCTCAAAGAATTGGGTCATTTCCTTGTGGATATTCACGGACAGTCAGAGCATTTATCGCTGCTGGACGAGCGTTCACACCTGGGGCTGCTTGATCGTTACGCTGCCACCCAATTTGAACTGGCAGAGTATCAAACTTCCTATAAAAAACTCTCAGGCATCCGCAGGGAATTGAAGTCGCTGCGCGACCTTGAAAATGAATCCGCACGCCGCATGGAATTGCTCTCTTTTCAAGTGCAGGAAATTGAAGCTGCACACTTGAAAGAAGGGGAAGAAGAAGAGTTGGATCAGGAACGCAGCCGTCTGGCCAATGCCGAGAGCCTCTCTTCATCCGCCCAGCAAGCCCTTGCGCTACTGGATGAAGGTTCGCCTGACACCTCATCCGCAATCGATTTGATCGGTCAAGCTTCACAGTTGTTATCCTCCCTGGCGCGTATAGATGCCAGCCAGCAGGAGCTCGCCTCTCAAGTCGAAGCCGTCAATGCTCAGTTGACCGAAGTGAATCGCGATTTACGTGGTTACCTTGACGAGATCGAATTCAATCCCCGGCGTTTGGAGCAGGTCGAAAATCGGCTGGAACTGATCCATCAAATGAAACGCAAATACGGCGGCAGCGTTGAGGCCGCTATTGAATATGGCAAGACTACCCGAACTCAGTTGGATAGCATTGCCAACGCCGGCGAACGCATCGCCGAACTTGAAGCTGAAGAAACCGCAGCGCTGCTAGAGGCTAAAACCGCAGGCCAACTACTCTCTGAAAAACGTAAAGCCTCGGCACTGCTTTTGGGTTCTGCTGTCGAGCATGAACTGGCCGATTTAAGCATGCCCGGCGCACATTTCTCGGTCTCTTTTGACCAGGAGAGTCAATCTGCGGCTGCCGCTTATAACTTCACCGACAACGGGCTTGATCAGGTCGAGTTTTTGATTGCCCCCAACCCGGGTGAAGGATTAAAGCCCTTGGTGAAGATCGCTTCTGGTGGTGAAACCTCGCGGTTAATGCTGGCACTCAAAAACGTTCTGGCTGGCGTGGATTTTGTGCCAACCCTTGTGTTTGATGAGATTGACCAGGGCATCGGCGGACGGGTCGGGTTCATCGTCGGCGAAAAACTCTGGCACCTCGGTGTCAATCATCAGGTCATGTGTGTCACCCACCTTTCGCAGCTTGCTGCTTTTGGCGAGCAGCATTTCAGGGTCCGCAAACTGATCGTGGATGACCGCACCATTACCGAAGTGGAAGAGTTGGATGATACCGCCAGGATCGTTGAGCTGGCACAGATGACTGGCAGCATGAGCGAATCCAATCTAACAGCCGCCCAGGAAATGCTTTCCAAGGCTCACGAGAGACAAAGACAACTGGAAGGTTAAATTCTATGACCCCAGCGGGGCAAACGGAAATTCCCCAACTTCAAATATTCCTGCTCGGGCCTCCCTTGGTGACTCGCTCGGGTCAAATAGTCTGCATTAATCGGCGCGAACTACGTGCGGGTCTCTATTATTTGGCAGGGCGCACTGAACCGGTTAGCCGTGCAGAGATTTGCTACACTTTTTGGCCTGACGAGCCCGAAGAGGCAGCCAGAAAGAAACTACGAGAAGGCCTGAGCAGACTCAGATCTGCTTTGAACGACCCCCACATTTTCATTACCAACAATGATTTTGTTTCCCTGGATTTTAACCGTGTATATGTTGATGCAATTGAATATAAACATATAGTTGAACCTCTGTTAAATAGTTCTGAAATAAACGGCAGCGGTGTTCTGCCTGAGTGGATCTATTCACAATTAAAAAAAGCAGTGGTTCTATGCAGAGGGCATCAGTTCTTGCAAGAAGCTTCTTTGCATAATTCCACCGGATATGACACCTGGCTGTCGATTAGTAATCAATCCTTCTTCTTTTCTTATGAGAAAATTCTAGAACGACTGGCCGAGCACTGCATTACACTTGGAAATATTGATGAAGCCATGCTTTGGCTGGGGAAAATACTAACCTTTGATCAATTAAACACGGATATCAATTACCTCATGTTGAATTGTCTTCGCGAGCGTAGAAGATTCAAAGAAGCACTGGATTATATTAATTATTTAGGTCCTCATTATCAAACCAATCAATCTGGTGGAATGCCAGAAATATTAATAGAAATGGAAAAACGGGTGAAGCGTGAAGCGCTTGAAACCACCGTTGAAAAATCAGAAAAAGGGCGGATTGAAAAGACAGAAAATATCCCGTTCGTGGGCCGAAATGACTTGCTCGTTCGATTGAACAATGCTTATCATCGCAAGGGTTTGGTTCACATTTCCGGAGAAACCGGTTCAGGAAAAACGCGGTTGGTATATGAATTTTATTCAAGGCTTGAAGCAAACCCGAGATTCCTGTTCTGCTCAGGAAAACCCATGATTAGTAGTACACCTTATGCGCCAATTGTTGACGGGTTAAATGATTTGGTCACAGAGAAAGAGTGGTTGTCACTTCCTGATGAACTTAAAATGAGTCTGCACAGCCTTTATCCTGCTATCAAGTTTAGTGAAAAAAGGCTGTCTCCAATCATCATTGATAAACTGCTAGATAATCCCGTGTTGAGGATTCATAATGCTTTATATGGATTATTAAAAATATTGGCCGAAAAGAAATCTTTGGTCATGGTTCTGGATATAGCTGAATGGTGTGATGAAGCGACGCTTCAATTTCTTGCTTATCTCAATGAACGCCATTTTTTTCGAGTTCACGGATTGTTAATCGTCATTTCAAGGGCTGAAACTCGAAATCCTGTCTTGGATTCATATCTCGATAGATGTGTGTTGACTTCAAATATGGAACGAATGGTCTTGGAACCATTTACTCTTGAAGAAACATCGCAATTAATTTCAATGATGCTCGGCAAAGCAGTAAGCGAAGAGCTGTTAAAAAAGATTCACTCTCAAACGGGTGGTAACCCATATTTATTGATCGAAACACTTAAAGCGCTTGATCTTTATTCGATTGATTTTTCAACATATTCCGAGGTAGATCACTTTCCGATCCCTGCTTCGATTCGTGCGATAGTAAAAGAAAAAATAAGAGTTTTGCCAGCATTGACTCGTGAAGTCTTATTGGCGGCAGCAGTTTTGGGGCAGCGTTTTCAACCGCAAGTGCTTGAAAAAATGGTCAAACTTGATTTTGATGCATTTTTATCAGCTCTAGAAGAGTTGCAACTGACAGGGATTGTAAAAACCGTAAGTGGATCCCAAAAAGCTATGGTTTATGAATTTCCGCACGATCAACTTCGACAAATCTTGGTTGAAGAACTTTCACCGGTGCGCAGCCGTGGGCTTCATCTCTCGGCTGTCCAGGCAATGCTTGAGGTGAAAGGAGAAGTGGCAGAACTCGCTTCCACATATGCCTGGCATTATGAGCAGGCAGCCGAATATACCAAGGCTTTTACTGCCTGGTGTGCCGCTGGCAGATATTCACGCACATGTTTCTCTAAAGTGGATGCTTATGCTGCCTACCAACACGCTTTGAGTATACTCAATGAATTGCCCGCAGAGGCTTCACCTGTATTGCTCCACCAATTGTTGTTGGAGTGGGGAGAATATGCATATGATCAATATGACGATATTACTTGTGAAAAACTCTTCAAAATAGGTCTTGAAAAAGGTGAAGCAATCCAAGATCCGCTTTTAATCGGTGTGTCTATCAGCGGTTTGGGTCGCGTGTCTGAAATGCGCAATAAACTGGATGAAGGAATCGATCTTCATAATCGTGCACTATTTTTCCTTTCCAAAACACAAAACAACGCGGAAAAGCTTGAAACCTATGCCCGTCTGGGTATCTTGTATGTTTTAAAAGATGAATATGTTATGGCAAAAGAAACATTCTTAACCGGCCTAAAAATTGAAAGTAATCTAGACGACTCACGCCTTATAGATGCCTCTGTTAATCTTAAATCACAACTTTCTTTAATAAACAGCATGATGGGCTACCCCGCGCAAGCTGCAATTGAAGCCAGCCAGGCGGTCAACGAAAGCCGTTTGATTCCACGCCTTTCTGGAAAGGTTCATGCTAATACAGTATTATCTATAGCCCAATATTACCAAGGTAAATATGAAACTTCGCTGCAAACGGCGTTTTCGGTTTATAAACTGGCCGAAAAACTGAACCTGGATTGGTGGAGTGCTTTATTGGATATCTCGATTGCCAAGAATTATTTGGTAATGGGAAACCTGGATGAAAGCTGGCATCACCTGCATCATGCAGTTGAGAATAAAGACCCTGGTTTGTTACACAAGATAATTTTGGAGCATTTCGTTATCAAAGGTGATATTTATCGTTTGTTGGGTGATTTTAATGCAGCAGAAGAGCAATATCGTTTGGGGTCAAAATCCTCGCTCACTGACCTCCAATCCCTTGAGAATTACTTTGGTTTGGGACTAACTTACTGTCGACGAAATCAGCTGGTCGAAGGTGAGGCAGTCATGAATGATGCAATAGTCAGGGCAGAGCACCTGGGTCTTGAATCAGTTTCATTGCCTGGAAAAATAATTTTGTTGGGGTTGAGAAATCCCACCATTGATGAGAACAGCTTTTTGGATGAAACAGCATCAACAATCAATCAAATGCTTGTTCGTGGTTTTGGAAACGGAGAATTGACAGCTAAATTGATATCAGCAGGTCTTGCGCTGCGCAGAGGAGCGACTGACAAAGCAAGAGACTTATTTGCCGAAGTGGTGAAAACAAGTAAAAAAACCAACCATCGTTTGTACGAATTATGGGCTGTGAGTGCTCTAGCGGGGATGGAGTGGACTGACAAGAAATTAGGCCAACAATATCTGGATCAAAAAAACGCGCTCCTAAATGAGTTTGGAGCACACGCAATGAAGCCGCCTCTTGCTGATTTATTTAAAAAA
>PHBW01000023.1 GCA_002840715.1 Chloroflexi bacterium HGW-Chloroflexi-4
AGGCGATCAAGGCAGCCCAGAATATGGGTGTCCAGGAAGTGGACATGATCATCAAGGGACCTGGTCCCGGACGTGAATCCGCCATTCGTGCTGTCCAATCATTGGGACTGAAAGTCCGTTCCATAGCTGATATTACACCGGTACCTCACAATGGTTGCCGGCCTCCGAAAAAACGCCGCGTGTAATTTAGGAGAAGGAAATTATGGCAAAATATACTGGTCCGGTGTGCAGATTATGCCGGCGAGAAGGCGAAAAACTATTTTTAAAGGGCAGCCGCTGCTTCACCCCTAAATGCGGGTTTGAAAAACGCGGATATGCTCCTGGTCAACATGGAAAAACCAAGCAAGGTCGTTCAGAACGTGAGAGCGATTATGCCCGTCAATTGCGCGCAAAACAGCGTGCCCGCCGGGTGTATGGTGTGTTAGAACGTCAATTCCGCCGTTCCTTTGGAATTGCCCTTCGCACCCGTGGTATGACCGGTTTGAATCTCTTGCAAACCCTCGAAATGCGTCTTGACAATGCGGTCTTCCGCTTGGGAATGGCTGACAGCCGTGCTCAGGCTCGCCAATTGGTCAACCATGGCCATTTCGTAGTCAACGGCCGTCGTGCTGACATCCCATCCATGCTGTTGAAACCTGGCGATGCCATTTCAGCCACTGATGCTGCCAAGAAGTTAACTTTTTTCAAGCAACTTCCTGATTTTGCTGAAAAACGCCCATGCGCTGTTTGGATGGATCGTGATCTTAAGAATCTTTCTGGTCGAATGTTACGTCTTCCTGAACGGGCTGAGATTGATGGCAGCCTGAATGAACAATTGATCGTTGAGTATTACTCACGCTAATGTCCATTAACCCAGAGCTAGGATACGTATCGGTATCGGAAAGGGGTAAATGTGTGCGCTTTAACTAATATGGTTACACCGAAAGTCGAGCGAGAAGCAGAAGCTCGCAATTATGGAAAGTTTATCATCAGTCCGCTTGAACGTGGATTTGGCGATACCCTCGGTAATGCGCTGAGACGTGTATTGCTTTCTTCACTGGATGGTGCTGCGATTTCATCCATGCGTGTGTCAGATGTCATGCACGAATTCAGTGACATTCCTGGTGTTCGCGAAGATGTCATTCAAGTGACACTTCAAGTGAAACAAATCCGCATGATTTTGCATGAAGGCGATACCGCTCACTTGCACCTTGATGTTCGTGGTGCCGGTGAAGTGACTGCCGCAGACATTCAAGCGCCTGCTGAAGTTGAAATTGTCAACCCTGATCTTTACCTGTTCACGGTAGATGATGCCAAGACCAAGTTGGATATTGATTTTACGGTTGATCGTGGCCGTGGATATTCACCCGCTGGTGATCGCAGCGGCAAGCTCCCCATCGGAGAGCTTCCTGTTGACGCGATCTATTCACCTGTCAAACGTGTGAACTTCACCGTTGGCCAGGCCCGTGTCGGTCAAAGCACCAACTATGATCGCCTCGTCCTTGAAATCTGGACCGATGGCACAATTGCACCGGAAAAGACTCTGGGTACCGCTTCAAAGATCGTGATTGATCACCTGCGCTTTATCTCAGGCATCAGCGAAGAATCTTTGATGATGAGTATTGAAAAAGAAGCCTCTGGCAGTCATTTGACCAGTGAAGCCGCTGAAACGCCGATTGAAAATCTGGACCTCTCGGTTCGGGTCTTCAATTCTCTGAAGCGTACTGGTATCACCAACGTCGGTGATGTTCTTGAACTGCTTGAAAAAGGCGAAGAAGCCGTCATGTCGATCCGTAATTTTGGCGAAAAAAGCCTCGATGAATTACGCGACAAGATGAAAGAAAAAGGCTTCATGCAAGACGATAAAGATGTGGAGTGATGTATTATGCGTCATAATGTAGCTGGATATCGATTAGGACGAACAAAAGATCAACGGTTGGGCTTGCGCCGCACCATGATCAATCAATTGTTTACTCACGAAAAAATCACAACCACCCGCGCCAAAGCTTTATTCATCCGCGGTGAGGCTGAGAAGCTGATCACTCTTGCACGCCGAAGCATAAAAGGCAGTGACACAGACAAAATGAATGCCCGTCGTTTGGCAGCAGCCCGTTTGGGCGACGCCACCATGGTCAAGAAATTGTTTGATGAAATTGGTCCCCGCTTCGAAACCCGCAATGGTGGTTACACACGTATTTTGAAATTAGGACCACGACTCGGAGATTCCTCCGACATGGTCTTGATCGAACTTGTAGAAGAATAGCTCGTTCCATCTCGGGACGGCTAGGAATGGCACGTTACCAACTTATCCTTGCTTACGACGGTACTGATTTCGCAGGTTTTCAGCGCCAGGGAAAAGCACGCACTGTTCAGGCAGTTGTGGAAACCGCATTATCAGAACTCGGCTGGCAGGAGGATACGATCCTCTTTGCAGGCAGAACAGATGCTGGGGTTCACGCTACTGGGCAAGTGGTTGCTTTTTCACTGGATTGGCGGCACGAAGATAAAATTCTTCTCAACGCCCTGAATGCCAAAATGCCGCAAGATGCAGTCGTGCAGAGTATTTCTCGAGCAGAAGCTGAATTCCACCCCCGTTATGACGCTTCAAGCCGTACTTATCTCTACACACTTTATCATGCAGCACAGAATCAACCGCTGCTTCAACGATATGCCTGGAGGATCTGGCCTCCATTGAATGGAACACTGCTTAATCAGGCAGCCGCTCCTTTCATTGGACGCTACGATTTCTCCTCATTCGGTCGGGCAATGAAACCTGGCAGTTCCACAATTCGTGAGATTTTCACGAGTCGTTGGACTGAGAAGGAAAACGGTTGGATCTATGAAATCAAGGCCAATGCATTTCTTTATCACATGGTAAGGCGCCTGGTTTATTTACAGGTTCAGTTTGCCAGAGGCACTATGAGTTATGAAGACTTGATAAAGGGATTAAGCGAAAGAGTGATCATCAAGCCGGGCCTTGCCCCATCTCATGGTTTGGTTCTCTCCAAAGTCGCTTACGAAGGCAGAACACAAGGATATGTTGATTAAACGGAAAATTAGAAACATGGCTTGAGAATACAGGCTAACGGAGAGACTATGCTGGACAAGACTTACGTCCTAAAAGGAAGACAAGAACCCGAGTGGCTTTTAGTGGATGCTGCTGGTCAAGGCATCGGCCGTCTGGCAACCCAGATTGCCAATTATCTGCTTGGCAAACACAAACCTTCTTTCACCCCTGGTGTTGAGATGGGTGATGTGGTGGTTGTGATTAATGTTGATAAACTTGCCATTACTCAAAAGAAACTCGAAACCAAAAATTACTACAAACACTCAGGCTATCCCGGTGGATTGAAAACCGTAGGCTTGAAAGAACAAATGCGTGTTCATCCAGATCGTGTGATCACTGCTGCTGTTTGGGGCATGCTGCCTCACAACCGCATGGGTCGTTCGATTTTCAAAAGGCTGAAGGTTTATGCCGGCAGCGAACATCCGCATGCTGCACAAAACCCGAAACCAGTAGCATAAAGGAGCTAGAGGAATATGCCAGTTCAATATTTCGAAGGTATTGGTCGCCGAAAAGAAAGTTCAGCTCGTGTTCGTATCATGAGCGGTTCAGGCAAATTTACGGTCAA
This sequence comes from Chloroflexi bacterium HGW-Chloroflexi-4, assembly GCA_002840715.1. Classification (GTDB taxonomy): domain Bacteria; phylum Chloroflexota; class Anaerolineae; order Anaerolineales; family Anaerolineaceae; genus UBA6107. The sequence goes on from PHBW01000023.1 coordinate 3,612, forward strand.
TGACAAGCCGTTGGAACATTATTTTCCACGCACCGGAGACATGGAAGCAATTCTTGGCCCTCTGGCTGCAGTTTCAAAAGATCGAGAGACTTTTGACATCACTGCCACCGTTTACGGCGGCGGCGTTACCGGTCAAACCGATTCAGTGAAACTTGGCCTCGCTCGCGCTTTGGTCAAGCTGGATATTGATAACATCTCCAGTTTGCGCAAAGGTGGTTTCTTAACCCGTGATCCCCGCATCAAGGAACGTAAGAAGCCAGGTTTGAAACGCGCCCGCAAGGCACCTACCTACACCAAACGTTAAAATTTCTTCAGATTCTGAATCTGATTTCAGCGAGATGCAATCGTCTTCGGTTGGATCGGAAGTAGTGGAATTTTCTGCTATTTTCAATCTTCTACCAGGTAGATTGCATCTCAATGTTTTAAGTGATAATTACCTGAATAATGTATCTTAAGAGGTTTTCATGGCAAAAAACTATAAACTTGTTTATTGTGGATTGGGCTCTGAAGCAGTCGAGAAAATTCGTTCATTAAAATCCATCGATCTCGCCATTGCGCGCGGTTCAACTGCCATGAACGTCTTAAATATGGAGCATGTACCTCATACAATGTTATTTTGCAAAAGTAACAACCAAACGTTGGCGGAGTGGCATCAGCAGACGATTGAAAATCTAAAAGAGAATGCCACCATTTTATATCTGACGCCCATCGTGCCCATGTTGGCAGATCAAGTGGGGTGGTATCTTAGTCAGGCGGTGCCGGCTAAAAATATTGAAATTCATAGAGGCGAAGACATGGCTTTTGGGCTGACCAAATTGTTGGCGAATTATCCACAAAGCCTATTGGTGACGGTTGATTCTTTCATGTTGGAGCACAAACATTATCCGCCATTTTCTCCTGACGACAGCATTTTGATCTATACCATCGAAAACCACGATAAACTGGTTGAAATCCAATCACTCCTGTCTTTGTTGTTTCCGCATGATCATCTTTTGCATCCATTGATTCAGAAACCTGACGGCGAAATTAGTTGGGATAAATGTACCTTATCCCGCCTTGTCGAGATCGAACATCCAATCACAATCCTGTTTGTCCCTCCGATTTCTCACGACAGTTCCTTGGAAAGTTTTCAAGAAGTCATAGCACATCTGCGTGCACCTGAAGATGGCTGCCCTTGGGATAAAAAGCAAACTCATGAGTCGCTGCGCACCTATTTGCTTGAAGAAACATATGAAGCGCTTGATGCTTTGGATAGACACGATCACGTCAGTCTGAAAGAAGAGTTGGGCGATATTTTGCTTCAGATTCTCTTGCATTCGCAGATTGCAGCCGAATCATTAGAGTTTTCAATGGCTGATGTTATTTCAGGCATCAACCGCAAGATTATCTATCGACATCCCCATGTGTTCAAAGATTGGGTCGTCAACGGCGAGCAGGATGTTGTTCAGAATTGGGAGTCTCTCAAGGGGCAGGAGCGCCTCAAGAATGGTGAAAAATCCACGAAAGGCATGCTGGATGGTGTGCCAATCTCTTATCCGGCACTGGCACAAGCCCAGGCCATTCAAGATAGGGCGGCCCGGGTTGGCTTTGACTGGCCGGATATTGGCCCCGTGCTTGATAAAGTGATTGAAGAATTGGAAGAGGTTAAAGCAGCGGCCAGCGATGAAGAACGCGCCAAAGAGTTGGGTGATCTCTTGTTTGCCATGGTGAATGTCATCCGTTGGTACAAAGTGGATTCTGAATCTGCACTTCGGCAAACCAACCTCAAATTCCGCAAGCGTTTTGCTTATATTGAAGAACAATCGCGAATAGCTGGCAAAGATATGCAAAAAATGACCCTAGCCGAAATGGATGCCTTTTGGGAACAAGCCAAGCAATTTGACGTCTAGGTTATGTGCGCTTTACGAAGGATTATAATAATTTCAACTTATTAAGTAGAGGATGAATCATGCCCAAAGCCCTGGTTGAATGTATTCCCAACTTTTCAGAAGCACGCCGTGTAGATGTGGTCGATAAAATCGTCGCATCCATTCAGTCGGTCCCCGGTGTACAAGTATTGGATAAACATTCTGATCTCGATCACAATCGCACCGTCATCACGCTGGTGGGTGACCCTGGCGCGGTGGAAGAAGCTGCATTCAGATCAATTGAAACCGCCTCTCTCTTGATCAATCTTGATGAGCATACCGGTGCACACCCGCGTATCGGTGCCACGGATGTCGTGCCATTTGTGCCCATTTCGGGCATGACCATGTCGGAGTGCATTCAGATGGCGCAGCGGCTGGGCCAACGGGTAGCTGAGAAACTCTCAATCCCTGTGTATCTCTACGAAGAAGCTGCCAGCCGGCCTGACCGTCAGAACCTTGAAGCCATACGTAAGGGTCAATATGAAGGGCTGAAGACTGATATCCTGGTCAATGGTGATCGTAAACCTGATTTTGGTCCCTCCAGACTCGGCACCGCCGGCGCGACCGTTATCGGCGCCAGGGCACCGTTGATTGCGTTCAATATTTATCTGACGACCAATGATCTCACCATTGCTCAAAAAATTGCCAAAGCCATGCGTCACTCATCTGGTGGTTTTCACTTTATCAAAGCCATGGGCGTCATGGTGGATGAACGCGCCCAGGTTTCAATGAACATGACCAATTTTAGGCAAACTCCCGTGGCGCGTGTGGTTGAAGCCGTGCGCCGTGAAGCTGAACGCTACGGCGTGGGAATCCATCACAGTGAACTCGTCGGCCTCATCCCTCAGGATGCCATGATTGACACTGCGGTCTGGTACACCCAGTTGGATGGGTTTAAACCGGATCAAATTCTTGAAAACCGACTTTATGAAGTGGCTCAAAACGAAGATACTCAAAAATCCAGGTTTGAATTTGTTGACCAGTTGGCGAGTGCTGATCCGACACCCGGTGGAGGCTCTGCAGCTGCCTACGCAGCAGCCTCGGCCGCGGCATTGGTAGCCATGGTTGGCAAAGTCACTTTGGGCAAGAAAAAATATATCGAAGTTGAGTCTCAAATGCAGCAAATGATCCGCGATGCAGAAGATTTAAGGGTTCAACTTCAAAACGCCGTCGCAGAAGATGCCGCCTCATTTGATGGTTTCTTGGTAGCTGCACGTTTACCTAAAGAGTCTCCAGCCCAGCTTGAAGTAAGAGCTGCCGCCATGGAAGCAGCCACTCTTCAAGCCGCCCGAGTGCCATACCAAACAGCGGAGCTTTGCTTAAAGGTTATTAAACTTGCTTTGGTGGCTGCTGAATTGGGAAATCTGAATGCTGTTTCAGACGCACTTTCAGCCGCTGCGCTCGCTGCCGGCGGACTCAAAAGCGCCGCTGCGAATGTACGCATTAATATCCATAACCTTCAACAACCGGATGCTGCCAATGACCTAACCACTAATGTATTGGTGATGGTGGAAGAATCCAAACGATTGGAAGAAAAAATTCTGGAACTATTTTTATACAGAACTGGAATCGATTAGAATAACCTTCATGTTTGATGGCATAGTGGGAAATAACCGCTAAATCCATAATGCAGGCTGTGAATCTATTGGAGAACGAATGAATAAACACAATTTATTGTATTGGCTGAGTTCATTGTTGGTTTTATTCTTGATGACAAGTTGTTCGGTGGTTTCTGCTTTCAGTCCAACTGAAACCCCGACCTTGACTCTCCAGCCTACTCAGACACCTACTCCTACACTCACACCAACCCCCACTGAAATTCCATTCTATCTGAATGCTACGGTGTTTAGCGGTAGTATTCAAACTCCTATTCTTCTTTATCATCGTTTCGTGCCTGATTATGCAAATACTGATGCAACCCAAATGCGTCTGGAAGATTTTAAAACTCAAATCCAGACGCTTTATGATAACGGATTTTATTTGGTATCTTTGGAAGCATGGTTAAATGGCACTTTTGTGGTTCCTGTTGGCAAAAAACCATTAATTATCACCCTGGATGATCTTTGGTTTGCCGACCAGCTTTATATCAATCCTGATGGAACTCCATCTCAGTATTCCGGTCTTGGCGTCTTGTGGCAATTCTCACAAGAACATCCGGATTTTGGTTATTCGGCCGCAGTTTTTTCTAACATGGGAGACAAATATTACGGGGACAAACAGGTTGGAGAGATTTTTCAACTTGGCGACGGTGATGCCTGGAAAACGAAACTGGGTGAAACCATTGCCTGGGCTGTGGATCATGGCATTGAACCATACAACCATCTTTACAAGCATCCTTTGTTGAGCATAATGACCAGCAATTCTGACATCCAGTGGCAAATAAAAATGAACGATGAGGACACACGTTACTTTTTATCAAAAGTTGGTCGTGAAGATCTTTTTCCAAAACTCGGCAATGTGATTGCCTTGCCGTTTGGTGAATGGCCGGCGACTGAATCAGGCATTAATGTGCTCAAAAAATACATAAACCCTGAAGGTAAACCTTTATTGGCCATCATGGAAGCCTACAACTTAGGCAATCAAGAGATGTCCCCTTCAGTTTTTTCTGAAGGATTTAATCCTTTTAACATTGCCCGCCTGACTGCATCGCATTATATGATCGAATGGATCGTCGAACAAAAAGACACCATCGCCACTGCTCAGAACTGCCAATTGGGTCCGCTTGATGAAACTCAATCTATCAATTTAGACGTTATTCAAGCTGCAATCCAATCTGCTATCAGCACCCAGGCTTGCCCTGAAGGGGTCTATAACGTCAATGGCAGCGTTTTTGTCGCTAAAGCCGGTGTGGTGACCTTGTTCAAATCAAACACCATTGAGGCGACCGCTGAGCAAACCGCACCGACAGCCACTGCAACACCATAAACCCATTATCTATCTAATCATTTGTTGGGGCACATTACGATGTACCCCACAACATTATTAAGACAAGCTCGTATATATTCATATGAATCTCGGTATAATCTTATATATCTTTTGCGTACTGAGGGACGAATGGGCTGGATAAAATCCGTGATCAAACGTTCAGGTGCGGTGGTGCCTTTTACGCCGGACAGAATTACAAATGCTATTTACCGCGCTGCAGTAGAGGTAGGTGGTCGTGATCGCGAGTTGGCAAAGGCTCTTTCCCAACAGGTCGTTGACATTCTCGAACGTAATCCCGACCCTGACTACATGCCTTTTATCGAAGAGATTCAAGACGTGGTCGAGAAGGTCTTGATCGAAAACGGACACGCCAAAGTTGCCAAGGCTTACATTCTTTATCGCAATGAACGCACCAATCACCGAAAACAGCAAGAAACTTTGTCCTCGCACTCAAATCAACCATCTCCCAACATTCCCTGGGCGAAGATCTGGCATATCCTGGATTGGGCAGTTGATCACGGGGTTAATACTGTTGAAGGATTGAACCACCGAATCAAGGCGGGTGAGTATTCTCAAATTGTGACCGAATCTGAAGCTGCCTACATGGTGGATGTTGAGCATGCAGTAAATGGCATTCTCGCCAGAAAAAGTGAACTTAAAATGGTGTTGATTACCGGACCATCTTCTTCAGGTAAAACCACTACGACAATCAAAATCAATCAAAAACTTAAAGAACACGGCCTTAAACTGGTCACTTTAAATGTAGACAACTATTTCTTAAATCTCGACATGCACCCAAAGGATGAATTTGGCGATTACGATTTTGAAACCCCCTTTGCGCTTGATTTGCAGTTGATCAACAGCCAGCTTGCAGAACTTGTTGCGGGCAATCAAATTAATGTGCCTTTCTATGATTTCAAACTCGGCAAACGCGGACCAAACGTAACTCCCTTATCACTCAAGCCAGACGAACTTTTGTTGATCGATTCACTTCATGGATTATTCCCCGGGTTGACCAGTGAAATTTCGAATGAGCAAAAGTACAAACTCTACCTTGAGCCGCTGCTCCAAATGAAAGGCATAGATGGCGAGTTCATCCATTGGACAGATATTCGACTGATGCGGCGCATGCTGCGCGATGCCGCGCAGCGTGCTTACGATCCTCGTCAGACACTTGAGCACTGGCATTATGTTCGTGATGGTGAGATGAGACACATCATCCCCAACATTATTCAAGCAGATGAAATTATTAATTCTGCCATGCCCTTTGAATTGCCAATCTATACTCATCGCTTGCTTAATAATTTTCTTGATTGGCAGACTTATTACAAAAACGACCCGTTGCATGAAGATGCATTTATGCGTGCCGACCGGGTGGCCGAACTTTTAAAAACTATTCATCCTGTGGAAGATGACAGTTATATCCCTTCTGATTCGGTCGTACGTGAATTTATTGGCGGATCGAGTTTAGATTATTGATGGTGTATAAATGACCGAAAAAGAAAAAAAGAAATATATACCCAATCCGCACAAAGACCGCAGTTTGGTACTGCGTTTTAGGGCAGGACAAAATATTGTAATTACGTTGATGAGCTTTGCTTTTTCGGTTGCAGCTACGCGGCTCTTCCTTGAATTAACAGGCTATCCTAAGTTGGGTGGAGGGGAGTTGCACATTGCTCATGTCTTGTGGGGCGGCTTGCTCCTCTTTGCTGCCGCTTTAATTCCCATTATCTTTGTTAATGATTGGGCGGTCACTCTTTCTGCTTTGATAGCCGGTTTGGGGGTTGGGTTATTTATTGATGAAGTAGGCAAGTTTATCACCAGCACCAATGATTATTTTCACCCTTCAGCCGCTCCAATTGTCTACGTCTTTTTTTTGCTAACGGTTTTATTGGCCTTTCAAGTCAGACAGAATAGGCCAAAATCCACTAGATCCAGAATGTATGAAATCCTGGAACATTTTTCAGAAGTCCTTGACCGTGATCTCTCGGCATATGAACGCGAAAAAATGATCCAATCATTGTCTGATGTTATTAAAAATGAAGATCGCAAAGATTTATGCGCCTTGGCTGAATCCATGCTGCAATATTTACAGAATAATAACCTTCAAGTAAAAAACATCCATCCAAATTTTCTAGATAGAATGAAAATTAGTATGATCAAATTTGAACGGAAATTCCTATCCCGACCAAAATTAAAGCTCTTCATCTTGATTGGTATGGTGGGTAGTGCCGTCTGGTCTTTAATCTCGCCGGTGTTTTTCTTCTCAATTTCTAAAAAAGCTGAAGAGTTGCAAGTTTTTTATGAAGAGTTGTTTTCAAACAGACTGGTTCGCAATCTCAGCGGCTTGAATTGGTTTGAAGCAAGGGTTCTAATGGAGGGAAGTCTGGCGTTGGTGATATTGGCAGCAGCTTTCCTCTTTCTAATAAAGAAAGAAAAACTGGGTACGTGGCTGGGGATGATAAGCTTGATCTTGGCCATCACCATGGTAAATTTACTTGTCTTTTATTTTGAACAGTTTTCGACAATTTTATTGGCGACATTTCAGTTTTTAGTGTTGGTTTTGATCATGAGATATCGCAAGCGTTTTATCCTTACGCATTGACAGGAAAAAACATGGCAGACAACATTACAGACAACATTACAGCTTTACCTTATCCCGAATCTTACTGGGTTAAACATCAATTATTCATGGCTGGTGAGTATCCAGCCAGGTTTAATGAGCTTGAAACCCGCCGCAGGCTTCAATCGCTGATTCGTTTGGGTATTGTTCGATTCATCGATTTAACTCATCAACAAGACTTCATGCCGAAATACGAGGAAATGCTTCTCGATGAGGGCAACGGATATATGAAAAGGATGGCTTATTCACATCATCCCATAATCGACCGCTCCATTCCCTCCATCGAAAAAATGAAAACGATCCTGGATGAAATAGATGAAAGCCTTTCAAAGCATGAACCTGTTTATATTCATTGCATTGCCGGCATCGGACGCACTGGCACGGTGGTGGGATGTTATCTGATCAGACACGGCCATCAACCTGAAGATGTTTTACCTGAGATCCAAAAACTTCGTCACCAGGTTCCCAGTCGATGGATGCGCAGTCCTGAAGCAGATGAACAGGTTGCTTTTATGTTGTCATGGAAACACGGTTTGTAGAGCGCAAACTTGGAATACTGTATAATTCTTACGGTGTTGGATGTGATTTAATAATTTACAAAAATTTTATTAAATTATTATTACAGTGAGACAGACTGTAAATTACAATTTGAACGTAAAGGTAGAAAAGAGTGGATCCTAACAGCGAACAGTGATTCACAAATCTCGAACACATTTTAAAATTGACGAGAAATAATTAGCGGTCTGCGATTCACACACACTTTTTTTGATTATTTGGAGGTTTCACATGTATTCAGCAGAAATCAGTCGTATGAACCCCACCTGTTTCCTTTTCCTGGTTGATCATTCCACCTCTATGCAAAACCCTATTATGGGCGTTGCAGGCAATCCGAAAAAATCTGAATTTGTTGCGGATGCCTTGAACAAGGTCATCCAAAGCTTGGTGGTTTCTGCCTCCAAAGATATGGAGATTCGAAAGTATTATCAAGTGGGTGTCATTGGCTATGGTTTTGAAGTGAAATCAGCTTTGGGCGGGGAATTGGCTGAATCTGACCTGGTTTGGATTGATGATATTTATGAACATCCATTGCGCATCGAAGACCGCGTAAAAAAAGAATCTGACGGCGTGGGTGGTTTTATTGAAGTCAGCACTAAATTCCCGGTCTGGGTGGATGCAGTCTCCCGCGGCCAAACACCCATGTGTGCTGCCTTGAATAAGGCTCATGAAATTCTGGCTGCCTGGGTTGAGGAACACCCGCAGTCCTATCCTCCCACTGTGATCAATCTGACTGATGGTGAGGCCAACGATGGTGATGCGCGCGTACCCGCCGAATTGATCAAATCGCTTGCCACTGAAGACGGTAATTGCACCATCCTTACCGTCCATTCATCCTCCAATGAACTATCCCGGCAAATCGTTTTCCCAATGGAAGCCAAAGATTTGCCTGATCACTTCTCACGAGTCATGTTTGATGTCAGCAGCCCATTGACCCCCAAGATGCGTGCTACCAGTGAAGAGCTTATGGGTACAACGCTTCAAGAGGGTGCTCGCGGTTTGGTCTATAATGCCGATATTGCAGGCATCGTCCAAGCTCTCGAGATTGGAACCCGTCCAGCCAACATACAGTTGTAAGTAACAGATGAAATTGGTGTGGAAGTCTTTCAGCCTCTGCAAGGAGGGCAACCGTGAAGAGGAAAACGAGGATGCTGTCTATCCTCAGCTCGTAAACGGCAGCAGTTTGGTTGCAGATCATTTTAGCTGCGCCATGGCTGATGGTGCCACTTCCTCTTCTTTTTCAAAGTTATGGGCGAATCTATTGGTTAAAGAGTCAAGTCAATCGCACAATTTATCGACTGATTTTAATCAGACGATTAACGCTGCCCGCGCTTCATGGAAGGCAGCCCTCCCTGATCAAGATCTGCCCTGGCCGACCGCCATTAAAGTTCGGCAGGGTGCTTTTTCCACACTGATGAGTTTTCAAATCTGGCAAAAAAACGGAAATTACCTCCCATCAGCTCCTCCCCCTGATCACGGATGGATGGCCAGTGCAGTAGGAGATACCTGCCTTTTTCTTGTGGTAAAGGGTAAATTCGTTTCAACTTTTCCATTTACCCAAGCAAAGGAATTTTCAAACACTCCTGAGCTTGTCTCAACCAACCTAGCATATACCCGTACAATGGCAGGGTCCATTTCTGGCAAATGGCAGCGTGGTGACCATTTTCTGATTGCCACCGATGCCCTTTCAGAATGGATGATCCGTAATCTTGAATCGGGATCTTTAACCTGGCCGTTGGTGAGTGAGAATCTAACCTCACTTGTTAGATACCAAACCTGGATAAGGTATTTGCGCAGACAGGCGTTAATAAAAAATGACGATACTAGTTTAATTTGTTTAACGGTGGATGATTAACAATATGGAGAAGTCAGGTTCATGAAGTACCCGGCGTTTAATGAATACCAGGCAGCACTTCAGCATCCTTCCAGATGCCTGATTCCAGCCGGTTTGCAGCAGTGTATCGCTGAGGCGGACTTATGGGGTTTGCCGAGAGTGCGCTCGGGCGGTTTTGCACTAACTTATAAACTCACTGATGGAAATTCTACTTACGCGCTGCGCTGTTTCCACAGGCATGTCACTGATCGCGCAGAGCGTTATGCCAGCATTAACCGTTACATCCAAAAGGCTGGGGTGGATTACCTCGAAGCCATCCAATATATTGCCAATGGCATCAACATTAAAGGAACTTCTTTTCCGATTACCTACATGAAATGGGTCGAAGGCGAGACTCTTGAATCTTATGTCATCCGTAACCTTGATAAACCTGCTGTGCTTGAAGAACTCTCATCCCAGTTTTATCAAATTGTTATGGATCTTGAACAACGAACCATTACCCACGGAGACCTCTCTCATCACAATATCATGGTGCGCAATTCGAAATTGGTTTTAGTCGATTATGACGGCATGAATGTGCCTGAAATGAAACAAAAACAGTCATGTGAAATTGGCAATCCGCATTTTCAACATCCTGGCCGCGATGAAACAATCTTTGATTTGACCACCGATCGTTTCTCTAGCATTGTCATCTACATGGCTTTGAAGGCACTCTCTATTGATAAAAAGTTCTGGTACTCCTATGAAACCGGTGGCGAGGGTTTGCTCTTCCGCCGTGCGGATTTTGAACACCCATGGCAATCGCCTCTGCTGCAAGAGATGGAAACCATCGCTGCCTTGAACCGGGATGTTCGTCAATTCCGCCAGATTTGTATGATGGACGTTCATGATGTACCCAGACTCGAAGAGTTTGCAAACGGACTGAGCCTTGATTTCTTCACCACCATCAACGATGCCGGCAGCGTGGAACCCGAAAGAACCATTTATTTGGACGCCCAAAAGAAATATCTGTTTCTCTCAAGATTGGGTGAGATTGTTAGTGTGGTGGGCAGGATTGATGAGATTTTCGACGGTAAAACCCGTGATGGGGTGCCGCATGTTTTCTTCAACTTTGGCAATTGGAAGATGAAATGCTTCACCGTTGTGTTATGGGATGAAGCTTTAAGTCTCATGCAAACCACAGGCATTGATCCCCAGGAATACAAAAACAAATGGGTCAGTGTTACCGGTATGTTGACTTCTTACAAACGCAGGCCTCAGATGATCGTCAACACGCCTTTTGATATTGAAATTCTGGATGAAGAGCGGGTCAATCAAAAAATTGCGGCATCCAGTCCTTTCTGGTTTGTGCGCAAATCTCAATCTGTGGCAGCACCTTTAAGAAAGATTGCGGTTCAAAATCACCTTTCTGTTGAGCCGCAGCCGGTGAACAACCAACCCGTGGCTCAAATTCCCCCGGCACAAGTTGCAGTTGATAACTCACTTCCTTTTATTGATATTAATCCCCAGGTGGCCAATCCACTCGATATAAATAATGATGTAGTCGGCAAAATCAACGATCTCTATAAGAATGTTAAAACCGGCACTCGGACTGTCAAACGCAAGAAAAAAGCTCATTAAAAAGACCGGTCTTTCCGGTTTGTTTCATTGACCAATCCCCCTGCATGAGGTAAAATTTTTAGTTGACGCGCGTTGTACCCTTCGCGTGAATCTATTTCGAAAGGGCTTGAAAATGAAAGTCTTATTGATCAAAGATGTTTATAAACTGGGTCATGCCGGCGATGTCAAGAAAGTCGCTGATGGTTTTGGCCGCAATTTCCTCCTTCCGCAGGGTTTGGCTGTGTTGGCCACCCCGGGGGCCTTATCTACGGTCGAACGCATTCGCTCCAAAGCCGCTGTTATGCGCGCCGCTTTGAACCAGGAAATGAGCGGACTTGCCGAACAGTTGGAAGGTGTTGAACTTACCTTCGTCACCAAAGCCGGTGAAACGGGCAAACTTTACGGTTCCATCACTTCACAAATGGTTGCCGATGCCTTGAATCAAAAAATGGGTACAAAGATTGAACGTCATCAGATCGAATCTGAACCCATTCGCAACCTTGGCGAACATCATGCCACCGTGCGTTTAACCATTGACCTCAATCCGAAAGTAAAAGTTGTTGTTTCCCGCGAAGGTGAATCCACCCTCAAAGACAGCAAGAGCAAAGCTAAAGTTGAGAAAGCTGTTGAACCCGTGGTTGAAACCCCTGTTGCTGAAGCTGTGATTGTCGAAGAACCTGTTGTAGAAGCACCTGTTGTTGAAGAAATCGTTGCTGACGAAGCTCCTGAAGCCGCAGCAGAATAGAAAACGCGTTTCAGACCAACAATTTGACCGGCCAGTTCAGCCTCACGGCTGGCTGACCGGTCTTTAGTAAAAAGTGAAAATTATGGCGAAATCAGCAGGCCAATTATTACGAAGCAAGCGTGAAGAGCAGAAATTGTCCCTTGAGCAGGCTGCTCAAGAGACTAATATTCGCATTCAGTTTCTTCAGGCTATTGAAGAAGACCGCATGGGGACAATTTCGTCTCTGGCGCAGCAGCGCGGTTTTATTCGTTTATATGCTTCTTATCTAGGTCTTAATCCTCTAGAAATTTTTGATTCTCCAGTTCCTGGGGAGGTTAAAGAAACACCGATTTCCAAACCAGTTCTTGGCGAAAATCAGGCTAATCATGTTGACACTGATAATGAGCAGGCTGTTGAAACGCCGCAAAATAGCATTCTCGAATTTGTCACCAATAAATTGCCCAAAAAGGCAAAGAGAAGCCAGAAACCGGTTCAACCCCCCGTCGTTGAAGAAGTGAAAATCGATAAAGTATCGACAGCAATTTTCAAATCCATTGGTGCCGATTTGCAGCAGCAGCGTGAAGCTCTGGGGCTCTCACGTTATGACATTGAACGTCAGATCAAGATCCGTGAATTATATATTTATGCACTAGAAAACGGTCTGGTGGATGATCTGCCTTCCACAGTTCAAGGCCGCGGCATGCTCAATAATTATGCCGCTTTCATGAACCTGGAGCCTGAACCCATGCAAACCCGTTTTGCAGAGGGGTTGCAGCAGCTCCGCATTGAAAATGCAGAAGAAGAACTTGCGAAAAAGAAAAATCCTGAGATTAGAAAATTCAATGCACCCATTACTGGTTGGCGGCGCTATTTGACGCCTGACCTCTTAGTTGGGGGTGGAGTCTTTGCGGTCTTGTTTGTATTAATAATCTGGGGCGCTTTGCAGGTGATTGGTTCGTCAAAAACCACAGTTCAGCCGACCACTGAGCCGATTGCCAACATTCTGGTTGGCACCGATACCCCTGCTGCACTTCCCGAACAGGTAACGCCAGATTCACAATTGACCGTCACGTCAACCGGAGAATCATCCATCAATACTCCCTCTGTTGATCTGATGGCAACAATCGCCGCAGTGGATACCAAACCCATTCAACTGGTGGTGATCGCTTATCAGCGTGCGTTTATGAAGGTCATTGTTGATGGCAAAGAAGTATTTGTGGGTAGAACTGTTCCCGGAAGCGTCTATTCGTATTCAGGGTCTACCCGAATTACATTAACAAGCGGCAACGCCTCTGCTTTACAAATCTATTTCAACCAGCAAGACCTGGGCATTCTCGGTGGCAGCGGTCAGATATTGAATATGGACTTTACTAATGATGGTCTGGCAACTGCAACACCGCAGGTAACCGCACAGCCGACGGCCACTTCGCTGCCGACGCATACACAAGCGCCATCTCAAACCCCAACTGTGACGCCCACCCCACCAACACCTACCGTAACACCCTTCAGACCATGAAAAAAAACACATTCTATTTAGCCTCCTTAGGCTGCGCCAAGAACACCGTGGATTCAGATTCCATGGCTGTGTTGCTTGAAGAAGACGGATACCACGCTGTCGAAAAACCCAATAATGCCGAAGTGCTGATAGTCAACACCTGTGGGTTCATCCAGTCTGCCAGACAAGAATCCATTGATGTTTTGCAGGAATTGGCCGACAAAAAGAAACCCGGTCAAATCTTGGTGGCAGCGGGTTGTTTGACGGAGCGTTCGCGTGAATTGATGGTCACTTCCGTGCCGGGTATTGATGGCTTTATCGGCACTCGACGTTGGATGGATATCCTTGACTTGGTCAAGCAGCTAAAACAAGCAACCCCTGGTACCCCTCAATATCACATCCCAGAATCGGCCACTGTTGGCCGGGATGAAAAGGGAGTCGTCCGTGCATCTGTGCAGGGCGCCAGTGCTTATCTCAAGATAGCAGATGGATGCCGCAGGCCATGTGCTTTTTGTTCAATACCATTGATTAAAGGCACCACCGTCAGTCGTCCAATGGAAGCCATTATTGAAGATGCTGTGATTCTTCAGGATTCAGGCGTCAAGGAATTAATTCTTATTGCACAAGACACCACTGATTACGGTGTGGACCTAGGCATGAAAGACGGATTGGCCGAACTGCTTGAAACCCTATTACCCAGGATCCCACATATTCCCTGGGTTAGAATACTTTACTCTTATCCGGGTTATGTCACAGACCGCTTGATTGATCTTATGGCCACATCAAAGCAAATTTTGCCTTATTTCGACATTCCCTTGCAGCATGCCCATCCTGATGTGCTCAAACGCATGAAACGACCCGCGGATATGGATTGGGTGCGGCGAACCATCGAGAAGTTGCGCAAGGCTATTCCTGATCTGGCCATCCGCACCACTTTCATTGTTGGTTACCCTGGCGAAACAGATGCTGAATTTAATGCCTTATTGGATTTCATGCGCGAGGTCCAATTTGACCATGTGGGTGCTTTTACGTTTTCGTTCGAACCGGGAACCAGCAGTGAACCTTTGGGAGATACTGTTTCTGATGAAATCAAGCAGACGAGATTGCAAGAGTTGATGACCTTGCAGGAGAGTATTTCGTTGATGCGTAATCAGGCCTGGATCGGGAAGCCTTTGACTGTGCTAATCGAGGGGCAGGGCGACGGCATATCCGTTGGCCGATCTTTCAGAGATGCCCCAGAGATTGATGGGCTGGTCATTGTCGAAAGCGAGATTGAGGTGGGCAGTTTGGTTCCGGTGTTGATCAACGGCGCCATGACCCATGACCTGACCGGCAGTCTGATAAGTTAAATTCATCAATTCAAATAAAGCCTGACTAAACGAAAAATCGGGAATCTTTGAAAGATTTCCGATTTTTTATTTTCAACCATAATTATGGCGTTAATTGTTAATCTGTTGGATTATATGAATCCGGTGTTGGGGTGGGTTCAGGGGCATTCGGATCCAAGGTTGGGGTGGGGATCGCAGGTGGATTGGCACAGTATTCTTGTGCCTGCTGTTGTTTGGCTAGTAATTCGTCGGTTGAAAGTATATTTCTGGCCGTTTCGTATTGTGTTGCGGCATTGCAATAATCCAGGGATTTCATCATCACATCACCAATGCCGATCATAGATTCAACATAACGCTGTTTGGCGGTAACGCCAGACACATCTACCATGTGGGGTACTTGTTTGGCAACTTCAGCCAGTAGTTCTGTGGATTTATAATAGTCAATGCCAAAAAATGATTCAGCATCCAGATACATTCTGGCGAGACTGGCAAGAGATAGGGCATCCTGATCTAATGGGGCGATGCTGGCGGCCATGGCGAGGTAATACAGCCCAACCTCAAGATGACCCGCGTTGATCTTGGCTAGCCCATTGTTACGTAGCGCATAAAAATAGAGACCGTCAACCGTCAATGCTTCGTAGGCTGGATCGATATTGCGCATCTGATTGATAGTGTCCAGCAAACCTTTCCAGTCATTGGAATTGAATTGGGCCTGAGCTTGCGGGAGCAGCACTCTGACTTGAGATGTGTCTTTGGTCGGCACAGGTGTAAAAGCCGCATCCGGGGTTGGCTGCGGTGCAGCACTTGCATCCGGGTTCGCCAAGGCTATCGCAGTCAAAACTTCTTTTAACTTGTCTTCGAGACCAGGATAGGCCGGGTAAATGGTCATAATATATTGCAAACGCTGACTGGCCATTTGCAAGTCGCCGTTGGCAATATCCCGTTCTGCTTTCACAAAACTGGTTGTGGCGAGTTCAAGCCTCTGATTGGTTTCAGCAGCCAATCTGGCTTTCAGTGCCGAACTATAGCCGATTCCTGAACCAATTGCTGTGAATACCAGCATGATCAGAATGCCAAGCCAGATCCATTTTGCACGGTGCGCTTTGGCGGGTTTACCTAATGCCGTTTTTTCAACGGAATCATCTAGTAATGCAGATGAATTCAGTTCAGCCGCTTTTGGCTTTCTGGTCTTTACTTTAACGGGGACGGTGGAGCTTGAGGTTTCAGCATCAGCATTGACTTCAGGCGCCTGATTGTCCTTAAATATCTTTCTGGTAGTTTTGACCGGTTTGGTCTCTTCAGGGAAAGAATCAAGTGTTTCGTTTTGGTTTTCAGTGAGGTTCTTTTTTGCCATGGCGATAATTATACCGTAATTGAATACCTTAGAATTTGAATTTTGTTAAAGTTTTAGCAGCTGAGCAAGTTCGCGTCTTATCCAGGGCAGTGAAGCCGCAAAGCCCAACACCATTGGCACAACCCCTGCAATCAACGGATGCACTCTTGGCGCCAATAATACCAGGGATCCCCAGGTCACCAAACCGGCTGTGGCAGCGGCCAGTAGGGCGCGCACCCAGGTGGAATCCAGCTTGATGGCGGGTATCATCTTTTGGTTGAGCAGCACTAGCAGCAGCACTGCTTCAAGCGTGAAAACCAATGAATCTGTGAGTGCAATGCCTGCGGCGCCCAGCGGTTTGTAAAGTAGCGAACCGATCAATGCGTATAGCGAGAGGTTGATACCGGCTGTGATCAAGGGGATGATCGCGTTCTGTCTAGCATAAAATGATCTTGCGCCGACTTCTTTGAGCGAATGGCCGAGCAAACCAAGTAAAAAGCCTGCCGTCACCCAGCTTAAAAGGCGGGTACCCTCCACGCCGAAGTCAAAGGCTAGACCCAACAATGGTTTTAACCCGATGGCCAGCACGGCTGCAATAGGCAAGGTGAGCGCCAGCAGCACTTTGAGTGCTTTCTGGATGGTTTCTGAGAAGGCGGCTTTTTGATCTGTTGAAAAATGTTCCGAGAGGGTGGGAAGCAGGGCTGTGCCGATGGCCGTGCCGATCAGCGTTTCTGGTACCTGTTGGATCATCCAGCCGTAGGTAAGGGAAGTAACCGCCCCTTCTGCCAATCGTGAAGCCAGGTTGTCACGCACGATGAAAATGAGTTGAATCATAAACATGGTCACCAAACGCGGACCCATTAAGCGAATGACTTTACGCACATCCTCGTCCTTCAAATTTAAACTTGGAATCCACTTAAAGTTGTATTTTAAGAGCCCCGGAATCTGTATTGCCAGATGCAAGAGTGCGCCGATGATCACTCCGTAAACCAGGCCTTGCACACCCAAGCCGAATGCCGGCAGGGTGATGGGTCCGAGGGTGTAGCCTTTCTCGGGCGATAAAATGGTCACGCCGATGATCTGGCCGACATTATAAAAGATGGGCGCCAGCGCGGGCAGCAAGAAGTGTTGGTTAGCCTGCAAACCCGCCATCACCAATCCGCTGACCGAGAAGATCAGGGTGGCAATCAAGTTCATGCGCATCAAACTGATCACCAGGTCTTGCTGCACGGTTGTAAAACCCGGGGCGATGCCGATTTCGGCTCTCACCATATCACCGGCGAAGATGGCCACGATTACCGCCAAACCAGCCGTGACTAAAAATGCCAGGTTGGCAATACGGCTGAAGAGCTTCCACGCGGACCCCTGTCCGTCACGGGTCAGCACCTGAGTCAACACCGGGATGAAGGCAATGGCCAACGCCCCACCCGAGATCAGTGCAAAGAGCAGATCCGGTATGTTGTTGGCGACGTTGAAGGCATCCAGTTCGGAGGATAAGCCGAACTGGCGCGCGATCAAGATTTGGCGCACAAAAGCCAGAACTTTGTCCAGAAAGAACATGCCGGCCAGTAAGAACGATATTTTGGTTAACTTCGAAAGTTTCATCATTCCACCTTTTAGTAAAGTGGGTTAATCATAGCATGGCCCTGAATAAAATTGGAAGGTAATTAGTTATTCAAAGAATGTCGAAGAATAAATTTATTATTCAGAAATGCTTTAGCAAACCATTAAGATTTATGGAATCCACCCGCCACTCCCGAATATCGTGTATTAATTACAAATCTTGGTTCCGCGATTTTTGCACCCCCAAGCGATTGTTGCGAGAGGGGTCGGTTCTCGATTTACGGTTCTCAACTCTCAATTCTCTGCTCTCTAAGATTTATCAAGTAAAATTGACCTTGGATTTGAAAGGAACAATCATGAAAACCTTTGGAACACTCTACGTGGTGGCGACACCCATCGGCAATGACGCGGATATCACCCTGCGGGCCATCGAAATTTTAAAGAGCGTCAACGCCGTGGTGTGCGAAGAAGCCAAACCAGGCAGCACTCTGCTGAAAAAACTGGGCATCGAGGGCAAAGAGCTTGCGCTGCTCAATGAGCATAATGAAGAAGAAGCCGCCGCGGATTTGCTGGTGCGCCTGCTCAACGGCCAAAGCCTGGCCATGATCTCGGATTGCGGCACCCCCGTCTTTTCTGATCCCGGTTCCTATCTGATCCAACTGGCGTCCAGTTCGGGCGTCACCGTTTCGCCCATTCCGGGCGCATCCTCGCTGATGGCGGCGCTCTCCGTGCTTGACTTCAAAATGGGACGCTTTGTCTTCGCCGGTTTTCTCTCGCGAGAACCCGAAAAACGCCGTAATGAATTGACCCGCTACCGCACCCTGCGCATCCCCGTGGTGCTCATGGATACCCCCTACCGCCTGGGCGCCTTGCTGGATGACGTAATTAAGGTCTTTGGCAAGGGCATCTGGGTCACTGTGGGCTACGACATGACCCTGCCCACCGAAACCATCTACCGCGGCGAAGCCGAATCGGTTCGCAAGCAGATCGGTCCCCGCAAGGGTGAGTTCATCATGGTCGTCGGAAATTAATCGATTACAGTTGGGAGGGTTCGCATGTGGAACCCTCCTTTTTTCAAATAAACCGTTTCGATGTCCACGGCAAAACAAAGGTGAGTACCACAAAAATTGCGACTCCCAATACAATGGCTGCTGCCATTAAGGCCTGATCCACCCACCAGTGCAGTGTACCTCTCAACTCGTTTCGGTAATCTAATCCCAAATAAGCCAGAAAAAAGGTCCACGGAATGGCCGCAATGGGCAGCAAAATGCCAAACGCGATGCAGAGAAGGCAGGTGACAAAAGCGACTGCTTTATTGAGAATTTGTGATTGATTGGTTACAATTTCTGAAGTTGTGGTCATATGAGCCAACTCCTTTTTCATAAAGACTAGAACTTATTCACATTTTAATGAATTTTTAAAGAATATCAACATACTTGAGGACTATTTTTTTTTATTCGAAGCTCTACAATAGCTAGTGGCAGAGTGGCAAGGATTCGAGTCAAATATAAAAACCGCTTTTCAGCGGTTTCTCCTGCGCCTCTCGTAGCGAAGCGGAGACCACCCGAAGGGTGGCACGGAGATTCCCGGAGTGAAGCGTAGACACCCCGCAGAGGGTGGAAATCCGGTTAAAAATATAAAAAGCGAGCATTTAGCTCGCTTTTTTTTCATGAGTGCCTCCCGACCGAAGGGAAGACCCCCTTTGGGGGGACGGATAGTTATAAAAGAAAAAACCACCTTGCGGTGGTTTCTTTTGTGCCTCTCGAAGCGAAGCGGAGACCACCCGCAGGGTGGCACGGAGATTCTCGAGGACACCCCGCAGAGGGTGGAAATCCGGTTAAAAATATAAAAAGCGAGCTAAATGCTCGCTTTTTTTTCATGAGTGCCTCCACGGGAGGAAAATTCATAGGCAAACTTTTGCCCTGCAGTCAAGAATCGACAGGATTGCAATAGATGATGTTGGCTCTAACTTTCTTATCGATGCGCTCAGCAGAAACGCTTTTGATGAGTGATTTAAGGATGGTTCGCTTGGTATCCAGATCTCCGGTATCAAACAAATCCATGATGTATTCAGAAAGTTCTTTTGCACGTTCTCTAGTGATAGTTCCTGCAGTCAGTGATTTCTTTTGTTCGTTCAAATTATCAAGGCTGGCCTGGTATTTCTTTTGGTCAAGCTCAAGTTCTTTAATCTTGTCAATAATGGATTGAGGCGCTGAGGTATCGTTGGCGATGCGGTCCACCAGGTTGTTAATTCTAAGTTTGTTAGTATGGATGTTGATCAGCAGCTCGCGGTGGTCAGCGTTGATGCCGTTGATCTCGCTTTCTGCCTGTTGTTTCAATTTTTTAGCTCTTATTTGTATTGAGGATGGGCGAAGGATCGCTTCTTTCAATCCGAGAATGACAAGACCTTCAATATCATCCTGGGGGATGCTTTTGGCGTCGCACTCCATTTTGCGCTGCGCGTTCGCACAGATGTAATAATTCCTTTTAGTTTGGCCATTGAAGGTTACGGATTTTCCATTCATGACGGATGAACAGCGTGGGCAGTGGAGCAAACCGCTCAGCATGAAGTCGCTCGAGATGCGCCTGGGATGAGATTTCTCGCTGCGCCGGTGGGGATCGTTTTCAAGCCAGTTGGTTTCATTGATGGCCTGCACGGCATCCCATGTGGATTGATCAATGAGCGGTTCGGTGTAATTGGGGATTATGAGATCTGAATAACGCAGCTCACCCAGGTAAAGCCGGTTGGTAAAAAAGGCAGTGTAACTGGTGCGGTTGTTGAAAAGATGCAGCTCTTTGTGTATGTCACGGATAGGTATGCCTGCAGCACGCATCTGCCAGGCTCTACGGCAGTTTTCCCACATGGCGGGATCTGGCACCCAGCGTGAGCCGATGTGAGCTGATCCATCGCGGCGTTGGCTGATCTCAACCGGCTGGCGCATGAAACCGCGGGGCGGGGTGCCGGGCAGGGCGCCGTAGGTGGTGACAAGGTGCCTGAGGCCGCGCTTGACATCTTCACGCATATCCTTGAGAAAACGGGCGTTGGTGAAGTCGATCACAGATTCATACAGGCGGCCAAAATCATCGTTGGGAACATCGTCTTTGAGGGAATGCACGATGAAGCCCTTCATCCTGAGGAGGGACCTATAATATTGGCTGTCATCAACATCGCGTGAGAAGCGGGAGTATTTCCAGATCAAGACACCGGCATCGAGGCAGGCAGGGTCTTCAAAATGGCGGATCATCTCAAGGAATTTGGAGCGGCCAATGGTTGAACTGCCAGGCCGGGCAAGATCTGCAAAAACGGCGCTCAAGATGAGGTTGTTTTCAAGGCACCACTGGGTGACAAAGGCGCGCTGCTGGGCAACGGAAAGCTCTTGGTCGTCGCCGCCTGAGTCACGCAGGTAGGCAACCACACGGGCGCCAGCTTGAAAGGGGATGGCAGTGTTCATTATTTGCCTATAAAGTAAGAGATGATGGCAACGATGAAGAAAACGATAAACGCATAACCATACTCTTCATCGGTTTCGTGTGAATGCGGAAATTCTTCATCCAGGTCAAACCACTTGCAAGCATCCTCGTCGTAGATCATCTTGGTCATGGTTAAAGGCTCGGAATGATCACTAGAAATAAGAAAAGTATAAATAGGACTATCCCAACAATGATGGCAATCAACTTTCCATCTGACATTTCATTTTCTTGTTCAAGAATCACTGGCGCGGCAATTTTTGTTTTTGAGGTTCTTTTTGTCTTTATAGAAATATCAGGTTGAATAGTTTCTGGTTGAGAATCATATTTCTTTGGTGATTTCTGTTGACTAGATAAAGGTTGCGGTTCAAAATATATTGGTTTTTCATGTTGTAAGGGTTTAATGTTTTTAAGTGGGGCTCCGTTTGCGTCTTTAAAATACCCACCGGTTATAGCAAAAATATCAAAAAGCCAGCCAAAAACAAAAAGACCTGCTGTAAATGTGAATAAAAGTCCTCTGCCTATTCTCCCGACATAGTAATAATGCCCTCCAAACATGCCTGTGAAAAGCCAGATCCAAAATGCTGTTTTTTTGTTTTTATCACTTGCATTAACCACGTAGTTATAGGACATTGTTCCTCCCTTTTTTAAGTTGCTTTTTTAGAATGCTTGTTCTATAATAATTCTTGCCAATTGTCCTTTATCTGAAATGGAGTAGTTATGGGGATTATCGTTGCTTATTGTTCTGAGTTGGAACTTTCTTTAGAAATAATTTCAAAACCGTATTTTTTTAATATCTCTTCTTGCAATTCTAGTGCCTTCGGGGAATCAAAAGGAACGTTGTACTCCGCCACAGTTTCGCGAATTTCACGTGCAATTGATCTAGTTGGCTCGGGGAGTGAGTCAATTGGATCTGATGGAACGGGTAAGTGCAAGGCTCTATAAACTTTTTCAGATCCTAAAACATTTACGAATTTACTAATAATGGTCTGATTCCTTGGAATCTTTCCACCTTTTTTCATGTATTGTGACATTTGGCCTTGTGGTAATCCAAATATCGCAGCGAAATCACTAATAGTTTTTCTAGTGTTTCCTCTAAATTGATAGAACTCTTGATTAATGAGTTCATACCAGTCATCAGCAATGCTTTCAAGTTGATCTTCCATATCAAATCCATTATAGCGAATATCTAACAATTGTTATATAACCGCTTGACTTTTCATCCTTAAGGTTGTAATATATACCCATAGTTATAAATAATAAACAAAGGTATGGAGGTCAAATGGCAGAAACAAAAACAAAACAAAAAGGTTGGCGGTTTTCTCCAGAAATTGTGTTGATGTTGACCGCAATTCGGATGAAGGATCATGACCGCTCAGAACAAAGCATGGTGGCTGCGCTGATTGCTGATCGTTATGCTTTCGACTTTGGCAGCATGCCCATCATGGCGGCAATCGAATCGGTTTCAAAATCAAGGGTCGCGGATGTGAGTTCGTAAGATCGTTTTCATGTGCTCAGGATAGCACTTGAAAGCGATTTTGCTTAAAAAGCCGCGAAATTTACAGAAAAAAGGTAGGAAAAAGTGCCAAATAAGCCGAAACCATGGCCATACAACGCAAAGGGGGCACGTGACCAAGCTGCTGAAGCGGCAGTGGCCAGTTTGCTCGCATTGAGACCTTTGATCATGGGGAAGCAAATCACTGACACTGAGACTTTGCGCAGTTTGGCAGTCATCAATAATAACCTCAGCTTCATTCAATCCACACTCGAATCGGTTGGGGCTCAGACAAAAGTAAAACCAGATTTTTGGACTTTACCCAAGGGAGTATTCAATGGTCGCTGAAGCAATTGAAGTGCAATCACCAAATGAATTGGATCTGACAGGCTGTGATGAGTTTTTGCATTTTGCCTATGCGGTCAGAGATGCAAAAAGCGGCAACGCCAGGCTGATCGAATTATTCAAGGCGCTAAATCTTGATTATGAGCATCAGCATGTCATCTCCCTTTTTGGCTTGCTGATGAGCCGGGCGCCATTGACCGTTGATCAGGCGTTGAAGCTGAAAGAAATTCTTGAATTGGGAGGGAAATAATGGCAGAAATTTTATGGTGGATTTTTGTTTTTGTGCTGTTCTGCATCGCGCTCGCGGTGGATGCAAAGACGTTTAAATCGGCTTAGAGAATAGGAGAGAAAAATGGCTGAAGAGATTAAAGAACTTGTTGTCGAAGAGTTTGAGATTAAAGAAAAAGAGGTTCATACATTTGAACCTGGTCATAAATATTCAGTTTTCAAAGATCCTAAAACGGGAAAATTTTATCGCCCTAAAGATAATTTTATTGTCCGGTTCTCTGGAGAAGGCGATTTAAATGATCGATTTGTGGAGTTGGATCAATCAACTGTTGATGTGAAATAACAATTCGCGATGCAGCACAAGAATTGAAATACATCCCACCTGGTGGGCGCTTTTTCAAAGCGGTTGATATCCAGAGAAAATGAGAAAGGAAATAAAAATGGAAAACCCTGTAGTAACACTCGCTCCAAGAATTATTGGCACTGAAAAAACACCAAGTAATTTGCGTGGTCTAGATACTTTTTCAAAAAAAGTAGTTACCCAATTGCCAGAAGTTGAAGTTGGTTATTCTCTGGTGGTTGAATTTTCAAACCGGAAACAATTGAAGCAAGGCAGAAAACGGATATTAATGACTGGCCACAGATTGTTTGGAACCGGACTTGTGGTCACTAGAAGCCAGAATACAAAGTTGTTTGTTTGGCTGAGAGACGAAGATAGACATATTGCCACAGAGATCCGAAATCATCGCAGAACAATGCGCGAGGTGTGCAATGCTTAGTCAAACCCTTAAACAAGAATTTTCACCTGCAGCTTACGATCTTGACTTATTTTCTGATTATCTTGAAGAAAAAGGAAATTCAGAAAAGACGATCGAGACCTATTGTTCTCAAATACGAGGGTTCATACACTTTTTTTCTGACACCACCGGCCAGGCATTCGCGCCTGAGATGGTGATACCTAAAGATTTGAGATCTTATCAGCACGAAAGCAATCAGGTTGAACACTGCAAAGCCGCCACCTGGAACCTCCGCTTCAATGCATTAGCGGCTTTTTTCAAGTTTGCATCTGAAAAGAAGCTGGTGTATGTGAATCCGTTTGAGAAGGCGGGTCTTGAGCTGCGAAAGAAGCAAAAAGAAGCGCCGAGATCTCTGGATCGCAACGATTTTGCGCGTGTAGAACGTGCAATAGAGCTTCGGGTCAACGTTTCAAAGACTGAAACACAACGGCGCCGCGCCATCCGTGACAGGGCTATGTTTAGTCTTTTGGCTTACGCAGGGTTGCGCGTGGGTGAACTTGTTGAACTTCGCCCTTCTAATCTGCTGATGGGTGAACGTAAAGGGCGCGTCGACATCGAGCACGGCAAGGGAAATAAAGAAGGATCCGTTCCGCTTGCCAGAGAAGCGCGCGTGGCCATTAGTGAATGGTTGGCGCTCAATGGTGATGGTGAGTTGTTTGATGGCATCACAGAGCGTCAGGTGCAGCATTTTTGTGAAGAGATCAGCGCAATTTCTGGTGTGAAGTTTACTCCGCACACGCTGAGGCATACCTTTGTATACCGTGTTCTTGCCGCGACCGGCGGTAATTTATCCATGGCGAAGGAATTAGCCAGGCATAACCGGCTTGAGCAAACCCAGCGCTATGGGCTGCCCCATGAAGAGGATAAGCAGCGCGCCGTCGAAAATCTTTGATGATTCGCTCCCCTGTATGGTTGCGGGTGGTCAACCACCCACTCGGCCATCCGCAGCCAGGGGAGATATTTTATCCACTTAGGAGGAGCTTATGGAAGGAAGTGCAGTATCCGGAACCTTAGAACTAAGGATTATTGCGGATGAAGACAAAACCGAAAGTTTTTACACCAAGCTTGCGGGGTTCTTGAAATCGAATGGATATGAAGTGATAAGCCGTTCATCCGATCGACCGGATACAAACGATCCGCGTCGTATGAAGTTCTTTGTAACTGCAATTCCAAAGGTCCGCAGGCCGTTGGTGTTGCCTGAGTTCAAGCGTGTTGGAAACGAAACTATTCTTCATGATGGTGGGTAGGTCATTATCAATCAGATCATTGTTGATTCCAGGGGCAACACAGCATCAATAGAATTTGCTGATATTCCAGCAGTTCAGATGCCGTCTTGGTCGCTTGGAATCAACAAACTGTTTGATTTTCTCGAGGAGCGTGAACGTGTGCACCTCACTGTCAGTATTGCGGATAGCCGTATTGGTTCATTGCATAATCAGCCCGTTGCACTGTCCGCGGATTAGTTATGAAAGCAGTAGTAATAAAAATCAGGATGTTCCCAAATTCACCATGCTTTTGCCTCTTTTTCTCTTGATTCAAAAAGTATTTCGGGTCCTGTCAAATATATGTCGCATAAGAACTGATTATCCGACATAAAAGGGCAAGATCAAGGCGATTTGGAGCCAAAAACAGCAAGTTATCTCACATAAATGATGTCGCATAACATGTAAGTTGAAAGGGGTATGCCCAAAAATGGAGCACAGATCACCTTTTCCGTAGCGCCCGCACTCCTTGCAATAAATTTTGCGAGCAATTTTAAAAAGTATTTGGGTATTGGAGGTACAAAGTTGACCATAGGCATTGATGATCTCGTACAGCAAGTAAAGCAAGTAAACAAGATTGAAGAGGTGATTGGTGAAGAATCTGGTTTCACCGTTCGCGGGCATGGACGCAATTGGACCACTCAAGAGCACGACTCGCTGGTGATCGATACGCATAATCAGTGCTATTTTTGGAACAGTACTGGCGAGCACGGCGATGTGATCGAATGGCTCTGCAAGCGAAAGGGTTGGGACTTCAAAGCAGCTGTTGAATATTTATGCAAGCGCGGCGGGCTGCAAAGTCCAGACTGGAGAAAGCAAGACCCAGCTGTGCGGATGGCTGCCAGGCAGCGTGAAGATGTTTTCACAGTCTTTAATAATCTCACCCATAAATGGCTTCTCGCGGAACCTGCTGCTATGGAATATTGTCATGGGCGCGGCTGGAGCGATGAGACGATCACTCGCACGCGATTGGGCTTTACTGGCAATTTTGACCAGAGAGAAAGTTATAGAAGCGAGTTGATCAATTCTCTTGGCGGCGCCGGTGTGGATGTGCGCTCACCTGCTGCGGTTGCTATTCTCGGATTCAAGGGGAATGTGCATCAATGGTGTGTGGATTATGGGGTAACCCCCAGGGCAGACTGGAATGATCGAAACGAGATACCGGGTGTGATCGGTTGGAATCGTCTTGTCTACCCACATTTCATGGCGGGAAGATGCAATTATTTTTCTCTGCGTGGTTTTGAGGGGCGCGAGCATTTCAATCCACCGGTTGAATTAGTGGGTGATCGTCAGATCTATGTGAACCCAAAATGGTCTTCAAGTCAGCCGATGTGCGTGGTGGTTGAAGGTAAAGCGGATGCCATCACCCTGGATCAGTGGGATATTCCTGCGATCGCTTTGAATGGCGTGGCTGCAGATGACCGGATCATGCGTTTTATCGGAGCAACAAAAGAGAACAAACGTGCTATGTTTTTCTTGGGTTTGGATTCTGATAAGGCTGGAGCACTGGCCAGTTCTAAAGTTGCCACGATGCTTGGACCAATGACCAGAATTATTGACTGGCGCGCTGCTGCTGACCAGGCATTTCGGCGGTTGAAGACAGATATTGAAGACGTTGAGATCAAAGATGCTAATGATGTGCTGAAGGCATCCATCAAGAAAGGTTTGAACCTCGATGAGGTTCAAAAAGAGCTGGGTTATGCCATAAACACCTGCCTTTCATTTGTTGAAATGATCTCTGGTTGGGCTGGTCAGCAAGAGGGCGTTGAACGTGATCGAGCCATGGGGCAAGCGCTGGCTGTAATTGCCATGATGAGCGAAATGGAACGCGCTCAGTATAAAAAAGCACTTGCAAAGTTGTTGAAGGTTGACCAGCGCGAGCTGGACCGTATGGTTAAGACGATCCTGGATCAGGCAAAAAAGAAAGATGCTGATGGGGATGAGGTCGTTTATACCCTTGGCGGTTGGATTGATGGATGGATCGTTGAATATCTTTACATTCGTGAAAAGCATGAAGCAAAACTTGCCTGGCGAGATCCAAATGGAAACGTTGCCAGCGGCGATTCTGTGGTGATCAACGGCACGCGATATAAGCCAGAACAACCTGAAGAAACATTTAAAGAACGCGGTATTTTCTTCCCAAGTGAGTTGGGATCTTTGAAAAAACCAGGTGAATTGGCATTAATTATTGAAGCTTTTCTTAATAGTGTATACATCCTTCCAAATGAATTGACTGCAAAAATAATCAGCTATTGGGTGCTGGTGACCTGGTTGTATGACTGTTTTGACGCCCTTCCTTATCTAAGAGCCATGGGAGCTTCTGGCGCGGGTAAATCGGAGCTTCTTTATCGTGTGGGGCTGGTTTGCTACCGATTGATGATGGCAGGCGGTGCAGATACGGTTTCAACCATGTTCCGAAGTGTAGAACGCTTTCACCCCACTGTTCTTTTTGATGAAGCTGATATCGAAAAATCTGATGCATCCAACGAGATAGTTAAGTTTCTCAATTTTGGGGCGATGAAAAACCATCCTATTTGGCGTGCTGAAGAATTCATTGATGAGAACGGCAAAAAATCATACAAATCGAAGATGTATCCCACTTATTGCCCAAAATTGATTGGTATGCGCCGTGACTTCAAGGATGATGCGGTCGGTAATCGTGCGATCACTTTCAAGGTCCAGGAACGCGGGATGCGTGAGCTGATGGCGAGGAATATCCCACTGCACGTGACAGAAGATATCCATCAGAGAGCAACAGCAATTCGGAATTTGATGGTGCGTTGGCGTTTGGAGCACTGGCAGCCTGAAATTGAAATCAATATGGATTACTACGAACTGGACATCAGCGCTCGTTTGAACCAAGTTACCGGCGCTTTGATGATGGTGGCCAAGGATGATGAAGCGCTACGCAGTGAGATGAAAACTTTCATGCGTGGATATTATCTTGAAATGACCCAAAACAAGAGCATGACCATCATTGCCAGAGTGATCGAAAGCATTCTCAAGATTTATCAATACCCCGATCTTCATAAGCTGATGGTTGTGAAGGAAGAGGGTGGAAACGAGAAGATTTTGGTCGGGCATGTGACCAGAATAGCGAATGAAATCATTGAAGAGATGAATTCTACCGAAGATGAAGGACATGCCAGCAACGAGCAAGAGCAAAAATTCAATAAACGAGATCTCAGCCCTCACCGGATCGGACGTTTGATCAGGGAAGATATGCAGCTTCAAATGTCACGACGCACGAATATGGGATTCTATGTTTATTACGACCAGGAAAGGGTCAACGAGCTGGCCAGACAATACGGCATTGACCCTGCTGAAATGGGTCCACAACCTGGAAAACCATCAAAAACAACTGATGTGCAGCTGGAGATCCCATCATGAATGCAGTTTTTGCCATTGCTCAGTGTACTTGTGTACTTCAGTGTACTTCAAACCGGGCTACTACTTTGTTTTGCAGTTTTAAAAAAGAGTCAAAAAACAAAGCAAAGCGTCTCACCCATACCATGTTCACCAAAGTACACAAGTACACTCGCCAATTTATTGGTCAGTTTTTGGTAATTTTTTGCTTAATAAAATCAATAAAAGTAATTAAAAGCTATGTATTTATGTATATCAGTGAACATACAGACGACAGAGGGCTTTTTTTGCTCTGCATTCTTTATGTTTTTTTATGGTCAAGACCGTTTTGGTGTACTTCAAAAAAGGCTATGTACACCAAAGTACACGGAATAGAGGTCATTTATGGATAAAAACGGTTTCACTTTGTGGCAAATGGACAATAAAGCCCTTGGGTTGAAGGGAAATATCATCGTTGCACTGGATGCTTATACCCGGCGGACTGGTTTGGTGGCCAACGTGGTTGAAGTCAACGCGGCGGATCTTGGTGAAGAAACGATTGAGTGCGTTGGGTTTGAAATCAAAGCGGTCAAGACCGTTTTACCGGGAACTTTGATGGTCGGGAGGGTAGAAAACTGATGATTGAAGAAATTGAAGTCGTGGACCTGTTTGCTGGCGCCGGTGGAACATCCACCGGGTTGATTCAGGCAGCGCAAATCCTTGGATATAAGTTGAAACTGACAGCAATCAATCACTGGGATCTGGCTATTTCTTCTCATGAGTTGAATCATCCAGGTGTGAAACATCTTTGCGCAAATCTGAACAATGTAAAACCTTTGGATGTTGTGCCGAGCGGTTATCTCAAATTATTGGTTGCCTCACCTGAATGTACCCATCATTCAAATGCTCGAGGTGGAAAACCCATGGATGAGCAAAGCCGTGCCGGTGCCGAGTTTGTAACGATGTGGGCTGAAAAGATTTATATCGAAAATATCATGATCGAAAATGTGAAGGAATTCTTGAGCTGGGGTCCACTTGATCAAAACAGGCGCCCGATCGAGCACTTAAAAGGTCAGCTTTTCTTGAATTTTATTGATCGCCTTCGCGCTCTTGATTACAACGTTGAATATCGATTGATCAATGCTGCCAATTATGGCGACGCCACAACTCGCGAACGTCTTTTTATCCTTGCAAGAAAATCAGGAAAGACGATCAACTGGCCAGAGCCAACCCATTCAAAAGAGGGTGAGCTTGGATTTCTTGCAAAAACAAAGAAATGGCGCCCAGCTAGAGAGATTATTGATTGGGATTTAAAAGGGAAATCAATTTTTGACCGGAAGAAACCGCTGCGTCCAAACACTATGCGCAGGATTATGAAGGGGTTGGAAAAGTTTGGAGGTCAACCTTTCATCGCTGAGTATCACGGTCCAAAACATGAAAATGACCACCGTGTCAGGTCATTGAATGAACCTCTTCCTACTCAAGATACGAGCAACCGGTTTGCTTTCTGCCAACCTTTTGTTCTTGGCCAACAGAGCGGGGCAGTAGCAAGATCCATTGATCAACCCATCCCGACCATTGCGGCCAAAGGGGCAATCTCTCTAATTCAGCCTTATATTATTTCTACAAGTTGGGGAGAAACAAATCGAAGCGTCCCGCGGTCCGTTGATGAACCTATTCCAACCATTGTTGCTCAAAACAACAATATGTATTTATGTGAACCGTTTATTGTCTCTTTGGAACATACAAAAGCAAACATCAATCCAAGATCTGTCAGTGATCCTATGCCGACCATAACGGGTACGGATGCATGGGGTTTGGCGGAACCATTTTTAGTGAAATACAACTCTACTGGCGGCGCCATGAGCGTAGATGATCCGCTTGATACTGTCACTGGAAAGGATCGGTTTGGGTTGGTCATGCCTATGTCTGATGGAGGCCATGTGGTGGTGGATGTGCTTTTCAGAATGTTGACGCCAAAAGAATTGGCCGCAGCGATGAGCTTCCCGAGGGATTATGTGTTCAACGGCCCGCGGGATGCCCAGGTAAAGCAGATTGGTAATGCCGTGGCTGTGAATACGGCAAAAGCGTTGTGTATGTCATTACTTTCATAGGAAACGGAGATAGATATGACTATTGTGACTATTGCGAATCAAAAGGGTGGGGTGGCAAAAACAACTTCCGCAGTGAATCTTGGACATGGCGCCGCCAAGCGAGGTCTTTCAGTTTTGGTTGTGGATCTGGACACGCAAGGGAATGTGGCTGATGCCCTTGGAATGGATGAAGGGTCAGATCTTTATGACTGGTTAATCACCGGCAAAGATACAGAACAGGTCGCCCAACCAACTGGCCGCGAGAATTTGAGAATCATCCGGTCAAACAAAACGACAGCGCAATTAAAAGTGGCTGCGAGCGGGATGGACTTCAGAGAGATGATCGTTGCCAATGCTCTTCAGGCATATGAGGATGATCTTATTATTCTAGACTGCCCCCCATCCGTTGATATTTTACATACTGCGGCTTTGGTCGCTGCGGACTGGCTTCTTATCCCTACAAAGCTGGACCAATTCGCCATCAAGGGTGTGATTGAGATGCTGCGATCGCTGGATTCAGTCCAACGGGCAACACGGTCTAACTGTAAACTGGCGGGTATTATCCCCACTTTTTATGACCAGGTGACCAGCGAAAGCCATGCACAGCTCAAGAACCTTGCTGAGCAATATAAGAGCCTGGTATGGCCTCCAGTGGCCGCGGATACCAACTGCAGGGTTGCCAACAGGGTTGGTAAAACGCTTTGGGAGATGCCCGTAAATGCACGTGCAAAAGTCGGTTATACGGCGTGCCTTGACCGGTTGATGAAGATTATTTAGGAGTAATTATGAAAAAAGATGATAAAGGATTTTTGCAGGGTGGGTTGGATCCGGCTGTTGCTGCGGCAATTGGAAACGGAAATGATCATCAATCCATGGCTTCAATGCCAAGAAATGAGCGCAAGAAAAAGCTGAAGAAAAAAGCGCAGCAGGATGCTCGGAACGGACGGCGGGCAGTGTATGACATGGACCCGGATGTGATCAAAGCGATTGCAGATATTGCTGAGCGTGAAAAGTGTTCGGCAAGTAATGTGGCTGAAATGTTTTTACGGTTTGCTTTGTCTGCCAAGGTGGATCTCAGTCAGTTTCGGGTGCCGGTACAGCATCCGCGGTTTGATTGCAAGTTGGTATGGCCACAAAATGAATAATTTTTGGTTATACGGTACCGCAAGAAGATTAATAGAGGTACCGATGGAAAAACAAACGGCACCGTAAACAGGTACCGTAAGTAAAAAAGCTACGGTACCGAATGGTTTTACAGGAAGGCTAAAAACAGGCCGGAAAGGATGAAAGTGTATGAGTGAGAGCGCAAAGAATGAAACAACTATCACGATCACAATAAAGGGCGTGAAGCGGGTAAGGCAAGAGTTTGTTGATCAGCTGTATCACGACCTGATGGTGGATGATCCGAGTTATTTGGAAAGGCTTACTACCTGGATTCCGAAAGAAACACAGCTCAAGTTTTCATCCACGTTAGAACCGCAGGAGCTGGGGTAATGGACACCATTATTGATGGATATTCTTCAAAAGTATTGGTTGCTTATCCGACCGCGATCAACGACCCTAACGATGGACCGGTGTTTGTACGATTATGCCCGGTCTGTGGACGGTTTGTGAAAGCCGATGATTCAGTCAAATGCAATATTGATGGTGTGCCATCCAAAGAACCAAACGCAACATGCAAAAAGCATGGGCGGGTTCGGATGGATTTCTATTGTTGGATATCTGATGGTTGGGAGGAGTGATGAAAGATTCGCAATGGTGGGATGTTAGTTGGAACCCGGTAACCGGGTGCACAAAGGTCAGCGCCGGGTGTGAACACTGTTATGCAAAATCGATGCATGACCGGTTCTTTCAATCCACTCCATTTGAGAAGGTGGAGCTGCACCCAGAGCGGTTGTCGAAAATTGACAGCACCAAACCGAAGGTCGTTTTTGTTGATTCAGCCAGCGACTTGTTTCATGAAAAGGTTCCCTTTGAATTTATCACTGAGTGCTTCAGTGTGATGCAGAGGAATCCTTTTCATACTTTTGTCGTGCTGACAAAGCGAGCGAAACGGATGCATGAGTATTTCATTTGGGCGAGAGAATCAAACCCGGAATGGCATTTGTTTTATCCGCTTGAAAATGTGTGGCTGGGTGTTACGGCTGAAAATCAAGACATGGCCGATGAACGGATTCCTTATCTATTGAATACGCCAGCAAAACACAGGTTTGTATCCGTTGAGCCGATGTTGGGGACTGTAAATATGGAAATTGCAGTTAGAACAGATCGTGGCGCTTATGCATACGAAGTATTGACTGGAAAACACTGGTTATTTGCTCCAAAACCAACGATTGGAAACAAACTGGATCTTGTAATTTGCGGTGGAGAAACCGGCAAGGGCGCCAGGGTTATGCAGCTTGATTGGGTTCGTCGTTTGCGAGATCAATGCGCAGCTGCGCATACTCCGTTTTTCTTTAAGCAGTGGGGTGAGTGGGTGCCTGATATGAATGATTCTGTGATGGTGAGATCTCGGGCAACGGGAATTGGCCGGAAGCTTGATGGCCGCGAATGGAATGATTTGCCGTGGCGCAAGAAGGCCGAACCGGTAAAGGCATCCGCTGAGGTGCAACTTTCTTTGGAGGTGAAGTGATGAGTACAGATGATGTGAGATATTGCATGACACCAGATCAAGCAGAAAAGTTCAATAGTTTTACCTCAGAGATTCAGAAAGATGTTTCTGAATCAATCAGGAAAGGGATGTCTGTGGAACTTGCACTTGTGCATGGCTTTGATCGAATGGCTTTTGAAAAACCGCAAGGAAAGAGAACCGTGGTTTATAAACCAAATCGACATGACCGACGTAAAGCCGCAGCCATAGCTAGAAAGGAAGTGAAGTGATGGCTGAATCCGCTGATAAAGTACAAGATTTTGTTCTGAATAATTTGCGCCGTGAGGATATGCGACCGCGGGAAGAATTCAGGATCGGGGACCCTGTGCAGGTGATTGGTCGTGGCGTTTGTGGCAAGATCGAGAAATTTGACGCTGATCATCGGCTGGCGTGGTTGGGGAATGGCTGGTGGTATTTGAAAGATCTTGAAAAAATCAGGGATATCTCACGCAAAGGCGCAAAGCCCGCAAGGGAAACCTTTACTCAAGATGGTCTTAATTACCTAAAAGGAACTGCGGTTTTTTTTGAGGGGAAAGCTATTCTATTCCAGCCTGCATTAGATACAAGATTACCGGAGTTTGTATCGTGAGTAGTGATGAGTCAGTGGTGAGTAATATTATTTTCTGGACCGGCCTTCACCGCGTGGAGATAATCCGGTTTGCACAGCCGGTGGATGAGGATTATTGGGTCAAGAAGCTGGTGCCTGATCGATGCATGGAAACTTATACGTGTTTCGATTGGGTTGAGGACCCAAAAGGGTTGAAGCTTAATCACCTTTATGTCAATTGGAAGGAACGCGGCGCGGTGGATTTTTCAACCTGGTTGGGTATCGGACTGCCGGATGATTTGATTCCACCCGTAAAGAAAGCCGTGCTTTGGTATGGTGAGCCTGGTGAAGGGTTGTATTTCTCAATCGATATGGCTGCAACATTACACAAAAGAGCTTACGGCGTGATGCCATCCACGGCTTGGGTGAGGACGCAGCCACTCAAGGCCAAAAAGCGGATTGATGTTGGTGAAGGTGCGGATCAGGGCACCGTTGAGTTGATGAATGGTTTGTGGGTGCCTGAACGGTTTGTTGTGGTGGGAATACCTGATTAAGAGATTACCTCGCAAAGAACACATAGATCGCGCGGAGTGCGCAAAGAAATGGAAAAATCATGAAAGAAAAACCAATCATATTTAGTCACAAAATGGTCAGAGCGATATTGATGGGTTTGAAAACTCAAACCAGACGTCTTCCAGCGGATCAGCCCTTGAAATGGTGTGTGCGTTTTGAACCAGCGCCATTTGAAGGATATGGAAGGGAACCAGGCTGGATTCAGATGACTGCCGATGCGTACTCGCAAAGAGGATGGTGTAACTTTCCTTATGGAAAAGTTGGTGATCATCTTTGGGTGCGAGAAACCTTCACTTATGGACCGGATGGAGAATTATTATACGCTGCCAATTTTGAAAACCATACAAATCATGGTGGCACAACTGTAATTATGAGCCGTGATGGGAAGAGACAAGTCGCATTGCGTTGGAAACCTTCAATCTTCATGCCCAGGTCAGCATCCAGGATCTTGCTTGAGATCACGGCGATCCGAGTAGAAAGATTGCAGGATATCTCTCTTGATGACATCAATGCCGAAGGCACTCCAGATACTTTGGATCCAACAAAGCGGCCGTATGGCACACGGCGCGAACAATTTCAAAGGCTTTGGGATTCGATCAACGCAAAGAAATACCCATTTGAGTCAAATCCATGGGTATGGGTGATCGAGTTCAAGAAAGTTGAGGCGTAATGAATCCATGGCTGGCGTTTGGGATTGGTTTGTTTATTGGCCTTCTGGTTGGTCTTTTCGCTTCCTGGCTTGGAAGAGCTGCGAAGGATGATGAGTTCAATGAGCTCGGGGAATATAAGTGTGATTATCCAGCAGATAGATCTCTTGAAGTTGGAACGATTATCCCTTCAGATGTGACTACGCCTTTTAATCAAATTGATATTCCGATCATTATTGCTAGCAATGCCAGCATCATGAATCATAGGGGTTTAGATAATTCCATATATCTAATGCCAAACGATGGTTTTGATTATCTGCATCGCAGAAAGATGAACGATGAAGACATAAAAAAATTTTTCGTGATCAGGTTTGTTGGCAAAGATAAAGAATCCGAGGCAAAGGATTAGTTATGGTCCATGTTGTCGCTTATCAGCCGGTAAGAGGTATTCCGTTGGAAGAGTATTTGGACTTCAAGATTGGGAGTAAGTTCCCAGATGAGGAGATCACAGCGATGGCAGAGAATGGAACGATGCCGCCAGGATTGGTGCTTCAAATGAAGGACGGTTGGCCTTGTGTGGTGGTAGGTAAATATGGAAGCCATCAGAAAGTAGAAAGGTTGGTGGTGAAGAATGTCGGATGAACTCGTTGACTGGAAGTGCCCGAACGGACACATCCTTGGAAAAGCGCGAAAAACAGGGCGCGGAGCCCACCAGTTGATTCTCTATCGCAACGCGGTAGATTTCACGGCTGAGGATCCCAAGGCGGTTGAGGTGATCGCTGTGATCCGCGGGCAGGGGATGGACATCCGCTGCGATATATGCGATGCGAAGCGAACTTGGGCGGCAAAAAAGAAGCTGCCAAATGGTGTGGTGCCAACGCTTAGAGGGTTGGCGATTAAGACAGTTTGAATCAATAAGTTTTGCTATGGAGGCAAAATGAGTGCAAAAAAGAAAGCGTTTGTTAGATTGTTGTGTGGTTTGTTGATTTTTGGATTGTTCCTTTCTTCAGCCTTGTTGATTAAGTCTGAGATCTTGCAAAAAGAAAGCTTTGATAGAACTGCAATGGAAAATGATCCACTGTGGGTGAATGGTAATGAGCATTTGATCAGCCAGATGCAATATTCGGTTGAACATTTGAATGCGCAGCTTTCAAGCATGTATTTATGGCTTGAAATGGAAAAAAATAATCACTCTTTGATCATTTACGCCACCTGGAAGAATCAATTGGAAGATGAATTTTTCAGGAGCAGCCAAGATCTAAAAGATATCAAAAAAATGATTGACCCTGAAGATTTGGAAAGATTGAAAGTTATTGAAAAGGTTGAGGTTAAGTTTGCCAAAGCAAGAGGCTATATCAGATATGGCGTCGCAAATGACAAGCAAAAATTAATTGATCTTGGCGCTGTCATGATTAAAGATTTGATAAAAATTATGAATGAAGAAATGAACTGGAAATAATGATTAAAGTAAATTATTGGTATATAATACAAATTGTTCAAAATATAAATAATATTTATTTGATTCTGATTATTTATAAACATTATTGATTATGAAATAAATATTATTGTTGAAATACTTGACAAGTTGATGTATAATAGGGGTGCAGGTCCAATTCAACTGTGCGGACCACCGGAAGAGATGAGCGCCTTCCACAGGCTTAAACGTCTGTGGAAGGCGTTTTTCGTTTTTAACCGGCAGGACGCCAAATTGGACAGGGCGCAAAAAAGCCGTAATGGAGGCGGCAAAACATGAGAGTAAAAAATTTTCTTGGTTTGGTTGTTGTTCTCTTCTTATCGATCGTTTTGATTGTCGCGCCAGTATCGGCGGCAGCTCCAACGGTGATCGCGGCTTCACCTGGCGAAAGTGTGGTGATCCAAGCTGACACACAGGCCGCCACACCGGCTGAAGAATTCCCAATGGATGACATGCTCAAAGGTGTCGCGAATATTGGTCTATTTTGTTTAGGCTTTACAGCTGTACTCAAACACAAATTCGGTGTGAAGGGTAATTGGCTGACTGCGAGCTGCCTTACATTTGGCTTCTTATTGGGCATCGGATATTGGATCGCTATCAAACCACCTGTCACTTATGCGGAATGGTACTTTGGCGGGTTATTTGGTTTTTTGACGGCGCTCGCGACATCCGGCGTGTATGACATCGTGAACAAAAAAATTGTTGATTCGGCTGGCTAGAAAATGCCTCCGCAATCCACTCAACCTATATTGGATGCCCTCCAGAGATTGGAGGGCAAGATCGATTGTCTTGTCGACAAAGTGCAAGAACTGGAGAAAGACGGAGTGAAAAACGAAGCCGTGGGGAAAACCGTTGAAGATCATGAAGAACGAATCCGCAATCTTGAAAAGCTTGCACCGGCCATGAAGGTTGTGATCTGGATTGCGGGGGCTCTTGGTTTATCAGTAATCGGTTTGATTTGGGGATTGCTCACCGGCCAGATCTCACTTGTTTTTGGTTAGGAATCAATTATGCCACTCGATCTGAAAAACCTCAGCGTACAAAATATATCCCAACTGGCATTTGATCTCAAAGTTGATGAGATTGAGGTCACTGATGTTGTTTCTCCAGCTGAGGCGCAGCGCCGATCGGATGTTGCTCTAACTGCACTCAAGTTGAAATTTAAGGCAGACCAGGAAGCGCTGGAGAGATTTGAAGCCGAATCCAAAGTCTATTGGTCCAAAAAAATTGAAGAAAAGTCAGATGAGAAGATTCCACTGCCCGTAAAGCCAAACACATTTGGATGGGAAGAGGATTTCTTCTTGTTGATGAATCAAGGTTGGCCTTGGCGTGTGGCTGTGTATATTGCCTGGGCAGGAAGCCCAAAAGTTGGACGATGGCCAAAAACGCAAGAAGATCTCGCAATCAATGTGCTTGGACTCACATCAGACCGGCAGATCAGCGAATGGCGCAAGAACAACCCAGCAATCGATGAAATGATCGGCATTATGCAGGCGATGCCGCTTTTGAGTCACCGGCGCGATATTTTTGAAGCCCTGGCTACCAGTGCGAGCGACCCAAGCTCGAAGGGCGCCCAGGACCGAAAAACAGCATTGACCATGACTGGTGATTATGTTCCAAGGTTGAAGGTTGAGGATGACCGACCAAAGACCAACGCAAAAGAATATACCGATGAAGAACTGGATCAAGCGGCAGCCAGGTTGAAGAAAAAGCTTGGCATCGAACAGGAAGATAAAGAGAAGGACGATGAATAAATCTCTTCCTAAAGCCAGGGAGTTGACCCCTGAAGAAATTGCTGAAGAGAAAGATTTCCGCGAATTGGCGAGAAATCGATATCAGTATTATCGGCATTACATCAATCCGAAATTCAAGGATGGGAGGCATCACGCCATCCTTGCTTATGAACTTGAGCAAATTGAACTTTTTATTCGGACCAAAGGAAAACAGGGAAATGGTCGGCTAATTGTTGAACTTCCACCTCAGCATGGAAAAACAACTGACATTGCGAGGATTTTTCCCAGCTGGGTAATTGGTCGGAACCCGAACACCCACGTTGGTATTGTCTCTTACGGCGCCAGTCTTGCGGACAAGCATTCTGCCGCGGTAAGAGATTATGTGCAGAGTGAAGCATTCAGGAATTTATTCGGAACATACTCGGCAAGCGATGAGCCGGTCATGCTATCGGATGATTCGGCATCAAGAAGTGACTGGCGGTTTGCAGCTCCACCCACTTGACCTATTGATCGTTGATGATCCAACCGCTGACATTGATGAAGGACGTTCAGAGATCCACCAGAAAAAGCTGGAAAACTGGTTTGATTCGGTTGCCATTCCCCGTTTAAGTGAGTGGGGTGCCTGCATCATTGACCATACACGATGGGACCCCAATGACTTAATCGGGCAGATCTTGAAAAGAATGGCCACGGGGGACCCCAATATTGATCAATGGAAGGTTATTTACCTCCCGGTAATGGCTTTGGAAGAAGATAAGTACCCAGAAACCGAAGAGGAGTTCAAGAATAACCTTTCTCAAGGTTTTTACCTTCCAATGAGATCAGAGGGCGACGCACTAAAACGTA
This sequence comes from Chloroflexi bacterium HGW-Chloroflexi-4, assembly GCA_002840715.1. GTDB lineage: Bacteria > Chloroflexota > Anaerolineae > Anaerolineales > Anaerolineaceae > UBA6107. The sequence continues at coordinate 43,001 of PHBW01000023.1, forward strand.
AACCAGGCCAGGTGCTTTGGCCATGGCGATACAGCCAGGCGTACATCGAAAAAACAAAAGCAACCATCGAGGCTAAAAGCCCCTACACCTTTGCCTCTGTTTATCAGCAACTTCCAAGACCTTTTACGGGCGGTTTGTTTGATGAAGTTGATATCAAACTCATTGAAGAGGCTGAAGTTGATTGGACCTGGAATTGGGTCTGCTATATCGATGTTGCGCTTGGAAGAAATAAGCGCAGCGACTTCAATTCAGCCTTGATTGAAGCCTTGACACCAGCTGGTGACATAGTGGCCAGAGACCTTTTGCGTGTAAGGGAACTCAAAGAGTTTTTGAAACAGCTCAAGGTCAAGATGCTTTTTGAAAGAAATAAAAAGGTTATTTGGGGGCTGGAGGACGTTGCATTTCAGAGCCTCGCATTTCAAAATTTTTGGAATGATCCCAAACTGGCAAATGTAAAGATGATGAATTTTGCCGTTCCTGAAGGCTCAAAGGTTGATCGAGCAACCAATTTAAGCTTGAGAGCCAAAGAGGGTCATTTCAAACTGGTGAAAGGAACAAACCATCATGAAGTTGTTCGACAGTTGATGGAGTTTCCATTTGCGGCTCATGACGATATTGTGGATTCCGCGAGTGGAGGTCCTTTCATGATCGCTGAATTGACAAAAACAAAACATCTTGAGGCGAAAATATTATGAATTTGATTGCGCAATTCAAATCTTGGTCAGAACGAAACGTGCAAAAAGCCGGACAGGTGTTTTCGTTCATTCAAAAATTCCTTACCGTGTCCTGGATGGATACGGATTTTCGGACCCTTATTGATAAGGGTTATAAGGCATCGTCTGCAGTTTCAAACTGTGTGAGAGCGCTGGCGTTTTCCTTCCCTGAACCGCAATTAATTGCATATAAAGAAACAAAAGAGGGCGAGCAACCGGTTGGGGCAAATGATCCACTGCAAAAGTTGATAAGGCACCCAAACCCGGATATGGGTGAAGCAGAATTTATGCAGTTTTTGGTGACTTATTGCTCTTGCGGCGGGAATGTTTACATTTGGAAAGAACGCTCAAAAAATGGAAAGGTTCTTTACCTTTGGCCATTTTCTGACAAGGATGTGAAACCAGTGCCAGGCGAAAACCCTCTTGAGGGATTTGTGGCTGGTTATGAGTTTTATTGCGGTGATGGCGGCGAGCCCATTTATTTATCAAAAAACGATGTGATCCACTGGAAGTGGATGGTTGACCCGGAACAGCCCTGGAAGGGTATTGGCGCCATTGAATTTGCGGCAAGGGATATCCAGAACGATACCGAATCAAGCCGTTACACCTATGCCATGTTCAAAAACAATGCTGTGCCTCCGATCGCGGTTACCACTCCCGAAGGGGATGAACTGGATGATGCTACGGTCAAACGCCTGCAAAAGCAGTGGTTGAAACGCTACGGCGGAGATAACCAGGGCGTACCTGCTTTTTTGCAAGGCGGGATGACGATTCAAAAGCTCGGCATGAATATGCAGGAATTGAATCTTTCTGAGCTCAAGAATGTGCCAGAATCACGGATCTGTGGCGCGTTTGGGGTGCCTCCATCCATTGCGTTGTTATATGTGGGTTTGAAGCGGTCCGATTATGGCGACGGCATGGCCAGAAAGAGCTACACCGAGACCACTTTGGTTGCTTTATGGCGCAATTGCGCATCCGAGCTGACCTCATCCCTTTCGGATGAGTTTGGCGGCGGGTATGTGCTGCAATATGCACTTAACCAGGTGAAAGCACTGGCCGAGAACGTCAATGAACTTTGGACAAGGTTACTGAGTGCGTTGGATAAAGCTGCCATCACTAGAGCTGAATTCAAAAGGGCTGTTGGACTTAAGGTGCTTCCAAGCGATAACGTGTACCGAACATCGATGATCAATGGATGGGAGCCTGCAGGCGAAGCACCGAGCAACCCGAACGTGGCGATTGAGGGCGGCAGTGGTAAGAGCAATGCCAATATGAAGGGGATTCCCGAAAAAACTGGGACACGTGCCGCGCCCGAAAAGCACTGGCTCGCAACCAAGAGCAATGGTCCTGATGAGTCAAAGAGTGCCAATGCAGTATATGGTCGGGCGCTGCAGCGGATCAGGGCAACGATGTGGCCAAATATGTCGAAGGATTTGGATGGATATTTTGCGACTTTATCTGATCGGGTGGTAAGCCGAGCGGGTAAAGCGTTGCAAGGCATGAGCGAACGCAAGGAAGGTCTTCCTCAGATTGATGATCTTCTCACTCAAAAAGATGCGGAAGATCTGAATAAGATGCTTAAGAAGTGGTTTGTGGCAATAGCCCAGGCAAGTTGGGAAACGATCAACATGAGCATGGGTGTGGATATCGCTTTTGATATGACAGACCCGGCAATAACCAAAATGTTAGCCACTGCTGGCGGGGATGTAAAAGATATCGTTGAAACAACACGCAACGCTTTGCAGGAAGCGCTGAAATATGGCAATGAAAATGGTTGGTCCATTCAGCAATTGGTCAAGGGGGATGAAAACCAGGCTGGGATACAGGCAATCGTGGATGAAACCTACAAGGGGAGATCCACCACGATTGCCAGAACCGAGATGGGCAATGCACAGAATGCTGTCAGTTCTGAGCGTTACAAGAGCAACGGCGTCAAGCTGGTTGGGATCCTGGATAACGGTGACTCTGATGATGACGACGAATGCAAGGTTGCCAATGGCCAGGTGTGGACCATTGATTATTTTGAAAGCAATCGTCTTGAGCATCCGAACTGCACCAGGTGCTCATATCCCATTTTTGATGATGTAACACCCGATCAGTCATAAGGAAGGCTTGAGGAGAATTATGCATAAATCCAAACAGGAAAATCCAGAATTTGAGTCAAAAGGCATCAGCGTAAAAGTTGATGAAACCGGCAAAGTATCTGCTGTCATCGCCCAATTGGGGGTTGAGGACCATGATGGCGATATTGTAGAAGCAACCGCATTTAAGAATGGTCAGGAAGTGGCCATGGTTTGGAGCCATGATTGGAGCCAGCCGGTTGGCAAAGGCGTGATCAAAACGACGCTCACAGAGGCAATCTTTGAAGGTCAATTCTTCATGGATACAGATGCCGGTTTGGAAGCTTATAAAACCGTCAAGGCGATGGGTGATCTGCAGGAATGGAGCTGGGGATTTCATACCGTCAAATCGCAGTGGGAAGAAATCGGGGGTGATCACTGGGTGCGCCATTTATTGGCCACCGAAGTTTATGAAGTTTCTCCGGTGCTTAAGGGCGCCGGTATAGGAACGAGAACGCTGGCAATCAAATCTCGACAGACGCTCGAAGATCAAATCAAATCTATCGTTGAGGCTGTGGACTTGCTGGGGGAGCGCGTGCGCTCACTCAAAGGGCTGCGGGAGGATGAAGGACGCGGGATGAGCAACGAGCGGATGAATGAGGTCAAAGAATTGGCCAGAAAACTCAGGGATGCGGCGGAAACGCTCGAGAAATCAATTGTGACCGAATCTTCATCTTCTGAAATTGACATAAGAAAAGAATTTCTTAAATTCCAACACTTCAAATTGCACCAAATTGGTGCGGGAAAGGGTAATGATAATGGCAACTAAATTACAAGAAAAGCAAGGGGAACTGGAAGCCAAAGCAAAGGCTTTGCATGAGATCTTCGAGAAATACCCCGACATGAATATGCCGGAGGATGTGGCAAAATCGATCAAACCCATGAACGATGAGCTGACCGATCTTGGCAAAGAAGTTGACAGCCTCAAGGCGCTTGAGCAAATCTCACGAAATGCCCAACAGATCCTTGAAGATGGTGGATCTCGCCAGCCAAGCAGCATGTCATGGCAAAAAGGTCAAAACCAGGCAGGTGAACGTGAAGTCAAAAGCCTTGGCGATCGCATTGTTGAAAGCAAGGCTTTCAAAGAATATCAAAAAGGATCGGGCCAGGGGCCAGCCGATGAGATCGAAGCCAAAGAATTGTTTGAACGCAAAACCGTGTTTGACTCTTCAACCGGTTTTGCTCCTCAGGCAGTTCGCACTGGCGTCGTGGTGGATTATGCCCTTCAGAGACCGATGGTCACTGATCTCATCCCTGTGGGTGAGACCAATCAGAATGCCATCGTCTACATGGAAGAGACCACCAGCACAAACAACGCTGCCGAAACAGCCGAGAAAAGCGATTCACCTGAATCCGCTTTGGCTTTCACCCAGAAAGACAGCTCGGTTCGCGACATCCGCACTTATCTGCCGGTGACCGAAATTGCCCTGGAAGATGCCCCCGGAATGGCCTCCATTATCAACAACCGCCTTGGGTTGTTTATCCGTATGCGCCGTGAAACCCAGATCATCAGCGGTGATGGCAACGCACCCAACCTGCGTGGTTTGATGAACATCGTCGGCAAACAAACCCAGGCCAAGGGCGCAGACCCCACTCCGGATGCATTCTATAAAGCCATGACCCTGGTCATGACCGGATCCTATCTGGATCCCTCGGGCATTGTGATTCACCCGTCTGATTGGGAGCCTATTCGTCTTTTGCGCACCAATGACGGCGTTTATATCTGGGGCAGCCCCTCAGAGGCTGGACCAGAACGCATGTGGGGCTTGCCAGTGATCAAAACCACCGCCATGACCCAGAACACCGGTCTGGTGGCTGCATTTGACACTGCCATGCAGTTGTTCTTCAAGAAGATGATCAACATCCAGATCAGCAACAGCCACAGCGATTATTTCATCAAGGGTCAGTTGGCTGTACGCGCCAATGAACGTGTGGCGCTGGTTGTTTATCGCCCAGCCGCTATTTGTACGGTGACTGGAATATAGGATTGGTAATCAGTAATTAGGGATTAGTGATCAGGAAAACCAAAAAGCAACCTTGGCAAGGGGTTGACCCTTGTCAAGGTTAGAAAGAAGGAATCATGGGTGAAATTGAAGGTGGTTTGGGGCCCTACGTTAATGCAGGGGTGCCGGTAAACGGTACAGATGAAGTGCAGACGATCACGCCATCCGCGGTGCCTGCCAGTGGAACCTTTATGCTCCAGTTTGAAGGTTTCAAAACCGCTTCACTGGCTTATAACGTGAGCGCTGCAGCCATGCAGACGGCATTGAATGCGATCAGTTCCATCGGGACAGGCGGCGTTGCTGTCTCACTTGATGGAGGGACCGGCGTTTATACAATCACATTCAGTGGCTCCAATCTGGCAAAACGCGCTCAATCAATGATAAGTGTTGTGAACAACACCGTTTTGGATTCAGGTGAAGCTGCCGTGACCTTGACTGTGGCTGAAGGCACCGCTGGAGTGAGCGGAACAGCTCTTGGCGCCGGTGCGGGTGCGTTGTTGATCGATACGACCAATAAAACACTTTATCAAAACACCGGCACTGCTGCGGCACCTACCTGGAGTTTGATTGCTTCGGGTATCACTGTTGGATCTGCGGTGGTGAATGCTCTGGTGAAGGGTGTAGCTGCTGGCTATAAGCTTGCCCGTGGTGTGGCCACTATCGATGCTGATTCAAAGGATGTTGTCACTGGCCTGACCACCGTGGTTGCAGCAGTTTGCAGTATGGTTGGAGACCCGAGCATGACTCACATGAGTTCATCTGTGACGGTTGGGAACCAAACTGGCGCACCGGCAGCCGGATCGATCAGGATCAAGAGTTGGAAGCCGACCGCGGCCAATGACTGCACACCTATCGCAGCGACAAGTCCGTTTGCGAATGTGAGCTGGATCGCGATCGGAACATAATCTCTCGCAAAGTCGCAAAGAACGCAAAGAATTCTCTTAGATGGGGCACAGCGTGCTGTGCCCCTACGGAAAGGAAAATGACATGACCTACAAAGTTACAGAACGGTTATATCGGTCTCGGGATGGGAAAAAGGTTGTGCTTGAGAAAGATGTGAGGGCACTCACTTTGATCGCCACACCTGGTGACGAATTGCCAGAAAAACCAACCATTGAAAAGTTGGATACAGGTCAGCCGGAACAAAAGGCTGTCAAATCTGCTGAAGATAAGAAACTGAAGCAAGGTGAGGATAAAGGGGTAAAACAACCCGCTTTGACCCCAGAACCCCCACCTCCTGACGATCCAGACCACAACGGGGAATAATCATGACCCCTTTGTTGACCGCTGCCGAATGCCGTGTGCTTGTGCGCACATCCATGTCTGATGACGATCTTGATGCTGTGATTGCCAGAATAGAAAGACTGATCACCAAGCGAATTGGTGCACCTCAAAATGATGAAAACTCAGTGACTATCACAGAAACAGTTGAAGGTGAAGGCGAGCACATTTTTGTGAAGACACGATTCTCTGAAATCGTTTCGATCACTGAGGACGGCGCCAGCGTGGATGCGGACGATTATCGCGCCTGGGGCGACTCTGGGATGGTTGAACGCCTGCCTGAAGGTTATCAGTGGGATGATGTTTGCGTGGTCACTTATAAGCCCGTTGACCAGCGAGATGAGCGCAAGGAAGCCACGATCAACCTGGTAAGGCTATACCTCGAGCGGACGGCAATGGTCAGCGAGAATGTGGCTGGTGAATATTCGTTTGATGCGCCGGATTGGGATAAAGCCATCAAGCGCGAACTCAAGAATCTTTGTTTTACCGGAGGCTAAATGAGCCTTGAAGCGCATATGATCCATTACTGCAAGATCGAACGAACCATCGTTGAGGATGAAAATCCTCTGGGTGGGCCGGGAACGCCTACTGTTGTAACAGTTTATGAAGGTATCTGCAGGTTGGTTGAAAAGGCGCAACGGGTCAAGAATGATGAAACTGCAGCCTGGGAAGTGATCACTGTTTACAAACTAATGCTGCCGCCTGGGTTGATGCTGCAAGATCGCGACAAAGTGGTTAATGTCACACTAGAAGACGGCAAGGTGCTTGAAAATTCTTTTTCAGTGACCCAAAGAATGACTAGGCGTGGATTGACCGCCAAGTTTATGAGCGTTGATTTGGAGAAAGTGTTATGAGCAAACTCTACCGCATGAAGTGGCTGGGTGACAAAGTAATCAAGTTGGCTGAGAATAAGTTATGCGAGATCCTTGGCGAATATGCTTTGATTGCCGAGGGAGAATCAAAAAAAGAACTGCACAAGGGGCACGGTGTAAAAACCGGTTATTTACGCAGGTCTATTCATGCGGCGGATGCGGACTATGCCTTTTCTAAGGATGACACTGGACCTGAAGGAAGCTCACCTGAGCGCGGCGGTTTGAAGATCAAAGCCAAAAAAGTTGGGAACAAATTTATTGTGCGACTTGGATCCGGTTTAGTTTACGCAATGGCTATCCACCAGGGTTGGAACTGGCAGCCGGGCGGATTAATTGGTACATTTTCCGGGTATCACTATTTGACCAATGGCGTTGAAAAGGCCAAGGCCAAAAAGAGTCAAATTATTGCAAGACACCAGGTGAAAGCATGATCAATGGACTTGAAGCAACCATCCAACTGTTGAAGGCCAGCGGCTTATCTGTTGATCAGATTGCCAGCAAGCACCGATATGGTGAAAGTGGCGTTGGTGTTTGGAAACCGGGTTCAAGGTCAATTGTGATCAGACAGGATGGAGGTGATCCAAATCTCTATATTGAGGCGCAGACGATCAGGATTGAGGTGAGGTTCTTTGCCTCAAGCGATTATCTAGCGCTTGAATTGGCCAACGAGTTATATGAGCTGACCAAATCAATTGAAAGGGTTGAGCAACTGGTAAATGGTGGCACAGCGTTGATTTATTCGCTCTTACCAACCTCTGGACAATCTCAATTGTTTGATCAAGATTTGAAAATGGATTTTGTGCTTCAGTTTTATAACGTGCAAGTTTCTGAAAAATCAGTTTAAAAAAATGAGCGTGTTCGCTCAGGAGCATATTTATGTCAAATATTACATTAACAGTTCAAAAGATTGTGAAGACAGGCCTTTCAGTGGTGAGAACCGCGTCGGGCTCTTCTCCGCTTTTGAATACTTCGGATAACTTTCAGTTCATTAACACCGGTAAGGAAAGTGTCCACTTTGTGAAAACAGGAGCCGGTTCCTGCAATGCGATCTTCAAAACGCCTGGCAAGGTGGATGGCCTTGACATCGCAGAACGCACGGTTGTCATCCCTGCTACCACCGGAGATGTTGAAATTGGACCCTTTGACCCGGCGATCTACAACACACCTGGTACCAATTTGCTTGAGGGTTTCACTGTCAGCGAAGTCACTGGTTTGAGTGTGGCAGTCAAACAACTTAAATAAGATGTTGCTGCGGTTTGCAGCAGAAAGTGAATTTTCATGCAACCTTATGAATTGATCACCGGAGTTGGACGTTTGTATATAGCACCTGTTGGTACGGCCTTCCCGGATTTGGATGATACACCGGGTGCTGCCTGGCGCGATATGGGGCCGACTGAAGACGGTGTTTCAGTCAATCTGGATCAAAAGATTGATGAGCATCGGGTAGACCAGGAAACTGGTCCGATCGAAGCTACCAGATCTGAAGAAAATCTGACCATAGAAACCACACTTCCCTCTGCCACTTTGGAAAATCTGGCAGATGTGCTTGGCGGCACGGTTGAAGACACGGCACCTGGCGCCGGTTTGATCGGCACCAGAGAGGTTCCGTTGTACCGCGGGAAAACCGTCAAGAAATTCTCATTGCTCTTCAGAGGTGAAACCGCTTCATCTTACGGTGAAGGGATGCCCGGTCAATATGAAATCCCACGTGGTTATTTTGGCGGAACAACCGGATTGAAAGACACCAAAGATGGCCACAGAGCGATCGGTGTGGAGTTCCACGCTTTGGTTGACCCTTCAGCCAGTTCAGACGGTGAGAAATTTGGCCGACTGATCATGCAGGACGCCGAGGCGACCTCATGACAAATGATCATGTTCTTGACCTTGATGAGCTCTTTGGGCGCGATAACCCCGTCACCGTCAAGCATGGCGGAAAGTCTTACGACCTGGTGAGGCCTTCGGGCCTCACTCCGTCACAGTATTCTGGGTGGCTGGCGCTCGAATCTCGAATGGAAGATTTCAAGAAATTGGGATCTGAAATGACTGAGCAACAATCCGCTGAAATGGAAAAAACGGTGATGGAGATCATCACCCTTTTGAATCCACGACTGGCCAAGGAAGAACTGGGATTTGTGAAAGCCATGCGAATTGTGCAGTTCTATTTTGAAACGGTCTTCCCTGATCTCGTGGAAAAGGCCAAAGGCAACCCAAAAAAAGCGACTGGGGCAGCGTCTTTGCAGACCTAAGCGCGGTTTACGGTCTGCCCCTTTCTGAAATTTGGAACCACATGCCGATGGCATCGATCGAGTCTTATTACGAAAAGGTGCCCGCCAAAATTGCACAACAGAAATTGATCATGGCTGAAGCGGTAATGGTGGCTTTTTCAAAAGATGCATCAAAGATCATGAAAAGTTGGGAACGTCTGGCTTACGGCGATGCCGCAAAGCCAAAACCTGCAAGCGCTGGCGAATTGAAGCTTCTCGGAATAGGAGTAAAGCATGTCGGGAAAACCAAGTCTGGGTGAGGCTGTATTAGATCTCACCGGAGATGATAGCAAACTTCAAAAAACAACCAAAGGCGCAAAGCTCAATGTTGAAAAAATCTTGGGTGGCTTAGGCACTGGCATGAAGGCGTTGGGTGTTGGGATTGCAGCCACTTCCGCGGCAGTAGCAACGCTTGGGGCAGGTATCTTTGCAATGGCCACAAAAGCAGCCAATGGTGCGGATGAAATTATGAAGATGGCCAGCACCTACAGCCTGACCACTGACAAGATACAAGAGCTGAAATATGCGGCTGAGCTGGTGGATGTTCCCCTGGATACGATGACCGGTTCCTTCTCGCGATTGAACATGGCGTTAGGTGCGGCTAAGGACCCCACCAGCGAACAGGCAAAGCTTTTTGCGCAACTCGGAGTTTCGGTTCTGGATGCATCCGGTCAGATGAGAACGACTAACGACGTCTGGCTGGATACGATTGATGCGCTGGGCGGGGTGCAAAACCAAACGGACCGGGACATTATCAGCCTGAAGCTGTTTGGACGTTCGGCTGCAGATTTGAATCCGTTAATTGCGGCAGGATCTGCAGCTCTGGCAAAGTTTGGGCTTGAAGCGCATACCACCGGTAATGTAATCGACACAGATTTGTTGGAGGCGGCGGCAAAATTGGATGATGCGCTCGAGCGGATAAAATCCACGGCTGGATCTGTGGTGATGAAATTGGGGGCAGAATTTGCACCAGGAATTGAAGCGTTCGTGAATGTGGTGAGCGGATATCTGACCCGGTTTTCAAACTTGATCGGGGATGAATCGTTGACCACCGAACAAAAAATATCAGCAGGCGGCGCACTGATTGCCACCATATTGGTGGATATTCGGGACAGTCTTCCACAACTCTTGGAATCTGGTCTTGGGATCATGAAATCACTAATAACCGGTGTGGTACAGGCCATCCCGGTGATGATTCCGGTCTTGATAGATGCAATCATGGGCATCACAGATTTCTTGATCGAAATGCTGCCAATGGCACTCGATGCGCTGATTAAAGTTGTGGTGCTGGCATTTGAGGGAATTGCAGAGGCGCTGCCTGAATTACTACCAAAATTGGTGAAGTTAATCATGGATTTACTGATCACGTTGATCCAGGCGACACCTTTGATTCTCAAAGCCGGGCTAGAAATGATCGTGGGATTGGTCAAAGGTTTGGTAGATTCAATCCCCGTGCTGGTGGAAGCCATCCCTGAGGTGATCATGGCGATCGTGGATGCCACGATTGATATGCTTCCAGAGATCATTTTGGCAGCTGTTGAAATCGTGATGGCGCTGGTATTCGGGATTGTGGAAAACATTCCGTTGATCGTGGCGACCATCCCAAAAATCATCAAGGCGATGATCGACAAGTTCAAAAGCCCTGAGTTCAAAAAACAGATGTCAGATATGGGCAAGGAACTGGTGGAAGGATTGAAAGAAGGATGGACTAACGCCTGGGAAAACTTCAAGGATATGGTGGTGAAAAACTTCAAGGAAAGCGTGCAAGCCATCAAGGATCTGTTGGGGATTGCAAGCCCATCCACCGTATTTGCAGGGATTGGAGACAACCTAATGCAGGGGTTGACGATCGGGATTAATCGAAGCGCACAAATGCCAGTAATGGCCACTACCCAGGTTGCAGGGGCACTTTCACAATCGTCTGTGACCAACAATTACAACCTGGCCGCCAATTATAAATACCAATCTGAATCAACTTTAATTGACCAGGTGAAAATGTTGCAGCTTTTGGGAGGTCATTGATGTATTCGTGGATTGTTGACGGTGTAGAAACTAACCTGGATGATGGTGTTTTATGTTATTTAGTTGGCAGCGACGGTCTTGGTATGATGCCATTTCATCGGATTGCTGACCGAGGGCCACTTCAACATGGTGATACTGATCGGGGATATCGATATGATCCACGAATGATCAATCTCGCATTGCAAATTTTTGCTGAAGATATCTCTTCTTTTTGGGCAAAACGCAATACTCTTTTAAGAATGTTTACCCCTAATTCAAACAGGGGAATTTTTAAGTGGGAGTTAGGAAGTGATATTCGGCAGATTGAGGCAATACCCTATGATGGGTTGACATTTTCAAGTAAAGACGCATCTGGTTTATCACAAAAGACTGGAATAATTTTGAAATGCAACGACCCGGCATGGTATGACCCTGCAGCAAAATCAGTTGAATTATTGTCCAGCGGTGGAGGCGGGGCCAGCGGCGGTGCGGTTCCTACGGCGGTTCCAACTTCTGTTGGAAGCTCTGGTGTGAACGCTTCTGTCGCGATCAATTATGAAGGCAATGTCGATTCATATCCATTTTTGGTAAGAATTACCGGGCCAATTACCAGCCCGATCATCACCAATTTGGTTACAAATGAAAAAATCGATTTCAGCGGGTACACCATCGCGGATGGTGACCATTATGACCTTGATTTGCGATTTGGCCAAAAAACAGTTGTCAACAGTTCAGGAACGAATAAAAGTTCTGAAGTCGCTTCAAGCTCTGATTTAACCACCTTCAGAATAATCGCAAGCCCCGATGCTGCAGACGGCGTGAACTCTATCCAGCTTACTGGAAGTGCCGTTGGCGCCAACACGAGGCTTGATATTTCTTACTACAATCGATTCTCAGGAATTTAGGAGGCAATAATGACAGAAAAATCATTGTTTTGGACGACTGGAGGCTCTGGAGATGGCGCCAGCACCTATACCCGGGCAGATTGGAGCAAGGCTCTCAAGATTGCGGGTGCCTGCCGGTCTTTTGAAGGTGTGGCTCCTAATTTCTTGAATGAGTTGGTGGGCAGTGTTCCGTCAGCTAATACAGCCAGGATCGGCACAGGCGGCGCTTTGGTAGATGGAAAGCCCTATGAAAACTCAGCGCCGGTGGATGTGACTATTCCATCAGCCGTTGGGGCAGGAAACACGAGGATTGATCGAATCGTGCTGAGGGCCAATTGGACTGCGCAAACCGTGAGAATTACACGCATTCCGGGTTCGGATGCCGTCAGCCCAACGGCGCCGGTGATTACCCAAACCAGCGAGACCACATACGACATAATGCTTTACCAGGCTCTGGTGACAACTGCGGGTGTAGTGACATTGACAGATGAGCGGGTCATGGCTGATTTGGCTGCAGGGGATGTTTCAAGCACCATGATCGCTGATGGTGCAGTGATAACAGCAAAAATTCCCGATGCCTCGATTCCAAATAGCAAATTATCTGAAGGGTCTATGCCTTACGGTGTGCAAGTCACAAATTCTGGCGCATTGACTATTCCAGCCAGTGCAGTGGCTTATACAGTTCCATTTAATTCCGAGGTATTTGACGATGACACAATGCACGACAACTCCACAAACAACACCAGGTTGACATGCAAGCGTGCAGGAAGGTATTTTGTCACGATAAACATCCAAGGCGGTTTAGGCTCTGGAGGTACTTATGTAATGGCCAGAATCACAAAAAATGGCACTTCAAATGTGATTGGTCAAGTAACGCAAGGGCCTTCAGGGTACATCTTGTCTACATCTTATTTTGAATTAGCTTTGAATGATTATTTGGAATTGGTCGTTGCACAGAACGGAACCGGAACTGGAAATGTAAACTCAGGGGCGGCACTTTTTTCAATGGCTTACGACGGTTAATGATGGATCCTGAATTCAGACTTGACCTTTTCACTTATACCGGCGAGAAATTTGCAGAAATCAGCGATTTTCTCGAATTGGCGGCTACGACTGTTGTTAATACACCTGGAGTATTAAAAGCTGTGCTTCCTGGAAATCACGCAGCGCTGGCAAACCTCCAAAATAACAGCCAGGTAGAGCTTTTTTACAAATATTCGGGAGGTGTTTGGACGCGATTTTTTGGTGGTATCTATCGCGCGCAAGATCAAAAACAACCGAATGAGCCGTATTTTACTCTCACAGCCAAGGGCTATTTATGGCTCCTGTCAACAAGAATTGTGGCATACGCGGCCAATGTAGCCAATAAATCATATTTTTCGGCGGTAAAAGCTGAAACAATTATGAAAACATTGGTGACTTACAATCTCACGGCGTCGGCAACCACGGCGAATGGAAGGGTAAGAAATGGAACAAATTGGCCAGCAACGCTGATCAGTGTAGCCTTAGATGCGGCGGGCGGAACAACTCAAGATTGGTACTGTGCGCAAGAGGTTGTTTTAGACTCACTTGAAAAATTGGCCAAGATTGCGGGTGGTGACTTTGATCTCGTAAAGACAGCAGCAAATACCTTTGAATTCAGATTTTATGCTGGCCAGGTTGGCACAAATCGCACCTCTTCCATTACTTTTTCTCTTGGCCATGGAAATATGGGAAATCCAAATTACTCTTACGACCGCACACGCGAAGCGACAGTGGGCATCGTTGGCGGACAGGGTGAAGACAGCTCGAGAGAATTTGCAGTAAGAACCGGGGTTGATTATTCGTCAGCCAACGATATTGAGATATTCGTGCCAGCAACAGATGTGGCAGCAGGAAACACCGCGGGATTAAACACGGCAGGGGACTCTGTTTTGGAAGAAAAGCGATCAAAAGAAGTTTTCTCGTTTGATGTCATCCAAACTAAAAACTCACGTTTTGGGGCGGATTACTTCTTGGGGGACCTGGTCACCGCGATTAATCCATATACCAAAGCGAGCGTTACCCAAAAGGTTGTTTCTGCAAGTTTGAGTATTTTGAAATCCGGTGAAGGAAACTTCTCGGTAGAAATGGCTACACCATGATTTCAAACGTGTTTGAGGATTTAGCATCAAGGATCAAGCAATTGGCCGAACGGGTTGCCAAAATTGAGAGATTAGATAGGCCGAGCGGTGGATCTACTTATACGCTGCCAACTGCAACTGCCTCAGTGTTAGGCGGGGTGAAGGTAGGATCAAGGTTATCAATCGCAAGCGGGGTTCTCAGTGCAGATGTGCAGGGCGGTGGAGCTGTGATCAGAAATACAAAAGGCGGATTGACCATAGCAGCCGGGACTTCATTCGTTGTGTCAGATGATTTCGAAGTGTTGAATGGTGAAGAGCTGGCAATCGAAAGCGACGGATTCATGGAGGTTTTATGAGCAAAATTACATTATCAAAGGTTGCTGCACCCGGCACACCGGCAGCCGGAAAAATCGTTTTGTATTTTAAGAGCGATGGTCTTCTCTATAAAAAAGATGAGACTGGAACAGAAACTGCGGTTGGCGGCTCTGGTGGTGGCGATTTTAGCGGCCCTGCCTCGTCTGTGGATGGCCATGTTGTTCTATTCAACGGCGCGACAGGAAAGTTGGGGAAGTCGGCAGGGGCAGCGCTGCCGGTGAAAGCATCAGCCGCCGAGATCACGACTGGAACAGATGATGCCAAGTTCGCGACCGCCAAAGCGATCAAAGATGCAGGGATCGTGGCTACACCGGTCAAGGCAAGTGCTGCGGAGGTGCTTGCGGGAACCGATGACGCAAAATTCTTGACGCCATTATCGGCAAAAGGAATCCCGTCGATATACCCGGATTCAACGCCTGATGCAGATGTCACAGCTCATGGTGAAATAGCTGTGTTTAATGCCAATGAGGCTCAAGCCTTTGGGGATGCAGTTTATATCGATGCGGATGGTCAAGCGCATATTGGAGATGCAGATGCAATTGCCTCATCAATCATTGTAGCGGTGGCTATTGCCACAATCAGCCTAAACGCAGATGGTCAATATTTGTTGCGTGGATTTCTACGCAAAGATGCCTGGGCGTGGACTGTTGGTGGATTGATTTATTTGTCTACCACCGGCACAACAGGTAATACGATGACACAAACGGCCCCGAGCGGCACGGATGACTGTATTGTGATCTTGGGCGTGGCAACGCATGCCGACCGAATGTATTTCAATCCGCAGCTCGTGATTGTGGAGCACACATAAAATGGCAGTTGATGATAGTAATACCAAAATATTACTTCACGGTGATGGTGCTGACGGCTCGCCAACCATCACTGATGAAAGTGGTAAGACATGGACTGTGTATGGAAATACGCAAATTGATACTGCGCAGTCTGTTTTTGGAGGTGCATCAATAAAGTTTGATGGTACGGGTGATTATATTCAGACCCCATACCATGCTGATTTTGATCTTGGGGCAGACCCATGCTCAGGTGATTTACGTGTCATGTTTGCGGCACAACCCGCAACAAATGACGCATCTGCTTTGTATGTCATTGGTAGGGAGGCGGCCAATAATGATAATGTAATTTCGTTACGATATTATGATGAGAGCGGAACAAAAAAATTAGGGTTTCAAGCAAGGGTTGGTAATGTAACGAAAGCTAATTATTATTTCAATTGGTCGGCAACACTTAACCAGTGGTATCACATTGAATGGGATCGAGATGGTTCAAATTTCTATATTTTTATTGATGGAGTCTCTCAGTCTTTGACTGTAGGCACAGCGATTGGCACTAATTCGATTACCTTGGCTGCAAATTTACCCTGCACCATAGGTCGATATGGAAATTATGACGGGTATTATTTCAACGGCTGGATAGATGAAGATAGAGCTTTGTCGAAGGGTGTTGCAAGGCATACAGCAAACTTCACGCCTCCAACCAGTGCTTATTCAGCAGCTTCATCAGCAATAAAAAAGGTTACAGGTCAAGCTTACGCCTCAATAAAGAAAATATGTGGCGTGGCAATCGCTTCCATCAAAAAGGTTGCTGGGGTTCAATAAGGAGAAATAATGGGACTCAAATATAGTTCTTTCGCAATTCGCGGTACCGATATAAGCCAGTTCAACGGGCTGATCGATTGGTCAAAATTTACCAGTGTGACACACCATATCTGCGGCATCCGCATGGGTTTCGGGATTGTCGCTGATGAACAGGCAGAGGCCAATTGGAAAGCCGCAAAGTATAAATGCAACCGCATGCCCTATTGGTATATGGATTACTATTCAAACCACATGGCCGGAAGTGCGGTGAATGGTTTGAGTGATACAGAGTGGGGCAGGCGCCAGGCTGAAAAGGCGTGGGCGATGCTCAAAGGCGATATGGAAGGCATCATGTGGCTGGATATTGAGAATGGAAATCCGCGGTATGCTGATCCGCTCTCGAAGGTGAGATCTCGCGCGCTGGCCATTGCCAAGGCTTTCTTAATCCGCTGGAAGGAATTGAGCGGCAAGAATGCAGGCATTTATTGCTCTTTGGGTTTGCTGAGTTGGTTTGACGCCTGGTTCAAAACCTTCCAATTGTGGTGTGCCTGGTATAACGAGAGCCAAACCATTGAAAATGTCAGAAAAGCGGTCAAGGCCGAGGGTTGGGTTGGCGAATTGTTGATCTGGCAATACGCTTCTCATGGCGCGATCAACGGCGATGGTGTTCAACAAGGCTTGAATCTTGGCACCGAAATAAAAGAACTGGATCTGAATGCCTGGTGCGGATCGATCAGTCTTTATTCGCAACTGTGGGGCGGAGCTCCGGTGGTTGTCACGCCTGAGGATGAAACGCCGGTTGAAGATGAGCCAATTGACATCACTGATGAGTTTGTCTCGTATGTTATCGATACGGGGAAGTTGAATATCCGCGCGCTGCCGACCACGAACAGCAAGATTGTGGGGTCATACCTGACCGGGTATCAGGTGAATGTCGAAAAATCTGTGGATCTTGGTATTGGAAGCGTTTCTGGATGGAAGAGAATTCATGACCAGCAAGGTTACCTGGCTATGGATTTTCTGAAGCTAAAAGGGTAAAATCCAATTTATTGGTATTAAGAAGACCTTCGGTAACGAAGGCCTTCTTTTTTATTCAAGGATGTCACGTGGTTCGGATTGCCCACAATCGGCGCACGATGATCCTTTGTCAAAATGAATAAACTGGTCAAGACCGATTTTTTCCAGAATGAGCTTCTTTCCTTTAAAGTAAACTCCATTGCCTTGTTGTTTCATAAAAGCAACCAGGTCCGATCGGGTAATGCGTAAATCGTGTGAGAATGCCGAGGTGACGGTTGCGTCCACGTAATCGATCAATCCACCAGGTTTGAAAACAACATCATTGATCACAAACTTGGTGAGCTCAAAGTTGGTCATGTGATCAGGATATGTTTTGTTTGGATCTGGGGTTGAGTGGTAGACCATGGCGCCTCCGGGTACAAAAAGAGCCAGGGTTAGCTGGCTTTTTTGCGGGTATAGGGTTTCTTTTTGATTTTGGTCACTAAAGTGAGTTCAAAAAGTTGCCTATGTGACTGTGCCTCCACGGAGATTCGAACTCCGGTTTTGACCTTGAAAGGGTCGCGTCCTGGTCCCCTAGACGATGGAGGCAACAGTTTTATTGCTTATCGCTTATCTTCTTCGTCCTCATCCTTGCGGTTCAACCCATATGCTTTGATAACCGGCAGCACGGTGAGGATGCCTGTATTGGGGTTATTCAAGTCACCAATCACCGATTGAGTGGCTTCAACCAACTTGTCCACAATTTCATCTCCCTCCACGATCGTGAACAAGGTGCGGTTCAAGCGCTCTTCCTGCTGGATCAGGTCTTCAAGGCTGGGGATCAAGGGGATGTCTTCGCGCAACACATCCAGGGTCTGAAGCCGTCGCAGGCCGGTGCTCGGAAAAATCGTCACACCAGAAACACCTGCGGCATCCCAGGCTTCCAATACGTCACGCAAACAACTGGGATCGTGTAATACAAACATAACCATATACATTAGGCACTCTCCTGATTCGATGTTGAATCTGTTGGAACCTCATCAGCAACCTTTTTCTTTTTCTCGGCAAATGACCAGCGCAGCAACGGCGGGGTAATCACAGTGGTAATTAAGATCATCGCGATGATCGAAGAAAACAATTCATTCGAAAGATAACCCTCATCCAGGCCGATTTTTGCAATGATCAAACCTACTTCACCGCGTGAGATCATGCCGAGGCCTAGCTGAAGCGCTTCTTTGATTTTGAACTTTGCCATCAGTGCGCCAGCCCCTGAACCTACAATTTTGCCGACCACAGCGATGACTGAAATGGCTGCAATGACCCAGACTGAAGTAAGATTGATTGAACGAAGGTCAACACTTAACCCGATGCTGATGAAGAAAATGGGTACGAAAAAGGCATAAGAAATTGAATGAAGATTGCCCTCAATCAACGATTTCTCGGGGGTTCTGCCAAACATCAGACCGGCCAAAAAGGCTCCGGTGATGGCAGCCATACCGCCGACTAATTCCGCTGCGAGCCCATAAAACAACAGCACTACAATCGCCAGTGTGGTCACACCCTGGCTGATTGGCAGTTTATGCACAAATTTAGTGAGTCTGGGCAATACCCATAGGCCAATAGCAACAGATAATCCAAAAAACAGCAGCATCTTGCCAAAAACAAGTAATATGCTGGCGGCGCCGCCGCTCGTAGATAAAAGTGCCACGAATGATGAAAGCAGTAAAATGACCAGCACATCATCGAATATTGCAGCGCCAAGCAAACCAAGCCCCACCCGGCTGCGGATGAGTTTCAATTCAATCAAAACTTGCGCAGAGATTGAAACCGAAGTAGCACCGAGGGTCAACCCCAAAAACATGGAATGATTGAAATTCATGCCCAACAATTCACCGAACCCCAATCCCATGCCAACAGGTACAATTACACCCAAGACACCGGCAAATGCGGCCACTTTGGTGTTCTTTGCCATGTCTTTTAGATGCAATTCAAGCCCGGCTAAAAACATCAGCAGCATTACACCAATTTCACCCAACTCGGTGATGGTTTCAGAAATATGAGTATTGCTGATAAAAGACAATCCGGTGAGATTTAACAGTGATGGGCCGAGCAAGACACCCACCAGCAGTTCACCAAATACGGAAGGTTGACCGATACGTGTACTTAAATATCCTGCCAGTTTTGCAGTGAACAGAATGATGACGATCAGGGTGATCAGTTGTAAGAAGTTTGACATCGTGACTCTTTTTCTATTTCAATAATTAAGCTGCAGTTTCTCAAGAAAAATATTAACATAATATTGTCTCATTTGATTTTACCAGATTTGATTTTAGACCGATTTTACGCAGTGCAGGTTGATTTTACATTCTGTCAGGTGAAAAATATGCAATAATGAACCGGCATCATTCGTAAGTGATCCATTTGAAGGAGGCAAACATGAAAATAAGTGATTGTATGAAGCGCAAGGTGATTTCATCCAAACCTGATCTACCCATTCTTGAAGCAGCAAAACTGCTTGTTTATCATCATATTGGGTGTTTACCGATTGTCAATGAGAACTCAGAGCTGATCGGGCTGGTTCGAATCAGAGATTTGATCACGCTTGCCATGCCCGATTTTATTAATTTGGTTGACAATGTTGATTTTGTGCGCGATTTTGGCGCGGTTGAAGATGATATCCCAGACTGTGCTGTGTTGAATGCACCGATCAGTTCCGTTATGGGCGATCCTGTAGCGGTTGAGGCATCGGCAGGGCTGGTGCGTGTGATTGCTTTGTTGCAGGAACATGCCATGAATGACATGCCCGTGGTGGATGAGGATCATCATCTGGTTGGCATTGCCTCTTATGTGGATATCGGTGTGGCGTTGCTTTCCAATTGGAAGTCAGAATAGACCTTTTTTGAATGGAATAATCATATGTGGCCAATCGTTATTTCTTCTTTGATTTTTGTTGTCGGTCTTGTATTAATTTTCTCTGAAAAATTGAACCGTACGATTACTTCAATGATTGGTGCGGTCTTGATGGTTGTTTTTGGACTTTTCTTTCATTTTTACAGCGAAGAGCAAGTAATTGGCTCGATTGATTTTAATACGCTGGGTTTGTTGCTCGGCATGATGATACTTGTATCCATACTTGAACCGACTGGCTTTTTCCAATATCTGGCGGTTTGGGTGGGTAAACTCTCAAAAGGCAAACCTGTCAGGTTGCTTTTATTTTTAGGTGGAATTACAACTCTTGTATCGATGTTTCTTGACAATGTTACTACGGTCGTTTTAATTGCGCCTGTGACTATCTTGTTATGCGAAATCCTTGGCATCAACGCTCAGCCTTTCTTGATGGCTGAAGCTCTGCTTTCTGATACGGGGGGTGTGGCGACTCTGGTGGGCGACCCGCCGAATATTTTAATCGGATCTGCCGCTGGCTTTACCTTTTTAGACTTCTTAACGCATAGTCTGCCCATCGTTCTCATCGTTTGGGTGGCAGCGTTATTAATTTTGCTATTCTTATTCAGAAAAGACCTTGCACAAAAACCAACAGATCTTGATGCTTTGATGGATTTACACCCAAAAGATGTGCTTAAAGACCCAAAATCGACAAAGAAAATTATGATTGTCATCTTTGTGATGATTGCTTTATTTTTACTTGAGGAGTTTTTGAAAATTGAACCATCTTTAGTCGCGCTTGGGGGGGCTTCACTGGCGTTGGTATGGATCAGACCTTCCATCCAGGAGACGCTAAAGCGCGTTCAATGGGATGTGTTGATTTTCTTTGGCGCACTATTTGTCATGATTGGCGGAATGCAATCCGCTGGTGTTTTTGATGGTTTTACAAGTTTGGCCATTCGCCTTCAAATTATTCAACCAGTTTTGTTAGGGTTGATAATTTTATGGGTGGTGGCACTTCTTTCCATGGTGGTTGATAATGTTCCTATCACTATTGCCTTAATCCCGGTCATTCACGGTTTGGGTGCTGCCGGCATACCCACCGCACCCCTATGGTGGGCGTTGGTGTTCGGTGCAGGTTTTGGCGGCAACGGAACCATAATCGGTTCCACCGCAAATATCGTAGTGGCTTCTTTGTCTGATAAAACCAGAAACCCGATCACTCCAAAGGTGTGGAATAAAAAAGGGTTGCCTGTCATGATAGGAACAACCCTGGTAGCAAGTATTTGTTATTTGTTGTTTTTTGGCTTTATTAGCAAATAACTGGTTAACTGCGACTATATAATAACCAAAGACTGGCAAAATAAAACAAAATAATCACAAGCGCATCGATTTCTAGAAACCAGATGCGCTTTTCAAGCTTGATGAGATTGCCAATCAACCCCATACAGGTTAACAATAACCCCACAACACCAATCAATAAAAACGAAGGATCAATCGCTTCGAGAAACCTTCCTTGTGTATAAAAAACATCAGTCAACCCCAGGGCGAACATATTAAACATGTTACTGCCGAAGAGGTTGCCGATTGCCATATCTGCGGCGCCAATTTTGATTGCGGCAATCGTGGTTACTAATTCAGGCAATGATGTAACGAGTGCAACCAGCGTTGTTCCGATAAATGTTGTGCCTAGCCCGGTGCTTTCAGCGAGGATATTCGCATTTTTCACCATAAGGGGGGTGATAAAAATCAAAGCCCCCGCCGCAAGCAGAAAGCCGATGATTCCGCGCATTAAGCTGGGTGTCTCTGTCGGAACTTCGATGTTTTCAGTGGAAGATGTGCCGCGTTGACTGTTTTTATGGATCAGTCTTACAGCGAGGATATAGACGGCAATGATGATCAAGCTATCCAGGCCAATAAACCCAATCTTGATATCCAGATTGGCCAGCATAAAAAATACAACCAGACCAATCAGAAAAACAGTCAGGCTTCCGGTAACCGCATGTTTGAGGGCGGCTTTGCGCAGAATCCGTCGATTTCGGAAAGAAATATCAATAATTGCCAGTAGGAACATATTAAAGGTGTTGCTGCCCAGCAGGTTGCCTGCAGCGAGGTTTGGAGCGTTTTGTTGTAAAGAACTGATTGAGGTTAATACTTCAGGAAGTGAAGTAGCCCCGGCAAGCAGTAATAGTCCAATAAACATCCCTCCCATTTTTGTTCGGGTGGCGATAATGTCACCATATTTTGCAAGTTGTGTTGCAGCCAAAACAATCAATGCGGCTGTGATTAAAAAGACGACCCAGGCCATGCGCTTACCTTTCTTTTTGTTCCAAAGGTGGAATTCCCTTAATTATTGATAAAGGCCAGGCTGAAAAGATACCTGTATTAGGCTCGTTCAAATCACCCACAATTTTTTCTATAGTTTCAAGGCAAGCCTTGACCATTTTTTCAGTTTCGACCATCACAAAAAAGGTGAGATTTCCGGTCTCTTCTGATTGACCAGAATAAAACGCATATCTCATCGGAATCACTTTCTTTAAATGACGATGTAACCCGCTGCTTTCAATTATTGTGGCGCCGGTTATGCCAATCTCAGACCACGAATTCAGGATTTCATGCTCAAATTGGATGTCATCAAGAACAAACATGATCATATACATGCAAATTCCTCCTTATTTATTTATGGGGTTGTGGATGGAGTTGCTTGAACAATGTAAATTTCAGGCATCCAGCCAACTCTGCCTTCTTCATCCTGAACCTCAATCCAGACAATGCTGCCGATGACCTGCCGTCCGTATAGTATTGTCAGCCATTGACCTCTTTTCAAATTACCAATAACAGGTCCCATCGGCGATTGATAAAGTTGCATTGGAGGTAATCCTGTAGATTTGATTTGCGCCTGAGCCGGTGTTGCCGTTGGGGTCGGAGTAGGTGTTGGTGTTGTTGTTGGTAATGGCGTGTTTGTAGGACTCGGACCCGAAGTTTGTGTCATTGTAGGGGTTAAGGTTGGGGTAGCCGTGGGTGGAATCAAAGGGTCAAGCTCTTCTGCAAAAACTTGATCCACTTTAAGAGAAACTGGGCGTTGCAATCCTTCGACGATGGATTGTTGAAGGTCAACAACTTCTTCATATTTCAATGCTTTACTTGTGCGTATTGTGATCACTAAATCCAAATTATTATCTTGGTGAATGACTTGAATATCTACCAGTTGTGTATCATGCAATTTGTTAACTTCTTGTGCAACGACTGTGTTGATAAGTTTGTTATCTGAGGCTTCTTTAAAAAACTTAACACCATAATAAGTTAATGGAATTAATAAGATTAAAACCAATAATAATGAAATCGCCAAACTACGGGGTAATTTTTGTCCTTTACGTCTTGCTTCAATCGAGAATCCGCGAATAAAAAAGACCGTGGCTGAAGCAAATGTAATCGTCACAGCATTCGTAATAAATAGTAGTGTTGCCCCTCCTGCAACATCCCAACGATTCATGGCAATGCCAAAACCAATTGTACATAACGGGGGCATAAGTGCCGTGGCGATGGCTACACCTGGCAATGCAGCCGATAAATTGGGTCGTGTCATGGCATATGCGGCTGCCATGCCTCCTGCCAGAGCAATAATTAGATCTATTGGTGTTGGTCTAATTCTTGCCAACACTTCTCCGGGCATCTCTTGCAGTGAGACAAACGGAAGTGAACGATTAATAAAGGTCATTAAAAATGAAAGCAATATAGCCAAAATCGCTCCACGAAATAGTGCTGAAGCTGAGGCTTTAAGGAGTTGGTCGTCGCCAATAATCGAGGCCAATCCCAAACCAATAATAGGTGACATGAGAGGAGCCAATAACATAGCACCAATGATGACAGCAGCAGAATTTGTAATTAACCCGAGGGTGGCTATACTGCAAGAAAGTATAACCAACAAGAAGTAATCAAAACCTGGTGATGCAGCAGGTCTAATCTCCGCTATTAATTCGCGTCTTTCATCTGCAGTTAATCGGCTTACAAAACGGTGAAAAAATTTTGCTACTTTAAATGGAATATCTCTTAACCATGTCATTTGGATTTTCTTCCATAAAATAGATTTCTTATTGGGTCGACGCCAGGTGGAAAGAATCCTTTTTCAATGGATCGAACCTCATCTACGGTGATAAATGCATTTGGTGCAATATTATGAATTATTGAGAGTACCTTATTAGCATCACTTCGTTTAACCACTGTGTAGATAATTAATACGTCACTGGTTGCTCCATGTGCATCAACACGCGTAACACCAAAACCTGCATCATGAATATTTCTTGCCAATTCATTGCCATTTTCTGATACCATAACTCGAATGATTGAGGTCCCAAATGCAAGTCGATCTTCGATCCACATACCAAAAAAATTTCCGCAGGCGAAGCCGGCAGCGTAAAAGATGTAAGCAGTTGGACTATGTAAATTTTGTACCAATTGACCAATGACAACAATCCAGATCAAGACCTCAAAAAAACCTAATATCGGTGCGTATTTTCTTAATCCTCTGGATATAAAAATGATTCTTATCGTGCCTATGGTAACGTCGCAAATTCTTGAAATAAAAATTATGATTGGCAAACCTATCCACGCATACCAATCGAAAGGAATACTCGTAAGCGATGTATCCATTAAGGTCTACTCCTAAAATGTGCAACTTTTATGTATTTGCTCTAATTCCTTCCAGAACATATGCCATTAATTCACCAACACTTAAATTGTCAATTCCAAGCTTATCAATAGTGCGGCCGCGACGCCAATAATCAGTGCGGTGGACAATGGAAGAAATACGTACAATTGAATCCATGGCACGTACTGAAACTCCGTATCGCTGACCCAAAGAGGCAATCGGCACAAGACTCATCGGCACATCCTCGAAAATATAGCGGTGGTTCATGGTGGGGGGGGCCTTTATGCCGTAATACCCGGGCTGATTATGAATCGCTTCATTCAGATCATCACCTGTCGCGTCATAAGATAATTTCAGCCATTCCATGGCAGTACGTGCACGAATGCCTAGCGAAGAAGCCACGGTAACCCTTTCGCGATCGAGTGCTTCAAGCACACGTGCTACTGACGGGGTGACGCCCTCGATATAAAATTGATAGTCGCCGTGAGTGGATTCAATTCTACCTGTGTTGAGAATAGTCAACGCAGGGTGAAAAATAGCCCCCATGTTGTTTAACCCGGTTTGAAGCACATTGGCACCGTCAATATATTGAGGATAGACTTGATGGATTATATCCAGCACCAGGCGTGTGCGCGTAGCCGGTAGCGCAGCCAGCGGCACAGCATCTTTGATGCGGAAAATTCTGGCTTCAGCGGGACCGTCGGACCTTGATGCATAAATAAAAGTTTCTGCTTCAGAGATAGTTATATCGGCGGTGCAATTTTCATCGTGCAGCACTTTTGCAAATTCGATTGCCCCGCAAGTTCGGCCTGGATGCAGTACGACAATTTGACCGTCCCTTAGGTAGGGCGCACAAGCTTTGGCAATATCAGCGTGAGCAGATGAGGGCACAACCACCATGATCATATCGGCTTTTGCCAATGCTTCTTCAATAATGGAGGTCACACAGGCTAGTTTTGTAAATTGTTTAACCCCGGTATCTTGAAATAATAGATCAAGTCCTCCTAATTCTTTTATGGCCGCGATACGTTCTGGAGTACGATTGAAAAGGGTTGTATCAAAACCCATTTGTGAGATATGTGCTGCCATGGCTTTGCCTCCATGGCCAGCGCCGATTACCGTAAAATTTGTTTTTTTATCCATTTATTCCTTCCTTCCATCAATAGCCAGATCAAGTGTCAAGCAAATTATCAAGTCGATATTTTTCTGCAACTGGTTTGCCTAATGCATTTACAGTTTTACAACACCCATTGATTATTCTTGTTTTTATTGTCCCTTTTGCGTATTCATTATTCATCAATTGTGGAGCATCGAGAATTCCTTTTTTTACTGCCATCGATAAAACTTCAGGATCAATAAAAGGATCTTTACTAGAATGAGGAACTATTGAACGAATGGCATTCAGTGTTAATGATGCACTATTTAACAGCCAATTGATTCGTGCTTTGATCGCTGCATCAGACAACATATCCGGCCCCCCCCTGATTGCATTCTCAATCGCTCTTCGAGCTATCGTGCATGATTCAATCACGTCCTCCGCAGTGGCAGCATGGTCTGCTTCTGTATATCCTACTATATGGACGATGTCAGGCTTGAGTGCCATCTGCAGGTAGATACTGGTGGCCAAGTGAGCCCTTGCCGCAGATGGATCCAGCGGATAGCTGAGCAACCCGGTTCGGGTCTGTTTAAAAATACGAAAATTATCGCTGCGCAGGGGTTCAATTATTTGCAGCATGGCGGCCATCTTGGCCAGATCCATGGCATCAGATAGACCAGGAGGACTGTTGAACATCAATTGGGCAATATAATCCTTAACTCCAAAGGCACGCGCATTATAAGCAGCTAAAAAAGCTGACACGACGCAAATAACATCTGGTGCATCACGCATACCCCAATGGTGCGACTCGTTCAATTCAACAGGGATGTTGTGTTCACCGTACCAGCGCATCACTTGCTGATGTTCACGGATAGAACCTTCCAAATCCCAGGGGCCGCGTCCGTCCATTTTATTGAACCAGAAGAGTGGAATCGCGCACCAGGCATTGTGAATTGTCTCGGTATAAAGTTCCGCCAGTTTGATGAAATCATCCGTGCCAGAATATGTGCGCATGAGTGGAAAGTTTCCTCTCTGGCTGGCTTGATAAAGTGCAATGTAGTCTTCACGAGTGCGCACTGGCACACCGCCCGCACCTTTTTGCCGTGGATTTTGCCGCTCTGGATGGAAAAAATTTTCCTGGGCATCTTGATCAATGCCCAATGAAATCACATCCAATACCTTAGATTCAGCGATTTTTTCGATTCCGGCAAGAGTGGCTTCCATGGTTGGCAGACCGAAATGATGTCTGAGCAGTGGATAGGGCGCCTTCCATTTGATCCGGTCAATGGTGTTCTGAGGATATTCAATCGAAGTGGCAGTACCTTTGGTTTCACCCTTTAGAAAGGCTAATACCTGGTCATCCGGTTCGCCGCCTTCGAAAACCAGCTCAAAGAAACCTATTTTGTTGGCTTTTTCAGCCAGGGGCGGGGTGCCGCCAAACACAAAGCGTACACCGCTGCTGCGTAATTCATCCGCGGCTTCAGTGAACTCACCCAATAATCTTTCACCGGTTTCAGGGGTCAGACGATATGAAACACCGACGAGATCTGCTTTTTCACGTTTGGCTGCTTCAATCACTTTCTCAATCGATACAGCTGGTCCGAGAAAAACGGTTTTCCAACCGGCTTGGTCTGCCAGACGCAGAAAATTACTGATCCCTGCTACATGCACACATTCGCCCAACGCGGCAGCAATAACTGTCTTTTTCATATTCACCTCAACTTAACAAAAAAGAGCGGACTTGCCGCTCTCGTAAAATTTGTAAATCTGTTGTATGGAAAGTTCGTCCAATAAATCAACGGATTCACATTTGGCAACAGGTTCGGCAATTAACCTTGAGTGTGAAATTTTCATCACTTTTATTCTTTTTTTTGCGAACAGGTGGATCTGTTATCCACCTCACGTGTGTACCAATGGTTATTTTCATATCGAATTTACTTTTCTCTCTATATTTATAACATATTTATTTTTTTCTTTTTTTAATTAAGTTCACATAATATATATTAATGATTAAATTTTATTTTTTTGTCATTCTGGAGCGCGCAGTTAATTAAGGAGTAAAATGACCAATAAGTAAATTTAAGGATGGTCTGTTTTGATTTCAAAAATAAAAATTTGGCGATCATCTAAGCAAACTAATCGTCAAGCAAATAACGAAGCAGCAAAGACAGAATTACAAGAGTTTTTATCCACCAAACAACAACGAAGGTGGATATTTCCGCGCGCTGCTTTGGTTGGTGTTGGTGCTGGTATTATGGCTCTAGCGTTTCGAGCTTCGCTTGCTGGTGCTGATCTACTGAGGATACATTTTTTAGCTTGGGCTCATTCTTTTTCCAAAATAGGTTGGATATTTCCTATATTTTTCACAATGACCGGCGCTGTCATATCTGTAATGATAACCCGTCGCTTTGCTCCTGAAGCCAGCGGCAGCGGTATTCCACACCTTGAAGCTGTATTGCATCGGTATCGAAAGTTGAATTGGAAACGTGTTTTGCCGGTAAAATTTTTTGGAGGCATCATTGCTATCGGCAGCGGCTTGGCATTAGGACGTGAAGGGCCAACTGTTCAGATGGGCGGTTCAATCGGGGATGTTGTTTCTCGGTTATTGAAAGTCTCAGAAAGAGAAAGATTAACTTTAATTTCCGCTGGGGCTGGCGCCGGTTTAGCTGCCGCCTTTAATGCGCCATTGTCTGGTTTGATTTTTGTTCTTGAAGAAGTACGCCGCGATTTTCAACCCATTATGTTTGGTGCTGCATTTATTTCAGCAGTTATTGCGGATATTATTACCAGAATCGCCTCAGGTCAGTTCCCTGTTTTTTCTGTACCAAGTTACCCAACGCCTCCTTTGTCAGCTTTGCCAATTTTCGCCCTATTGGGGATTATCGCTGGTGTATTGGGAGTTGTTTTTAATAAAGGAATTCTAGGGGCTGTTAACCTTGTTGGGAAAGTGCCCAAAAGATTTATTCTTCCTGTCATAGCAGCCATAGGAGGCTCGATTGGTTTGATAGGGTGGTTCCTGCCTGACCTCATGGGCAGCGGGCATACCCTGGCTGAATCTGTTTTGAAAGGCGAATTGCTGCTTACCGCAATCCCATTGTTCTTTTTACTTCGATTTCTGATGACCACAATGAGTTACGGTACTGGTGCTCCAGGTGGCATTTTTGCGCCTTTATTGGTTTTAGGCGCATTGCTCGGTTTGATTATCGGAAGTATAGGTCATTCTCTTTTCCCATTAGCCGTTCCAATTCCTGCTGTTTTTGCTGTTGTCGGTATGGCGGCTTATTTTACGGCGATTGTTCGTGCCCCGCTTACTGGCATCATGTTAATTGTTGAAATGACAGGCAATTATTCCCAGATGTTGCCTTTATTGGTAGCTTGTTTTTGTGCATATATTGTTGCTGAAATATTAAAAGACTTGCCAATCTATGAAGTTTTACTAGAACGTGACCTTCAAAAAGGTGACAATTTATCTCCGCTTCGTGAACCGACTATCGTAGAGTTTCATGTGGAACCCGGGGCATCATTTGTTGGAAAAACCATCAGCACATTGGGATTACCTCCAGGATGTATATTAATTAGGTGTTCTGATGGCAAACGAGAATGGGTTCCAAAAGCTAACACTAGGCTTGAACCACACATGAAATTTACTGCTGTCATTTCTCCTGAAGCTTCAGATGGGTTAGCCAGATTACATGATGGATGTATTTCTCCGCAAAAAACCGATTTGTATTAGTAAAATACAACAATTGCTTTCAATGTAATTTGTCAATCAAAATTCAATCGTATTTCACTTTAACCTTGATTGACTTTCTTGTATACTTATTAAGTATGTATTTCACCATCGGAGGGTTATATGGATCTGGATCAAGAGAAAAAGCGTTGGGACGAAACCGTCGCCAAACCTTCGGTTGAAAAATTCAAAGAACGTAAAGCAGATTTTCTAAGCCCTTCGGGCATCCCACTTCCACGGGTGGCTGTGCCGGGCGAATTTGATTATATGCAGCAGCTTGGCTTCCCTGGTGAATATCCGTTCACCCGCGGTGTGCAGCCCACTATGTTCCGCAGCCGTTTCTGGACCATGCGCCAGTATGCCGGCTTTGCCTCCGCGGAAGAATCCAACAAGCGCTACCGGTATTTGCTTGACCAGGGTCAAACTGGCCTTTCGGTTGCATTCGATCTGCCCACCCAAATCGGCTACGACTCGGATGACCCCATGTCTTTGGGCGAAGTGGGCAAGGTGGGCGTTTCCATCTCTTCCCGCCGCGACATGGAAGTCCTTTTTGACCAGATTCCGCTTGATAAAGTTTCGACCAGTATGACCATTAACGCGCCCGCCGCCGTACTGCTGGCCATGTATATCGCCGTCGGCAAGAAACAGGGCGTGGAATCCAAACAACTTCGCGGCACCATTCAGAACGATATCCTCAAAGAATACGTTGCGCGAGGAACTTATATCTTCCCCCCCAAACCCTCGCTGCGCCTGATCACTGATATTTTCAAATACTGTGAAACGGAAGTGCCCAATTGGAACACCATCAGCATTTCCGGTTACCACATCCGCGAGGCTGGCTCCACCGCCGTGCAGGAAGTGGCTTTCACCATCGCGGATGCAATCGCCTACGTGCAGGCAGCCATTGATTCCGGCCAGCAGGTTGATCAATTTGCCTCTCAGCTTTCATTCTTCTTTGCGGCTCACAATGACTTCCTTGAAGAGATCGCCAAGTTCCGCGCTGCCCGCCGCATATGGGCTCAAATTATGCGCGACCGCTTTGGCGCCAAAGATCCCAAGTCGTGGATGCTGCGTTTCCACACCCAGACAGGCGGTTCAACGCTCACAGCCCAGCAGCCCGAAAACAATGTGGTGCGTGTGGCCATCCAGGCCATGGCGGCCATCATGGGCGGCACCCAATCATTGCATACCAACTCGATGGATGAAGCCCTCTGGCTGCCCACCGAGAAATCCGTGCGCACGGCCTTGCGCACCCAGCAGATCATCGCCTACGAATCCGGCGTGGCCGACACCATCGACCCCATGGCTGGTTCTTATGTCATCGAATATCTGACAGATGAGATCTGCAAACGCGCCATGGAATACATTACCCGCATTGACGATCTGGGCGGCGCACTCTCTGCCATTGAAAAAGGCTACATGCAGAACGAAATTCAGGATTCGGCTTACAAGTTCCAGAAGGAAGTCGAAAGCAAACAGAACGTCGTCGTGGGCGTCAACTCCTTCCAAGTGGAAGAAAAGCGCGACCTCGAACGCCTGAAAATGGATCCTGCCATCGAAAAGAACCAGGTGTCAAAATTGGCTGAATTGCGCAAGAACCGCGACAACGCCAAAGCCAATGAACTCATGGCTCAGTTGGATGCAGCCGCCCGCGGCACAGACAACCTGATGCCGTTGCTCGTCACCTGTATGGAAAACGACCTGACCCTGGGCGAGGTTTGCGGTGTGCTGCGCAAAACCTGGGGCGAATATCAACCCCCCGTATGGGGCTAATCAATAATCCGAGGAGATGATATGGCGACAATGAAGAAAGTCAATCATATTGCTGTGGCAGTACCCGACATTGAAGAAGCCTTAAAGTTTTGGCGTGACGGCATGGGCATTGATGTGCATCATATTGAAGACGTCCCCAGCCAGAAATCCAAAGTGGCATTTTTGCCGGTGGGCGACACGGAAGTTGAACTCGTGCAGCCAACCTCTGACGACAGCGGCGTGGCAAAATTCGTGGCCGAAAAAGGCGGCGGCATGCACCACCTCTGCTTCGAAGTCGATGACTGCGCCGCAACCATGGCCGAATTGAAAGCCAAGGGCATTCGTTTGTTGAGTGAAGAACCCAATGTCTTGCCTAGCCGCAAAATGGCCTTCATCCACCCTAAGAGCACCGGCGGCGTGCTGGTCGAACTCTACGAAATCACCAAGTGAGATAGAACCAGCCTTATTTATCTAAATGATAATCCCCCGCGGATTCAACTCGCGGGGGATTGTTCTCGGTGTTGTTGTAAGAGCAAACGATGTGGTTTTTGCACACCTAATGACCCTTGTTTTTAAGAGCGAGTGACACGAGAAGGGCAGTAAGCCCATAGATTGTTATTCCGCTACCGCCACCAGCGCTTGTTCTTCCTGTTCGGCTACAGCGATGCCTTTTTCAATATTTACCTTGCTGAGGATAAACATGCCCAGTGCAAAGAAAACAACCAGAGATGATATGCTCAAACGGGATTCGCCCATGATGGTTGAAACCACGCCAAATAAAGCTGGTCCGAGGATGGAGGCAAATTTTTCAAAAACGCTGAAAAAGCCGTAAAACTCAGCGGATTTGCTGCGTGGGATCATTTTTCCAATCAGTGAACGGCTCAACGCCTGGCTGCCGCCCTGGACGGTGGCCACTGCGGCGCCAAGTGCCCAAAACTGCCATTCTTGATACAGGAAGTAACCGGCAATCGCGATCAGTGTGTAGATACTCAAGGAAAGATAGATGGATTTCTTGGTGCCAAGTTTCTTAGATAGCCAGCCAAATAGGAAGGCAAACGGGGCAGCCAAAAACTGAACCATCAGCAGTGTGCCAATCAGTGTGGTTTGTGAGAATCCCAATTCGGCGCCATAGATGGTGGCCATCACTATGATGGTGCCAATGCCGTTGGAGTAAACCCAGAATGCTAGCAGCCCGAGTGATAATTCACGGTATTTACGAATCTCTTTAAAAGTGTTGTAAAGACGTGTGAAACTGGCTTTTAGTGGAGAAAAACCAACTTCGTGAGCTTCGATACGGCGGGGAGGTTCTTTGACACGCAGCAAGACCGGCAGAGTAAAAACGAGCCACCAGATGGCCACGGTCACAAAAGACAGACGAGTCATTAAACCGGCATCCAGCGAGGGTACCAGATCAGGTACAAACATGATCATGAAAAGGTTTAATGCCAGCAAAATGCCGCCGCCGATATATCCCATGGCATATCCGCGGGATGAGACTTGATCCATCTCTTCGGGCTTGGCCACGTGCGGCAGCAATGCATCATAATAAACAAGGCTACCGGCAAAACCGATGTTGCCGAAGACAAAGAAGATCGAAGCGAGCAGCCAATCACCGGTTTGGATCACATACAACAGCGCGGTTGCTGTCACACCGATCAGCATGAAGATGGTCAAAAAGCGTTTTTTGCTGCCTCTGAAGTCTGCAACTGCACCCAGAATGGGGCTTATGATGGCAGCAATCAATGCCGCGATCGATGAGGTGAATCCCCAATACGCAGTGGCGACGTTGGGGGCCAGGTTGGCCGCCGCAACGGAGGAGTAATAGACCGGCAGCACCGCTGCCATGATGGTCGTGGCGAAGGCTGAGTTGCCCCAGTCGTACATCGTCCAGGCTGCAATCGCCCGCTTGTGTTCTTTTTCGTCAGTGACGGAGTTGCTGTTGTTTTTATCCATGTTCCATCCTTTTGAAAATGATGAATGCTTTAACTATTATACATTTGCAACCCCATCAAGGTGTTAACGATTTGTTATTAGGAAAATTAAAAAGTAAGGGCGGTCATTAGACCGCCCTAAAAAGGTTTTCCTAGTTACTAATCACTAATCACTGCTCTTACTGCAACCCAATCTTTTGCAGAGTGTCGTGCAGCACATTTGCAGAATTCTGGATGCCGGCTTTTTCTTTCTCGTTGAGCTTCAAATACATGGTGCGTTTGATGCCGTTGTGTCCGATCACTGAGGGCAGACTCAAGTAAACATCGTTAATGCCGTAATAACCTGAGATCAGGGTGGAGACGCTCAGCACAGAGTCTTGTCCACGTAATATGGCTTCAACGATGCGAAGCAGGCCGTTGCCAATGGCGTAATAAGTAGCGCCTTTTCTCTTTATAATCTCGTAGGCTGCATCGCGGGTATCTCTGAAGATTTTCTCGTATACCTCTGAATCAAAGTCTTTGCAGCAGTCTTCACAATACCCGTCGCAGTTGCCGGGGCAGTAATCTTCCAGCTCCATACCACCAATGGTCGCCAGGGACCAAACCGGCACTTCGCTGTCTCCGTGTTCACCGATGATGTAGGCATGCACGCTCCTGGCGTCTACACCTGCGTGCTGGCTGAGCAAATATTTGAAGCGTGCTGTGTCTAGGATGGTGCCCGATCCGATTACACGCTCCGCTGGCAGTCCGCTGATCTTCCATGCGGCATAGGTCAAAATATCCACCGGGTTGGTCGCCATCAGAATGATTCCGTTGGGATTGTATTTGACGATCTCTGGGATAATGCCTTTCAAGATTTCATAGTTGCGGGCCACCAGATCAAGCCGGGTTTCGCCTTCTTTTTGTCCGCTGCCGGCGGTCACCACCGTGATGGCTGCCCCGGCGGTATCTTCATAAGTTCCAGCCCAAATGCGTGTCGCGTGGGTGAGGGGCACGGCATGATTGAGGTCCATGGCTTCGCCTTCCGCGCGGGTATGATTACGGTCGATCAAAACAATCTCGGCTGCCAATCCGCTTTGCAGCAGGGCATAAGCAAAGGTGGCACCGACATTGCCGGTGCCGACAATTGCGATTCGAGTAGGTTGAAAATTTTCGTTGGTCATTATGCTCTCCGTAATATAGACAATATATATCATAATTATAATATAAATTACCTGAGCAGGGAATAGTAATTAGGTTATTGGTTCCTAATCCCTAATCCCTAATTACTAATTACTAAAAAAGAACCGCCCCTTCTTCGGATGGAGAAGAGGCGGTTATTCACTTTGGCAGCCAGGCGGTCATGACCTTTTGGGTTTTAGATCCTTGGCTTTGCGTCCCTGGTTTTGACCAGGTTTGCTTTTCTTACTTGGAGTGCGCCAGTAATTAAGAAATTAATCTAATTATTTGTTCTGGCTGCGTAGACCTGATCGGGTCCTGTCTACTTGCTCCTCTTGCAGGCAGCGCGGTTATCTTGGTCTTGTTCAGACTTTAGACCCTTTGGCTTTGCACCGCCGGTTTTCACCGGTTTCGCTGATTTTAGACCCCTGGCTTTGCGTCACCCACTTTCGTTGGGTTTTGCTCTTGACTAGACAATACCACGCATAATTCTAGAAATTCAATAGAACAAGTCCGATTTTATGCGGATTTAATTTCGGGAAAATAAATCCTTTTTTTGGTTAATTACCCTTTTCGATTCCTTCAATGATTTTAGGGTTGCATCCATTTTGTTGTAATCGAAACCTGCTGAGCTCACTTTTCGACTGCATAAATTATTTCTGTAATACTTCCTTGCTTTGTGAACATCTTCTTGCGGTTGATGATCACCACAACAAATGCCAATAATACAAACAAGAAATTGTCATATGGTTGTGCGTCTGGCCACAACGGATTCATCATCTGAAAATGATAGATCACCGAGATCAATAAACTGCCTCGAGAATCATTGAATAAGGCGGTGAGAATGACACAGATGGCAATGATGCCTAGAAAATAAGGGATGACGTCCCATGATGATTGAGGCAAGCCGCTCATGAAGAGGGAGGGCACATGCCATAGAGCCCATATCACACCCAAAATTAACCCCGCCCAGATCGGTGCAAATTTCCGTTGAAGCAGGGGCAGCGCAAAACCTCTCCAGCCAAACTCTTCAAGCGGACCCAGGATCAGGGCATGCCCAATGGCCGGAATCGCCAAAGTCCAGGGTGAAAATGCGAAAGCTGTGTTTAGTGTCCCTTTAATTGCGGCGCCAAGAAATACAACTGCTGGAATTCCAAGGACCATGAACGCCCACCATGATAGTGGTGCGCGCCATAATGTTAATCGCTTTAAAAAGCGGCCGAACCCCTTCAATCCATAATATCGTAAAACGAGAAGCACTCCGGCAATCCCGGGTGCATAAATGGCAAGGATGATGATCGGGTTGGATAAACTGATTTCACCAAAGAGATTGGTAAAGAAATCTGGAATCATAAAAAATAAAATGGCTAAACCCCAAGTCAACCCAAAAGTGATGGCCAAAAAAGAGCCGAGCATTTTTCCATTTTTTGGTGTTGGTCTTGTGTTTTCGGTAGTTTCTTGTTTTTCAATGCTGTTCATTGATTCTCTCCTTTTTGATAAATGATCTACTCTCATATGATATTGGATGATTTCATACTGTCACACCGTCAACCAGGCAGAGTTAACCTGGTCAAAAGTAGGGGATTTTCTGTAAAATTTTTCGATTAGTTTTCTATACGTTCAAATGCGATAAAAGTCGTATCAATCATCATTCAATAAATATTACAATTATTATGAAAATTATCATATTAAATATGTATACTATTATCAACATGAACAAATAAGAAAGCATGAGGATAAACCATGAGCGAAGTGATCAACAACCGTCAGAAACGTGTCGATATTATGAAAAACCTTATCCGCCAATTGGATCAAGGTGTAGCCGAAGAGAGAGTAAAATCTCAACTCGAAACCATGCTGGATGAAGCCGATTACAGTGACGTTTTTATGATGGAAGTACAGTTGGTGAAAGAGGGCATTACCGCCGAACGCATTCAGGAACTCTGCGATACACATACGCGCGTATTAAAAAAACACCTTGATTTACAAGAAACCCCTGAAACATTGCCCGGGCATCCTGTTCACACTTTTGTGCAAGAAAATCGCGAACTGGCCAAAACTACCGGCTCCATCCGTGTCTTGCTCGAAAAAATCAATCAAAAACCGGATGATGAAGCGGTCACTGATATGATGCAGGCAGTTCAACAACAATTGAACATTCTCATGGATGTGGATAAACATTATCGGCGCAAAGAAAATTTGCTCTTTCCTTATTTTGAAAAGAACCAGCTTCCTGGTCCTCCTTTGGTGATGTGGGGCAAACATGATGAGGTGCGCAAGCAGCTTCGCGAAACACTTGCCGGGCTCCAACAGGTTGAAACTCACACTGCCGGCGAGGTGAAAGCTTTCAGTTCCTTTACCATTCTTCCTACCCTTGAATCTGTCGATGACATGATCTACAAGGAAGAAAAGATTATGTTCCCGACCGCTTTGGATCTCTTAACTGAGCAGGATTGGTACGAGATATATACTCAAAGCGATGAATATGGCTACTGCATCTATGCACCTCAATTTGAATGGACCCCCGAAGGCGGTGTAACGGAAGAAATGAAAAAACCCGCAGCTTCCAATGGACGGGTTCAAATGCCGACTGGTAATTTCAGCCTGAATGAGTTGATTTCAGTTTTCAGCACCCTGCCTTTTGATCTGACCTTTGTGGATGCCGAAGACACCGTTCGCTACTTCACCCCCGGCCGCAACCGCATTTTTGACCGGTCTCGTGCCATCCTGGGACGTAAAGTGCAATACTGCCATCCGCCCAAGAGCGTCCACATCGTAAACAAGATCGTCAAAGATTTCAAAGACGGCGCTCAGGAGAAAGCAGCTTTTTGGATCAACATGGGCGGCAAGTTCATTTACATCTGCTATTATGCTGTCCGTGATCCTCATGGTGTTTATCTTGGGACGCTGGAAGTGACCCAGGATTTGACCGAAGTTCGCGCCCTTGAAGGCGAGCGCCGCTTGTTGGAATATGATTCTGAGACATCGTGAGCATAAATTGGAGGACAAGATGGAAATAACGGGTTTAAGCAAGTTGTCAGACGTGCTGCAAGCCTATCCCGAACTTGAAGAGCAGCTTGTCAATATTGCGCCGCCTTTTAAAAACCTGAAAAACCCTGTGCTCAGACGCACGGTCGGCGCACTGGTAAATCTTGAAAAAATTGCCCAGGTGGGCGGCATGGACGCTTCAAAATTGGTTAATACCTTGCGCCGTCACGTCGGTCAACCTGAGCTGCTTGAAAAATCTGAAGAAATCAAAAATGTTGCCATACCTAGAACCACCGAAGACCCTGATTGGATTTCAGGCGAACCTCAATTCTTGGTCAACGGCACCCAACTGCTTGAGCAGGGTGAAGTTCCGTTGGGCAAGATCAATCAACTTCTTCCGCAGTTAACTGCCAACCGCTATCTGCTGCTCTTGACCAACTTTTCTCCCACCCCTATCATCGATGCGGTCCAGAAACAAAACATGCGCGTCTTTTCGAAGACCAATCCCGACAAACCCGATGACTTCCTGACCTTTATTGGATGAGGTACATCTTATTGTGCGGACACGGCGCGCCGTGCCCGACACGATAATTGCAGGTTGCCTGAATGATTATTCAAACCGAAAAGTATTCATCTTTTAGTCCCCAGTTTTCTGGATTGTTGTGAATGTAGTTGGCGATATTGATATATTCTTTTTCTGTTTCAATAATATGTTCATAATAATTTCGAAGCCAAAGAGGTTTACAAGGCGTTCCTCGTTGAATGTTTATTCTTTTTGTGGCAGCTGATTTAAAAGCCCCAACTATTGTTGGCAAGGATCCTTTGACTGGATGCCCAAATTGGCCAGTTGTACGGGCACGGCGCGCCGTGCCCGTACACGATAATTGCAGGTCGCCCGTACCATAACGATTTTCTTTTATGTCTGAGAAGTGGTTATTATATTCATGATTATCAAACTGTTCAACAATCCAAATAATTCCATGAATGTGGTTGGGCATGATCACAAACTCATCTTCGGAGAGTTCGATATTTGGTCGAAGTGCTTGTGTTTTGAACCATTCTTCTCTTACAATCACCCCATATTCATTATAATTTCATCACCCCATTTTCAATCTTCCCAAACAAATGTTCCCACTTGTGAGTGACAAGCGTAATAAAGTAGACACCTGCTGAAGAATAATCATAACCTTCATAACGGATTGACCGCCTTTTAGGATATTTGTCGTGATTAATGGAATTCATGACCTACTCCCCTTAAATAGTGGTTTTTCCCGCCTCCACGGAGAATAGAACTCCGGAATTAGCATTCATCAACAATGAATCGAAGGGGACATCCCTTGGAACTGCTTGTAAACCTTTCCAAGCTGGGCAACAATGAATAACACCACCGCAATTTCAAACGCCAGATCACCCAGGTGCACTTCAAGCCACATGTCATTGAACTCTTTGCTGGCATTAAACTTGTGCTCGCCATCAACAAACTTGGAGAGTTCCGTAGACAGGTTTGATATCTCAATCCTGATCGTGCGCGATTCAGCCGCGCTTTTATGCGCATGAATCAATCCGCAGTCAAAGCTTTGATGAATCGTGATGTGGGGGTTGGGAAGATTGATGTAAACATTGATCATTTCTCCTCCAATTTTCCGGTAACTTACCTAAAAATGAGTGTCAAATTGATCTCTAGCTAGATTCTACATCTAATTAGTTTACTATTGACCTTTGGGTTTATAATCTGAACATAGAATATAAATTCTAGTAAAGCGCTTTGAAATGTTATTTCTCCACTTCAGTTTTTCGGACTTTAAGGATAATCGGAGTTTCAATGACTTTCTTGAAAAGTATCAGATCAGAACCTGATTTGGTGGATCCATCCAAATTCCCTTTTTCAATCCCCTTTCTTTCAACCGGGTTGAATCTGGAATTCACGTCCAATGTAACTTTTTTTGTCGGTGAAAACGGATCAGGAAAGTCAACCCTTCTTGAGGCGATTGCCGACGGCTGCGGGTTTAACCATTCAGGAGGCAACCGTAATCTTACCTATTCAAGTTCTGACGGCGAATCAAACCTGACTGCTGCGCTGCGTTTTTCGTGGATGCCTAAGGTAACCAATGGCTTTTTTATGCGCGCCGAGAGTTTTTACAATTTTGCTACTTACATTGATCAGATGGCTGAGGAGGATTCATCTATTCTTCAAGGGTACGGCGGCAAATCACTGCATCAACAATCCCACGGCGAGTCCTTTCTCTCTCTTTTTGTCAATCGTTTCAATCGCGGCATCTATATTCTGGATGAGCCCGAAGCCGCACTCTCACCCAACCGGCAGTTATCCTTCATGGCTTTGATCCATCAGCTTGAAACTTCGGGCAAAGCTCAATTCATCATTGCCACCCACTCGCCCATCCTCTTGAGCTATCCTGATTCAGTCATTTTTAGCCTGGATGCTGAAGAAATATCTCAAGTCACTGTTCAACAAACAGAACATTATCGCGTTACTCGTGATTTCCTCGATAAACCAGACCGCTTCTTTCGCCACCTGTTCGCGGAGTGACATCAGTTTGAACTTTTATCATTAACCACTTGACAAACAGGTTTGTAATTAAACAATAGAATAAAAATTCTAATAATTTTGTCCGATTTAGAAATAGTTGTACCTGTAGTTTCATTAATTGATTTGAGTCGAATTGAATTTAATTGATTTTTTGCAAAACAAATAATGAGATGAATGGGTCGATTGATCAAGTTTTACCCCGTCGAATTCGACGAGTTAAGAAATAATAGCAAAGAGTTATATCTTCAAAGCACTAAATTAATAACCATAAACCTAGTATTCGAACATAAAAACAAAGGATTCGTTTTCAACCAAATTATTACCAATAAGTGAGTTCAAAATTATCTCAAAGCAAAGACTTTTCATCATAGAGGCAAATTTCGTACAAAACGCATTCGTTTTCCCAGTGCCAGAGCGGAGCGAAGGGTATTTGTTTTTGAATTTTATCTAAAACAAAAACGAATCCCAATAATTATCATTTGGGATTAACACTGATTACTGATTGCTGGGTTTTCCTAAATTCTAATTACTCATCACCAATCCCTGCTTTAACCACTATAATTACAGGTTGCCCTGTGGTACAATATTGGTATAGAAAATAAATTCTAATGGATAGATTATGACTCAAAACTCAATTCGTGTTGTGGGCGCAAGAGCTCACAACCTCAAGAACATCACTGTTGAAATCCCCCGCGATAAATTGGTGGTGATCACCGGTCTTTCCGGTTCTGGCAAAAGCTCGTTAGCCTTTGATACTATTTTTGCTGAAGGTCAGCGCCGCTACGTGGAATCACTCTCTTCCTATGCTCGCCAGTTCCTCGGCCAGATGGAAAAACCCGATGTGGATTATATCGACGGGCTTTCTCCTGCCGTCTCGATCGATCAGAAGGCTACTTCCCATAATCCGCGCTCCACCGTGGGTACGGTCACTGAGATCTACGATTACATGCGTTTGCTCTTTGCCCGCATCGGTGTGCCGCACTGCCCGATCTGCGGAAAGGTCGTCGTCAAGCAGTCCGCCCAGGAAGTGGTGGACCGCATAGAAGCGCTGCCGGATGGCACCAAACTGCTCATTCTTGCGCCGGTGGTGCGTGCCCGCAAAGGTACCTACCAGGCCGTTTTTGACGAAGTACGCAAAGCCGGTTTTATCCGCGTCAGAGTGGATGGCACGGTCTACAACCTGGATGAAGAAGTCACCCTCGACCGCTACAAGATTCACACCATTGAAGCCGTGGTTGACCGTCTGGTGGTCTCGCATGCTGAAGATTCTGAAGAAGCGCGTACCTTCCGCTCCCGCCTGACCGATTCAGTTGAAACCGGTCTTAAAGTGGGTGAGGGGTATTTAACCGTTCAAAACCTTTCGGTTGAACCTCCAGAAGATCTCTTTTATTCTGAGCATTTGGCCTGTCCTGAACACGGCATCAGCATCCCCGAGATTGAACCGCGCACCTTCTCCTTCAACACACCGCACGGTGCCTGCCCTGATTGCCAGGGTCTCGGCAGCCGGCTTGAGATCGACCCTGATTTATTAATGCCCGACCTGGATCGCTCCTTCAATGAAGGCGCCATCATAGCCCTCGAGTGGAACGGTCCGCGTGAGCAGGGCGGATACTACTGGCAAATGGTTGAAGCCGTCGCCAGGGAATATAAAATTGATCTGGATGTCCCTGCCAGCACCATCAGCCAGGAAAACATCAACCGCATCCTCTACGGCACCGGCAACGAGCAGCTCACCATCACCATGGACGGTCGCAACGACCGCAGAACCACCTTCCAGACCAATTTTGAAGGGGTTATCCCCAATCTGGAACGCCGTTACCGCGAAACACAGTCTGAATATATCCGCAACAAAATCTCGGAGTTCATGAGCAATCGTCCCTGTCCAACGTGTAAGGGAGAGCGTCTGCGCCCTGAAGCGCTGGCTGTGACCATTCAAGATGCCAATATTGTCGAGGTCACCCGCTGGCCGGTTAACCGCACGCTCGAGTTTGCTCAGAATCTCGCCAAACCCGGCATGTTAAGCGGACGTGATACCGTGATTGCAGAGCGCATCTTAAAAGAAATCATCGCCCGCCTTGGCTTTTTGGTCAATGTTGGTCTCGATTATCTGACCCTCAGCCGTTCTGCCGGTTCACTCTCTGGTGGTGAAGCCCAGCGCATTCGTCTGGCAACCCAGATCGGATCGCGCCTGATGGGCGTGCTTTATGTGCTTGATGAGCCCTCGATTGGTTTGCATCCGCGCGACAATGACAAACTGCTGGATACCCTCAAACACTTGCGCGACCAGGGCAACACCGTGCTGGTGGTCGAACATGACGAAGAGACCATCCGTGCCGCAGACTGGATCCTCGATCTTGGACCCGGGGCAGGCATTCACGGCGGTGAGATGGTGGCAGAAGGCACGGTGGAAGAGATCCTTGCCAATCACAAGAGTCTCACCGGCGCGTATCTTTCAGGGCGCAAGCAGGTTCCCATGCCCAAGAAGCTGCATCCACGCAACGGAAAATCACTCAAGATCATCGGCGCAAGAGAAAACAACCTCAAAAATATTACCGTCGAAATTCCTTTGGGGCAGTTCGTCTGCATCACAGGGGTTTCGGGTTCAGGCAAGTCCACCTTGATGGTGGATATTCTCTACAACGTGCTGGCGCGTGAGCTAAACCGTGCCCACACCCAGGCGGGTGCCTTCGACAAAATTGAAGGGCTTGAGTATCTCGACAAAGTCATTAACATTGACCAATCCCCCATTGGACGCACACCGCGTTCCAACCCGGGTACATATACGGGCATGTTCGACGAAATGCGCAACTTGTTTGCAGGTTTGCCCGAGAGCAAAATGCGCGGATATAAATCCGGCCGTTTTTCCTTCAACGTTCACGGCGGTCGCTGTGAGGCTTGCCAGGGCCAGGGGCAGCTGCGCATAGAAATGCAATTTCTGCCAGATATTTATGTCCCCTGTGATGTCTGTCACGGCGCACGTTTTAACCGCGAGACCCTACAGGTTAAATTTAAAGGCCTTTCCATTGCCGATGTGCTTGATACCACGGTTGAAAATGGGCTCGAGATGTTCGCCAACATCCCGGTCATATACAACAAACTCAACACTTTGCAAGAAGTGGGTCTGGGTTACGTCAAGATTGGTCAGCCCGCCACCACGCTTTCGGGCGGCGAAGCCCAGCGCGTCAAACTGGCCAAAGAGCTCAGCAGGCGTGCTACAGGCCGCACCCTCTACGTTTTGGATGAACCCTCTGTGGGTCTGCATGCTGCGGATGTGCACAAGTTGATTGAAGTGCTGCAGCGTCTGGTCGAAGCGGGTAACTCTGTGCTGATCATCGAACACAACCTTGACATCATCAAAGTTGCCGATACCTTGATCGACCTCGGACCTGATGGCGGCGACCGCGGTGGAGAACTGCTAGCGATTGGCACCCCGCATGAAATTTGCGAGGTCCCCAATTCTTACACAGGCCAATTCTTAAAAGCCTATCTTCAACTGCACAAACAGTATTAAGGTTTAAAAAGTCCGCGATTTCACCAGAAATCGCGGACTTGTCCTAACTTTATTAATTGACTAACCTTGACAAAGTTTTTAAACCTTGTCAAGGTTGGTAATTGAAGCGCTTTGAGTTTCGAAATGGTATTCGGATCTATTCTGTCACTCCGCGTGCTGCGCAGAAGATCTTGATGGCTTCATACTTGAACTCTGCCAGCCCGGGATCAATTTGATCGTAAGTCGCCTTGAATCTGGGGTCTTCGATGTACATCCTTCCCAATCCCAGCAACATCTCATCACTGCAATCATAGAAAAAATTGATCTGATTCTTCCAATCTGCTATGGCTTTTTGAGCTTCTGCAGAAGCGGGGCCTTTGGGCATGGCATCACGAATGGCTAGCATGATGGATTCACCCTTTTTCATGAGGTTATCTTTCTCGGCCTGGCTCAGG
Organism: Chloroflexi bacterium HGW-Chloroflexi-4; assembly: GCA_002840715.1. Lineage (GTDB taxonomy): Bacteria > Chloroflexota > Anaerolineae > Anaerolineales > Anaerolineaceae > UBA6107. The sequence goes on from PHBW01000023.1 coordinate 86,880, forward strand.
TTCTTCCACCTGCGGTTTGATTCGTGCACAATTTCTGGGTCCCATTTTTGGGCGGCTTCTTTTTCATATTCAGCTTGTTGTTCGTCGCTGAATCCCTTGAAATATTGAGGTTGTGTCATGTCTTTCTGTCCTTTCAAATTACTGATCGTATTGTCGACGGTTTCAAGCAGGGTATTCAGACGTTTGGCCTTGTTTTTCAATGCATCACGGTGTTCTTCGAGGGCATTGATCAGATCGAATTCCGGCTGATTGAGAATACCGGCGATCTGGTCCAGGCTGAACTCCATTTCGCGATAGAAAAGAATCTGCTGAAGCTTCAACAACGATTCCTGTGTATAAAAACGATAGTTGTTCTCCCTTTCGCGCTGAGGGATGAGCAAACCGATCTGGTCGTAGAAGTGCAGTGTGCGCACACTGACCCCTGCCAGGCTTGAAAGCTGTTTGATGGAGAGTCTCTCTTGGTTAACCATGCCTAAAGTATAAACTATGACGTAACGTTAATGTCAAGAGGTTAATCTTACCTTTTTATTAACTTGCCGTTTACATTCTATTAATTAATTCGTGCTAGGATGTTAATGAAAGGGTGAAAATAGAAAATGTCCAGTGTCTTATTTTTATGTACGGGCAATTCCTGCCGATCGCAGATGGCAGAGGCAATTGTTAATCATGACCGCGGAGGTAATTGGCAGGCTTTTAGTGCAGGAACATTACCCACCGGTTCAGTGAATCCGGTAGCACTTCAGGTATTACAAGAAATTGGGATTGAACACCAGGGCCGGTCAAAATCCATTCAGGAATTTTACGGTCAGGTTTTTGACCATGTCATTACCGTTTGCAGTGATGCCGAAGCCAACTGTCCAATCTGGTTGGGGCACGGTAAAAAAGTGCACATTGGGTTTCGCGACCCCGCCAAATTTTCAGGGTCAGAATGTGAAACCCTGCAAGAATTCCGCGCAGTGCGTGATCAAATAAGAAAAGTGATTATCGACTACTTAATCTCAGTAGAAGAAAAATCCCTTTTATAAAAATGATAATTTAGAAGCGTCTAATTATTGCCCCTGCCAATACCCATATAGGTGAATCCCATGGATTTGAGCAGGTCATAATCCCACAGATTGCGCCCGTCAAGAATCAACGGATTGCGGATTAATTCCTTAATTTTTGCAAAATCAATTTGTTTGAACTCATTCCATTCAGTGGCGAGGAGAAGTGCATCAGCGCCTTCTGCCACTTCATAAGGTGATTCACACAACTTGACCTTTTTAAGTACCTTGGCTGCATTATCCATGGCCTGCGGATCGTAAGCCTGGATGTGAGCGCCTTCATTGATCAGCAGATGCATGATCTCAACTGCAGCCGAATCGCGGATGTCATCCGTGTTGGGCTTGAATGAAATGCCCAGGATGCCGATCGTCTTTTCATTAAGAGTGCCAAGCGCTTTACGCAATTTCATCACGGCTCTGCGGCGTTGGTTGCGGTTGATCTCCATCACAGCTTGAAGCAGTTGAGGTTGGGTGCCGTGCAGAACGGCCATGTGTTCAAGCGCTTTCACATCTTTCGGAAAACAAGATCCGCCCCAGCCAAGACCAGCATCTAAAAAGTGACGGCCGATGCGTTTATCAAGGCCCATGCCTTGCGCCACTTCGCGAACGTCGGCGCCAAGATCTTCACACATATTGCCGATCTCATTAATAAACGAGATACGGGTCGCCAGAAAGGCGTTGGATGCATATTTGATCATTTCAGCGGTGCGCAGGTCGGTCACCATGATGGTGCAGCGTAGAGGTTTATAAAGTTCTGCCACGCGGTTTGCCGAACTACGGTCTTCAGACCCCAAGACAACGCGGTCAGGTGCCATGAAGTCATTGATCGCTGACCCTTCCCGCAGAAATTCGGGGTTTGAGACAACGGCGAATTCAAGCGGTCGGTTGCCTCTTCTGCGGCGGATAATATCTGCCACCCAGTCGCCAGTTCCCACTGGTACGGTGGATTTATTGATCACCAGGATTGGGAAATCCACGATATCTGCAATGGATTCAGCGGCCGCCTTAACATATTGAAGATCAGCTTCACCATCCACACCTGAAGGGGTGCCAACGGCGATGAACGCATATTCAGCCCCTTCCAGTGCACTTTGATAATCTTGGGTGAAATGCAGCCGTTTGGCTTGCACATTTTGTTCAACTAATTGTTCAAGACCCGGCTCGTAGATCGGCATCTGACCTTGCAGCAATCCATTAATTCGGACCGGATCAGTGTCCAGGCAAGTGACTTGATTACCTAGTTCAGCAAAACAAGTTCCAGTTACCAAACCGACGTAGCCGGTGCCGATGACACAAATTTTGCTCATTAACTTTCTCCAAAAATCAGAAATTGTAAGTAATTCTATCATGCCGCAACCAGTAAAAAAACCAATGATTGTATAATTAGGGTTGAAAACTTCACTCAAGGTGGTTCAAAATGACAGCAAAGATTATTGACGGCAAGTTGACCGCGGAGACCATCCGCGCAGAAGTTGCATCTGCTGTGGCTGAGCGGGTTAAAGCAGGTAAATCCAAACCTGGTCTCGCAACGGTCTTGGTGGGGGATGACCCAGGGTCTCATACCTATGTGCGATCCAAACATAAAGCATGTCTAGAAGCCGGGATTGAATCATTTGGTCATGTGCTGCCAGCCACAGCCACCCAGGAAGAAGTTGAACAGTTGGTCTTGGAGCTAAATGCCGATCAGCGTGTGAATGGTATTTTGGTTCAATTGCCCATGCCGCCTCATATAGATGAGGAAAGTGTCTTAAAAGCCATCTCGATAGAAAAAGATGTTGATGGATTCCATCCTCTCAATATTGGCAGGCTGGCGCAAAAAGGCAGAGAACCTTTGTTTGTGCCCTGTACACCGGCAGGCTGTATGTATTTGCTTGAAAAAGAAATGCCAAAACTTGAAGGGGCCAATGCGGTTGTCTTGGGTCGTTCAAATATTGTCGGTATGCCAGTGGCGCTGCTGCTGGTGAGAGCCAACGCAACAGTCACCATCTGCCATTCACGCAGCCGGAATCTGCCCGATATCATCCGCAATGCTGATATTTTGGTGGCGGCCGTTGGACGCCCTGAAATGGTTAAAGGTAATTGGATCAAACCAGGAGCTGTTGTCATAGATGTAGGTATCAACCATGTCGAAGATGCCAGCAGACCCAAGGGTTATCGCATTGTGGGTGATGTGGCTTATGAAGAAGCCGTCGAGGTAGCCTTTGCCATTACCCCTGTACCTGGCGGAGTGGGACCAATGACCATTGCCATGTTATTGAAAAATACATTAAGGGCTGCAGAGATCAACGATCAAAAATAGAAGTGTAGCAATACTTGTCAGACAATTGACTTTTCAACTTAAATTCGGTAAACTATGGTTGTAACTGTTGTCTGACAATATCTTGCAAGACAGGGAATTCATCCCCAAAAAGGATAAGCACCGTGTCTACACTTCTAATCAAACACGCACTCTTACTTGTCACCATGGATGACCACCGTCGGGAGATCCCGGATGGTGGTCTTTTTATCCGCGACGGCTTTATCGAAAAGGTCGGGCCAACCAATTTACTGCCTGATAAAGCGGATGAGGTGTTAGATGTCAGCGGGCACGTTATTTTGCCCGGATTGATCAATACCCACCACCATTTCTACCAAACGCTCACTCGCGCGATACCTGCCGCTCAGGATGCCAATCTCTTCAACTGGCTGAAAACCCTTTATCCCATCTGGGCGAAAATGACGCCAGAGGATATCCGTATTTCAACGCAGACCGCGCTGGCAGAACTTGCCCTCTCAGGCTGCACCACCGCTTCAGACCATCTTTACCTCTTCCCAAACGGTTCAAAACTGGACGATGAAATTGAGGCTGCCCAATCCATTGGTTTGCGCCTGCACGCTTCACGCGGATCCATGAGCCTCGGTGAAAGCAAGGGCGGTTTGCCTCCCGATAGTGTCGTGGATACAGAAGACAACATTTTGGTGGATAGTGAACGGTTGATCAAGAAATATCATCGGGCCGAACCCGGCTCAATGGTTCAGATCGTGTTGGCACCTTGTTCACCCTTCAGTGTAACGGGTGAATTGATGAAAGAAAGTGCCATTCTGGCGCGCAAATACGGCGTTCACTTGCATACTCATCTTGCCGAAACGCAGGATGAAGAAGAGTTTTGTCTGCAAAAATTTGGCTACCGTCCGGTTCCTTATATGCAATCTGTTGATTGGGTGGGGAACGATGTCTGGTACGCCCATTCAGTTCATGTTTCTCAACCTGAAATTGAGCTTTATGCCAAAGAAGGCTGCGGTGTGGCGCATTGCCCCTCATCCAATATGAGACTTGCCTCGGGAATTGCTCCGCTGAGGCAGTATCTTAAAGCTGGAGTAAAAGTCGGCCTGGGTGTGGATGGCTCCGCCAGCAATGACGGCTCGAACATGCTGGCAGAGGTCAGACAGGCCATGCTCCTTGCACGCCTCAAAGCAGGTTTAGAGGGGGCCTCATTGTCTTCAACCGGTGAAGAAATTCTCACTGCCCGCCAGGCCTTGGAAGTTGGCACCCGCGGCGGTGCAGCTGTATTGGGTCGCAAAGATATTGGGTCGCTTGAAACCGGCAAATGCGCTGATTTTATCGGCTATAAAATGGACCATCTTGAATATGCCGGCGCGCAGCATGATCCCCTCGCAGCATTGGTGTTCTGTCAGACCCGGCCGGTGGATCTGTCATACGTTCATGGAAAAGCGGTGGTGAAAGAAGGCGCCTTAACCGGCCTTGAACTTCAACCCCATATAGAAAAGCACAACAAAGCTGCCAGCCGATTAATGAGCTAAGGCAATCAAAGGATAACCATGGATTCCTATCAAACCAATTTGACGACCGACCTTGTGGCTTGTGCCATGGGGCGAAAGCATGCTGATCTGGTGATCAAGGATGGTCAGTGGGTTTGTGTTCAAACTGGCGAAATATTACCTCATACTGATATTGCAATTATTTCTGGTCGCATTGCCTGGATCGGCGGCAGCGCAGATCATACCATTGGTCCAAAAACCAGGGTAATTGACGCGGATAATCATTATCTTGTGCCGGGTTTGCTTGATGCCCACATGCACGTGGAATCTGGCATGGTAACCGTCACAGAGTTTGTCAGGGCGGTGGTGCCTCACGGCACAACTGGCATGTTTATTGACCCGCATGAGATTGCCAATGTTTTTGGGCTGCGCGGTGTGCGTATCATGGTTGAAGATGCCGCCAAACAACCTATTCACGTGTTTGTGCAAATGCCATCCTGTGTGCCTTCTGCACCCGGGTTTGAAACGCCAGGCGCAGTGCTCGGACCCACCGAGGTGACAGAAGCCATGACCTGGCCTGGCATTATCGGTCTGGGTGAGATGATGAACTACCCTGGTGTGGTGGCTGGTGATGATAAGGTTCATGCCGAGATGGCAGTTACCCGTTCTGCTCACAAAGTCATAGGTGGGCATTATCCTTCAACAGATCATGGCAAAGGTTTTCATGCCTACCTGGCTGGCGGACCTCAAGATGATCATGAAGGAACCACCAAAGAAGGGGCCATAGCCAGAGCGCGTCAGGGCATGAAGGTCATGATGCGTTATGGATCTTCTTGGCATGATGTTGTCAAACAGATGAAAGCCATCACCGAAGAGGGAATATCATCGCGGTCCTTTGTGCTTTGCACTGATGACTGTCATTCTGAAACACTATACAACGAAGGTCACATGGATCGTGTTTTACGGCATGCCATTGCTGAAGGTCTTGACCCGATGACGGCCATTCAGTTGGCAACCATCAATACAGCAGAACACTTTGGTGTGACTCGCGAGATGGGCATGCTGGCTCCTGGCCGATCAGCCGATATCGTTTTGGTTAATGATTTATATGATTTTAAAGCACAGATGGTGATCGCCAGGGGCATCGAGGTGGTTAAAGAGAATCAATGGTTGGTGGATTTGCCCAAAATTACATATCCTGACTGGGCGACTCATTCGGTCCACCTGTCTAAACCACTCGTTGTTGAAGATTTTGCATTAAAAGCCGCGAGTGGAAAAGATGTTATAGCTAATGTGATTGGCGTTATTGAAAATCAAGCGCCCACCAGGCATTTGCGAATAAATATCTCACCGGTGGAAGGTTTTATCCATCAGGACCTGGATCGGGATATTGCCAAAATCGCCATGATTGAACGTCACCATGCGTCTGGCAGGATTCAGATGGGGCTGGTAAGCGGATTTGGCTTTAATGTCCCTTGCGCGGTCGCAACTACCATGGCGCATGACAGCCATCAGTTGATTGTAGTTGGCACCAATGATGCAGACATGATCACGGCTGCCAATGAACTCGCGAAATGCGGTGGCGGACAAATTGTCGTGAAAGAAGGCAAAGTCATCGGTCTGGTGGATCTGCCTGTGGGTGGGTTGATGTCTAATGAACCGGTAAAGGTGGTGGCTCAAAAGGCAGCATCCGTGTTGGCCGGTTTCAGACAGTGCGGCTGTAAATTAAACAATCCAAACATGCAGCTTAGTTTATTGGGTTTGGTGGTTATTCCTGAATTGCGTATATCCGATTTGGGACTTGTAGATGTCGTCAAGTTCGATTTTATTCCGGTTACAGAACCGGTAGATTAAAACGGAATGGGGTAGGAAAAATGGATAGTATTGTCAAAATGGAAACTCAGCATCCGTTTCAAATGTTGCAAACAAAACTGGCAAAGTTAATTGCCGAGACTCCTGCCGGCGAGAGATTGCCGGCAGAACCTGAATTGGCTCGTATTTTGGGCGTATCACGTGCTACATTGCGTGAAGGTATGCGCACCTTCGAGGGGCAGGGATTGATCCGCCGCCGGCAGGGTGTGGGAACCTTCGTTGTTCCACAATCCAAGGTGATTGAAGCCGGTCTTGAAGTGCTTGAGAGTATTGAACGTCTTGCGACCCGAATCGGACTTAAAGCGACCATGGGCGCGCTTCAAATCAAAGATATTGTTGCTGGTGTTGAAGAAAGCGAGAAATTACAGGTTGAAGAAGGTACACAACTTGTAAAAGTTTCTCGTGTCATTTACACTGACGGTCGGCCGGTTGCTTATTTAACGGATATGCTGCCTCCCAACATCTTGACTGAAGAAGATTTAGCGACTGGCTTTAATGGCTCCGTGCTTGAATTGTTATTGAAGCGTGGCAATATTGGGCTGGCCAAATCATTTACAGATATTCAAGCGGTGGCAGCATCAGCAGAAATTGCCAAGAAACTTGAAATTCAACGCGGTGATGTTTTGCTCCTGTTCGTAGCTCGCTTATACAGTGACGCAGGCGAAATTGTAGATTTTTCGTACAGTTATTTCCTGCCCGGTTATTTCAGATTTCATGTCATTCGCAGTATTGGTAATTCCAATTTCAATTAGGTTGTTATTGGTTGAATCATGGAGATAAAAATGGATCAAAGTAATATTTCAAGTGAAATTCAAAAAAAGGTTGAAGCAAACCGCGAAGAAATCTTAAAATTTATGCGAGAAATTTGCGCCATCCCAAGCATGAACTCGCAATTAAAAGACGTCGGCATCCGAATCATTGACGAAATGAAGAATCTTGGATTCGATGAGGCGCGTTTTGACAAAATGGGTAACGTGGTCGGAAGAATTGGCAGTGGTAAAAAGACACTTGTATTTGATTCGCATATTGATACCGTCGGTATCGGCGATGCATCAGTTTGGAAATGGGACCCTTTTGAAGGAAAAATTGAGAATGGCATGCTTTATGCTCGCGGCGCCTGTGATGAAAAAGGCAGCACCCCAGGCATGATCTACGGCATGGCCATTGCTCGCGATCTTGGATTACTGGACGATTGGACGGTCTATTATTTCGGCAATATGGAAGAATGGTGTGACGGGATTGCCCCAAACACCTTTGTTGAAGTGGATCCTAAAGTTCGTCCCGATTTTGTGGTGATCGGCGAACCGACTAAAATGCAGGTCTACCGTGGACATAAAGGACGTGTGGAACTGAAAGTGGTTGCCAAAGGGAAAAGCGCACACGCCGCCAGCAATCAGCTTGGTGATAATGCCATTTACAAATTACTTCCCATCATTGCCGGCATCTGCGACCTTGAACCGCAGTTGGGTGATCATCCCTTTCTGGGGCATGCCAAAATCACGGTCAGTGATATGACCGTTAAGACCCCTAGTCTGAATGCAGTTCCTGATGAAGCCACAATTTTCATTGACCGCCGCATGACCTTTGGTGAAACCAAAGAGGCTGCGATTGAACAAATTAAAGCCCTCATCCCTGAAAAGGATAAAGCATCCATCACCGTCGAAGAGCTTTTTTATGACGAGGCTTCATATACCGGTTTTGTCTTTCCGGTGGATAAATACTTCCCAGCATGGGCTATTGAGGAGGAGCATCCCCTAGTTCAGGCCGGGCAGGCGGTTAAACAAGCCATTGGATTGCCTGAAAGCAAACCCGGTAAATGGGAATTCAGCACGAATGGTATCTATTGGGCAGGAAAAGCGGGCATCCCGAGTATTGGATTTGGCCCCGGCGATGAAATCTATGCACACACGGTGGGTGAGTGTGTACCGCTTGATGAAGTGGTTAAAGCCACTGAATTTTACAGTTTATTACCAAAAATGATCGATAAGGAACAAAAGGCTTAAATCTGAGTGATTATCGATAGTTGAATAAATAATTTATAAACCTTATAAAGGAGTTACTATGCAAACATTCTTACATGGTCGTGATTTAATTAGTGACCTCGACTTCTCCAAAGAAGAAGTTGAAACCGTCTTGGATATGGCTTTTGATCTCAAACGCAAGCGTGCTATTAACGAACTCACCCCCTATTTGCGTGACAAAGTTTTAGCCATGTTGTTCTTCTTTAGCAGCACCCGCACGCGCGGCTCTTTTGAAGCCGGTATGGCTCACCTTGGCGGACACGCGGCTTTCATTGAATCCCGCACCACCCAAATCTCACACGGTGACACACCCAAAGAGATCGGCGAGATCTTCGGCCGCTATTTTGATGGAATCGCAATCCGACACGTCGATTGGGGATTGGGTAATAAATATTTGAATGAAGTTGCAAAAGCATCTCGTGTGCCTGTTTTGAACATGCAGTGCGATGTCTACCACCCCATGCAGTGCCTTGCTGATCTGATGACCATCATGGAGAAAAAAGGCCGTGACTTGCGTAAGAAGAAAATGGTCATTTCCTGGGCATATGCAGCATCGTATCAGAAACCCATATCTGTTCCACAGTCGCTAGCCATACAAATGCCCCGTTTTGGTATGGATATTGTTCTTGCCCATCCACCCGAATTCAAGTTGATGCCCGAGATCATGGATCAGGCGTATGAACAAGCCAGAAAATTCAATGTTGGTTTTGAAGTCACTGATGATATGGATGCAGCTTTTAAGGATGCCGATGTGGTTTATCCGAAATCGTGGGGTGCTTTGGTTCATACCTCCGACCCTGAAGAAGGCGCTCGCATTATTGACAAGTACAAAAGCTGGATCACCGATGAACGCCGCATGGCGTTGGCCAAGCCGGATGCCATTTTCATGCATCCTTTGCCCGCGGACCGCAACATAGAAGTAACCGATGCTGTAATCGACGGACCTCAATCCGTTGTTTACGATGAAGCCGAAAACCGAATGCACGTGCAAGAAGCGGTAATGGCTTTGACAATGAGTTAATCAAAATCAAAAAGACAAAAAGGACTAGGAATAATGAGTAAATTAGCAGTAGTTGCAATTGGTGGTAACTCTTTAATTCTCGATCCAAAGAAAGTCACCGTAGAAGACCAATATATTGCCGCGGCGGAAAACATATTGCTGACATGATTGAAGCTGGCTGGGATGTAGCCATCGGTCATGGAAACGGTCCGCAGGTTGGCTTTATTTTGCGCCGGTCTGAAATTGCCGCCAAGTATGAGGGTATGCATGAAGTTCCCCTCGAAGTTTGCGGTGCTGACAGCCAGGGTGCCATTGGATATGCCATCCAACAAACTTTGCAAAATGAACTCATTAATCGCGGCATTAAGAAACCTGTTGCCACAGTGGTCACTCAAGTTAAAGTGGATAAGAACGACAAGGCTTTTCAGAATCCAACCAAACCCATTGGCGGATTCATGGAAGAAGCTGAAGCTAAAAAACGCCAGCAAGACCTCGGTTGGAATGTGGTCGAAGACGCCGGACGTGGTTATCGACGTGTTGTCGCTTCTCCGATCCCTGTGGAAGTGGTTGAAATTGAATCAGTGCGTACACTGCTTAACAGCGGCACCTGTGTCATTACTGTTGGCGGTGGAGGCATCCCTGTTATTGATAACGGCAAGGGCGGCTGTGTTGGTATTGCAGCCGTGATTGACAAGGACTTTGCCAGCAGTCTGTTGGCCAGTCTGATCAAAGCTGATCTTTTCATCATCTCCACAGCTGTTGAAAAAGTAGCCATCAATTATGGCAAGCCAGATGAAAAATGGCTGGATCACATGACTGTGGCAGAAGCCAAAGCCTATTTGGATGAAGGAATTCACTTTGCAAAAGGGTCCATGGCTCCAAAAATCCAGGCCATCATTAATTACTTCGAAAATGGCGGCAAAGAAGCCCTTATTACCAACCCCGAGAATATCGGCCGGGCGTTGAAAGGCGAAACTGGAACACGCATCACAAAATAGTTGGTTTTTAAGAAGAGGGTTATACTTATTCGATAACCCTCTTTTGATTTTTTAAGATCAGGGCGAAAAATTTTAATATAACTTGTCTAGAGGTTGAGATAAAATTGATTTAAGTGTTGTATGGACAACATGAACAAAAAACACCTACCCGAATACAGCTAAACTTGTAAATGGATTGAAAGGAGGTGCAGTAGACGATCAATTGTTTGCTCGCAACCAATGTAATCCCTTTTTTAAAGATAAGTTGTTCTACTATTCCAAGGAGGAGTATTCATGTTTTCTAAACGTATCTGGACCCTTGTAAGTTTGTTAGTGGTCATGGCTCTTGTGCTCGCTGCATGCGCCACCCCGACCGCCGCCCCTGTTGCAGTTGAAACAGAAGCCCCCGTTGCTGTTACCGAAGCACCTGTTGCAGCAACCGAAGCACCTGCCGAACCCTTCATTATCGGCATCCTGACTGTTGGACCCATCACTGATAATGGCTGGAGCACCGCCAATTATCTGGGTGCAGTCTATGCACAGTCCAAAATTGAAGGCGCAGAATTGATCTATGCAGAGAACGTTAATGTCGCTGCAAACCCCAATACCACAGCCGCTCAATTTGCCGAACAACTCCTTGAAAAAGGCGCCAATGTGATCATCTTCAACTCTGATGACATGAAAGACGGCGTTACTGAATTTACTGCAGCTCATCCTGATGTTCCTGTAATTTGGCTCACCGGCGATTTTGCATGGGAAGATGGCAAACGCTATCAGCCTGATATGAAGAGCGAAAGCGATGTCTTTGCAAAGATGGAATATGGCAAAATGATGGCTGGCTGCGCTGCAGCTTTAACCACCAAAACCGGCAAAATTGGTTTCCTTGGTCCATTGATCAATGATGAAACTCGCCGCCTGGCAGCCGCCGCTTTCTTGGGCGCCGACTATTGTTGGAAGAGCATCAGAAATGAAACCACTCCCATCGACTTCAAGGTTACCTGGATTGGTATGTGGTTCAACATCCCTGGTGTAACACTTGATCCCACCCAGGTTGCTGATACCTTCTATACTGATGGTTACGATGTTGTTATCTCTGGTATCGACTCAACTGAAGCTGTCACCGAAGCCAAGAAATTCCGCGATCAGGGCGAAGACGTTTACGCCATTCAATATGATTATGAAAAAGCCTGTGACGTGGCTCCTGATGCCTGCTTGGGTGTTCCCTATTTCAACTGGGGTGTTAACTTGCTGCCCGTTATCCAATCAGTTAAAGACGGCACTTATACTCGCCAGTTTATCTGGTCAGATCCCGATTGGTCAGATATCAACAATCCTGATACCTCACCGATTGGTTTCAAGAAGAGTGAAGGTTTATCTGCCGAGAATGGTGCTCTCCTTGATCAATTCATTGGAGAACTGGCTGGTGGATTGAATCTCTGGAAGGGACCGTTGAATTATCAGGACGGAACCGAATTCCTGGCCGACGGCGTTGAAGCCACTGACCAACAGATTTGGTATCTGCCTCAATTGCTCGAAGGAATGACCGGCGACTCTGTTGCCAAGTAATTGATCAAGTAATCAAAGGGAAGGCATTCATTTGCCTTCCCTTTCCTTTTTTATCAAATTGAGGTTTCATGGATGTCGAAGTACGCAACATTCACAAAACATTTGGCAAAGTTCACGCGAACAATAATATTTCGCTGACTGTAAAATCAGGCGAAGTGCAAGGAATTTTAGGTGAAAACGGCGCAGGTAAAAGCACCCTGATGAAGATCCTGTCCGGTTTCATCTCACTTGATGCTGGCAGTATTTTGTTGGATGGAAAAGAAGTTAATATCGCCTCTCCAGCTGATTCGGTTAAATTAGGAATCGGCATGCTGCATCAGGACCCTTTGGATTTTCCTCCTTTCAAAGTGTTGGATAACCTGATTCTTGGCAGTCATGAAGGGATGATTCCTAATCGAAAAAAGGTTCGCCAGGAATTTATCGAACTTCAAAAACAATTCGATTTTTCAATTTCACCAGATGCATATATTGATAGTCTTTCAGTAGGCGAACGACAGCAATTGGAAATCATTCGTCTATTGTGGCTGGGAGCAGAAGTTCTAATTCTTGATGAGCCTACCACCGGAATTTCTGCTGCACAAAAACTGCAGCTTTTTGCCATGGTTCGCAAGTTGTCAGAACAGGGCAAGGCTATCCTTTTTGTTTCACATAAATTGGAAGAAGTGGGAGCCTTATGCACCCAAGTTGCTGTTTTCAGGCAGGGTATGAATGTTGGGCAAATGCGTCCACCTTTTGACAACGATAAATTAGTTGAAATGATGTTCGGAAAAATCCTCACCCGCAGCGATAAAAAATGCTGCGCACAAGAAAATGTCAATATCGAGGTCAGCGATCTTAAGATTGATGACGCTCGTTTACCTATAAAAAACGTGAATTTCTGCATCCAAAAAGGCGAAGTAATTGGTCTGGCCGGTATGGAAGGATCAGGGCAGGGGCTGCTACTCAGAGCACTGGCCGGAATTATTCGTCCAACTGGCGGACATCTCTGGTTGCATGAAGAGAATGGATCCAAAAGAGATTATGTTGGAAAGCATTATTTTGATTTTAAAAATGAAGGCATTTCATTCCTGCCTGCGGATCGGTTGGATGAAGGGCTCATTGCCGGACTTGACCTTAAAGAACACTTTATCCTAGCTGAGAAACAGAATGGTTTTTTTGTGGATACCAAAGCAGCCTTGCAATTAACAGAAAAACGCATCAAAGATTTCAACATTAAAGGGACGGCTGAGAATAAAGTTGAATCTCTCTCTGGCGGAAATCAACAGCGAGCTGAATTGGCGTTGCTGCGTCAACCGCTAAGATTACTCCTTTTGGATCATCCCACGCGTGGTCTGGATATTGAATCTACACTCTACATCTGGAGTAAATTAAAACAACGCTGTTCAGAGGGCGCCAGTATCTTCTTTGTGTCTTCTGATCTAGATGAAATTCTTCAGTATAGTGATCGCATCTTGGTCTTCTTCGGCGGCAAAGTATCAAAACCTCTTGACGCAAACGGTGTCTCTGTGGATCAATTAGGTCAGCTTATTGGCGGTAGGGGTTGGGAATAAATGAAAAAGGATCATCGCATGGATAAAGATAAAACAAAAAATCCCAACCAGAATTCTTTTTTGATGCACATCCTCACCAACAGGGCAAGTTCAATGACTTTGGCGGTAATTCTGGCTTTGCTTTTTACCAGCCTGTTGGTGTGGATCATGAAGGTCAATCCCATCAGTGTTTTTGATACCATCCTTTCAGGTGCTTTTGGATCAACCAACAATTTTACTCAAGTGATTCAAGCCTGGGTGCCTTTAGTTTTAGCATCCTTAGGACTTATGTTTACCTTTACTGCAGGCCTTTGGAATATCGGCATGGAAGGCCAAATAGTAATGGGCTCGATTTTTTCTTACGGCATAATCCGAATCTTCGATGGTTCAGATGTTTCGAGCGCTTTGGTAATAATTTTATGCATCCTTGCTGGAATTATCGGTGGAGCTATTTGGGCTTTGTTGGTTGGTTTACTGAAGAATTTTGGCGGCGTGAATGAAATCTTCGGCGGATTGGGGTTCAATTTTATCGCCGATGCAATTATGCTATTTCTAGTCTACGGTCCATGGAAACCTGAGGGTGTTGCTAATGGTTCCACCAAAATGCTTGAAACCAGATTTTGGCTTCCGCAAGTTGAAGGTACATACCTGAGCCTGTGGGCATTAGGAATTGCGATTGTAAGTGTAATTGTGGTAACCGTCATTTTGCAAGGCACTTATTTTGGGTTGAAATTAAAAGCGGTTGGTAAAAACAATAAATCTTCATTCCTGTTAGGCATTCATACCAATCGCTACATGCTTTTAGCATTTGTGTTGTGCGGTGTTTTAGCAGGTTTGACAGGTGCTTTGCAGGTGACTGGTTTCAACCATGTGCTGCGTAATAACATATCCGGTGGATATGGTTATATCGGATTAATGGTTGGCATGCTTGCCAATATTCAACCGTTGATTACAGCACCAATCGCCTTTATTTTTATTGCTTTAAGCAAAGGAGCGGCAGGGTTGGGAATTGATTTAAAACTAGATTCGAATCTTGCAGGAGTCATTCAGGGTGCTCTAGTAATCTTCGTTTTGATTATGGATGGGGTAAGAAAAGTACTAAATAAGCGGAATAAAGGAGTGCAAAGTGGATAATTCTTGGGTAATAAGTATTGGATCCATTTTTGCATGGGCTGCCCCTGTGATTTTTGGTGTGATGGGTGAAACGATCACTGAACGCGCCGGGGTTATGAATCTGTCACTCAATGGCAGTCTCATCCTCACTGCCATGGTGGGGTTTGTGGTCGGCACAACCACCAACAGTTTCTTGCTTGGGTTTGTCGCTGCTGCCATTGTGGGCGCTTTGGTGGCGTTGTTGATTGCCTTCATGAGCATATCGTTAAAGCAATCTCAAGTGGCAGTGGGTTATGTGCTGGCGATTGCCACAAAAAGCCTGGCCTATTTCTTGGGTGCCCCCTATGTTGGCAAACCCGTCATGCTGCTGCCGCAGGTTCCGATTCCATTGTTGTCTTCGATACCGATTATCGGTCCCATTCTTTTTAAACAAACCATCCTTACCTATTTGAGTTACGTTGCTATTTTTGTGTGCTTTTGGTGGATATTTAAAACCCATCAGGGATTGGTTTTGCAAGGCATCGGAGAACGTCCATCAGCAGCTTATATTCGCGGTGTGAACGTCAACCGCATGCGTTATATCTATACCGCCATTGGCGGCGGTCTTGTGGGCATTGGCGGCGCACTTTATTCTTTAAGTGTCAAAACCTGGAACGGACAATTATCAGGATTTGACGGTATCGGCTGGATTATTCTGGCGATCACCATCTTTGGAAGCTGGCATCCGCTCAAGGGAGCTTTAGGAGCCTATTTGTTTGTCTTGCTGCAATATCTTGGAATCGTTCTTCAGCCTTTGCTGCCCAATGTCAACTCTCGTATCTTCCAGGTTGCACCATTCCCATTGATGATTTTGGCGCTTTTATTCGTCAATATTGGCAATGCAGAATGGGTGGATCGCACCCTTGCTGGCTTGCCGGAAAATGTAAGAAGGACGATTGCCAAGGTGCTAAGGGCGATGAGAACCTCTCCGCCTGCAGCCTTGGGCATACCATTCGAAAAAGAATAGGCACTGTATGGCACAATATACCGGTTACAAGTGTTCGATTTGTAACAAGGAATACCTACCAGCCTCAGTCTTATACGCTTGTCCAAATTGCAACGGAAATCTGGATGTTGTGATTGATTATGAATATCTCAGTCACAAATATCAACCAGAAGACATCACCTCACGAACAGATTTTTCTTTATGGCGGTATTTGCCGTTGCTTCCAATTTCAGATCCAGGAGGAGAGCGAACACCTCTCCACCATGTTGGTTGGACCCCTCTTTATTCCCCCCCAACATTACAAAAATCACTGGGTTTACAGCATTTCTGGCTGAAAGATGAGGGAAAAAATCCCACCGCATCCTTCAAAGATCGCGCCTCTGCGGTTGTTGTAAGCAGGGCACGAGAAATCGGTGCTGAAATTATTGTCACTGCTTCAACCGGCAATGCCGGCGCAGCGCTGGCGGGCATGGCCGCCGCTGTCAGTCAAAAAGCAATTATTTTTGCGCCTAAAACAGCTCCACAGGCCAAGGTTGCCCAACTGCTGGTCTATGGTGCAAAAGTGATTCTGGTAAACGGCAATTATGATGCGGCTTTTGATCTGACCATTGAAGCTGCTCGGGAATTTAATTGGTATTGCCGCAATACGGGTTATAACCCTTTTACGCTTGAAGGCAAGAAGACAGCCGCATTTGAGATATGGGAACAAATCTGTCTTGAACTTGAAGAACACACAAAGCCGTTGTGCATTTTTGTCTCGGTTGGAGATGGCAATATTATTTCAGGACTCCACAAAGGATTTAAAGAGCTATTCGCTTTAGGGTGGTTAAAACAGATGCCGCGTATTTTTGGCGTTCAATCTGAGAAATCGGCGGCTATTGCCAACGCCTATTTTGCCAACACTGAAACCATAGTTCCGGTATCAGCTACAACAATCGCAGATTCCATCAGTGTGGATTTGCCGCGGGACGGTGTTCGCGCCGTCCGTGCCTCAAGAGACACCGGAGGAGCCTACCTTACTGTTGAGGATGATGATATCATCAGGGGAATCAGTGAGCTTGGTGCCTGTGGTATTTTTTGTGAACCTGCCGGATCTACTGCTTATGTCGGTCTTAAAAAAGCGATTTCAACAGGCATGATTTTTGAAGACGATCCGGTTGTTGTGGTTAATACAGGCAACGGATTGAAAGATGTTCGTGCAGCCATGATGGCCGTTGAGGCACCTCCGATCATAGAACCAGATCTAAAATCACTCAAAAGTTTTTTGCATCTATAAAGGACTTCAAACATGAAACCTGTTATTTCAATCATTGCCCCGATCTACAATGAAAAAGGGTGTTTTGATGAACTCTATCGCCGCGTCAGCGAGGTGATGGATACAACCGGTGAGGAATGGGAATTTGTGATGGTGGATGACGGCTCTTCAGACGGCTCCACCGATATGATCCGTGAACTTGCGAATAAAGAAAAACGTGTACGGCCAGTGATCTTTGCCCGCAATTTCGGCCATCAAATTGCCGTGACCGCCGGGCTGGATTACTGCCGGGGAGAAGCAGCCATCATTATTGATGCTGATCTTCAAGATCCTCCTGAAGTGATCCTTGAACTTATAGCCAAGTGGCGTGAAGGTTACCAGGTGGTTTATGCTGTAAGGTCTGAACGTGAAGGCGAGACCTGGTTTAAGAAGACTACAGCTTCAGCTTTTTATAAGCTCATTTATCGCATCACGGATGTAAAGATTCCGATGAATACGGGCGACTTCCGTTTGCTGGATCGCAAGGTCGTGGACGTGATGAACAGTATGCGTGAGCGGCATCGTTTCTTACGCGGCATGTCAGCCTGGATTGGATATAAAACTATCGGTGTTTCTTATAAACGAGCTGCCCGTTTTGCCGGAACCACAAAATATCCGTTCAAGAAAATGATCAAGCTGGCATTCACGGCCATCACCAGTTTTTCTTATATGCCGCTGCAAATGGCTATGGTTTTTGGTTTCATATCCGCAGGGCTTAGCATCGTGGCCATTCCGGTTGTAGCTATTTTGCGCTTGATTGGCTCACAATTCTTTTTTGGGCAGGCAACCACCTTGATAGCAGTGCTCTTTCTTGGTGGTGTGCAGTTGATCTGCCTGGGTATTCTCGGTGAATATGTGGGTAGAATTTATGATGAAGCCAAGGGACGCCCTCTCTACATTACCAGTGAGGCTCCGGATAACAAATAATCCAAATTGGAGTTGATTGAATGACGAAAATTGATTTAACCGTAAATAAAGAATCACTCGATCGCACTGTTGAACGGATGAAGAAACAGAATATCATTCTGCCAACCTTTGCGCAAATGAAGAATCCGGACTTAATCCCAGGAAAAATCAAAGACGAATTACGCAATGTAGGTTTGTGGGATGTTCATCCGCGAAACCTCTTTCGCATCACCTGGCACAATCAACCCGTTGAAAAGGGTGGAGGATTTGGTGGAGCTAATTATTTGGAACTTCCATCAATTTTGACGGGTACCAAAGCTCGTGTAATTGGTCTGGTTGGAAAGTGGTTTCCAACTGGTGCACATAAAGTGGGGGCAGCCTACGGCTGTTTGGTACCGCGTTTGGTAACTGGTCAGTTTGATCCCACCCGTCAAAAAGCAGTCTGGCCTTCCACAGGCAATTATTGCCGTGGAGGCGCTTATGATTCTGCGTTGATGGGATGTGAATCCATCGCCATCCTTCCTCAAGGTATGTCGCGTGAACGTTTTGACTGGCTGAAGAAAATTGCCAGTGAAGTTATTGCCACACCTGGAACAGAATCAAATGTCAAAGAAATCTTTGATAAATGTTGGGAACTGAGAAAATCAGGTCAGGACCTGATGATTTTTAACCAATTTGAAGAATTTGGCAATTATATGTGGCATTATGAGATTACCGGTCATGCCATAGAAGAAGTCATCAAGAAGGTTACTCGACCGGGTGATAATTATCGCGGTGTGGCATTAACCACAGGCTCCGCTGGCACGATTGCTTCTGGAGATTATCTTAAACAAATTTATCCGGCCAGCAAGATCATAGCAAGTGAAGCGCTTCAATGCCCTACCTTGTTAAATAACGGATTTGGTGCCCACCGCATTGAAGGTATTGGCGACAAACACGTGCCCTGGGTTCATAATGTTAAAAATACAGATTTTGTTATGGCGATCGATGACAATGCGGTAGTCAACATATCCCGTCTCTTTAATGAGCCTGAAGGCCGCAAGTACCTTGCCAAAAAAGGTGTTCCTCAGGAAGTGATCGGTCAACTTGATTTACTTGGATTCTCTGGTATTGCCAATACTTTGTCCGCAATTAAATTTGCCAAGTATTATGAATTGACTGAATCGGATATGGTCTTTACTGTTTTCACTGATTCCATGCAGCTTTATGGCAGTAGACTTGAAGAAATGCGCAGTGAAATGGGTGCGTTTACCGAAGCTGATGCCGCGGCAGTCTATGCTCAATACCTGCAAGGTGTTACCAGTGATAATTTGCTTGAATTGACCTACGAATCCCGCAAACGGGTGCACAATTTGAAATACTTCACCTGGGTGGAACAGCAAGGAAAGACTTATCAAGAAATTCAAGATCAATGGTATACCCCTGATTATTGGACGGATGTTCAAGCGCAGGTTGGTAAAGTGGATGAACTGATTTCTGAATTTAATGATCGAGTCGGCTTAAGTAAATAGACGATTATGATCATGTATTTCTGAGGCTGATTGCTTGTCAGCCTCAGACATTTTTTAACCAGAATCAGCTACAATATTGGTGAAACATTGTGTGGGATATTCAAGGAAGGGATTAATGAACTCTTTTTCTGAAAATGCCCTGATATTGGTGGCAGTCATGCCCAACATCAAAGATTTTGAAATAGCGCGATTATTGGGCTGGTATCGCATCCCTTTAAGAATGGCTCCAAAAATAATTGATGTAGATTACCTGGCTTTTTATCAAACGGGCAGTTTTGGTTATGAACATCGTTGGAAGATAGAATACTTTGCCGAAGTGATGGGGCACGAATTGACCACCCGTGGCGCATTGCTCAAAGATGAGGCTAATCATCCTAGAGCCAATGAAGAATATTTCAAGATTCAAATTGGTCCTATTGAAAAACTCTCACCACCAATACCCGCCGGAGAATGGAAAAGGATCACGTTTCTATATACGCTGGGTTCTTTGGTGAATGAAGCCCGCATCGTCAATGACCTGGTCGTAAAAGCCAATGATCGCGAAGTGTTGTGGAAGTGCCTGCGTGAAAGAAAACAAGCCTATCACCCTGCGGAGGAGAATAAGCAATTAAAACTTTTGTCGGATGATGAACTGTTGCAGCTTTTGGGTCAAATGATCTCCCCAATGACTGAAGAGGATTTCACGATTATTTAAATCGTTTTTCATTGCTGGTAGAATTGGTTCACACTTATCCAGGATTAAATCCCAATGGGAGTTTCAATGCTCATTTTGATAAAAAATGGAACGCTGATTACCGAAGACAACACACTGTCTGCTGATCTTTTGATCGAAAATGAGAAGATCATCCAAATTGAAGAGAAAATTGAGAGCCGCGAAAACGTAAAAGTCATTGATGCCGAAGGCCTGTTTGTGCTTCCAGGTGGTGTGGATGTGCATGTGCATCTTGATTTACCCATGTTTGGCACGGTTTCATCCGACGACCATTACACGGGCACCAAGGCTGCGGCTTTTGGCGGCACCACGACGGTCATTGATTTTGTTTCACAAGACAGCGATGATCTGATAAAAAATGTGCGCATGCTAAAAGAAAAAGCAGCAGGTAAAGCGGTGGTGGATTATTCCTTCCATGCCAATATTACACACTTGACGGAACAAGTTGAAAAAGATATTCCTTTGCTCGTAAAAGAGGGAATCACCAGCCTCAAGGTCTTTACAGCTTACAACAATCGTCTTCGTCTTCAAGATGGTGAGATTTTCAAGGTCATGCGCATTGCCAGAGATAACGGTATTCTCACCATGCTCCATGCTGAAAACGGAGATTTGATCGAGATCATGGTTAAAGAAGCCCTCGCGGCTCAACATCTTTCAGTAGAATGGCATGCCAAAACCAGACCTTCATGGGGTGCTGTTGAGAGTGTCATGCGGGCTTCAGCTATTTCTGCCATGGCAGATGCGCCGCTTTATATTGTTCACATGAACGCCGGTGGTGAAGTGGATATGCTGGAATACGCCCAAACCCACGGACTCAAGGTGTTTGGCGAAACTTGTCCGCAATACTTGTTCTTCACAGAAGATGACCTTGCAAAACCTGATGGTGCAAAGTGGATTTGTTCGCCGCCCATGCGCACTTCTCAAGACCAGCTTCGATTATGGCAGGGGCTTGAAAAAGGCATCGTTCAAACTATCGCGACGGACCACTGTCCATTTTTCTTTGACGGATCCCGGCCTATTATGTACGAGGGACAACCCGTGGCTATCCCCGGCAAGGAACTTGGCAATGGCGACTTTACAAAAATCCCAAATGGTCTGCCGGGGGTGGGCGACCGCATGCCTATCTTGTGGACGGAAATGGTTGCCTCTGGAAAATTCACTGCAAATCAATTTGTGAAGTTGACCAGCGCCAGCCCAGCCAAATTATTCGGCATGTACCCGCAGAAGGGCACGCTTCAGGTTGGATCAGATGCTGACCTTGTTTTGTGGGACCCCACAAAGAAACTTGAATATGGCGTTGCTTTTTCACACCAACGGACGGATTACAATCTGTATGAGGGCTGGAACCTTACAGGCTTTCCTCTATCTGTTTTCTCACGCGGAGAATTAATTGTTGATAATGGCAATTGGATGGCAAAGGCTGGCCGCGGCAAGTTCATCTCTCGCAAACCTTTCGACCCTGCATGTTTAGGTTAATGGCCAAATGCTTATTTTAATTCCGATCATTTTGCTGCTTTTATTAGCGGGGGGTATCAACCTGTTGGCAGGAAGGTATAAACTGTCACTGGGGTCAACCTGGTTGATTGCTGCTGCTTCAGTGTTGATAGTTTGGATATCAATGATTATTTTCAGGGTTGCTTTGCCTGGGGGAGCAAGCATCACGAATTGGAGCCCGCAAGGCATCGGCACAGATACCCTAGTTTTTAAACTCTCAGAGAGAACCTGGATTTTTGCGTTTTTGATTACTTCGCTACTGGTGGGAGTGATTTTTACTGATACAGTCAGGTTTGGACAAAGCAATAATTTGGTAACCTGGTCAGGATCGATGATTTTGACTGCAGTGGGATTGCTGTCAATCTACTCTCAGACATTCTTGGCAATAATTATTACCTGGACAATTATTGATCTGGTCGAATTTGGAATCTTAATTAAAGTAACAGTTCAGCCAAAAGTGCATTCTGCCGTGGTGCTTGAATTTATTACCAGAGTTATCGGAACTGTTCTGGTGATGGCAGCTCTGATTTTTTCAAATATCCACACTGCTTTGGTCGAAAGTGCAGAATACTCGCGCGGCGTATATTTATTGATTTTATTGGGAGCTACATTGCGTTTGGGAGTTTTTCCATTACATGTACCTTTAACAAGCAGTCTTCCAATCAGACGCAGCCTTGGAACGATCCTGCGGTTGGTATCCCCGATCTCGGTGATTGCTTTCTTGTCCCAGATTCAACCGCAGCAGCAATACCAAACGTTGACTAATTTTCTTTTTTCTGTTGCTTTAATTGTTGCTTTCTACGGAGCCGTCAAATGGATCAGTGCTAAGAACGAATTGTCAGGGCGACCTTTCTGGATGCTGTCATTTTCAGGTTTGATCCTAATTCATTTCTTATTGGGGCAGGTTGAAGGGGCGATCAGTTTGAGTATTATCATGCTCACTGCTGGCGGATTCATCTTTTTATTTTCTTATTCTTCCAGGGTAAATCAAGGGCTAGCTCTTTTTTTATCTCTTGCATTAATTGGCCTGCCTTTTACACCTGCATCTTCAATCTGGAGAAGTGTTGGACAGCCCCAAAACTGGGTGAGTTTTGCTATTGTGATCATAACTATTAGTTTATTATTTCTTGGTTTTATCAAACACATTTTTCGGGAGAGAGACCAAACCAGCCCCAAAGAAAGCTGGATGCAGTTTTTTTATACGGTAGGTTTGATTTTGTTATCCATTAGTCCGTGGATTACGCTGATTTGGCGATTTCCAATCATTAGGTCAGAAGTGAATTGGATAGCACCTATTACCTGCCTGACCATTATTGCAATCATGGTTGTGCTTTTCAGGCGGAAAATTTGGGATTGGTTAATTCAAAAACAGGCAGTGCAGCGTTTGTTTATTCCATTCAAGCTGGTTGGCAAAATCTTAAACGTATTTTTTCAATTTGAATGGTTTTTTACATTTCTACGCTTCTTATTTGATTTATTCTCAAAGCCGTTGAAGTTTTTTGTAAATCTCCTTGAAGGCGATGGCGGTTTGTTATGGGCATTTGTGTTTTTGGCGCTCATTTCTTCTATATTGATTGGAGATATTCTGCCGTAATGGATCACTGGATAAATTTACTCCCGATACTATTGCTCACGGCTGCATGTATTTATGTATTCTTGACCAATGATTGGCGCAGAATATTGATAGCGTATGCAATTATTTATATTTGTGCGTTTGCCATAGTAGCCCAATATTGGTCTTTTACTTTTTCATTGGTAAAGCTGATTACAGGTTTGATGTCTTTGGTAGTTATGGGAATTTCCATTAATCGATATTATTCAATCCCTTTAAAAAAAATAAAATCAGAACTCATATTTAGATTGATCGCTTTATGTTTGATCTTCATACTCGTTAATTTTATGGTTTATCGAATTTCAAATTACCTTTCAATTTCGCTTGAAATTGTGCTTGCTGCCATGCTCTTAATCGGATTTGGGCTCTTTCAGCTTGGCATCACACATGAGTCTTATAAAATCTTCCTTGCCATTCTGGTGCTGTTTTTCGGTTTTGAGCTAATATTCTCCGCAAATGAGGTTTCGCTACTGGTGAATGGTTTGTTGGCAGTTGTAACCATGCTTATTGCCTTAATGGGCAGCTTCATGATTATCAATGAATTCGAAACAGGTGAGAAATGAGCACTCCTGTTATTTTTATTGTTTTTCCTTTTGCATTATCTCTTGTGCTTTATTTCTTGCAAAAACGCACTAGGCTCATCATCGCGATTGGAATTGCGACTTCGATTGTGTTAATGTTATTTGCATTTTTCCAAAATTTTGGTGCAGTATGGAAAATCGGATCGGTATCCATTGAAATAAAAACCACTCTCGCCGTTCTAGGCAGATCATTTACATTAGGTAATCAAGATAAATATTTTCTGGCGTTCGTCTATTTTTTTGCTGCTATATGGTTCGGTGGAGCTCATTTAACCAGGGTTTCTTCCCGCTTTATTCCTTTTGGGTTAGCGATTATCTCAATCCTTACTGCTGCGCTGGCAGTAGACCCATTTCTTTATTCGGCCATCTTGGTTGAAATCGCTATTCTGGTTTCGATTCCATTATTCTTGATTCCCGGTAACCCACCCGGGCGCGGAGTGCTGCGCTATTTAGTATTTCAATCCTTGGCAATGCCTTTGATCCTTTTTGGTGGATGGCTGCTTGGCGGTATTCAAGCCAGTCCATCCGATACAGCCCGGTTGTTGCAGGCTGTGTTGTTTTTAGGGATCGGTTTTGCCATGTGGTTGGCAATATTCCCGTTTCAAAGTTGGATTCCCCAACTTACAATGGATATTCATCCCTTTGTCAGTGGTTTTATATTGGGTATGTTCCCGGTCGTCACCATGTTGATTATGCTGGATTTCATTTCCGGACTTGTCTGGCTGCGTGAATCACAATATCTTCAACCAGTGTTATCACTGGTTGGCACGATCATGGTGGTTTCAACTGGCGTGTGGGCGGCTATCGAAAAAGATGGACGGAGACTGTTAGGTTGTGCTGTGTTATTGGAAAGTGGTCTGGCTATATTGGCGGTCAGCCTGCAATCTCAAATCAGTGTCTTGACATTATTTATTTCATTTATTCCACGAATGGCAGCTTTGGCTCTGATGGCGTTGTCTTTATCCATTTTCTCAAATAATGGTATCGTCCCTGACTTGAACCACCTTGCTGGCATGATTAGAAAATTCCCCTTTGCCTCCACTGGATTGATAATTAGTTTGTTGAGTGTTGCGGGTTTTCCTTTATTGGGTGGCTTTCCGGTTCGTCTTGCGTTGTTGGAGCAATTGGCAACATTGAATCCAATTATTGCAATATGGGTGCTGCTCGGATTGGTGGCATTCTTATACAGTGTATTGCGAATGTTATTACAGATTTCAAAGCCTGAGCAAGAAGGCTGGTCAAGTGGAGAATCTGTTCCTCAAATCATTTATCTCGTTATTGGTTTTTTGGTGCTGATTATTCTAGGAGTGTTTCCGAATTTCGTGAGTGGACAAATTGCTCCGCTGTTCGTGAATTTACCCATCTTGCGGTAATATTAGTGCTGAATAGATTCTTACAGTGAGGCTTAAACCATGGAAATTGAAGAACTCGAAAAAAGATTAAATTGGCTTGACATTGAACGCCAAAAAGATAAAAAACAGATTGCCGAGCTTTATGATTTAATAGCAGCCATGAAAGAAGAACATACCAGAGAAAGTGGAAAGTATATTCCGCTTGAAATGGAAATTAAATCCCTCAAAAAGAATTCAACACGGGCTGAAAAAGTGGATGCAGATTTTTCTGCATATCGGACTGAAATATTAAAGCAAATCACTGATATCGACAAAAAGACGATTGCCATTGTTGAAAAACAAGAGAAGCAGCGTAAAGATGATATCGACCACCTTAATAAAAAATTGCTTGAATATCAAACAGAAGTCAAAGTTGTTGCCGAGATAAAGAAAAACCTTCAACTCCGTACTGAAGATACCTTGCGGTTGGGGCAAAAAATCGATGAACTTGCCAAAGGACTACCTGAGTTTAAAAACGCGGATGCTGACTTACAACGTCAGCAAAGAGCGATCATTGGTGATCTGGCCATTGAAAACAAAAGACTATCTGAACTTCAACTTGAAACAAGTTCAATCCGTAAACGTATTGAAGAAGATCGCAACATCACAGAACTACACAAAGAAACCATCCGAAAACTGGAAACAAAGATCAATGACCTGTTTAATGGAGAGCAAGAAAGAAAACAAAACCAGACTGCTTTCATTGAAAAACAAAATTTACTGCAAGTTGAAAAAGAGAACACCTGGAAAGATTGGCAAAAACGATTTTCTGAACTTGAATCCTTGGGTAATGATTTCAATGGCCAGTTGAGTCAATTGGAAGAAACGCATCGATCTGTAAAGAACTCGCAACAAGAGTTTGAAGAAATCAATGACCGCTTCAATCGGCGAATTAATGAAATTACTGAAATGAACCGTCTCTCTGAAGAACGTTTTCGCCAGGAGTGGATAGCCTTCAAAGCGGATGATCAAAAACGTTGGACAAATTACACCCTGACGCGTGAAGAAGAGCAGCGTGAAGATGAGCGGCAATTGACAAAAATTCTTGATCGTTTGGTCATTCTTGAAGATATGTCCCAAGAATTAAATGACACTTTACACATGGTCAATGAAGAGACCCAAAAACAAATTAAAGGATTCCTCTCATTAACTCAAGAATTATTGGACTCGTATTCTCAAACGGTAGGGAAGCGAATTCACTGATATTCTAGCAAAACAATACATTTCATTGACAGTAAACAAGGCTGCCTTTATAATAGCGTCTGCCTTGTTCTCGATTGATGAGAACAAGCATATTAATCCCCAACTTCCCCGCAACCGGCGTTTTGTACGCAGGAAAACGGCGAAGTGAAGATTGGAGAAGTCGATAATGAAATATGCAATAGTTGAAAGTGGCGGCAAGCAATGCAGAGCCGTCGAAGGTACAACCATCGATGTGGATTTGATGATTGATACCGAACTTGGTACTCAGGTGATTTTGGACAATGTTCTCTTCCTGGCTGACGAAGGTACCTACACCATTGGTACGCCTTCCATCAAGGGAGCCAAGATTACCACAACAGTGGTTGATCATGTTAAAGGTCCCAAATTGACCATCTTCAAATATCAACCCAAGAAACGCATTCGAGTAAAGACCGGCCATCGCCAGTATTACACCCGGTTATTGATCGAATCGATTACAGTGGAGTAGATAGAATGGCACATAAAAAAGGTGGTGGCTCTAGTCG
>PHBW01000024.1 GCA_002840715.1 Chloroflexi bacterium HGW-Chloroflexi-4
TTCCCTGCCAAACCTTTTGAAAATCTCCAAAACGGGTTACCTTTTTGAATTTCTCGGGGTTCAACGTATCCAGACTGATGTTTACGCGATCCAACCCGGCTTCGAAGAGCTGTTTGGATAGCTTGCCGAGCAGTATGCCATTAGTGGTTAGACTAAGATCTGTCACTCCGGGGATTTCCTTGATCCGTTTTACGATTTCCAACACATCAGGTCGGACAAGGGGTTCTCCACCAGTCAATCTAATCTTGTATATTCCCAATCGGGCGGCAGCCTGTGCCACTCGAACGATCTCATCTGTTGAAAGTAAAACTTCATCCGGCATCCACTTTACACCAGATTCAGGCAGGCAGTAGACGCAGCGAAAATTGCAACGGTCTGTAACCGAAATTCGCAGATAAGTGATGGCTCTTCCAAATGGGTCAATCAACATTGAATTCTTTCATGGCCAAATCGTTTTGGGGTTTGATGGTTATCCTCCACTCACTGGAGGAAAAATTGCAACCTCGTCGCGCGCATGGATAATTTCGTTGCGATCAGCAAACTCCTGATTAACTGAAACCAGGATGCTCTTGGCAAATGGACTTATCGCCGGGTACTGCAAAAAAAGAACATCCAATAATCCTTGTACCGTGCAAGGCTCATTGGCTTCGATTTCGATTTTTGATTTTCCTATTTTTTCTTTCATTGACGCAAAAAGTAACAATTCAATTTTCATCAACAAATACCATTCCTGAAGTTATTCAACTGCCAACATGACGTTTGATGCTTTTACGACTGCAAAAACTTCTTTGCCGACTTTCAACTTCATACTATCTACAGATTCCTTTGTCACCACAGATACTATGGTTTCGCCCTGTGTTGTGTTGACAACGACTTCGCAATTGACAACCCCGAAATTTATTTCTTTTATTGTTCCCTTAAGCACATTACGTGCACTGAGTTTCATTTTTCCTCCAGATTTTTCACTGTCCATCCATCAACAATGAAGACAGCTTTATTTTAGTAGATCCTTGGTTATTAAGAAATACCAAAGCATTATCTATCGCTGACTTGCCTTTCATCCGTAAAACTAAGTGTATTTACAAAGATTATCTGTCGTGTTATGATATTACTACTCAATTATTGAATAGTCAATTATTAAATACTTAATGAATGTCGAATCATCCGATAATTGGAAAACTCACTTCCGGATAATAAATCAACATAGTTGGAATCAATAAATTCAATGGACAAATCTGCACCCATGATTTCAAAAACTCTGGTCATCAACAAAGCCACTATCGAAAAACCCGTTATCAATCGTGTTCTTCCCTCCTGGTTTACATATGGAGTTAAAAATTCCTGGCAAATACTTGCCGTGCCAATCATTTTATTTATTTCATTACCAATTTTAGCTATTTTTTTGAAGGTTCCCTTATCTCAATTTTTTGAAAATATCAATAAAACACAATTAGTACAAGCTATTAATTTGAGTATATTTACTTCTTTGGTAACCACCGCAATAACCCTTCTATTTGGTACGCCTGTTGCACTGCTGCTATCTCACAGCAACTTCCGGTGGCATCGCATTATCGACACCATCATTGATCTACCAACAGTTTTGCCGCCTTCAGTAGCCGGAATTGCACTTTTAATGGCTTTCGGACGTAAAGGGTTATTTGGTGACTTCTTTTCTTCATTGGATATTTCCATCCCTTTTACGATTATTGCTGTAATAATGGCACAAACCTTTGTGGCTTCCTCCTTGTATATAAAAGCAGCCACGATTGGTTTTTCTACAGTGGATTCTGAATTAAAACAAGCCTCAGCCCTTGATGGCGCTAGCCGCTGGGAGACTTTTCGCTTTATTACTCTGCCAATCTCATGGTCTTCGATTTTGAGCGGCAGTGTAATGACCTGGGCCAGGGCACTAGGTGAATTTGGAGCAACCATCATCTTTGCTGGCAATTTCCCTGGGCGGACCCAAACCATGCCGCTCGCAATTTATATCGGTTTTGAAATTGACTTGAATGTTGCCCTCACTTTAGCCATCCTCCTGATTTGTTTTTCGTTTCTTACCCTGATTATTGTTAAAAGCTTGCTGCACAGGCGTTTGGATGCTGAAACTTCCACTTCATTTGACAATTCACTTTAGCAAAAAAGCCGATTTATACAGATAGAATTGGTTGATTCATACCTTTCAAGGAGTAAGAACTCATGCGAATAAAAATCATAACTATACTGGTCGCGTTTATATTCCTGGCAACCTCCGCTTGCGCACCCCTTGCAACCGTTGTTCCTACCTCAATTGCAGGCAACACTTCGGAGTCCACCACTCTTACTGTTCTTGCTGCTGCTTCTCTAACTGAATCCTTTACTGAGTTGGGCGCGATTTTTGAATCTCAAAATTCCGGTGTCGAAATAGCTTTCAACTTTGCAGGTTCCCAGTCTCTCTCCGAACAGCTTGACCAGGGCGCTCAAGCAGATGTTTTCGCCAGCGCCAGTATGAAATATATGACCGCTGCAGTGGATACCAACCGTATTAATGAAAATGAGGTCAAGAATTTTACGAGTAATCGTTTGGTGGTAATTTTCCCTAAAAACAATCCTGCAGGAATCACCTCCCTTGCCGACCTTGCCAAACCGGGAATCAAAATTGATCTGGCTGATAAAGCAGTTCCCGTCGGTCAATATGCACTTGATTTCCTCAATAAAACCGTCGCCAACCCCTCCTTTGATGAAAATTACAAAGATAATGTACTTGCCAATGTTGTTTCATACGAAGAAAATGTCAAAGCTGTTGTCACCAAGATCGCGTTGGGCGAAGCGGATGCAGGAATTGTCTATCTGACCGACATCATCGCCGATGCCGTCGATAAGATCGGATCCCTCGAAATCCCCACCGATTTAAATACCGTAGCCACCTATCCGATCGCTCAGATTTCCGACAGTAAAAATTCTGAATTAGCAAAGGCCTTTGTTGCATTTGTGCTTTCTTCCGAAGGACAAGATGTTTTAGCCAAGTATCATTTTATCCCTGCCGCCGGTTTCACTGTTACAGATGCCCTCGAACGCACTGTCACTTTTGAAAAAGCACCAGAACGCATTGTGCTGGTCGGAAAAGCCCTTTTCATGGTCGCGGATGCAATTTACCTCTTCCCTGAAGCTGGTGAAAGCATCGTCGCCATCGGCACTACCAATCAGAGTACCGGAGACTTCATTCCCATAATTGATGCCAATTACGACACCAAGACCATACTTGACGGCAGCGCTGGCGCAGAACAAATCGCCGCCGAACAACCTGACCTGGTCATAATGAAATCAATGAATGCAGAAAAACTTGGCGCACCGATCGAAGCGCTGGGCATCCCCGTGCTATACCTCGATTTTGAAACCGCGGACCAATATCAACGCGATTTGAAGACCCTCGGTCAGCTCTTTCAAAACCCAACCAAAGCGGAAGAACTGGCTGCCTGGTATAAAGGCAAGGTTGATGCCGTAACTTCTACTATCTCCGGGCTGACCGACGAGCAAAAACCCCGCACCCTGCTGCTGTATTATTCTGACAAAGACGGCACCATCGCCTTTAACGTCCCGCCCATGGGCTGGATGCAAACCTACTTGATTCAGACCGCCGGCGGCACCCCTGTTTGGGAAGATGCCAACCCCGGCAATGGCTGGACCACTGTCAACCTCGAGCAAATCGCTGCCTGGAACCCTGAAGTGGTCTTCGTTGTTTCTTACTTCGTGCCGATCAATGATGTGGTCACCCAAATGAAAGCTGATCCCCAGTGGATGCTGCTGGACGCCGTTAAAAATGGCAAGCTTTACGGTTTTGCCACCGACGTTTACAGTTGGGACCAGCCGGATACCCGCTGGGCGCTCGGATTGGATTGGGTCGCCTCCAAACTTCACCCCGACCTCTTCCCCGACTATGATGCAAGCGCCGAAGCCCGAGAATTCTACAAGAGTCTCTACGGCATGGACGAAGCGGCTTTTGAATCCAATATTTTGCCTCTTTTCAAAGGCGATATTAATTAAGACGTAACGGTCTCATCACGAGGCCGCCTGAATGCGTTAGGTCAGCCGTACCTTTTCTCGAAGTCAGGTGCGGCTGACGTTTTAAATAAGCCTTTTTGCTTGCATGGCGTATAATTCAAGCTGATCACCCTCCAAGGAGAAACCCCCATGACACTGTCTTCTGACATTTTTTCATCTCTGCTGCCCGGCAAAATTATCGATATTCATGTGGGCTACTCCCGCACTGCGGTGCTGGCCGAAACCGAACGTGGATTGTCTTGCGGTTTGGCTGCCACGCTGGCCAACCCGGCTTTCATGCACCGCTGCAACCCATCCGTTGCGAACGCGGGCCGGCTGCTCGAAATGAACACGGCAGAACTGGTCAATCTGGCCGAATCTGACAGTTACACCGAGGTTTCGATCGGGCTGGCAGCCATCAATGCACTGGTACCGATTGACCCCACCTCTTGCACGGAGCTGAACGCTGAAGTCTATCTGCGTGAACATGCACTGCATAAAAATGTGGCGCTGGTGGGTCACTTCCCCTTTGTGGAAAGATTGAAACCCGACCTGAAAAACCTGTGGGTGCTGGAGCTTGACCCGCGCGACGGAGACATCCCTGCTGAATTGGCGCCGGAGTACATCCCCAAAGCGGATGTGGTTGCCATCACCGCCACCACGCTGATCAACCATACTTTTGAAGGACTGCTGGCACTGTGCAAACCTGAAAGTCGGGTGATGGTGTTAGGCCCCAGCACGCCGCTTTCGCCCGTGCTTTTTGACAAGGGCGTGGATCTGCTGTGCGGTACCATCGTGCTGGACCCGAGAGCTGCAATGCTTGGCATCAGCCAGGGCGCCAGTTCACACCAATTGCATGAGGCAGGCGCCACTATGCAGGTCACATTACAAAGAAAAATGCCGATCCCGGTTACCTGAGCAAGCCGGTAAACGGTGTAAAGCCGTAAACCCACAACACACTGATCGATATCACACCAGAGAGTGCAGCACCCACCACCGTCTGCCAAAAGTTATGCCCTTTGGCTGCCAGGCGCGCCCAGGTGACAAGCGGAAGAAGCAGCAGCAGCGGTGCGGCGATCACGCCGTAGAGGAAGATCATCGAGGCTACCGGTCCGCTGACGCCGGCGGCATGCCCGCTGGCCTTGTAACGCAGCAGCAGGTTGAACACTATCAGCCCCAACGTCACAAATGTATAAGTTGCCGCAATTGCCGTGAAGATGCGCGGCGCGTTGATCTGCGACAGCACCAGCCAGCCAACCGGATAGCTGACCATCATCATCACGAAACTTGCCACCCGCTGGCGATGCACCGTGGTTTTGGTCTCTTCGTTGTGCACCGGGATGTAGAAGAAGAGGCTGCTCAAGGGGATGAGGCTGACAAACACCAGCGCCCAAATTAAGCCTTTGAGGGCATTGGGGTCCCCGGCGGGCAGGTTGAAATAGAGAAAGGTGATCAATAAACCGGATAGCACCGGCACATTTAAGAGTTGGGAGAGAATCTCTCCGACGACACTGCGGAACTTGCTCTGTTTGGTCATGCTGCACCTCAATCTTGTAAACTTTAACTTGTCACAGTTTAGTGGGATTGGGTGCGTTTTGCATGTGAGGATAGTGACAGGTGTGGTCTTGATTTTTTGGCGGGGTCACAGTGACCAGAACATAACTCAGGCGAAAAAACCAATTAACCACTAAATATTCGAAAAACTCTTAAGAGGAAACCAAAAATCAAAATAAATCGCTGGATCTGCCTGTGTTATCTCCGCAACATGCTGCCAGGGTTTTACGCACAGTCAAGATCGTCTGCCATCTACAAGCAATGAATACCAGCTTTGCAAACTAAGCGGTATTTTGCTGCGCAAATAACACATAACGCCAACAATTTTCTTAAAATCGGATGTGAATTTTCCAATACCATAAGTGCTATAATGAAATTTACAACAGGCAATTGAGAAGGAAGATTGAGAAGGCCTGTTTCATGCCCGCCGACTAACGCACATAAGAACCGTACGGGGTTTTTTTACTCGTATGGTTTATTGTTTTTATGGAGGGCGCCACAGTGAAAAGAATAATTTTTTCTGATCTATTAAAAGCCATTAGTATTATGGTGTTCTGTGCAGGTTTAGTCTACCTGATGTTTTTTGCTGCCATGAAACAATTGCAACTGGGTTTGGTTCCAGGGAAAGTAATATTCGAATTTTCCTCGACACAACCTGTTTTTGCGATGAATATTTATCAGGAGTCTATTCCTGTTACCGGAGAAATCGATAATCAAGACATTATTTTTTATGATGATTTTTCCGGTACAAAATCCTCATTCACAACGATCAATGGATTGCTTCATTATACAGGGAATGAAATGACCCTCTCGCCCAGAACGTTTGTAAAGGGCACACTGGCAATGCTAAATATTAATAACAAAGAGCTGCCAATTAGTTTCGATTTTTCAGCCGATCTGCTCACACCCTGGTATGGAAATCAACAAAGTGGACTGGCACTCAACTGTGATTCAAATCTAGAAGGTTTATTGTTTCTAATAAATCCCAATAATACAACCTACTCTATTGGTACATGGAAGAATAACTCTTATACAAAAATCATTGACTGGAAAAAATCCGATTTCATCCATGGAGTGATGGAAATTAACCAGTTAAGCGTTCATTGCCGCGATGAAAAAACCGAGTTTTACATAAACGGATCTTTGGTCGAGAAAACAGATATCCAAAACCCTTGCAACGATGGAGTACCTGGATTTTTCATCGAAAATCCGGCCTGGTTCGTTGTGATAGATAACGCAATGCTCGCCCGGAACTAATAATTTCTGATTCGTGCAATCCTTGCTAGTTTATTCATCCAAAAGTAATTTTGGGTTTTCATCGTTATCTGTTTAATCTGCAACATGAATCGAAATTCCTAATTTATTCACTATATAGAGTCCACAACTCATCACTTGTGATTGGGCTCATAAAGGAAATGTTTTTGCTTTTTTGTATGCATATCATTCTCTTTAAGAAACTTATAGACCCGGGGAATAAGCCGGTGGCTTTCCTTTTGCTACCTCCGCAGCAATCTCGCGGAGTATTACGCGAAATCAAGTCCATCAGTCACCTTAAAGTCTGGAACCGGTGCGACAATTTGAACGGCATTCAGCTTCGCGAAGTAAATAGAAGCCTTAATCCTGAATCCAGAAAGTTAATAGTGCGATAATCAAAACTGTAGGTAATCTCAATTCGGATGTAATGATATGGTTGGCACTCTTGTAATTACTTTTTGTGCCAACCGTGAATTTTGTGGTTAATTTAGATTTTTATCAATGACTTAATAAAGCTTCAGGGGCGTGTTTGACGCCGCCGATAATGATGCGGTCATACCCCCCGGCAAGCAACTCGGGGACGATGTATTCGATGATGGCGCGGGTGACCAAGTCTTCAGCCTGGTTGAAAAGCACGGCTTTCAAGGCACCCGGGGGGATGTTCTTCAGCCCGCCCAGCGGATGCAGGAGCATGTCGCGCACACTCTCGATGGTGATGGTCTGGCCTTCGAGCAAGCCGGTGAGCTCGGCGTACCGCCCGGCGCGGAAGACAGTCTGCTCATTGAGCGGATTACCCAGCGCGGAAGCCCCGACGACGATGATGACCTGGCGCGCCCAGGCAGGGATGGGGGGTTCGTGGTCGCCCGGCGCTTTGAGCGGGATGGAGCGCGAGCCGTCTGCCTCGAAGATGAGGTGCACGGCATTGTGTTCGGAGGCCAGACGGATTTCTTCAAGCAGTTCGGGCGTGGGGCTGTGCAGGCGACCATCGTTCGTTTCAGCGCCGGTGAGCAGGGTCACTTTTTGCTGCAGCCAGTGGGCTGGATTAATATCTTTTTCGGTTTCAAGCACACAATGCAGGTCAGCGATGGCGGTTTGATCGGTGCCGAGGTGTGTGGTGGTGGTGACCCAGGCGGCGCCCTCGACCTGGCGGGCAAGTGCGGCCATGGTGGAGGTCTTGCCCCCCGCCCCGACGACGGCGGTGCAGAGTGGAAAAGCAGGGTTTAACGCCTGAAGAAGGTTCATGGGATTAATTATACAAGAGCCTAGATTTTATGCTTTGGGGTCATAACAGAGGAATAAATACTGACCTTAATTTTTTTTGTGTTTTTCCAATTTTTACGTGTTTATTGGGTTTAAACCCTTGACAACCGAAAAACTCCGCGTTATATTGTGTATATACGATATACACAGTTCAAGGAGTTGTTCGTAATGGAAATTCTATCGGTCAAGAATCTCAAAAAGCACTATCCACAGTTCGATCTCAAAGACGTCTCTTTCAGCCTCGAACAAGGCTATATCATGGGCTTCATTGGAAGCAACGGCGCAGGCAAGACTACCACGCTGAAATCAATGCTCGGCATGGTGCACAAAGACAGCGGCACGGTGAGCATGCTCGGCATGGATTTCGCTCAGCATGAACTTGAGATCAAGCAGCACATCGGATTTATGTTCGGCGGGGTGGATTACTACGCCAAGACGAAGATCCGCACGATCACGGATGTGGTGCGCAGGTTCTACCACGAGTGGGACGATTCGATCTATCAGAAGTACATGAAGCGCTTCGCCCTGGACGACAACAAGCGCCCCTCGGAACTTTCAAGCGGCATGCGCATCAAATATTCGCTGGTGCTCGCGCTTTCGCACCGCGCCAAGCTGCTGCTGCTGGATGAACCCACCAGCGGACTTGACCCCGTGGCGCGCGACAATCTGCTTGAACTCTTCCAGGAGTTCATCGAAGACGGCGAACGCAGCATCCTCTTTTCGACGCACATTACCAGCGACCTCGAAAAATGCGCTGACTATATCACCTATATTGAAAGAGGCTGCATCATCGAGAGCCGCACCAAGGACGACCTCCTGCAAGCCTACCGGCTGGTCAAGGGCACAAGCGAACAACTTGCCCCCCTGCAGGCGCGGCTGATCGCCAGCAAATCACACGCCTACGGTTTTAGCGGCTTGATCAAAACAGCCGAGCTTGACCCTGGCGACCGTCTTGAGATCGAAGAACCCACGCTCGAAGACATTATGATCTATTACGCCAAGAAAGAAGGCTTAAATGAATAACCTGCTCTATAAAGAACTCCGCCTGGTGATCCACCCGTTTTATTACCTCACCTCTCTGTTTGCCGCATTGATCCTGATCCCTTATTGGGTTTATTTCGTAGCGCTGATGTACTTTTTGTTCATCGCCATCCCCAATATTTTTACGAACGCCAAGGCGCAAAACGACACCGGTTTTTCGGTGCTGCTGCCCGTCAAAAAAAGCGATGTGGTGAAAGCCCGCGTGACATCCATGGCAGCCCTTGAAATTCTGCAAATGGCCGTGGCCGCCATATTTGTTGCCATCAGCGTGGCGATCAGTCCGAAAGGCAACGTTTTAATTGACGCCAACCTGGCCTATCTCGGCTGCGGGCTGCTGCTCTACGGACTTTTCAACCTGTTCTTTTTCCCGATGTATTACAAGACCGGCCACAAGATCGGTATTCCGTTGATGGTGGGGTTAACTGTTTTCACCATCATCGGCGGCATCATCGAAGTGCTGGTGGTGACGGTGCCTGCCGTGGCCAAAGTGCTGGACGGGAACACGCCTTCAGCCCTGGTCAGCCAGATTCCGGTGCTGGCAGCAGGGATTGCACTGTTTGCCGGTCTCACCTGGCTGGCTTACCGTATGGCGGCAAAGAATTTTGAAGCGGTTGATCTTTAGAGCCTATGGAAATCGTTATTTCGAACACCTCGGGAGACCCAATCTATCAGCAGATCTTTGAACAGATCAGCGCACAGATCATCAAGGGCAAATTGGCCAGCGACACCTGCCTGCCTCCGATCAGAACCGTGGCAAAGGAACTGCGCATCAGCGTGATCACGGTCAAGCGCGCCTGGGAAGAACTTGAACATGCCGGCCTGATTTACACAATGGCCGGCAAAGGCTGTTTTGTCACTCCGCTGCAGCCGAACGCGCTGGATGAAAAGCGCAGCCAGTTGGCAAGCGAAAAAATGGCCAAGGATATGGACTATTACAAAACCCTCGGTCTCTCGCTGGATGAGATCATCGCGATGCTTAAGAAAGATTATGATTCGTGAATCGTGATTCGGGATTAGTAATTCGGGATTAGTAATTAGGGATTAGGGATTGGTTGAGGGTTCACCACTCTCGGTTCACGATTCTCCATTCTCAATTCCGCGGTCTTCGCGCCCCCGAACCGCGGAGCGGTGAGAGGGGTCTGCTCTCAATTACCACATTAGAAAAAATTAATGTAGAATTAATTCCACTTATGGCTTAAGTCTACCGATAATAAACGTGGGACTTTTATCGGTATTCCACATAATTTGCAATCCGGTTATCATTGAACCCTAACTTTATTGTTGAGGAGCCGGTATGGAAAAGATCGTCAAAGAAATTTATGACGCCGTTGTCAACGGCAATGCCAGCGGGGTGAAAACCAAGGTTCAGGCCGCGCTGGATGCAGGCGTTAATATCGAATCTCTTTTAAATGAGGGCATGATCGCCCCCATGAAAGAGGTCGGCGAACTCTTTGAAACGGGAGAATACTTTGTACCCGAGATGCTGATCGCCGCGCGTGCCATGCAAGCCGGCATGACCCTCATCCGCCCCGTGCTGCTCGCCCAAGATATCAAACCCATCGGCAAGGTGGTAATCGGCACCGTTAAAGGGGATCTGCATGACATCGGCAAAAACCTGGTCAGCATGATGCTCGAAGGCGCCGGTTTTGAAATGATCGACCTCGGCACGGATGTTGCACCAGAGAAATTCGTTGAAGCCATCAATACACACAAACCTGATATCGTGGGCATCTCTGCCCTGCTGACCACCACCATGACCAACATGGATGCCACCTTGCGCTATTTTGAAGAGCACAAGGTACGCAACCAGGTGAAGGTGATCATCGGCGGCGCCCCCGTAACCCAGGCTTATGCCAACACCATCGGCGCGGACGGATATGCCCCCGACGCCAACCAGGCCGCCGCGCTTGCGCGTCAGTTGATGGCTGCCTAAAGAAAGAGTGACTTTGAGCCGTTTTTTGTGCATCTCTTGTGAAGTCTTCGCCCGGCCGCTTTATTCGCTTGCGGCCACATCACCGAATGTGATCGACATTCAGTTGATGCAGCGCAGCCTGCACGATGAGCCCAACAAGATGCGGCCAAAACTGCAAAAGAAAATTGACCTGATGGAAGACCGCGGCTACGAGGCCGTGTTGTTAGGCTACGGATTATGCGGCAACGGCACGCTCGGCCTGCAAGCCCGCGAAGTTCCCATCGTCATCCCCCGCGTGCATGACTGCATCGCCATGCTGCTCGGCGACGCCAAACGCTACGCAGATGAATTTGAAAAGACCCCCGGCACCTACTGGTTCACCCAGGATTTCGCCGAACGCTCCGACGAGGAAGGCAAATTTCGCACACTCGGCCCCATCCCCGACGAGGCACTGGCCAAGCAGTATGAAGTTTTTGTCACCCAATACGGAAAAGACAACGCCGAATATCTGATCGAAACCCTCGGAAGCTGGCAGAGACGCTACAAGCGCGCCGCTTTTTTGGATATGGGCGTGCTTGAGCCTGACGGCTATAAGACCAAACTCGAAGCAGATTCAGAACGTTTCGATTGGGCCTATGAGACCATCAACGGCGATCTGAAAATCCTGCGCGGATTGCTGAATGGCGATTGGACAAAAGACAACAAAAATTACATCGTCATCCCCCCAGGCAGCACCGTGGATATTACCTACGACAAGCATGTCTTCAGATGCACGCCAGGATGAATTCTCCGCAACAAATTGAAATAATAATTGAACCCTCCGGCCGCAGGCTCAACCTCACGGCTGGCGCCAACCTGCTGCACGCTGCGCGTGAAGCCGGTCTGTCGGTTAACGCCGTGTGCGGCGGCAACGGCACCTGCGGTTCGTGCAAGGTCAAACTGATCAGCGGCGAGTTTTCAGACATCACCCCAAAAGAAAACATCATGCAGCAAAAAGGCAGTTTATCCAAAGATGAACGCCTGGCCTGCATGACCTCCACCCTTTCGGACGGCAAGATACACTTCGAGCCCGAGTCGCTGGCATCTGCCCAGCGCTTGCAGCTTGAAGGCGAACTCAACCTCATCACCCTCAACCCGGCAGTAAAAAGATTGGATATTGATCTTTCTACGGAACTTTCAGGCCAAAAACTTTCGGCGGCAGAAGGCGTGCGCGAGACGCTCAAGGTGAGCGGCTACCTGCACACCGACCTGCCTGAGACAATGCTCCTTAAAATCAATGACTTATTAACACAGCACAACCAAAAAGCCGCGCTGGTGCTGAACGGCCATCAGATCGTGACCGCCCTGCCACTCGAACAGCACATGCTCGGCCTGGCTGTGGACCTGGGCACCACCAAGCTGGCTGCCTTTCTTGTGGATCTTGAGACCGGACAAACACTTGCCGCGGGCGGCGCGGTCAATCCGCAGGTGGCTTACGGTGAAGACGTGATCAGCCGCATCCAATTTACGGATGAGCATGCAGACGGCGCGGCTACCCTGCAATGCGCAGTGGTGGAGGGGTTGAACCTGTTGGCGACCGAACTGACGGCCAGAGTTGGATTAACCTCCGCCGCGATTGTGGACGGTGTGATCGCGGGCAACACCGCCATGCACCATCTGCTGGCCGGGCTGCCGGTGCACAACCTGGGCACCGCGCCTTACCATCCGTCTCAGGTGGATGCGATGACTTTTGCCGCCAGCGAGATTGGTTTGAAATGGGCAGAAAATGCAACAGTTTATCTGCCGCCCAATATTGCCGGCTTTGTGGGCGGAGATCACATTGCCATGCTACTGGCCACCCGCGCAAGGCATACACTCAAGACCGTGGTGGCGTTGGATATCGGCACCAATACAGAGATCAGCCTGCTGCACAAAGGTAGACACCTGGCCTGTTCGAGTGCGTCCGGCCCGGCTTTTGAGGGCGCTCACATCCGCAGCGGATTGCGCGCCGTGCCAGGCGCGATTGAACGCGTGTTCATTGACGGGAGCGAAGTCAAGCTTCAAACGATTGAAGACCAACCAGCGGTAGGCATCTGCGGGTCAGGGATATTGGATGCCGTAGCTGAACTGCGGCGCAACGCCCTGATTGACCACCGCGGGGCGTTCAATAAGGAAGATTCACGCTTGAGCATGCATGACGGACAGCTGGAATTCATATTGGTCAACGCTGAAAACAGTGCGACGCACAAGGCAATCTCGCTAAACCGCCAGGATGTGCAGGAAATTCAGCTCGCCAAAGCCGCCATCCGCTCGGGGATTGAGGTGTTGCTGCGTGAAGCGGACTGCGGCGCCG
Organism: Chloroflexi bacterium HGW-Chloroflexi-4; assembly: GCA_002840715.1. Lineage (GTDB taxonomy): Bacteria > Chloroflexota > Anaerolineae > Anaerolineales > Anaerolineaceae > UBA6107. The sequence continues at coordinate 13,371 of PHBW01000024.1, forward strand.
AGGATATTGACCTCTTTTTGGTGGCGGGTGCCTTCGGTACCTACCTTGACCTGGCCAACTGCCAGCGCATCGGTATGTTCCCTGAGCTTGCGCTCAAACGTTTCAGGCAGGTGGGCAACGCCGCCGGCAGCGGGGCGCGCGAACTGCTGCTCTCGATCGACAAACGAAGCGAAGCCGAATCCATGCTTGAGAAGATCGAGTATATCGAATTGACCACCGTCAAAGATTATGTCGAGTTCTATATGGATGCCATCGGTTTAGGATAAAAAAACAGGCTCACCAAATTAGGTGATGCCTGTATTTATTGTTGTTGGTAAAAGAAAGAAAGTTTTACTTTCTTCTGATCATTCTCAGAATCAAAAGCAAAATGACCGCGCCAATGAAGGCTGTGACAATATCACCAAGCAGACCTGAGAACAGGCTGATGCCCAAGACACCAAAAAGCCAGCCACCCAAAAGACCGCCGACAATACCCACGAGGATCTTGCCGATCAATCCTAGGTTGATGCCTTTGATCACAGCGTCAGCCAGAAAACCCGCGATGGCTCCTACAATTATCCAGGTTAAAATGTTCATTTTTGTACTCCGTTGTGAATAATTTTATATTGATCATGGATCAATAATTTATTTGGGTAATACCTTTTCAACAATTCTATTGCAAAGAAATCGAGCGGGTATCACTTTATTTATTGTTGCATATTAATAACACCATAAAAGGATTTTCGCATCGATATTTCGTAGTGTGAAACAGGGGGATTCGCTATAATTAATTTACATATGATCATATTTTGACTCAAGGAGAAGATGGAAATGACCGTCATTGACCGCAAGAGACTTCAAAATGTGCTTCAAACCGAGATATCCCAATTTTCAAAAGACCACCCCGAATGTTATAAATTGTATCAGCGTGCCAAAGGCTGTTTGCTGGACGGCGTACCCATGAACTGGATGGTGCGCTGGGCGGGGGGTTTTCCGCTCTTTGTCAAAGAGGCTAAAGGCGCCTCATTTACCTGTGCAGACGGCAAACACTTTATTGATTTTTGTCTTGGAGACACCGGCGCCATGGTGGGTCACTCGCCCGACAAACCCATGCAGTTGATCGCTGAACAACTCAAAAAAGGGATCACATTTATGCTGCCCACCGAAGACGCCATTTGGGTGGGCGAAGAATTGCAGCGCCGCTTTGGCTTGAAATACTGGCAGACCACCCTCCCCGCCACGGATGCTAATCGTTTTGTGCTGCGGCTGGCACGGCACATCACCAAAAGACCTTACGTGCTGGTTTTTGATTATTGCTACCACGGCAGCGTGGATGAAACGTTTATCACCCTGAATGACGGCATCCCCGGACCGCGGCCAGGGGCAATCGGCCCGCAGGTCAACCCGGTGGTCACCACCCGGGTGGTGCCGTGGAACAACCTGCAAGCACTTGAACAGGCGCTGGCGCCGGGTGATGTGGCCTGCGTGCTGGCAGAACCGGTGATGACCAACATCGGCATCATCCACCCGCAGCCCGGTTATCATGAGGCGCTGCGTGAACTCACCAAAAAATACGGCACTCTGCTGGTGATCGATGAAACACACACCATGTGCACCGGTCCGGGCGGTTACACCGCTGCGCACGGTTTAAAACCGGATATTCTGACGGTCGGTAAAACCATCGGCAGCGGCATCCCCGCAGCGGTGTATGGGTTCACTGAAGAAGTCGGCGACATGGTTTCAAAGAGTATCAAAGTGGATGAATCGGATGTGGGCGGCATCGGTGGAACCCTGGCCGGTAATGCACTATCCCTGGCAGCCATGCGCGCCACACTGGAGAATGCCCTAGACCAGAAAACCTTTGACCACACTGTTCCGCTGGCGATCCGTTTCACAGACGGGGTCAAGCAGGTCATGGATGAATTAAAGCTGCCATGGGTGATCAACCGCCTGGGCTGCCGGGCTGAATATTGGTTCTGCGACCGGCTGCCGCAAAATGGCGGCGAAGCCGAAGCCGCTGTGGATGCGGAACTTGACCGCTACATGCATCTGGCAGCACTCAACCGAGGTATATTGATGACGCCCTTCCACAATATGGCCTTAATTGCACCCGACATCACTGAAAAAGAAATTGACATCCATACACGGATTTTTAGAGAAGCGGTGACGCAAATTATTTAACCCTGACAACAAACTGCCCGGAAAAACTCCGGGCAGTTTGTTGTTTAATTCTTCATACTATCCCAAATAGGTTTCAACACAAAATATATCAGCACCAAAGGGAACAAATGGATCAAAGCATTGATTTTGAAACCCTTGATAGACATAAATAATATAATTGGCACAATCGTGAATGCGAAATACAGATAGACCATCGATTTTGACCGCAGCCGCCAGATGGCTACGCCTGCAATAGCGGCAGCCAAGCTGAAACCAGCATCGACCCAATAAACCCAGGCCACACTGGGGATGGCTGCCAAAGCGGCTTTGGCAGCCATATAAACCATGTACAGGCTGCCTGCTGAAGCCAGCAGCAATAAATAAGAAAGATTTTTCCAGGATTTATCAAATTGTTCTTCAGTCAGCTTTGGTTTTTTTGGGATTTCTTTGGTTTTGACCGGTTTATCGCCGGTTTCTTGAATCTTTTTTGCCTTTTTTATTGCCTGACGCACACCCAGCACTATCAGCAGAATGATTCCAAAAACGAGGGCAACGAATTTTAAATCGGGCATGAGACTTCCTGTTATAAAAAGAATGAGTTGTTGGTATTTTGAGGCGTCCAAGGGATAAACCATTGGACGCCTTCATTATACATTTTCGCTACAGGATCAAGTTACGAATCCTGCCAGTAAATCTTATGTGGTTTCTTTTTCTTTTTCAGTGATCTTGCGGAAGGCATCTCTGATCGGCAGCAAACCAAGATTGAGTTTCAAGCTGGGATCAAGAGGTTCGCCATAGTAATCCACCAGTTTTCTTGGGGGAGATACTTTTTGGGTCGCCAGTGAGACCACAATCATGAGGATTAAGGCCGAGAAGAAGGCCACAAACGATCCAATGTAGACTGCATCCCAGAATCCGCACCACCAGCCGTCACTGTAAACACCCATGTCAGCCGTGAATTCGCAAACAGCCGCAGTGGATTGTCCGCCCAAACCTGTATTGAAGAAGAAGATCGTTGCCAGAATCCATACTGCAAAGCCGCCAATAAAGGCTGAAACTGCACCTGGGGAATTGGCTTTCTTCCAATACATACCCAGCGCGAATGGAACGAACAAGCCCACCAACAAAAGCGTCCAGGCAACCACTGAAAGCTCGTAAATGGTTTGTGCCCAAAGTGCAATGGAGAGACCGACGGCTGCATTGACCAACACCATGATTCGGGTGGCCCACAAGGCTTTTTTGCCATCCAACTTCTTGCCTATGATCAATGGAATCAGGTTCTCGGTCACTGCTGAAGCGCCAGCTAGCAAAGAACTGTCTGAGGTGCTCATCAATGCCGAGGTTAAGGCGGCAATGAAAATGGCCGTTAAAATAGCAGGCAAGTGGGTCATGGCAGCAGATACCAGAAGGTAGCTGGTGTCTTCCAAGCCCGGGCTGATCTTGTAGACCATGATACCAATCAAGGGAGACATGATGCCGAAGAAGAGGTATAAGACACCCGCGCCGTAAGAGCCGTAAACCGAGGTGGCCTGGTTACGGGCAGCCATTGAACGCTGCATGAGGTCTTGTGTGGCAACAGAACCCAGACCGATGGCCATCCAGGCGGCCATCCAGTACATCCAACCTGTCAAGCCGGTGTAGCCCAGATAACCCTCTGAAACCGATGGTAAAAGCCTGAACGGCTCGGCAACATAGGTTGAGCCCGCTCCTTCAAATAATCCGGGGAACCCACCCACAGCCTTGAGCATGAAGAGGAAAACGAGCGTGATACCGCCTGCGGTCAGGAACATTTGGAAGAAATCAAGCAGAGTATCTGCCATCATACCTCCCATCATGGTATACCCTGCGACCACGGTAATGATGATCACCATGCCCCACACAGGATTTATACCAAAGAGACCTTCTACAATTGCTCCGCCTGCCACGATCTGTGCAGCCGTCCAGGAGAAGTAAGTTAGACATTCTGCGATGACAGTGAGTACGATCATGGTTTTGTTGTAGCGTCGTTCGAAGAAATCCACAATCGTAAGGAATTTCGCTCGGCGCATCAGGCGCACAAAGAGGAAACCTGATAGGAACAGGCAGACCGAGGCGCCAAATGGGTCAAAAATAACGCCGGAGAAACCATAATCGTAAGCGGTTTCTGAAGCACCCATCAAGGTTTCGGCTGCAAACCAGGTTGCCATGATAGAGGCGGCCGCCATGTGAATTGGCAGTCTACGTCCTGCGACAACATAGTCCTCATTGTTTTGAACTTTTCTTCCAGCCCAAATGCCCACGCCAATGCGGACTGCAAAGAAAATCGCGATAAACAACACAACCAACCAAGCATAATCATATCCAGCAAGTATCATTGTTCCCATCCCTTTCTTGAAGAATGATCCAGGTCAGTAGCAACCAGGTTTAAATAACCTACCAATAATTGTTAAATTGTTTTAGCGACATCCTTTAAAGTGTCTTCAAGTCTGTTCAGTACTTCATCAATCTGTTCATACGAAATGACGATTGGCGGTTCAATACGGATGGTGTGGGCGCTGGTCAGTGTGCCTGCGACCAAAACACCTCGTTTAAAGAGACCTGCGGCAACTTTATAGCCAATTTCAGGATCCTTGAAGTGCTGTCCGATAAGCAGGCCTTTGCCGCAAACATAATCATAAATATTTGAATACTGTTTGGCCAGCCCTTGCAGCTTGGGCATCAAATAATCGCCTTTTTCTGCTGCCTGCTTGGGGAAGTCTTCTTTAATAGCTACATTGATTGAAGCGATGGCTGCTGAACAAGCCAGTGCGCCGCCGCCGGTGGTCGTAGTGTGGATGAAGGGGTTCGGATACATCATGCATTGCCAGATCTCTGGTGTTGAGCAGAAGGCGCTGATCGGCATGACACCACCGCCCAAGGATTTGGCAACTGCGATAATGTCTGGCTGAACATCCCAGTGTTCGACACCCCACATCTTGCCAGTACGACCCAGACCAGTTTGAACTTCATCTGCAATTAGAAGCACGCCGTGTTTCTTCGTGGCAGCCCGAATGCGCGGCCAGAAGTCATCAGGAGGAACAATTGCGCCGGCTTCGCCCTGAATGGGTTCCATCAAAACCGCTGCAATACCAATGCCCACTTTATCGCAGATCTCAAGCTGTTTTTCAACTGCGCCTGCATCTCCATACGGCACATGGTAGACCGGGCCAGCATATAGCAAACCAGGTGGTTCACGGTAATCCGATTTGCCCATCATGGAGAGTGACCCCATGGTTTTTCCGTGGAAAGCGCTGGTGGCAACGATAAAACCGGGTTTCTTGGTGTACATTTTGGCTAATTTAATCGCGCCTTCAATAGCTTCAGTACCGCTGGCACAGAAGAATGAATATTGGATATCGCCGGGGGTAATATCTGCCATCATGTGAGCCAACACACCACGCAGGGGGTCGATCAATTCCTGGCTGGGCATTGGTGTGCGCTGTAGTTGTGAGGCAACTGCTGCGACCACATCGGGGTGACTCCAGCCGTGATCCATCATGCCGTATCCACCCAGGCAATCAATATATTCACGCCCCAGAACATCTTTGAACATCGCTCCGCGACCGTTCCATTCCACACAGGCCCAATCTCCCGCCTCTGTGACCGATTTGCGATATTCCAACCAGTTTTTATTGAAGAATTCAGAGAAATTAGCCTTGCTTTCTTCAATAATTAGTTTCCCTTCTTCCTGGCTGACTTCAGGTTTCTTAATTAATTCCAACCATTTTTCTGAATACTTCAGTGCATTCTGGATATTTTGTGGCATATAGTCTCCTTTTGAATAGTGATTGGCTCATTGAGAAATAAATAATATGAATAAAATATGACGGATTTCTCTTCCGATATTCCCTTAATATCCTTATTTAATTACCGATATTTCACAAAAGCAATTGGAATAATGCCTGTTTTCCCTGGCTCTTTTATTATTGCCAAAAAAATATAGGAAGTCAAGTACCCATCTGATAAATATTAGAATTCGTGTTTTTAATTTGAGTTGTAATTAAAAATTGCCCCCCATTAATGATTGTAATATCGGAAAAAATATCTATAATAAATGTAAATCTCGGAAATAAAATGGATTATCCATGACAAAAATAGACGTAATAGACAAAAAAATCTCTGATCTTTTGATTGAAGATGGCCGTATGAGCTGTTCAAAAATTGCTGAACGAATTGGCAAAATATCTGAACGAGCCGTGCGCTACCGTATAGAGCGGTTAATAAAGAATAAAGTGTTATCCATTCACGGCAATGTCAATGCGGAGGGGCTGGGGCTGGTAGTCTTTGCGGATGTCTTCATTGAAGTGGAACCTTCTCTGGTTCTGCAAATCGCGAAACTGATTGCAGGATACGAATCGGTCAGTTATGTTGCCTGTTCAACCGGACAAAATGACATCAGTATTCAGGTTTTCGCGCATGACAATAACGAACTTTTTTCATTCGTGACCGACATTATAGGAAAAATTCCCGGGGTGCGAAAGACCCACATATCATTTGTGCCATTAAGAATCAAAGATGACCATATCTGGCATATCCCCTCATTTTGCGTGCAAGAAGAATAAGTTGAGTTTCAAGTCATCAATTTTTATGGATAGAAATTTCTCATTGTGATTACGTGGAAAACCCCACGATAAAAAGGACAAAATTTTTCTAAGGAGGCAACTGTGGCAACCGTATCTGAAAAGGAAGGTTTCACGGCAACTGAGAAGAACAAGCTCAAAAGGGAGTTAACACTACTTCCCCTGTTTGGTCTGATCTACTTTACTGTCTGTGGCGGGGCATTTGGTGCTGAACCCATGGTCGGTCTATCCGGTCCTGGTTTAGCCCTCTTATTAATGGTTGTGACCCCCCTGATTTTTAGCATCCCCAACATGCTAATGGTACGCGAAATGCAATCCATGATGCCGGTTGAAGGTGGTTATTACCACTGGACCAAACAGGCTTTTGGACCATTTGTTGGCTTCATGGCCGGCTGGATGAACTGGGTGGTTTCATGGGTAGATGTTTCAATTTATCCAGTCTGGACAGCCTGGTATCTCAGTTACTTCATTCCGCAGTTATCAGATGGTGCCACCATTTTTGGCGTTGATTTCTCAGGCGGTTTCCTTTCATGGTTGGTGGCTGCAACCTTGATCATACTCATTTCTCTGCTAAATGTCCGTGGCGCCAGACTTTCAGGTTTGACCACGAACTGGCTGGGTATCTTTATGATCATTCCGTTATTGATCATGTCAGGCTTCGGTATTTATGCAGGTATTTCTTCAGGCACACCCCTGCGTTTTGATTTCCTGGCTGGCGGAGCAGAAGTAAACGGCCCCAACATGCTGGCTGCATTGAGTGTAGGCGTTTACGTAGCCATGTGGAATTTTATGGGATGGGAACTGCCTGCCGCTGCTGGCGACGAAATCAAAGAACCCAAGAAAACATATCCAAAAGCAATGGTGCTCGTATTATTTGCCGCAATTCTATCGTATTCAATTCCAACTATTGCAGGTCTGTGGGGTGGAGCAGACATCAATGGGTCGCATCAGATGTGGGGCATTGAGGAATACAACGAAGGTGAAGGAATTGGAGCAGTACTTGCTGAAAATGGCGTTACTGAAGCACAAATTGTTGAGTGGGGTGCAGACCCTGCCACCGACGCCGGTTGGGAATTCCCGACAATTGCACACAAAATTGGCGACAATATTGCCGGTAAAGACAGCAATTTGTCTTACTTCCTGGGCAGCATTGTGGGAATTTCAGCCATTCTCTCGATGATTGGTCTTTTCATCGGAAACGGTCTTGGCGGCACGCGTGTGCCCTACGCAATGGCTCAAGACGGTATGATGCCTAAATGGCTCAACAAGGTTCATCCAAAATATGGCACACCATGGATATCAATTTTAATCTGTGGAGCCTTTTTCCTGGTTTTTTCAACTTCCGCTTTCCAAAATTTGGTTGTAATTGATGTGTTCCTAAATATGCTGGTTTTGATGGCAGAAATATTTGCTTTAGTTGCCTTGCGCATCAAACGGCCAGAGTTACCGCGAAATAGAGTTCCCGGCGGTGTATTTGGTTTGATTTATATCGTTATTGCCCCACTTTCCATCATTGTTTTGGCAATTGTCAGTCAAATAGCCGACTATGGCTGGCAGGGAGCAATAGGCTGGGGACTAATCGCCATGGCAATTGGAGCCGCACTTTACTTCCCCATCCGCAAATTTGTCAAAAAAGATATTCCGGACGTAGATCCTTACGTATTGAATGAACCTGAAAAATAATCATTCTTTCTAAATCTCAAAGGAGCAGCTCATGAAGGTATTGTTAGTAGGCGTTGGTGGTGTTGGTGAAGCAATAGCAGTGATGGCCGCAAAACGACCCTGGCTCGAAATGATGGTACTGGCTGATTACAACAAAGCCCGAACCGAAGAAGTGCAAGCGAAACTCAAAGATGCCAAGAAATTCCCGGCTGAGTTTGTGGATGCCAATAAAAAAGACATGATCGTGGCTCTGGCGAAGAAATACGGTGTTGATTTGATCATGAACGCTTGCGATCCCAGTTTCAATATTCCTATTTTTGACGCCGCCTATGAAGCCGGCTGCCATTATATGGATATGGCCATGACACTGTCAGAGCCTCATCCTAGCGATCCTTACAAGAAGACCGGCGTCAAACTTGGCGATTATCAGTTTGAACGTGCCAAACAATGGAAAGATAAAGGAATTCTGGCTCTGCTTGGTTTGGGTGTGGAACCTGGTATGGCCGATATTTTCGCCAAATATGCAGAGCTATACCTCTTCGATGAAATTGACGAGATTGGCATCCGCGACGGCGCAAATTTGATTGTCAAAGGTTATGATTTCGCCCCCAATTTCTCAATCTGGACCACGATTGAAGAGTGCCTCAACCCACCCGTCATTTGGGAAAAAGGCAAAGACTGGTTCACGACAGAACCCTTCTCTGAACCCGAAACCTTCGATTTTCCCGGCGGCATCGGACCCGTCGAATGCGTCAACGTGGAGCACGAGGAAGTGCTGCTCGTTCCTCGATACGTAAAGTGCAACCGCGTCACCTTCAAGTACGGTCTTGGCGATGAATTTATCGGCATTCTCAAGACTTTGCACATGCTCGGTCTCGACAACAAGGAGCCCATTAAAGTTAAGGGTGTGGAAGTTGCACCGCGCGATGTTGTGGCTGCCTGCCTGCCCGACCCCGCTCACATCGGCCATCTGATGGAAGGTCAAACCTGTGCCGGCACATGGGTCAAAGGCAAGAAAGACGGCAAGGAAAAACAGGTTTACCTGTATCAAGTGGCCGACAATAAAGAAAGTATGGAAAAATTCGACTGCCAGGTGGTTGTTACGCAAACCGGTTTTAATGCCGTTATCGGCATGGAACTGCTTGCCACCAATAAGTGGGTCGGCACCGGCGTGGATGGTCCTGAAGCCTTCGACCCCATCCCATTCATGGATCTGATGGGTGAGTACGGTTTCCCCTGGGGCATCAAAGAGTGGTAATAGGTTTATCATAGACTAAACTAGATCATAGAGTTCTCCAGTTTTCTCACTTTAAAAGCTGGAGAACTTAGTTTCTGAACTGTAAGAAAACAAGAATCACTTATCCGAACAAATTCACTGTCTGCAATGATAATTGCCCTGGCGAATAACTATCAACAGACAGGTTGTAAATAGAAAAATCTTGAAGGTCTGGACCCTAAAATGATAAATTACAAAGAAAATTTTGAACACCTCTCTCCTGTTTGGACGCACCACACAGACATTATCGTGGATCATGCAGAAGGCAGCTACATCTACGCCACTGACGGCCGCAAGATTTTGGATTTCGCCTGCGGTATCGGCGTCACCAATACCGGCCACTGTCACCCTAAAGTTGTGGAGGCGATCCGCGCTCAAGCCGGGCTGCTGCTTCACGGCCAGGCTAACCTGGTGACACACAAACCGATGCTTGAACTGGTGGATGAACTGCGCACCATCGTTCCTTCCAACATGGATGGTTTTTTCTTCAGCAACTCCGGTGCTGAAGCAGTGGAAGGCGCGCTAAAACTCGCCCGTCACGCAACCGGCCGCCCCAATGTGATCGTTTTTCAGGGTAGTTTTCACGGCCGTACCGTAGCCACCATGACTATGACCACATCGAAAACCATCTATAAAAATGGCTACCAACCGCTCATGCCGGGTGTGTTTGTCACCCCCTACCCTTATGCCATGAAATATGGCTGGGATGAAGAGAAAACCAGTCAATGGTGCCTGGAAGAGTTTGAAACCCTGCTGGCCTCACAGACTGCACCTTCTGAAACCGCCGCCGTCTTTATTGAACCGGTGCTGGGTGAAGGCGGATACGTGGTTCCTCCTGCTTCTTTCATGAAGGGTTTGCGCGAAATCTGCAGCAAACACGGCATTTTGATTGTGGCTGATGAAATTCAGTCAGGCTTTGGACGTACCGGTAAATGGTTCGCAAACGAGTATTTCGAACTTGAGCCCGACATCATGACAGTCGCCAAAGGTCTGGCTTCAGGTATGCCCATCTCTGGCGTGATCAGCCGTCTTGATTTAATGAAAAAATGGATCCCCGGATCTCACGGCGGCACTTACGGCGGAAACGCCGTGGCGGCTGCAGCGGGTGTGGCAACCATCCGTGCAATGAAAGAAGAAAATATGCTCGAAAATACGCTGGCACGCGGCTCACAATTAATTGCGGGGCTGTCTCATCTGCGCGAAAGTTATCCACAGATTGCAGATGTGCGCGGTCTGGGGTTGATGGTCGGCACGGAGTTCCGCGACACCAAAGGAAAACCGGATAAACCCACTGCAAAAGGTGTGGTGGCAGAATGCGCCAAGCGTAACATGATGCTTCTCACCGCCGGCACCTGGGATAACACCATCCGCTGGATACCCCCATTGATCGTTACCCAGGAACAAATGAAAGATGCATTGGGCATCTTTGAAGAATCTCTGGCAGCGGTTGTGAAATAACGCAAACCATTTCAACCTGTAAGAATCATTCAATCTGAAGATTCAAATGGAGAGAGACAATGACTGATAATCTAAAAGAAATGATGGAAAAAGCCCGCGCAGCACAAAAGATCGTTGAATTCTGGCCGCAAGACAAAGTGGATGAAATGATCCTCGCTGTGGGCTGGGAATGCTATAAACGAGAAACGGCTGAAAAAGCCGCCCGCATGGCCGTCGATGAAACCGGTCTGGGCGTCTATGAAGACAAGGTCGTTAAACACATGAAGAAAACCCTGGGTGTCGTTAGAGACCTGCAAGGGGTTAAAACCGTGGGTGTGATTGAAGACGACCCGAAACTGGGATTGAAAAAAATCGCCAAACCCGTGGGGGTCATCGGCGCCATCACCCCCATGACCAATTCATCTTCCACCATGCCGTGCAACGGGCTACCCATTCTCAAGACCCGCAATGCCGTCATCTTTGCCCCCCACCCGAAAGCCAAGAACACATGCGAATTCATCTGCAATGAAATGCGCAAAGGCTTGAAAAAAGTTGGCGCACCTGAAGATCTAGTGCAAAACATCAAAGAACCAAGCATGGAAGCCTCTCAGGATTTGATGGGCATGGTTGATCTAGTGCTGGCAACCGGCGGCGCCGGTGTGGTCAAAGTGGCTTACAGCAGCGGAAAACCCGCCTATGGTGTTGGTGCAGGCAATGCCACCATCATCGTGGACGAATCTGCCAACCTCGAAGAAACCGCAGTCAAGATTCACAAAGGCAAAGTCTTTGACAATGCTACTTCCTGCTCGGCCGAGAACAATGTCATCATCCATGAGAGCATCTTTGATGCCTTATTGGCCGGGCTCAAAGGTCAGGGCGGATATCTGGTGACAGGTGAAGATCGCGCCAAACTCAAACAAGCCATGTGGCCTGACGGCTCACACCTGAGCGGCAAAATCGTGTGCAAGAGTGTTAAGGTTATCGCGGCCGAGGCCGGCATCTCTGTTCCAGACGGCACAACCTTCCTGATGGTGCTGGGTGAACACATCGGCCCCGAAGACATGTTCTCAGCTGAAAAACTCTCCCCGGTGGTAACGCTCTGGAAGTATCAAGATTTCGACAAAGCTGTGCAGATGGTAATCGAAATCACCGCCTTCAGCGGATACGGACATTCCTGCGGCATCCATTCGACCAACGAAGCCCATATTATGGAACTGGCTACCAAAGCCAAAGTGAGCCGTATGATGGTGAGACAATCACAGAGCTATGGCAACAGCGGCGACTGGGTAAACGGCATGCCCTTTACCATGACTCTCGGCTGCGGCACCTGGGGCGGCAATATCACCAGTGAAAACGTCACCTGGAAACACTTCCTAAACGTGACCTGGGTTTCCTATCCCATCCCTGCGGTGATCCCTGACCCTGAAGTTTTGTTCGCCGAGCACTTCAAAAAATACGGAAAATAAAGCTGGCAAAAATGACCCCCGCGGAAAATCCGCGGGGGTCATTTAAATAAATCAAGTTGGATTACTCAACGGTCTCTTCGCCTTCATCCAATTTGAATCGGGTCACTAAATCTCTTAGAAGTTCCGCCAGAGCAGCCAGTTCCAATGCTGAATTGGTCACTTCCTGCACCTGCGCTGTCATCTGTTCAGTAGATGCTGAAACTTCCTGAATGGAGGCACTGGTTTCTTCACTGTTGGCAGCAATGACTTCCATGGCCGAATTAACCTCACTCGAACTAGCTGACATCTCTTCAGTGGCGGCTGTATTTTCTTCAACCACGGCTGAAACGCTGCCCATCGAGTTATCCAGTTCGACGGCTGAATTATTGATGCTTTGAGCTGCTTCAGCAATGCTCGACACCTGGGCATTCACACTGGCGACAGCATTGAGAATACTCTCAAGGGCAACACCTGATTGACCAGCACGTTCAACACCGGTTTCAACTTCCTGAGCTCCGTCATTCATGGCTGACACAGCTTCTTCAACACTCAATTGAATTCCGCCGATCAAGTCGCTGATCTCGCGGGTCGCCATGGATGACCTTTCAGCCAATTTTCGCACTTCATCAGCCACCACCGCAAAGCCCTTGCCGTGTTCTCCAGCTCTGGCGGCTTCAATGGCTGCGTTGAGCGCCAATAGATTGGTTTGTGAAGAGATCTCTTCAATCGTCTGGACGATAGATCCGATCTGGCTGGACCGCTCTCCCATTTCTTGAACTTTGACCACCGAGATGCCCACTTTCGATTTGATCGAATTCATACCGTTAATGGTTTCTTCAACCGTTTGTGCGCCGGTGCGGGCTGTATCAGCCGCCTCACTAGCCGCCTTGGCGCTTGATTGCGCATTATCAGCAATATCACGAATTGTATTGCTGATCTGGGCAGCAATCGTGGTAGCCTGACCAACAGCCTGAGCCTGGTCTTGTGCGCCGTTTGCCACACCGTCAATCGCCATCGACATCTGTTCTACAGACTGGGTTGTGCGTGTTACGGTAGTTGCAAATTCGTTTGTTCCAGTTGCCATTTGCTGAATGGTGGCAGAAATCTGTTCAGTGGCGCGCGAAGCTTGTGAGGCTGCATTTGCTAAACCACCAGAAGCAATTTCTACTTTCTTGGCACTGTCAGTAACTTGAGAAACAAGTCCCTTTAATTGACCGGTCATATCTGAAAAAGCGGTTCCTAATTGATCTTTTTCGGATCTCGCATTAACTTTTACCGAGAGATCACCCTTGGCAACTTTTTCAACAACCAAAACCATATCTTTTAAATAATTGATCAACGAAGAGCCGGCACGTGACATATCACCAATTTCGTCCTGCTGGGATTTAATCTTTTCAAGATATCCCAGATCCAATCCAGATAAACTTAAATCACCGGTTGCCAATTGATAAAAGCTGTCGGTAATCGTTTTCATCGGTTTGGTAATAAAACGAACGGCGATCAAAGTGAAGAATATACCCAATATGATTACTGCAAGAGCTGCCACAAAACTCATGATCAAACTGGTGATAATGGTCTGATTGACTTCTTCCTGATCTTGCACCATCAAGATATTCCAACGCAGTTTCTGCGCGGTTTCGCCTTTTAATTGGCTGTAGGCTAAAACGGCTTCGTCACCTTGAAGATTATGACCCTGGGTCCATCCGCTTTCACCAGATGCGAACAAAGCCATAATCGCTTCAGGAGCGGGTTGCATAATGAGAGCAGAATCCTGATTGAAGAGAATGTTACCATTGGCATCAATCAAAGTGGCGTTTCCGGTTTCACCCACTTTTACACTGCCAAGTGTTGTGATCAAGGAAGATACATCTAAAGTACCTCTCAAAATTCCAATCACTTTATTGGATTGATCATATACCGGCACGCCAATATTCATGGCATAGGCTTTGGTACTTTCATCATATTCAACTTCTGCAATAAAAGCGCTTCCTTTACCTTCAGCGTAGGCTGAGTTCCACCAACCTTCATCCGCTTGCCAGAAATCACTGGTACGGTCGGTCATAGCCACATTCAACCCTTTTACATCCGTCACAAAAACTTCGACTTCTTGAGGATTTTGCTTAATGAATTCTTTCAAGAATTTTGTGGTTACGTTATTTGAGACTTTGAATACCTCTGAGGCTATACTGGGAAGATCATCTTTCCATGCTTGATCCAGGGATTCAATATCTTTATCGGTAAGGTCTGCACGCTCTTCATTCGCCAGAGCAATTGCATCAATGAGTGATGGTGTTCGAGAGAGTGTTTCAAGAACCTTTACTTCATTAAGAACCTGGCCAGCCGCCCGCAATATAACTTCATCACCCAAAACCAACAGTTGGTTTCCAGCGGTCTTATTGGTTTCTCGAACATTAGTTAAATAATTGACTGTTAATAGTACGGCCACACTGATCAAAGAAATGACCAGAACCACACTAATTACTTTTCCCCCAATTTTCCAATCTGTCCAAAATCTGTTTCTCTTCTTTTTTTCTGCACTCATATCCACGCTCCTAAATCTATACTAATAATGACCCACCGCTTTGCTTAGGGGGTTTGTCAATGTGATAAATGGATTGATGTGTCAAAGTCAACAGTAATGAATCGCTATTTACCTTCTTCATTGTATTTTTTTTGATTGTTGTATCCAATAAAGGAAGATTAATTGCAGATAAATTCGATGTAAATAATCCGCTAGATAATAAAACGCCGGATGTCATCCCCGTCTCGAAGAAAACATCCGGCCAGGCTGATAATTGCTCAGCTTCAAACTTGTTGGTTGACCTTCAAGATGGAAACCTGCTGAATAATGCGTTGGCTATAAGTATATTCAATCGTGCTTGAGGGTCTGCTGGTGACGACAGGACCTGAAGTTTGACCCCAGATAAAATTTTTCGCTGCGTCAAACCAATCGTTGCCATCTCCGCCGGCATAGACTGTATCACCCACCGGCACCAGACTCATTGCGGTAAAAGCCTGGTTGGTGACAGTATGTGCAAACAGTCCGTTTTCTTCGTCCCAACTTTGAGAACCCGCGCCTATCCCCTTTAAGTGTTGACTACCGTGGAAAATATTCACCTCTTCGATGATACCGTCATCTCGGGCGGTAAAGGTGATGCGCGTGTTATCAGAAAGCATAAAGGTGGTGTATTTATCGCTTGCCGCTAGGTCCTTGAAATCGCCGTTTTGAGTACCATCTTGGTCAGAAGTATCGATATGCGGATCGCCCCAAATTGTGGTGCTTTTGCTGCTCCATTTGTCTGTGATCTTCAAAGTGGAACCATCACTGAACTCAAACCGGTAACGATCCGTCTCTGCCAGATGGCGATTCTTGACCACCAATCCATTAACAGGTTCAAGGTTGGTGAAGGTTATGGAAGCTTCTTTTTCAATCTGTTGGAAAAACTCAATTACCTGGGCTTGAGGTGTTGGTTGGGGTTGTTCTTTGGGCCCGTAGATCTTTTTATATAGATCCGCCAGGCGAATATCCACATTCAGATCATTCACCCTGTTGGGAACAGATATACTTGCAGATTGAGCAGATTTTCCGGCGTCGCTGATTTGAACATCATCTTTTTCCAAAGAGGAGGAGGCAGCTTTTTCCGCTGATTTATCTCCTTTTTGTCTGGCTTCGGCAATTTTGCTATGTAACATTAAACTATAAGCCATACGAATATCGGTGATTTTACTTTCAATCGTATCACTCATTCTGTTCATCCTTGAACATTTTTTGGCGTTCATCCTTGAACTGCCAAATCAATTGTGCTTACTAGCATTCTCGGTTGTTATAGGAAATACTTAAATTGCTCCCAAATCTCTCAAAATATGCATTTCATCCTCTTTTTTTAGATACACTACACCAATCCATATTCTTATCCCAATAAAAGATGTATTATCAAGTTACAAAAAGAAAACGAAATCGACTCAAAACCATCCTCGTTACATCCAGTAGCGGGATGCGTGTTTTAAAGTCACTTTAGGAGCAAAATATGGATTGGTCTTTTGTTGTCATCATCATTCAATTGATTTTTTTGGAAGGCATATTATCAATAGATAATGCGGCTGTTTTAGGTGCCATGGTTCTTCCTTTGTCAGACACCGAACCGATTCCCTGGCCAAAAGCCTTGAAAGGATTCGGCCACAGAATGGATAAGGTACTCGGTCCTCAAAGAGTGGCGGCACTTAAAGTAGGGTTGATCGGGGCGTATGCAGGCAGGGGCATCATGCTGGTGCTGGCCAGCTTTATTGTTGCTAATCCCTGGCTCAAATTGATCGGCGCAGCCTATTTGATCAAATTGGCATTGGATGACCTTAGCGCCCACGGGTATTCTGGTGAAGGCGATGAAGACACAAAACCTGTGCAAGTGCGCACATTCTGGATGACCGTTTTAAGTGTCGAACTTATGGATCTGGCTTTCAGTCTGGATAATGTTGTCGCAGCCGTGTCACTCTCTGATAAATTGTGGGTTGTTATGATGGGGGTTGGCATCGGCATCCTTTTGATGCGTTTTGCAGCTGGAGCATTTAGTTACATTGTTCAAAAAGAACCCATCTTGAAAACCGCTGCTTATATCTTGGTATTCAACATCGGTGTTGAGTTGCTGCTCGAAGACCTGGCTCACATTGAAATTGGCGATTGGACGCGTTTTGGAATTTCAGCCGCCACCATTCTTTTGTCACTCGCCTATGCCCATATTCCTTTCTTGCGAAAAATAAGACCGGCCTTGATCTGGATCAGTCAGGGATTTAGTATCATCAATAACCTGATCAGTTGGGTGCTTGCCCCCATTTCAGGCCTTTTCAATTTAATTTTTAGTTTGTTCAAACGAAAACCAGTACCTGCTGAATAAAAAAAAGGGAGTGGATGGTTTTTTGCCATCCACTCCCTTTTTTTACAATTTATTACAAGTTTTTTTGCATCCAAACGACCTGGGTCGTTCCAAAATATTGGGTAGGAAGTCCCATGACCACATATCTGGCTTTTGCAAAATAATCTGTTGCATTTAACCGTGCCATGCAACCCAAAATGGTGTACCCATCCCTTTTAGCCACTTCTTCGATGAATGAAAGAAGCATTTTTCCCACACCTTTTTTCTGATATGCATCGAGAACTGCCATATGAGAAAACCAGCCCACTCCTTTTTCTTTTTCCATTAACTTGATCACACCCACAATATGGTTTGATTCACTCTCTACAGCCATAAAGTGTTTTGAGATGGGCTCAAAATCATCCTTCTCTGTTCCTTTTTGCAACCCCCAAGGCTTTCGAAGGACATTAAATCTGAGTTCATAATATGCTTTAAAATCCTCATGTGTTTTTGGTGAAACGATATTGATCATGGGTATTCTCCTCGTGAGTTACAAACTGGTGAGATAATTCATTATAGACAAAGAATGAACTTTTTGCACGTATTATGGAAGGCTAAAGATGACCAAAAATTCTGATACTGTAATTGCTTTTTACTACCAACCAGGGGTTACCACCCGTGAGGCTTCTCTGCTTGCCAAAAACCTGATGCGCTTCAGCGGCCATTTTAATGAATGTTTGCATTGGATCTTTGAATTGCCTGCAAGCGAAGCTGGGGCCGAGATTGTACCCGCCAGCCCAACCTTTATTCGATTCACGCCGACCCTGCCTGAAGAGGCTGCGGCATTTCCATTCGCGAACAAGGTTTTCATTGCTGCCGAAGCTGAACTGCTGGCTGATGAAGCCCTCGCCCCACAATTGGTCTGGATGGATACCGATACGTTGGTGATGAAAGAACCTCAGGCACTGATCCTCAAAAAGGGTGTGAAAATTGCCATCCCGCCCGTTCACATTCAAAACATCAGCTCACGAATGGATCAAGCCGCTGACGGTTATTGGCAGTTGATCTATTCACACTGCCGTGTATCCAAAAGCCATGTTTTTCAGATGTCAACGCTGGTGGATAAAGTACAAATTCGGCCGCATTTTAATGCGGGTTTGATCGCCGTCAACCCGCAAGCAGGGATATTGCGTAAGTGGCGAGATAATTTCGCCGGGCTGTATCAAGACGCCCGCATGACCGAGTTTTTTGAGCAAGATAAGCGCTACAAGCTTTATCTGCATCAGGCCGTTTTGGCGGCCACTATTATAAATCTGTGTAAAAAAGGAGAAATCAAACTGCTGCCCAACGAATACAATTTTCCGCTGCACCTCATCAACCGCATGGATGAACAATATAAGCCAGCCTGGTTAAACGAACTGGTCACCGCCCGATATGATGACTTTGATGGACCTGATTGGCGAACTGCTTTACCAGCCAAGGAACCCTATAAATCCTGGTTGACTGATGCTCTTCAGAAAGATAAATAGATATGACAAGTTGGGATCCTATTTAATTCATGCGCAAGGTCATGCCCGTTCATAGGAAATAAGGCAATGCTCGAGAAGGCAAACAGAGTGGGCTGTAAACCTTAGCCCCCCACACTTTCATTATCAAATTTTAGAACAAGACTCGCGCGATTTTGTTTAAATAGAGGAAAATTCGAAAATCAAACCACGGGGGTCTGCTTTAAGGTAGTTAAAATAGCGTTATATCAACCGATCGCCATCGTGTTCAAGTGCATCCTCGCGGTAATGACATCCCCGGCTCTGCCGGTTATGCAGCGCCGACCTTGCGATTATTAATGACACTTCAACGGCGTTGCGTAGGCCGATCAGGCCGTCGCTCAAACGCGTGGTACGGTAGAAGGTCTCAATCTCGCTCCACATGTGCCGCAGTTCGCGGATGGCGCGAGAGAGCCGCTCGGTGTTGCGTTCAAGCCCCACATAATGCCACATGATATTGCGGATGGTCTGCATGTCACCCTGAATTAATGCTGCATCAGCCTCAGCCGTCAATCCACTTTCATCCCATGAGGGAACTTCTGACGCCTGATTGAACATAAAACTTGAAAGCCCCGCCAATCGTTCATTAATGTTTTTGCCTGCACGATATCCCCACGTCAGGCCCTCAAGCAGCGAGGTTGAAGCCAGGCGGTTCGCGCCGTGCAGCCCGGTGCAACTGCATTCGCCTAATGCATAAAGATTTTGGATGCTGCTTCGACCCCAGCCATCCACCAGCACACCGCCGCAGAAATAATGTTCAGCAGGTACAACGGGGATGGGTTCTTTGGTGATATCAATGCCATGACCCAGGCAATTTTTGTAAATATTGGGGAAGCGGTGCCGAATGGCTTTGGCTTCCATATGAGTAGCCAGATCAAGCAGCACGAAATTATAGCCGTTGGTCTCCATCTGGTGATGAATGGCACGCGCCACCACATCGCGGGGAGCCAGATCCTTCCACTGCGGCGAATAATCCGCCATAAAAGGACGTCCATCTGGGGTTAACAGAATTGCGCCTTCGCCGCGCACCGATTCGCTTATCAAGAAACCTTCGGCACCAGGCGTCGAAAGCGATGTGGGATGGAACTGCACATACTCTGCATTTTCGATGCGCGCACCTGCGCGGTGGGCCATGGCCAGACCGTCGCCTCTTGCCCCTGCCGGGTTGGTGGTGTTCATGTAAATGCGGCCAATGCCGCCGGTGGCCAAAATGGTCACAGCAGAAAAATAGCGATGCACCGTGCGTTCTTTACGATCAAAAGCATATGCGCCATGACAGGTGACCGGGTCGTATGATTTCAACGGATCGCGCGAATGGTGCGGAAAAGTGATCAGATCAACAGCTGTGAGATTGTTGAGCATGGTAATGTTAGGATATTTTTTGATGGCTTCAAGCAGACCGGTGATGATTGCCTGCCCGGTGCCGTCACCCACATGCAGGATGCGTCTGCAAGAATGGGCTGCCTCAAGGGTATATTCCGGGCCGCCGTCAGAGCGGGTGTCAAATTTAATGCCCGCCAGGTTGACCAACAAATCTTGAATGATGCCGGGGCCTTCTTCAGCCAGGATGCGGGCGGCTTCAGGTGAAGCGGCGCCGGCTCCCGCTGCCACAATATCTTTTGCCAAAATATCAGCACTGTCATTCTCGCCGCGCCCGATGATGCCGCCCTGGGCGTAGCGCGTATTGGATTCCTGCGGATCCTTTTCTCGCGTTAGGATGGTGATCTTGAGATCAGGGTTTTTTGCCAGCGTTAAAGCTGCCGAAGCCCCTGCAATGCCGCAGCCAATGATAAGAACATCTGAATTCTGCATGATTAACTATCCTATATGAAGCATGCGTTCAACTGCCTGATAAGCTCGCACACGAATATCTTCAGGCACTTCGATGACGTATTGGTTTTTCTGTAAAGCTTCAAGCGTGTTTTCCATGGTGATCTGGTTCATATGCGGACAGCGCACACTACACATGCGCAGCATGTTTTTGTCAGGGTTTTCAGCCGCCACATTGTCACCCATGGAACATTCCGTTAGCAGCAAATATTTGGGCGCATTGGTCTGGCGAATATACTTGATCATGGCCGATGTGCTGCCCGAAAAATCAGAGGCAGCCACCACTTCAGGACTGCATTCAGGGTGCGCCATGATCAACACATCAGGGTGCTGTTCACGCACATTGGCAATGTCTTGCACAGTATATTTCTCATGCACTTCGCAGCGTCCGCGCCAGCCAATCATTTGCACATCGAGCAATGATTCATTCGCTGGTTGAACTGAATTCAAGCTTGGAAAGATAATGTGCTTGCCGGTTTCTTTGGCCACATTGCTGGCCAGGTATTCGTCTGGCAAAAAGATAACCGTATCAGAATGCAGCGATTCGACCACCGCCACGGCATTACCAGAGGTGCAACAGATATCCGTTTCGGCTTTCACATCTGCATAAGTATTGATATAGGTTACCACAGGCACACCGGGGTATCGCTGTTTCAAAGCTCTGACATCAGCAGCAGTAATACTGGCGGCCAGAGAGCAGCCAGCCAATGACGGGATTAAGACCGTCTTGGTGGGGTTCAAAATCTTGGCTGTTTCAGCCATGAATTTCACACCGCAAAATAGGATGATCGATTTATCGGTTTCGGCTGCTCTGCGGCTCAATTCAAGCGAGTCGCCTTTTATATCGGTCACGGCGTGAAACAGAACGGGATCCATGTAATTGTGCCCGAGGATGACAGCATCTTTCTGTTTCTTGAGTTCGTTGATTTGAACGGCCAGTTCAGCCTTGTAACGCAGTTCCACATCAGGCACAATATCTGCCAGTTTTTCTTTAAGACTTAAATACATTTCTTCATTTGTCATACTTGCCTGCCTGGTTTCTCCAGATAATCAAAACTTACATCAAATACGACCACAGAATGGGTCAACGCCCCAATCGAGATAAAATCAACCCCGGTTTGAGCAGCTGAGAGAACATTATCGAGGGTAATGTTGCCTGAGGCTTCAAGTTTTGCCCGCCCTTGGTTTAAAGTTACCGCTTCATGCATCGTTTCAGCGCTCATGTTATCCAGCAATATGCGCTCCACGCCAAGATCGAGCGCGCAGGCAACATCAGCCAGTGAGCGTGCTTCCACTTCTATTTCAAGGTTGGTACTGGCAGCTCGAGCGAGTTGAACGGCTTTGTCGATTGAGCCGGCGAAATCAATGTGATTATCTTTGATCAAGATCATGTCATAAAGCCCGATGCGGTGATTTGTACCGCCGCCAAGCTTAACGGCAAGTTTGTCAAACTCGCGCAAACCCGGCACGGTTTTGCGCGTGTCAAGAATTTTTACTCCTGTGCCTTTTACAGCATCCACGTAGCGCCGGGTGAGCGTGCTGATGCCCGACATGCGGCCCATGAAGTTTAAAGCTGTACGTTCAGCAGTCAGCAGTGACCGTGCAGAACCAGTTAACAACATTATTTCCTGCCCTTTGGTAACTTGCTGACCTTCTTCAACAGTGGGGCGGCATTCGATGCCGACATCAACGGCTTTATAAACAGCTTGCGCAACAAACAACCCAGAGATGATGCCATCCTGTTTGGCGATGATGTGCCCCTTTAGCTGCTCATTGACCGGAATGATAGTATTCGCAGTTACATCCCCAGAGCCAATATCTTCGGCCAGGGCTTGTTCGATGGTTCGTTGCATATTGGGCGTGATGGAGTAACTCGTCATTAAGTGTCCTTTAAAATGCTCCGACTTAAAAGAGCATTCACCAATTATAAAGGCTGTGGGAAGAATTTCGAGGGCTTGTTTGCGTCACACACTAACTTTGATTGGCTGAAAACACATCGGAACTCAAACAAAAATCTACGATTTTTGGATCTAGATGAGTGCCTGAAAGTGAGCGTATGTGCTCTATGATCTTTTCCTGTGGCCACGCTTTCCGATAAGGACGGTCACTGCCGAGCGCATCCCAGATATCCACCACCGCGAAAATTCTGGCTGATAGAGGAATCTCCTCACCCTTCAATCCGCGGGGATATCCTGTGCCATCCCATTTTTCGTGATGACAATAGGGGATGTCAATAGCCTGGGCAAGATAACCGATGGGAGCTAGCATTTCAAATGCATAGTTGGGATGCATGCGCATCACCACCCACTCTTCATCAGTTAATGGTCCGGGCTTGAGCAAGATGCCATCAGGTACACCCATTTTTCCAATGTCGTGCAACAACGCACCCCATCGGATGTATTTGATTTCATTATCTGGTAAATCAAATGCCCTTGCCAATCGTTCAGTAATTTCTGTCACTCTCAGAGTGTGGCCTTCAGTTTCTTTATCCCTTAAATCCAATGCTCTTGACCAGCCTTCGATTGTATCGTTGTAAGCCATTCCCAATTCCAGATTGGAACGCCTCAAACTTTCAAACATCTCAGTGTTATCAATGGCAATGGCAGCTTGTTCAGCAAGAGATCTCAAAAAGTTGATCCAATCGTCATCCGGTGTGTGTTGGGTTCGATTATATACTTCCAAAATCCCCTTTAATTTGCCCTTGGCAATCAACGGCACACCATAATAAGTGACAAAATGTTCATCAGCCAATTGATTAATCACGAAAGTAATATTGGCATCCGTAAGGTTTTTTAAGACAACCATTTCGCGGGTTTGTGCAGCCCTACCTGCCAGACTTTCGCCAATCCGAATATAAGCTGATTCAATTGCGTTTGTATAAAATCCTTGCCCGACAGAATATTCCAACAGTTGGGAATATTGATTGTAAAGGAGTACAACCGCGGCATCCATTTTTAATTGTGAGATGACATTGCTAACCAAGATATCAAGGCTTACCATCATATCAAAACTGGATGATATTGCCCGATCAATCGAACTTAAGGCGGACAAACGCATCAGACGTTGTTCGGTCTGATCTTTCAGTGAAATTGTATGAATGGCATTGCCTGCAATTTCACTTAATGTGGTCAACAACTTGGCATCATCATCAGAAAAAGTTCGTGCTGCTGATTTGGTTACATTGATCACACCAATAACACTGTTGGTTGTTCGCAGTGGCAAGGTAATGCCTCCCAACTGCGTCTTAAGTCTTTCTCGCTTATGTTCAGAAAACCAGGGGTCTTCATGGTAATTTGGACTAATGTGCAGTTCCTGGGTTAAATATACCAACCCTGGTATACCCTTACCCGGCACGAGCGGTCCTTCAACAAGAATTTGGTTATCAGAATCTTCACCCGAATAATATACGGGGTCCAATTCTTCACGTTCAGGTTTGTAAATCCAGATACTTCCCATCGTGGCGCCAGTTGTCTCAAGAAATACATCAAGAATAACAGGCAGCATTTCATCCAAAGATGCAGGTGCCTGCATGCGAGTGGTTAATTTGCGAATTGCTTCAAGTTTTTCAAGATATGCCTTGGAATCCATTTCAAGTTGAATCTGCTCGGTTATATCTTCTGATATACTCAATATGAAATTAGGTCGGCCAGTTGCATCATACATGGGAATTTTCTTCTCATGAAAGAATTTAGTTTTATTATCTTTTGAGAGCCCATTTTCAACAGGAATATCGACAATTAGTTTTCCTTGTAAAGTGAGTTTATCTTGTTCAGTAAAGAATTTGGCTTCACCCTTGGAAAAGATTTCGTAGGCAGTTTTACCGAGGATCTCGGTGCCAGACATTTTCAAATATTCTTCTACCGGACGATTAACTTTAAAATACTTGAGTGTTTCTGCTTCTTTCACTGTGATCAAGGATGGGATATTATCTAGAATACTGTTGAGAAAAGCTTCGCTTTCTTTCAGCTTTATTTGTGACTCTCTTAATTCAGAAATATCATTACATAAGATCATGATGGATTGATCAGGCAAATTTACGGCTTTCGAATTAAGTAATAATTTATTGCCACTTTTGGTAATAATTTGATATTCTGCTGATGCCTGGCCATTTTTATTTAAATTGAGAAGCAACTCTGCTGTTTTCTCTTGCTCATCAGATGGAATTAATTCAGCGATATTCATTTTGAAGAGCTCATTTTCAGAAAATCCAAGTTTTTGAATCGCTTGAGGATTTACATCCAGGAAATCTCCTTTTTGATTGATCACCATAGCTATGACAGGCGAATAGTTCACATAAGTACGGAACCGGCTTTCTGACAGTTGCTGCGCTTTTCTTGAATTTCTTATTTCAGTTACGTCATGGTTAATGCTGCAAGCTAAATAACCATGGTTATGCTTGATCGGAAAAACCACACTCTCCAATGTTGCTTCAGTACCATCCGGTTTGACTATTTTGGTTTCGGTTGGTTTTCCTGCCCAGGGTGAAGTGCCGGTAGCCAACAATTGCATAGTTCCTTGCTTCAAAAACTCGAGAAATTTAGGATCTTGATTTGCTGAACTTGTTTCAGCTTGAATTTCCCACATATATCTGCCAATAACTTCGTGACGTGAAAGCCCAGTGATTTTTTCTTCAGCTTTATTCCACTCAATAATTTTCCCATTTTCATCAATGATAACCACTCCTTCAGAAGACTGTTCAATAACTCTTTTGAAGAGATCTTCAGTTTCATGAAGGTTTTCTTCGATGATTCTGTTTTGTGAATTATTCGTATGAATCAGGATGACGTATTTTTTGTCGGCAGCAAACTTGGCTATCTTTACTCTGAACCAGCGCTTTTCTTCGGGGCTGTGGCAGGGATAATCGACAAAGACCTCTCGGATTTCATCTGCTAGAACTTTCTTTATCCCCTCTGCAACCTGCCGCGCTTCATCTTTGCCGACCCCCATAACTTTTTCGCACAAACTTAAATAATTTTGGCCGATACCAAAGTTTATATCCGGGCAGCCGTTTTCCTCACCGAAATTCTTCCAAGCTTGATTTACCAGAATGATCGTTCCATGTTTATCAAGGATGGCGATATTGGAACTTAATGAATCCAACAAAGGTTGAATTATTTCACTTGATAAAATTGAGGGTTTGGATTTCATAAACCTCATGCCTCATTAGGTGAGTAATTATCTGAATAAAAAAACAACACAGAGTGTTCCAGCTTTTCTGTGCTGTTAATTGGCGATGATTGCTGCAATGGTGAGAGGCTGGATCAACACCTCATATATAAAAGTTACTTTCAATTAACTTTGAGTATAACACATTCATTTTAACAAAAAATCTATTTCATTTATTTGTTTTCAATCTTAGCCCATGAATCTCTGAGTGTCACTGTAAGATTGAAGACGGGTTTTCCGGGGTTGGTATCAAGGTCAGCGCAGAAGAAACCCTTGCGTTCAAACTGGAATTGCTCACCCTTGGCAACATTAGCCAGGCTGGGCTCAACCTTGCAGTTTGAAAGGACCTTTAACGATTCCGGATTGACGTAATCAAGGTATGTTTTATCTTCATCCACTTTTTTGGCGTTTTCAACTGTAAACAGGCGGTCATACATGCGCACTTCGGCATTAATCGCGTGACTGGCCGACACCCAGTGGATGGTGCCCTGCACCTTGCGTCCATCAGGGGCGTATCCGCCGCGAGTCTCGGGGTCATAAGTGCAGTGAATTTCGGTGACTTCGCCGGTTTGGGGATCTTTGACCACATCTTCACACTTGATGATGTACCCATAGCGCAAGCGCACTTCACGTCCTGGCGTGAGCCTGAAATACTTGGGAGGGGGAACTTCTCTGAAATCGTCCTGCTCAATGTAGAGTTCGCGTGAGAAAGGCAGATTGCGAGTTCCGGCTTCGGGGTCTTCGGGGTTGTTGATGGCTTCAAGCTGCTCGACCTGACCTTCGGGGTAGTTAGTGATGACGACCTTGACCGGGTTCAATACAGCCAGCACACGTTTGGCAGATTTATTTAACAGGTCGCGCACATTGAATTCAAGCAGACCGACATCAATCAGGTTCTCGTTCTTGGCCACACCCACCTGGTCGATAAAGTTGCGCACTGCTTTGGCGGGGTAACCCCTGCGGCGCATGGCGCACAGGGTCGGCATGCGGGGATCATCCCAGCCGCTGACAAATTTGTCAGTCACGAGCTGCCTAAGAAAGCGTTTACTCAAAATCGTATAGGTTACGTTCAGACGCGCAAATTCAATCTGGCGGGTTTTGAACAACCCAAGTTCATCCAGGAACCAGTTGTAGAGCGGACGGTGATCTTCATAGGCCAGGTCACACAACGAATGAGTAACACCTTCGACAGAATCAGATTGTCCGTGGGCGAAATCGTACATGGGATAGATGCACCACTTGCTGCCCGTGCGGTGATGGGGTGTTTTCAAAATGCGATACATGGTTGGATCGCGCATGTTAATATTGCTGGAGGCCATGTCAATTTTGGCACGAAGCACGCAAGAGCCTTCAGCGAAGTCTCCGTTGTGCATTTTTTCAAACAGAGCAAGATTCTCATCCACGGAACGGTTGCGCCAGGGGCTGTCTTTGCCGGGTTCAGTCAGGGTGCCGCGGTATTCACGAATTTGATCGGCAGTCAGGTCATCCACATAGGCCTTGCCTTTTTTGATCAGTTCGATGGCAAAATCATAAAGTTGATCAAAGTAGTCAGAGGCATATAATTCCTGCCCCCACTGAAAGCCCAGCCACTGGATGTCTTCTTTGATAGCATCGACGTATTCGGTTTCTTCTTTGACCGGATTGGTGTCATCAAAACGCAGGTTGCATACGCCGCCAAAAATTTCGGCAATACCAAAATCAATGCACAGTGCCTTGGCATGACCAATGTGCAGGTATCCGTTGGGTTCTGGCGGAAACCTGGTTTGCACGCGATCGAACCGACCCGTTTTCAAATCTTCTTCAACAGCTTCTACAATAAAATTGCTGGGTACGGATGCAGGTTCATTGGTCATAAGAAAACTCCTAGAGAAATAAGGATAAAGCACCCGTGATTATCACTGGGTGCTTTATGGTGAGGCTGAGGGCAAAGGATTCGAACCTCTATATGCA
>PHBW01000002.1 GCA_002840715.1 Chloroflexi bacterium HGW-Chloroflexi-4
CCTGATTTTGGATTATATATACTTCGATCTAAGGACTTCTATCTGGCTATACGGTGCGGCTCGATCGGTCAAAACGGAAATGGCGGTCACGCACATAACGATCAGTTGTCATTGGAATTAGTCATTAATGGATTAAATATCATTACAGATCCAGGAACCTATCTCTATACTCCCATCATTAAAAAAAGAAATGAATTCCGTTCTGTAAAAGCTCATTTTTCACCATCTCTTGCCGACCTAGAACCTGGCAATCTTTCGCTTAATGCGTTTAAACTTAGCGATCCCAAAGCAGAAGTGATCTATTTTGGAAGTGATGGGTTTATTGGTAAACACTACGGCTACGGGTTTGCAGTTTATAGACAGATCACATTTTCACCGTCAGAAATAGTCATTAACGACTTTTCTGACGGTTTCAAATTGAGTTTTGATGCATACCAACAACCTCAATTTTCACCTGGTTATGGCATCATTTATCGTGAAAAAATGAATTCATATGAGCGCTGGGTTCTTAACAATCAAAAAGGCTCTTCATAAAGCTAATCTCGGATATACTTTTAAATTACAATAATTTTTAAAGGCGGTAATATCAATTGGCAAAGAAAATCCTTATTTCTGGCGGACTTTATTGGAATTCACCCTTTAAAGTTGGCAGCTATCATATTGCTAAAGGTTTTGCTGATCTTGGTTGGGAAGTTGGATTCTTGTCCAACCCAATATCCCCTTTTCATATAATTAATGGAATAAATCAAGAATTAACTGAAAGGTGGAATTCTTATATTCACGGCGGAACAGTGGAATATAACGGAAAAATATGGTGCTATATCCCAGGATCCTTGTTGACGCCAAATAATAAACCTATATTAAAAAGTTTGTGGCTGCAAAAAAACTGGAATAAACTCAGTTTTCCTTCTGTTTTGAAAAAAATTAAAACCAAAGGCTTTGATGAAGTTGACCTACTTTACATAGGAAGTCCAAACGATTACTATTTGTTAAACACGATTCATTACAAAAAATCGATTTTTCGAATTGCCGATATGACATCTGGCTTTTCTAACAGCACAGATGCATCAAAAATGATAGAAACAGAAATCGCACAACGCGTGGATGTTGTATTATATACAGCTCAGAATCTTGCAGAACATGTAAAATCTCTCTCCCCTAAAAAGGCAGTTTATTTTCCAAACGGGGTTAATTATAGCCATTTTGAACAAGGTTCCAATCAAATCCCTGAAGAATTTAATAATATCCCGCATCCCATTGCTTTGTATGTCGGTGCCTTGTCTGAATGGTTTGATTTTGAACTGGTTAATAAAGCAGCGCAAAAATTGCCCGAAGTCTCATTTGTATTTATTGGCCCTGACGCACTTGCCAAAATCAAATTAGCCAGATTACCCAATATTTATATCCTTGGTCCCCGCGATTATAATGACCTGACGAAGTATATGTATAATTCAGATGTGGGGATCATTCCTTTCGATTTAAAGAATCATTCCCATCTGGTCAATAGTATCAATCCGCTAAAAATGTATGAATACATGGCATGTGGATTGCCCGTTCTGGCCGTTGAATGGCAGGAATTAATAATGATAGATAGCCCTGTCTTTCTTTATAAAGATGAGGATGAATTTATCGTAAAACTTAAACAACTTTGCTCAGGTGACACTCAGAACAAAGAGCATTTACAGTCCTTTGCAAAAAATCAGGATTGGATCAAAAAAATTGAATTTCTTAGCGAAATTTGAAAATAAAAATCTAAACCCAAGATTACTCAATGTTTTTAATGAAATTTTGTTTTATTTAATTGGATTTAGTATCATATTGCTTCCAATTAATGGATTACCCTATATAAAAATCTTGGGGGAATTATCACTTGAAGCAGCCACTTACCCAATGCTGCTCGGTGTACTAATTTTTGGAATAATATTTGCGTTTCAACGGAAATTGATTGTTCCAAGAATAATTAGTTCGAAGATTTTATTCTTTTTCCTCTTATGGATTATTGTCTCAGCTATTTTTAATTCCCCCGTGATTTTTGAGCACTTTGTTAAAGAAAGATCCGGGGTAGAAAAATATTTTATCCAACTCATCTTAATGAGTTTCGTATCTATCGTCAGCGTTTTGACTTTTACAGTCTTTCAACAAACTAATCGGATAAATCCATTTTCGGCTTTCAGAAAATTTGTAATTTTTTCATTAGTTGTCTCATGTGTTTATTCATTCGTAATTGATATTCCTGCAATGTCAGGGCAACAATGGGCCATAAATATTCTTCAATGGATAACAAAAATCCTTCATGGGTCCAATGGATTATATACCTCAAGACTTCGCTCCCTTTCTGGAGAAGCCTCATGGTTTGGAATGTATTTAGGTTATGCATTTCCATGGTTGATCAGCTCCTTTTTATCCGAAAGACGATGGATTAAATACCCGATCTTCCTTATCATGTTTTCAGTCCTTGTTTTAACTTACCTGACTTTTTCACGAACAGCCAATTTGCTAATACTCTTTGACTTGGTTGTATTTTTGCCCTTTATATTTACTAGCAAGCAAAGTGCCAAAAGAATAAATAATATCGGATTGATTGTTATTTTATTTTTTCAAATTCTTTTAACTTTTACTAGCTTGGGAAACACTTTATTCTCCAGACTCGAATCAACAGATTTATCCGTAGACAATCGACAATCAAATATTGCCCGGTTCGGTTCTCAAGTTACAGCCATAAATATGGGGTTAGATCATCCTGTTTTTGGAGTTGGATTGGGCCAATATGGTTTTCATATGAAGGATTACATCCCAGCCTGGGCTGCGGATAATTCAGAAATTAAAGTATGGTCTTCTGAAGACCCAAATTCGCCATGGCCGCCGGTTCACGGATTGTGGGCAAGGGTTCTGGCTGAAACAGGATTTCCAGGTTTGTTGTTATGGTCTATGGTTTGGATCACGCTTTTAATTAATATTATTAAGCGCTATTTACTGATGAGAAATGTCAATCCAGAGAATGCCCTCTTTGGATTAACCTTGTTGGTAACGATATTGTGTCTGCTTTTGATTGGTTTCGTATCGGATAGCTTTCGCTATATGTTCTATTGGATTCCATTAGGATTATCCTGGGTATGGCTTTCAAAAACAAACACCTCTTAACGAATTAATTTATTACAAAATATCTTGGGTCATTTCAATCAATTTAAATATATATTTTTTTGTGTGACAGACTAAGGGAATATTTCTAATGAGAATTTTGCATATCGTTTCAAGTCTGGATCCGATATTTGGCGGACAACCGGAAGTTGTAAAACAACTTATCCCTGCGATAGCGTCATTAGGACACCATAACGAAGTAATTACACTAGATAATTATCAATACCAGTTTCCAGCTTTCTTAAATGTAACTATTCACTCCCTCTCCCCAAGTTATGGAAAATACAACTTAAATTTTAAACTAATTCCCTGGCTGGTAAGAAATAATAGCCAATTTGACTGTGTTATTTGTCATGGCATTTGGCAATTTCAAAGCTACGGAACCTGGTTAGCAACCTGGTTTCACAAGTTTCCATTTTTTGTCTATGTACACGGTGCATTAGATCCCTGGTTTAAATTGACTTATCCAATTAAACATTTAAAAAAATGGTTATATTGGCCTTGGGCAGAATATTTTGTCTTAAAATCAGCCACTGGAGTCTTATTTACATCTGAAGGAGAAAAAAAACAGGCGGCTAAATCTTTCAGCTTATACCATGTAAATCCAGTCGTTGTCAATTTTGGAATAAAAAAACCAGCAATCGATGTGATTCGAGCAAAACATGCATTCAAAAATAGTTTTCCTGAGACAGACGGAAAAGAATTATTTTTGTTTATGGGAAGAATTCATCCAATAAAAGGATGTGATAATCTTCTACACGCATTTTCAGATTTATCCGACAAAAATCCCAACTGGCATTGTGTCATCGCCGGCCCCGATGTAATTGGATGGCAATCAACTCTTCACGAATTAGCAAATAAATTAAACATCGCAAATAGAATAACTTGGGCGGGAATGTTGGAAGGCGAAACAAAATGGGGCGCCTTATTATCCGCGTCATGTTTGGTTTTGCCATCCCACACTGAGAATTTTGGTATCGTAGTAGCTGAAGCGTTAGCTTGTGGAACACCAGTAATTCTCACAAATAAAGTAAATATTTGGGAGACGATCGAAAATGAGAAAGCAGGCTTTGCAGCCGATGATACCGTCGATGGTCTGCGTGAGTCTCTACAAAAATGGTCTGAGCTTAATAAACCTGATCTACAAATTCTTCAAGGTAATGCATTTCGGTGTTTTTCCAACCATTTTGAAATAGACTTGACTACAAAAAAAATGATAAACTTACTCGAACTTGAGATCTCAAAAAAACATACAAAAATGTAAACTATTTCCCAAAGCTGATGTTCATTCTTCCTATCTAGTATAAATATTCCTTTTTGGAGGGTTGATTGATAAAGAAAAGAATTGTTATAACAGGTGGGAGTGGATTCATCGGCACTAACCTTATTGATCAACTATTGGTAGAAAACACAGAATTGATCAATATTGATATCAATCCGCCTAAAAAGCAAAACCACTTCGCTTTTTGGAAGGAATGTGATATTCGCAATTTTGAGACTTTGGATAATTTATTAAAAGAATTTCAACCGGAGATAATTGTTCATTTAGCTGCAAAAACTGATCTAAATGGAAAAACATTATCAGATTATGCTGCAAATACCGATGGGGTTGAGAACCTGATCAACTCTAGTATGAATTGTAAGGATCTGAAATTAGTAATTTTCGCGTCCACTCGATTAGTCAACAAAATCGGATACCAACCAAAAACAGATGAAGATTACTCACCAACTACCCTCTATGGTGAAAGCAAAATGTTGGGTGAGAAAACAGTTAGAGCTTTATCAAAAAACATGCACTATCAATGGATTATTCTGCGTCCGACATCCATATGGGGCCCCTGGTTTGGAACACCATATAACGATTTCTTTATGTCAATTATCCATTCTCTATATATTCATCCTAAGGGTTACAAAATCAAGAAATCATTTGGCTATGTTGGAAATACAGTTTTTGAGTTGACTAAATTGATCGACGATTTTCCAGCTGAATTAAACCAAAAAACTTCATATTTATGCGATTTTGAACCAATTGATGTATTTGCATGGGCACAAAGCATTGCATTATTACAGCACGTTCGACCACCTTTAGAGGTCAAAATATGTTTCTTAAAAATTATAGCAAAATGCGGAGATTTTCTTAAAAAGTTAGGGTATAAGGAACCGCCGTTAACATCCTTCAGGTTAAATAACATCGTCACCAATATGATCTATGACACTAATGACCTTGAAGCCTTCTGCGGACCTCTGCCATTTTCTCAACAAGATGGAATTCGGGCTACTTTGGATTGGATAAATAGAAATAAGTGAGGTATTAGTGATTCCCAAATATCAAGATCTATCAATATTCGAAGTGCCACAAGATTTCAGAGGTCGCTCAAAGGTACAAATTCAACTATGGTGGTTTGTCCAGGCGACTTTTTTTCGATTGAGTCCACAATTTTTGTATGAATGGCGAAATTTTTTGTTAAGATTGTTTGGTGCAAAAATTGGTAAAGGAGTGAAAATTCGTCCGACCTCAAAAATAACCTACCCCTGGAATCTCGAAATAGGAAATCATTCCTGGATTGGTGATGAATGCACAATTTACAATTTAGCAAGAATCCAAATTGGAAATAATGTTGCTCTCGCCCACAAGGTTTACCTATGTACGGGAATGCACGATATATGCGACATCACATTTAGAATTTTCGCAGAAGAAATTATTATTAATGACGAAGTCTGGCTTCCCAATGACGTTTTTGTTGGTCCTGGGGTGACAATCGGTACGGGCGTTGTAGTTGGAACTAGAAGCACTGTTCTTAAGGACCTTCCTGAAGGTATGATTTGTTATGGTCATCCTGCCATCCCAGTTAAGCCGCGCCAAGTAAATACAAAATGAATATCATCATCCATGGATTAAACTTCAGTCCTGAAATTGTTGGGGTTGGCAAGTATAGTGGCGAACTGGCGAGAAGTCTTGTCGAAAAGGGACATCATGTAACAGTGGTAACCGCCCCACCTTACTTTCCACAATGGCGCATCCAACCAGGGTACTCAGGAAAAAAATGGACGACTGTATACGAAAACAAAATAAAAATTGTTCGATGTCCGATTTGGGTGCCCAAAAAAGTAACAGGAATTCGAAGGATAATTCATCTTCTTACCTTTGCTTTATCCTCCTCATTTATCATAATAAACGAGTGTAGAAGTAAACCCGATTTCGTAATTGCTGTTGAACCAACATTATTCTCCGCACCATTTACATTACTTGCATGTAAATTGAATCATGTTTTTTCATGGCTGCACATTCAGGATTTTGAGGTTGATGCTGCAATTGAATTGGGTATTATCCAAAAAATAAAAATGTTAAGCGCCATTTCAAAAATGTTTGAAAATTGGGTCCATTCCCACTTTGATCATTTTTCAACCATATCTCACAAAATGACCGAGAGATTAATTGCAAAAGGAGTTCCCAAAGAAAAAGTAAGTTACTTTCCTAATTGGGTTGATACAAATCTGATATATCCAGATGAAAAAACAAATCAATACCGCCAATCATTTGGATTTACCGGAGAAGATATTGTGGTTTTGTATTCAGGAAGCCTTGGTGTGAAACAGGGAATTGAAATTATTATTGAAATTGCTGATTTATTAAAAAACAATTTGAATATTAAATTTGTAATTTGCGGAGATGGCCCCGACAAGACACTTCTTCAACAAATGGCTGAAAAAAACCCTAACGTATTCTTCTTACCCTTACAACCTTTCTCAGAGCTGAATGACCTTCTAAATATGGCAGACATACACTTACTGCCCCAAAAATATGATGCCAGTGATCTTGTTATGCCATCAAAACTTCTTGGAATTCTCTCAAGTGGAAAACCGGTTGTCGCTGGATGCATCAGTGGGAGCGAATTATTTAGTATTGTTCAAAATATTGGAATTGCCGTGAAACCAGAGGATTCAAAAGAGTACGCAAAGGCAATTGAATACCTCGCAGTTAACCAAGATCAAAGGAAACTTTTTGGAACAAACGGACGCAAATTGGCAATTACTAAATTTTCTCAAAAAAACATAATTGAAAATTTTATAGCAGATTTAATTAAATATTTATCAAAATAATTCAAGTCTAGGGTTATTTTATTTCCTCTGAATCTTTTTCCAGACTAATTATGGATGTATTATAAAGGTCTTGCAAGCTTGTTGGATAACGATTATCTGTAAGGATCGCTTTAGCAAAAACGCGTAACTCCTCCAGGTGTCCTTTATCCGGTTGAACAACATTAATAGATTTATGTTTTAGGCCAAATGCTTTTAAAGATCGATAATCGTCAAGAACAATAATCTTGCCATCACAATAGATTTCCATATACTCTTTACCTAATTCAGGTGTACCGAGAGAAGTATAGATTAGGTTCGCAACAGATCCATCTGTGTATTTGATAATCTTGACAACATTATCACTGTTTAAGATGTGTCTGGTCTTTGAATTTATACTGGTTGTCGAAAACTCTGCTACAGGCGAATCGATTAAATATTGAAATAAATCGAAAATGTGGCAAGCTTCACCAACAATCCTGCCACCGCCTTCATCAGTTTGAGTCCAATGTTCAGGGGGTAGATATCCTGCATTCATTCTATAAGTGATCATAAGTGGGTTTGTTCGATTTGATATGATCTTCTTAGTTGTTTGAGCAAATGGAGAATACCGTCTGTTGTATCCAACCATGAACGGAACCTCAGTTTCAGTAAGAACTGCGACTAATTGATCCAAATCTTTTTTTGATGTAGCCATGGGTTTTTCCAAGAAAATGGCTTTTCCAGCGTGGGCGGCTTGAATTGCTTGTTGAGCATGCAAATTATGGCGTGTGCAAATAAATACTGCATCAACTTCAGGATCTTCCAATACGTCTTTATAATCTGTACTGGCATAAGCAGCCCCAAATGTGGTTGCTGTATTCTTTGCATTGCCACCAGTGCTGCTCACAATTGCCCTGACACAATAACGGTCAGACATTGAGAGTAAATTTGGCAAGTGAACGGTTTTTGCAAAACTTCCAGCGCCAATTATTGCAATATTGATTTTTTTACTGACAGGCTGCACTAATAGATTTACTTTAGTAGAAGTTTTTACCTGAAGATGGTTTTGTGTTTCCGCAGGAAAATGAAGAATAACGCCAAGCGGTTTTACCTGAGCTGTTTGAAGTTCTTCATAAGCTTTTGGTGCTTCATCCAATTCGTATTCTTTTTCTAGTATTGAATCCAACACAACTTTCTTTTCTGCAACAAGGCGGAGGTAATCTTGCATATTTCTATTTTCTGTCCACCGCACATAATTATATGGATAATCGATCCCTTTTTCTTCATACGAATAATCATATCTACCAGGACCATAGGAACAAGAAATTAGTAAATCGATTTCTTTTTCATAAAAAGGAGATCGTTTTAGACCTAACCCTACTGCACCAACAATAACTACGCGGCCTTTTTTTCGAGTCATTTCCATCGCTTGGTTAACAATTTGGTCGGTATCTGCTGCAGCCGTGATAATTGTTGCATCAACACCGAATCCATTTGTTAGGTCTCTCAAGACTGAAACCGGATCACTTTCGGACGGTTGAAATGCGTAATCGGCTCCCAACTCAATTGCCGTCTGATTGCGTCGTTCATCCAGATCGAATCCGATTACTTTGCATCCTGATGCCTTTAATAATTGCACTGTTAATTGACCTAACAACCCTAGTCCAATAACTGCAATTATTTCTCCGAGTCTAGGATCTGATCGTCTTACACCTTGTAATGCAATCGCACCTAATGTCATGGAAGCAGCATCTTTTAAGCTGCATTGGTCAGGAATTTTTACAAGCAAATTACGTGGAACTAAAACAACTTCTGCGTGGTTTGCAATTCCAGCGCCAGCACAAGCAACTCTATCTCCCTGTTTAATATCAACTATTCCTTCTCCTACTTGAATTACAATTCCAGAACATGAATACCCAATTGGAATAGCTTGATCGCGAATACTGGTTACTTTTGCAATAGTCTTTTGAATCCCTTGGGTTTTGAAAAATTCAAGAAGTTTTGAAATTTTCTCGGGTTGAGCAAGAGCTTTCTTAATTAACGATTGATCTGATACTTTCACAGTACCTAGCTCGGTACCAGTACTAATTAATGAATAAACAACTTCTACTAAAACATGTCCAGACTCAATAATCGGAGCTGGAACATTGTCAATGTGTACCAAACCTCTGTTAATAAAAATTTGCTTCATTATTTAATTTCCTAATTCATTTAATATGAAACAAGCAACTATAAATTTGGTGCATACATTTGTCAGAAAATGTAACAGTTGTTAAGATCAATCGATTAAATAAAAGCAAAATATATTACAGCTTGAATTATACCAAGTACCAACTAGAAATATTTTTATATATATAAAGAAATCAAGCTTTCAGACTCTATTTGATTTATCGTGTAAAATCAATCCATGACAAAAAACGATGAACACCGCTTTGGTGGAGAGATCCAGCCCTTGCTGCCAGGTGAGTTAGCCAATCTGATCGGTGAACGTGCCAACCGGGCTGCCGCGGCATCCCGTTTTTTAGATTACCGTTCAAGACGAGCTGATCAAACCCTTCGGCGTCAAGATGCTGATCTGGAACTTCTACGAGAGTTTTTGGCTGGGGTCAATGTCAAAACAGGTGACCTTTCACACGAACCTGCTGCCTGGCGGCCAATAACCTGGGGATTGGTGGAAGCTTTTGTAAAATGGCAAATCTCAAGTGGCTACGCGATTCAGAGTGTTAATGTTCGTCTTTCTTCCATAAAAACATATGCCAGACTTGCCATGCAGGCAGGTGCATTACTGCCTCAGGATTACGCATTAATACGAGCTGTGCAGGGTTACAGCTACCGAGAACAAAGCCGGATTGATTCACGCCGAAAAATTACACGAATCGGATTAAAGAAATCAGAACCAGTAAAAATTTCGCCTGAAGAAGCTGCCTTATTAAAACAGCAACCGGATACCCCGCAAGGCAGGCGAGATGCCTTCATGATTTGTCTGCTGCTGGATCACGGTTTGCGTGTCGGTGAAGTTGCAGCCCTGGCCGTATCTGATTTCAATCTGCGCGATGAACAGCTCCGATTCTTTCGCCCGAAGGTAAATAAAGAACAAATCCATCACTTGACCAAAGACACCTTGAAGGCATTGAAAGCATATATCGACCATGGAGACATGTCTCCAAATGGGCTTGCATTAAGACGCAGTCTGCGCAATGAAGAACTTGGTGCCTCCGGTATGACTGAACGCGCCATTACAGCCAGAGTTGGGTTTCTAGGCGAGAAGATCGGCGTTATGGGGCTTTCTGCCCACGATTGCCGCCACTTTTGGGCAACATCTGCTGCCCGCCACGGCACAGACCCCTTTGTACTGCAAGAAGCCGGCGGATGGTCTTCACTCGCGATGCCCCGCCGCTATGTGGACGATAATGCAATCTCCAATGAAGGCGTTAAGTTGGATTAGAAAAAAATGTCACGAGTAATCATGTAAAGAAATCCCTGCTATTTGGATGGTTCTGATGAAAAAATACTTTTCTATTTTTAAAAACATGAATCTGGTCGATTGGGTTTTAGCAGTGCTCATCATCACCCTTGTCGCCTATGTTGTTAATGTGATCTTTCCTCCCAACGGGTGGATGATTGGGATTGTTGCAGCTCTATTACTCTTGTATCTGGCCAAACGCCGACGTGATCACCTTACGAAAAGTTGAAAAGATCATTTAGACTACTCATTCTTTTTGAGAATCGGAGGCGATGATGGAAAAGAAACTAAGGTTGACACTAACTTTGTCAACAGCGGGAACCATTTTTGTGTTGTTTCCTGTATTAGCTCCAATTGGATTTTCAATAATAAACTTATTTTCAAATGGAAAATTTCTTTTAGACTTTCTTATGCCTGCCGAACTTGGATTGTTGGTAATGATCGGTGGAGGGCTGTTGATTTGGGCAGCCCTCCGGTCAAAATCACACCTGAAATGGATCGCTTGGAGTTTTGGATTTGCAATCTTATTGGTAGTAGTCAGCCAGGCGCTGGCTGGCATCACTGGACTTGCCTCTGGCAGTATCGATCCAAGCGGTTGGCCATATATTATCGTACTCGGTGGAATCATCGGTTATGATATAGCCGTAATACTATTGGGAATTGGTGGTGTTTTATTATGTCAGACCTTGTTGCGTACTAAAAAATAATAACTACTTGCACAACAATTTGTTTTTTGCTCTTCCACACTGAATTAGTTCAATTAATTATCATGGGTTTCATTTGAATATTCAATATTTATTAAATGGTTTAATCATTGGTTTTTCAATTGCAGCACCGGTCGGTCCTATTGGCGTATTATGCATTCGCCGCACATTGGCTGACGGCCGTGCCGCTGGTCTGCTTTCAGGCCTTGGAGCAGCCACTGCTGATGCATTATACGGCTGTGTCGCGGGTTTTGGCATGACCCTTATTTCTTCATTTCTCGTCAGCCAGCAAAATTGGATCCAGTTAATTGGAGGTGCTTTTTTGTGCTATCTGGGAGCCAAAACACTCCTCATCCAACCAGCCCGGGAACCTGTTGCCATCAAGAAAAAAGGACTATTAGGTTCTTATGCCTCTACTTTCTTTTTGACTCTCACCAATCCAATGACCATCTTCTCATTCGCTGCTATTTTTGCAGGGTTGGGATTAGCCTCAACAAGTAATGATTTGTCTTCCGCAGCAATTTTGGTGTTTGGCGTTTTTTGCGGTTCTGCAGCATGGTGGCTACTGCTAAGTGGCATGGTGGGTTCTTTTCGCGAAAAATTTGGTTTCAAGGCAATGCAGTGGGTCAACCGCATTTCCGGTATTATCATTCTTGGATTCGGAATATATGCTCTTTTGAGTTTAATTCAAAAATAAAATAACCCTGATGTAGATTCAGGGCTATTTGGTCAAAATAAAACAATTCATTATTCTTTAATTTTAAACCGGATTGTAGCTGCCTGCATTTCGCCAGCGATGATTGCTAACATACCCGTGGCGTCTTTCATTTCTTGCACTAAAGAAGACACCTCTTCAGTTGAAGCTGAAATTTCTTCTGCTGAAGCAGCATTTTCTTCGCTCAAGGCTGCAACAGATTCGAAGATTTCCAATGTCTCGCTAGTATGAGTTTCTATCTCTTTGATAGCAGCATAGTTTTCATTAATTACCGATGTGACTTGTTCAATGGATTGATTTAAGACCTGCATAACTCGCATCATTGGCGCATTCGTTTCTTGAGCTCGTACAACTTGAGCTTGCATTTCAACTGCTGAATTAAGTAAATCTTCGAGAGCCTTGCCTGAACTGGCTGCTTGATTACTACCTTGAACAACGCGAACAGAGGTTGTCTGCATGGCTGCGACAGTAGTGGAAATATTGGTTTGTGTGTTTTTCACAATGCCGGCAATTTCTGCAGAAGCCGCTGATGATTTCTCTGCCAGTTTTCTCACTTCACCTGCAACAACTGCAAATCCTCGACCCTGCTCACCGGCTCTGGCTGCCTCAATCGCTGCGTTTAGCGAAAGGAGGTTTGTCTGATCTGCAATATCCTTGATTGTGGCAACAATTTCACCAATCTGTTCTGAATACGTCTGCATTTGCTGAACAGATACAGATGAAGACTCCACAGCTTCTCGGATGCTTTCCATTTGTTCGAGTGTCTGACGAACAGTGATCGAACCTTCCTGCGCAATCCTCGTGGACTTTTCTGCCGATTCATTGACCGCCTGAATCGCCTGGGTTGTGGATTCAACAGCCCCGGCAATTTGAGATGAAGCCGCAACGACTTGTTCAGCAGCCTCTGATTGATCCTGTGCGCCTTTGCTGATCTGGCGGATGGTTTCGATAATATTATGGACACTATGATTAGCCTGATTCATCATCCCGGCTTCTTCACTGACGCCCTTGGTAATCTGCTGGATCGTATCAGCAACTTGCGAAGTTCCTTGATGGGCTGTCATTGCCGAAGCTTCCAGTTCCTGGCTGGATTGCACAAGCTGTTGAGCTCGTCCAATTAAGAGCGTCATCAAAGCACGTAAACTACCTGGCTCTGAATTGAATGCTGCCACTTTAACGCCTTGAGCAGTTAACTTATTAATGTAGGGAATTAACCCAGAATCAGCGACGCAGATACCAATTCCTTCATATCCCTTGGCCACCAGGCTTTCAAGAAATGGTCCGCAGATTGAAGCAGGCACCATTGTCCCTTTTTCAATGCTGGGATCACTCGCCACAAACCAATCCACTTGAACGTTGCTTTGTTTACAATCCCTGGCGGCAGCATCAACACCGCTCTTAACCTGATGGAAAAAAGAAACATCTATTGGAGTAACCATGGCAATCTTAATTTTCCTGCCCGAATCGGTTTGTGAAGCTTCAAGCAGTTTTGGCCGATGTGCGATCATATCTTGAGATTGTACAGCGCCGAACCCTACCTTCCAATTATCATTAATGTTGTCTTTGGTTACAATCACAGGTTCAATCAACAACCGGGGAGTTACTGGTTTCCAATCAGCATTCAAAGCATTAAAAAGATGGATAACAGGATCATAACCCTGGATAAAGGGATTTTGTGAGATATTCGCCGAGATAATCCCATCCATGGTCCATTGTGTATTTTGGTCATTTAGATCATGGCTGACCAGTCTAATTTTTCCAAGTTTTCCCGTTTGCTTGAATACATCCACGATTAAGTTTAGTGAATCCATTTCTGTTGTATAAACGCCCACCAAATCGGAAGTTTGAGAAAAGACTGAGAGCAGATTGGATCTAAGCGCTTGTTCATCCATCAAACTTCGATCGAAACATTGAATAATTTCAAGCTCCTTGAATTTTTCAGACAATGTATGCAGAAAACCATTTTTTCGCAAAACAAGATTATCTTGAATAAAAATCCCAATGACTATAATTTTGCCTTTGCCTCCCGTGAGGTCTCCCATCGCCTGGGCAGCCATTTGACCTTCCTGGAAGGAATCTGTACCCACATAAAAAAGTCGGTCACATGGTTCATCTGTGATCCAGTTATATGATCTAATTATTTCACGAATGCTGGTGACAATATTGTTTAGAGATTCTGCCAAAGCTCCCTGATCTTTGCCTAATTCACCGAAATGCCTTGTTGTTGATGTAATGCGACGTGTTAAATCACCCTGAGTTAACGAAGTTAATGCACCAGAAAGCATCGGAAGTTCATTGGTGGCAAGAGAAACACCTGCTTTGGTCAGTTCTTCTGAAAGATCATTGTTCAATGATTTTGAATTAGCATATAAGGCAAAAATGAAACTGCCAACTATCCCCAAACCAACCATTGAACGACCCAACCATAATGTCGTTGAAGAAGATTTAGGTAAACCAAGAATGATTAATCCTGCAATACTCAAACCTAAAAGGATAAAGGCAATAATAATTGTGAGCCAAAACCTTCTCTTTTGAGACATATTAGCACCTTTAATAAATTGTAAAGACATTCTCGTTTCCTCCAAAAATAATGATAGCAATCTCACAAATAAAAACAATTTCAAAAAATAAATTCCTCAGGTTGTGATACTACCTAATAAAAAATCACAAAACCAAGTTGTGGATTCGAATTTTTACCTATATTACTAGAACCAATATTCAGGGATGACAGCTCTTTCCCACCTAACTTTAGTCATAATGGTTTCTTTAAGATTGACAAACTTATATTATTTTATTAAAGAAAATTAATCTTAGCCATAAAAGATGCATGAAAACCTGAAGGATATGCCTGGTGATCAAATCCTAAATATTAATCAGAATTTAATAATAAATACCAAAGAGGCAAGGCATCCGCATATGATGGTTTATAATTACTCCTGTTTCTATTTCTAACCAAAAGAAATCAATATGACCATTAACGATTATCGAATCGATTTCCCAATTTTGAATCCTCAGAATAATGAGAAACGAATTATCTATCTGGATTCAGCTTGCCAGAGTCTACGTCCCCGCCAGGTGATTGAGGCTATGGATCGTTACTATACGCAATACCCGGCATGCAGTGGACGCAGCAATCATCAACTGGCTGCCAATGTGACCCGCCTGGTGGATGATGCCCGCCAGCAGATGTCGAAATTGTTAGGTGCATCACGCGTGGAAGAAATCATATTCACACGCAACACCACCGAAGGCATCAACCTTGTGGCCAACGCACTCGATTTTAATCCTGGCGACATCGTTTTGATCGGCGGTAAAGAGCACAATTCCAACCTGATTCCATGGCAAATGCTGGTCAAGAGACGCGGAATTCAATTAAAAATACTTCACTCACATGCAGATGGAAGCTTCGATCTATCCGCCTTTGAATTAGCTTTATCAGAAGGTGTAAAACTGGTTTCTTTTGGTTACACTTCCAACTTGGATGGGGTAACCCTGCCAGTGGAACAAATTATTAAACTAGCACACAAAAAAGGTGCACTCGTGCTGCTTGACGCTGCGCAGGCAGCTCCACAACGAAAAATCAACGTCCGTGCATTGGATATTGATTTTTTGGCTTTATCCGGACACAAAATCCTCGGACCTTCAGGAACCGGCGTATTATATGGAAAATATAAACTTCTGGATGGCATGAATCCATTTATGGTGGGCGGAGATACTGTCGCCTCATCAACATATGAAACTTGCGAGTTCTTGCCCGTACCCGAAAAGTATGAAGCCGGTCTCCAAGATTACGCAGGCATCATTGGTCTGGGTGCAGCTGCCCGTTATCTGCAATCGGTTGGGTTTGATGCCATTCAAAAACAGGAATTCCTTTTAAACAAGATCATGACTGAAGGGACGAATGACATTCAAGGTCTTCATTTGATTGGTCCTGCAGACCCTGCGTTGCGTGGCGGTATATTTACTTTCTATGTGGATGGAATTGATTCACATCGTATCGCATTAATGCTGGATCAAATGGCAAATATTTGCGTTCGCTCCGGGCAGCATTGTGTTCATTCATGGTTTAATGCCAAAGGCATCAAAGGTTCTGTCAGAGCCTCAACTTACTTTTATAACACTCAAGAAGAAATCGAACTATTTGTAGAAAACCTCAAGAAAATTAGAAAGGTGCTTTAACCTTATGTTTTGTATTGTCGCAGCCGTCGTATTATCCATTTTGGGAATCTTCAGTGCTACAAACCGCCGCCTGGCGAAAGAAGCCTTGGATTGTGTGTTTCGCCGAATTACTTTCCGCCCATGCAATACCGGGTTTGATGAAAAA
The DNA here is from genome assembly GCA_002840715.1 of Chloroflexi bacterium HGW-Chloroflexi-4. Taxonomy (GTDB): domain Bacteria; phylum Chloroflexota; class Anaerolineae; order Anaerolineales; family Anaerolineaceae; genus UBA6107. The sequence goes on from PHBW01000002.1 coordinate 16,404, forward strand.
ATGAAAGCCAAGATCCTCGGAAAAGTTATTAATCGATCCGAGCGAACAGCCCGCTTTTTGAGCAAGAATTTCGAAATTCTAGCCTGGATCTTCTTTGTCCTTATGCTGGCATCCAGTATATTCATGGTGCGAAGTTTGTATTTGTTCTACACTACCGGTTCATGCAATGGTGCCAACGATACCGGTTTTTGTGTTTTTGATCCGACCGGTGAAAATAATCAAACCTCCAGCACAACGGAAGGGGCATGCCCGGTTCCAGCCAACATTACAGATGAAGGCGGTGGATTGACGCTTAAAGGTGTTGATCTTGACCTGTGGCCGGTTATGAACACAGACTCAAAAAATCAATTTGTATTTATTGGCTGCTACTCTTGTGATTACACACGCAAAGTCTATCCTGAGATCCGAAAACTGGTGGATGAATTTGAACCTGAATTCTTCTTTGGAGAATACCCCACCAAACTCAAGACTGATTATCTATCGCGCATCGGTTATTGCGTTTACAACCAGGATCAAGAAAAATATTGGCAAATGAACGATGCATTCTTTGCACAAGAGAAATCCTTGCTGGAAGATGTTGATGCCACACGAGAAATCATATCGAATCTTGGTTTGGATGTAAATGCCATTGAGTCTTGTGCCGAAGAACCCACAACAGAAGATTCTATTCAAAAACTCTTCACTGAAATTCGCAAAACAAATTTTTACGGCACCCCCACAATCTTTATTAATGGTGAACCTCTGGTTGGCCCAAAACCCTTCCGTGTCTATGCCATCCAATTGGAAGGTTTATTTTACTGGCTTAAGTAATACCAATTATTGGCGGATCTTTGTATCATGATTCGAAATATCATCTGGGATGTAGATGGAACGCTGTTCGACACCTACCCTTCTTTTTCAAAATCTTTTCAATTGACATTGAAAGAATTTGGATGTGATGCGCCGCTGGACTGGATCACAAAGCAGGCTCTGGTTTCAATTGATTTTTGTGTAAAAGCTCTCGCAGAGAGATTCAATCTGGATGAAGATGCAGTCGGTGAGAAATTCTCTTTATATTACAGTAGCACCCCCGCATTGGATCAACCTCCTTTTGAAGGAGTAATTGAGATCTGTAAATCCATCACTGAGTGTGGTGGTAAAAACCTAATTGTTACTCACAGGCGTGAAGGTGGTTTAATTGAACTATTAAACACTTTCAACCTGCGGCAGTTCTTTTCAGGTTGGACAACCGGGGATGAAGGATATAAACGAAAACCAGATCCAGAAGCATTTCTGATCACCCTTGCCACTCACGCCATTACGCCTAACGAGACTTTGACTATTGGTGACCGGGATATCGACATTCTCGCAGGTCAAGCAGCTGGGCTAAAAGCATTTCTTATTGGGGATTCAATCTCAACATGCCAACCTGATTATATTTTTAATAATTTTTCGCAATTACATGATTGGCTGAAAAATCAAAACACCTCATAGGATTAATATAATTGAATAACAATGGAATAAAAACAACGTCCCCTAATTGGGGACGTTGTCAGTTTCTCTGAATTAATGGATTACGACCAACCCTGTTTCTTTGCAAATTCGGTGATAAATGGAATTTCGATAGCTTCACCCTTGTTTGCTTTCACGGCGTAGATAATGTTAATGATCCAGATTAGCCATGTAAATAGACCAATAATCGGAATAAATGAAAGGATGGTTACGGCAATAATTTCAACTACACCCAGGACCAAGGCAGGAATGTAATGATCTCTGATATAGGGTCTATTCTTTTTCTCGTCAATAAAAAGGGTAATTATTGGGAGAATTGGAGTGAAAAGAAAGCACAAAATAACCCAGATACGATCATCGCTGGTTACTTCTGGGGTTGTGACTGGGGTAATTTCTGGGGGTGTGGTCATAATTATCTCCTAAACAAATAAATTTTGATTATGCTTCATTACAGTATACATACTTTCTTCACCTTAATCCACATATTTATCAAAACCGTAAAGGAGTAATAATAGAATCTTTTTTTGTACGAATTATTTAGCTAAGTACCCCACAATATATGAATCTTTATTGGCATAAATTTAGATAACATGACCTAATCGTGAACCATCATATCAATGGCAATGGCGACGGTCAGGATTAAGACGTCTTCCTGGTCGGGGTCAATTTCAACCCCATAAACATCTGACAATCTGAACCACTTTTTGGATACTTCAGCCACACGACGCAGCCCTTCCTTTATAGTATATTCATGATCCAATATCTTACCCTGAACGATGAGATCAGGTCCGCTGCGGATTTTCACCGTCCAGCGGTCGCGAAAAGGTGCGATCAGAGCTTTCTGAACGAGAGCGATTCGCTTGCCTTCCATGTCTTCAATTTCCATGGTGTCTTTGATACGCAGCATTCGCTCCTGAATGCGGCAAACAGGATTGCTGTTTGAATCTTCAACAATCAAAGTTTTTCGAATCTTCAGGGCTTTTCCATCCACTTTAAAGGCTTTTTGACCATCTTCATTTTCGATCCAGTAATCATCCCCGATGGAGATTAGTTTTTGGTGAATCTTGTAGCGTGTCGCATTGCCCATGGTTGCTCCTGAGAAATTATGATAGTGATATGCAAGTGATTATAAAGCAATGAAGCATGAACACAATATGAATTATCTGAATAGACAAAAACGAACGGAAACAAAAGCTGTGCGGTAAATGATGGGTAAATGGTTCGGTTCACACGTGCTTCCGCACAACCGATTGTTACTTTTAATAGAATTCAAGGGTGGTTGAATCGATTCAGACAAATTTCAGAGAGTTCATAATTAAGGCGAGGCTTATAAATATCATAAACAACTTTGGATTTTGTTGTATGAATTGAAAAAAGAATCAATAAATGATTGTGCTAAAATCAAATAAGATTAGCATAATCACGAATCTCTTATACTAAATACATTGTTAAATCATCGATAGAATTTTTTGGTAAAAAAGGAGTTAAATGATGAACAAACGACAATTTCTAAATATCTTGGGGTTGCTCTTTGCACTGTTTATGAATTACCTGGCCAATGCTTTGCCATTAAATGGCATCTCCACAGGAGAGATTAGCGACGCCATTCCGGCTCTTTTTACTCCGGCTGGTTACGTTTTTGCCATTTGGGGAATCATTTATCTTGGTTTGATTGTATTTACCATCTTTCAGTCTTTACCCGCTCATAAAAATAATCCGCGCGTTGAAAACATGGGGTATTGGTTTTTCATCTCCAACCTATTGAATGGTATATGGATTTTATTCTGGCATTTTGGATTGGTAGGTCTTTCCGTGCTGGTGATGCTGGGGTTACTCTACAGCCTTTTGAAGGTTTACACCAACAGTAAAATTGGCCTCGTTCGACCACACCGTCTGGAAACCTGGGCATTGGATATTCCCTTTGGTATCTATCTTGGTTGGATTTCTGTGGCAACTATTGCCAACATTTCTGCACTGGGAGTGGTCAACGGCTGGAATGGATTTGGCTTATCTCCAGTTTTTTGGACGATATCTGTAATCATCGTAGGCGTTTTGCTGGCTTTTTTCATGATCGTGCGTCGCAAAGAAATTGCCTATCCATTGGTATTGGTTTGGGCTTTCGCTGGCATTTTCGTCGTGCGACAAGACATCCCCGCCGTGGGATTGACTGCAGCTGTGGCTGCAGCAGCCATTTTTGTCTTTCTATTAGGTTATCAAATAAATCGATTTATAAAAAAAACATCCAACTAAATCATTTTTTTATAAACAACTTGGTTGTCACCTGTTTTTTTGTTTTGGATTTTTATAAATCTCTTGATCTCCTATTTTCCTGATCCTTGATCTTTTTCAATTTTTCAGTGCTAATACGTGATCTATAATTATTGGTAGCATAAGGGATAATGAATGATTACAAAATCGTCACTTAAAGGTGTACTTGGTTTTTTTATCGTTATATTGATTGGTATTGGGCTGGCGTTAGCAGGTAGCCTGCATGGTGCATCCGCATTAGGGGTCCCAATTTTTGCACTAGCCGTGGGTCTCATATTCAGCATCCAGTGGCTGGTTTTTATTCCAGCCTTTGCCATGCAAACTGAAAAATTCTTTGATATCACCGGCGCGTTAACGTATATCAGCGTCACACTTATAACGGTTTTGCTAAGCCCGAGTGTCGATACACGAGTCATACTTCTTCTCATCATGGTTACCATTTGGGCAGCCCGATTAGGCATCTTTCTTCTCCGTCGTGTACACCAAACCGGAAAAGATGACCGTTTCGATGATATTAAAGCTAACTTTCTACGGTTCCTCACTACTTGGACCCTGCAAGGATTATGGGTAAGTTTTACCCTTGCCGCTGCACTGGCGGTCATCACTTCCACCACCAGGAAGCAATTGGATTTCTTTGCAATTATTGGTATCTTGATCTGGATGATCGGATTTGGAATTGAAGTAATAGCGGACGCACAGAAAGACCGTTTCCGAAAGGATCAGGCAAATAAAGGGCAATTCATCCGAAGCGGATTGTGGTCACGTTCTCGCCACCCTAATTATTTTGGTGAAATTATCCTCTGGATTGGTGTCGCGGTCGTTGCACTTCCCATTCTGAAGGGTTGGCAATGGGTGACCCTCATCTCGCCGATCTTCGTAACCCTTCTACTTACCCGCATAAGTGGTGTGCCACTGCTAGAAAAGAAAGCTGACCAAAAATGGGGTGGGCAAGAAGAATATGAGAAGTACAAAAAGGAAACTCCGGTACTTATTCCGCGGTTTTTTAACAAATCTTAATTTTTTTGTCCTGCAAAAGAAAAAGCTCTATTATACTGAACACAGACAGCCTAATAATAAGACTTATGTTGTTCGTCCCTTATTTATAAGAGATCTGTTCTTTTTATTCGAAAGCTATCTCTCTGTTAGGATATAAACAAATAGAATATTCGGCTAATTGTATAAGCTTTAAATTAGGCTATTTTTTTTCATCATACTATAATTGAAATGGAAAGAATAAAAATCTTTACCGGTAATCGGAGAAAACACCAATATGGAAGCATTGACTGCCGAACGATTTAGAGAACTTTGGTCCCGCACCTACAACACTGAAGGAAAACCGGATTGGTCGCATATCTTTCCTTTTTATCATGAGGATATCATCTTTCAAGATAGCATTCAACGCATTGAGGGCATTGAAGCCTTTCGTGAGATGTGTGCACGTCTCACCAAACGCTGCGAACAATTGAACATGGAGATTCTCTCTGTAGCAATGAATCCGGGCGAAATTCTCTTCGACTGGAAAATGGTGATGATGTTCAACAAATATCCATCCACTCCTGTGTTTGGAGCATCCAAACTGACACTGGATTCTGATAACCGAATTATTCAGCAGCGTGATTACTTTGATCTATGGGGCGATATTTTTAACGGAATTCCATACTTTAAGGGGCCGTATCGCAAGTTTTTGCGTAAGAAGTTTGGATAAGGATGACAAAGATGAAATGGCCTGATGAACTGATTTTTATTCCAAACAGTTTAATGGAACAGAAAACGACTTCAGCTCGTATGGACGGCCGCCTATGCGTCATCACTGGTGCGACATCCGGTGTTGGCTATCAAGCGGCAAATCGGCTAGCTGAGGGTGGCGCGAATCTAGTTTTAGTATGCCGGAATGCAAATAAAAGCGCCAAGGTCAAAAGTGAACTGGAATCAAAACACCAAACCAAAGTAAGCGTTATAATAGCGGATTTCTCTCACCTCTCTGAGGTAAGAAAGGCTGCCGCAGCCATTCTGGAGGAATTCCCAAAGATAGATGTGCTGATCAATAATGCAGGCATTCATAATACCAGGCGAAATCTCACCGTGGAAGGTCATGAAACCGTTTTTCATGTCAATCATCTGGCGTCATATTTGTTCACCCGATTACTCCTGCCCAGAATACAAGCCAGTGCACCAGCGCGAATCATTCAAATCAATTCACAGGGTCATCGCTTCGGCGGTCTGGATTTAAACGATCTTAATTGGGATAAACGGAACTACCACGGACTTAAAGGTTACGGGGCGTCGAAGGTTGCCCAACTTCTCACGGTTTGGGAGTTAGCAGATAAGTTGAAAGGAAGCGGCGTCACGATCAATGCCATGCACCCGGGGGCGGTTCGCACCAATATAGGTATGAACAATAACCTGCTTTACCAATGGTACCAACGCTTTCTGCTCTGGCCGCTTCTGAAGGATCCCAAAATTTCTGGTGAAGCGATTTATTATCTCGCAGCAGCACCTGAAATGGCTGAAGTGAGCGGCCGCTTTTTCAACCTGACCATCGACGAAAAGCCTGCTGTGCACGCTCTTGATCGTGATCTTGGAAAACGGGTTTGGGAGATCAGTGAAAAACTAACCAGTCTTTATCAATAGGCAGTCTTATTCATCATATCTTCAACTTTTAGCCAGTAGAGGGAACTAATATGAAATACGATGTGATTATTATTGGCGGAGGGATTGCAGGTCTGACATCGGCAGCTTTCATCGCAAAGGCAGGTCGATCTGTATTACTTTGTGAAAAAGAACCTGCCTGCGGCGGATTGTTGAATACATTTGAACGAGATGGTTTTTTCTTTGATGGGGGGATTAGAGCCACAGAGAATTCGGGGGTCTTATTCCCCATGCTTAATAAGCTCGACCTTAAGATTGATTTTGTACCCAACAAGATTTCGGTGGGGGTTGAAGACCGTGTGATCCGCATCAACGACACAGGAGCGGTGGAGACTTATCAAGACCTGCTCAACGATTTTTATCCAGAAAACAAACATGAAATTGGCGAGATTATTAATCAAATCAAGAAAATCATGGCTTACATGGAAGTTCAATACGGCATTGATAATCCGATGTTCCTAGATATTAAGGAAGACCGGAATTACTTCATCAAAGAAATACTTCCGTGGATGATGAAGTATGCTATAACGGCGCCCAAGATTTCAAAACTGCAGGAGCCGGTGGTTGATTTTTTGAGGCGGTACACTCAGAACCAAAGCCTGCTGGATATAATTTGCCAGCATTTTTTTCAGGAGACCCCTGCTTTCTTCGCATTGAGTTACGTCAAACTCTATCTTGAATATCAATATCCGCTTGGCGGCATTGGCATGATTGTCAAGAAGATGGTTGAATACATTGAAAATCACGGAGGAATCATTAAAACAAATACCACGATAGTGTCAGTAGACCCTGAAAAGAAAATCGTTACAGAAAAAAATGGAGCCATTTATGAATACGATCGCTTGATCTGGGCTGCGGACCAGAAAGCACTCTATCGCAGTATCGAAATTGAGAAATTGGCTAATGAGAATGTAAAAAATGCCATCTCAAGCCGAAAAGCATTGATCGAAGACAAAACCGGCAATGATTCTGTTCTCACGCTTTTTCTGGCTTTGAATCGTGAACCGGAGTATTTTGCCAGGATCGCCAGTGAGCATTTCTTTTACACACCTTCAAAGATCGGCCTGGCCCAAGCTGGACCACTCCCGCTGGACGGCGATCAAAAGACTATAAAAAAATGGCTGGAAGATTTTTTTGCCTTGACCACTTATGAAATATCCTGCCCTGTGATGCGGGACGCCACCATGGCCCCTAGGGGTAAAACCGGATTGATAATAAGCACCTTGTTCGACTATTCACTCACAAAAAAGATAGATGCACAGGGATGGTACGATGAGTTCAAGACGCTATGTGAGACATTAATGATCAAGAATCTTGAAAACTCGATCTATCCGCATATTGAAGATGCAGTCATACTAAAGTTTTCATCCACTCCATTGACCCTAGCCAAAACGGCAGGCAACACCGACGGGGCAATTGTTGGCTGGGCGTTTAATAATAAGCCTGTGCCGGCAGAGAGCAGAATACCCAAAATATTACAAGCCGTCAAAACCCCGGTCCCGGGTGTTTTACAGGCTGGTCAATGGACTTACAGCCCAGCTGGCCTGCCCATCTCAATTCTGACTGGCAAGATTGCCGCAGATCAGGTGATTAAGGATTTGAAGTAAGTAGATAATTGTGACCATAAAGTGGTGAAATATAAACCCACTATGTAGGTTTATTGATTTGTATTGAATTGAATATAAAAACCAATAAGACAATTTTACATCTTGGCAAAATATTTTGACTGTTCTCTACTCTCTACTCTCGACTCTCGACACTTATTCCGTCTCTGTCACCTTGTGGATGATGCGGGGCTGCTCGGGGTTGTAGCCTTTGACGACGGTCAGGTGATAGGCGAAGAGCTGACCGGCAACAATCGCGGGGATGGGGCTGAGCCACTCAGGCAGATCCGCTGGCAGCGGCAGGGCAACCTCAGCCAGGTTTAACGCGCGCTGGTCGTTTGAGATGATGACCATTTCGGCCTTCAATTCATTTTTAAGTTTAAGCATCATTTCAAGCATGGAATCAAAGACCATGCCTTTGGGTGCAACTGCCATAACCGGAAAGCCCTGGTCCACGATGGCAATGGGTCCGTGGGCGAAATCAGCGGATGAGTAAGGTTCCGCACCGATGTAAGTCAACTCTTTTAGCTTTATGGCCCATTCAAAAGCGGTGGCGTAATTGTATCCACGGCCGAGCACGACGCACTGCTGCATGTAGCGGTAGCGCTGCGCGGCAGCAGCAATGGCGCCATCCAGTTTGAGCACTTCCTCCACCCAACCGGCGACCTTTGCTAACTGATCCCAAGCGGAGGAATCCCCTTTGAGCGCGGTGGATAGCATGGCTATGGTCATGAGTTCGGCAGTGTAAGTCTTGGTGGCAGCCACCGCTTTTTCGGGTGCGGCCTGAAGGTCGAGGACGAGATCTGCGGCGTTTGCCAGGGGCGAGCCGGGGATGTTGGTCAGTGCTAAAGTGAGGCATCCCTGTTTTTGGCCTTCGGTCAACACACTGACGATATCGGGCGACTGCCCGGATTGCGAGATGCCGATCACAAGAGCGTTGTGCAATCTGGGCGGTGTGTGATAAAAAGTAAACAGTGAGGGGGTGGCTAATGCGAGAGGTAGGCCATTCACCCCCCCCAACAAGTAATTGGCATAACGACCTGCATTATCCGAAGTACCGCGGGCAGCCAAAAAAACAAACTCTACATTCCGTTTGAGGATCTCGTTTGCGGCGAACTCAACTGCTCTACGTTGGTCTTTAAGCATTGCGCTCAAACGGTCTGGCTGTTCAAGAATTTCGGAATGTAAAGTCATGATTACTCCTGTTACATTAAGATTTTTGCCCCCAATTAAGGAGCAATTGAAGCACTGTCAACCACCACTTTACAGGTCGGGTTTATTACCTGACGGTAGCTGACCCAAAGCCAGAAATTCGCCTTGGAGCCTGGACCGATCACCATGGCATCAGGAAGCCCCTGGCTGATCATCAACAAATTTCCGTCACTGGCGTAAAGTTCAGCCTGCAGCATAATATTTTCAACAGAATACTTGGCACTCATGTTGGTGACTGTTCCATAAAAATAATAATCAAATGTAGGAGAATAATAACAATTATTTTCTGAATAATCTATACGCAGACTTTCTTTTGCCAATTGATCCCAATCGGTAGGAACATCAGTCGCTACTGTAAAATCTTCGACAGATAATGTAGGCAATTCTTCTGGTGCTTCAGTGACCAACTCAACGATGGGAGTGGGAACCATGAGGGTTGCGGTCAGAATCGGTTCCACTTTCGGAAGCATGCTGATCTCTTTTCGTGCGCTTTTGCTTATCAACATTGAGATCACGATCACTGTGAGCAGCACAACGACCCCTACCAGTGAAAAAGCAATTATTTTATTCCAGTTTGTTGAAGATTTTATTGAAGATGTATTCTGATAAATCGGGTTATAGACTGGCGGGATGGAGGGCAAAACCGGCGGTTGAGCACTAGGTTGGTTTGTAAATCCCAGTGGTTTTCCACATTTGCTGCAAAATTGAGCGTCTGAATTCAAGGCATTACCGCAATACTGACAAAACGAAGGACGATCAGACATACTTCACCTCGATGAAAATGTGATGGAAATCACCTAGTATACAACCATTGTTTTCAATTTTGAAGGTAAATCTCCTGATTGCCACTTGACAAACCAACCTTTACTTTGTATTATGTAACCGGTTACTGAAACCGGTTACATTTAGAGGTATTATACATGACAACTTCCAGAAACGCCAGTACGATTCGAGATGTCGCACGCCTTGCCGGTGTCTCGGTGGCCACCATCAGCCGTTATCTCAATAACTCAGCACCGCTTTCTGCAGATACAGCCGAGCGAGTGCAAACCGCCATGACCGAGCTGGATTTTTCACCCCACCCCGCCGCGCGCAGCCTGGCCAGCAACAAGACCAACGCCATCGGCCTGGTGTTAACTGAAATCGGCGGTGAATTTTACACACCCCTTCTGCGCGGCATCGAATCGGTCACCAGCGCCGAAGGGTTTGACCTGCTGATCCACTCCACCAAAACCAAAGCCCCACCATCTGGCCCCATCAAACGCCGTCCGCTGAGTGAGAACAATACTGATGGATTATTAGTCTTTATCGACGCATTGGATGAAGTCGAACTCATTCGCCTGAAGAAGGTAAAATTCCCGGTGGTACTGATCCATCAATCCTCACCCAAGGGGCTCGAAATCCCAATGGTGACCATAGAGAATCAGTCAGGCAGCCAAAAGGTTGTGGATCATTTGATTGAAGAGCACAACTGTAAGAAGATTGCCTTTATTCAAGGTCCAGCTAATAATGAAGATTCGAAAGGGCGTGAAAAAGGCTACAGACTCTCGCTTAAAAATCACGGAATATCCTTTGACCCCAACCTTGTGGTTATAGGCGGATTTGAATCCGCCCAGGCGTACGAGGCTGTCAGGAAACTGATCAAAAGAGGGATTTCCTTCGACGCGATCTTTACCGGTGACGATGACAATGCTATCGGGGTGATCCAGGCGCTTAATGAAGCCAGCAGGCGCATCCCCGAAGATGTGGCGGTGGCGGGCTTCGATGATTCGCTTTTTGCACGCTTATTAACGCCGCCCTTAACTACAGTCAAGGCACCCAACGAACAAGTGGGTGCGGAGGCAACCCGCCAATTGATCAAGTTGATCCGCGGAGAAAGCGCCACGCTGCAGACTGTATTACCGGTAGAAATGATCATCCGTCGTTCTTGTGGATGCAAACAATAAAAGTTATGGAATTCTCAACGAATATTAGAGAATCCAAACCAGAAAGGAAATCCAAAATGAAAATCGCAGTTATTGGCGGGGGATCCACCTACACCCCTGAATTGGTCAACGGTTTTTTATCAAGGGTGAATGAATTACCTGTCACCGAATTGTGGCTGATGGATATTGATGAGGCTCGCTTAAAGATCGTGGGCTGGTTTGCCCAACGCATGGTGGCAGCCAAAGGGGCGCCTTTCAAGGTGATCTTAAGCACCAACCAGCGTGAATCAGTGAAAGGCGCAACTTACGTCACCACCCAACTGCGCGTGGGGCAAATGCAAGCCCGCCGCGAGGATGAATATCTCGGTTTGCGTCATAACCTTGTTGGTCAGGAAACCACCGGTATTGGTGGAATGGCCAAAGCGCTGCGCACCATCCCGGTGATCTTGAAACTGGCGCAAGACATGGCTGAGCTGGCCCCCGGCGCACTGCTCGCTAATTTTACCAATCCCTCGGGACTCGTGACCCAGGCACTTTCGATGTATGCACCTGATTTGCTTTCGGTGGGTGTATGCAATGTAGCCATCGGCGTCAAGATGCGCATCATGGAAAGTCTGGAGAAGAAACTTGGGCAGAAGATCGATCCAAATCGGGGAGAATTAAACACACTCGGTCTGAATCACCTCACCTGGCATCGCGGTTTTAAACTGGATGGTGAAGAACTCTGGCCGCAGGTTTTGAAAGAATTTGTGGATGAGATGAAGACTTCAGAAGAACCTGAGTTTCCGGTGGAACTGGTTGAAACACTGAAAATGATCCCCAATTATTACCTTCATTATTTTTATGATACACAATATAAAATAGAAGAACAAAAGAAATGGCCTCCCTCCCGTGCCGAGGAAGTCATGGCACTTGAAAAGGATCTGCTGCGTGATTATGCCAACCCTGAATTGGTTGAACCCCCGGCTGAACTTATGCAGCGCGGCGGCGCTTATTATTCCACGGCGGCAACACAATTACTAAACGCGCACTACAACAATCTGGGTGAAACGCACGTGGTTAACGTACCGCAGCGCGGTGCCGTTCCCGGTTGGCCTGAAGGTTGGGTGCTTGAAATGCCCTGCCGCGTGGATAAAGCCGGTGTGCATCCGCTGCCCGCGGAACCTCTGCCGGAAGTTTGCTTTGGATTGATTGCCAGAGTAAAATCGTATGAAATGCTCACTACACAAGCCGCCGTAACCGGTAACCGAGATTTGCTTTATGAAGCCATGCTGGCACATCCGCTCGGGCCATCCATGGGTCAAATCAAACCTGTAATGGATGATCTCTTGCAAACACATAAAGCCTGGCTGCCCCAATTCTGGAAATAGTGAGGATTACCGTGACCAAATATTTTCTCGGCGCCGACCTCGGCGCCACCAAAACACACATACTGATCGCGGATGAAAATGGCGATGTCAAAGGATTTGCTGAAGGCGGCCCAGGCAACCACGAGGCGGTCGGATATGACGGGTTTCAGGCAAATTTGCAGTCTACTTTTAAAGAAGCCATCAAGATCGCCGGCTTGACTGCGGATGATCTGAGCGGATCAGGTTTAGGCGTGGCAGGGTACGACTGGCCGGCTGAACGGGAGCCGATCTTGGCTGTGATCAACACGCTCAATCTAAAAGGCTCACTGGAATTGGTCAACGACACCCAGCTTGGATTATTGGTGGGTTCTCCGCACGGCTGGGGGGTAACGGTGGTTTCTGGCACAGGCTGCAACTGTCACGGCTGGGATGCCACGCGCACCCGTTTTGGCAAGGTTACCGGTGGAGGAATCTCTTGCGGCGAATTTGCGGGGGCGAGTGAGATGGTCTTCATGACTGTGCGCATGCTTTCGTATGCCTGGACGGGCCGCGGACCTGCCACAGAACTTGCAGATGCCTTCATGAAAAAATACAACTCACCCACATTGGATGACCTGATGCAAGACATCCTCACCCAAAAAATTGAGCTTAACCCGGTGGATGCACGCCTAGTCTTTCAGGTGGCTGCCCAGGGTGACCGGGTGGCACTGGATTTGATCCGTTGGGCAGGGCATGAATTAGGCGAACTGGCTAATACAGTCATCAAGCAGCTTCATTTTGAAAATGAAGATTTTGACCTGGTGCTGATCGGCAGCATGTTTGACGGCAGCCCGCTCCTGACAGAAGAAATGCAAAACACAGTTTATCCTTTTGCCCCCAAGGCGCAATTTATTCGTGCCGAAGAACCGCCGGTCGTAGGCGCTCTGTTACTCGGTATGGATGCCGCAGGCTGCAAGTTGGAAGGCAGCGCACGACTTGAAATGATCAAGAAACTCGGTGCAGGCATTCACAGCAAAGGGAAGGCATGAGCAAACGTTTGATCGTCAATGCCGATGATTATGGCCATACCCGGGGCGTGTCGATGGGCATCCGTCTTGCCCACCTGGACGGGATTGTCACCTCAACTACGGCGATGATGAACTACCCCGGGGCGGAAGCCGATTTGCGGGATGCCGTGAGAGAATGTCCGCGGTTGGGGTTGGGCTTGCACCTGGTGCTGACCAGCGGAAGCCCCGTGCTGCCGGCTGAAAAAGTGCCTAGTTTGGTCGACAGAGAGGGTAAATTTTACAAATACGCCCCGTTTGTCGAGCGAATGCACCAGCTCGATTTAACCCAGGTCAACATGGAATGGCATGCTCAGGTTGAGGCATTCAAGAATGCCGTCGGACGCTTGCCCGACCATTTGGATTCTCACCATCACAGCTCTTTTTTCACCCCCGCCCTTTTTGACCTGATGCTTGACCTGGCGGATGAACTGAACGTGCCCATCCGTTTGCCTTTTGGCATGCCAGGCACCGCACTGGCGAAAATAAACTCGCCGCAATCGGGATCCAGACTTGCCAAATGTAGACACGGCTACGCGCAAATTTTTATGGACAGTTTTTACGATGAAGGTGTTACCCTCGAGAATCTCATATCCATATTGGCACAAATCGCGGCTGATGAGCAGCACGATACGTTTGAGCTGATGACCCATCCTGCTGTGGTGGATGATGAGTTAATGCGTACCTCCATTTATAATGAACGGCGCGCGAATGAGCTTGAGCTGTTACGACACACTGTTGTTATGGATTATTTGCAGACAGCCACAATACAATTAATAAATTACGCTGATATATAAATCTGCCAACCTAATAATTAAAGCAAAGAATATTAGTTTTCCACTTTTTTGATGTTACGCACTATTTTATGCAGCCTGGCATTTCTTCACTGACCATCGTCCAGTCATAAGACGTTTCATAATTGGCATAATAACTGTTGTCTTCCAACAGCGTCAAATCTAAGCCATAGATATCTTTAAATATTAATCGAAAACTGTTCACTGGCGAAATCGATGAATATAAGTTTGAATTATAGACATCTGGAATCAAATAGGCATTTAATATAGGAAACCGGTGTTCAATAATTGCACCGTGATCGCCTTGTATGATGATAATTGGTGTGGTTTTCGAATTTCCAAGAATTTCATTAATTGTGCTTAGGATCGCGTTGTTAACAAATTGAACCTGATTAATATATCCTTCATTAAACAATTCATTACTTACTGGTGTAACATGTTGTCCACTAAAATACCTTCGGTCTTTCGTATAAGACCCATCGGCTCGAAAAACAAAAGGCGTATGTGGCACCGTCAAATGAGCAAAAGTAAATGTGGGATCCGGATCAATTGAAATCTGTTTTAATTGATCAAACATATATAACTGCAATTTGACATGATTTGTATGTGGGAAGGTAATTTTATCAAATATGTTATTGATAAAAGGAATATGTGTATCGTATATTATTTTAAATATTGAACTCTTTAATAACAAAATTTCATAAGGATCAATGCTACCCAAAAATGCAACCGGCTTTTTAGTTTGCAAATAAACGTCAAAATTTTTAATTTCTGTGAAATCATAACCTGATTCAAACGCGACTGTTTCATACCCCAATTCATCAAATTGACGAAAAACGGTTGAATTTTTAATAAGTGTTGCCAAAATTACATCTTTGTCTAATGTTTTTGGAGCATTTGCAATGAAATCGCTTAAATAACTCATGTTCAAGCTTGATGACAAAGAACTTCTGGTAATCATATAATTACTTCTGCTGCATTCAGCGACATAAAAACCCAAATCTTCCAGATTGTCAGTAAAATAACTGTTATCAAACGCAAAATCTTGATCAATCATGTCATTGCGTGCGTATGAATCTAAAATAATGTAATAAACATCCGGCAATGTCTCATTTTCAATGAAATCAGGTTTTTGTGTTGCAACCTGATATTGGTCAGCGTAAGAGATGTAATCGTTTACGTTATAACCAGTCTCCTCATTAAATACCAAAGGGAGGAGTCTAATAATTTGAAAAAATATAAAAACGCAGCAGAGAATTTTTATTGCCAGGTTTAGGGTTCCAAAAGATCGAATCTTCGAAATGAGAAAAATAAACCCTGAAACAAAAACAAAATAAATTAGTGCCAAGATTTTATGGTGCCCAAGAACGTGACCGTTTTGAGCAAATAAATCATATGTTACACCATAGGTTGATAATAATAAAAAAGCAATACACGAAAAAAAAATCGTTTTTGAAGCATTTTGAAAGATAACAAAAGACACTAAAAGTAAAATGTTAAATAAAAATATTGAAATAATTGCCGCACGGAAAAAAACACCTAATGGGGTTTCGATATAGTTTTTCACATAAGTAAAAAGTGGAACCATGACAGGGATAAGGAATATTAACAAGTTGCCAGCAAGTATTTTTAGGAATTTCGACATTTTTGTTTTTGTCATTAGCATTTCCTTAAATTAAGATCGGTTTGTTTATCAATGGTCCAAACTTCAAAACACCCCACAAAATATGGTTTGAATTATATCTCTTCTTCCATCTACTAATAATTCATATTTTTTCGAAAACCAATAATTCCCTCTTGACTTTACAACAATGAGTGTTATTATACGATTATTACTATATATGATTTATCCTATATATGAGGAGTAATATAATGTCTCTCGAGTTTGCCATTCTGGGATTTCTGAATTACCACCCATACACCGGTTACGATCTTAAAAAGATCTTTGATGGTTCTGTTCGTCATTTTTGGCCGGCAGATCAAAGTCAGATTTACCGCACACTGGCCAACTTGACCGAGAGATCACTGGTGCAGATGGAAAAAGTACCCCAGGAGGACCGCCCTGACCGCAAAGTTTATCACATCAACGATTTAGGCCGAAATGAATTGCGAAAATGGGTTGCCGGGCCTGCTCCGCTGGATGAACCTCGCAGCGCCCCGCTCATTCAAGTGTTCTTCTCGGGCATGCTTACAGATGAAGAGATTCTGCAAAAGTTTGAAGGCTATGCCGAAATCATGCGTATGATTCTGGCCCGATACGATCAAGTACCTGACCAGCTAGGTCCGTTTCAACAAGAAATCACATCACCGCGTGAACATTTCTTCTGGCTGTTAACGCTTGAGAATGGTCTGGTCAGCATGCGCGCCAGCCTTGCGTGGGCAGAAAGCATCATCGAGCGCATCAAATCCGGCCAAGTGCCGCAAAAATAAAAGGATATCAGATGAAAATAACCATTCTCAACGGAAACCCGCAGGTGAGCGGATTTGATACCTACCTGCAACAAACCCAAGAGTTGATTGAAGAAAAAGGCCACCAAGTCACTCAAATAATGTTGCGCGATCTGCCGCTGAAATATTGCACCGGCTGCTGGGGATGCTGGGTGAAAACCCCTGGCAAGTGCGACGCTGACTATGCGTCACATGAAATGGATGAAGCTGTCATCAACGCCGATTTTGTGTTATGGGCCGCCCCTATGAAAATGGGCTACCCATCTGAATTGCTCAAAATGGCAATGGATAAACACCTTCCGTTGATTCACCCCTATATGGAAGTTGTTCAATATGAAGCCCATCATTTGAAACGATACGCACTCTATCCGCGTTTGGGGCTGGTGGTCGAAAAAGAAGCTGACACAGATGAGATCGATCTGAAATTAACAACTCAAATGTTTCAAAGAACTGCGCTTAACTTTAAATCCAGGTTGTATTTCAGCTTAGCTTCTGAAACGTCGGTGAATGAACTGGTCGAGACAATCTTGGATCAAACCGCTAAACCACTGGCAATGCCCTCAACCCCAAGACCAACCCACGGAACCGCAGTCAAAAAAGTGAGCAGCATTACGCTTTTTAATGGGTCACCGCGCGGATCGCGTGGCAACAGCGCGATCTTCTTACAAAAATTGGCTGAAGGATTTAGCGGCGAAAGTAAACTGATCAACCTGGTAAATATCAACGCCACGGATGAACATTTGCAGGCCTTCCGCGAGGCAAAAATGGTCTGGCTGGCGTTTCCGTTATATACCGATTCGATGCCGGGGATCGTGAAGCACTTTATAGAAGCGCTTGAACCTCTGGTTGGACAAAGTAACAATCCGCCCATCGGGTTTATCGTGCAATCGGGTTTCCCTGAAGGTTTGCACTCACGGTTTGTAGAACGCTACCTCGAAAAATTGGCTATCCGCTTGGGCTGCCCTTACCTTGGCACCATAGTCAAAGGCAATGGCGAAGCTGTGCGAATCATGCCGGATAACATGAACAAAAATTTATTTGATGGCCTGCTAACATTGGGCCGCAATCTGGCAAATGGTGAGGAACTCAATCAGACCACTCTTGCAGCAATTGCCAAGCCTGAAAGTTTTCCAAAAATTCTGGCACCAGTCTTCAAGTTATTTTTGCGGTTGCCTATTGCCCATTCTTATTTTGACGATATGCTGAAGAAAAACGATGTGTACGAGAACCGTTATGAGCAGCCATTCATTAAGGCTGATCGATGAAATTTGATATAAGAATCCTAAACTGCTTATGGCTGATAATTCCGCTGTTGGTGTGGAACATCATCCTTGGCCCGCGAATTGTGGATGCACGCATTACCTCAGATCTAAACTCACCCAAGTGGCTGCTAATTTCTGAAAACATTGTACGTATTTTTGTCTTTGTACTGCCCCTGCTGCTGCCAATGCAATTAAAAGATGCCTCCAGCAAAGCCGGATTGTGGATATATATCATCGGCACCTTGATCTATTTTGCCTCCTGGCTGCCCATTCTTTTAGCGCCGCAATCCAAGTGGAGCAATAGCATTGCCGGATTGTTAGCGCCAAGACTGACGCCATTTCTATCATTTTTAGGTCTAGCGTTTATTGGCCTTAGTTGGCAATACGCTTTGTTTGCAGCCGCATTTATCCTTTTACATACCTGGCACGGGGTTCAAAATCTTTAGCACATCGCTTGACTTGTCTGCAATAAACACTACAATTGAAATTGTCCTCAATCTATATATCATTGCCTTTTCTGTTAGGTACTCAAATTACGCCTTGTGGAAACCAGGTTAAGTGTATTAAAAAAAGCGAGGACAGATGCAGAACAAAAATACAAAGACCACCAAAACTCCCTTCGAAAGTTATGATCGCCAAACAAAAATGTCGTGGGCTACACTGCTCACGACTTTAAAAGATGTCCCTGCTGATTTTTCATCCTTTTTCGAATCCTTATCGCTGGCCAATGAAAGCTTTCCATATGCACTGATTACCCCTTCTTATGAAGGGTTTGTTCACCGAACGCAACCTCAGCTCGTGTGCCTGATTGAAGACAGCCTCTATGTAGCAAACAAAAATGAAAGTACCTCGCAGGCGCTTTGTATAAAATTTTTTGCTATCCATTATCTAGAGTTTGGAACGGTACTGCTGGATTCGAATCTTCAAATCAAAGGGGTAAATCAATATGGCAAATGGGTTGTGATCAGCCTTCGATTTAATACTGTTTCAGACGGATTGTTCAAAAAGATCATCAATGCCATCCGTCAATATCCAATTAAAAACTTTGAAACAAAGGATGATTATTCCTATGAGAACCTTAAATCCGCGAATTTAAAAATGTCCAACTTTACCCGTTACTGCATCCTGGCTGGCGAAAAAGTGATTCACCTGGTCTGGCAGCCAGAACTGCGAAAAAGCAGGATCAAAATTCATATTCCGTTTTTGGTGAACTCTATTTTGTATCAAACGATATTCCCCAATCATGTAACTGTGCTCACCGATAAAGAATTAATCCTGATTCATGAAACTGAACGTATAGTCCACAATGACCAATATGGAGGCGTTTGGAAATATATTCCGCTTGAAAAAATTAAGTCAGTTGGCATCGCTCGGGCACAAGATGGGAATTTGATTTTAGAGATTGGGCTCTTCGATAACCAAAAAATTGAGACCCAATACCTTCCAATTCTCAAACCTGAGCTTGAGAAAGTTGTGGAAGTACTCAATTTGTAATAATTCACCGAGTTTAATACTTTATTTAGATTTTATTGAGATTATTCCTGTACAATGAAATCGGCCTTCTTAGAATAAATTCACTAAGGAGCAACGTGTTCATGTAACTGAGGCATTAGTTGAGAATATTAATTGTGGACGACTCAAAGGATGATGCTTCCTTATTAATAAGCACCTTACAAAATGGGGGATACGAAGTCGAAAGCGAAGTAGTCGACACAGCAGAATTAATGCGTTCAGCTCTTGAAAATGGAAATTGGGATGTAATCACCTGCGATCACCGCATGCCAAATTTTGATGCAAGTCATGCTCTCGATTTGGCTAAAGAATTACGTCCTGAAATACCCTTTATCATTGTTTCTGGCGAAATTAACCTGAACCTGGCTGTTACATTAATGAAAGCCGGTGCTAAAGATTTCGTTCAAAAATGGGAGTTGATGCGAATTCTGCCCGTCATTGAGCGCGAACTAATTGAATCCAATTTGCGCCGCATCCAAAAAAAGATCGAAACCAATTTAATAACATCAGAAACCCGATACCGTCGCCTTTTTGAATCTGCTCAAGATGGCATCTTGATTCTGGACGCAGACTCAGGTTTGGTAATGGATGTAAATCCCTTTTTAATCGAAATGCTGGATTATTCAAAAGATGAATTTATTGGCAAAGAATTGTGGGAACTTGGTGCGTTTAAAGATGTAGAAACGTCAAAAAAATCTTTCAGTGAACTGCAAAATGTAGGCTTTGTCCGTTACGATAATTTACCACTAATTACGAAACATGGGAAACATAAAGCGGTAGAATTTGTAAGTAATGTTTACCTGGTAGATCAGGTAAGGATCGCCCAATGCAACATTCGCGATATAACGGATCGCGAGATATCGTTGCTCGAAATCAACAAGTTAAATTCAGATCTTGAAAAGCGAGTCGCTGAACGTACTGCACAATTGGAATTCGCCAACAAAGAACTGGAATCTTTTAATTATTCGGTTTCTCATGATTTGCGCGCTCCGCTCAGGCATGTGATTGGTTTTGCGGATGCATTGCAAGATGACAATTGTAACAATCAAAGTGTAGAAAGCCTGCGCCTTATACAAAAGATTCATGACTCAGTGGGCCGAATGGATGCACTGATTGAGGCCTTGCTGAAATTATCTCAATTTACACATTTTGTTTTAAGAAAGAAATTAACAAATCTGTCTGAAATTGCTCAACAGATTACCTTCGATTTGCAACAGAATAACCCAAACCGTCAGGTTAATATTAACGTTTTTGAAGGTATGACCGCAGTTTGTGACGAACAATTAATCCGGATCGTTTTGGAAAACCTGCTGGGCAATGCCTGGAAATTTACAACAAATCAGAAACACGCCTTAATCGAATTTGGGGTTAAATCTGAAGGGCATGGCAACACGTTTTTTATTCAAGATAACGGCGCAGGGTTCAATATGGCCTACGCTGACAAGCTGTTTAATGTATTTCAGCGATTTCATAAAGAAACGGAATTTCCCGGTACCGGCATTGGGTTGGCGACCGTCGCGCGGATAATCCAACGGCATGGTGGAAGAGTATGGGCCACAGGCGAAGTAGATAAAGGGGCAACATTCTTCTTTACACTCGAAGCTGACCATTTAGCTGGTTTCCAGCTAAATTAATCAAAATTCCAATCGCAGCATTGCAAACCATTATTAATTTTTAAAAACAAAAAGGTTGGGCACCAGTGTTGTGACCCAACCTTTTCAAGAAAATCGCTAAATGACTACACGAATTATTCGTTTGACCAAAAGCGATAGGTATCCAAAATAATCTCACCCTCCCTTTCGGTCAGCTTGAGAAAGTTTACTGCTTTGGACCAGTGTAAACAACCTCAATAAGAATTTTGTCAGGAGTTTCAAACATCACCTGATAATAGGTACTGCCTTCACCTGAAAACTCCGAGCGGTGGCGGGGCGTTTCAAATAACGAAGCCACGCCAAGACTTTTGAGATACTCCACAGTCTCATCCACATCGGATTGCTTTTCAACGGATACCCCCAAATGGTTCATGCCAATGCCGTCGTAATCATTTTTGACGTCTTTCAGGCCGGCACAGAACCAAAGGCTAGATTCTTTTTCACAACCCACCCCAATGATGTTCTCATCTTCATACAGGGTTGACCAGCCCAAAAATGTGAATAGATCCTTATAAAAGGCTTTGTTCTTGATCTGGATGTTAACCTGAAGATGACCTAAATTGGATTTCATGTTTCCTCCTCTAGAAACAAAACTCTGAATTGATGGATCAATAATAAAACTTTTGTTCTATTTTGTCAAGAAGTGACACCAATAAAAAAATACCTAATTACACATCCACCAATTAAATTCGTTAAGTAGAACTGAAATATCGTTCAGGCAACCTTTTAAGGTAAAAGCCCAAATTTATTTTGATTTAGGTCTTAGTAAAAAATAGAGGGATCTGATATTAGGATAAATGGTTTTTAACCGCGTTTTGGTAAGCAACTTTAATCAAATCGGTCAACGTTGGTAAATCAACGTCTCCAAATCGTTTGATATAAAGGCAGCCTTTGCTCACAGAATGCTTTCCAAGATTTGCCAACAAAGATGAAGCTTCAGGAAGGTCTTGCACAAAAAGATAGAGGGTCAACGCCTGCTTGCGCGGTGAGAATCCGATGAGCGGCCAGTCATTAGTTTTGCCATCAGACCCGGTCTGGGCATATTTGCCAAAACCGACAATAGAAGTTCCCCACATTTGACCGGGAGCCCCTGAGACCTCCTGCATGATTCTATAGATTGTCCAATACTCCTGACGTTTTTGAACATCAGAGAAGGAATCAATAAATTCAGCCACCGGTTGATCAGTAGGTTTTGTTTTTGGTTCAGCCATTTTTACCCTCTAGAAAGGTTCAACGTGAGCAGGGTCCATCCAACCGACCTCCCAAAGGTGGCCGTCAAGATCTTGAAAGCTGCGGTTGTACATAAAACCCATATCCGCAGGATCAGAGTAATTTACAGCTCCTGCTTCTAATGCCTTATCGGCGAGTAGGTCAACATCGGCACGATTTTCGAGCATCATTGAGGTGATCACTTCAGCGGTTTTTGGTGTATCGCCCACCGGCCGTTTGGAGAAACCAGTGAAAAGTTTTTCAACCAACAACATGGCGTACATATCCTTGCCGAGGATCATGCAAGTCCCCTCCTCATTGGAGAATTGAGGGTTGAATGTGAACCCAAGCTCAGTGAAAAAAGCGATAGACCTTTTGAGATCTTTAACGGGTAAATTGACGAAGATACTATTTATCATGGATAATCCTTTCGAAATGTAGGAAGGATTATCACACAAATAAGGTCTAATTTCAACTATTTGATGCATACTATCCAGAAAAAGTTAATTCAAACTAGGGGAAAACAAATATAGCCTATGAATTGCTTTTACACAGTTCAAAATTCTATCTAGTTTGCAGCCAATCGCTGTAGCCGCCGGGATGGCTGTGTAGATTTCCGTCTTCTAAGGTCAGGATTCGATCCACGACCTGGTCAAGAAAATAGCGGTCGTGCGAGATGATCAATGCGGTGCCCTCAAAATCGCTGAGCGCGTCTTCAAGTACTTCCGCAGAGGCGATATCAAGGTTGTTGGTGGGCTCATCCAGAAGCAAAAAGTTGGCTTTGGATAGCACCACCAGCGCCAACTGTAAACGGCTGCGTTCACCGCCTGAAAGCTCTTTGATCTTCTGCGAGGTTTGTTTATAAGAAAATAAATACCTTCCGAGTAACGAAACGGCGTTGCTTTCACTCATGTTGCCCGCCAGACGGACGGTATCCAGCACACTTTGTTCAGGGTTGAGCGTCTCATGCTCCTGCGCATAATATCCGGCAGAGATGCTCGGTCCAAGGATCACATCACCTGCGTCGGGTTGCATGGCGCCCAGTGCCAGCCTGAGCAGCACGGATTTGCCTGTGCCGTTCGGGCCGATCAAGCCCACGCGTTCACCGTGATGCAGCACAAAGTTGACCTCTCTGAGCACCTGACGCTGGTCGAAAGCCTTGCTTACCTTCTTGTACTCCAGCACTTTTTGCGAACCGCGCCAGCCTGAGAGTTTGAGTTCCATGCGGCGGCGCTCCATCAACGGTTTTTCGATGCGTTCCATATGGTCAAGCCGGTTCTGAATAGCCTTGGCACGTTTGGCAAACTTTTCGCTGTCATAGGTTTTTGCCCAAAGTGCATACCGTTTGATGGCTGTTTCAATGCGCGAAATCTGGTGCTGCTGCACATTAAAAAGCTCATTCTGGCGCGCCATCCGCGTTTGTTTATCAATAATGAAGGAGGAATAATCCCCCTCGAAGGTTTCGAGCTTGCCATCTTCAAGATCAGCGATATGTGTCACCACCGAATCCAGCAGGTAGCGGTCGTGCGAGATGATGACCACCGCACCTGGATAATTTTGGATGAAATTTTCAAGATACTCCTTGCCGGCCAGATCGAGGTGATTATCCGGTTCGTCGAGCAGAAGCACATCCGGCTTGCTTAAGAGCAACCTCGCCAGACCGATCAGCTTTTTCTGTCCACCGCTCAAAACCCGCATGGGTTTGTCTTCTTCACCTGCGAGCAGCCCTAGCCCGCGCAAAAGACCTCTCACCCGCTCAGGGTATTGGTCTCCACCCAAGGATTGAAATTCATCAAGCAACTGCTGCTGACGTTCTAGGGCACGAGATAGTTTTTTTTCATTGCCATAAACGGATTCCTCCCCCAGGCTGGTTTCAACGGATTCAAGTTCAGCTTTAACCACGGCAATGCGTTCATTGCCTGCCAGGGCGGCAGCAAACCCGGTTTGGTCGGGATCCAACTGAGGTTCTTGAGAAAGATAGCCGACGCTCACGCCGCGGGCGCGTGTGATGATGCCGCCTTTTTCAGGGTTAAACTCGCCCATGATCAATTTGAAGAGTGAGGATTTGCCCGCGCCGTTGGGTCCGATCAAGCCGATCTTCTGGTCGTGCTGAATCTCAAAATTCAGACCGCTGAAGATCTGCCGCGCGCCAAGGATGAGGGTTATGTTGTTGAGGCTGATCGAGATCATGCGTGTAATTTTACCAGAGCCGTTGGGGTTAAAGAACAACAAGGCGCCAAGGCACCCTGTTGTTCAGAAGAAGAAATTGCTTATTTGGTTGAATATTCAGCAGAACGACCAGACTTCAGACTGCCAACAATCATCTTGACCAGCAGCACGATGGTTTCAATTACGGTGACCACCAGCGCGATGCCAAACGCCATGCGGAAGGCTTCCATCCCGATCAACTGCGTACTTTCCCAGAGGTCGCCGCTCAAGCGTTCAATGCTGATCAAGAAACCAGGAGCATCATGGGCAGTCAGCCAGGCAGAGTGCGCCTGAAACAGAATGGTCAACACGACGATTGAAAAGATATTGGCTCCGATTTGGACAGCCCTAGTAGCCACGTTCCAGCGTCCGTGCCAGAGAAGGTAGATATCCAAACCAATGTTGACGCCCAGCGAAAGGATGATCAAAGGCAGATATTGCAGGATAATTGGGTTGGCAAAGAATTCACCGCCAATCGTGCTGTATACACCAATCTTTTCAGGCATAATCGTCACCAATGCCAGGAACAAACTGCCAAAAACAATTCCGGCAATCAATTCGCCGCGCTTGATCTCGTCCGCTTTTTCGATCGCGGGTAAATCTCGGGGATTCCAATCCTCATCCAATTTGGGATTGACCCCTTTAGCCTGCAGGATCATGAACACGATCACCACCCAGCCCACGGTCATGGGAATGCTATTGAACATTCCAGAAAGAAACTCTAAAACGCTTGAGGCGTCATTATCCATCCAGACAGCGATGCCTCCAGCCAGAAGCTGGGCACCCAGCACTGCGGCAAGGGCGATACCTGTCACCATGCGCCAGAGTGGAAAGAGGGCCGGCCCCACCACGTACTGCCCTTGCGGTGCGTAAGAAGCAGCCATTTTTTGCGGGGAGCCTGTTTCTTTGAGCAGTGCGACCACATCATCATCTGAGGGTTTGCCATTAGTACGTTCATCCAGGGTATCTTCGAGATGCGACCTGATCTCGGCCAGGATGTCCACGCGATTCTTGCGGGGTAAATGCTTGCCCGTTTCGTTTAAATACCGTTCAATTAATTCCATTTTATCCTCCATTAGTGGGTTGGTTTTTCAGCCAATAAATTTTCAATGAGTTGATTCAGACTACGAAATTCACCAGAGAGCAGCGACAGTACTTCACGGCCATCTTCGCTGGTTTGATAATAACGCCGCGGACGGGCGCCCTCCAGAATCCACGAGCTTTGAAGCAGCCCTTTTTCTTCCAGTCGCCGGAGCATTGGGTAAAGCGTACCCTGGTCAATTTTGATGCCGCACTCCTCCAGGTCAGTAATCAGTGCGTATCCATATTTGTTTTCGCCCAGCATGCTGAGCACGGCCAGCGGAAGCACGCCTCTCCTCAACTCTTGCGACAGGTTTTCGATCTGTTCGGTTACGGTTTGTGTTTTCATGAAGTTATTATACTATGTATTGCACAGTATTGCAATAGTATTAATACAATTTTATAAATTATTATTAATAATTATTAATATCAAGCAATAAATACCAAACCGATTTTGAAAATAGTTTCATTGATCAGTTTTCTTGTTATTGTTTTGCTTTGAAAAAAAAGTGGCTGATATTAACAGATCCTTAATATTTAAATAGCTAATAATCCGAAGCGTATTTAGAGGGCTCAGATTTGTGTTTAGTTTATGAGTATGTATTTATTCTCGAATATTTTTTTTGAGATAGCTAATCAATTTTACACAAAATACACAAACTCATTATTTGGATATAAAGTCTGTTTCTGCAGTTCAAACAGGTAAGCTTCCTTACTCCATTGTAAAAATCATTAAATAACGATAAGAATATGCGTTGTGACAAATTATCAAAAATGGAATTTTTGAGGAGAAATTTGAATAAAGTATAATCTTTATAAAGTTAAGTATATTTCCAAAGGAAAACAGTCATAAACAAATAAGAATCTTATTTATTGGTCTATGGTAGACCATTTCTTTTGAGAAATTATAGTTACTTGATCCTACAAGATGTTTAACCAGAAATATTAAAAAAGGAGTCTTGAGTGAATTATTCTCTTTCATAGTGTTAAGAATGTCGAATTTTTTAGAAATTTTATTTCGGAAGACATTATTGAACCAATTTTTATCAATAATCACTTGACAAAGGTAAAATGACAACAACAAATGAATTAACTTCAAACAGTTTGAATCCACAAATAACAAAGAGAATTTTTATTGGATTTTTGATTCTAATTGGTGTCGAATTATTGAACCAATTCTTGATCTTTTCAGGTTCAGCCCTTTCAAATATTTTATCTGAAAGTAATCTCAATCCCAAACTATGGATTGGTATCTATCAACAATTCATTCAAGCCGCAATCGGTATTTTTCTTTTTAAAGTTTTACTTAATCAAAGTATCAACAATCTAGGTATAAACTTTAACAACAAAAAACAATCATTTTATTATTTCTCACTTTTTACAATAGTATGGATAAGCATTATTGCCATCTACTTGGCTTCAATGTATTTATTCGTCCCACAAACTTGGAGTGAGTTAACAAATACTCCCCTTCCGGCAATAAAAGATATAATCAATACCCTTTTTTTCCAGGCAATTTTCCCTGGAGTTGGTGAAGAAATTCTATTTCGCGGGTTTATGTTAAGTTTATTAGCTAAGTGGGTTTTTCCAGAATATACACAGCAAAAATTTATTCTAATTAGTTTAGTGGCGCTAACAAGTGTTTATTTTGGTATTGCTCATATTTATTTTCAGGTTTCGCCATTTAAAATTACTCATATTGATTTTCTGCAAATCATAACAGCATTAGGTTGTGGTACTGTTTACTCTTTGATGTTTTTAAAAACAAAGAGTTTGCTGGCGCCAATACTTTCACACAATTTTGCGAATACAACAGTGACAATTATTGGATATTTAATTTCCAGATTTTAGATGTATTTATGCCAATTTTGATTGCAAAAACATTCTTTGATTAGTTTTTTCACAACCATGTCCCCTTAATTGGTTTTATTTACCAAAGACCTTGGATTTATAAAATTATAAATTGGAGAAGTTGGACACTATAAAATCATTCCTTCATTAACTAATTGAATAGAGATGATTTCTTCATTATGCATCATTTCTCATATTTCTCTTTCTTGTATCTACTTCAGACTTTACCCTTTTACAAACAAGCAATAAAAAAAATGTTCAATCTTTCGTACAACCCAACTGATAAATGAGCACCTGCTCGGTAGTACGCAAAGCCAGGTACTTTGAATCCTTCGAGAACTTTATTTCTTGCAATCGTGTGTCGGCCAACACCAGAGAAATTTTACTATCCACTTTGGAGGTTAAACTGGTGTTATCCAACTGATCAATCGTATAAGTCTCGCCGCCTGAAGTAATCCAAATGTTGTCATTATTATCAATGCTGATCTGCCAATAACCGTTTAGAGAAACAAGGTCATTCACCAACCCCAGGCTGGTATTCTCGTTGTAGCGAATTTCTTGCAAAGGATTCAAGGATTGTGATACGATATTATATTGATAAAGCCGAACACAATCCGCGCCGCAAACAGAGGTTAAGGTCAAGTCAGGTTCGTTCGTCCAGGAAAGTACTCCCTTTTGGCTGGCAAAATCATCCGTGGCGGCCTCGTCGCCGAAAACATCCACTTCAATGCCGTATGCCAAGGTGACGGTTTTGACGGTGTAGATGCCGGCAGTCTGATCCAGCGACACATAAGCGAGCGCACTGCCATCAGGCGACCAGGCAAGGTCGCCAAACACAGCTTTATCATTTGAAGTAAACAGGGTCTCTTGTGTGGCTGCGTCATAGATGGTCAGATCGCCAATATAAAAACCGGAATACTGATTAACCGGTTGAACAAACGCGAGTGCATGCCCTGTGGGTGACCATGCCATCAAATCCCCCTGGGGTTTGTCTGTTTGAATGGCGACCAGTTCAGCCACCAGACAGGTTTGACTTTCTACCCGCGTTTGAACACTCAATTGCGTAGGGAGTGTAATGGGTGTTGCAGTAGCATCCACCTCTTCAGTTGGTCGATTCATCTGGCTGGCCAACACTGAGCAACCCGCCAATAAAGAGAGAATGAAGATTATTATGATTATAAGGAAGTACTTGTAAGTTTTCATGATAATTTCAATAATTGTAACACCATGAGAAAATGCTTTTTCCATTATTCCCATTTTTTTATGTTGTCTAAAAAATATAAATAGGTGGCAAATATAATTGTCACCTGTCATATTAATGGCATCATCCCTCCACCCATGATCGATCCCAATCCTTGAATTGCACCAACCATTGTTCCCTTCCTTTCCGATTTTTAAAATGGATTTTGCGAACATTCGCAGAGTAGCGGCTTGATATGTAGAAAATATGCAGAGCAGCTAAATAATTAATAAAGGATTGATAAATAATCGTTGCACCTTATTTTTACAGAGGAGCATATAATTATTCAGATAATGTGAATTTCCTATGGGCAGATGTGGAGACAAAAAAGAAAGAGCCCTGAAGCGCTCTTTCCAATTGTGAAATTGATTTCAATTCAGTTTGTGCCGTTGCCCCCACCGCCCTGCCCGCTGCGAGAACTGTTGCCAAATCCGCTGACGCTCCCGCCGGTTTCAGTTGACAGAATCTGCTGAAAGAGATCATTCGAAATGTATTGGGGTGTGTAAACAATGTCAAATCGATTTGAAAGATTACCTGCAAACGCGTTGAGGTGGTTGTATGAACCCTGGATCAATGTATCAAAAACCTGTTGAATGTCTTGTTGATCCGTTTCGCTCAGACGCACCTGCAAATCAAGAATATCAATCTCTTCAATTGCAGCACCCACTTTGAAGGCTTCTTCAGCAGAAATGCTGCCCTGTGCGATCAACTGGTTGTAAAGCGCTTGTAGTTCAGCATTATTGAAAACACCGGTTTCAGCAGAGGCGCTGTCGTTCAGATCATAACGGTTGATCAATTCGAGCAATAAATCCATATGGGTTTGTTCACTACTGGCAATATTTGAAAAAGCAGGCAAGCCCCATTGACTGGCGAGGAAGAGATATACATCACGGGCAAGTTTCTCTTCTTCACGCATATAAAGCAAGGCATCGATTTCAGCCTGGTTCAATTCACCAAGGGGCAGCAAAGCAATCGGCGTGCTGAGAGTGTCATGTTCAGAGATAGCGTCTGTTTCGTTTGAAGATACAGCGATTTCGTTTCCAGCGGCAGGGGCTGCATACTCAGCCGATTCACTGCCTGGTAGCGTTTCTTCTTCATTCATCGCGATGGTGCGGTTGACAGCTCCAAAAATGAGCAGGCCGATGACCGCCACAATAATTCCAAATCCAAAACCTTTAGCAATTTTTTTCATTTCATTATCCTCGTTTAATTAGATTTCTGAATTTACAGGTTGAAGTGTGGTGAATTCTTGTTTTTTGAATATCTTGCGGGTAACCTTGGTAACCCAACCCCAATGGATCACGAAGTGAATGAGGGCTGCACCGATGAAAGCCACACCAGACCAGGTGTGTAGAATATCCCAAACTGAACGACTGAAAAGAAACATGGGATCCGCGTTCAATCCACCCTTGCTATCTGGAGTCAGCAGAAAATAGATGCCTGAAATTGTGCAGATAAGAAAACCGAGCCCCAAGATGCCATCCACCAGTGTGTTCATCCAACTGGCTCTGTTACCATTTGGTTTTCTTTCAATAATAGACCGGCCAATCCGTTTGGTGGTATTGATGACCCATTTCCAATGGAAAACTAAATGAACCAGGGCAATCACGATCATCGCTAGGCTAATCCAGGTATGCATCCATTCCCACCCTTCGCGTTCAAAAATGATTTGTATGCCATAAAATGGATTGCGTCCGCCTTTATAGCCGCCATCAGGAAAGATTAAGAAGTAGATGCCTGAAAAACTGGCAACCAGGGCAGTTAGTAATAATCCCGCATCCAATATCCAATTATTGCGTGTCAGTATGCTAACCTTTCGAACTTCATTCATTTGGCTGCTCCTCAAGTTTTGTTGTCTAAAGGATAAAATATACCTATGAAGAAATTGTGAAGGCTGTAAGAACATTTTGTGAATATTGCGAGCATAAAATTAAATCGGGATTTGACTGCGATGGTAGAATGAAAAATACAACTTGCGATGCAATCGAGGATCAATGGACTCAAAGATTAAGGCACTCATTGAACATTTTCATTTTTCAACCCTGCCCGCGGAGGGAACCCTTTTTGCCAGCACATGGCGCTCAGCCCAGGAATTTGTAGATGGCAGCCCGGTTGGCACCGCCATGATCGGCATGTACTGCAGCGATCCGCTCAGTCAGTCATTCTTTCACCGATTACCAGTGGATGAGACCTGGCACTTTTATGGTGGAGATGCTTTGCGTTTGGTGTTATTGGCACCTGACGGCAGCTGCCGGGAAGTGATCATGGGCGGTAATCCACTCAAGGACGAACTTGTACAATGCGTGGTGCCGGCGGGAATCTGGCAGGCCGGCCAACTTGTGGATGGCGGCAGTTATGCCCTGTTCGGCTGCACGATGGCGCCAGGCTTTACCGGCAAGATGTATGAAGGGGGAATGCGAGAAGAACTGCTTGCTGCTTATCCAGATAGAAGAGAAGACATAATAAAATTAACCTCTGCCCATGCTGAAAAACAAATGCCAGATGGATTTGCCAATTAATAACAGTCAACACTATAATAAAAAACATTCTGTACCATTTAGGTTTGTGCATTAAAAAAATCTATTTCAAATTGGAATAAAATGACCAAAACAAAAAAAAAGAAACCAAGGATCATGATAGGGGATTTTCTTCTAATCATCATGACAGGACTCTTTTCATTTATCGCTTTATGGAATAACAATGTCGGTCAAATCACTTCCGAGATCATCTTTCTACCCTTGATCGCAACGCTGGGCTATGTATTGATTGTGGCAATATTTTGGTTCGTCATACTTAAGACGCCAATCCAAGCAACTCTAGCTTCGATATTGACTTTGGTTTTCTGTTTTTCATTCGGTCATGTATTAAATCTATTGGAAAAATATAAACCATTAGGATTATCGATTGGATTCTTGAAATTGCTAATCCTCTATTTGTTTCTTTTTTCAATATTGCTATTTATTACTTTAAGAATAAAACATTTTCCGAAGAATTCTGTCTTTTTTCTAAACATCGTTGTTATGTCATTAATCCTTGTCAACTTATTGCCGATACTGATTTACCAGATAAAAACTGCGAAAGTAGAAACCCCCACGAATAAGACTGTTTTGTTTAACGATAAAAACGATCAGCCGGATATCTATTACATAGTACTTGATGCTTATGCCAGACAAGATGTTTTAGAAAACGTTATTGGATATGACAACACAGAATTCCAAATTAGCCTGAAGGAAAGAGGATTTTATCTTCCAGATTGCGCGCTTTCTAATTATGACATAACTGAAGCCACCATCGGCTCAGTTCTGAATTTTGATTATTTACAAACCTTAGGTGTATCTGAATCAGATATAGGTGAGGACAATGCAGACAATGCAAAATTAATTTGGAACAACAAGGTCTGGGAATTTTTCAAACAAAAAGGATATCATTTTGTAACAACCAAAGGTTTTTCCTCTTTTAACGATATTGTAAATTCCGACCTTTACCTAAATTATGCCGATGATCATGGTGACAATGATGACATATCCCAGCAGCGGTTTGTCAATTTGTATCTCAATACAACAATTTTCAGAGTCGTGACGGAAATTATTTTAAATAATCCTGAGAAATTTAATCATTTGCCAAATTGGTTGATCTATAGTTTTAACGAAAGCACAGAGCTCAATTATTTGTTACATTGGTTCAATCAAAATAATTATGTTTTTTCATCACTCGAAAAAATTCCAGATATGCAAGGTAATTTTTTCATTTATGCACATATTAATTCACCCCACCCTCCGTATGTCTATCGCAAAGATGGTTCTATCAATTATCCAGCCGAAACCACCGATGAAAAAATTGCATATGCCAATACCATTACACACCTCAATAATAAAATCCTTGAACTTGTCGACCAATTGATCAAGAACTCAAATCCCCACCCTGTGATCATACTACAGGCGGATCACAGTATCCATATGCTCACAAACGGCATAGACAAACACAAGATATTTAGTGCCTATTATTTACCAGGAGAGTTGGCAACAACTCCTTACAACACGATCACGCCGGTCAACAATTTCCGTTTGATATTTAAGAATTATTTTGATCCTTCAATAGAATTATTACCGGATATGATTTATGTAAAATATTTAAATGAATATGAGTTTATTCCTGCAAGTTGTGAAATAACACCTTAACCTATGAGTAAAGATTTGTGACTTTTTAGTACTTTTGGGGTTATTTATTGCATGTAAATGTATTCCTATCCTGAAACATTAAGAGCTATCTTATGACTTTAGAGATTCGTGAAGTTCAAAACCACCGGCAACTGCGTGAATTTATCCGTTATCCATTATCGTTATACAAAAACAACCCTTATTATGTGCCCAGCCTGTATATGGATGAAATGAACACCCTGCGCAGTGACAAAAACCCTGCTTTTGCAGATGCCAAAGCTAGGTATTTTTTGGCTTATCGCGACGGCAAGATAGTCGGCCGGGTGGCAGGCATCATGGTGCCAAAACACGAATTGAAGTGGGGCGATAAATTTATGCGCTTCGGCTGGCTGGATTTTATTGATGACCCTGAAGTTTCGGCAGCCCTGATTGGTGAAGTGGAAAAATGGGCCAAAGAACTGGGCATGAACGGCTTGCACGGCCCCCTCGGATTTACAGACCTGGACCGCGAAGGCATGTTGATCGACGGTTTTGACGAAGTTGCCACTCTGGCGACTTTATACAACTATCCATATTATCAATCGCACATTGAATCCTTGGGCTATACCAAAGATGTCGATTGGCTGGAATACGAAATCATTCTTTCAGACAAACACATGGGTCAAATTCGCAAGACGGCTGACCTGGTTGCCAAAAAATACAACTTGCACCTATTAAAAGGAAACAAGAACACTCTGCTGAAATATGCGCCCCAGCTTTTTGATGTGCTGGATGAAGCCTACCGTAACTTATACGGCACGGTGCCTCTCAGCAAGGCTCAAGTGCAAGGGTACATCAACAGTTACTTCGGATTTGCTATCCCCGAAATGATACCCATCATTTTAGATGAAAATGACAGAGTCGTAGCCTTCGGCATTACCTTCCCCTCATTTTCAGAAGCACTTCAAAAAAGCCACGGCGATATTTTACCTTTCGGCTTTATCCATTTTTTGCGCGCCATGAGGAAAAACAAAATCGCAGATCTCTACTTGGTGGGAGTAAGAGATGAATATCGCGGCAAGGGATTGAACAGCATGCTGATGGTGCAGATCTATGATGCCTTTATTGCTCACGGCATCAGCATTGTTGAGGGCAACCCCAACCTCGAAGAAAATATCAATGTGCAGACCATGTGGAAATTCTTTGAAAACCGGGTGCGTAAACGCCGACGCTGTTTCGTCAAACATCTTTCAGCATCATAACAACTATATTGGATTTAACAAAACCGGTAAGAATAGTTATCTTACCAGTTCTTTTATACAGAGTAATACAATAATTCTTAATACCTAATTAATAGGAATTTTTCAGGACGTATCTATCAGTCACCAGGTAAGCTTAGTATAAGAGGCTATCTTATGACTACGAACAATCAGAAAAATGAGGGTAATAAGAATAATTGTAAATTGGATGATAAAAAAGAATTACCTCTAAGTTCTGATATATTATCTCAGATTAGTCGTAAACTAAGCGCCAACATTGAACAGGCAAATTCGATATTTATCAACTTCGATCATATCAAAGGTGAATCAGAGATTGATCGTTTTCAAATTTTTTCTAATTTACTTAGAGCGGCTGTTTTTCTTGGTCTTGATATTAATAAAATCGATTTTCATCGAAAAGATGCATAACACATGCCGATTGTTCTCAGTCAATTCTTTGGCATCAGATCATTTTGGTCGGGTACCTTTTCAAACCCAAACTTGGTTTCCATTTTTGTGTTTTTCCGTATTCCGAACCTTTTTGAAAAAACATGTGTGAATTCAGCCCCCAAGAGAAAAATGATGGTTGAAAAATAGATCCAGATTAATAAAACAATCAATGATCCAGCCGTACCATAAGCGGACCCTGTTTTGCTGATGCTGAGATAAATACCTATCCCAAATTTTCCAAACATAAACAATAGACCCGTGATCGTTGCTCCAAGCCAGATAACCGTCCAGGATGTTTCCTTATCTGGGATGACTCTATAAATAATTGCGAAAAGAATGGTTACTGTAAAAAATAGAATTAGAAAATTGAGAACATTCCACAAAAAAGCATTTTGAATAATGCCCTTCGCCTTGCCAAGAAATTCAGAAAGAAAAACACTTAAGATCAACACAATTATAAAAAGTAATCCGATGGCCAGAATCAGAAGAAAAGAAATAGAACGATTTTTTAGTGTTTTAAAAAAATTAAGATCCTGCTTCTTGGGCACCTTCCAAATCTTGTTTAATGCAAATTGTATCTGGTAAAAAAAACCGGCTGCCACGATGATGAGAATAACCACGCTAAATATTGAAGACAGAGGGCTAATATATTGTTGCTGAGAGTTTTCCAATATAGTTTTTACCAGCTCACCTGTTTGAATCCCAATAAGGTTGCTGATTTGGGAGATAATGTGAATTTTGGCCGTTTCGGTATCAAATATGTTTCCGGCAATGGTCATGGCAATTATGAGCAGTGGTGGGATCGAAAATATGGTATAAAAAGCAATTGCCGCGGATAATTGAGCGGCATTGTCATCCGTCCAGGCTTGAAATGAAGCGCTTACGACCGCCCAAATTGTCTTGAGTTTTAACATGAAGGGAACCCTCTAATAAATGTGGCTTCTTTTATCACCAGCACATATTTAGCGTAACTGAAATACTCTCAAAATAACCTGAATCTAAAAATAATATTTCAAACATTTTTGAATATAGAGATAAAAACAAATGTAAAAGTGTGAATCATTCGAAAGAGAGAAATCCTGCTCATAAAATCAAGTACGATCACCGATAGTAGAAATAAGGAAAAGAAAATGAAAAAGACTCAGTATTTATCAGTTATGCTAATCATTTCATTATTGATTATTTTTGGCTTTGTATTGACGGGGTGCAGCAGTGAAACCACTCCTTTAACCACCAAAACATCCGCTCCTGTAGCCACGGATGCCGCGGCCACCGAAGAGCAGATAACCACCGATGCACCCATTGCTGCAGCCGGTGATTGCCTGGTTGGCAGTTGGAACCTGACCGATTTTTCAGCTTATATGGAATCAATCAAGAACAACATCAGTATGGATAGCGGTGGAGATGTCACGTTTACCAGCGGTGATTTCTCTGGCAGTGCCACATTTACATTTAACGCTGACAACACCAGCAAATTTGTTACCGACAACTTCAGTCAGAGTTTTACCATGGCGA
This sequence comes from Chloroflexi bacterium HGW-Chloroflexi-4, assembly GCA_002840715.1. Classification (GTDB taxonomy): domain Bacteria; phylum Chloroflexota; class Anaerolineae; order Anaerolineales; family Anaerolineaceae; genus UBA6107. Next base: position 52,561 of record PHBW01000002.1, read on the forward strand.
TGAATATTACCGATCAAACCATGGAACTTCCCATCACACTAACCATCAACGGCGCTTCATCGGCTGACTATGCCGATAAAGCGGATCAGATCACATTCAGCAACCAAAATTGCGGCGACATGTTGATCACCGTTGATATTGCGGGCACAGCTTCAAGCATGGATGAAAGCATGTTTGGCGAACCTGGAACCCAAAAACTATACCAATATGATTGCGTAGACGCCAACACCCTTTCGCTGAAAGTTATTGCGGTAGAGAGCATGGATTTGGCACCTATGATACTAACAAGAGTGGATTAATTATTCTTTATACAGAATAGGCTCAAAAAAACGAATTCCAAACAGGATTTGGTTTTATTGATTCCAAATAATCCATGCTGCAAATTACGAGATGATATAATCCTTTATCCCTTTATCAATCGATTGAGCGCTTATGAAACCTCTTTTTTCTCAACCTCATAGATTATTTGTAATTATTGCCCTCATTTTTGGACTCGGTTTAATTTTTTTACAGCCCACCGGCGCAGGGTATGATGAAGAAACTCACATCGCCCGTATTTATGAATTTTCACTTGGTCATCCAATCCCGAATTCTTACTTTTCAAGTGCTGCCTTACCTGAGTCTTTTTTTAATGTTTCATATCGCGCTCAAAAATTCTTAACTCCCATTGATTGGGCAAAAATTACAACTAATTTTCAATACACTGTTCACGATTCACAATACCTTGGCTACACGACCAGAGCAACTTATTCACCTATCAATTACTTTCCACAAGCTGTCATAATGCGGTTATTGGGATATGAACTCAATCTCCCATTACCATTCATGTATTACATTTTAAGGTTAACATATTTGCTCTCTTATACCTTTTTAACTTGGTTGGCAATCCGTTTTATCCCCATTGGGAAATGGTTGCTTTTTGTTCTGGGGCTAGCCCCTATAACACTACTTCAAGCTTCAACGATTACTGCTGATGCAATTACTTTTGGAGTCAGTTTTCTATTTCTTGGCTGGATGCTTCATCTTATTATTGATAAGATTCAATTCAACACAAAAATACTACTAGCAACTATATTGACAGTTTTCTTGTTAGCGTCCGTAAAAATAAATTCCATACCATTAATCTTTTTAGCTCTATTCTTAAGCCCAACACAATTTAAATCACGAAAAACACTCATCTTTCTCTGGGTCGCTTTAATCCTTTTCGTAGCAATTGTCGCTGGAGGATGGAATTTAATCGCATGGCAATCTGATGCAGCCAGGCGTGGATTGGAAGGAACTAGCTCGATTCAAGTCATTTTGAATTCACTCAAATATCCATTTCAATTCGTTGGTAATTTAATAAACTATATTGGATTTGTTTTGGGGTCAGTAGCAAAAAGTTGGATCGCCATTTATGGTTATGGTTATTGGACTGTTCCTGGAGTTGTTTTTATTCTTTATCCGATTGCATTGATACTTGGATTTCTACATGATATTGGTAATAGAAAAATGCCACTGAATTTGCGAATTGGGTTATTAAGCTTGTTTTTGTTGATGTTTTTTGGGACTTTTGCAATACGGTTGATATTAAAAGAAAATATTTCAAGTGAAGTTGCTACACAAGGTCGTTATTTTGTTGCTGTGATGCCACTATTCTTTATTGGGTTAATCGCCTGGGGAAAACCTTTGACCTTTTCAAAATGGTTTACCCCCGTTTCTACAGCTCTCGTATCTTTTACATTAGTATTTTTTCTTGGCGGAATGGGTCTTTCTTATTATCGGTTATGCGGCAGTACTTTATATAATAGTAAAGATTGCTTATTACCAGTTTATAAAAACTGGAATCCATCAACAGATTATATGGTTCAAATTCCTGATTCCGGGATAATACAGCAATCAATCATTCTTGATTGCGACAAAATAGATCAAATCCGACTTCAAGTATTTAATCATAATTCAATAAACAATGATGAAATTTTCAAAGTATCGCTAGTAGATGTTATCAATAACGAGATTTTGGCTGAAAAATCTTTTTCAATGGAAACAGTACCTCAAAAGGGAGAAATTCTATTTAATTTTCCGGCCATTGAAGGTGTTGTAAATCAAGAATTATACATTCAAATAGAAGGTGATAAAACAGCGAAAAAATCGAGTCTGGGTCTTGCCGTTAGCGACCCTGGCGAATATCGAGGATCATTCAGTATAAATGATGAGTCCCAGAACAAAGATTTATTAATACATTATCGTTGTGTCAAGAAATAAATGTTATTATTGAAAAAATCGAACACAAAAATTATTTTTCTGACGGATTGTCTGTCTTGTAGGAATATTTTGTTTCACCTGCATTTAGTCGCCAAGCAATAATACCTAATATAATTTCCACAACAAAAAATATGAAGCGATGCACTGTGGAATAAACAAGTATTTCTTGGGCAGGATAAAAATTGGAGAACAACCAAACCAATGCCGCTTCGCGGATACCAATTCCTCCCGGTGCAAAGACAGCCACAAACCCCACAATCCAACCAAGCGAATAATAACTGATGGTCATTGATAAACCATTAATCACTAAATTTTGAAATATTAGGGCGAAACTCAAACCAAAACACGACCAACATAGAAACTGGGCAAATAGCAGAGATACCAGTGAGCCTATTTTTTGTTGCTGTCCTTTCAGTCTGAATAGACGGTCAAAAAAGACCATAACTCCAAACCAAGAAAAGATTATTAAAATTCCACACAATGTAAGTATCTCGCTGGGTATGTTTATTCCTAGTTTTAATAAAACACCAGGAAAGTATGGTGAAAAGCAAGCGAAAATCAAGCCGCTGGAAATTGCACCGGTCAACATCCAAAAATTCTCTGTGATCAAAGATTTAGTGGATTTTTTTAAAGATAGATCATGTTCGTGGTACATATTGTAGCGACCAACGAAATGCCAAACCCCACCAGGGATATATTTCCCTAATTGTGTAATGGATACAATGGTAAACATTTTTTTGTAACTTAGATTTAGACCTTCAGCGGCTACTGCATTTTTTGAAAGCAATACTAACGCTAACTTTCCACAAAAAAGGAGAATTACTGCGCAAAGAAGATTGATTTCATTTAGTGTGACAAAATAACTAGAAACGATTCTCCAATTTTTAAGTAAATAATAAACGACGGCGGCTAAAACTGCCGCCGACCAAATCCATTTAGAATAATTTAATAACTTTTTATAAATCATTTATCAGTTCATTCAAATATTGAAATTGAGCTTCTGATGATTTCTCAACAACAATAATTGCTTCCCTCATTTCAGATCTTATAATACTATTTCTTTCAATCATTTCAAAAAGGATTTGATGAAGGTCGAGATTGTGGTCACGATAATCGAAGACATATTTTTGTTGTTGAAAAGCTTGCATTGCTTCTAAATATTTATGCCCCCATCCGACTACCAGAGTTGGAATACTGAGCCTCAATCCAAAAACCATTGCATGGAACCTTGACGCGACAAGCACATCTACATTTTTCACCAGATCATTGATTCCGCGCGTATCAACATCATAAGTGATCCAGGTAATACGTTTTAACAGGGGTCTTGGCAGTGATAGTTCAGCTTTAACTCTTAATTTTTCAATAGCAATGATATCGTTATTTCGAATTTTCTTAGATTTTTCTCTGGAAGCATTTGGAAAAACCAGAAAATGAATATCTTTTGAACCTGTTGAAGATATCAAATTTATTAAAATCTGATCATAATCAATCTGATTCATTCCTGATTTTTCTTGAACCAGTATACTCGGAGAAAGAGCAACAAGTACAGTGCCTTTTGATCTGGCTTCATTTATGCGATCAATTACTTGATTTATAGAGGCAGTGTTTTCAGATGTTAAACAGAATTCAGGCTTATATAAAAAAGCAATATCTGTGGCTAACGCAACTCTATTTTCTGAAATCCCCAACTCTTTCAGATATTGAAAAGTTTTTTCGCCTCTGGCAAACACTTTCGTACATCGATTTAACAATTTCTTTGCGTAGAAATGAATTATTGGATTTTTAAAAGGTCCTGCCGCTTGAGATAATTTGATCACAGGAATTTTAAGCATTAATGCAGGCAAAATTGTTAATACATTGTATGGCAAAAATATCAAACGACCATCAGAAAAAGTTATTCCACCAATATCTAACAATACATCGCATTCAGAAAGATTCTTAACACTTCCTATTAAGGATGTTTTCTGTCTAAACATTTGATGTATTAATACCTGTAAATAATCTTTAACGATAGCAAAGGGTCGACTATCGTAAAACTCTAAATCTGAATTATTTGTGAGAAGTTGATCCTTAATTGGGTGAGGTGTAAATATCACAAAAGTCGTATTTGGATTTAATTGTTTAACTTTAGCAATGGTTGTTTCAAGCATCGCTGCAGCGCCACGATTTCCCCAAATAGATCCACCGATTATGGCAATTTTTAAATTGGAGTTCATATTACAGAACCTCCAAAGCTTTTAATGCATATAAATATAGCTTTATTAATGGTTTTGGAATTCGCCCTAATTCCAATCGTCCTCGTACCGTTGTTGTCCATCGATAATTAAGCAAAATTGTATAAGCGATCAGAAAATCAACCAATCGAACACGTTCGTGAACAGGATCGCTAATGTTGATACCTAACAATTTACCAGCTTTCACTCTTGCGCTAACATTGTAGTGCATCGGTAACGATCGCGCTTGTGCATCAGCGATAAATTCATTGGTTACAGACTGAAGATATATTTTACCTTTTTGTTGGGCATCCAGGAGAATCGATTCAGCTTGTTTGTTGCGAACGATAACCGCATTATGCTTGATGGGATTATCTTTCATGGATTGAAGCCATACATCTCCAACCGAAATATCACTTAGATACCCGGTATGGTCATTACAATGCAAGCATTTTCTGGCACAAAAGAAATATAAATTCTGGTAATCGCTAAAAGCACTGAATGGTTTTTCCAGCTCTGTATTATCTTCAAACTTGTACCGTGTTTTACCACGCCAATGTCCGACCCGATGCCTAAATGAGACCAAACTTAATCCTGCTGGTTTATATTTTTTTATTACTAATCTAGATAAAGCCGGTTCTGAAATATGGCCACAGAATACAGAAATTGTAAGTTTGATTTTTGCATCGACTTCTGGATTATTTTTTCTAAGTGTGTTGACAATCCAGGTATCACAAGGAATTAACGCTAAAGCTAATTTTCCACTAAATTCCTTGATTAAAGGGACGGCATCATGAGCAAAATTCGTTTCGATGTACTTGCTACCTTGAGCTGCAATTAATTCTTCTCGCGTTGTAACAATTTTATATTTTGGTGCCAGCTCATTGCCCTCAACTTCAGTCGTACATACAAGTGCCCCATCGATATCGCCAGCCTCAAGAAGATATGTGAACAAAGTAGTGATTGTGCCACCAGATGCAGCATTTTGTCGTATTTCTTCATCCAAAGAATAAGCCAACCAACTAGATTCGATATTTCCCATGTACTTAGATATAAGTTCGGGAGTCCATTTTCGTTTTAATATTCTATCAATCAGGTTTTTTTTCATATCTGACTCTCGAATCGTATAATTGGCGTTTTTCGAAATAGATCAACTTATCCAAATTTTGCTTAAAATGCATAAACATATCTGCGAGGAAACCAACAATGAACAAAAGAAGTCCAAGAGTTGATAAATAGATCCCTGCAAAAGCGACTGATTTATAAGGAGTGAATTGGTGATTGATGAAATAGTATATCATCACAAATATATTGGCTGAAATTCCCAACACAAAGGGTGGTAAACCCAAATAAATAAAAAAACGTAACGGTCGAAAATCCCGGTAAGTTCGGAGGATTATATTTAACGTCCTTAAAGTATAGGCAAATAGATTTCCAGCAACACGAGATTTTCGGTCGGGAAAATAGCGAATAGTCACAGGAACCGGAATAATTCGAAGTTTCTTAAATGAAAGATCCAGGAATGTTTCTTGAGTATATGTAAATACACCTGATAGATTAAGGTGAAGCATGGCTTCGCGGGAATATGCTCTAAATCCACAAGAGACATCGTCAAATTTTTCCCGAACCAATCCACCGATAAGGTTGGACATAACTTGATTGCCCCAGAATTTTACTTTTGACATATATTCGGGGCGCTTAACCTTTCCATTAGAATCTACAAATCGATTCGCAGGCACGAAATCAGCTTTATTATCAAGAATTGGTTGAATGAGTAAGGGGATTTCTTCGGGCAAAAATTGTCCATCACCATCAATGTTAACAAGAATATCAGCATTATTTTCCAAAGCTGCAATTAATCCTGTTTGAAAAGATTGTCCGACACCTTTGTTGGCTTGATGTGATATCACCGTTGCTCCAGCTTTTTCAGCAATTGCCGCGGTTGCATCCTTGGACCCATCGTTAATCACGATAGTCTGGATCGTATCAATTCCCAGGATGGATGAAGGAATTGCCTTTATAACTTTCTCAATATTTTGTTCTTCATTAAAAGCAAGGATGACAACAATAAGTTTCATAAGAATTGATGATACAAGGGTGTGCTGGCTTTGTCAATATGATTATGTAGCTTTTCAAAATTCAATTTCTCAATTAATCTCGTTTGGTGCTCAATTCCTTTTTTAAAGTTATCACCACCCGCTCAGATACTACTTTTACCAACGTCAGTTCATTAATACTGCCGTTCTTATTGAAAGTCACTTTGAAAAATTTGGCCATGTTGGCATGCCGTGTAAAGAATAGTGCAAGCGCCGCTCGCACCTCGTCCTGGGATTCCAAAACGGACCCAGATGCTTTCAAGTTCTTCCCTCCGGTAAACAATCCAACCTTTGCTCCGCCGCGGAGGTTGCGCCACCAGGTGCGTTCTCGCAGGCTGATCACAGTAAATGAATCCCCTTCATCAATAACATTGATCGGAACCGAAATCTGCCTGCCAGTTTTTATACCCTTTAAGGTGATGACCGCCAACCCTTTGCCAAACACGCCGCCCAAAGGGGATTTTATGAATGCAATCATAAAATGATTTCCATTATTAGCCATTTTTCACTCCAAGATAAACAATCCCAATAATTTATTTATTATAGGATAACTTATTATCCTTCGCATCCTTGATGTGAAAATTTGGTTAACTATGTTGAGGAGTCACATTATGCCCATTTTCTCATCCACCAAAAAGTTTTGGACAGAAGCCAACCGCATTAAGGGCTATCCGCTTAGTGAAAAACTGCACGGATATTTTTACCTGCGGTTTCCATTCTTCTACATCGCCACCGCCACCGGTTCAAACCGGTTGGGCAAATTTGGGGCTCGCTTAATCACTCTGGTCAACAAGATCTTTCCTCCAAAGTCAGCCAAACCCGGGCAGATTACCTTTGCTGACACTTACCACGGCAAAGTTGTTCCCCTACAAACAGCAAAAGAGCTGATCAGCGTTAAACAAAACATAAAAGTGGATGACCTCGAAAAGGTCATCCCTTACCAATTGGCGCGCAGCCTGATCATTGACCATCCCGAATCACTGGTCGCGTTGGATTGTCCATGCCGGGTGGCGCGTGAAAATCCATGCCTGCCCTTGGATGTCTGCCTGATCGTGGGCGAGCCTTTCGCCAGTTTCACTCTTGAACATCATCCGACGCAATCGCGATCTATTAACCACGAAGAAGCCATCGCAATTCTTGAAGCGGAAGAAGCACGCGGTCACGTTCACCACGCTTTTTTCAAAGAAGCCGTCTTGCAGCGCTTTTATGCCATCTGTAACTGTTGTTCGTGCTGCTGTGGTGCCATGCAGGCACATTCATCGGGTACCCCCATGCTGGCCTCTTCCGGTTACACAGCCCATGTTAACAAAGCCCTCTGCATCGGCTGCGGTACATGTGAACCATTCTGCCAATTCGACGCCATTGAAATCCAAAATGGACTCAATCAGATAAATTTGAAAGCCTGCATGGGCTGCGGGATTTGCGTTTCTCACTGCGACCAAAAGGCTGTTGAGCTCATCCTCACACCCTCCAGGGGTATGCCGCTGGAAATGGGAAAGGTGCTTTCTCAAGCTTGATGCTGAACCGTTGAATTTTAGCCATGATTGGGCTATACTAATTCAGGAGGCACCAAAGATGAAACCAATCTTGCTTCTTGATGAAAGTTTACAGGTAGAAGTATTCTTTGAGTCTGATGACTGCGGATATGAAGACAATATCTGTCTAAAAATAATTGAATCATGTGCTGAGGAAGAAAAAGTTTTCGTACATGATGAGAGCCACTTATATCTCACCCCCACCCAGGCACAAGAACTGGTCAATGCTTTGGACCAGGCGATCAAATTAAGCAGCTTTGTGAAAAAATGATCTTTGAAACCATATAATCAAACCCCCGACAATTTAGCGGGGGTTTTTGATTCATTAATCCAATTTCTTGGCTTCTTCGTTCAATGCGATATCTTCGGCGGTAACGGGGTTGAAATCCAAACCATGCGGCAATATTTTTCCTTCAAGGTCAACATGAATGAAAGTGATGAATCCTCTTACCGCTAATTTGCCCAAAACTTTGACTTCAATCAGACTGACAATTTTGGTTTCTCCGGTAAGCACTACCCGGCTTGTGAAGACAGGCAATTCGCCTTTACGGATGGGACGGGTGAAAGTCATGCCATGAATTTTGAGGCAAACGATATTTTCGGGTTTGGTCATGGATGCCGCAGCAATAAATCCGCTTTCAACAAACCACTCTGCTGTCCTCCCGGCATATAAAGTGCCGTGATGGTTCAGGTCTTCACCTTTAACTAAATGCACACTGGTATAAGTTGGAAATTCCATAATAATCCTCTCGCTCGGAATGAGTCAATTGTAGACCTCTCACAACTTGCAGTCAATAATGATGTTTTACACCTAATCACAATGTATTGTCATTACTATATTATTAATTATCAGATTGACTGAATTAACTTCGATATTGACATTTTTTATTATAGTACTACAATATTCGCATGATAGAATATAATTTAACCAACGCCGAACTTGCTATCCTAAGCCTGATCGCAGAGCAGCCCCGTCACGGATATGAATTGGAACAGGTCATTGAAGAACGCGGTATGCGCGATTGGACAGAAATCGCCTTCTCTTCGATCTATTTCATTCTTAAAGGATTGGTAAAGAAAGGGCTGGCTGACTCAGCCTTGCGACCGGCAGCCGCTCGCGGCCCCGCCAAAAAAGTTTTTACTGCCACCAAAAACGGTTACCAGGCGCTGCACAACGGTATTTTTAACGCCATTGCTATGGCAGATCATGACAATCAGCGTTTTCTTCTTGGGCTTTCATGTCTGCCGCTGCTCTCACGACCGGAAGTTGAAAAAGCATTTCAAGAACGCAACGCTTCTCTCTCAAAAAAAATCAAGACTTTCTCAACACACCCCGCATTTACCACTCCGGGCTTCCCTACCCATGTGCACGCCATGTTTGATTATTCCATTGCTCTGATCCAAACCGAGCTGGATTGGTCAGAAAGATTTCTGGATTCATATCTGAAAGGACATTCATAAAATGGAAAAACTGGACCTCAAAAAACAATTTAAATCACTCTATACCCCCTCAGCCAAAGAAAACAGCATCATTGAAATTCCCCCTTTGACCTACATCATGGTGGATGGCCACGGCGATCCGAATACTGCACCAGTTTATGTCGAAGCCATTCAAACTCTATACAGTTTGGCCTATACACTCAAGTTTCACTGTAAAACAACACTTGAAAAAGATTTTACGGTCATGGGTCTTGAAGGCTTGTGGTGGGTGCCTGATATGAACTCATTCAGCACGGCCAAAAAATCAGACTGGGATTGGACGATGATGATCTTGCAGCCTGATTTCATCACCCCTGCGCTGTTTGAAGAAGCCAAAAGTAAAGCAGTTGCAAAAGGCAAAGCCCCGCTCGCTGATATCGCAAGGCTGGAGACTTATCACGAAGGCATCAGTGTGCAGATCATGTATTATGGTCCTTATGCAAATGAAGGGCCGACCATAGCCAAAATGCATGCCTATGCCGTGGAACAGGGATATAGACTTGAAGGGAAACACCATGAGATTTATATGAGCGATGCGCGCAAGGTGGTACCCGAAAAGAACAAGACCATCATTCGGCAGCCAATTAGAAAGGTTGCTTAATGGTCAAGATTGACCACCGCAAAATATTAAAACATCTTTACCACCCTTCCAGCAAGAGCCCTTCTATCGTTGAAGTGCCTGCTATGAATTATCTAATGATTGACGGCATTGGAAAACCCGATGGCGATCAGTTCCAACAAGCAGCCGGCCTGTTGTATCCGCTTGCCTACACCTTAAAATAGATGGTGAGATTGGATAGCAATATTGACTTTCATGTCATGCCCATGGAAGTACTTTGGAAGGTCAACCGTGAAAAGCAGGAATTTAAGTTTACGATGATGCTGATGCAGCCGGAATATATATCCACTGAACTGGTGGCAGGAGCCAAAGTAAAAGTGCATACCAAAGTTGATGCAATACAACTTGAAAAAGTTCGTTTTGAGTCTTATTCAGATGGTGTTTGTGTTCAATATTTACATGTTGGCGCCTATGAAAAAATGAACGCCGCAGGCAAATTGATGGAGGACTATGTCAGACTGCAAGGATACACCATCCCGGTCTATTTCTCTCATGACATTTATTTAAATGATGTTCGTAAAACCAAACCAGAGAATTTGAAATCTGTGATGAGATATCAGGTGGTCAAAGCCAGTTAAGGACGGCTTAAATGGATTTAGTGGACAAAAAATCCGTGAAAAATCTTAAGCAACCAATAATCGAATGGCTCAAATCACAACTAGACAGCCAGGTTGAGATCATTGAAGCTGTCCCTTTACTTGGCAGCACTTCTTCAGATCTCTTTACCCTTCAAATCCGTGAGAAATCTCGGGATTATCAATTGGTGCTGCGCCTGTTAACCAATCATGAATGGCTGCTAACAGAACCCGATTTGGCAGACCATGAGGCGGCTGCGCTAAATTTGGCAAAACAAAGTGGCTTGTCTGTGCCAGAGGTAATCGCGTGGGATGCTCATGGTGGAAGTTGTGGTATCCCAGCCGTTTTGATGACCGCCGTTCCGGGAAAAGTAAATTTGCAGCCATTGGATTTTGACAGTTGGCTCAAACAAATGGCCGAAGTGCTTAATCCACTGCACGCTCTGGATGCGGCAGATTTCGGCTGGCAATATTATAGTTATAACAAAGTGACAACCCTCACCCCCCCTGCGTGGACCAAGCACCCAGACATGTGGCAGCACGCCATTGAAATCGTCAACCAGCCACCGCCAGCCACAAAAAACTGCTACATCCACCGTGATTACCATCCCATGAACACTCTTTGGCAAGGTGAGTCCTTGAGCGGTGTAGTGGATTGGGTGAATGCATGCCGCGGACCTGGCCCCTTCGACCTGGCCTGGAACCGCCTTAACCTGATGTCTATGTATGGCGTTAAAGCTGCTGACCGCTTACGCGACCATGCCATTGCCATTTGCGGCCGTGATGCGTGGCATCCTTATTGGGATTTGATGGCCTTGATCGAGATGCTTCCTGGTCCGCCTGAAGTCTACACTCCATGGCCGCTCTTTGGGTTGAATGCGCTGTCGATACCATTGATAATCCAAAGAACTGAAGAATATCTCGAATCAATAATTGCTCAAGACTTTAATTAGAGAATCTTGTCCCTCACCGAAGCGAACTGATTTTCAACTTCAAGGAAGCTTGCAACAATTTCTGGGTCAAAATGTCTACCTGAATCAGCAGCGATGATAGTCCGACTTTCGTCATGTGAAAACGCTTTTTTATAAGGCCGTACAGAAGTGAGTGCATCGTAAACATCAACCAGGGCTACAATCCGTGCAACCAACGGTATTGCCTCCCCTTTTAATCCGTGCGGATATCCGTTGCCATCCCATTTTTCATGATGGCTTTCGACAATATCAATTCCCATGCGAATCAATGCATTTCCAGGGTATTCCTGGTCAACTATACGCAGTGGTTCCACACCAATAGTGGTATGAGTTTTCATGATATCAAATTCTTCTTCAGTAAGTTTTCCAGGTTTTAATAAAATGGAATCAGGAATACCAACTTTTCCAATATCATGCAACGCACTGGCTTCATAGATGTTATCTATAAACTGTCGAGAAATTTCCTTACCAAACTTTTCTTTTTTTCCAAGCTCTTCCGCGATCACCTTGCTAAGATGACGCACACGGTCCAAGTGCCGCCCCGTATCCGAATCTCGTGATTCGGCCAATTTCGCCAGCACAAAGATGGTGGCCAGATGAGATGAGGATATCTGTTTAACTTGCACCTGAACCCGCTCTTCCAAGTGACGGTTGATTTCCATCAACTCATTTTTTGCGGATTCCAATTCACGCTGAGTGATGCGCAACATGAGATGTGTTTTTACTCTTGAAACAACCTCTTCAATTTGAAAAGGTTTGGTAATGTAATCCACTCCACCGGTGGTAAAAGCTTTGACTTTATCCTGCAAGTCATCCAGAGCACTGATGAAGATGACTGGAATGTCTTCCATGTCTGGATCTGACTTGAGTGCTTCGCAAACTTGATAGCCAGTCATCTCGGGCATGTTAATATCCAACAAAATAAGATCTGGAGGGTCTGTTTTTACAGCCGTAAGTGCCATTTGTCCATTAATCACTGAACGAACCCGATAGCCCTTCTCTGTAAACATTGAAGAAAGCAATCTTAAATTGGCAGTTGTATCATCCACGATCAATAAATTAAACTTTTTCTGGGTTTCTTCCAAGATTTACCTCTAATTTTTTTCGGGTAACAACCCAAGAATGAGATCAAACCGATACTGAGCCACCAAACCCTCCAAGGCTGTCTTTACCTGGCTGTTTAATGGTTGAATTTGATGGAGCAGCTGATTTATTTTTTCACCATCAGCCGCTGCGGCCGCCTGTCTAAATTGGGTTAACAATTCATCAGGTATAAGTGCCAGTTCTGCAACCATGGCGGAGGAATCCGGACCAGATGCCCCAAACACCGAGGTATCATGAGAAGTTTCTTCTGCATAAACGAAACGTGATCCTAGGTGCTTGCTCAAGACATCAAAAATCTCATGTTCTTTAAATGGTTTGCGAATAAAATCGTTGATCCCTTCAGAGAGGATGATTTTTCGATCTTCTTCAAAAGCACTGGCGGTTAGGGCGATGATGATTACTGAATGACCTTTGAGACTTTCTCTGATCTTTTGGGTGGCTTGATGCCCATTCATCTCAGGCATACGCATATCCATAAAGATCAAGTCAGGAGACCACTGCTCCCATATTTTCACAGCCTCAAGCCCATTGACCGCTTCACGTATTTCAAAACCTGATGTTCCTTCTTGAGAAGTAAAGGGTTGCAGAAGCTTCACCAACAGTTTTCGATTGGCATCCCGGTCTTCAACAATAAGGATCTTTTTTTTCGTTTGGCCGGGTTCAAGTCCAACCACTTTGTGCAGTCGGGGAGCAATTTTAACATCCTCACCGTTTGAAAGCTTCACGATAATATCAAAGGAAAACAAACTTCCTTTGCCCACCTGACTTTCCACTTTAATTGTTCCACCCATCAGTTGTATAAAATTCTTACTAATTGCCAGACCCAGACCTGTTCCTTCCTGGGATTTTTTCCCAGCATCTGTTTGGACAAAGTAGTCAAACAAATCCTTAACCTGTTCCTTTGCAATTCCCAGTCCTGTGTCTTCAATTTCAAAAGCCAATCGGATTTGATTCTCAGAAAGTCGGTCTTGTGATCGTCCACGCAGTGTTACCCCCCCGTTCTCAGTGAACTTTATCGCATTGCTGAGTAAATTAAACAGTATCTGTCTGAGTTTCTTTTCATCCGTGTGAATGAATTGAGGAAGATTGGGTTGCAAGTCAAAGATAAGTGACAGCCCTTTTTCTCCTGTCCTGGATTGAAAAATCTCTTCCACTTCATGAAGAAGTTGGAACAAGTCAAAACTGGTAGGATTTAAGGTGTTCCTGCCAGCCTCGATTTTTGACATCTCCAGCACATCATTAATCAGGTCAAGCAGGTGTTCACCACTTTGCTGGATGATGGCCAGGTCTTCCTTATGGTGATTCGGTAAATTAGGATCATGTACCATTAAATTTGAGAATCCAAGGATCGCGTTCAAAGGTGTACGCAGCTCGTGACTCATGTTGGCAAGGAAAACACTTTTGGCAATGTTGGCTGCTTCTGCAGCATCCTTGGCTTTGAGCATTTCCGCTTCAGCTTTTTCGCGATCAGATATTTCACGTAAAAGTTGCGAATTCACATTTTGCAGATCAGCAGTTCGATCGTTTACCCGCTTTTCAAGTAATTGATACGATTGACGCAAATCGGCTTCAGCCTTGTTTCTTTTTAAGATCATGCTTAATTGAGAAGCAATAAATTCGAGTAATGTTTTATCATTTTCCGAAAAACTGGCTTTATCGAGACAAGATTGAATAGTTATTACACCGATGGTCTCATTATCGGACCACTTAAGGGGGACACCAAGCCATGCGGTGAAGTTTCCATCTTGTTTGACAATTTGACCTGATTCAAGCGCAGTATATTCTTTTTTGACTAAATTGAGTGCCTTACCGGTTTGGATGACATACCCAACCAGGTCGGGAGGTGATTCCAATTTGTACTCCCTTCGATCGGTTTGACAATCGTTAGAGGTGGCAGAACTCATTTGGGACAATAAGATGACATTGTCTTCTGAACGAAACATGGCGATCGAAAAGCGATCAGCTTTAAACAAATCATTAACTTCACGATAGGTCAGGGCAAATAATTCATTTTGGTCACCCGTCGTATTGGCAGTGGCTGAAATTGTATAGAGGGCATGCTGGAAATTCACTAATTTGCTGATTGTTTCAATTAATTGGTCAATTTCATTTTTAAAGACTCCTCGGCTGCCTGCTTTTTGCAATCGCTGTAATCCTTCTTCGTGATTTCCGGTATTGATGGTTTCGGCTGCTCGTGTCAAGCGCACAATGGGTTTGGTAAAAACAGAGCCGAGACGCATACCCACCAACACCATGATCAGCAACGATCCCAAAAACGAGATGAGTAGTTGGCGTATGATTTCTGCCCCCAGCGAGGAGACAATATGATTCTCAATATCAATTGCAACGCCAGCCACAATCTTGCCCTGTCCATCACGAATGTAGGAGTAAATTGAAATCCAATTTCCCAAACTATCTACATTCATGTTGATCTGATTGATCAAATCATGTGAGAAAGGATTATTTTTAATATGTGCTTCCCAATCGGAAGGTAATACTAATATTTTATTTTCCAAAGCCTCACGGTTTATGTGCCAGAAGGTATCTGTAAATATTTCTGCATCATCCGAGGTATTAAATGGAATCGCTTCTAGAAATTGCTTAGTTTTCGCCGGATTGTATCTGGAATTTAAATCAACTACTGAAACGATCTCGCCTGAGTTTTGACCCGGGATAAAAACATAAGGCCATGAAGTTGGTGAGACTTTATGTAAGGCATCCAACCAATTCAATAGGGTCCTATAACGCGAATCATCTTCAGGCTTGTTTAAGCCGGTCTTTCCATCTTGAACCAGTGAAGTGATATCAGTAACATTTATCCCTGCTTTTGCTGCATCCAACAATTCAACACGTGTGGCTTGGATCTGCCTTACCGCAAAGCTAAGGGTTATCGAGAAATACCAAATGGATTGTAATGCGGCAATGATTGCAAAAGTGACCAGAAAACTGAGTAATACACGAAAAACAATACTGATAAAAATATGCTTGCGCTGATGAGATGTTTTTACCAATTCAACCTCTACACGTCAAAATATGGTTGGATCAAACACAAGGAAAAATCTTCATCCCGTTTTGGACGGACAAAGGAGTGTACGAAGAAACCTTCCTATTTGTTGTTGAAAAAAATACCAATTTTGAGTGTACAGGTTTTCGATCAGGACTTCGATGAATTTTTCATAAATAGAAGGTAAAAAATACTTTTACACAATGTAAATAGTCCTTCAATGAAGTAGCAAATTCTCGAGGATTTAACTCTTAACCTTGAAAAATCAGTTTTTACAATAGACCATGACTTTCATAGATCAAACAGCACTTAAAAACCCCATCAATTATGTTTTGGTTTCTTTTAAGATTTAGTTGTTTTTGGCATCCATAAAAGCATCAACAAAGCGGCAATCAAAGCCAATGCTCCCCCAAAAATAAACGGTGCAGAAGGTCCGAAACCCTGCCAACTGCCAACACCCTGCCATAAAATGCCTGCGATCAGAGAAGATGGAAAAGCAAGCAGCCCGATCACGGCATGATAAGTACCATAGGCTGTCCCTCGCATATTTTCTGGGACGAGATCAGCAACCATGGCGTTGGCAGTGCCAAAAGCCAGAGCATAATAGACGCCATACACAATATACAAAACCCACACATGCCAAGCGGATTGAGCAAGGGCAAAGCCAAAGTATATGGCTGCATACACCAGCCAACCGCCAATGATCAAACGCCTGCGGCCGATGCGATCAGACCACGAGCCTGCCGATGTGGCAATCAAAGCAATCACGAGGTTGTAGGCTGCCAACATAATCAAGATACCCACTACTGAGACGCCTAAATTTTGAGCACGCAGCACAAGGAATCCATCCGAGGAATTACCGAGCGTAAAGATACTGACAATGATCAAGAATATGGTGAAGGGTTTACCCATATTTCTTAATGAAAACTTGGGTGCCTCTCGGACACCGGCTACCTTAACTTCTTTGGTACCAAACGCCAGGGTTAACACCGCCAGCACCGCAGGAATGAGACTAACCAGAACGAGGGTCTGAAAAGTGGACCGTGTAAGATCAAGTGTATTTTTTTGCGCCAGCCAAACCACTAATGCTGCAATGAGCAATCCTAAATTTGCGCCAGCTTTATCCATGGCGCGGTTGAAACCGAAGGCCAAACCTCGCAATGCTGCGGGGGTTGAATCCGCGACCAGCGCGTCGCGCGGTGCGGTGCGGATGCCCTTGCCCACCCGGTCTGCCCAACGCACTCCCGCCACCAACCCCCAGGTGTTGGCCAAAAAGAAGAAGGGTTTTGAGAGAGCAGAAAATGCATACCCCAACACAGCCAGCCATTTGCGTGCATGCAATTTATCAGAAAGCCAGCCTGAAAACATTTTTAAGATGCTGGCAGTAGCTTCAGCGATGCCTTCAATCAAACCAATGACGCTGGTTTGAACCCCCAATACATTGGCCAGAAACAACGGGAGGATGTTAAGCACCATGTCACTTGAAATATCCATAAAGAAACTGGTAAAACCTACCGCCCAAACATTACGCGGCAGGTTTTTTACGGTTGGACGCTTTGTTTGTTCATCAGCACTGAGTAAGGGTTTTTCTGTCACAGAATTTGCCTTTCATCGTTAATATTTTTAACGCAGGATCAACGAGCTTTAAGGAATACGATCAGACAAGCTGCCCGGGTCAAATCGCATTTTACGGGTGTGATCATGGTCTTCATGCGAAAAGGAGATTGACTCAAAGGTTTGAAAAGCCTCACGGCATTTTTCGAGCCATTCAGCGGTGGATTGTTGCTGCTCACCGGGCATGAAATCCCTTTTTTTGATCTTTTCAAACCAGACTTCAAGTTTATTGAGATCCTGCTCGTTCTCTTCGCATTCGGCAAAACTAAAATTCTGGCGCGCCGTCTCTTTTTCAAGCTCGGCGAGGAAATCTGCACATTGTTCTTTGAGTTCTGCGTAGTCTTCTGCCCGATCCTGGATGAATCGTTGAATGATGCCCTCTTCAGTTTCTTGATCCAGAGCATTCGCCAGAAAGGTGTTGCTCGTGCCGCCCTGGCTGGTGACGTATTCTTTCATTTCCTGAATGAAGACGATTGCCGCATCAGTTTGCGGCATGACCCACACGCCATTATCAAGCCCAACTGACCCAATGGAGCGCATTCGCCGCCAGATGGTCACCCTCGGGCTGGAAGGTGTAGCCGGCAATTGAGGGCAAAATAAAAGCCACTTATAATCCATATAGCACTCCTGTGAAACACTTGTTACATTTTATTGCTGATTACAAATTAATGCAATAGGTGTTACAGAAAACCGCCTCATTGATAAGGCGGTTTCAAGAAGATTCGTATCCAGTTATTACTTCACTGTGTGAACCTGCATGGGAGGAACGGTCGGTGGTTTACCAGTAATCCGACGCAGGAGCTCCCTGCCCAGCCCGGCCATCATCCTCCGAGTGGAAAGGAAATTTACAGTCAAACCTGTTTTTCCGTCTGTTGCTGAAGAGGCCATCCACAGTGCTTTTTGGGCGGGCATCTGGGGAGGATTTCCCCAGATCTGCATCACGGTGGCTAAAGGTGCAACTGATTTTTCAAATCCAGGGATCACCTCCACCTGGGTGAGCATTTCAGTGATGGTCAGCCCAGGATTGAAAGCCATGACCTCCACCCCGCTCTTGGAGTATTCTTTTGCAAGCGCTTTTGTAAAACTCATGACCCAGATTTTGCTGGCAGCGTAGGCATTCTGAAAGGGAACCGGTCCGTCAGCGCCGCGTCCGAGCAGGTTAATCAGTTTACCTGACCCCTGTTCAAGGAAAATCCGCATGGCTGCGTGAGAACCGTAATAGGTTCCGAGGATGTTGGTATCAATCACGCGCTTGAAGCGTTCAGGTGAGAGCGAAATAGTCGTGCCGTAGGGTCCGCTGACCCCGGCGTTGTTCACCCAAATATCCAGCCGTCCAAATGCAGACACCGCCTTATTTGCCAGCATTTCCACGTCATGAAGGTTAGAAGTATCACATACCATACCGATTGCTTCAAACCCTTGGGCTTTTAGCTGGTCAACAGCTTGCATGAGCGTGCTCTCCGACCGGGCAGCCAAAACCACTTTGGCCCCAGCCTGGGCAAAAGCCTGGGCAATAGCCAATCCCAATCCCCGGCTTGAACCGGTAATCACGGCAGTTTTTCCATCCAATAATTTCATTTGTTGCTCCAAATCACTGATCATATTTATGTGGCCAACACCCTAACCTATTTGTAAATACGTTTGGGCTTCCATAATCCGTTATAGGCAATGATCGCAACCGCCAGGTATGCTATGGTCTTGGGGATCATGAGCATGCCGATCATGGGGATTTTCTGAGCAAAAAGGATGACTGGCGTGTAGAAGGCAAAGGATAAAACAATCATCCATGCAATAGCCATAAAGAGTTGATCTTTTTTCTGTGCGGCAGAGTAAAAGAGCAAACCGAGTAACCCCATCCCTTGAACGATCAGGAACAGGTTGCGATAAAGACTGATGGGCTGAGGTGGAACCAGGTCGCCCCACAGGTTGGCTGGTAACGCCATGAAGATGATACGGACCACTCCGAACGCCAACAACAGGTTGGTAAACCAGGTTCCTTTTTGTTGATTTCTTGACTGCCAGACTAGGATAAAGACCATGTAAAACATAGTGACCGTAAAAGCCGTAGTCATCATACCCAAACCGACCAGGTGCATGGGAGCGCCAAAGATTATGACCGGTTTGTCGAGCGTATTGGTGACCTGCGCAAGTACCCGAAAACCCACATGCCCGGTATCCCCGGCAGCCAGCAGGATGAACGCCAGCCGGATCCAGTTGGCCGTTTTTCGATCACTTTCATTGACTTTAGTCATTTTCACGGTCATTAAGATGACCATCCCCCAAACCAGCAGTAGGTAAATCACATCGAAAAGTGTTTCAAAGAGAGCAATAATAGAGCTGTTCATTTTTCACCTTTAATTTTGTAGTATGTTGAGATGACTTACAGTACAAAAATTCACACCTTTGCATGATAAACGCAGCATTGATAGTTATTTTGGCTGCTTGATACCATCCATAAACAAACCGATGATCAAATCAATTTTTTCACGGCTTAATGGTGAAGACCCAAAATGATTGGGATACAGGTAGGGATAAAGCAGCCCCAGCAGAGCCCAGGCAGCAATATCTGGATCCATAGTCTTGAATTCGCCGGCTTTCATGCCAGCCTTAAAAATATCTTGAACTTTGCCCGTAAATTTGAAGTGATAAGTCTCATTAAAAAGTTTGCGGGAATTAACACTTAACTGCGACATTTCCTGTGTGCCAAGGCGGATCACCGCACGTTGCTCAGCCGGCTGGGTCAATACGTACTCAATGAATTTGACGACCATTTCATTACAATTTCTCGATGATGATTGGATCTTATCAATTTCGCTGCCGGTATTCTCAAGATTTTGGTTGAGCACGGCTATAAAAAGTTCTTCTTTATCCTTAAAGTGATAATACAAGGCCGCTTTGGAAACTCCGACTTCCTCGGCGATCTCTCGCATGGATAGCCCGTGATACCCATGTTGAATAAACAAGGACTTTGCCTTATCAAGAATTGTGCTTCGTAAACCAAGGTCATCTGTTGTCATAGTCCCTTGCCTTTGTAATCAGAAAAAGTTAAGCCTCAACTTCAGTGGTCTGTTGATTGTTCTTCACCGTAGAGATCTCCTGTTGGTGATTTTTTAACCCCAGGGTCAAGATTACCATGACTACAGCCACTATGCCTACCACGCGGTATGCCGCACTATAGCCAGCCACTCCGCCGCCCACTGAAGCAGCCACCGCCCCAATCAGGGCGCTGCTGGTGAGTTGTCCAATGCTGGTTGAGAGTGAGATCAATCCCTGAGCGGAAGTACGGTTCTCCGCTGAAGCCTCATTGAGCATGATGTAGCGCATGGGTGCGCCCAGCAAAGACGAAAGTCCAAGCCCAATGACCGCCGCTGAAAGGATGAAACCGATCAGGTTGGCAGAAATCCAACTGCTGCTCAACATCATCATTCCGACGGCCAGCAGCAAGGTTCCAGCGAACACCATCACCTTGGAACCGAACTTATCCATCAGACGGCCTACGAGCGGCGACCCAACCGCCATGGCCAGCACCATCGGCATCAGCATATAACTTGAGTTTTGAGTATTTATTATTGTAGGCAATGCTGCCACAGCGAGTGCGGGGATGAAAACCAGACCAGATTCTCCCAAACCAGCCCCTGCTGATAACAGACTGGCCAGTTTGGTTTGTCGTCCTATTAACAAGTTCAGGTTGATAATCGGATCAACTGCCTTGCGTTCTATGCCAGGTAAAACAAAGAGTAATAACACCCCAAGAAGCAGGAAAGGCAACACACTCAATGAAACCAGACTGCTGAAGAAATGTTGAGTGTCAATTTGATTAAGACCATATGCCAGAGAGGCAAGCAGCACACTCAACACCACCAGACCTGCCCAATCAAAACGTTGATTGGTTTTGAGCTGAACACTTGGCAGCAACTTCCAACCCATTAAGATCACGACCATTGCAATGGGCAGATTAATGATGAACATCCATTGCCACTTGGCAATTGAGAGAATTACACCACCCAAAATTGGCCCCACAATGAAAGCCAATCCAAAAACAGCGCCAATCGAGCCCAGAGCTCGTCCACGTTTCTCAGGTGGAAATGTGTCCCCGATCACTGCACTGGCCACAGGGAAGATTCCCCCCGCTCCAAAACCCTGCAGTGCGCGGCCAGCCAGCAATACACCAAACCCTTTTTGTGGAGAAAGCGCCACGACCAAAGAACCAACGGCAAACAATACCACATCCAGAATATAGAGGGAGCGGCGGCCATACTTATCAGACAATTTGGCCATCAGCGGTGTTCCGATCAGGTTGAATAAAACATAGATGCTGAAAGTCCATGCCAGAATACGATCGCCGACGCCAAAGTAGAGTTTAATCGAAGGCAGCGCTGGAGCCACAATGGCGATATCCAGAGCACCCATTAACACTCCCAAAAAAAGCACCAATAGAATTCTGTTGCTCGATTTGCCATTCATATATAGATTCTCCACAACTTACCGACCGGTAAGTAAGATAGTTATATCAAAGGAAAAATGGATTGTCAAGAAGTTCTCTGTGTGGTTAGAAAAACTAGCAGTGCAAATTGCATGGGAATTGTTTGAAAAGATCAAGAATTATTCAGCCGCACACAACGCCAACCTGACTCCACTTATCAATGAGTATTTGAAACATATCCCCGGTTTAATAAACTGGGGATCTTACGACTACAGTTTGAATCTTATGTGGTCTACTATCATAAGAGATGTCAAACAACGATTATCAAAAACATCTTGAAGAAAAATATTTTACTTTAGGTCGGCTTTTTTATTCAATCAAGCAGCTCTGCTTGATTTTTTCCAGTTGTCGTTTGCTTTACAAATCTTGCTCGAGGGTGACATGATTTTTTGTTTATTACCTATCTTCTCGGGTATATTTATCTGGTAAGAGCTCTAAAATATTCACTTTTACTGGCTTTCCATTTCTAACGATAATGACTCTTGCATTAATAGAATAATCCGATATCAGTTCGCGACACATACCACAAGGAGATACTATATCTCCCAACTCGTTTACTGCCACAATTGTGTCTATTTCAGTATCTCCGCCAGTTGCAGCTGCACCTATGGCAATTGCTTCACCACATACAGTGATCCTTCCTATGTATGCTTCAACGTGAACACCTGAAAATATATTTCCTGAAATTGTACGCAGAGTTGCTGCAATATGATGGTGATCTTCTTTGAACCTTTTAGAGATTAACTCTCGTGCAATTTCGATCAACTGATTATCATTATCATCCATTAACTTTTCCTCTTATTTTGTCATAAAGCATGATGTTTTCAACCAACCTCAAAAGATTAAATACTTTTCCGCATATATGTGCAATTAAATTCTTGACCGGCAATATCCCCAGTTGCAAATTCAAATGATTGGAAACCTGCTCTTTCATATGTTTTTATTGCACGCTGATTAAATAGTGCTACACCCAATCGAATGAACTCACCATGATATTGGAACTTCTGGAGGGCATAATCAACACAGGTTGAAACAAATTCAAAACCCAACCCCCTACCAACTAAATCAGGTCGCAAACCAAATCCAATCCACAACTCTCGCTGGCCAGTTAACTCTAGATCATCAAAATCGCGGTAATCGGTGAAATGTCCTTGCGAATCCAAGAATTCAATTGATAGTTCTCCAACCAAATCACTTTCTTCATTAAGAACGGCAAAGATCCCTCTCCCCCAACCTTCCTGATCAAGCATATGATCGGCTTCGTTTACATAATCATAAATCGAATAATCTTTTTGATATTTCCATGTTTTCACAATAGTCGAAGCATATTCTTGATTCATTGGAACAAATTTATACGTCATGGATGTCCTTGTGCTTGACAAAAAATGATTAGAAGCTAGATTTCTTCTTCCAACCGCTCGAGTTTGAAGACCACAGGTCTGATACCATCGGAACAACACGAAATTAGTTCATTATTTTTTTTCATCCAACCGGAATCGCTGAAATTTCCTCCCCGCAATAAGGTTTGGATCGATCTCTGCAAATCAATCCATGCCCATGCACAGAAATCTTCAGGTGGTCGGACCATATTTTCGACGATGAACTCCTGCCCATCTTCAAACGACTCACATTTGGGAGCACCAGATTGAGTATATTGGATAGCAAAATCTTGATTATACATGCGTCGCAGAACTGTAATTTTGCATTTTCTCATGACATCTCCAATTTTTGTGTGTTTTTTTACTTACAGCAACGAATTAACACAATTAATTGTTTGATTTAATAAGAATAAGCCGCGTGCTCAATAATAATTCTTGCGTTCAGAAAATCTTGCGCAACTTGGAAATACGACGAAGAAGTTGAACCATGGCATAAACATAAACTGACATTAAGACAGCCATTATGAAAGTAAATGCTTGGACCAAATCATTTGTCATACGACTGAGAAGCAAAATAAAAGTAAAGAGAATAGGGAAAAATATAATCATATACAATAACAACACTAGATATTTTTTTGTTTTTGACTCTTTATCGCTATAAATTTCCTGTTCTTCGCCAATCAACCCTTTTTGGCAAAAATACTGCCAGCCACCCATTTCACCCAAGTAAAGCCAACCCGCATCATGAAATAGCTGCAAGTAATTTTGGATATCTTTACGATTTACAAAGTAATCAAGCCTGTAAGTGTAATCACCTGGTTCGCCCTGCTCGAAGTTAAAACTAGCAGGAAATCCAGCAGATTTAAAATGCCAACCTTGTTTCGACATTTCTCTCAACCAGACTTCAACTTTGTCATCTTCCCAAGCCCAAAACCAGTGAAGTTTCTTTGTAATCGCCATCGTTTTCTCCTAAATTACCAACCTTTAGTCATTTCTCCATTTTTTACTATGATTTCAGCCCGCCTAATATGCTCCTTTATTAATTCTCTACCTTTATCTGTTAAGGCATAAATTTTTCGACGATCCTCTTCCCCTACCTTGCTAATCAGACATTCATTTTCCAATGTAGAAAATGCCCCATAAAGCGTTCCTGGGCCAATTTTGACAGTACCTTCGCTCATTACCTCCACTTTTTGCATTACACCATAACCGTGCAAAGGTGTACTAAGTGCCAGCAATATGTATGCAGTCGATTCCGATAATGGAAGGTAATGATTTATTTTATTTCTCAAGAATCTCCTTTAATTCACCACGCTATATCACCTAATGCTATATCGTATAACGGTATATTATCACGCGATATAGCGCTTGTCAATAACTCTGCAAAGTTCATCAGGAGGCCAAGCTCCCTACACCGCAACGACATCTTGGATGAAACTAGCTAATTAAAAACTTTTGCATTAATCAAAAACAGACAGTATTGGCGAAAAATCTATACTGTCTGTTTTTATCATCCAACAAATTTTAGTAGCAAATATTCATCTATATTGGAGAACGTCTTTAAGTTTAAAAATGATCAAACTGCCAAATTAAGAACCTTGCGCACATCCTCATAACCGAGCTTTACAAAACTGCCAAAAGTGCGCTTTCCGCTTTTTGTGCATTTTGCTGCCATTTCATCAATGCGCTCGGTTGGAATATCCATCTCTGAAAGGTGCGTAACCAGCCCCATGGATTTGAAGAAAGCCTCCATTTTATCAATGCCGGCTTGAGCTACCACCTCAGGGTTGAAGACATCCATTTCAACATTCCACACACGCACCGACCATTGGACAAAACGATTTAAGTCATGCTGCCAAACATACTTCATCCATGCAGGAAAGACCACCGCCAAGCCAGCACCGTGGGCAATATCATAGATACCGCTGATCTCGTGTTCGATTTCGTGAGAAGCCCAATCGCCGATTCTACCGGTGTTCAAGAGATTGTTGTGGGCCACGGTTCCAGCCCACATAATTTCAGACCAGGCGTCATAATTATTAGGGTTTTCCAAAACAAGGGGCGCTTGACTGATCAATGTTTTCATCGTGGCTTCGATCAACCGGTCAGTCAATTCAACGTGCTGCACATTGGTAAAGTAGCGTTCCATCAAATGCGCCATGATATCAGTCACTCCGCAGGCAACCTGAAATTTTGGCAGCGAATAAGCCAGCTCTGGATTGAGGATCGAAAAACGCGGATAGATCAACTCGGAGTTGACCGCCCTCTTAAGCCAGCCCTCTTCATTGGTGATGACCGTGCCCGTGCTTGCTTCACTGCCCGCAGCCGGGATGGTTAAAACAGTGCCGATGGGCAGTGCGGCTACAGGTTCACCCTTACCAAGATAAAAATCCCAGACATCCCCTTCGATCATTGCACCCATGGCAATGGCCTTGGCTGAATCAATTACACTGCCGCCGCCCACCGCCAGGATCAAACCGAGTTTATTTTCTTTGCAAAGCTTAACCCCTTCATGCACCAGCGATAACCGGGGATTCGGTTTTACGCCGCCCAATTCAACCCAATGTACATCGGCTTTCTTGAGTGATGCGGTTACCCTGTCATACAACCCTGAAGACTTGATACTTCCACCGCCGAAGTGAAGCAGAATATTTTTACTATATCTGGCAACCTGCTCACCAACTTTTTCTTCGCTCCCTCTTCCAAACAAAATCCGGGTTGGGTTGATAAATTCAAAATTTTCCATTATTTCATTACTCCTAAATATTTTCGGATATTGTAAATATTACAAACATTAATTCACATAAAAAGAACCTGAATTATCTCAGGCTCCCTTTATTCTACTATTTTTTTCTAAAAGGCAGAAAATCGGACTTCAACCTTGTTCCCCTTCGATCATCTTCTCCAATATGTCGGTGGTCAGAGACTTCGGTCTTTCAATAGGTTTGCCCAGCGCACGCGACCAGGTGACATGAGTGGTGATACCCAAAATACGGCTGAAGCCGAATAAGACTGTATAGAAATCCATTTCATTCAGACCAAAATAATGCTGCAGGGTGCCGTTGATCGCATCCACATTCGGCCACGGATTTTTGACCTTCTCGTTCTGCTTGAGAATATCAGGAAGAATTTGATAAACCTTTTCAACCAATTGGAACACAGGATCATCAGGCAGGTATTTCATGGCAAAATCACGCTGCGCCAAGAAACGCGGATCAGTGGCACGCAACACAGCGTGTCCGTAACCCGGAATCAATCTTCCACTGTCAATGAACTCACGAAGATAATTGGTTAACTCTTCATCCGTGGGCAGTTTATCATTAAAGTGTGCCAATACATCCAGCAGCCAGCGCAGACACTCCTGATTAGCCAACCCATGCAGCGGACCAGCCAAGCCGTTCATTCCCGAAACACATGAAAGATAAATATCAGAAAGTGCTGAACCAACAAGGTGGCTGGCGTGTGTGCTGACGTTGGCTCCCTCATGATCAGAATGCAGCACCACAAACAGACGCATCAAATCCATATAGGCTGGGTCGTGCTTGCCAATCATCCAGGCAAAGTTGGCACTCCAATCCAGCTTTGGATTAGGCTGCACAAAAATGCCATCACGATATTTGAGGTTATAAATATTGGCAATAATGGTGGGCAGCTTGGCGGTCAGGTTCAGGCTGTCTTCGAGGTAATAACCCCAGTAATCTTCTTTATCTATGCCGTAATAGAAGCGCCGCGCAAATACAGATTCACTTTGTAGTGCCATAATTGCCTGAGAGAAAAGTGTCATGGGATGAGTGTAGGCGGGCATGGGTGCCAGGGTTTTAAATACATGCTGAGGCACATTACTGCGCACCTTCCATTCAATTTCCACCTGTTCAGCTTCCTGTTTGGAGGGCATTTCGCCCGTCATCAACAGGTAATATAGCCCTCCTGCAAGCGGAAATTCGGCGTTATCTGCCCTGGGCAGTTCTTTAAGCACCTCTGGTATGGTGTAACTTCGCAGGCGAAGACCTTCTATTGGGGTGACATGAGATATATCCGTCACGCCAATAGGAACCCCACGAATGCCACCGTAAAGTTGCTCAACAGTAACCTCGGCAACATTAAAATTTCCATGTTCCTTGACCAGTTTTTTCATCCTGGCGCGTTCAGCGGTCAATTTTGAGATGATGCGGTGTTCAATATTCATGTCGTTCTCCTGTATTGCATTAATGAGGACGTGAGTTGTATCCCAAAAGGCGTGAAATATCCATGGCGGCCATCACCGCATCACGCCCATATCGATCAATGACTTCCTGACTAAAACGCTGGGTCGGACCAGAAATAGTCAGCGCCCCGGCCACCTGACGATCAGGTCCATAGATGGGGGCAGCCACTCCAGATGCATCTTGAATCCACTCACCATGGCTTGAGGCATACCCCTGTTGTCTGATCTTGACCAATTCTTCACGCAGCATTTTAAGATCCGTGATCGTATGGCGTGTAAAGGGTTGCAGCGGCACAATTGCTAAAATATGCTCCTGCTGATCCTCTGGCAAAAAAGCCAGGATCACCTTCCCCGCAGACCCAGCATATAAAGGAAGGCGCAGCCCCAGGCGGGCGACGATGCGTACACTTTGCGGAGACTCCAATCTCTCAACACAGACACGATCTGTCCCATCCACCACGTAGAGACTGATGGTCTCGCGTGAAAGCTGCTGCAGTTCATTCATAATCGGCATGGCCACTGCACGGATATCAAGGGTCGCCAGATAGACCCCGCTCCAATTAAGGATGCGAATGCCCACGCTGTAGGTTTTGGTGTCATTGTTCTGCCGTAAGACACCTCGCTCCTTCATTTCTTGAAGCAGACGGCCGGTGGTGCTGGTGGAGAGGCCTGTCATTCTGGCCAACTCGCGCACACCCAGATCAGTGCGTTCCTGGGTGAAACAATCCAGAATCTCGCATACATGGGCCAGCACACCTTTTTTGGAACTGCTCAAATCACTCATATATTGTCCCATATAGTAAGACAGCGTCCCACTATTTATTGTATAATAGTGTACATAATTTGATTGCGTTTGTCAATTACCTATTTGGAGTATTTAAATGGTTCAATTCAGCACTGCTCAAACCATCACGGTTCAAAACGGAAAAATTATTGTTCCCGACCATCCTATCATCCCTTTTTTGGAAGGTGACGGGGTCGGCCCGGAAGTCATGCGCTCTGCCCAACAGGTTGTAGACGCTGCGGTTGCCAAAGCGTATAACGGCAATCGCTCAATTGAATGGAAAGAAGTTCTGGCCGGACAAAAAGCTGAAAAACTGACGGGCACCACCCTGCCCGAAGAAACGCTCAACACTTTCAAAACATGCCATGTCGGGCTCAAGGGTCCGCTCAACACCTCGGTGGGAGAAGGTGCACGTTCATTAAATGTGGCGCTTCGCAAAGAGTTGGACCTGTATGCCAACTTCCGTCCAACCAAGTATTACGCGCCGGCACCCTCCCCTCTGCTGCATCCTGAACGCGTGGATGTGGTGCTCTTCCGTGAGAATACTGAAGACGTTTACTCCGGCATTGAGTTCGCCGCCGGCACGGATGGCGCCAGAGCTCTGCTCGAATTCTTCAGAACCCAGTCGCCTGAGAATTACGCACGCATCCGCTTTCCGGAAACCTCCGCTTTGGGGCTGAAACCCGTCTCGGTCGAAGGCTCCCAGCGCATTGTACGAAGTGCGATCGAACATGCGCTGAAGGCAAAGCGCAAATCGGTCAGCCTTCTGCACAAAGGCAACATCATGAAATTCACTGAAGGCGGATTCATGAACTGGGGTTACGATGTGGCTGAAAAAGAGTTTTCAGTGGAAACATACAGCATGCGGCAGCACAAAACCCTCAGCGCTGAAAAAGGGGAAGAAGCCGCCGCTGAAGCGCTCAAAATAGCCAAAGCAGCAGGAAAGGTGATCGTCAAAGACATGATCGTAGATGCCGCTTTTGAACGTTCAATTGCCCACCCCGAAGACATGGATGTGCTGGTCACAACCAACCTGAACGGCGACTACCTTTCGGACGCACTGGCCGCACTGGTTGGCGGTTTGGGCATTGCCCCAGGAGCGAACATTAATTACCTGACCGGGGATGCGATTTTTGAAGCCGTTCACGGCACCGCACCTGACATTGCCGGTAAAGATCTGGCGAACCCATGTTCATTGATCTTGTCATCTGTGCTGATGCTGCGCTACATGGGCTGGACGGAAGCCGCCGATCTGGTTGAGAATTCGCTGAGCCAAACCTTTGCCGGACGAAACGTTACCCCAGATTTCGCCAGCCAGATGGATAATGCCGTCAGCTGTTCCACCACCCAATTCACTGCCTTGCTGCTTCAAAGGATTTAACATGAGCCACAAAAACAACCCTTACCTCACTGATTCGATTTCATTGGAAGGCAAGACCTACCGCTACTATCCGCTGCGGCAGATTGAAGAAACCGGAACGCCTAAACTACAGAATCTGCCCTACTGCATCCGCATTATGTTGGAAAGCTCCCTGCGAAATTTTAACGGGCAAACCATCACTGCCCAAAACGTCAACGATCTGGTCAATTGGACCAGCATCCCCGGCGATCACGGGCTCGTTTCGTTTAATCCGGCACGCATCCTCCTACAAGACCTCACAGGCGTGCCCCTGGTGGTAGATCTGGCAGCCCTGCGTGAGGCTGCTCAAAGGAACGGCAAAGACCCCGCCGGTATCAATCCTTTGATCCCGGTTGACCTGGTCATTGACCACTCCATCCAGGTGGATTTCGCCGGTTCGGGTGAAGCGCTCGCCAAAAACACGAAAATCGAATATGCCCGCAACCGCGAACGTTACGAGTTCCTCAAGTGGGCTCAGTCTTCCATCCGCAATTTCAGGGTCATCCCGCCTGCATCGGGCATCGTGCATCAGGTGAACCTTGAATACCTGGCACAGGTCGCCATGACCAATGAAGAAGATGGAGAAATCTGGGTTTACCCTGACAGCGTCTTCGGCACGGATTCACACACCACCATGATCAACGGATTGGGTGTGTTGGGCTGGGGTGTGGGCGGCATCGAAGCTGCTGCCGCAATGCTGCGCCAGCCGGTGGAGACGTTGATTCCGGATGTGGTGGGTGTAAAGGTAAGCGGCTCACTCAAAGAAGGCGTCTCCCCTACCGATGTTGTGCTCACCCTCACCCACATGCTGCGCAAGCTAGGTGTGGTCAACAAAATGGTTGAGTTCTACGGCGAAGGGCTGGATGCGCTGAGCGTGCCCAACCGCGCCATGCTGTCAAACATGGCGCCAGAATACGGCGCAACTGCGGCTTACTTCCCTGTCGATCAGGCCGTGTTGGATTATCTACAACTCACCGGACGTCCCGCAGAATTGGTCTCGCTCGTTGAAGCTTATTTCAAAGCGCAAGGGCTCTTCCGCTCGGCTGAAAGCACAGTGCCAGAATACACTGTCAAAGTCGATTTGAATCTCGACTTGATCGAACCCTCCCTGGCCGGACCGAAACGTCCGCAAGACTTGGTGCAATTGGACCAGGTCAGCCAAAATTTCAAAAACGCATTGTCTGCCCCGCTTGATGCCCGCGGATTTGCCCTTCCCGCCGAATTGCTGGATAAAAAAGCCGCTCTCAACCTGGCTGGCAGCCCATCAGAGCTGACCCACGGATCAGTCGTGATTGCCTCGATCACCTCCTGCACCAACACCTCAGACCCTTTTGCGCTGATCAGCGCCGGCTTGCTGGCCAAAAAAGCGACCTCGCTCGGTTTGCGTGCCCAGCCTTATGTCAAAACCAGTTTTTCCCCTGGCTCAAAAGCCGTGATGGATTACCTGCAAAAAGCAGGTCTGGTTGAACCGCTCGAACAATTGGGCTTTCATCTGGTTGGCTTTGGCTGCACCACTTGCATCGGCAACTCTGGTCCGCTCAATTCTGCCATTGGTGAAGCCATTACTCAAAATAAGCTGGTGGCAGCTTCGGTCATCTCTGGCAACCGCAACTTTGAGGGGCGCGTCCATCCGCTGGTACAGGCAAATTACTTGGCATCACCGGCGCTGGTGGTGGCGTATGCCCTCAGCGGTAATATGCAGCGTGACCTGCGCCAAGCCCCGCTCGGCTATTCTCAAAGCGGAGAACCTGTCTTTCTAAAAGATGTCTGGCCTTCCAATCAGGAAGTCTACAACACACTCAACCAGGTGGTTACCCCTGAGGTCTATCGCGATGCCTATGCGAAAATAACCGAAGGTGGTGAGTTGTGGAAGTCCATCAAAGTTGAGCCCAGTTTGCTCTACCATTGGAACCCGGCGTCAACCTACATTCTGGAATCGCCTTTCTGTGACACAAAGAGCAACGCAGGCACTGACCTAATCAGCGCCCGCATTTTAGCCATCTTTGGCGACTCAATCACGACCGACCACATCTCCCCAGCCGGTTCGATCCCGGGAAGCTCCCCCGCCGCGGATTATCTGCGCAGCAAGGGCGTGCAGCCAGCGGACTTCAACTCATACGGCGCGCGGCGCGGCAACCATGAAGTGATGGAACGCGGAACCTTTGCCAACATCCGCATCAAGAACCTGTTGCTGCCCGGCGTGGAAGGCAGCCAGACCCGGCACTACCCCGATGGCGAGCAGATGAGCATCTTTGAGGCTGCCCAACGCTACAAGCAAGACGGCGTGGATACCATCATTTTGGCCGGCAAGGAATACGGCACCGGCTCAAGTCGTGATTGGGCTGCCAAGGGACCGCTGCTTCTTGGCGTCAAAGCCGTGATCGCGGAATCGTTCGAGCGCATCCACCGCTCCAACCTGGCAGGCATGGGCGTGCTGCCACTGAAGTTTGCTGAAAATGAAAATGCTAAAACACTGGGGTTAGAAGAGGCTGAAATAATCACGCTTCAGGGGCTGAGCCATGTAACTCCAGGCGGAATGATCTCGGTCACAGCATATAAAAATGACGGCGTAACCGTGCGCTTCTTGGTGAAAGTGCTGCTTAATTCAGAGGTAGAGATCAAGTTATGGCAAAACGGCGGCATTTTGAAGTCGTTTGTGAAATAAAAAATTAGCCCTCAAAGAATACTTGAGGGCTAATTTTCTAAAAGCTCAAATGAAAAATATAATTACCCGGAAATTTTTCGTCAAATAGCCTAAAATTAATGAACTCCTTGATCACACAAATGATAGCCTTCATTTGTGTTTTATTAAAATTGTTATTTCCACTCCTCCATAAATTCTTCTATTGCCGCGCAAATTGGACGAGTGCTTTTGGGAATGGCAACATGCCAACGAACATCGATTTCATTATTTTCATTCTGCCAAATCAAAAATTGTGAAACTTCAATATTTAATTGGTCATCAATTCGATTCTCAGTACTAATGGGTAAGTATTTGATGAATGGAAAATATTTAAAAGCAACAGTCTTTCCAGTAATATTATTTTTGATTCTGACACTAAATTGTTCGTATTGTCCTTTGCTACTGGAATTTAACAATGTAATGATTCCCCTTGTAGTTCCGTTTAGGTTACAAACACCACGGTTATTTTTCCAGGTGATAGGAATTTCAAATTCAAAAGGTTCAAGAATTTTTCGAAATCCCACTTTTGAATCAACAATATGAGTGACACCATTGCCTTTGGATTTAATATCAGAATTTTGGTTCTCGTATATGATCTTCATTTGTTTTCTACCCATATAATATTCATCGATATAACTGGTAAATAGAAACTAATTGCTATATTTTTCTTTCCAATATTTTTTCCAAGAAAAAACTAATACTACTATCAATTAGAAATAAAAGGAACAAATCAAAATTTGATTATCACACTTCAGTATTGAAATTAAGTACTCAAATCCTTGTTACAAATCAGTTTTTTTGTTTTTACAAGATTAATAATTTAAAATTTATATCAATTGACAGAAATTATACTTTTTTCCATCTACTTCGACTAATACTATCGACTTTTATCAGATACTAATTCACAAATAAACAAACCAAAAGGGATTGGGCCGCCAAGGGTCCACTGCTGCTGGGCGTCAAGGCAGTGATCGCCGAATCCTTCGAGCGTATTCACCGCTCCAACCTGGCGGGCATGGGCGTGCTGCCACTGCAATTTTCAGTCAACGAAAA
Organism: Chloroflexi bacterium HGW-Chloroflexi-4; assembly: GCA_002840715.1. Lineage (GTDB taxonomy): Bacteria > Chloroflexota > Anaerolineae > Anaerolineales > Anaerolineaceae > UBA6107. The sequence goes on from PHBW01000002.1 coordinate 86,000, forward strand.
CGCAAATATTCTGGGACTGGATGGCTCTAAATTAATCGTTTTCAAGGGATTGAAACAAATAACTCCCGGCGGCATGATTTCGGTGAATGCCCACAAAAAGGGAGGCGTCACCGTGCGCTTCTTGGTGAAAGTGCTGCTTAATTCAGAGGCAGAGATCAAGTTATGGCAAAACGGCGGCATTTTGAAGTCGTTTGGCCAATAAAAAACAACAAACACAACCCCTTCGGAAGAAATCCGTAAGGGGTTGTGTTTTATTTTTAAGGAATCCATTTGTTTTTAAAATTTACCCTTATTTGACTTCCCTTTTTGGATGGGGTAGACTGAATTAGGTCCAAATTTGGCAAACGTATTGTTTTGGGTTAGGAGATTTCTTGAATCAAAAATCATTCGATTACATGTCATTATTACACAATCATATTGATACATCCCGTGTTCCATTTAGCGACAGAGGATCACGATTATTAGTGTTTCGCTATTCCGATAAAAGCAGTTTTTATGTCAAGCTGGCAGAACGTCTGACACAATTGGATTCAGATAATGAAGCATATCTGAAACGTCCTCCATTTATTCAAGATCTCACTTTAATAGATTCAGATGGAAATCCATTGGAGTTCAGGGTCGAAAGTAGTCCCTCCCGATTAGAAATTCATACCCAATCCGGCGATTTTGAGATGCTCTTCCAAGACCAGCAAACTATTGCGCTTGGGCTGCCGGCAAATCTGATATGCGGCATTCGTTTTCGAGTTTTTCCCCAATATTGGCATAGTTCCGTTCAAGGAGGAAAGTTCATCTCAGTTCGCAACCTGGTCTATACGACAAATGGAGAAGTTGTCCGAAATGAGATTACTCCAGTTGAAGGAGGATATGAGGTTGAGTTCCTGATAAAAACATTTGAAGATTGTGCCGCTTCAATTGATATTTATCCGGGTGACCGAAGTACAACACCCATACAACCTTTTTCAATTTTACGTTCAAAAGCAGAAATACGCTGGCGCGAATGGTTTGATCATGTTCCTCCAGTTCAATTAAAGTATGCCCGTACTTATGCCTACGCCTGGTGGATAATGGCAAATAACCTCATCAGTCCTCAAGGAAAAGTAATATACGAAGCCATGACGCCATCGAAAATCGGATATGTGGGTTTGTGGTTATGGGATAGCGCCCTGCACGCATTAGCCTATCGGCATATTGACCCAATTCTGGCACGAAATCAAATCCGATCAATGCTCGCTCATCAATTGCCCAATGGCATGCTGCCTGACGCAGTGTTTGATGACGGAGTGGTTTCAACCATAGACCACCCAATCACAGGTGAAGTAACTAAACCTCCCATCCTGGCATGGTCAGTTCTCAAGCTCCATGAAACTGACCCTGATATTGACTTTTTATCTGAAGTGTACGTCCCTCTTGTAAGACTTAATGCATGGTGGTTCACAATGAATGACGACGATGGGGATGGCTTGGCCCAATACAACCATCCTTATTCCTCTGGTCTTGATGACAGCCCATTATGGGATCAAGGCATGCCTGTGGAATCGCCAGACTTAAATACCTATCTCTGTATTCAAATGAACTCTCTGGGTTCCATTGCAGAAATCTTACACATGGACGCCGAAGCAGCTATGTGGCGGCGAAGAGCAGCCTCAATGGTTAGGCGTATGATCAAACATTTTTGGGACCCCGATTCTGGGCTGTTTTGGGCACAAAAAGATCATCATCCCATTAAGATTGTTACACCTTTTAGTCTTTATCCACTATGGACTGGATATCTCCCTGAAGACATTAAAAATCGCCTTGTTGAAAATTTGAAAGATCCAAGAATGTTTTGGGGTCAGTATTTGATACCTACAGTTGCGCGCAACGATCCCAATTATGACCCTCAAACTATGTGGCGTGGACCAGTTTGGGCAAATATTAATTACTTCTTTATTGAAGCGCTGCAGATGGTGGGTGAAATAAATTTTGCAAAGGAATTACGCGATCGTACTTTGGAAATGATCATGGCTCAAAGAGATATTTATGAATTCTATGATGCTGAAACGGGTTCACCCCCTCTTAAAGCCGTAAATAACTTTGGTTGGACTTCAGCAATATTTATTGATCTTGCTATTCAAGCGAGCAAAGAAGAAGAATAATAATAACAGGGAAGTTTTGATATGAAAAAAAAGAATCTAGAAAACAAAAACAACCTCAATTGTAGAAGCGATCCTGAATTTTTGCTTCAAGGTCGCCCATTAATTATCGTTTCTAATCGCGGACCCTTTGGATTCAGTGAAGATGAGTCAGGAAACATGCAAATTCAACGAAGCAGTGGAGGTCTGGTCACTGCCCTGCTTGGATTAACTCAGAACATTGATGTCACCTGGGTGGCCGCTGCAATAAATGATTTGGAAAAGGATTGGGGACATGGTCAATTATCGTTGGATGAGAATGGTCACCCCATAAATCTTCACCTTGTCCCTCTTGATCAAGAAACTTACGATGGCTATTACAATACAATTTCCAATCCATTGATTTGGTTTCTTCAACATTCCATGTGGGATTTTATAACGAATCCGACTATTACAAAATCAACGTGGGAATCATGGCAAAACGGTTATAAATCAGCCAATCAACAATTTGCTGAGGTTGTCGCCCAACGAGTACGAGCCACAACGGGTCGAACTATCGTCATGATCCAAGATTATCATCTTTATTTACTTCCCAGAATGCTGCGTGGTTTGTTACACAAAACGCGCCGATCAGATCAACTTACACTCACCCATTTTATTCATATTCCCTGGCCAGGGGCAGAAGAGTTGAGAATTCTCCCTCCAGAAATGCGTAAATCTATTTTAGAGGGTCTTACAGCGGTAGATATTTTGGGGTTTCAAACTCGCGAGGATTGTCTTAATTTTTTGCAATCAGTTGCCACTCACCTTCCAGGTGCTTCGGTAAGTTATAAAAACAGACGTGTTTGGTATCACAACCATTCCACAATTGTTCGGGATTTTCCTATTTCAATAGACGTGGCTGCTCTAAAATCGACTGCATTATCTCCAGAAATTGAACCTGAGCGTGAACTTCTTGAACATATCTCTCAAGACAATCAAGTAATTCTACGTGTTGATCGAACGGATCCCAGCAAAAATATAGTGCGGGGTTTTGAAGCTTTTGATCAATTATTAGAATTACATCCTGAACATTGTGGAAAAGTAAAATTTATTGCGCTGCTTGTACCGTCCAGACTGGAAGTGGATGAATATCATGATTACCATGACAAGTTCATGGCAGCGGCAGGTTGGGTAAACTCAAAACACGGAACTGGTGATTGGGAGCCTGTTCGAGTTATCCTTGGCGAAAATTACATACGGGCTGTGGCTGGTCTTCAAATGTATGATGTTTTATTAGTTAACTCGATTGCAGATGGCATGAACCTGGTCGCGAAAGAAGGCCCAATTGTCAATCAGAGAAACGGGGTCTTGGTGCTTTCAGAACGAACCGGTGCTTCACAACAACTTGAGTCAGGTGCATTAATTATTTCACCTTGCGATGTATATGCAACTGCTGAAACACTTCACACCGCCTTAACTATGTCGCCAGAAGAACGTCGAAAAAGGGCATCCCTGCTGCGACAGCAAGTTGAAGAAAATGATATTAATACCTGGTTTTGTGATCAAATTAATGAAATTTCGAACCTTGGTTATTAAAAAAAATATCATTAATTTCACAATCAAAATTCGAAGGACAAAATCGATTTTTCGATTGATAGAGAAACGGCGTTTTTATGATGAAGACAGCAATTTTGCATTACTCAGTTCCTCCAGTAATAGGCGGGGTTGAATCAGTTATTGAAGCCCATGCAAACCAGTTCATAGAATCTGGATTACCCCTCAAAATAATCGCAGGACGCGGAGATATTTCTGCTCTGCCAAATGGGGTGGAATTTGTCAGGATTTCTGAAATTGATACCCTACACCCAGAAATTGTAGCCGCTACAAACCTGCTAAATATAGGAAAAATACCCGATAGATTTGAACACTTGGCAAACAGATTGGCCGACAAACTACGCCCAGAATTAAAGGAAATAGATCATTTAATTATCCACAATGTGCTGACAAAACATTTCAATCTTCCACTTACCTCGGCAATTTTTCGGCTAATTGAGGAAGGCGTAATAAAACATATGCTTGTGTTTTGCCATGATCTAACTTGGAGCAGCCCAAATTCTCGTAGTAAAGTTTTTCCAGCATATCCTTGGAATCTACTAAAAACAACACAAAAAAATACCACCTATATCGCGATCTCTCAAAAAAGACAGGATGAAATTGTTGAGACATTTTGTTTGCCTCGCCTTGAGGTTCCAATTATTCACAATGGGGTAAACGCTCAAACCCTTCTTGCGCTTTCAGACGAAGGCACTTCATTGATTGATCGTATTAATTTATGGGCCGCAGATTTAATTTTATTTATGCCAGTTAGAGTCACTGAAGCAAAAAACATCGAATATGCCATGAGAGTAACCGCAGCGTTGAAGAAATTAACGATCAATCCAAAACTGGTAATTTCTGGTCCTCCTGATCCTCATGACATATCAAATATGAAATATTTCGAATCACTATTGTTACTACGAAAAAAATTGAGTCTTGAAAATAATGTCCATTTTGTATTCGAATCTGGACCAGATCCTAAAATTGGATTCCAAATTTCACAGCAGGTTGTCTCAGAACTTTACCGTATGGCAGATATCATGTTTATGCCATCTCTTCGAGAGGGATTTGGAATGCCAATTTTGGAAGCAGGATTATTAGGAATACCTATTGTCTCAACAGAGGTTCCAGTGGTTCAAGACTTGCAGATAAATGATGCGCTAATCTTCTCAAAAGATTTAGCACCTTCTGAATTGTCTGACCAAATTCATGCATGGATTAATGGTAAACCGGAACATCGGCTAAGGGTTGAGGTTCGTCAGAATCTAACATGGAAGGCACTCTTTGAACGAAAGATTCTACCTCTTTTGGCTGAAGATTCAACCTTATGAAGCGAGAAATATATTCCTTAACTAAAATAGCAGTTGAGACACCTCGTTTACGCTTGTTCTTGGATTACGATGGTACCTTGGCTGAATTTGCATTAACTCCTGATACGGTACTACCTGATCCAGAATTAATTTTCATATTTCAACAATTGATTAATTCTCCCGGAGTATTACCAGCGATAATTAGTGGAAGACGTCTTTCTCATATTCAAGAATTACTCCCCGTTAAAGGATTGCTGCTTGCAGGCACATATGGGGTGGAAATGCAATTACCAAATGGAGAATTGCGAAACGCACTCACTTATGAAAAAATTCGCCCAATCATTAACCAAATTCTGCCTCATTGGCAAAAATTAATCCAAAACCTTACAGGTTTTTACCTTGAGGATAAAGGATGGTCATTAGCCCTTCATGGAAAAAATGCGAGTCCATCAGATTTACATTTGGTGATGACTAAAGCTCAATCATCAGCACAAAAAATGTTGCCTGAATCCAATTTTCATCTTTCTGTTAGTGAAAGATTTCTTGAGGTTTCACCAACCTTAGCAAACAAAGCGGTTGCTGTAAAATGGATTTTAGAAGAAATGACTCCTGAGCAGACACTTTCCATCTATATTGGAGATGATGAAAAAGATGAAGATGGATTTAAGCCGGTTATAGCATCAGGAGGATACGCGGTTCGTGTTTCAGAAAAACAAACTTCTTCCCTTGCACAATTTCATATGACCGATCCTTTTGAAGTTCGTCAATGGATCAATAACCTGATTCATGCAAGAAAAATGGAAAATGAACGGATTTTACATTGATTTTATCTACATGTAGAATTGACATTGGCTAATTCTTCATATAATAAAAATTATGTTTTTTCAACTTCAGTATTCTTTATAGATTATTGAGCATTCAATCTTTGGAAAAAATGGCCAAGATATCGCATAAATTAAAGAACTCTTTCGAAGGTGCTCTAGCAGGCGGAGGTGATCCCGCGACATCACCACTGTATGTTTTTGGGCCATTTTTAAGCCTGATCATCGTCTCTGGTGCAGCAAAGGTGATTTTTGGAGGTGCAGTTTGGTTGGCAGTAATTACTATTGCTGTTGTATCCGCCATGTATCGCCTTGTAATGATTTGGATCACTGATGGATCTGGTGGAAGTGGTCTAAATGAAGAAGAATTTGGAGGGTGGGCGGTAAAGATAAATGCTGCCATAACTTTCGTGGAGTACACGCTTACTTTTTTGGTCAGCATGTCGGCTATGGTGACATTTATCACCGACCGCTTCCCAATTTTAAATAACCATATCTTGGGCATACAATATCGTACGTTGGTTGCTGTATTGTTAAGTGTTTTTACAGGTTGGTTGGTGAACCGTGGCCCCAAAACTGCTGCAAGAACATTCGGCCCGGCAACCGCAGGGGTGCTGGTTCTATTATGGCTCATGATTATAGCCACATTAATTCGCACCGGTTTTCATCTACCTGTATTTTCGTTTACAGCTTTTTCGCCTGAGAACCTAAAACTCACTATCGGCGGATATGTAAGAATTCTTGCAGTCATGACAGGCATCGAAGTTTTTGCCAATCTGGTACCTGCTTTTGAAGGTACAGCTGAACAAAAGAGCCGAAAATCATTTATTAGTTTGTTGATTATTATGAGTACCTCAGCAGCGACCATGTTAATAGTCGGTCCGGCTATCTTTTCAATGTCTGATCCAACCAATACACACATTTCTGTTTTCACACAAACCATGGATAAATTGTTGCCCTCACCATTGCCCTATATTGGCTCATTAGTCAGTATTTTTGTGCTTATGTCGGCGTCAGCAGCCAGTGCTCAAGGATTACAAAACCTGGCATTAGGTCTTAAAGAACGACATTATATTCCGCCTCTTTTTGGGGTTCAAAACAAATACGACGTGGCTGATAAACCGGTATGGCTCGAAGTGGCTGTAGTTAGTTTGTGTTTTATCATTTTTGGTACAAAAGAAGATACTTATCTCTCTCTTTACGCGGTGGGAGTATTCATATTACTTAGTATGACAGGATGGGCTGTAACAAAACGATTAATTCAGGAAAAAAATAAGAAAAAAACAATACAAAAGTTGGTCGTTATTCTCGGAACTTTTGTTGCAGCCCTGCTTACAACCAGCGCAACAATAATAATTTTCGAAGAGCGGTTTAGTGAAGGCGCCTGGGCTTATTTGTTATTTATACCTGTTCTGTATTTAGTATTCACTTATTTTCGCAAACGGATTGGCGCACCAACACCTGAAATGGATTATCTTGGACATATTAATTCAAACTTGTTGGCGGGTTTTGGCTTTGGCCAGGCAAATGGAAATGTCAATGAGGTTGAAAATGGAGATACTTTGCCATCCAAATTAGTCTGGAGGCCTGATCCAGTTCTGGAACAGCATCGCTTGAAAAAGAATGTTGAGATTCATCACATTGCAACTCTTTTGGATGGATCAGACTATGCAGCTCAAGCCATACCCATGACGCATTTTTTCAGTGAAACATTAAATAGTCAGGTAACCCTGTGTTCCGCATCAAAAGAATATCAAACCGATCATGAAAAAAAAGAAAACATTGAAAACTATCTTTGCTCAGTAGGTGAAGAAATTCATGCTTCTGGAATTCAAGTAGCAATTAAAGTGAGCTCAAGCTCTCCAGTGGAATTCACACACCTTTTGGTTAATCAACAAAATGTGGACCTTGTCATTCTCACAACTCGAGGAGGTTCAGGCGAAAAAAACTGGCTGAGCGAGGGACTTTCCAGCAAGCTTGTACATAAATTGGATATTCCAATTCTATTGGTTCAAGTATACGAAAGTGGCCCACCGGAAGCGCCACACATTGGAAGGATATTAGTGGCACTTGATGGATCTGCCTTCGCTGAACAAACCTTGCCATATGCACGATTATTAGCAAGAAAATTTGATTGCGAATTAATGTTGGTCTGTGTTCCAGCGGTTCCTGGTAGCCAAAACTATCGTGCTCCCGCAAGTGTGATCAAAACAATCCGCAAACAAGCTGAATCGAGCATGCGGAATTATGTCAATTCAGTCGCTGCACAATTACGTGAAGAAGGACTTTCTGTTCGCACCACCGTAACTGGTTCATACCCGGCTCGAACGATCGTGGACGTCGGCAAACGTGAAGGCGTGGACCTGATCATGCTGACTTCACAAGGCCGTGGTGGTCTTGATTTGCTCTTCATGGGAAGCGTTGCTCAACAAGTAGTTCAGCTCACCGACAGTCCGGTATTTATTATCCCGATTAACAAGGAACTTGAAAAATAATATTTTCAAGACCCATTAGCCGCGGATCTATCCAATGTCCTCCCCACCAGATCAGAAGTGATGTGTGGTTCCATGACGTTTCGCCAAATCCGATAATAATATAACTCTTCTGGTGAACGTAAGATTAAACCTGGTTCAACCTCTTTTTCGTTTTCAAACATCTGTTGATCTATCTTATTTTTGACCAATTCAGCAATAACTTCTGACGATCCGGCTCCTTCAGAAAACTTCATCTTCTTGCGGTCAAGAATTTTTGGAGGTAAAAGTCCTCGGCAAGCTTCACGAAGAAGCCATTTTTCTGGTCGATCAGACCTTTGTTCAAGAAATTCAACAGGCATGCGGCTGACATATCTCACCAGATCCATGTCTAAAAAAGGAACCCTGGCTTCAAGTCCATGAGTCATGCTTACCCGATCGGCTCGTTGAAGGTTCGTATCCTGTAACCTTAATGTTATATCTGACAATTCTTGACGCAATCGATTTCTGTCTTTTATTTTTCCAAGATATGAATACCCTGCAAATAATTCATCTGCCCCCTCTCCTGAAAGGACAACTTTTACATACTTGGCTGCTAATTTGGAGACAAAATACATGGGGACGGCAGATCTTACCAGTGGGGCATCAAAAGATTCAAGCGCACGAATGACCTCTGGAATCGCTTTTTCAACATCTTTTGCAGTATAGATTAATTCATGATGTTCAGTATCCAAAAATTTCGCAACTGTTCTCGCAGATTCAAGGTCAGGAGCGCCTTCCATACCGGCTGTAAATGAGTGCAAATTGACGGTATGCGGCCGCATCAAAGCAGCAACCAAACTGCTATCCAAACCACCTGAAAGATACACGCCAACCGGAACATCGCTCATCAATCTTTTTTCTACTGCAACATCCAATCGTCTGCGAATCTCTTTCAGAACATCTTCTATGGATGGTGCAATTAACGGATTGTGAGGTGGAAATGGCTTTGAAAACTGCCATGGTGCTTCGCCAGCATACATTGCATATCCTGCCGGAAGCATCTTAATATCATCCATTTCTGGAAAAGCCTTTAATTCACTGGCCGCAATAAATAAGTCGCCTCTTTTTCCGTAATACAGGGGTTTGATTCCAATCGGATCGCGTGCCAATAACAATCCACGGGAACTCGCAAGAGCAATCGCGAACATACCATCGAGTTGAGAAAGCATATCTTCATGCTCTTCTTCATAGAGGTGCAAGAGCACTTCAGAATCTGAACGAGTTTGAAATTTATGTCGATTTTCAAGTTTTTGCCGAAAATTTAGATAGTTGTAAATTTCTCCATTAAAACTTAATGCTAAGTCCCCTTTTTCGTTTGTCATGGGTTGAGCACCACCCTGTACATCCAAAATAGACAAACGCACATGACCCAAAACAGATTCTCCCATTTGAAGAATGCCGCTGCCATCAGGGCCGCGATGTTTTATTCGGTTGAGCATTTCTTGCATTTGAACTTCCCCCTGCGCCCCCTGCATCACAACAATTCCACACATTATCCTTTTTCTCCTTTTTTCCTTTCATAATAATAGAAATAGTATTACCTTTTATAACATGTAATTAAAAATCTTGCTTATTAGGTCTATTAAGCATAATTTTCGACCTTAGCTTTGAATTTACAAGAATACTTTTCTAATTTTGTTTTCTGATTTCACTCTGCTCAAATGAGTTCAAGAGGTAAAAACGCATTATAATAGCTACAAGCAACCAGGAGTTTTTTGAATGACGACTTATATTCTTTAATTCATAACCTTTTTTCGGGCAACCTTATCGGCCGCGGAGTGCGCTCCGCACAGTTTGTGTTTAACTTTTCACCGAGGGCATTTGCCCCCGGTTTTTGTTTTTAAAGGTCAGGTCATTCATGCTTGTTGTTCATCATCTCTCGAAATCTTACGGGATCAGTCCCGTTTTAACTGACGTCTCCTTTGCCATTAATCCAGGTGAGAAAATCGCGCTGGTCGGACCCAACGGCTGCGGCAAGACTACCCTGCTGCGCATCCTAGCCGGGCAGGAAAAACCGGATTCAGGCAGTTACCAACTCAATCCCCCTGATCTTTGTGTGGGCTACCTGCCCCAGGGAGGCAATTTCAATTCAGACGAAACACTCGCGGATTTCATCCGTCGCACTGAGGGGGATCTGCCGGGTTTGTCTTTGCAGCTTGAAGAACTGGCAAATCAGTTAATGCAATCTCCTCTCAACACCGGTTTGCAGAGGCAGTATGATGCCGTATTGGCACAAATCGAAGAACGGTCTTGCTCAGCGGCCGGTGCTCCTTCCGTATTAGCTTCACTCGGATTGGATCACCTGCCCGGCGACCTGTCGCTTTCGGCGCTCAGCGGTGGACAGAAAACCCGGCTGAGCCTGGCAAGCATCCTGCTCGCCAATCCAAAACTGCTGCTGCTGGACGAACCGACCAACCATCTTGATTTTGAAATGTTGGAATGGCTCGAATCTTGGTTGAAGCATTCGCGCTGCGCAGTTCTGGTGGTCTCACATGATCGCACTTTTCTGGATCAAGTTGCAGAAACCATCCTTGAGTTGGACGCGACCACACATATGCTTAAGGCGTATCCGGGCAATTACAGCGATTATCTTGAACAAAAAGAAGCAGAGCAAGCCAGACACTGGCAGGAATACACCGATCAGCAAGCTGAAATTCGTGAGCTTACGAAAGCTGCCCGCCATGTGCGTAGCATTGCTACTTTCAAAAAAGGCGGCAAAGCAGATACAGGTGACAAGTTTGCCAAAGCCTTCTTCGCCAATCGCAGCCTGGCAACGGTCAAACGAGCCAAGAATATTGAAGCCAGGGTCGAAAAATTACTTAATGAAGACCGGATTGATAAGCCGCGTTCCTCATGGCAGATGAAGATGGATTTTACTTCAGCACCTGAAAGCGGCCGGGATGTGTTGATTCTTGAGGACCTATCTATCGGTTATGGAGACACAATTATCCTGAAGAACCTTAATGCCGTACTACGGTACGGCGAACGCGCCGCACTGGTCGGACCAAACGGCTGCGGCAAAACAACTTTACTGCGCACTGCCGCCGGAAGCCTGCCGGTCTTGTCTGGCCGATGCCGCCTGGGAGCAAATGTCATCCCCGGCTACATCACCCAGGAGCAGGAAGAACTGGTTTCAGGGTTCAACGCTCTGACTACTTTTCAACGCAGCGCCAACCTTAACGAGACTGAATCACGCGCCTTTTTGCATAAGTACCTCTTCAGCGGAGAGGATGTTTTCACCCCTTTAGGCAGCCTATCCTATGGGCAGCGTGCCCGCCTTGCGCTGGCTTGTCTGGTAGCGCGGGGCTGCAACTTTTTACTGCTCGATGAACCCCTCAACCACCTCGACCTGCCTTCTCGCGCCCAATTCGAACAAGCGCTCGCAGATTTTGAAGGCACCATCCTCACCGTCGTGCACGACCGCTATTTCATTCAACGCTACGCTACCCGATTATGGCAAATTGAAAATGGAAAATTAATCGAAATGGAACAATAATTTTGACAAATATTAATCTTTTTATGATAAATATGATATATAATGTCATAAAAGACAAGGAGTCATTATGACAATTCAACTTGGCGCTCCGGCGCCTGATTTCACATTACCCAGCCAACTAGGCAAAAAAATCACCCTCAGCGACCTGCGCGGAAAGAACGTCGTGCTGGCCTTCTATCCGCTCGCCTGGACGCCTGTTTGCACTCTGCAGATTCCGCTTTATGAAGCCGAAATGGAAAAGTTCGTGGCGCTTGATACACAGATCCTCTCGATCAGCGTGGATTCGGCAGACTGCCTGCGTGCATGGGCTGAAAGCCTTGGCGGCATTCATTACCCCATGCTCAGCGATTTTTGGCCGCATGGTGCGGTTGCTGAACTCTACGGTGTACTGCAAGCCGACGGACGCAGCGAACGCGCACTCTTTATTATCGATAAACAAGGAATTGTTCGTTATATAGACATCCATGACATTCACGATCAGCCTTCCAATGTAGTACTGCGGGAGGCGATCCGCCAGATTGATCCTGAAGTGCGTAATCGCCCTGAACTGCAGGACCCCAAACCTGCAGCACTTCCTCACGGCGGCATCGTGATGTACTGCAACAGTTGGTGCCCTGATTGCAAACGCGCCCGCAAATGGCTGTCAGATAACCATCTTGCTTTTACAGAAGTGGATATCACCACTACCCCGGGTGCGGCGCAGCAGGTTGAAAAATGGGCCAACGGTAATCGAACCACCCCCACTTTTGACATTGACGGTACTATCGTGGTAGATTACGATCTTCCAAGATTGAAGGAAGTACTAAAAATTTAATATCAATAGATCCGAATCACAAGCCATCCCGAGAATAAAAAGGGATGGCGTTTTTTTACGAGCAAATAATTACTATCAATAACCAAAAACATATTTTCCCGAAAATGATACAATAAATTATCCCATATATTATTGCGCACTTTATTAAGCTGCGCACTCAGATAATAGATCTGAGATTACTTACACAAACATAAATTCTTTTCATTGGATCTGCATAAACTTCAGGAGGAACAATGTTTAGATACCGTTTAGTGGTAATACTATTACTTGTTGGATTTGTGATAAATTCCTGTACACCTAAACCCCAATCTGATGAAACCAATAATGCCGGTACATTTTCTCTTGACAAAGAAAATGTTACTTTCAAGATAGATGATTTTAAATTAAACCTGACACTGTCAGAACCACTACCCGGAAAAACAGTAGAAGTTAAGCTTGAACCAGCTCAATTGGATCCCGCATCCAATGAAGAATACGATTACGTTTCAGATCGATATGTCTTAAGTAATTTTCCATATTCATGGCAAGGTTCTGCCGAATTCCGCATCAAACTGCCGCAGCAGGTACTCGATGAATTGGCAGCAAACCCAGATGAATACCAGGTCAACGCCTTTATTACAAACCTTTATGATCAACTACCTTACTCAGGAGGAGTATCAATTCCAGTAACAGTAGACAAGAGTAAAAAAGAGGCGGTAATATCTCTTGAAAGCCTACCCTCTGACGAACTTACTTCATTCCAACGAATGTCGGGCATGAAACAGGAAGGTTCATATGCCATAGAGGGTTTTACAATTCAAATACGTTCACAATGGGGACATTATCAATATGCAGAAAGCGATCATTTTACACTAAGGTTTACCGATGCCAAAGATACCTCGGTTGGTATTCTTGTATTAGCTGAATTTGAAAAAGTTTTTAATGAAATTAAGTCGCTGGGAATAAGCATGGGCAAATATGAAAATGGGTCAAAAATTACCGTTTTCTTGGAATACTTGGTAGAAATGGATGGTACTTTCGGATGTCTCAATCTTGGTCATTATGTAACTTGCCCCTTCATTAGCCTAAATTCCGTACCCTTTCCCAATAAACACGTTCTCACTGAAATCCCGCTTGAGTCTATTGCCTCGATTGCCCATGAGACCTTCCACCTTGTACATTTTATCGATCATAGCTCATATGGCCCAGAATGGGATTGGTTGGATGAAGCCACGGCCCCCTGGTTTGAGCGTTATTATCTTCAAAAGGTTTATGGCATTAATGATTATATAAGCCAGAATACCATAAGCAATACAGAATTTTTCCAATATTCGCAATACTCACCTCCTTCAGGCGAAGCGAGAAGCACTGGTTATGGTGCTTCAGTTTTTATCACCTATTTGGTGGATAAATACGGAACCGGGATAATCAAAGATCTTTACACTTCAAATTCTGCTGATCAAATCAGTTTGCAAGAATCTTTGGATAACGCCAATGCTTCAATTACCATTGAATGGCGGGAATTTTTAGAAACATTTATCACTTCCCCCAGCACATTTTATCCTGGTGAAAACAAATTAGATGAAAAACTAAGTCAAGCAGGTGCTGTCATTAACGCCGCAACTGTAGAAAATGGAACTGAGCTTACTTTTGAAAATTTAAAGCTAGCACCATTCGAGTTTTCAACTGAACCTGGTTTTTTTGATCTGGATGGAAACACCATTACACCTCTCAAAGTTACCATGACACGCACAATGTATGAAGTTCAGGCTAAGAATCTTCTAATTAAGTTCTCTGATAAAAATCCACTTAATGGGTCTGGAAGATTAATCATCTCATTTGAAGGTGGAGAGTTTAGCGGATTAATGGTGTTTGGTATTCCAGTTGGAACAACCGAAGTCGTTGGCGGTGAAGTTCTGGCTGGTGCTTCAACCTTTCTTTCAACAGATAATCTGGGTGGTGGGAGTGAATTGGTGATCAGTGGTTTTGGCACAGATGAAAAAGCCCGGTTTGATCGTCTCCTGCTAATTCCTTTTTCATCTTTAGGCACACGCAGTGGCACCACAACCACACCCATTACAATTAATCTGACTTTTGAAGCCATTCCGCCGCCAACCGAAATGACCAGTGACACTATGGAAATTAATCAGTTAATAGACCGGTCAGCGTGTGATCAAAACCCTGAAGGTGCATTCTGCTGCACAGGTGCCATTGACCCATGTTATGTTCCAAGTGGAAGTGATATAACTGGAGGAATGGGAGAAGGAAATACACCAGATGAATGCCCTCCCTGCCGCCAAATTCCGGATTGGTGTTGGTCTTGTAAGTCAGATGTCAATGATTTTCTGTATGAATTTAATCCTGATGAAGTTGTAATGACAATCCATTTTGATGAGAATGGAAATCTCTCAGGGATCACCGATTTATATGGACCCCATATGCTTTTCGCCGGCAATTTAACTCCAGAGATACAATTTAACCCAATTGATGGCAGCTTTACTATTACCTATCGCGGGTTGCATTACAACCAACCTCCACAACAGAAAGCCTATCTGATTTACAAAGGTGTCATCAACGGAGATACCGCACAAGGTTCATGGACACTGGGATATGATGGCGTTGGAGAGATTGCTAGTGCCAATTGGACAGCAGAATCTTCCATTCCATAATTATAAATACAGATCCTCTTCAAGGAACTTATTCCTTGAAGAGGATCTTATAAATTAATAGTAATGTATCTTTGAGTTTAATGTTTAGACTTACTCCCACTCACCGGGCTGTTCGCGGATCGCAGTGCTGATCAGCAACTTTTTCTGGTCGTCATCCAGCGCGCAGTAATCTGTATTTGCAAGGCCTGTGTTGCGGTTTTCGACCAGCAGAATCGTGGCATCGTGGCTGAGCACAGCACAATGCCAGGCATTTTGACGTACGTTGTAAAGTTTGCTGGGTTCCATCACGATCGGCACCAGCTCTTCAAGTGACTCATCTCCAGTGCCCATATAGAGGATGGCTTTACCAGCCAGCAGCACAAAGACCTCATCCGTTTCAACGTGTCGTTCAACCCGATTGATGTTGCGAGGAATCAACTCATCAATATAGCGCAGAAAGGCCACGCGCCAGGTGCCAAAATCGATCAGCGGAAGATAGCCGATGCCGTCAAATTCCTTGATTTCCAACAAACTTTCATCCATCATATAATTTCCTCTTTCAGTCTTCCAGGTAAATTACGATTTTGGTTTTTTCAGGCCAGGCTGCTATTTCATCACGTTTAAAAACAACTTCTGCCGCTGCCGCTTCATGTGCTTTGCCGTTGACTTCAACCTTTGTGATGCGAGTGGACTTGCCCATCAGTTTTCGGCGATACTCAATCTCTAGCCCCTTACCTGCAAAGGTAAAGCTCACGCTGCAATGCTCAGACTGTGAAGCTGCAAAACGCGGCGCAAGCACCAGATCACCCAAACGTCCTTTTACACCATAGACTTCGGTCAGCAGTGTCAACAGAAACCACGAGGCCGACCCGGTCAGGTAGGGATACATACCGCGTCCGCGGCTGTTGAAATACTCAGGCAGACCAGGGTACATGTGGCTTTTGTTGAAATCGGTGCTCTGGCGGTACATGCCATTCAACACTTTCCAGCCTTCTTCCACTTTGCCGCGTTTGTATAAGGCGTTGCCAAACATGACTGCCATATGGCTGAACATGGCGCCGTTTTCTTTGTGTCCAAAAGCGAATCCAAAAGCTCGACCCAGATGTTCCACCCCTTCGCCAAAGTAGCTGTTCAATTTATAACCACCGACGGTTTCTTCGTAGAGATAGCGATCCGCAGCTTGAACGATCTTTTCTACCTGGTCTTCATTGGCAATGCCGCTCATCAGGGTAAAGACCTGACCAGTCAGGGTCATGCGCACCCCGTTGGGATGGTCGCCATCCACACGATTTCCTTGATTGTCATAATATCCATTGAACC
Organism: Chloroflexi bacterium HGW-Chloroflexi-4; assembly: GCA_002840715.1. Lineage (GTDB taxonomy): Bacteria > Chloroflexota > Anaerolineae > Anaerolineales > Anaerolineaceae > UBA6107. Next base: position 102,590 of record PHBW01000002.1, read on the forward strand.
AGGCGTGACCTTCCTTGTTGTTGACCCATTCCTGCTTGCGGATATGGGCGGTCAGCCAATCTGCCTTGCCCTGTAAATCCCAGGCGAGATCAGCGCATTTTGCCAATACTTTGATGCCGCTGAGTTCACCCTCAACTGTTGTGAAATAATCTTCAAGCCGTTGATGCTTGGCCTCAATCGATTCATATTCCGAAACTTGAGCGTTGAGCAGCACGACCAGCTCGTTGGCCAGTTCAACTTCTGTCACCCCTCTGGCTTGCAATGCAAGACAGAGTCTGGCAAGTGCTGAAAGGTTAGCGGCATAAAGTGCCGAAAAAGCCACACTCTCGCCTTTCTCGGCTGCCATATCCAGAGCATCGTTCCAGTCTGCCCCCTCAAGGCGGATGAGATTATGATCACCCACATTGTAGAAAACAGACAGGTGCTGCACAAGCATATGTTCGAGCAAACTTCCCTGCACTACCTTGCCGGTTTTGGTTTTCAATTGGGTATCGCTGCCGGGTTTCCAACTGATGTTGGTCTTTTTAGTGCGGTGACTGAGATGGTCGGCAAAATAGGTTTGATTGCGCAGCAAGAAATTCAGATCGCCGCTCAAGTCAATGTACTGCTGAACGGTTAGCAGTGGCCAGGCGCCGTGATCCATCCACACACGTGGAATGTTGTTGCGGTCTGCCTTGAATTCGCCCGGTTTGCTGCCGATGATGGTGGCGTTTGAGCCGTCCATGCGCACACCGGCAAAACTGTCATGCAGCAGGCCAGCCACATCTTCGGGCTCAGTGAGCAGCAGCGCCAGGGCGTCCTGCCAGAGGTCGCGCCATCCGCGGCCGCCTCGGCCGTAATCGTGATAGGGCAGGAATGAGTTCCCCATCCAGCGGCGTAGGATGGGTTGGATGCCCACCCATTTCAGCCAGCCGTCGAACTCATCATCTCCGGTTTTGAAAATGAGCAAATCAGATTTAGCCTTCCAAAAAGCACGTGCCTCTGCCAAATGTTTTTCAAATTGGGCAGCCGTGCCATATTGACTCATTAAAGAATCCAAATTCTGATCATCGTTGAGAATGGAAAGAAGAATTACATACGTCATCGAAGCGCCAGGCTGCAGGGTTTGAGAGCCAAAGCGCAACCCGCCGAGGCTTTCGTAACCATCCGGGCCTTTGCCAGCACCCTGTGCAGCAGGCAGATTATTGACCACGGCTTGAGGCCAATCGAGTGTGCCCCCTTCACCGATAAAATCTTCCACGGAGGGGAAGAAACCGGTCGGGGCGCTGCCATCACCTTGGGCACCCAAAACCGCATAACGCAGGGTGTTGTGGGTATGACCGCGTTCATCAAAAGAGAGCGTGGGCTGCACCACCACCCCGTGTTTGACACAGAGGGTGCGGTGAAGCAGCGAGGTGACATGGCGGTGATCTCTCAAATTATCTGCAGACCGTCCAAAGATGGGTATGGCTGCGGTCGGGACGACTTCAATAGACTTGCTGCCAGTATTGGTCAAGACCACGCGCATCAGTTCAACACGGTCTGAGGTCATGGGCACAAAACTGGTCACTTCGGCTCGCAAGCCGGATGAATGCGTGCGAGTTACAGTCTGCCAGAGCAGCCCGGCTTTGAGCTGAGCCTTTTCGGCATCCTCTCCAAAATGTTTGGCGTTTTGCTGTGCGCTGCCTCCGGTGGCAGACCATGCCTGGCCATCCACCAGCACCCAAAAATTGCGGTTTGAGCGGCTGTTGTGCAAATCTTCAACTGAAGTGGGTAAGAGCAAAAACGAATTCTGATCCACTTTGGCATCGCCGTTGAAGGTTGGGGTCACACTTGAGATCATGCCCGCCTGATTTACCAGCGGCAAATAGAGATAGCTGCCGCTTTCAGCGTCAGCCTGTTCAAAAGTGCCATGCTCGTCTATAAACTTCCATTGCCTTGGATCAGATGCTTTCATACAACCTCACAAGCCGTAATATCGTAATACTTTTCACTATTTATAATATACATCCATGGCCCCGATTTTACCTTCACGCGCCATCCCGGCATAGGGCGAAGCAATTTTATTTCCTTCAATACTGACTTCTTCACCTACCAGAGTTCGGAAGACGATTCTTGCAGGCTTGATATTGAAGGTATCCACCTTTGATGGGTTGTGCAGGGTCACATCGCAAGACCCCAGTAACTTGTATTTAAAAGTCCCATCTTCCTTAAACAGCCAGCCTGGCAGTAAAGACTGCATGGTAAGCGTAAGCTCGCCACCTTCAAGATTGAATGGCATAAAGCCGGCGGTCATGATCACCCACATGTTCAAAAACTCGGCCGTTGATCCGCTTAACCTGGCCACGAAACCGTTGCCATGCAAGCTGGGATCGGGATGCGCGCTTGAGGCGATAAATGAAGAATTTTCCAGCGGGCTGCGTCCGTAGACAGCGGGATCCATAAAAGCAGGAACGTGAAGTTCAAACTCATGATAAAACGCTTCAAACATACCCTTGCGCAGCAATTCAAGCATCAGTTTGAAAGCCATGTGCATCCAGATGGATTCGTTTTCGAGCCAGCCAGGGGTAAAGGCACGCGCACGTCCGATCATGTGCGGCTGACTTTCAAGACTGGCATTCAAACGGAACATGTTCAACTTCTGATCATAGAGCACGCTCTTCCGCAGTCCCTGATATAGTTTTTCCGCGCCAGTTGCATCCAATGTCCGCAGGCGGCGCACCGGCCCCTCAAGGAAGGTCGGCAGCGGCTTCGCCTGAAATTCGGTGACGTGGATAATCGGCCTGCCCAAATCATCGAATTGGCCTGTCTTTTCATATCCGGTCGGATGATGCACAAAATAGGTGGCTGGCAATTCACCTGCCGCAACCTCGGAGCGTTTCAATCCGTCTTGCAGATAAGCTTGCATGGATTTTAGAGTACCCATTAATTCAACTTTGATACAAGCACCGTCAAATCCATGACGGGTGAGGTCACGATACTGCTCCAAAGCAGTTGAAAGTTCATCCCATACTTTAAAAGGCGTTTGTTTGACGGTTAAAACACGGTCGATGCAGCTAATCAGTTTTGTGATTTCAATCGGCAGTTTTACTTTTCGCTTGGTTTCAGCCAACACATCAATCAGATAATTGATCAGGCGCAAAAGTTCGTAACTGTCAGGCATGGAGGACCCAAACAAAGCAGGCATACCGTTGAGGGCATCATACCAACCTGGTTTGCCGCCTTCCATTTGCACGCCATAGCCTGAGGGGTCAAGCGCCGCAAATTTGAGCAGCGCCAAAAGTGATAATTTTGACACCAGTGGAACTTTGAAAACATCCCCCTTGCCATACGCTGCGCGGCTCCAATGGCCGTCCGCTTTGCGGGCAGCCAGCATGGCAGCTTTCTCCTCGTCCTTATAGACCACATTAAACTGGCGCGGCTCTTCGCCATCCAACACGTAGCGTTTGCTGCGCGGATTGATGCAGGTAGCATTGTCAAAAAAGGCTAAAGGTTCTGAATCAAAAAGCAGGTATTCTTTTTGCTCAGGATAAATATTTAAATAAGACTCCACCAGATCGAGGTTATAGCTCCAGTGGTCGGACCAATACCCTTCGCCGTGCACCGCCTGGATGTGCTGCTCTGCGCTGGCAAACACAATTTCAAGAAAATCATCCGGTGAAATGGATAGCTCGGAATGCAAAGCGGCAGTCATCAACTGACCAGGGGTGAAATGTCCGCTCAACACTTTTTGTAATTCTTCCGGCTTACCTGCCAATTTTAACAGTGCAGGTAAAGCATCAGTGGGCAGCGTGAAATTTGACCCTTGGATGGTGAGCGGGTTGTAGCCGTCGCTCTGGATCAAGCTCATGAATAGGCGGATGTTAAAATCGCCTGATTTTGGAAAGAAATAGGTATCGCTGCGGCGGTTCTGATTAATATCCCTATAGCTGCCGTTGCCCTGACTGTAAAGTTCGGGCGCAACCACAAAGAAGTTATAGTCGCGTTCCAGGTCGCCGTGCCGGCGTGAGAAAATGTGATAAGTATGCTTGCCGCCGAGTAACAGTGACATACCTCCGCGCATGACATTATCCAGCCAGGTCTGACGGCAATAGTCATCAAAAATGGCTGAAGAAGACTCGGTGTGAATGGGAGTGGTCAATTCACTTGCCAGTTGGCGTTCTTCATCAACCTTATCAGCCATGAAATCCGGTTTTTGCAGGCGTGAGACCTCTGATTGAATAACTTCCAATTGCGGAGCGTGCCCATAGAAACTGTTAATGGTTTCAGATTTGCCCTCTAACAGTTCAAGTTCCGCTCCAAACATGGCGCATGGGGTGCGCCCCTGAGTGACCTGAACTTCATTGAGTATCGACTTTAAACCGTTTTCTGCCAGCTTCTTCGGAAAATTGAAGGCGGTATCCAAGCCAAACACGGTTTGTGGATCAACAAGAGCAGACAGTTGTTTTCCTTCGTGAAAAGCCAGGGCAAAATTGCCTGCCTTGATCTCTTCCACGTGTAGTTTGTCATCCGCGCTGGCTTTAATTCGAAAGAACGGCAGCCCTTTAGTATGGTTGACAACTTCAATCCAAGCTTCGATGGTTCTACCCATGTTTTTGAAAGTTTGATCATCAATCCCAAACGGACAAATCACAGGCAGTCCATCCAATATTTCAAGTCTTAGCGAACCCTTGCCGAGGTTGGTGATTGTTACTCTGCGTGCAAGCGCTGCAAAGGGTTCATTGGGTACAAGAAAATACAAAACATTGATTTTGAACCCGAGTTTTTCGTTGATCTCTTCAATCTCGAGGTCATTCAATCCTGTGGTCATACTGCGTCTGACTTGTTCACTCTCCCCGGCTCCAAAGGGTTCATAGTGCCAAACCTGGCCGCCGTGCGTTCCCATTAGAAATGTACGAAACCCCAGCTGGGCAGCCACTTGATAAGCCCGTTGGGCGCATTGATACTCCATTAATGGATGATCTTTGCTTTCCACGCCAAACCCGGCGATTCCCTGTCCGCGGTTGACATAAAAAACCCACATGGGAATGCCCATCAACCCGGCAATACCCGGTAGAAAACTGGAAAACACTTTTTGTTCCTGAAAATCTTGTAGCACAAAACGACCAGAAGATGAATTCAAATCAGCCATATTTTTCCTTTTCAGAAAAATGATAAGGATTGTATATCTTTAACTAAATGGAGTGAAAAATCTTCACCCTGCGATCTCTTTTTTTTATGAAAGTTGCAGGGTGAAGGTCCATGATCACTTTTTTGTTATTGCTTTTTATTTACCCGAAGCCTGATCTCAATATAGAGGAACAACAGCATCACTGCCAACAGCACGACCATCGCAGGGACAACCCACTTTAGCATGCTTAATCTGAAAGCCTGCACGGCATCAACTCCCGGCGTGACAGGGGTTTCTTCACCAGAAGCTGTAACAATTTCACCTGTGGCTATACCTGCATCAAGCCAACCCGTCTCTTGATTCTCGCCAGTCACAATCAAGAAGTTGTGCTTTGCTGCTTGCTTGCTGACTAATCCATCCACTGCGTAGGTTAAACCAGCGGTGCTGCTTCCCAAGACAGCCAGTAGCACCTTGCTGGTGGTGGCGTCATATCCACGGATAGCCAGATAGCCGGCGTCTTGACCTGCCTGAGGACGTGTCACAATTTCTAAAGCACTTTGTTCGCTCAAAAGGTTTTGAGCATCAAATACCAGAGACGGGAATTGGGTCTTGTCAGTCAGGCTGCCAAAATCAGACGGTGCACCCACCAGAATCATACTAGCGCTGGCAGCAAGTGCCGGGTCAACGGCATCAGAAAAACCGGCGTTGAGCTGCATAATGGTATGGTCTGGCAGTCCGGCCCCAAGCCAGCCGGCAAGCCTTGCTGCTGCCTGAATGTTGCCAAATTCAGCAGGAGCCACTTGAATTAAGATGTTATCCAAACCCGAGCCAGCCAAAAAAGCGTTGGGGAAATCACCAAAGGTTTTTGATACCATTGATCCGCCAATGGCTGTTTCGAGAGGCAGGTGCAGCAACGAACTTGAACTGACGCGCATCCAAGCCATGTTGGCGGTAGGTGCTGTGCATAAGTCTCGGGTGTTCAAATCAGCCACAAACTCAACCGTGTTGCGTCCGGTATGCACCAGGTTTGCAGGCATGATCAACTTAAACAGCGCCTGGTTGGAAGTGTTGTCTGTGAGACGCAAGCTTACCGCCGGGTAACCATTGACCAGCATTTGCAGGCCAGAGCGCAGGTAATCCAACTGTTGAGAATGGCTGATAACTAGGTCAAAACTGGCATCCGCCCTCACCTGGTTACCGGCAGGCACAAAGAAATCAAAAGATTGTGAAAGATTGTTGGGTTTGGTGAAAACCAATTCACCCACACCCAGATCGTCGAGGGTCATGTCTTCAGTTCCGGTAGCAGCAACAACAGGATTTATTCCGCTCACCACCATGGTTTGGGCATCCCCTCCGGCGATCACTTGATTTGCACTGACGGCCTGGGCTGCTTTAACGATACCTTCTTCATCTCCGCTCACTAGCAAACCGTATCCGCCAGAAGGTTTGAAGAAATTAACAATGCCCTCACCCGCGTTAGTCTGAATATCTGCCGTGATGCTTAGCGAAGAAAGTGAAAGGGTTTTCAGAGTGTCAGCGTTCGCCACCACTATTACATTCTGAATTTTGGATGCCGTGGGGCGAAAATCTGTAAGCGAAATTACGTCGGCAGTGGTTTGCCCATTTGAGATTTGTCCGATGCCAGAAGTCAAAATCATGGCAGCACGCAGTTCACCCGCGCTTGGCGTGGATGGCAGTGCAATAATCAAAGGAACTGACTGGACCGAATTTTGGATCACGAAGGGTGCAGGAAAATCATTCAGAGTTAAGGTTTTCTGCCCTTCATCATATCCAAATGTGAGTTTGGAAGTCGGCATGAGGGTTACGCTTGATAGCAGATTCATCAAACAAGAGATCGATCCATCCCAGCGAATGCGCAGGGTGTTCACGCCATCGCGGGTAACAGGTTCAAAAAGGGCTGTGTCAAATTCAAATTGCAGCGTTTGTTCACCGCTGGTTTGAAGAGTTTCTATGCCCACCATGCTGTCATTCAAAAACAGGCTCAAGTCGCCGCCGACAAACCCGGAAAGTGTCTCATTGGATTCTGTGGCTATCAGGCTTGAGAAGAAAGCCAATATGTCGAGCTCCAAAACGGAAGTACCTTCCGGCTTCCAATCTGCAGGCAGGTTAAAACTTAACTCAATTTCAGAAATTGGACCGGTTAAAGTTTGTGGAATGGGCATTCCCAATTCTGCCAGTGTGAGGTTCGCCTGGCCGGCGGTTTGGGCCATAACCGGATGAACCGATACAAGGTTGAAAACCAACCCGACCAGAAGGATGAAACCCAGTAGTTTATAAACGAATGATCGTTTCATGTCATCCTCCTAGGTCAGTTTCCCATGACCATTTTGTCAGCACCAGAGCGGGCAACTTTGAGCGCTTCTTCGACTCGAACAATCATTTGGTCGCTCGAATCTTCAGCCATACGGGTCACCACACCAGCAACCGGAGTCAGGAAAATCTTCTCGCCGGATTCTGTCTGAATGGGCTCTTCAAGTGCAGCGAGTAAGCGTTCAAAAGTTTTTTTGGCCGGAAATTCAGGTGTCGAAGGCAGCAGCACGCCAAATTCAAGACGGCTCCATCGACCAACAAGGTCATTACCGCGCAATTGATCATGCAGCCTTTCAACTACATTCTGCAGCAAAATTGCTGTGATCCGTTCGGGCAGCCCGTCGATCAAATCTTCAAGACCTTGAAGGTAGATCACACCAAATGCGGCGGGAACCTCTTTGGGTTTGATCAGCTCCGTGGTGAATGACCGCAGCATGTATTTTTTGGTAAAAGCCAGAGATTGCTTGTCAGTGATCGAACGTTCGCGCAGCGCTTCAAGCGGTGTACGCAAGACTTCGCGCAGCAACAAGAAGATGACACCCACAACCAGTCCAGCACCAGCAGCAATCAACAGATCAATGAAGGGACGCGGTCTAAAAGGAACGGTGGGTTCAACCGCAGTATCCAGAAAGACGATGTCATAGACTTGGTAGATGCTTTTAATGTAGCTGATGCCGTTCTGACCAATATTATTGGCCAACAATGTAACCGACTGGGGATTCGGTCCCTCGACATGCAACACCAGAATATTGGTGTCGGTCTGTACCTCGGAATAGACTCTCATTTCTTTGAGTGCAGCTTCATCTAATTGAAGACGGCTGATGGTATCTTGATAGACACGGTTGCTGTCCAGAATATCCGCATATGTGGTTGAGATGGTACGCTTATCCAGTGTATCCAGACTGCTGACTACATCTCGGCTGCTGGTCAACGTGTTATTGGGATAGACCAGGAATTTTGCCGATGCCCGGTACATTGGTGTGACCAGCACCGTCCAGATCAATGCCCCAACCGCAAAAGCTGAGACAAAGATCACCAAAATTCGCCATCCTCTTTGAAATCTTGTAAAACTGGTTCGGTTCGTAGACATACGTCCTCCTCTTAAAAACAATCCCTATTCAAGTGGGGCAATCACAAACAATCTGCCCCACGAATCTTCATTACCTTGGGCAATACAAGTTTGAAACGTCGTACGCGTTCCACCGCTATAGACGCGATAGAACAAATCGGTAGAGCTGAGTGTTTCGCCGCTTCCCAGATTGACAAAATTACTGGTCGGGCTGTTTGGACTGAGCGCCTGAAATTCTTCAGCATATGAAACAACATATTCATCAGTTGTGCCATCACCATAGATCAAGGTCACAGATTGACCAGAACGGAGGTTGAAGAAATAGGCGCCAGCGAGATAATTATGAGCCAGCAAACCAGTATTACCGGTGATATTTCTCACCATCGCAAAATAGGTGGCCGTGTTGGGAACAGATGAGACATAAGCGGCGTCAGATGACGGCTGTTGAACCACTCTCAGAGATAAAACATCTTCAACGTAGACGCCCACCACCTGGCCTGCATTGCCATTTTTAAGATTCTCAATGAAGGTATCCAAAAAAGGCGGGGGCAGGGGTGTCGGTGTGGGTATCGGTGTGGCAGTTTCGGTGGGGGTGGCCGTGTTCTCGGGGGTCTGGGTTAGTGTCGGCGTCGGAGACACTTCAGGCGTGACAGTTGAAGCAGGCATTTCGGAAAATTGTCTGGTTGGAGTATACAGATGCACCATGTTTGCACCTGAATTGGAACTGCTTTCATTTTGCAGTTGGCAGCCAGTAAAGACCAGGCAGGCAACTATCAAAATAATTAAGGGAAACGCAAAATTGCGTTGGAATATGCTCAAGGTTAATCAGACCAGTTCATAAATTGGGTAGGGATTCGACAACAACTCCCTAATTTGATTATAGGCTAGAATCAGATGAAATCAATAAGCTTCTCGTAAAGAATATAAGTAAGCCATTTAGGTTAAATAAAAAAAGGGGACAATTACGTGTCCCGGATATTTTGGTAAGACAATGATTAAGCAGTACGATTAACGATTTGACCGGTGCCATCCAATGAGCTATTTTGAATCATCTTTACCAACGCTGCCGCCTGGGCTTCCTGTTGGTCTATCTGATTCTTCATTACCGCCATCGAAATCTGCGTTCGAACCTGCTTGTTCGAGCGGTTGGTGAGCTGAGCGGCTAATGCGTCTTCCATGGATGTTCCAGAAATATTCATATGCTTATTGTCGGCAGTTCTCTTCAAAAGTTAATCCAGTTTGTGCTATAAATGGTAAGAATAAAGAAGCCACAAATCAGATCTTTTTTATGGAAACACTGTGGAGTATTCTGGTTGTCAAATATCTCATTTTGGAAAATTAAACCCCTTGACCAACTCACATCTGAAGAGTGGGAGTCTTTGTGCGACGGCTGCGCCAAATGCTGCTTGATCAAATTTGAAGATGAAGATACCGGGCGGATTTATCACACCAATGTGGTTTGCGAATTACTTGAGATCTTTCATTGCCAATGCACACGTTATACCGACCGGTCAGTTCTGGTGCCTGAATGTCTCACTTTGGATGCGTCTCTAGCTGGCAGCTTAAAATGGATGCCGGATACCTGCGCCTACCGCCTTTTGGCTGAAGGCAAGAACCTGCCCATGTGGCATCCACTTGTGAGCAGCGACCCAAAATCTGTGCATCAGGCGGGCATGTCAGTGCGTGGCAAGGTGGTCTCAGCTAAAGATATCGACCCTGAAGATTTACCTGATTATGTTGTGGATGATGATTAACTTTCCGCATTAGCGGAAGATTCTGGAGTTGCTACCTGCATTTTGGCTGGCTGTAACAATTTGGGCCCCTTTCACGAGGCTTGTTTGAAATTGTTTCTCTCCAGGCAAAGCTACCCAACCACTTAATATCATCGGCAGCGCATCTCCGGCACCGATCCACTCACCTTTATACTTTCTGGCAAAGTGCACATGGGTTCCCGTGGCAAGGCCACCTTCACACGAAGGATGGCCGATGGGATCATCCAGATTAACGCGCGTTCCCTGTGCGATGCTGTCCTGGGTGGCAATATGCATGTAAAAAAGTTGCCATCCTGTCATTATTCTTTGTTCATCCTCAAGTGCAATGACCACGATATTATTCGATGATCGAACGACTACTCCAGGTGCGGCTGAAAGCACCCAGGCTCTGGATGTAGAACAACGAGATTCACCTGTGAGTGGTGCAAAATCTAAAGCACCGGAGGGAGTACCGGAATTCCAGTCAACATGCAGTCCGCCAGTGAGCGCCCACTCTTCACCGGGAGTAAAAGGCAATTCAAGCTTGGGTGACTCAAGGTTTCCAGCGAAAATGGGTTCAACGCTTTCTGCCCATTGCCAGTAGTTTCCAAACAACTGCTGATAAAGCAATAAGAAATTATCAGGTCCGTAGAGGTTGGCCTCCCAGGCGCTTTGTGGATAAATTTGTGCAAAGAAGTATTGCAGCGCGACCGAGCCGGCATTCAAATCAGGTGAAACCCTTATGTTCTGTCCATTGAAAAAAACAAGTGTGGTGAATTGCCCTTCCCTCCATCCATAATAACCTTTATTGAGCAATTTGGCCGCTAATGAACACTCAAGATAAAATCCTTGATAATCAGAATAAGAAAAGCCTAATGGAGAAATCGTATCAATGTTTGAAGGAAGACCTGTAACCCAATGTGAACGATACTCAATCACTGCCAGCAACAATCGAGGATTTACTGAGGTGTTGGTTGCCACCCGTTGAACAATTTCAGCACCTGATAAAAGTTCTGTTCCAACCTGCTGTTGAAATTGTGCCAGATAACCACCTGATTCAAGAATATAACCCTGTATATCAAAATCATCGGCGCTGGGAGAAAAAATCACTTCACTGTCTGGTATAAGTTTTTCCGAGAAATAAGTCTCGCCTATAGCATTTGGAATTTTAAGGAGCTGACCCGGCGTGATCATTTTGTTAGGGTCAAGTGGAAGCTCAGACGCTATTTGATACGGTTCCACGCTAAAGCGTTTCGCAACTGCACTTAATGTGTCGCCAGATTGCGCATAATAATGATAGCTTCCATTATTAATAGTTAAAGGCGTTTGGATGAGCGCTATATAAGAATTTGTTGACTTGTTTGGAATTGATGTGACAACCGTCTGGGTTTGAAATGGCCTTGAAGTTGGAAAAGGAATTTCACTTGCGTAATCCCGCGGTTTCGGGAAAGGAAAATTACAACCACTTATTATGATGACCAGCAATGATATTGAAACTATTAATCTTTTTTTCAATTTTTTCTTTCTACCAACATAAGAACATATACAACTAAGACCTGCCTAAGTTCATTATACAATGTGTAGGTGAAGGCAAGATCATCATCTTTTTATATCATCCAGACAACCTCTGTAAAAAAGTAAAACAGGAATATAATAATGTCCAGACCATCCCTCCCCGTGGGGAGCTAATCTTAAGGAGAATGACATGATCGTTACCACGAAAGAACTGTTTAAAGCCGCTTACGGCAAGTACGCAATTGGTGCCTATAACATCAACAATCTGGAACAGGCCATGGGTCTCTTCCGTGGATGCGTTGACAGCCAGGCCCCCTTTATTATTCAGATCAGTAAGGGCGCTCGCAGCTACACGCATAAAATCATGCTCGAAGGCCTGATCCGCTCTGCTGACCAGGTGTTTCCCGATGCCATCTTTGCCGTCCATCTTGACCATGGCGATGAAGAAACCTGCTACGACTGCATCAACAGCGGATTCTATTCCTCAGTCATGATTGATGCTTCAGCAGAACCCTTTGAAAAGAATGTTGAGATCACCAAGCGTGTGGTCGAAGCCGCCCACAAAAAAGGCATCGTGGTTGAAGCCGAACTCGGCCAGCTCGGTGGTGTTGAAGAACATGTTCAGGTGGATGAAGCCAACGCCAAGCTTACCGATCCCAAACAGGCCGCTGAGTTCGTCAAACAAACCGGCTGCGATTCTCTGGCCTGCGCCATCGGCACAAGTCACGGCGCTTTCAAATTCAGCGGTTCACAAGGGTTGCACTTTGACGTCCTTGAACAAATTCAAAATGTTCTTCCTGGTTTCCCCCTGGTAATGCACGGATCAAGCTCTGTGCCCCAGGATGAAGTGGAGCGCATCAACGCCGCTGGCGGCAAGCTTGCCGGCGCTAAGGGTGTGGATCCCACACAATTCAAACGCGCTGCCGAACTTGGTGTCACCAAGATCAACATTGACACCGATGGCCGCTTGGTCTGGACCCGTGTCCACCGCGAATACTTCCTTGAACATCCCGAAAACTTTGATCTTCGTCCCGTAGGCAAAATCTTCATGACCGAATACGCCAAATTTATTGAACAGAAAAACAATTACCTCGGCAGCAATAATCAGATCGATGCCGTCCGCAAAATCCTTAGCAAGTAAAAAAATTGATCAAAAAACCGCGGGAGTCATTTAGACTCCCGCGGTTTTTATTATGCACTTATAACTTGGGCATTTAATAATTTTCCGTGTTGGCTGCTAATTCAAACTTGCCGCAAATTCCTGGCCGAACTCAAAGCACCGATCAGCAGTGACCCCGTCCGGAGCCCACTTTTCGCGTAGGCCGTCGTTGACCACCTCGAAGCCTGCTTCATTCAAGCGTGAAGAGATAAGTTTGACGGCTTCGCCGCTCCAGCCGTAACACCCAAAAGCAGCCGCTTTTTTATATTTAAATTTCATACCGCGCATCTCTTCCAAAACGGCTGCCACATCTCGCAGCATGCCGTTGTTGACAGTGGAAGAACCAATCAACACAGCTTTTGATTTAAAAATTTCGGTCATCAGGTCAGTTTTATCCATTCGAGCCAGGTTGTATAACTTGACCGTCATTCCAGGTGCCGTTTTAACGATCCCTTTCACAATAACTTCTGCCATCTGACGGGTTCCATCCCACATGGTGTCGTAGGCAACAGTGACCTGGTCTTCGGCGTAATTCTCTGCCCACTTCAAATATTGCTCAACGATCTGCATAGGATCTTTTCGCCAGATCACACCATGACTCGGACAGATCATATTAATAGGAAAGCTCAGGGCTTTAAGCTCATTTATCTTTTTGGTGACCGCCGGGTTATAAGGCGTGAGGATGTTGGCATAATACTTCATAGCTTCCTGATAAAGCTCCCCCTGGTCCACCAGGTCACTGTAGAGACATTCAGAAGCCAGGTGTTGCCCAAAGGCATCATTACTGAAAAGGATATCGTCGCCAGTCAGATATGTCATCATGGTATCCGGCCAATGCAGCATCGGTGCTTCAAGAAAAACCAACTCTTTGGAGCCCAGGTTTAAACGCTCGCCGGTTTTAACTACATGAAAGTTCCAATCCTGATGATACTGCCCTCTCAAAGACTTTTCGCCATTGGCGGTGCAATAGATCGGCGTGTTGGGGATGTGGCGCATTAATTCTGGCAGCGCTCCACTGTGATCCACTTCGCCGTGATTAATGACAATAAAGTCTATCTTTTCAAGTGGAATTTCATTTTTAAGGTTTTCTACAAATTCCTTGTCAAAGGGCATCCAGACCGTATCAATCAAAACATTCTTTTCGTCACTGATTAAAAATGCGTTGTAGCTTGACCCTTTATGAGTTGAATATTCTTCTCCATGAAATTTTCGCAATTCCCAATCGATTTTTCCCACCCACTTGCAGTTTGCATTAATTTGGATCGACATATTTTCCTCTAAACAATGTGAAGTTTTTTTCTCCCTTGGGAGTTTTTTGCCCTATTGATAGCAAAATGATTATAGTCGCCATATCTAAAGAAAATATCAAGATTAACTTAAAAAATGTAAAGGGTGTTGACTTTTGTAAATCAAAGTCGTAACATATTTGAATACAAACATTATGACAACTCTACATTTCGTTTTCATTTTCTTTGTCGTTCTCATGCTTGCGACCATTTGGTTTATTTCAAGCTTTTTTACGGTTAGGATGGCAAAAGCAAAGGGTTAGAAATTCTCAAAAGTTTACCCGAAGCCACCTGACCAAAATCAGGTGGTTTTTTTCTTCTATTGGAAGAATGGTGAAAGAATCAAGGAGGTGCAGCAATCATCGAACAGACTCTTTTGATTTACCTGAAATATATCGCTCAACAAAAATTAACTAAGGAGAAATACACATGAAAGCAATGAAGTTTTTAGCAGTTTTTATGGTTTTAGCAATGCTGCTGACCGCTTGCGGTCAGGCTGCTGCTACCGAAGCACCTGTTGCCGCAACAGAAGCCCCCGTCGCTGCAACCGAAGCCCCCGTGGCTGGTGGTGCCCCTGAAGCATGCGCCGATGCACTTGGCTGCGCAGTCTTTGAAGCTGGTGATGTCATTAAAATCGGTATGGGCGCTCCCATGACCGGTGGTAATGCCAGCTATGGTATTGACATCTCACAAGGTGCAACCATCGCCATGTCAGACGCCGGCGACATTGAAGGTTGGACCTTCGCTCTGGATGCCCAGGATGATGGTGGTACCGCTGAAGGCGGCGCTGCAGTTGCCAACAAATTCGCTGCCGATCCCGCGATCGTTGCTGTTGCTGGCCACATCTTCTCTGGAGCCACTGCTGCTGCCATGCCCATTTATGAAAAAGTTGGCATCCCCATGCTCTCCCCCTCCGCTACCAATCCTCCATTGACTGCCTCTGGGTCAACTGTCTTCAACCGCATCGCCTTTACTGACCTCAATCAAGGCAACAATGCAGCTGATTTCATTTACAACACCCTGGGTGTCAAGAAAATGGCTGTGCTGCACGATGGTTCTGACTATGGTAAAGGTTTGGCCGATATCGTAGCTGCACAGTTCGTAAAAGACGGCGGTGAAGTAGTGATCGAACAAGCCATTACCCCCGGCGAATCTGATTACACTGCTGTACTCTCTACTGTTGCTGCCAAGACCCCCGATGCCATTTACTTTGGCGGTTACACTGCTGAAGGCGCTGTGCTCGTAAATCAAATGAAAACCACTGGTCTTGAAAACGCCAAGTTCTTCGGTTGCGACGGCACCTATGGTGAAGATTTCTTGACCCGCACCGGAGCCAATGGCGAAGGTGCTTATGCCTCCATCGCCCCCGCCAGCCCCGATAGTGACGCCAAGCTTACTTTCAACGCCGCTTATCTCGAAAAATTCGGTAAAGAAGCCGGTTCCTTATCCCCCTACACCTGGGCTGGATACGATGCCGCCGCCGCTTTGGCTGCAACTGTGAAACAGGTTGCAGTTGTTGCCGATGGCAAACTCTATATTCCTCGTGCCGCACTGGTCGCTGCTGTTCGCTCCCTTTCCAACTATGTCGGTCTTTCCGGTACATTCACCTGCCAATCCAATGGCGAATGTAACACTGACAAACCCCAATTCGTTGTGGTCAAAGACGGTGCCTGGACAAACGCTGAATAGTTTTTAATACTGCATCATCAGGCTGGGAAGGTTTTCCTTCCCAGCCTATTCTACAGAACATCGAAAGGCGGCTCGCCTATGAACGACCCCTCCTCTCTTCCCCTTACGCCTAAGGGGAACAACAATCTCCAGACGAATACGAATACCGCTGCAAAAAAGTTACAAGCTTTTCAAAACAGCAAATTCATGAAACTGCTGCGTCCGATTTTGGGAGTGGTAGTTTCGTTGTATATCGTTTTTCGTCTCTACCAGGTGCTGGTTGTGCATCAAGAATACGGCGCCGATACCTGGACTCGTTTATTGATTTCCGGGTTGATCATCGGTGGTGTTTATTCACTCATCGCCATCGGTTACACATTGGTTTACGGTATTTTATTCATGATCAACTTCGCCCACGGCGAAGTTATGATGTTTGGAGCCTATGCCGGTTTATACTCGTTTTGGGCTTTTAAGATCATACCCATAGCTGGTGATCCGCCAACAAATTTCTTAAACGCCTATCCGATTTTAGCAATCATTCTGGCATTCCTTATTGGTATGACAGTTTCGGCTACGATGGGTTTTTTCCTCGAAAAAATTGCATACCGTCCCCTCAGAAAAGCGCCTCGCCTGGTACCGCTCATCAGTGCCATCGGTGCTTCCATTTTTCTGCAAAACGCCGCAATGTTGCTGTTTAGTCCCCAACTGCGTGACGTGACTAATCCTGACATCTTACGCCGTGGTGCAGGCTGGACAATCGTTATTAATGGCAGCAATGTTATCCTGCCTTACACCGGTGTTTTCACTTTTATTCTATCCATTCTGTTATTGGTCGGTCTTTATATCCTGGTTCGTAAATCCAAATTGGGCCGCGCCATGCGTGCCACCGCTTTGGATAAGAAAACCGCCGCTTTAATGGGTGTGGATGTAGACAGCACCATCAGCCGTACCTTCATCATCAGCGGCGCCCTGGCTGGCGCAGCCGGTGTGATGTGGGGCATACACAACGGTTTGGTCTATTACTTTGTTGGTTTCATCCCCGGCATCAAAGCCTTTACAGCCGCAGTTTTGGGCGGCATCGGCAACCTGCCTGGCGCCATGGTCGGTGGTTTGCTTTTGGGCATCGTTGAATCCATGGGTCCGGCCGCCCTTGGCATTGACTTCCAGCTCAAGGATGTTTTATCCTTCTTGATCTTGATCTTCGTGCTCACCTTTAGGCCTTCAGGCTTGCTTGGTGAAGTGCTTTCGGAGGAAAAAGTATGAAAACACTTATCCGTCAAAGCATTCGCACCGGCATCACGTATGGCATCGTTCAGATCTTCTTCATTTTGATCGCTTTCAATACAATGGTAGGCATCATGCTTGCTAAGATTTCAGGCATCAAAAACCCTGGCGAAATACCTGCTGCTAAATTCCTGATTGCTTACACAATCTTGATGGGTCTGTGGGTCGGAATTTCCGCCTTAAGCAAGAAGAAATTTCTTCCTGCCGGACACAAACTGTTGGCTGGTTTTACGGCTGGTCTGGTTTCTGCCATTTTAGTCGGTTTGTTGGAATTGGCTATGACCGGTATTCTGGTTAACAAGATATTCATCCGCGATTTTCTGACCGTGCTGTCTTTTGATTTTATTAAGGCAACCTTGTTTGGATTAACCCCGGTGTTGGGCATAGTAGTCACCATGGGCGCCATCGTGCTTGGAAGTCTGCTGGCCGTTGGATTAAATATCGTTACCAACCTAAATGCTGTACAAGAACATTGGAAAAAAGATCTGTCATTCCTAAAAAATCTGAACGATAAATTCCAACGAATGATTCGCGGAAAGTATCACCTCATCTGGCAGATCGTCGGCATCAGCATCTTGGCTGTCGCAGTCATTTTCATCCCCATGAAGTGGGGTTCCTATTGGAACTACGTCTTCGGAACCGTTGGCTTGTATGTCATCCTAGGTCTCGGATTGAACATCATTGTCGGTCTGTCTGGCCAACTGGTCTTGGGCTACATAGCCTTTTTTGCCATCGGCGCTTACACCATGGCACTGCTCAACGCTCCTGAACCACACAATTTGATGTGGGGCTTCTGGCCCGCACTCCTTTTGGGTGTTTTGTTGGCTGCATTGTCAGGCATATTGCTGGGTTTGCCCATCATGCGTCTGCGCGGAGATTATCTGGCAATCGTCACACTTGGTTTTGGCGAAATCATCCGTATCTTGCTGAAAAGCGACGTGCTCACCGATTTCACCGGCGGACCTCGCGGCATTCAGAATATTCAAGGCCCAATGTTGTTTGGAAAGCCCTTCAATTCAGAAGTGGATTTCGTCTATTTGATCATTGCAGGTGTTCTTTTGGCAAGTTTTGTTTACAACCGCCTGCAGCAATCCCGCACCGGCCGTGCCTGGTTGGCTATCCGTGAAGATGAAACCGTGGCTCGCGCCAGTGGTGTGGATACCATCAAGTACAAACTTCTGGCATTGGCCATCGGCGCAGCCTTCGCTGGTTTGGCAGGCGGCATCTATGCTAGCCGCAACCAGTTCACCGGTCCCGATGAACATGCCTTAATGGCCTCGATCAATGTGCTCAGCCTGATCATTGTAGGCGGCATGGGCAACATTCCAGGCACAATTTTAGGCGCATTTACTCTCAAAGGACTTCCAGAAATTCTGCGTGAGTTTGCTAACTTCCGTCTTTTGGCATTTGGCGCTTTGCTGGTCTTTATGATGCTCTCAAGACCTGAAGGGTTAATCCCCTCTCACCGCCCAAAATACGATGAACCTAATGAAGTCTCAGGCGAAATGAAAAAAAAGGAGGTGCCTCATGACCAGTAATATCATCCAGGTTCAGGGCGTCTCGAAGATTTTTGGTGGCTTGACCGCGGTTAACAATGTGAATCTCGACATCGCCGAAGGTTCAATCTATTCCATCATCGGACCGAACGGCGCAGGAAAAACCACCCTTTTTAACTGCATCTCCGGATTTTATATCCCAGATCATGGCACAGTGCTCTTTCAAGGTCTCGCATTAAACGGAAGATCCACTGATACGATTGCCTCACTTGGTCTCTCAAGAACCTATCAAAACATCAGACTCTTCTCAAACCTGACAGCTATTGAAAACGTTCTGGTTGGCCAACAACCGAGATTAAAAGAAACCTGGGTTGAATCAATTCTTCAGACCCGCCGCAGCCGCAAAGAGGAAAAATCTTCTTTGGTTGAAAGTTTCAAATGGCTTGACTTCGTCGGACTCAGAGAATTTGCCAATTCAATTGCAGGTGATCTGCCCTACGGTGCACAGCGTAAGTTGGAAATTGCTCGCGCTCTGGGCAGTAAACCCTCACTTCTTTTGCTGGATGAGCCCACTGCGGGAATGAATCCGCAGGAAACACTTGAAATGACCGCTCTCATCCGCAGCCTGCGTGACAAGTTCAACATCACCATCATCTTGATTGAACATGACATGCATGTGGTGATGGGCATTTCAGATTATATTTCCGTTTTAGATTTTGGCAACAAGATCGCCGAAGGAAAACCGGAAGAGATTCAACACAATGAACGTGTCATTGAAGCCTATCTTGGACCTGGCGGAGCGGCGCTGGCGCAAAAATACCGCAAGAAGAAGGTCTCATGATCCTAAACGTCGATAATATCAGTGTAAATTACGGTGCGATCAATGCGCTAAGAGATATCAGTTTCACATTAAATGAAGGTGAGATTGTGGCATTGATCGGCGCCAACGGCGCCGGAAAATCCACAAGCCTCAATACGGTTTCAGGCTTGCTGCGCCCTACAACCGGCAAAGTGGAATATTTGGGCAGTGACATTACAACGGTCACGCCGCAAGCCATTGTGAACCTGGGAATCATCCAGGTACCTGAAGGCCGAAAAATCTTCGCCAAAATGAGCGTATGGGAAAATCTCGAAATGGGGGCTTATACTGTCAAAGACAGAAAAGTGATCCAGGAACGCTACGAAATGGTTTATCAGAAATTTCCGCGTTTGAAAGAACGTAGAAACCAACCTGGCGGCACACTCTCAGGCGGTGAACAGCAAATGCTTGCCATCGCCCGCGGCTTGATGGCCGGCCCCAAGGTGCTGCTTCTGGATGAACCCTCCATGGGTCTTTCTCCCATCCTGGTGGAACAGATCTTTGATATTATTCAAGAGATCAACAAGACCGGCACCAGCATTTTGCTGGTGGAACAAAACGCGCTGATGGCTTTGGCAATAGCTGATCGAGGGTATGTGTTGGATACAGGCCGCATCGTGCTGCAAGGTGACGCTGATGATCTACTGCATAACCCAACGGTGATCAATGCCTACCTTGGTGGCGAGACCACTGATTAGGTTTATGAATTTCTAATGCCAAAAAGGAGGGATTCGTTTTACCGAATCCCTCCTATAAGTAATAAATCTTAATTTCATCCCACCCGATCTTTCAACGCCAGATCAATTTCTTCAAGCAACTGTTGCCATAATTCGGGTGTAATTTTCTTGCAGGTAGAGAAAAGCTGTTTTACCGGGCCAAGCGGTTGGGCAAAAGCAAGTTCTTGAACTTTATCTGGACAGATGAAAGGTATCTGAAAAGCTTTCAATGCATCACCTTCAACGGGCATCAACCAGTTGCTGGTGGCCAATCCCCATTCTACAAATTCAATAATCTTTTGCCAGGGATATTCGCGATTCTCCATCAAGAATGAATAAACAACATTCCGTACACTGCTATCTCCTTGAACAGCAAAAAACTGACCCGCAGAAAAGAGAATGGCAGATTCAAGCGTATACCCGTTCCAACTGGGGGGTTGTCCAACTGGTTTTAAAATTAGGCGTTGAGAAGGTACAGATGAAAATAACTTCCTTTTCTGCATTCGAAGTTCAATTTCAAGGGCGCCTTCTTCTTCGTTTGCTAGGATGGCAGCAGCCATCATCATCACAGCCAGGTAATGGCCATTAACCATGCCATCGCTGCAAAGGAGTTGATGCCCGTTTGCATCCACCTCGGGTGCAAATTTGTCTCCGTTCAACAGGATCAATTCACTTGGGGTAAATGCTGAATCAGTTAATTTCATAAACTTTCCTTGAAATCAAAAAGCTACTTTCTAATATCCTGATCTAATTCTACTTGAAATTACAAAAACTACAAAAACCCTCTTCTCTTTTTAGAAAACCGATTGTAAGTTTTTTCAACCATTATTATGTTGCGAATATTTTAATGGTCGTTATAATTTATGTACATTTCATTGCAAACTCATTACCTAGCATTGTAGACTATGGAAACATTAAATCACAGAATTTTGTCAAGGTAATTTATGCAGAACAAAATTAATGGTTCGAATAATTGGATAGAATTTCCCCCACAATTGCAAATTATATTTGATCAATTAAATGATGCCATTTTTCTCTTTGACCAAACGGGGAAAATAATATTAGTAAATCAGGTTGCTTCAAAATTATCCGGATTTACTATCTCAGAAATAGTTGGTAAATCTATAAAGACTATTGTGTTACCGCAATCTGATAACTCCAAAGATGATGTTTTTTATCACGAAATTGATCAATCCAAAAAGAAGACTAATTCAGCAGATGACGTTGATAAATTTCAATCTGATATTTTAACGAAAGATGGTCACAAGATTAGAGTTGAAGTCTCACATTTATTCTTTCATCATGATTCTCAATCGGTTTCCTGCTATATTACTAAAAATATTTCAGAACAATTAATATCAACAACATTACTAGAAATAAACTCAACCGTGTCATCATCACTAAATCTGGTTGAGGTCTTTGATTCATTATTGGTCGAATTGAGAAAATTAATCCCATATGATGGTGGAAATATCATGAAAGTCGGTGATAAAAACGTTAGTATCACCAGAACGTTAGGGTATGATGACTTTGATAAAAATCTTCCCAAATTTCTTTATAACTTAAACTTTGATATTGAGTCAACCAGGAACATAAAAGAAATCATTGATGACAAAGAACCCATTATTATTCAAAACACAGTGGAAATCCCTTATTGGAATCGCAATTCGGTCAGTGATTTGTTTCGAAGTTGGATAGGGGTTCCGATCATTATTGATAATAAAGTCAATGCCATCATCAGCCTGGATAAAGTTGAGCCAAATTACTTCACAGAAGAACACGCATTTATTTTAACTATTTTTGCAAACCAAGCTGCTTCAGCCATTCGAAATGCAAAATATTTTAAAGATGCCTCGCAAGCAGTCAACCGTTTTTTGACCCTTTATCAATTAAGTCAAATTATTAGCGTCAATATTAGAACTGAAGATATTTATCCATCTATCCATCAGGCAGTCTCAGAATTGATGGAAACTGAATTCTTCAGTATTGCGCTGTATGATTCCAATGCACAAACGATAACCGATGTTTATATGATCGATAACGGTCAACCACAAAAACTCTCCACTCGACCACTTGAAAAAGGTTTATACGCAACTGCCTTAAAGAGTGGAAATTCTTTGTTTTTTAACACTTTTGATTCAGATATAGCACAAGATTTGGGTGCAGTGATAGTAGGAGATGAAACCGATCCAGAAATATCCCAATCCATTCTTATTGTGCCATTAAAAATTGGAGCAAAGAGTATTGGTGTGATCTCGGCTCAAAGTTATAAACCAAACATGTATAATACTTCAGACAAAGAAACATTGGAATTATTAGCCGCCAATGTTGCCATTGCGATAGAAAACGCCCGCCTATTCGATGAGGTTCAAAAATTAGCAATTACAGATCCGCTCACCCACCTTTATAATCGGCGAAAATTTGAAGAATTGGCAATCAAAGAATTTGATCGATCGGTTAGATATAACCGCCCTTTATGTGTCATTATGATAGATTTAGATCAATTTAAGTTGATCAATGATAAATTCGGCCACCTCATCGGTGATCAAGTTTTGGTATCTGTCGCTGATTTATGCAAAAATGACCTAAGGAATATTGATATCCTTGCTCGTTATGGTGGAGAAGAATTCGTGATCGTTATGCCAGAAACCTCTGCCACTCAAGCCCTTTTAATTGCCGAAAGGTTAAGGCATGATTTTGAAAATAATCCTGTTCACACTATTCATGGACAAATTTCCATTAAGATCAGCCTTGGTTTGGCCGAGTTAAATAAGAGCTGTAAGACACTGGAAGAATTAATTGATCGCGCTGATAGAGCATTATACGAATCAAAACACAATGGCCGAAATCAGTCTACAATTTGGGAAAAACATTTCAGTAAAAAATTACATCCATCATAATACTTGAAATGGATGCCAAAAAAGTGTAAAGTAATGATATAAAGTAATAATATCGGTAGGTTAATGTCTATGATTGGTAATATATCATCCATCTATTCTCAAAACAATCTGACATTGGCAAATGTCAATGCGATAAATAATGTTGCAATGACCGACAAGTCAAAAGACAACTCCAATAATCAAGACGTAATAAAAGAGAATTTACAATCCACGAAGGTGACCATCTCTGAAGAGGCTCAAAGAAGACTTTCAGTGGATAAGGAATCTCAAGGCGGTGAAAAAACTGAATCAACATCCGGTCTCAGTCAACTTTCTTCCGAAGAATCTCAACAAGTTGCGGAACTAAAATCCCGCGACCAGGAAGTTCGAACACACGAAATGGCTCATATGATGGTGGGCGGCAATCTGGTGCGAAAAGGCGCCAGCTATACTTATCAAACCGGACCCGATGGACAGCGCTATGCAGTGGGTGGCGAGGTATCCATCGATTCGAGTGCAGTCAGCGGGGATCCGTCTGCCACCATCCGCAAAATGCAGCAGGTCAAACGCGCAGCGCTTGCCCCGGCAGAACCTTCCAGTCAAGACCGAGCGGTTGCAGCAGCCGCCGCTCAAACCGAAGCCGCTGCCCGCCAGGAAATGATGCAGCAAACCAACGAAGCCACAAAAGCAGAATAACAAGCTTTGGTATTCATTATTGGTCACGGGAATCCGTGACTTTTTTAATTCATTCCCCCTTGACAACCCAATTAATCTGCCTATAATAATTAATTATTATACAGTAGAGTATTTATCATGTCTGTCCGTCACTCACTCTTAGGTCTGCTTGCCCAAAAACCTCGCTATGGTTACGAACTGTGCGCGGGGTTCACTGCGCTTGTCGGCGGCAAAGAAAACTGGGATGTCAAACCAGCTCAGATCTACACCACCTTGGCACGAATGGTCGAAAGCGGGCTGGTGATCTTCAACAACCTCAACGGACAGCAGAGCAAAGGCGAATACACCATCACACCCAAAGGGCACTATGAGTTAATGGATTGGTTTCGTTCGAGCGATATCGAAGAACCTCATCAGGATCCCTTCTATCTCAAACTGATGCTTTCACTCGAACTGGATGAAGTGGATGCTTCGCGGCTTATCGTCATTCAGCGCGCAGCGCTCTATCAAGAACTTCATCGCATCACCGAACAACGCCAGGCGCTCGACCCTCATAATCAACTGGCCCAAATGATGTTGATGGATAAATCAGCCATGCATCTTGAGGCTGATCTGCGCTGGTTGGATATGATTGAATCCCGATTAGACGAAGTTCAACGGCAGCCCTCCCCTAAACCAGCCATGCGTCCTCGCGGGAGACCACCGAGTCAAAGCGCATGACCACTTACGTTATTTTATTCGTTTCAAAAACATACAACAAGGAGAAGTAAAATGGCAACAATCGAAGTAAAAAACCTCAGTAAAGTCTATGGAAGCGGAGAAACAAAAGTCACCGCTTTGGATTCAGTGAACGTAACTATTGAACAAGGGCAATTCGTAGCCGTGATGGGCCCGAGCGGATGCGGAAAATCCACCCTTCTGCACCTGATCGGAGGGTTGGATCGCCCCACAGACGGCAGTGTCTTCATCGAAGGCAGCGACATCTCAAAGATGAGCGATAAAACCCTTACCGAACTGCGCCGTCGAAAAATGGGATTCATTTTTCAGTTTTTCAACCTGATCCCTGTGCTGGATGCTATTGAAAACACAGCCCTGCCCCTGATCCTGGATGGCGTGAAACCTGAACTTGCCCGCACCAAAGCCAGTGAATGGCTCAGCCGTAATAAACTGGATGGTCGCGGCAAACACCGCCCTGATGAACTCTCAGGTGGACAGCAGCAGCGCGTGGCCATTTCACGCGCCATGGTCTCTGACCCTGTCATCATTCTGGCAGATGAGCCCACCGGCAATCTCGATTCACGCAGCGGAGATGAAATCGCATCCACCCTGCGCAAGATTGTCACGGATTGGAAGCGAACAGTGTTGATGGTCACCCACGATCCCCGCATCGCAGCTTATGCTGACCGCATCATTTTCCTCAAAGACGGCAAAGTTGTGGATGACACCTTGTTAAATGGTTCAAATGGCGAGAATGCAAAACGCCTGAAAGAGAAAGTCGAGTCACTATGAGAATCCAAATTTTATTAGCCTGGCGCTATTTATGGGGCCGCAAGCAGCGTATGGTGTTAACCACGCTGGCTGTGGTCTTCGGCGTCACTCTGTTGTTTGGCCTGAACGCCATGATCCCCGCCATGATGGAATCTTTTCGGCATAACATGGTCACCACCGCCGGAAAAGTGGATATTTCCATCTCGAGCGAATCCAACAACCCGTTTGAAGAATCAGTCTTGAAAGACTTAAGTGAGATTGAAGATATCAGCTTTTATACGGGTATCTTAACAAAGAATGTCGTGCTGCCCGAGTCTTTAGGCGGAACGGTGAATAAACTGACCGGTTCATCAGCAGTGACCGTTACTGGCGTGGATGTTGCCACGGCACAAAACGTGCGCAACTATTCGCTCATAGAAGGCCGTTTTCTTGAACCTAATGATACCAATGCAACTGTGATTCCGCAGCTTTTGGCAGACAAGATGGAGCTGAAAGTTGGTGACATCTTCACAATTCCGTCCAGTGAAGGTGTGTCAGACTTGAAGGTAGTTGGAATTCTTTCTCTCAGCGCATCTGCCGGATTGGATGAAATATTTGTTCCATTGCCGGATGCTCAAACCATTCTCAATCTGCCCCAAAAGATTAACACCATTGATATTTTGATCAAATCTGGTGCAGACCGTGATGTTGTTGTATCTTCTGTCTTGTCAAAATTGGGTCCCAACTTCAAAAGCGGAGCCATTCAAACAGGCGAGGAGTTAGCGTCCGCATTGACCATGGGTCAATCGATGATGTGGTTATTTGGTGTCATGGCATTGGCCATGGCCGGGTTCATCATCTTTAACACCTTCCGCACTGTTGTGGCAGAACGCCGCCGCGATCTAGGCATGCTGCGAGCCATTGGCGCATCCAAGCAAACAATCATGGGCTTGATCATGGTTGAATCTCTGCTTCAAGGGATCATCGGCACTGGTTTGGGATTGATCTGCGGTTATCTTTTTAGCTATCTACTGGTTTCGGCAGTAGGAAATATTTTTGCAGGAATGCTACGCGTGACCATTGGCGCCCCTGTCATAACCACCGTCAATCTCATCGGTTCAATCTTGTTGGGTGTTGGCTTCACAGTTGGCAGCGGTTACTTTCCAGCCCGGTCTGCCATGAAGGTGACTCCTTTAGAAGCCATGCGGCCCACTCTGGGCAGCATCGAATACCGTCAGAATAACCGACGTGCAATTTGGGGGCTTGGCTTGCTTACTCTTTCGGTAGTTGGATTACTGCTCGGAAATGTCAGCATAGCCGGTCTTTCAGGCGTTGTTTTTCTGGTCGGAATCATCCTCATCGCTCCGGTGATGGTCAAGCCTGTGGCAGATATTTTTGGCAAACTGATTTCGTCGATCTACTCTCGTGAAGGCAAGCTGGCTCAAGGAAATCTAACCCGTCAGCCCTCTCGCGCAGCCATCACAGCATCTTCAATGATGATCGGTCTGGCCATCTGTATCGCCATGATGGCTATGATTACAAGTATTGAACACGGCTTCACTACCTATTTGGATAAAAGCCTCGGCACAGACTACCTGCTAATGCCGCCGTCACTCGTTTTAGGCAGCGGTAACCTTGGTGTCAACCAGGGCTTTATCGAAAAGATCAAATCAATAGACGGCGTTGAAGAAGCTACATCACTGCGTTTGGCAACCAGCCAGGTGGATGGCACGACATTACAGCTCATTGGTATAGATCCATTGGTCTACCCAAAAATTGCCGGACTTGAATTCAGCGAAGGCGACTCGGTTGAAGCTTATAAAGCTATGGAACAAGGTTCAGCCATCATAGTAAATGGCATTTTCGCGGTCACCAACAATGTGAAAACCGGAGATGTGTTATCGCTAAAATCGCCTCAAGGTGAGCGGAAATATACTGTGGTTGGCATCGGTTTTGATTATCTGAATGCAAAAATATCCACAGGTTATGTTTCTCAATCTGATTTGGCAAAAGATTTCAACTCTGAAAGTGATTTACTGCTCTTGGTTAATCGCAAACCAGATGCCACTGCTGAAGAAGTTACACCTGCCCTTCAGACGGTGATCAAAGAATTCCCGACCTTCAGTTTGATTGATTCAAACGAATTCAAGACTGAACAAATGGGAATGTTCAAAATGGCAATGAGTGTGTTTTACATCATGGTGATCATGCTGGCAGTACCTGGATTAATTGCCATGGCCAATACGATGAGCATTAATGTCATCGAACGCACGCGTGAAATAGGCATGCTGCGGGCTGTGGGTGCCACCCAGACTCAAGTAAAACGAATGGTTTTTGCTGAAAGCGTACTGCTGTCAGCGCTTGGCACAACCATGGGGATTTTAGTGGGGCTCTTTCTCAGCTACCTGCTGGTCAAAGCCATTGGAGTGATTGGGTTTAGGACTGATTTCTTCTTCCCCACAAGTGGCATAATCGCATCAATTGTGGTTGGACTGGTTTTTGGCATCATTGCTGCCATGGTCCCCGCCAGGCAGGCAGCCAACACGGTAATCGTTGAGGCACTGCAATACGAATAGCTGGTTTTTGCAACCCTGACAAGGGCATACCCTTGTCAGGGTTGGGGATGGAGGGTCAATAGATACTCTCGTAACGAACCAGGCAAATTACATATACAGTTCCAGTAATTACAACAATTCCTGCAAGAATCCACCATATCAAATCAGTTGAGAGAGAATTCTCTGTTGCGCCGACCATAAGAAGAAAAAGGTAGGTCAGTGAAATACCTATTTTGAATGCATTATTACCAGATCGGTATTGAATCCACAATTTCCGTTCATCCATGCTTTCGACTCTGGCTTTATGCAGTGCTTCAGGGTTCCTTGTGTAGCGAAAATATTGAATCAAATTCCATCCGCCCACTACTGCAAGAAATAATCCTATTCCCTCAACAAGATGTAGAAAGGGTTGCCAGGTGGAAGAGTAAAAATTTATGCCGCCGATGACAAAAAGGAGGATGCCTGATCCAAGTGTGATTCCACCTTTTATCAATTCTGGATTTGGATTAGTTTTTGGGTTTTTCATTTTGATTATCCTTCTTCATATATGAATATTTCTTCTATGGTCAATCCAAACAATCGAGCAGTTTTAAAAGCCAGTATAATGGACGGGTTATAGCGCCCTTGTTCGAGTGAAATAATGGTTTGGCGCGAAACCTCCAGCTTCTCTGCTAACTCTTGCTGGGTGAAACCATTTTTTATACGTAATTCTTCAAGTATATTCTTCATGCTTCACCTGCATTTTAAATTTGTGTGCACCATTTTTGTAAAGCTAGCTTTACATAGTATATATTGTTTTTTTACAAATGTCAAGCTAGCTTTACTTTTATTATTGAAATAATAAAAAGGATAGGTTTTTAGGCCTATCCTTTGCTGAATTCTGAAAAATCTAATTTCCGAACTTTATCTTCCCATTGCCTCGCGATGATATCTCTTTTTTGATTTTTTCATTTGCTTATTGACCGCGTAACCGCCAGCCAGCAAGGCCGGCAGGGCTGCAGCGCCGCAAATCAAAGTGCCTGGCTGAACCTTGCTTTTCAATTCAATACCCACCTCATAAAATGTATCGGTGCCGTGAATTCGGCGGTCAATGCGTTCCAATTTGATAAAATACGTCCCGTCAATAGGAACCGTCCAATCTAGTGAAGCCGATGCATCCGAACTTAACGGGCGAGCTTCGCCAATAAAAGTTGAACCATCAGTATCATAAAGTGTCAGCAGCGCCGCAGATCCCAGATTTGTTGCAGAAGTGGTAAACCTGAGTTGGTCTCCGGTTACACCGGCAAAACTGATCCAATCCATATTATCCGTTTGGCTGCCGTCTCCACGTGTGACCGGAGAACACCAGTTATGCGAAACGGGTGTGCCAACTTCAATTGATGTAGCACCCGAAATATCATCATCACCCGGGTCTGCTCCTTCGTAAGCATCCACGATGCAAGAGCCCACAAATAAGGTACTGGTTTCAGGCACACTGATATATTCTTCAGCATTGCCCACAATATCCACAGCACGCATGCGGAACTGAACAGTCTGGCCAGGTGACCCCCAATAAACCAATTGACGTACGCTTCCATCGGGTTTGTCACCAATTTCTGACCACTCACCACCCGGTTCGCTGATCTGGAATTCAAAGTGATCAATCCCATCTGCTCCCTGGTCAACTTCCCAGGTGAGCAAAACTGCACTCGAGTTTGTAATTTGGGGCAATGTATTCATATGGCTGAGAGGCAAGACCGACCCATTAACCACTTCAAATTCCTGAATTATGCTCGTCGTCCCTGCCAGATTGCGGGCTTCAACCGTCCAGATGTATTCTCCAGCTGGCAGCAGCCCGATTGGCCAGGATGTTCCCTCCTGCCATTCAAGTAAGGCGGAATATCCACCTGGTCCGGTGAGTGTGCTGCGTGTTTGTTCACCGCCAGCAGCGGACCATTCCAGATTTAGATTCAAGGTGGTTGTTATTAGGTCAGGCAATGTCAAAGCAGGCGGCTCAGGCGGATTGATACGTGGCAGCACTTTCATCGAGGCTGCGTTATACGCTCCGATCAAATTATCTGCCAGATTCGAATCGCCATCCTGCAATAATTCATATGTGCCGCTAAAATCAACCTCTGGATATAAAAGAGTTGAAACACCACCCCCAACCTGGATAGAACGGGTGTTATCAAGGAATGAGGGGGTAAGCGCGCCAAGATTTGTGTAATCAGCAATATCAAACACCTGACATGTTCCTTGGTATTCTGCTTCAGTGTAAAGCGCGACCTGATTTACCCCGGGGGTGCAAACCGGCGGTAGAGCCGGACAAGTATAAGACTTGGTTAACTCTGTCAATCCCTGGTTGTCTTTTGAGGCTTTGCCTGCTTTATCTGTAACAACGATCGACAGAAAGAATTTGCCGTCTGGAATGTTTGCATCACAAAGATTGATTTCCTGCGTAAAAGGTGTTGAAGTGATCAGGCTGCCAATAGGATTCCAGGCTTTGCCAGTGTTGATCATTAATTGTCCGCTGGCCACTGCAGTATCATCGTGCATCCAGCCGCCAACATTAAGCGTCGGTGAAGTGATCGTTGCATAAGGGAGCGGACTGGTAATCGCACCTGTGGGGGGCGCCACATCACCATTTTGTGAAACATATTTATTGCCAGAATTACATTCAGAACCATAGTCGGGATAGGCACTAGCTTCGGAGCACGTGCGAGGACGTCCGCCATTGACACCCACCTCATCGAATACAATATCCACCGAATTGCCCCAAACTGAGTTTGGCGTGGTATGCACATGAAAATGCAGATGGTGACCAGAGCTGTAGCCGGTGTCATCAACCTTGCCAATAAACTGACCCTGCATCACTTCTGCGCCAACCACTCTCAATGCCGCGGGGATGGTTCCCTGGGCTAGATGATAATAGACCTGATAAGTAGTTGGGGATGTGCTGGGGTCTGCAAGCACAATATAGTTGGTATTGGTTGTGTTTCCGTTGGCGTAGCCATCTTCAAAATATCTTACATATCCATGTTTGGCAGCCTTGATATCAAACATGGTGCCATTGGCGAAATCGAAAGCATATAAGCAGGATGATGGGCAGGATTTATAAGTAAAAACATGACCGATGCTGCCGGTGAGGGTTACTGACACTCCTTTTGTCCAGGGCAGTCTGTAACCAGTATAAACCACACCTTCTTTAGATTGCTGTTGAGGTGCCGGCAAGTAGAGTTTTTTGTTTTCTGCTGACATCATGGATTCTGGGACAGCGAGCAACTCTTCAGCGAATATTGAGTCAGCTTGAAAAGTAACCCTCCAGGGTTGTGAACCGTCGCCAGTGGCATGGGCAATAACCAGACCAGGCTCACTATTTTGTACTTCCCCTGTGTGTTTATCCACCATGCTTAACCAAACCAATGCTAGTGACTTATCTTTCGAGAAATCCACATGGTCGATCGTAACCCGATAAATGATAAAAGCGAGCACATCCTCACGGCCTGAGGCAGCATTTTGAATGGCGGTGTTTAACTCAATTTCACGCGGGTCAGTAAGCGCTTTGGGTTGAGGAAGTTTGGGTTCTTCAATTCCACCTGGCTTGACGCCTCCTTCATCTGGAGACACCTGGCATCCGATTAATGTGCCGATCAACAATAAACTGACCAACAACATGATAATTATTCTGAACCACTTTATTGTATGCATAACGAACACCTCTACCACAAAAAATATTACGCTCTGTGATAGGGTGCAAGTTCTGCGCCATCGTTTTTCAAATTTCGAGATTGTTTAGTTGTTGGCTGTCGTCACCCTTTGTTGAAGGGTAAAATAGAAACACGCACCTTTTTCCGGTTCTGCCTCTACCCAAACACGTCCGCCGTGATGTTCCACTGCCCGGCGAACAATCGAAAGACCGATTCCCATCCCTTCATAAGCTCCATTTGTATGAGCACGAGTAAAAGGTTCAAAAATCAGTTCGGCTGATGCCTGGTCAAAACCCAACCCGTTGTCTCTGACGAAATAGATAATCTCTCCTTCATCATTTTCTAAACTACCCACCTCGATATGCGGATTGGCAGTCTTTTTGGTATATTTCCAGGCGTTTTGAAGTAGATTTTGAACGATCAACCTGGTAACGCCTTTGTCGGCAATCAGTGTCATCTCAGGATTGACAGTAAATTCCAGCTCCCGTTCTGGATCTTGGAGTTTTAATGTGTTCATGGTTTCGTGAACAATTTCAGTGAAATTAACCCGCTCATATTCCAATGGCTGACGGTTGATACCTGTAAGCACCAACATATCATCCAGCATTTCATTCATGGTCAAACCAGCTTGATGAATTTGATCAACAAACTTATTCCCATCAGAATCCAGTTGTTTGTGATACTCTTTTGCCAAAATATCTGAATATCCTATGATTGCCCGGATGGGTGCTTTCAGATCATGAGAAGCTGTATACCCAAAAGATTCAAAATCATCCCTCTCCTGCATGGCCGTATCCAGTTCATCCAGGGTTTTTTGGTGTTCTGTGAGGTCAATTACCGACACAAGTGTAGAATCCAACCCGACTGAGCGTAAAGGATGAGAAATCACTTTTACAAAAAGGCTTTCGCCGTCTTTTTTAAGATGCTCCCAGGGACCTGATTGTCTTAGCTCATCCTTATAATCTGAAATAATTTTCAACATAGCAGGGATATCTTCTTCGCGCCGCAAGTCAGTAATTCTTAACTTCCGAAACTCATCCGATGAATATCCATATACTTTGCAAGCTGCCTGATTAACCGCCATAATCGCAAACGAGTTATTATCGTAAATCCACATTGCCTGCGGATTATCTTCGAACAATAGATTAAAGCTTCTCTGAACTGCTGCAATCTCGTTCATCAGAAGATCTTTGTGTGTTTCATCTTTTCGCAACAGTAAAAAAATTAAGGTGGTCGCAAGGGTAACATAAATGAGCCCTTTGACCATTGAATACAACCCAGCGCGTTCGAGAGTGGGAGCCATGGCGAATGCCAGTTTATCTGAAAACAATATCCAGAGGACGGAAAAAATTCCGAAGATCAAAGGAACTCTAAAAGACCGGCTAAACCTTAAATCCTTCATCCCCGTTGTCCTTTCCAACTAAAGAAACAGAAATTACTCTACTAATAATAGTGCAAAGATTCAAAAACAGAGTCTTCAAAGACTCTGTTTTCAATTACAACCTAGGGTTGAAAAACTACAAAATTATCAAACAATATCTGTGTTCCTTTTTCTTGAAAAGTTCCAGCGAGCAAGCCTACATCTCCGACTGTGAGATCTTGATCTTCAACAGCATCGACATAGTCTCCATTAATATAAAGCGTCAACCGTGTTCCTACACAATCAAAGCGAATATGGTTGATAGCCGAACCGGCAAATATGGTATCGGTCACTTGCATGCCATTCTCTGGTATAAAAGTCTGTTCACCTTCAACAACTTTTCCAATGCCAAAATATCCATCGCTTGAAATGACCGCAAAGTAATAGTTATTTGCATCCGTGTAGCGGCATTGCAAACCAAAACGATTGCCTTCAGGGCCATCCTGTCTGACCGTATCCACCTCAAGCCTGGTGTCAGTGAAACTCTTATTTGGATTTGACCACAAGTCAAAATTGACGCTGTTTACAGTGATTTGATATTGGCCTTCAAAATAAGTGGTCTCACCTTCTATGCCAGAGTTTTCAAGCCAGCCATTTTCTTTACCAGAAAAATCATCATAAAATAATACCTGTTGATTTGTCATACCTGATTGAAATGCAGAGAGAAGTGAGGTCACAGCCATTTTAAAATGAGTTGGCGCTCCTGAAATCAATGCAGAAGAATCCAGGTATTGGGTGCTGTTGCCTAGCAAATTGCCATTTTCGTCATATACCTTGGCTTGCAATTCAACAAGGCTGAATGCTGCATTACCGGGGTTGTAAATAGTGCCTTGAACTTGAACCAATTCACCAGGAATTGAACTGGTGGCTTGCCCAGTCAAATATTGAGACAAGTTGTAAAGATTGGCTCTCGATGAATTAGTCGTAAAGAACCAATAGAGAAAAAGACTCATTAAGGTGATAAGAAAAGCCAGCAAAACACCCGCAATAACCTTAAATCCGCTTCTGGCATCTGGATCGCTCAATTCAATAACACACCAGACTGGCAGGAGCAAAAAGAAGGTTAGAATTTTTACCCAGGTGCGCCGATACCATTTTTTCTTGCGGGGTTTGTTTAAAAAGACTTCGTCTTCCGCTTCTGGCTCAAAAGCAATTAACTGCCGGCCGCATGCCTGGCAAACTTTAGCCGCTACGTCCACCAGCTCACCACAATAAGGGCAAGTTTTTAAGTCCGAGGTTCCTGCAGGCTCATCCATATATTCCGTCATTTCAGAAAATGGGTCAATGCGAAAAATATCCGGCATAACAGGCTTTTCTGAGTACTCTTGTTCTTTTGTTCCTACATTGAAAGAGGGTGATTCTTGCTTGTTTTTTAATGTCACCAAGGCTTTTCTGATCATGCTGGAATCGGGATTATGCATTAAACACGCTTCCATGAGCTTGATCTTTTCTGCGTCATTCTCGCGTGTTTCTATCTCCCATACCCATGCCTGGATATTTTGAGGTTCAGAAACAATGATCGGTTCAAGGATAATCCTCGCTTCGATCTTTTTTCCGGCTTTGATTAGACTAACCGCTCTTTTTAGATCTTCCGCCGACATGTGCCTACTACTCCATCATAAGGATAATTGTCATCATGATTTGATATTACATGAATCAGATATTGATGTCAAATTTGCATAATATCGGTTTCAACGGTTTTTAAGTTTTGCATTTGTTCCACGTAATCCAGGCTTTGGTGTCTGAAATAGGTGTTATAGAGGTTTGCGTAATTTCCACCTTTTTCAAGCAGAGAATTATGACTCCCTTCTTCAATGATCGTACCGCTTTCAACCACTATTATGCGGTCTGCGGATTTTACGGTGGATAATCTATGAGCAATCAAAATACTGGTTGTTTTTTCCAAGATCAAGGTTAGAGCTTGTTGAATCTGCCACTCTGTGAAAGGATCAATGCTCGCAGTGGCCTCATCAAGAATGAAAATCGCTGGTTCCTGCATAAGTACCCTAATTAATGAGACCAATTGTCTTTGTCCCATTGAAAGCCTTGAACCACGTTCCCCCACTTCGGTTGCTAAGCCATTTGGCAGAGTATCCAGCCATTCACCATCACCGATCTTTTTGGCAATGGTCACGATTTCTAAATCTGTAACTTCAGGTTTGGCGTAGCGAATATTCTCAGCGACAGTACCTGAGAACAAAAAGGGCACTTGTGAAACCACACCAAGATGGCGGCGATAGTCATAAAGATCAAAACTGCGGATATTATGGCCGTCAATCAGAAGGCGGCCTTCTTGAAACTCATAGAAACGGGCAATCAGCTTGGCAATTGAGGTTTTACCGGCTCCAGTATGCCCCACTATAGCCAGATTCTCGCCCGCTTTAATTGAGAGATTGAGTTTATCAACAATTTGTTCGCTTTCTTTATAATGAAAACTGACATTTTCAAATACGATCTCGCCCTTCAAAGGGGGCACAGCTTGAGAATCAGTCTGCACCACGGCAATAGGTGTGTCAATTAAGGCAAACACGCGTTCAGAAGCCGAAAGCCCATTTTGGATGGACGTCCAGAATGAAGTAATGTTCATCACCGGATACATGAAGCGATCAAGACTGAGTATAAAGAGATACCAGGCGCCTACCGAAACGATGCCTGCGATGGCGCTGTGGGCTCCTGCAAAAACCATTACACCGGTGGCGATGCCTGATAATGCATTCAAAGTTGGAAAAACCACTGAAAGCGCCAATCCGCGTCTGACATTTACTCGATATGAGGTGTCATTGGCTTCAGTAAATTCTGAATAGATGCTGGCTTCTTGCCTGAAGTTTTTGGCAACAGCAATGCCGCTTATCGTTTCCTTGATTGTGGAATTGACGTTTGCCATGGCGCGCATGCCCTGACGGGTGGCTTTGCGGGCAATAGTACGATACAAAATAGCAAAGACGGTCACAATAGGGATGATACCCAATAAGTAAAGAGATAAATGCCATTCGATGACAAAAAGCACTACCGCCAAAATCAATGCTTCCACCACTTGACTGGCCACATCAGTCACGAGGGTGATCAATTCACCAAAATCACGGGTATCTGAGGTGATGCGCGATACGATCTTCCCTGATGAAAATTCATCATAAAATGAAAGGTCGTGTTCAACTGATGCAGAATATGCATCAATAGCCAACGTAGCTACCACTTCGGCGATTGTTACCGCCATCAAGCGGCGCAGCCCCCAGTTGAAAAACCAAATTGAGAGACCAATCAACAGCACAGCCGCACCCACACCGATCATGCTCCACAATTGGGGGACTCCTTTTAATAGGTCCACTCCGCGTGAAACGATGATTGGCAAAAGCGACCCTGCACCTGCGATGGCCAGAGTTAACAAAGACACCAGCAGCAGACGCTTCCACTGCGGTTTGAAATAACCCACAATACGACGAGCCAGATCTTTATCGTCGTAAGAACGGTCATATTTTTCTGCACCAAGACTGTCAAAAAAGCCCATGAAACCTTCGATATCCGAGCATCGAGAAACGAGAATAGTAAAAACTTATGTTTTTTTCAGCTCTCTATTTTCTTCTCTCAACTCTCATAATCTAATCACTAAATATCTTCCGATATGCCTCACTGGTGCGCATCAGTTCATCGTGCGTACCGGCAGCGGTCAATGCGCCGCCCTTTACAACCAAAATCAGGTCCGCCCAGCGGATCTGAGACAGACGGTGGGTAATAATGAAAGTAGTGCGGCCTTTTGCCGCGGAATAAATAGCCCGCTGAATTTTATCTTCGGTAGCTGAATCAATGGCACTCGTGGAATCATCCAACATCAAGATACGCGGATCTGTAAGGAAGGCTCTGGCCAAAGCCAAACGCTGACGCTGACCGCCTGAAAGTGTGACCCCGCGTTCTCCAATGATGGTCTGATAACCATCAGCGAACGTACCTATAAATTCATCCGCCTGGGCAGCCTTGGCTGCTTTTTCAATCTCCTGCTGAGTGGCACCAGGTTTGCCAAAAGCTATGTTTTCTGCAATCGTCCGAGAGAACAGAAAAATATCCTGCTCAATGATCGATATATTGCGGCGTAAGTTTTCAAGGTTCCAATCCCGCACATCCACGCCGTCAACCAGCACCTGCCCTTCACTCACATCATAGGTCCGGTTGATCAATCGCGCCAGCGAAGTCTTGCCTGAACCTGTTTGGCCCACAATGGCTACCGTTTGACCTGGTTTTACTTTAAAACTGACATGGTCGAGCACTGCATCGCCACCTTCGTAACGGAAAGTGACTTCTCGAAATTCAACTTCTCCGTGCATAGGCTGAGCATAACCTTCAGTATTTTGATCCAGATTATCTTCGCGATTCATAACTTCAAGAATCCGTTTTGCACCAGCCAACCCCAGTGAAATTTTAGAATAAGCCCATAAAGAAGCGAAAGTCGGAAAATCCAGCATCAGCAGCAAGCCGAAATAACCAATCACATCACCTAAATCAATTCGGCCTACACGGAAGAGCAGCAGCGCATGCAGCAGCCCGGCAGCCAGAGCAACGCCGTAAAGCAGCAGCGGCAAAAAACGGGCTTCCTTCCTGCCCTGCTCAACTGATGCATCTTTATACCTTTTAACATTTTGTTTGAATAATGCAATTTCAGCCAATTCACGAGCTGAACCCTTGACCGTCTCCACTCCATCCAGCGATTCTGCCAGCCGAATGTTTAGAGCGCCAAAGGATTCACGCACTTCTTCAGTAATGGGGGCTAACCCCCGCATGTATATACGCAACGCGAAAAAGTATAGAATAATAAAAGCAATGGGCACGATCATCAGTTGCATGTCATATCTAGGTGCTGCAGCAACTGGAAAGATCAAAAAGGTTAACGATCCTACGACCATATTTAATCCAGGGCTGAAGAGGAAATTTACCTCGCGCACATCGTTGGTGGCACGGGCCATGGTATCACCCACTGGATGCAGGTTGTGAAAAGTCATGCTTTTGCCCAGGAGGCTGGTATACAACTCACGCCGCACTGCACGTTCTACACGCTGAGCGATGAATTCAAACCCGAAATTCCGAGAGAATTGAAGAACCCCACGGCCCACCGAACAGGCAAGGATTACAGTCAGGATGGTTATCAAAACCTTGTTATCAAATGCTGCGGCAGAAACCACATTAAAGGCCTCTCCCACTTTCACCTGAATAATTGCCAATAAACCAGCGTTGCCAAGCGCTCCTGCCAGGGCAACCAGTACAATCGGCCATTGATGAATGGCATGTGACAATATCCAACGCGTAGGTGAACTGCGGTTGATTCTATACTGCTGTGGTAGTGCAAATTCTGCAATTGTGTCTGTCATTTTATTAGGAAGATAAGTTTATCACCATGTGCTTTTTAAGAGTTATCTTGCCTTACACAATGGTATAACAATTCCTCTATCAAAAGAATACTTTGAACCATTCAACAGGTCCACGCCTTTCTACTTAGAACAATAATTGGTCATTTAGACCAAAATCAGATTAAGTTGAAGATTTATAACAAATTAACTTGTATTTTTTTACCAGTGTCATACAATTAACATCCGCTTGATTGACTAACTAGGCAAGGGTGATCGACTAGAATAATCATGGTATTCATGCATAAATTAATATTACCTTTGTTCCTTTTTTTGAAATTTAAAGTCACTATAATTAGATAAGTGATAATGCCTGAATTTGGCATCGCTTAATTTGCTTTAGTTACACCTTTTGATACAAGACATATTAATCCATATCCGAAAGGAGGTGAAAGTAGACTTAATGCTTTCTGTCTGCACTAGATTTATCTAAACCACCTTATTCATACTTTGGAGGAGAACGATGTCAAAGAAATTGCTGTTTGTAGTTTCAATTCTTGTTGTGTTAACTTTTGTACTCTCTGCATGCGCCACCGCCGCTGAACCTACTGCTGCCCCTGCTGCCGAAGAATCTGGCAAATTAAAAGTTTTTGGCGCCTTTGCCACACCGATTGAAGAGCCCTGGGATGGAGTCATCCATGCCGCACTTCAAAAAGCTGCTGATGAAGGAACCATTGAATACACTTATCAAGAAGCCATCGGTTACTCAGGTGACATGGAACGTGTTCTTCGTGAAGTTTGCGAACAACAGAAACCCGACCTCATCCTCGGCGATGCATTTGGTAATGAAGAAGCTGTTCGTCGTGTTGCAAAAGATTTCCCCGAAGTTGCTTTCGCTTTTGGTTCAGGTTCCGGCCCCAGCGAACCCAATGTAGCTGTTTTTGACAACTGGATCCACGAACCTGCCTACCTGATGGGTATGCTTGCTGGTGGTTTAACTGAATCAAACAAACTCGGTATTGTCGGCGCCATGCCTGTTCCCGAAGTGAACCGCCTGGCCAATGCCTTCATCGCCGGCGCCAAAGCCCAAAACCCTGATGTAACCGTTATGGTCTCCTTCATCAACAGCTGGTTCGATCCTGCTGCTGCAAAAGAAGCCGCATTGGCTATGATCGACAATGGCGCTGATGTGCTCTATGCAGAACGTTTTGGTGTTATTGATGCTGCTGCTGAAAACGGTCTCTTCGCTTTTGGTAACATGAGTGATCAAAACGAACTTGCTCCAGAATATGTTGTTTCAAGCGCTGTCTGGAACATGGACCCGACTGTCAACTACCTGATTAAACAAGTTTCTGCAGGCACTTTTACTGCCCAGGACCTTAAAGACTTTTCAATGATGGGCAAGGGTGGCGCTTCATTGGCTCCCTTCCATGGCACTGAAAGCAAAATCCCCGCAGAACTTCTTGAAGCTGTCAAAGCCAAAGAAGCCGAAATTATGAGTGGCATGTTCCGCGTGGATGTATCCGAAGCTCAGCCTGCTGGCTCCAACTAAAACCTTCAGGCCTTTTCATAAGCCTTTGATATTTCCACTATGAGAAGGCCTGAAAATTGACGAAAAGGGAAGCGAAGTTTTTTTCCAAAAGGGAGAAAACTTCGCTTTCTCGCCCAAATCGTCAATATGCAAATATCATTCTAGACTTCGAGGTGCACCTATGCACGCTGTTGAAATGAAGGGAATCGTCAAAAGGTTTGCCGATTTGGTGGCAAGCGACCATGTCGATTTTAATTTGGAAAAAGGTGAGATTCACGCATTATTGGGGGAAAACGGGGCTGGGAAAACAACCCTGATGCGAATTTTGTATGGTTTATATACTGCTGATGAAGGCCAGATTATTATCAATGAGAAACCGGTCGTGATTCATTCTCCCAAGGATGCAATCAAGAACGGCATAGGCATGGTTACTCAGCATTTTACACTTGTTCCCACCCTCACAGTAGCTGAAAATATGGTTTTGGGTGAGACAGCAGGGATTACACTCAATCTGCCGGCTTTGGAAAAGAAAGTAGCCGAAGCCTCAGAAAAATTTGGCATCCCTGTTAAACCCCAAGCCTTGATAAAGCATTTATCCGTTGGTGAACGCCAGCGTGTTGAAATCCTTAAAGCACTTTATCATGATGCAAATGTATTGATTTTGGATGAGCCGACAGCTGTTCTGGTTCCTCAAGAAGTGGATATGCTCTTCGAGGCATTGACCCGGCTTCAGAAATCAGGATTATCGGTCATCTTCATCAGCCACCATTTGAACGAAGTAATGCAAATATGCCAAAAGGTGACTGTGCTGCGTGATGGAAAATTAGCCGGTACAGTTAACGTTGCCGATACCAACCTGAAGGAATTAGCCAACATGATGGTTGGCCGTGAAAACTTTGGCGTAAAACGTCAGGGGCAACGTGAACGGGGTAACCTTGAACTGAAGATCGAAAATATATGCGCTTCAGATAAAAAAGGTCTGCCAGCATTAAAAGACGTTTCTCTTGATGTGCATCAAGGTGAGATTCTTGGCCTGGCTGGAGTATCTGGCAACGGCCAGACTGAACTTTCCGCAGTCCTCTGTGGTATGCACAAAATCACCAGCGGAAAAATTTTTGCGGGCGATGTCGATCTGTCTCATGCAACCACAAGTGATGTATGTGCTGCCGGGGTTGGACGCATCCCTGAAGATCGCCACGCCAACATGGTCGGTGAACTTTCTGTGGCTGAAAACTTAATCCTTGATCAAATGAACAATTTTGTGAAAAATGGCATCATGGATTATGCCAAAATTCAGAAAAATGCCGAAGAATTGATCAAGTCATTCAATATCAAAGCCAGCGCCGGTGATCGCGTGCGCACACTTTCTGGCGGCAACATGCAAAAAGTGATGCTGGCCCGAACGCTCAGTCAGAATCCGCGCATCGTGATTGCCAGTCAACCCACCCGCGGTTTGGATGTTGGCGCGACGGACTATGTGCGAACGGTGTTGTTGGAGCAAAGAGATCGCGGTGCCGCCGTTTTACTTCTTTCAGAAGATTTGGAAGAGATCATGGCGCTCTCCGATCGCATTGCAGTCATTTATGGTGGCAGAATCATGGGTATTTTGCCTGCGCATGAAGCCACAGCAGAAAAACTCGGTCTGATGATGGCCGGTTCGGCTGCTTGAGACAGGAAAGGACGACACAATGAAGAAATTTACTATCGAACGTGCTCCTGCTCCTGTTTGGATGCGGACACTTTTACCCATTATCGCCATTCCGGTAACTTTTCTGATCACCTCCATCATAATTCTTTTGGATGGAGCAAATCCATTCACAGCTTACTACAACTTTTTAATTGCACCTTTGGCTAGTAAATCCAGCGCAATTGAAGTATTGGTGAAATCCACTCCGTTACTGCTCACTGGCGCTGCAGTCGCCTTTGCCTTCAAAGGAGGCTATTGGAATATCGGCGCTGAAGGTCAGCTTTATGCTGGTGCTATTTCTGCAGCCTTTGTTGGCACCATCCTGGTGGATGTGCCGCCAATTATCGGCATTCCTGCCATGATCATCGGTGGTTTTGTCGGCGGGTTGATCTGGGCGCTCCCCTCAGCCATCCTGAAAGTTAAACTGGGTGTTGATGAGGTTGTTACCACCCTGTTGATGAATTCCATCGTACTGAATGTGACAAGTTTTCTGTTAAACGGCCCCTGGCGCAACCCTGTTTCGATGTGGCCGCAATCTCCAGAAATCCAA
This sequence comes from Chloroflexi bacterium HGW-Chloroflexi-4, assembly GCA_002840715.1. GTDB lineage: Bacteria > Chloroflexota > Anaerolineae > Anaerolineales > Anaerolineaceae > UBA6107. Next base: position 144,593 of record PHBW01000002.1, read on the forward strand.
CCAGGCACCATGTTTCCACAGCTTTTGCCACGCACCAGACTTCATTTCGGCATCATCCTGGCCGTACTTGTGATTTTGATTACCTGGTTCGTGATCAATCGAACATCTTTTGGTTTGAAAATGCGGGCGATCGGCTTGAGCAAAGAAGGTGCAAGATTTGCAGGCATCAAAGTCAATAAGACCATGTTGACCGTCGCCCTGATCAGCGGTGGTATCGCAGGTCTGGCAGGTGCCGGCGAAGTGGCCGGTATTCACTTCCACCTGATCGACGCCATCTCTGACGGGCTTGGATACAGCGGCATCATCATTGCCACGTTGGGCGGCTTGAATCCCTTCGGTGTGGGTTTGGCTGCTCTATTCATCGGCCTGATCGATACTGGTGCTCAAACCGTTTCTCGTGTCATGGGTGTGCCCGTTTATTTGGGTGATGTCGTTCAATCCACACTGCTGCTCGTCACCCTGTCCCTCTTTGTCCTGCAAAATTACCGCATCCGGAGGGTAAAATAATGGATTCTGTTCTCTTTATCGTAGGCTTGATCGCAGCCATGCTGCGTGTTGCCACCCCACTTATCTACGGCACCCTGGGTGAATTATTTTCAGAACGTGCAGGTGTGCTGAACCTGGGTATCGAAGGAACCATGTTCCTGGGTGCGTTTACAGGATTTGCTGTTGCCGCAACCACCGGATCACTTTGGCTGGGACTGCTTGGCGCGATCCTTGCAGGCATTCTGGCAGGTTTATTGATGTCACTTCTATCAGTACGCTTGGGCGTGAACCAACACGTTGCAGGTTTGGGAATCACACTGCTGGCAACCGGCATCTCGCTCTTTGCATTCAGAGTCATCTTTGGCGAATCAAAAGTTCCTCCGTCCATAGAGTCCTTTCCCATGCTTCAGATACTGCCTGATACCAATCCCCTGGCGCCGATCACAAATCAATATTTGTTGACCTTTATCGGTATCGCCTTAATCCCCCTGGTATGGTGGATTATCAGCAAAACCCGTTTTGGTTTACAAATTCGGGCCGTGGGCGAAAACCCCGAGGCTGCGGATGCTGCCGGTCTAAATGTATATGCCATCCGCACGCGGGCACTGGCCATTGGTGGTGCCTTGATGGCCGTTGGCGGTGCCTTTTTAACACTTGCTCAACTTGGCTCGTTCACCTTTGGCATTGTTGCCGGCCGCGGTTGGGTTTGTATCGCTCTGATCATCTTTGCCAACTGGCATGCAGTCAATGTACTGTGGGGAGCTTTGATCTTTGGCGGTGTGCAGGCCTTGCAGTTGCGCCTGCAAACCCAGGGGATCAAACTACCCTATGAGCTATTCTTATCGTTACCCTATGTGGTCACAATTATTGCGCTGACCATTGCAGGCAGAAATGCATCCGCTCCTTCTGCCTTGCTCAAAGCCTATCGCCGCGAATAAGCGGCAGGAGATAAGATTATGAAATACAAATATGTAGGTCAACCTTATAACCGACCAGATGCAATCAGCAAGGTCACTGGTAAGGCAGTTTATCTGGATGATGTTCGTCTCCCGGATATGCTGCACACCGCAGTTTTACGCCCGCAATATGCTCACGCCCTGATCCTCAGCGTTGATACTAGCGTAGCTGAAAAATGCCCGGGTGTAGTCAAAGTGGTTACAGGCAAAGACTGCAAGTTCCGCTACGGCGACAACATCAAAGATTTACAACCCATGGCGGTCACCAAAGTGCGTTACATTGGCGACCCGGTGGCGGCTGTCATCGCTGACACTGCTGCCCATGCCCGCGCTGCCCTGGATAAGATCAAAGTGGAATATAAGCCGCTGCCTGTCTATACCGATGCACGCGATGCCATGGCCAACGATGCTGCCCTGATCCATGAAGACATGGATGATTACTGGCGTCTGCCCACCCTCAAACAAGCCTCCGGCACCAATATTGCCAACACCTATCACCTGGTCAAAGGCCGCGGCGAAGAAGGTTTTGACGAAGCAGACGTGATCATCGAGCAAGAGTTCAACTATCCTCTAGGTTCCTGCGCTGCCATTGAACCCCACGGCACCATCGTTTGGTTCAAGGAGGACCGCACCATTGAAGTCTGGTCAACTACAATTTGCCCGTTCATCATCCGCGAAGACCTGGCACATTCATATGATGTGCCCGTCAGCGATGTGCGCGTTCATACCCCAGACCTGGGCGGCTGTTTCGGCTACAAATCTGATGTCACAACCGAACAAACCATTGCCTGGATCGCCAGCTTTGTTCCTGGACGCCCGGTCAAATGGGTCGGCACCCGTGAAGAAGACTTCACCAGCACCCTGTTGGCTCACGGCATTCGCACCAAAATGAAGATGGGCGCCAAGAAAGACGGCACCCTGGTGGCCATTAAGAGCACCATTTATCACACCGGCGGCGCCTATGCTGACACAGCCGTCAACGTGACCATCGCTTCAACCCATAACTCAACCGGTCCTTATGAATATAAGCACTGCGACCTCACCGGTTACACCGTTTATACCAACACCCCGGCAGTCGGCGCCTACCGCGGCTACGGACACCAGGAAAGCCAGATTGCTTCGGAACGCATGATGGACCTCATGGCCCGCAAGTTGGGCATGAATCCGCTTGAATTCCGCAAGAAGAACTTCCTGTCTGAGGGCAAGGTCAATGCTGTCGGTGAAACCATGTGGAAGCACAATGGCGATCTGCTCGAATGTGCAAACCGGGTTGAAAAAATGGTCTTCGGCAAGCCCAAACCAGCTGAAGATGAACAATATGTTTACGGCCGCGCCATGGTGACTGTGATGAAATCCCCCAAGGGGGCACCATTCTCCACCAAGGGCTGCTACATGAAGATGAACATCGATGGCTCCGTCAACATTAATATGGGCGGTGCTGAAGTGGGTCAGGGTCTGCGCACAGTGATCAAACAGGTGGCAGCCGAAGCCCTTATGATTCCACCTGAACAAATCAGAATTTACACTGAAATTGACACCCAGTATTCACCCTACGAGTGGCAAACCATTGGTTCGATGTTCACCACCCAGGGAGGACGCGCCATCATCCGCGCCGCGGAAAAACTGATTGCACAATTGAAGAATACCGCCGCCCAGGTTTTGAAGACTGACCTCGATTATCTAGAATATGACGGCGAATTCGTTTATTTGCGCAACGATCCGACCATCCGTGTGGCAGTGCCTGATCTCGCCCGTGGATACATTACCAGTGATGGCATCACGATCGGCGAACTTGCCCAATCCGTTTCAGATGCCCGCCTGCCCCGTTACTCCAACCCGGATAAAAACGGACAGGGCTCCATCGGCGTTACCTATACCATGGGCGCTCAGGGCGTGGATCTCAAGATTGAAAAGAAATCCGGCAAGGTTATCATCGACCACTACTACTCGGTGTTTGATGTCGGCCAGGTGATCAATCCTCTGCAAATCCGTGGGTCGGTGTTGGGCGGTGTAATGATGTCCATCGGCGCTGCCTTGACTGAAGAAGTTGTGTTTGACAAGGAAGGTCGCATCACCAATCCTCACCTGTTCAAATATCACATTCCCACCTACAAAGAAGCCCCAGTACAGACAATTGAGTTTGTAGAAACTCCAGATCCCATCGGTCCATTTGGCGCACGCGGTATTGGCGAACACTCTGTCATCGGAGCTGCTCCCGCCATTCTCAACGCCATTTATGACGCCATCGGCGTGGATCTGTTCGAGATTCCTGTAACACCAGACAAGGTGAAAGCTGCCCTTGAAGCACGAAAGGAGTTGAAATAATGGCTGAAAGAATGACCCTTACCATCAACGGCAAAGAACAGACCGTTGATTATGAACCAGAAATGATGCTGCTCGATGTACTGCGTGAAGTACTTAACCTCACCGGCACCAAACACGGCTGCGATAACTCCACCTGCGGCACATGCACCGTGGTCATGGATGGCAAAGCCACGAAAAGCTGCAACACACCAGCCGCCAAAGCAGCCGGCACCTCCATAGTGACCGTTGAAGGACTTGCCAAAGGTATGGAACTGCATCCCATCCAAAAAGCCATCTCAGAGTCTGGCGCAGTGCAGTGCGGTTTTTGCACCCCCGGCATCGTGATGGAACTTTATGGCTTGCTCGAAACCAACCCTGACGCCAGTGAAGTTGAAATGACGAATGCACTCAATAAGCATCTTTGCCGCTGCACCGGATATGAACCCATCCGTGACGGCGCATTGATTGCTCAAAAAATGATCAAAGAAACACGCAAGTAAAAATTATCTTTCTGGAGAATAAAATGGCTTACGATATTTTGATCAAGAATGCAAAAACCCGCGAAACCGGCAGCAATTTAATGCAGATTGCCATTGAAAAAGGCAAGATTGTAAAAATTGCAGAAGAAATCTCCGGCGAAGCCAAACAAACCATCGATGCAAACAGCAATCTCGTAACCGGTTCCTTCATTAACGGACATTTACATCTCGACAAGGTCTATACTCTCGCCATGATGGATGATGAAGCCATCAGTGCTTACACCGACGGCGGTATGGGCGGCGCAATGACAGCCATTGAACTGGCTTCCAATGTCAAGAAAAAATATGACGAAAAATGGATCATCCAGAACGTGCGTAAAGCGCTTGATCTGGCTGTACGCTATGGCAACACTCACATTCGTGCATTCGCAGATACAGATACCACCGGCAAGCTGGAGGGCGTCAAAGCCCTGATCAAAGCCCGTGAAGAGTATAAAGGCCGTGTTGAAGTGCAGGTGGTTGCCTTCCCGCAGGATGGCGTCGTCCGTGACCCCGGTGCTGAAGGATACGTGGAAGAAGCCCTAAAGTTGGGCGCTGATGTCGTTGGCGGCATCCCCTGGATTGAGTATACCGATGCAGATTCACAAGAACACATCGATCTGATGTTCAAACTGGCCAAGAAATATAATAAAGACGTCTCGATGCTGATCGATGACGCCGGCGACTCAACCCTGCGCACGCTTGAAATGCTGGCCGTCACCACCCTTCGCGAAGGCTGGCAGGGACGTGTGACCGTGCAGCACGCACGCGCCATGGCCCTCTACCCGGAACCTTACTACCGTAAGATTGAAGCTCTGCTGAAGAAGGGTCAAATCGGCCTCGTCTCTGACCCTCAGACCGGACCGCTGTATGCCCGAGTGAAATCACTCTACAACGCCGGCGTCAGTGTTGCCCTCGGCCAGGATGATATTGCGGATGCCTACTATCCCTTTGGGCGTAACAACATGCAGGAAGTCGCTTTCCTGGCAGCCCACTTGATGAACATGGTCAGCCGCCCCGAGATGGAAGTGCTCTTTGACCTGATCACCACCAACGCCGCCAAGGCGCTTGGCATCAAGAATTACGGCGTCAAAGAAGGCTGCAATGCCGATCTGGTAATTTTGGATGCCGGCAATGTCTGGGAAGCCCTCTGGTCACACGACTATCCGCTGTACGTGATCAAAGACGGCGTGGATATCACCGTTCGCAAGTAGGGGCTTATTGCAATAAGCCCGTTCCGAAATAATGCAAACCGCCGCGAATTTTGTATTCGCGGCGGTTTTTTTATGTTTAATTTTCTACTTATGCTAAAGGAGGAGGAACAACCTCTGAGGTCTGAAGCACCGGAGGCACACTACCAGCTTTCATTTCACGGTAGGTTTGCGTCCAGATGCTGGAAGCGAAGAGGTCAAACCAACTGCTCACAAGTGTGGCGGGTGAACCCACTACTGTGAAGAAGAAGATTAGACCGACCAAACCACCGACAATCCAAGCTGCGAGACCTGATGAGAAGATACTGGTGATTCCGAAAGCGATTGCACCTGGGATGGCGCCGACAACTGCACCGGGGATCATCATGATTGCCATGGCAGGCAAAAGAACGAGTAACGAGATGACGAATGCAATGCCGAAACCGATTCTCAAGCCAAGCATGACCAGCCAGGTGAGGAAGGCATTCTTGAAATTGTGAGCCATCATGGCCCAGCCTTGTTTGAAACCTTCACCAATTGAGGCGCCGTCGATGGCAATGGCGCGCACAATAAACTGGCGCCACAGGCCAACAAATATCATAACGATGGCTAACAAGAGCACTAAGAAACCAGCCAGGATCATCAAACCAATCATACCTGGAGCAAAACTGAAGTCACCCTTGACGGCGTTTAGGGCAAAGATTGCACCGCCAATGGCAAATCCCAGAGCGATCAGCAAACCAGGGGCGCCAATGATCAAGTCAATCACCCAGATGCGGAAGGCGCGGACGTTCCAACCCAAAGACCAACCAGGCTTAAATTTCATTTTGCTGCCGTCGGTTTCGTATTGATCCACCATACGCATCAATGAGGTCTCCGTTGGATAGCGTACCAGTGCCAAAAGCAGGTTGACCACGATGCCAATAGCAAAGAGGATAACGATCGTCCAGATGATGGTGCCAACGATTCGATCAGGGGTGAAGAGGGGAATCACATCCGTTTCAAACCAGTTGACGCCTTCGTGCATCCATGAAGGCATATTGCGATCCAATTGTGGACGGTCCCAATGGAATTGTTCCATAGGGTTAGTGTTGGACCGATAACCAGTTCCACCACCGCCACCACCGCCGCCATTAATAGTACTGCCGCCAGCTAAAGCCAGAAGGAATGCAAAAATCCATAAAACCTTGTAGTTCCAGACTGTGTACCACGCTCGTGAAATTTTCTTGCCAATATCAAACATTTTTCTCTCCATAAAATTGAACCGAGAACCGAGAGTTGAGAACTGACACCTATCGCTGCTATACGGCTCGGGTGCACAGAAACCATGGAATCGTCAAAACCGACGGATTTTCCAATTTTCTCGCATCACAATAGTTCTACAAATGATTTCTATACTTAATATACGAGGATTTTCGCTAATCGTTTCAATGATATTTATTAGAACCGTATTAACAATTAATAATAGAATCGTGAAAATAATTTCACGATTCTATTTAATGGTTTTTACGGTTCTCTACTCTCTATTCTCTATTCTCATTACTTCTCCATAGTCAGGGAAATTCTACCCCGTTCAGCCTCTACTTTAAGGATGGCCACTTCAATAATGTCACCGACCTGTAAGCTGACACCAGCTGGCACCTGGGTGCGGTGCAGCAGACCGTCCTGCTTGACGCCGATGTCGACAAAGGTGCCAAAATCCACCACGTTGCGGACTGTGCCCTTGAGTATCATGCCCACTGTCAGATCTTCCATCTTTAGCACGTCTGAACGCAAGATGGGCGCGGGGGTGTCTTCGCGGGGATCGCGGCCAGGGCGCACCAACTGCTCAAGGATGTCGGTGAGCGTTGGCACACCGCAGCCAATCTCTTCAGCCAGTTCGTGCATGGGTTTGGTTTGCAGTTTGCCAATCGCTTTGCGTTTTTCATCTAATGAGGTTGACATGCTGATGCCGGCCAGATCAAGCACAGCGGCGGCTACGGCATAACTTTCAGGATGGATGGCCGATGCATCCAGCGGATTCTTGCCATCGCGGATGCGCAGGAAGCCTGCAGATTGTTCATAGGCTTTGGGACCTAGACCGGGTACTGTTTTTATGGCATCACGATCAGCGAATGTACCTTTCTCATCTCTAAACGCCACCATCTTTTCGGCCAGTTTTTGACCAATGCCTGAAACGTAACTCAGCAAGGCGGGTGAGGCAGTGTTGACATCCACACCTACACTGTTAACAACGTCCTCCACAACCCCGGTGAGGGCTGCGGTCAGGGCGGTCTGGTCCACGTCATGCTGATACATGCCCACACCAATCGAGCGTGGATCAATTTTGACCAATTCTGCCAGCGGATCCTGCACACGGCGGGCAATGCTGACAGCCCCACGGATGGAGACATCCAGATCGGGCATTTCAGCGCGCGCCAACGGACTGGCTGAATAGACCGAAGCGCCGGCTTCGTTTGTGATCAGATAGCGTACGGTGGTGAGTTCGCGTGTGATCTCGGCAGCAAGCTGTTCCGTCTCGCGCGAGGCGGTGCCGTTGCCGATGGAAATGAGGGTGACGCCGTGTTTGGCGATCAGCCCTTTAATTTTCTCTTTGGATTCCTTCCACTCGTTTTGGGGTGCATGAGGATAAATGGTGCCGGTATCAAGCAGTTTGCCGGTAGGGCCGACCACAGCCAGTTTGGTGCCGGTACGAAAGCCGGGATCCAGACCCAGCACAGTTTGGCCGAGTAATGGCGGCTGACCCAATAAAGCTTTGAGGTTGGAGGCAAAGACCTTGATGGCATGGGTTTCGCCTGCTACGGTCAATTCGCGGCGCACATCGCGTTCAATGGAGGGTAGCAGCAGGCGTTCAGCAGCATCGATAATAGCTTCTTCGAGTTCAGTACAGAAAGGTGAACGCACGTCCGGGCGGTAGTAGTCCACGATGGAACTCTTCCAGTCCTTCTCATCCACGGTCACTCTCACCCGCAGCACTTTTTCAGTCTCGCCGCGATTGATGGCCAGCACCTGATGCGGACGCATCCGACTAACCTGTGAGGTGAACTCATAGTAAGTTGCATAAACAGATTTTTCGTCTTTGGCGTCTTCGATGTATTCGCTGGTGAGAGTGCCAAACTGCATGGCCTTGCGGCGAGTGGAGGCTCTTACTTCGGCAGAATCGCTGATGGTCTCGGCGGTGATATCGCGGGCTCCGGCCAGGGCATCTTCCACGGTTTCAACCTGCTCATTCAAGAACCCCTGCGCCATTTTCTGAGCATCGCCGGGGGTGCGCGCCTGGGTGAGGATCATATCTGCCAGACCCTGCAAGCCTTTCTCGCGGGCGATGGAGGCGCGGGTACGGCGTTTGGGTTTATAAGGTGCGTAAAGGTCTTCAACAGCCGTCATGGTGTCGGCGGCTGTCAGTTTTTCAAGCAGTTCGGGCGTCATTTTGCCCTGCTCTTCGATGGAGGCGATGACCGCGGCGCGGCGCTCTTCGAGGGTACGGCCTTTTTCGAGCAGGCTCTGCACCTGGCGTAATTGATCTTCATCCAATGTGCCGGTGGCTTCTTTACGATAACGGGCAATAAAGGGGACGGTGGCGCCTTCATCCAACAATTCGATGGTGGCGGCAACCTGAGTGGGGCGAATATTCAGTGCTTTGGCGATGTCTTGTGCAAAGTTGACCATTAGAATTCCTGTAAGAAATGATTTAGAGAGGATATTCTATCATATGCCGTGCAGCGGTCACACTTGCACAAGCAGCAAGTGCCAGTGTTGCGAGGAATGGATTTTGCGACGAAGCAAACCCCTACTGAAATTGCCATATTGGTTTTACGAGAATCGAGAACCGAGAACAGTCGGATCTTCTTCTGGCGCAAGGACAAATGAAAGAATTTATTCGTTTTTGTTTCAGGAAAAAATGAGAAACAAAGAAAACGAATCATTTTGTTCTCAAAATCATCACGATTAAGGGCTGATTTGTTTTTTTTTATGCACAAATCACCTCTTGCTTAACCAACCGGCAGTTGTAAAGGAGCAGTACCAAATATAATAGAATTTTTTTTCTATTATATTAAGTATATTCCATGTGTCAAGAGGAAGGATTGCTGTTCAAGACATAAATGGAAAGTAGGTTATGGGCCAACATAAGAAAACTTTTTCTCTTGACAAAAACTGAATTAGTAATAAAATTAACTTAGTTAGATAATTATATTGTTGTTAGAATAATATATGTCATAGCTAATTGTTAGAAGGGATAATAATGAATCCGGATTCAAATGACGGCAAGAATATATCAATAAAAAACCAACGAATTAAATCTTTGTTTGTCCAGGCAACCAAGGAAATTATTATTACTGAAGGTGTAGGAAAAGTAACTGTTAGAAAAATTGCAGAAATAACAGGCTATTCTTATGCAACTATCTACCATTATTTTAGTGATTTGAATGACTTGTTATTGGAAGTCAAGGCAAAAATGGTTGGGGATCTTGTAGAGTATATGGAGCTTCACAAAGCAGATCCAATGGATGGCGTGGAAGCAATAAAAAAGGAAAACCGAATTTTTATTGATTATTTTATTGATCAACCAAATATTTTTGTATTTTTTTATTCATACCGGCTTGATTATTCAAAGTCCGATTATGCGGTAAAAACAGATTTAGGCGAAAAATACGGTGAAACGTATCAAAACTTTGTTACCAAAGGCATCATTAAGCAAGAAGATATCTCGGTTATTGTAAAAACCATAATTTATTCATTGTATGGCGCCCTAGCATTATATTTTTCGAATAATGGACTGACAAAAAACAAGTTATATGAGGATATCGATCAAATAATTGAATCTTTATTTAACTGAAATGACGATCAAGGTTCTGTTAAGACCAAAGATTTAAACAGATAATAATGCTAATCTATCTTCAATTTTTGATGGAATTTCGTAAAGCATATTGAAAGGCCAGATCTTTTTACATTCTCATTGCGATCGATTTCTTTATGCTAAAGAGAAAAGAAACGAGAACTTATGCCATTAACAATTAATACTCAAGAATATGAAATAACACGCCGCCGATTTTTGAAAATGGCGATGATCACAATGGGCGCTGTCGTTATCGCGGGTTCAGGAGTTAGCTGCGCCAGTCAACCATCGTCGCATTCAGAGGTAACAACGATTGATACCCCTGAATTTATTTTTGAAAAGGAAAATCACATGAAATCACGTCTACTAGTGACATATGCCACCGCGGCAGGTTCAACCGTTGGTGTTGCTGAAGCGATTGGTAAAACCATTGCCACTTCTGGTTATGCCGTGGATGTTAAGCCAATCAAAAACAACCCTTCTCTGAAGGGTTACCAAGCTGTCATTCTTGGTAGTGCTGTGCATGGTAAGCGTTGGCTGCCAGAAGCGACTGAATTTGTAGAAAACCACCAAGAGGAGTTAAAAAAACTACAAGTGGCAGCTTTTTGTGTCCATATTATGAATCTGGGTACGGATGAGAAAAGCAAAAAAAACCGCCTGACGTACCTTGATCCTATCCGATCTTTGCTCCCGATTGTGGACGAAGGCTATTTCGCAGGCAGAGGAGTTGATCCAGACACATCTACACGCTTTGAACGATTTATGGCAGGGTTAATGCAGATTCCTCCCGGTGACAAACGTGACTGGGAAAAAATCGGTGCTTGGGCTGACAATGTTAAAATTATTGAATAAATATATTATGTTTATATTGATCTTAACCCACGGGAAGTTGAAATAAACAGATCTCTTATGAATGGCAACATTATTCGCCAACAATTGTAAATGGCAAATAATGATGGAACCGATCGCCGTTGAAATCTTCAATCACCAAGCCAAGCAGGTAGTCCCCCGGCAGGGGGGCTTCATCCACCCAATGAAAGGGGTCTTCGAGTTTGGTTATTGTGCCAGATATGCCATGAATCGATCTCATTTGGGGGGTGGCAAGGTTTTGAGTGGTAAGCACATGCACGGCCGGAATGAACATATCACCTGATTTGATGACCAGATCATGCGTCATCAGTCTTCCGCGTTTTTCGAGGATGATCTGCTTATCGATCATTTCGCCATGGAGGTCAAATTTCAATCGGGCACGATCGGCTTTGCCTGAATTTTTCTTTGTAAATAACCCTTCAAGCTGAACTTCTTCTTGCCCATACCGCCCCGGATGCATAAAAGCAAAGGCCGCATTGATACCATCGGTCAAGACACGAATAAGCGGAGCAATTTCAACCGAGAGATTGATATCTGAATCCCAAACGGGGTGTATCAATCCATTAATTTCTTTTTCGACTTTTGAACGCACATGCTCATGCATCAGAGGACCATAATAGTAATCCCTTTCAGGGTCTTTTAAGTAGAGTTCAGTGTAGAGGAAGGCAATATTTTCACCGTTGATTTGAGCCAAAAGAGACAACGCTTCACCGGCAGTAACCTTGACTGATGCCAATTCAAAAGCAATAATTTGATATTTACCCGCACCTGGAGCAATATGAGATGGATTCGATTTTGAGGGAACACCAGAATGATCAGGTTCGTTAAATGCTATTTTTAATTCCCAATCATTGACAACGAATGTACGCACTAATTCCATTTTTACTCCTGTTCAGATCCGTTATTACTAATAACACCTAATTACTTTTACCATAATTATTATAAACAACCTAATTGCCATCCGTTTGCGGTCATTGTTACGAACAATTTGCATTGATCTCTATACTTTTTGCATCATCTTTTCGGTATTATGCCTTTTTAAGAAATTTGGTTCAGCTTGGAAATTAAAAATGAATGAATTGACTTTGGATCCATTGGCAAAGATGAGGGAGATGTATTTATTAATTGCTGCCTGGTAGCAATAGCTTTCTGGCGGGTTGATTCTTCTGCACCTTCCGAGCGAATCGTCTCATCCAACAAAGATACCAGCCTATCCACTTTACCAAACATCATCAACAACCGGCAAGCCTCAACAATCCCTCGATGGAAGAAATTCATTGATTCTGATGTTAAGGATAGAGTAAGCAATTGAATTAATTCATTTTTGGCTGCCATAGTATCACCTAATTCACGGTATCCTTCTGCCAATATGGCGCGCGCAGACAAGATGCCCAATTCCGACCCAATTTCTTCACTGATTGTCAGGGCTTGTTCATTATATAAAACTGCATTTTCAAAATCTTTTTGATAAGCAAAGGTTTCACCAAGATTGGATAATGCGATAGCCTCACCTTCTCTGTCTCCGATTTGAGAACAAATTTCGACACTTCTACCAAAACAGTTCAGAGCATTTGGATAATCCATGAGTTCCAAATAAGCAGTTCCTGCATTGTTTAAGGTTAACGATTCAAAATAAAGGTTATTCATTGCCCTGCCGATTTCGAGAGCCTGACCATAATGTAATAGTGCCAGTTTGTAATCGCCACGAATACACGCAATATCTGCCAGAATATTTAATACTTTTGAGAGTCTTCTAATATTTCCAAATTCATTACAAATATCCCGGCATAAAAATAAATTTCTCTCTGCTTCAGAAATTTCACCCAGATTAACATGTGCATAGCCCAGGTTGTAAAGTGAATGGGATTCCTCTTCTTTATCATGAATCTTGCGAGACAGTTCAAGTGCTTTTTCTGCATAAACACATGCAGTTGAGGAACTTTTCTTAACCAAGGCATGGGTTGCCAAAGCATTTAAACAATATGCTTCTTCATGGAAGAGCTTTGCAGCACGAGCCGTTTCCAATCCAAAATTTATCTTATCTTCTGCACCTTCAAATTGCTGGATGCGAATTCTGAAAAGAGCATTACGGCAAATCAGTTTTGCGCGGCAAATTAAGGTTGTATCTTCTTCAGGAATACTGTTTATCAACTTTTCAAATAATTTGGTGCCCTCCCTAAAGTAACTTCTATTTTCAAAATAGACATTTAAGGGGGTAACAAGTTCATCAATCTCATTCCATTTTTGGTTTTGGACAAACCAATAAAGACCTGCTTCAATATCAGCAAGGATTTTTTCAAAATTCTCATAAAAAATAATTAATTTTTCATCCTTTCGATCTGCGAAAAATTCCAGAACTTGCTGCTTAAACCAAAATGCATGTTTTTCTTTATATTTTTGAAGGTCTTGCTTCGATGTTGTTGAAAATTCAATTACATTCTGTTTAACGACTCGATGAAACCGGTAACCATCGATCCCATCCCAAATCAAAAGTGACCTTTTGGCAAAATCCTTCAAGAAAGACGCATCGACATCGCAAACTGCAAGTGCAGCTTGCACAGAAAATGGGTTTTCAAAAAGGGTCAACCGGGCAAACAATAATCGATCCTGGTCCGAGAGGTGATACCATACATTCTCAAAAGATGCTTGAATACTTCGATGACGCTCAGGAAGATTAATTGATTGAGTTATTAGACTATTGATGTTCTCTTGCAAGCCGACCAATATTTCATCAATTGGAATCCACTTTGTTTGACAGGCTGCCAGATCAATTGCCAGTGGGAACCCTTCAACGAGATCACATATTTTTACGACACTGGTTGAAAAAACAGGATCGTTCATTTCAGGATGACTCTCAACCTGAAGATGTGAATAAAAAAGATTCACTGCATCGGAATGCTCACCATCGCTGGTCGATAACCCGCCCAAGGCGAATACTTTCTCTCCCACTAAATCTAAAAAAGAATATGAAGTAAACAAGAGAACAATTTGGGGAGCAGCCTCCGTCAATTGCTTTGCAAACAGGGCTGCCTCATTAAGGTTCTCAACATTATCAAGCACCAACAAAGCACAGCGATGGGCTGCCCATTCCATTAATTCTTCCATCGAATTTGATGTATGCTCAATACTGGTTTTTGATAATGCCAGAATTGTTGATGCGATGTGCTCTACAGAATAACAGTTTGCAATGGAAACAAAAAATACCCCATCCTTAAAAAGGGCGTTCTGAGTGCTGGCAAGTTCCGCGGCTAGTCTTGTTTTTCCTGAGCCCCCAGGACCAGTGAGCGTGATTACATGGTGCTTTGGATTGGACACCCAATTTTCCAATACCTCCAATTCGTAGTTGCGACCAACAAATGGAGTTGCGTAACCGGGTAGATTTACTGAAAGTACTTTCCGTGTCCTTTGAATTTTGCCGGTGGACAGATTGTTTTGAATATCAACTAATGCATTTTTTAATATTATTCCGGGTTCAATATCCATGTTATTTTGCAGATAGCGCACTGCAGAATGGTATTGCGTTAAAGCGGCGTTCGGCTGAAAGGCTTGAAGATATATTTGGATTAATCGTGCATGAAAATCTTCATCCCAGGGAGCAATTGTGATTAACTTTTCTGCAATTTTTCTTGCTTCAAGCCATTCGCAGCGGTCTTCATGGTATTTAAGCAAGATTGAATAACCCAACACTAAAAATCGATCAATTCGTTCTCTTTTCAAAGCCAACCAATCTTCAAAGAGGTCAGAATCGGGCAAAGTCAACAAAGGCAGCATTTGGCCTGTGATTTGAGCCATGGTTCTTTTGAGTTGAATTATCGGAAAACCACGCGATTTTCTTGCGTTGTGGTGATCAAGAAGAGTTTGAATTTTATTTTCAAAATCCAATATATCTACATGGATCACAACCTTTTCACTAAACCCCAAAGTATCTCGGTCACTGGAGAAAATCTCAACACCACTGATACTTTCTGAGACAGCTTTTTTAACCGTAGTCAAAGCTTGCCGAAGGTTATGCAGCGCTGTTTGCTCTGGAACATCAGGCCAGAAAATAGCTGCTAATGTGTTGCGTGCATGCACACGTGGATTTTCAAGAAGAAGATAAGCGAATAACCCCCTGGCTTTTTGTGAGGATATCTCACTAATCACACAAGAATTAATGCTGATCTCAAATCCACCAAATAATTTTGCATCCAAAATAAGGTCATCAAATTGTGGCTGCTGCATCTTTATGGTTACTTTCTTGTTTGACGATTCTTTGACGATGTTTATCTATGATTTAACCATGATGGAAAACGAAAAATCTGTTGAACCTTTAATGGTAGAGCGCGGCGGTTACCACTCCTTTTTACTGCGCATTTGGAAACCAAAAGGATTAATTGGTACCAGGTGGTTATTCTCACTCGAAAACCCAATCACGCATGAGCTCATCGGTTTTCAAAATCAATATAAATTAATTAAATATTTAACACAAATTATTGAAAAAAAACAAGTGGATTAACCCTAACATTCAAGAGGAGAAAAAATGAAACATAAATTGTTATCTTTAACCATATTTGTATTGTTTTTATTCTTAATGGGATGTTCAAATCTAACTGCCAAGACCGAAACATTCTTGCCCACAGATTTGCCCGCAAAAGCAGAGACTGAAGCCCTCGAAATTGTCACGGAGACACCAGAACCAACAGAATTAATAACCGAGGCTGCAAATTCAGAAGAGACGACGGCCATTGTCACCGAAGTTGTCATTGTGCATGAAAACATACCCGGTATTTCAAAGTATTCATCCAGTGAAAGAATTGATGATTGCAGCACCGGTGAACGGCTTGCGTTAGGCGCAACAACCTTAATCGGAAAGGCCTGCGATGATTGGAAAAAAGCCAAATTGGAACGTCCGGCGGATGCGCCCAATGGCACCTACTATCCTGCCATCGATATTGTACGCGCCGAAATGGGCACAAATCAACTTTGGATGTTTGCCAAGATAAATCTATATAAAGATGCAGTGGGGCAACTGCCGCCAGAATTAAGTCTGGGGTTTGAGATTGATACCGACCTTGATTCCCGCGGTGATTACCTGATTCTGGTCAGCGGTTTATCTACAACGGAGTGGAGCACTGACGGCGTACAGGTCTGGTGGGACCAAACCAAGGATGTTGGAGGAGAAAAACCTCATGTGCCAGATGGACCAGTTGGCGACGGTTATGAAACTTTAGTTTTCGACGCTGGCCAGGGTTTGGATGCCGACCTTGCCTGGGCGCGCATCAACCCCGAGAATGGCGCCAGCGTGGAATTTGCATTCAAACCAACGCTGTTGCCTGAAAACCAGGTTTTTGTATGGTGGGCATGGGCAGCTTTGAAAGAGATCTCACCGGTCGATATGGAACTGGTCGACAGCCAAATAGACACAGAATCATGGATGTTAGATAACACCTGCAGCAAAATCTTTAATGGCAAACCCAATAAAATGATTGTCAACATATGCGAATTTGTAATACCTACTCCTACACCATTGCCAACCAACGCACCATCGAGTTCTTCAGGATCCTCCAATCCTTCTGTATGTGTTCCAATAGATTGTCAGGCAGCACACCCCGGTGATCCCCCCGGTTCGTGGGAGTGGAACTCAGCTACCTGCAGTTGCAGCGCAATCAACTAATAAGAATTGACAAGAAATTTCTTCAAATGGACTTGTTGTAAGAACAAACAGGTCCATTTTTGTGTTTGGGTAAGGTGACTATTTTTTTTTGAGGTTAAAATAAGTAATAATCTTGTATCAAATGAGGTTCTTATGTTTTTCCTGCTCGGCATCGACGACACCGATTCCCCTGCCATGGAGGATGCACCCAACTCAACTCAAGACACTGCCGCGCTTGCGCTGGTGCTCGGGCAAAAAATGGAATCGCTGGGTCTGGCAAAACTGCTAAATATTTCCTGTCATGAACTGTTTCAGAACCCTTCGATTGCGCATACCAACAGCAACACAGCATATTGCCTGTTGTTGGATAGCGATCCGCAAAAGATGCGCGAAATTGATATGACCACCCGCCTGACCCTTCGAGGCCAAAGTGCCGCAACAGCCAACCCAGGGTATGCATTGGCATCATGGAATCAAATCGATCCTGAAGTGGTTGTTTGGGGTCAGAGAGCCAAAATTTCGATTTTGCAGCGAATGGATGCAATAAGCCTGGCTAGACGCAGTGGAATTGCGATTGCTGGCATTTCAGGCAGCGGCATTGGCGTGATCGGCGCCCTATCAGCAATTGGGCTGCGTTATGACGGCAACGATGGCTACATCAATTGGATGCCTGGATTGGATAGGCTGGCCGGCATCCACACTCAAATCGAAATAAACCACTTCATCCAATTTGCAAGCATCGAAACTGAACATCAAAAGCGACCGGCATTGGATGATCGCATACTATTTAATGCCAATACCAAGCCCATACTTAAAAATGGGCGGATTATTGTAAAGGTGTATCCCGCTGACAATAAGCAAACATACCATTGGCAATCTTAAATTTTTTTGGTTTTCTCATCATTAATACTTAAAATTTTTTTTCCTTTTCTTAAATAAATTGCAAGGTCAATGTAAAGTCAATTCTGGTATAAACAGTGCTAATATCAAAAAGTTGACCCGCTATATTTAAGGAGGTTTGTATGAAAATAAGCATTTCTAAAATAACATTAATTTCTCTGCTGCTCATCATCATGCTAGTGGCTTTGCCTACATCAGTTTTTGCTTTCAATGGAGAGTGGAATACAGGAACCGTTGTTACCGTTGACTACAAGGCTAATCCTGCTCCATCCTGGCTTCAAATCTTTTCGGACGGGGTAAAAATTGATGCGGCTGCAACCTTATGTTACCCATTCCCCCAGGCTCTTGACAACTGGAAAGGCAATATCTACCGTTTGGTGGACCATACATGGGTAAAATTAACAACCACCACCAAATGGATGCCTGATACTGAAGGTTCTTATAACGCCTGTGCGAGTGCCCCTGCTGCCGGAACCTACGTTTTGATGGGTTATTATCACAATCCATTTGCGCCAACCCAGGCACCAAAAATTAATCTGTCACAGGGCTGGAACACTGGCGTATCTGTCGATATTGATCCTGAAAGAACCCCTGGACCGGAATGGCTGCAATTGTTCTTCACCGGCGTCAAGGCTGACAAAGACACCAAGATCTGCCACCCCTTCCCGGCTGGGCCATTTGGTTGGACAGCAGAAATTCGCCAGTTGAAAAATGGTTTATGGGTTAAACTCCCCACAACCGCGGGATATATAGGCACTTCAAATGATAATGTCTACACAGCCTGCGCCACGACCACTGAAGCTGGCACATTTGCCCTCTTCGGTTTCTGGACCAGATAAATCATATAATCAAACTAAAAAAGTCCACCTTCTGCGGTGGACTTTTTTATTACATTTTTGTTGCCTTCAATGAAAACATCAGCGGGATGGGCTGCTCGCCATCAGGAAAATTGTAAATTCCATGTCCATCATGGACGAGAAACGGCAACTGCTGGTAAACACTGAACGGAAATTCATGCAGGAATTCAATTTGCAGACCATTATCTATAAGGCTGGTGATAATTTCAGCCAGAGTATGATTCCATCCTATTTCTTCTTTGGCCTGGATTTTCGCATCTTTATCGGCATACGAACCTTCAACATCAAAATGCAACGCTTCTTTTTCAAAATAAGGGTAGCGATATTTTAAATCAGGTGCATAATCGTCAAAGACCATGGCAAAGGGGTGAAATTCTGCAATGTAAAAGAAACCACCTGGTTTAACATAAGAAGCAGCAATTTTCGCCCAACGCGGAATATCGGGCAGCCAGGCTAAAACCCCATAAGAAGTGAAGACTATATCATACTGACCCAAAAGGTTGTTGGGCAGATCATAAAGATTGGAACAAATGAAACGGGCATCCAGGTTGCAGCGTGCTGCCAGTTGATTGGCTTGTTCAATGGCTGATTCTGAAAAATCCATGCCTGTCACATGGGCACCCAGTCTTGCCCAACTGAGTGTATCTTTCCCAAAATGACATTGCAAATGGAGCAGGTTTTTACCTTCAACATCACCCACTTCTCCAATTTCAAGCGCATTCAATGAGTTTTCTCCAGCCAAAAACTGTTCCACTCGATAAAAAACTGAGTTGACATGCACGGGAACCCATTCTTCCCACAATCTTCGATTACTTTCCATGTAATTTTGATTAAGATCATCAGACATAAAAATAATCCCTCCGCGTAATGGAGGGATTTTACCATTCTTAATTAACGGGCGGTATGGGTTCAATATCCCTTTACCGCCCGGGATGGTTAACCAACTGGTTAACTCGATTTAATCTCGATCTTGTGTGTTTGTTTGGCTGCTGCCGGTGTTTTGGGCAGGGTGATGTTAAGCACACCGTTTCTAAATTTCGCTTCAACCTTTTCTTGCTGAATCTCGCTTATCAACGGTATCACCCTTTGGAATGATCCATAAGACCTTTCAACCCGATGGAAGTTTTTGCCTTTTTCTTCAACATCGTTTTTCTTTTCACCGCTGATGATCAAAGAATCATTCTCCAAAGTAAGTTGAATGTCTTTCTCTTCCATGCCTGGAAGTTCTGCAGTCACCATCATGGCTGATTCGGTTTCGCTCACATCAATGCGGGGCATAAAATCAGTCACACTGCGCAAGGTTGGCACTGACAGCAAGGTGAAGGGATCATTGAAGAACTGGTCGAACATGCGGTTCATCTCGTTCTGGATCGCCATCACGGGGCTATCGTTTTCGCGCCGGGTTGGCATTGTATTGCCGCGGCGCCGTAAAGGAAGAATACTACTGTTCATATCGACCTCCTTATGGTCACCTGAGATATTGGATACTTTATTTATAAATAAGAATAATTAAAAAAATGAATGAGAAATATCAGAAGAATGTTAAAAAAGGATCTTCCACTGGTTGAGGGGGGCAACCAGCAGAAGATCAACATTATTATAGCAAATTTTTTACAATCAGATATTAAATTGTTAGGAAATCTGCATAATTTGATTAACTCAAAATAATGCGGCAATCAAGAACAAGCGCTCCTTCACCTCGAGAATGAACCAAAAGTGGATTGACCTCAACCTCGGCTATTTCAGGGAAGTCTAAAGCCAGTTGCCCCAGCCGTTGGATGCAAGAAACCACGGCATCCAGGTCTGAATCCGGCGAACCGCGGAACCCTTTTAGCAGTTTACCTGCAGCAGTTTCGCTGATCATTTGAAGCGTCTCTTTTTCGCTAATGGGAGCAACTCTAAAAGAGACATCTTTAAACAACTCAACATACACCCCGCCCAATCCAAACATCAACAGGGGACCAAAGCCGGCATCCCGACGCATGCCAACAATAACTTCCTGTCCGCCGCCTGCCATTTGCTCGATCAGCACACCTTCGAGTTTGGCTTCAGGCATCTTTCGGCCAATTTCGATGAACATACGTTCATAGGCTGACATGACTTCGGTTTCGTTTTGCAGGTTCAGATAAATACCACCAACATCCGATTTGTGCAAAATCTGCGGAGAAACTATTTTCATAACCACAGGAAAACCAATTTCATCTGCCAGTTTGGCTGCCGCCACAGGATTGGATGCCAGGCCGCCTTTGATCATTGGAATGCCGTACGCTGCCAATATTGGCCTGGCCTCGGCTTCACCAAAGACTTTTGACGCACCTGGTGCCCGTAATATTTTTTCCACAAAAGCTCGATCCACATTTTTCAGCGGCTTTGCCACTTCAATTTTTTGGCCGCGCCAATCGGCATAATCCAACATGGCTATTAATACTCTGCCCAATGATTCAGGGTGAACAAACATTGGCATGCGGTTGCCCTGAAGAACCAATCTGGCTTCAGTGACCGAAATATCGCCCATGATGCAAGAAAGCACTGGTCTTGTCGAACCGCGTGAAGCATCCACAATCGCTTGAGCGACACCCGCCGGATTGACCAATGATTGCGGCACGAGAATGGGTATGACAATATCCACATTTTTATCTGAAATTAGCTGCTTTATTGCCATTGCATAATCAGCTGGTTCAGCACCGCCCAGCATATCCACGGGGTTGCCAACCTGTGCTGCCGGGTTCAGATGCTGGCGCAGCACCTCTCGCGTGTCAGGTTCAAGGTCTTCCAAATGAATGCCGTAGACTGAAAGTGAATCCGAAGCAAGGGCGGCAGGTCCGCCGGCGTTGGTGAGGATGACTGCCCGTTTGCCAGCAGGCAGGGGTTGAAAATCCAAACACATTGAGACATCAAAAAGCTCGGCGACCGTGCTTACTTCAATCACACCTGCTTGTTTAAAAGCTGCCTGATAAGCAGAATAAGAACCGGCCAATGAACCAGTATGAGATGAAACCGCCCTGGCGCCGGCGCTGGTGCGTCCGGCTTTGAGCAGCACAATTGGTTTTTTACGCGAGACTTCGCGTGCGACTTCAAGAAAACGGCGGCCATCGCGAATTTGTTCAACATAAGCAGCAATAACAGTTGTGTTGGGATCATCGCCAAGATATTCGATAATATCCGTTTCTGTGACATCCGCCTCGTTGCCAAGACTGAGAAAATGCGAAAAACCAACTTTTTTACCCTGCACCAGATCCACCACACCGCCGCACACTGCGCCTGATTGAGAGAGAAAACCAATGCCGCCCACATCTGGCAAACCACTGATGAAGGTTGTATTCAATCCATTATGCAGGTTGACCAGACCGACGCAATTGGGGCCGATCAAGCGCATGCCATAATCTGCGGCAATTTTCAAACATTGTGCTTCGAGTTCCTGGCCACCTGAACCGGTTTCTTTGAAACCGCCGCTGATGATCACAACAGCCTTGATTCCGCGTTTGCCGCAAGCTTCAAGTGCTTGAGGTGTGGCAGGCGCTGGCAGAATGATGATCGCCAGATCTACAGGGTCGGGAACAGAGGCAACATCTGCAAAACATTTGTGTTCCAGAATTTCTTCTGACCCGGGGTTAACGGGATATATTCCGCCTTTGTAGTTGTAATCAATGAGGTTCTTGAGAATACCAAAACTGAGCTTGCGCGGATTGGATGAAGCCCCAATTACGGCAACACCGGTGGCTTCAAAAAATGGACGCAGGGAAGAGGGCATGGAATGTCCTTTCACGAACAGAATGGGATGTATTCAGATTGATTATAACAAGATGAATCAATGCGGTTAAGGTTGAGGGATGGGTTCTGGCCAGGCATCCATGTAAAAATCCATGTATTCCTGCACATGAGAGCGCCAATAGTTTCGGGTATGTCCGCCCGGGTAAATGTGAAATTCGGGTCGTATGCCGTTGGCAAGCAGCACTTTGACGTAATAATCAATATCCGGCGCGAGTGAATCCTGGTCGCCGCGATCGAGGTAAATGCGCGGGAAATCTTCAATGGTGTGCGTCTCAAGCTGTTTTTGCACCCAGTTTGAATCGCCAAACATCAACCCGTAGGAGTGTCCGCCCAACGTGCCAAAAAGTTTGATTGCCCAACCGCCTCCACGCGAAATTCCGCCGATGGCACGGCATTCTTTTTGGGTACAAGTAGCGTAATTTGAATCCACCCAGGGAATAAGGTCATTGATAATGGCTTCAGGAAATTTAGAAATGGAATTGTCTTCAAGAAAACGTTCTTCAAATGGAAATACCATGATAAAAGGCGTCTGGCCTTTATAGATGGCTAGATCTGCAATTCCGGTAACCCCTAAACTAGACCAATAGGTGTCATCCATGCCCTGACCGTGCAGCAGGTAAAGTACAGGATAATTGCCGGCGGGATTGTAGCATGGTGGCAGATATATGGAAACAGGTAAGGCCACCCCAAGCGCGTTTGATGCCACCGATAACTTCTCAACGGTTCCTGCGGTTTCTGTGCATGGAAGTGGTGTTGCGGTTTCAGTTGGCGTTGAGGTTGCTGTCGCGGTCGCTGTTGCAGTCGGAGTTTCTGTAAGTGTGGCTGTCGCAGAGGGTCCAGGCGTGAACGTTAAAAACAAGGCGGGTGTTGAGCTTAATCGTGAAATGGATGAACTCAAAGCACATCCACCAATTGTTAAAACAGAAATTACACCTGTAATGATGATAAAGATACTATTGTGAAAACATTGTCTCATATTGTTGGAACCTCATTTTGTGCTTCGGGCCAAATCGGCAGAAACATCATCCATTGACAGGGATCAATTCGGATGAACTCTTCAGCAATTTTTAATACTTTCTCAGCGTTGCGAACCAAGTCTTCATCAGAATTATCGCCTTGATCAAATTCTACTTGAGGTGAAACATCCACGACAATTGTTCCATCATCCAAGGTTTGAAAACCGAGCACAAAAACCCTGGCATTCGTTTTCAGGGCTAATTTCACATAAGCCACCGGTAGAGCGGCCTCGCGACCAAAGAATTTCGGTTCATGATCTGTTTCGCCAATAGGGCGATCAATGCCGGTAAGCACAGTTCCGCCGCTTTGCAGGCGCCTTCGGGCATTTTGAAGTGCTTCCATATTTAAGGGTACAACTTCCATGCCGCGATCATTGCGCAATTTGTTTTGCCAGGCATATCCCGTGTTGGGGTTAGGGATGGCGAGTGTGAGAAATTTGAATCCACGCTGTGCAAGGTAAAGCCCGCTCAGGTTAAACCCGGAAAGATGGGGCATCAACATCAATGTGCCCTGCTTGAGTTCACCAGTCATGCATTCTTGCATCATTTTTTCAAATGCGGGTGTTAATCTAACAAATTTTTGGATTTCTTCAGGCCGGTCTAGGTTGTGATAGAAATCATAGAGTGCCTTGCCTTGGTTTTGATACACTTTGCGAATGGTCTGTCGCAATTGACGAGCTGTGAGCTTGCCATCATGCGCGACCCATTGGTTCAGACTGATTGCGCGAAAAGTTGGGCTGAATACCCGATTACCCGCCAGATAAGAAAGGGCGGCAGCGACGGGATGTCCGATGAAGTTTGGAAGACCCTGGCTTAATGCCAATATGGCTGCAGTACCCAGAGTCTGTGAGGTGGAGTCGCTATATTTCATAATTGTTAGACATTATTTTATCCAACTACTTAGGTTTTAGGAATACTACTTTTATGATTGTAACTAAACTCAAATAAATGTGTTTAATTATTGGTTATGGTAGAATGTTCCTGCGGGAATTTCTCCTCGCCCACCCCCAATGTTCGGAGAAAACAATGACAAAACCCACCCCCGTTGTGAAGAAAGATAAAAGAGCCCGAAGGTCATGGTATTTTTATGATTTTGGCAACTCAGCATATGCTGCTGTCGTTTTACTGGCAGTTTTTTCGGCTTATTTTAAAGGTGTAGTGGTAGGTGGTGCTGAAGGCACCCGTTTATGGGGCGTTGCAGTCGGCACCGCCGCAATTTTAGTCGCTATCATTTCGCCAATTCTAGGTTCCATCGCAGATTTTTCACGCGCCAAGAAATTGATGCTGTTTATCTTCACGGCTATTTCAATTGTATTCACCGGTCTTTTGTTCTTTGTTGGACCCGGTGATGTCATCATGGCCATGACCTTCTTCATTCTGGCTGAAATTGGATATCGCGGAGCACAAGTCTTTTACGATGCACTGTTGGTGGATGTTGCCACTCCTGAAACGATTGGGGATGTCTCTGGCAAGGGTTGGGCGATCGGCTCAATTGGCGGTGTCGTGTGTCTTGTGATTGTGCTGGCTTTACTTAAAGGCTTCAATGTCCCCGTCGAATATGCCTTTTTAGTGACCGCATTGTTTTATCTAGCCTCAGCTCTACCCACTTTCTTGTGGGTCAAACAAATCTCCGAGCCAGAAAAACTTCCCCCCGGAGAAACCACTTTTGGTTTGGCATTCAAAAAACTTGCCCATACTTTTAAAGCCATCAAGAGTTACAAAGAATTCGTCAAATACATGATCGCATTCCTAATCTACAATGACGGCATCATGATGTTGATGGATTTTGCTGCCATCATCGGTGCCACATTATTCGGAGTGAACCAAACCCAATTGATTATCTTTGTGATCATCATTCAGATTGCTGGAGCTGGTGGAGCATTCTTGTTTGGTAAAATATCCGATCGCAAAAGCAGTAAAGAAGCCGTCATCTATGCGTTATTGATCTTGATTGGTGCGATCATTGCATTAATGTTCATCAAAACGCTTATTTTGTTCTTCGTTGTAGGTGCAGTGGCAGGTTTCAGCCTCTCAGGCGCTCAGGCAGTCAGCAGATCGATGACCAGCCAGCTTGCTCCACCTGAAAAAGTATCTGAATTTTACGGTTTCTTATCAGTAGCTGGACGTACCTCAACATTTATCGGTCCACTTGTGTTTGGCACATTGTCTTTCAGAATGCACAATTGGTATCAGAATCATGGTTTTGATGCGGTTGCTGCTGAACATTACGGCTTAATGTGGGGAATCGGCTCCATTCTGGTATTCCTGATTGTTGGGCTTGTGTTCTTGATGTATGTTCGAAAGGTGACACATAAGGACCCAATGGTTTTTGATTAGATTAATATAATCACCGCCAGAGAGTGATCTCTGGCGGTGATTTATTTCACAAACAAAAGATATAATTAATCCTATGACAACAACAATTCGTTATCCTCGACGCAGAGTTATTCGCGCTATTTTAAAGACCGGTATTGCTGCCGCTTTTGGCATCCTAGCTGATTTTGAGATTGAAGGGCGTGAAAACGTTCCCACCAAGGGACCGTTGTTGGTGGTAGCCAATCACTTCCACTTTCTTGACCCCCTGGCATTGATACACATTGCACCGTGGCCGATTGAATTTGTGGGCGGCGCGCAAACTCCCAATGCCCCCAGCACCGTCGGATGGTTAAGTAAAGCCTTCGGGGTCATACCGACCTACCGTGGCACCGGCTCGCGCGAAACACTCCAAAACGCTGAAGAGATTCTCAAACAAAAAGGAGTGTTGGCGATCTTCCCTGAAGGCGGTAGTTGGGCTCAAGTGCTTCGCCCAGCCAGACCCGGCACGGCCTTTTTAGCCTGGCGTACTAAGGCTCAGATTCTACCTGTTGGACTTGATGACTTGGTGGGATTCTTCCAACGTATAAAAATCGGTCAACGCGCTCACGTAAAAGTGAAATTCGGCAAACCCTTCGGTCCTGTTGCAGCATCGGACGGCTCCAGACCCGGCCGTGAAGAGTTGGACGAAATCGGCCATGATATCATGCGGCAGCTATCTTACCTGCTGCCTCCCGAACGACAGGGATTTTATTCTCCAGATCCAGCCATCCGAGAAGCAGCACGCGGCACTGAAATTTATCCGTGGGCAAATACCTCAGAAATATAAAAATCAAACCGGCGAAAAATTCGCCGGTTTTTGCAACCTTTTTATGTCATTTCTCGTCTATTAAGCGATAATAAACTATCAATCATTAGTAGACAGGATATATTATGAAAAAATTCGCCTTACTTGTTATTATTGGTCTTTTCTTGATGGGCTGCAGTCTTCCCTTCACCATTAGTTGGAACAACGCTCCGACTCAAGAAATTGAAACACCTGTCCAAATCAACCCAACCGAAACAACGGGGGTCATTGCCACCGAACCATTGGCAACTGTTGCAGCTCCAACGGCAGAACCTTTGATTGGAACTGAACTTAACCTGGGCGGCGTTTATATGGTGCTTCCTCCCTGCATGGCAATGAATGCTACCGGCATATTGGTTCCGGCAGCTCCATATGATGAAAACAACGGCCCCATGGAGTACTACCCTGAAAATCGCAAGATCAGTCTGCAGGGTTATCCTATCTCTGGCAGTTTTTTTGATCCCGCCACCACCAATCACGGCGGTATTACCGTCTATCCGATCGCACCATTTGCAGCCATGAATGAAGCTGTGGCAACAGAAATTACCGAAATGCAGACACTGCTTGCAGCCCAACCTGCGGCACCAGACAGCATACCGTTGCTTCCTAATCTATACGCAGCTCAAGTTTTCAGTTCCAATGAGAAGTATCTCTCCTTCCAAAACGGACAAGGGATACGCTTTTTGACGCAATACGCGCAATATTATGCGCCGGTGAATAACCATGAACTCTTCTATACTTTTCAAGGCATGACCGTGGATGGAAAATATTGGGTATCAGCTTTTCTGCCGGTCAACGCAGCCTACCTGCAAGAAAACTATGATTCAGTCAACGTCCCTGCAGGCGGCATCCCCGCCCCAGCGATGGATGATCCAAATTACGGCAACGCCATGGATGTTTATTATGTCTCCATGCTAGAAAAATTGAACGCCACACCGGATAACGCGTTTACCCCCGGGCTGGATTGTCTTGACGAATATATACAATCGCTGAATATAAGCGATTAAACCTCAAAAATAAAAAGGGGGATTCCAAATGGAATCCC
Source organism: Chloroflexi bacterium HGW-Chloroflexi-4 (assembly GCA_002840715.1). Classification (GTDB taxonomy): domain Bacteria; phylum Chloroflexota; class Anaerolineae; order Anaerolineales; family Anaerolineaceae; genus UBA6107. The sequence goes on from PHBW01000002.1 coordinate 172,135, forward strand.
CCTTTTTTTTTACCCCATTAATCCATTACAATTGGATTTATGTCTAAATTAATCCGTTTATTTTTTCAGACCTGCATGGCCTTAATGTTGATCTCTGCCTTATACGTTCCCCAGACGGTAAAAGCGCAATCATCAGGGCTAAAATACACGGTGCTGGAGGGTGATTCGATTGACTCCATCGCCTCGGCTTTTCACACCACTGCTTTTCAAATTCGCCGCATCAATTACATTCCAGATTTGGATTATATCTATCCAGGTCAAAGCCTGATCATACCTGGTTTTGATGATGTTGAAGGCGAAGTGATGCGGGTTAACCAACCCCTTGGTCAATCGTTGGTCGGCTTTTTCGGCCGCCAACAACAGCCGCTATCACTATTGATGAGATTAAATTTTATTACTAATGTTGACCAGACCTGGGCAGGCGCCCCACTCTACATTATGTATACCGGAACTCCCAAGATCAAGGAATTCTCTGTTACAGAGGGTCTCACGGGGCTTGAAACGGCTGTTAAACAAGGTGTGAGCAATTGGACCCTGGCCGAAAGCAACGATTTACGTGGTCGATGGATGCTGCTGCCCAACACTTCACTGTGGATTCCAGATACAAGCGCAGTGGACGGTATAGAAAATAATGACGCTCCGACCATGACCGTCTCGCCTTTTCCACTATTGCAAGGCAAGACGACTGAATTGATCGTCAATGCGCCACCTGATGGAACAACGCTTAGCGGGAGCCTTAGAATGTCAATTAACGACTCGCTTGGAACAGAGTCTTATTACACATCGACGGAATTTCCGTTGCACTTTTTCGCAACCGATGATGGCAAAATGATCGCTTTGCAAGGCGTTCACCGCTTTACAAAACCCGGTCTGGCAGCAATGACAATTACAACCAATTACCCTGATGGCTCCTCCTTTTCTTATCAGGAAAACTTCCAAGTAAAGGCATATGATTACAGACTGGGCGCACCTATTATCGTGGATGCTTCGTACATTGACTCAACAGTTACCGTACCGGAATGGGAAATGATCAAAACCCTGGTGATTGACGCTCCTCCGGTTAAAGAATGGACTTTCGGGTTTTCAGACCCCAGCCCGGTTGAACAAGACTGGATTTCAAGCTACGGCCTTTTACGTTCATATAATGACAGTGAATATATCTACTTTCACAGTGGAATCGATTTTGCGGGCAACAACTCCACCCCAATTTTTGCCGCAGCCGCAGGAACCGTTGTACTCGCCCAGAACCTTGAGGTTCGAGGTGGAGCAACCATAATATCTCACGGTCACGGTGTCTATACCGGTTACTGGCACCAATCGCAAATTGATGTGAAGGTTGGCGATCATGTGGAAGCCGGACAAACCATCGGGATGGTGGGTGGAACCGGCCGCGTCACGGGTGCACATCTGCATTTTGAAGTCATCGTTGGCGGGGTTCAGGTTGACCCGACTGAATGGCTTCAGGGGATGTATTAATTTTTTCACACAAAAAGGTCGATAAAAAAACCGGAAAGGGCTTCTCTCTCCGGTTTTTTGTTACTTTATTGCCAAATAAATTTAAGTAAATCTCACTTAATTATATTTTGACTTGTCTATCAACTCACGCAGTTTGTCTTCATCTGATTTTTCATTAAAAGTCGGGGCTTGTGATGCGCTTGTTTTTTCCAACTCTTCTGCAGCACGCAAGATCTCATAAGGAGCAGCTTGCATGACAGACCATTTGCCGCAGTTCTCGCAGCGGTCAAACTTGCCAATCGCAATGTTAAATCCCCAGATGTGACGGGGGGTTGGTCTGCCGCAGTGCTTGCAAATGCTGCCACCGGCATAGCCGTAATTTCTTCGAGTACCCGGTTCAATACCATTGGGGTTACGTTTGCGCATTAATGCAAATTGAGATAATCCTGCGACGATCATTATACCGACCACCAATAAAATAATGGGCAAGATTACCTTTTGGGTACCTGCAGCTTCTTCTTCAGGAGACACAAAATTCATATGGCGTGCGGGCGTTGTAAAAGTTTGCCCCGCAGCGTTGGTGATGACAGCCGTGAAATCATGATTACCAAATAAATATTGGTTGGTGTTGAATTGAAAACTGAATGGAGAATCATTAACCTCAGCCATCAACTCGCCATCAAGATAATAAGAGACCGACGAAAGATCTTCTGGACCAACAATACTTAGTGTGAACAAACCCTTGATGTCTGCTCCAAGACCATAACCAAAATCACGGTTTAGATTGAGTCGATAAGTAGGTGCTTCAGGTGTTTGCGCTAAAACCGGACTGCCAATCAACACCAGCATAATAAAAGATATGAAAACAGAAGAAAGTAAAAAATTGTGCTTCATTTGACTCCTTATTTCCAGCCAGTTAATATAGTCTCACGCCGAAAGAGGCGTGCCGCCAATCGAATCATTGCAATATCCAATACCACAAGGGCTGCGGCAGTGATCATAACCAGTTTCACGTTTAGGATAATAAAGCCTGCCAACTGTCCGAACAAGACTAACATCACGGGCATAATTAAGACCGCAGAAATCTGTTCAGCCACCCGCGGATCAGCCGTTCGTGATGATACAAAGATGGCAAAATTTACCGCCATGACTGACATTAACGGTCCAACGAGGAAGATTGCCAGCACCCAGGTCGGACCTGCGATGTACACCAAAACCTCTTTGCTAACTCCGGTCACAGGCACCGCCAGCAAGAAAATGATGAAACATCCCCAGGTGGCAATCACTGCCGGAATGACAGCTGAAAGTCCCTTTCCAGCCAGCAACTCTTCTGTGGTCACGGGGGTCGCCAGAAGAGGTTCCAAACTGCGTGTGGTCTTTTCACCCACAATACCATAAGCGGCAATGGCGATCGGAATCATGATCGGCATGATGAGATACAACAACATAAACTCATTTACCATAAAGATCTGAACACAATCCATCATAGGCAGATTGCCGCAGGTCATGGCAAACTGAGCCGGTACATCCGCAGAGTCGCCGCCTTGCATGGCCGCATTATGACCGAAAAAGTATAGCATTCCCAATGGGAGCAACGTAAAAAGCACAGGCATCAGAATGATGGTAAACAAAACCACACGATTCTTGAAAACCTCGGCCCACTCTTTATCAATGATCGTTCTAACGCGCGCAAACTTAAACATGGCTATTCCTTCTCTGCATGAATCATACGCAAATAAATATCTTCAAGTGAGTGGCGCAGCTCACCCACAAACTGGATCTCTGCGCCGGCTTCAACCAGTTTGCGTAAAATGACCGGGTTTTCAGTTTCAGGTTTATCAAGACCCACCAGCAAACTTTTATCAACCTGTTGAAGATCTTTTACAAAAGGCAAATCAGTGATCACAGTTTTATACTTTTCTTCAACTCGAGACAGGTGAAATGCCACACGCCGTCCGTAAAGGTGCTTTCGAAGGTTTGCAGGTGTATCCAAAGCGATCAATCGGGTTTTAAAAATCGCCAGTCGATCACAGAGACGATCTGCTTCATCCAGATTGTGCGTGCAGAGGATGATAGTTCTGCCTGAGGCTTTTAATTCTTCGATGAAGTCACGCACCAGATGTGAGGCTTCAGGGTCCAGGCCGCTGGTGGGTTCATCCAGGAATAATATCTTGGGCTCGTGCAGCATTGATCGTGCAATAGCCAGTTTTTGACGCATGCCTTTTGAAAAGCTTCCGGCTTCATCAAAACGCCTGTCCCATAATCCGAGCATGCGCAGATATTTCTCAACGGTTCCTTTGACATCTGCGACACCGTAGAGGCTGGCATAAATGGAAAGATTCTTTTCAGCACTCAGTCGTTCATACATTCCGGGGGTCTCTGTGAGGATTCCAACAGTTTGCCTGATTTGCTGATCTTGTTTGCCAACCTGAAAACCATTCACCACAGCGGTGCCTGAAGTGATGCCGATCAGACTGGTGAGCATGCGCACGGTGGTGGTTTTGCCTGCCCCGTTTGGTCCAAGAATACCAAATACTTCGCCCTCGTGAACTTCAAGATTGAGATTCTCCACCGCAGTAAAAGGTGGTTTTTTCTTGTCTGTTTTAAATGTTTTTGTTAGCCCAGATGCTGTGATCACAGATTCTCCTTATTTAAATTATTATCTTTACAAAGGCATGGTTTTTCATGTTGATGATAAATCAGTTTTCCGTATTTAATCCTCCCCATCAGAAGGGTTTTATCCTAGTCAAGTAGTCAAAAAGTCATTTCATCCAAACAATCTGTCTCTAATGAATTTGAAAATTATAATAAAAATCCTGAAAGAGGGAACAACATTCGGTTAACAATTAACATCTTAATATTATACATCTACACGCAGCTCTACTAACCATAAATCGTTATAATTGTTTTTGGAGAATTGTTGAATGACAACCGCACCGATCCAACCTAAAAACTGGAAACCGCGCTTTTTCACTATCTGGTCAGGTCAGGCATTATCACTGGTAGGCAGTGCACTCACCCAATTCGTGTTGGTCTGGTGGATCACCCAGGAAACCGGCTCACCCACAGCTTTGGCCACCGCAGGCATCATGGGTATGCTGCCCTCCGCGATTTTCAGCCCTCTGGGCGGTGTGATCGCTGACCGAATCAGCCGTCGCATGGTGATGATCATCACAGATGCGATTACAGCGTTGTGTATGTTGATTCTGGTCGTGTTGTTTGCCACAGACAGCATCCAACTCTGGCATATTTACACGCTCATGTTTATCAGGGCAACGATGCAGGCCTTTCAACACCCGGCCTCGGCTGCCAGCACCATGAATCTGGTACCAAACCATTGGCTTGACCGGGTTGCCGGAATGAACCAAACGCTGCAAGGTGTGATGATCATTGCTTCAGCACCTTTAGGTGCACTTGCGTTAGCCGCGTTTCCGATTCAGGGTGCACTAATGATTGATGTGGTCACTGCCGTATTGGGGATCGTGCCGCTGTTATTTTTCAAAATACCCCAGCCCAAAATTCCACAGGGCGAGGATGCGAAAACCATATTGCATGATCTGAACGCAGGCGTGCGTACCATCCGCACAAACCCCGGGCTGCTGACACTTTACGCCATCACCGGTCTGGTGGTTTTGACCATCATGCCCACCTTTGCACTCACGCCGCTGCTGGTAAAAGATCATTTTGCCGGCGGCGTCAACCAGGTAGCCATCATGGAAGGACTGGCGGGTATTGGCATGCTGCTGGGCGGAGTCATTATAGGTTTGTGGAAGTTGAAAATCCGACGGGCGCTGATTGTAATGATTTCTTTTGGCATATCCTGCGGCACAGTTGCACTGACCGCACTGGCACCAACCCCGTTGTTTTGGCTGGCTGTCTTCTGGTGGTTCCTGAGCGGCTTTACCTTCTCAACCGGCAACGCCCCCATGATGGCACTGCTGCAAACGGTTATCCCCAACGAAATGCAAGGCCGGGCATTTTCGCTACTGAACATGATCTTCGGGTTGGCTGGCCCGCTCGGCTTGATCATCGCTGGACCGATGGCAGAACTCTTTGGTGTTCGGGCGGTCTTCATCGTTGGCGGTGCACTTTCAGCGGCTATTTGTTTCTGCGCCCTCTTTTTGCGTCCACTTTGGAATTTGGAAAAGCATTAAGACCATCAAAAAATATTGGGGAGATTGTCATTTTGCGTCAAAATTAGGGTTGATTACTCTAGTTCTGCATTATGAATTGATATAATTATTTTTACTTGGAAAAATCAGATGGTGGAAGGAAAGATAACTCTCATGGCAAATCCCTCACTAACTTGCATATACTGCGGCGCTATTAACCCGGAAGGCACAAACCGCTGCAAAGCGTGCGGTGCACCCATAGAAATTCCGGTTGTTCCGCCGGTAACCGTCACCACAATCAACACACCACCCCGGAACATTACGCCACCAATAACGTCGCAGAGGGCTGATACCACCCCTGAACAGATCAGAGATGCGCTGGATGCCGCCCCCCTCAACGATCAGTTGAAGGAAGGACTGAAAGCAGCCGGTCTTGGCGTCGGCGCACTTGGTGTGGGCACTTTCTTCGCCCGCACTGCTTCAGAAGCAGCGGCCATTGCCTTTTCATCCTTCATGGTCGGATACTTATCTGGCATGAACAATAATGGATTGATCGCACTGGCGGGCGGTCTGGTAATTGGGCTCATGGTCGGTCTGGCAGTTAAGCGTCCCATCGGCGCCTTGCTTTCTGCCCCACTTGGTACCTTGTTGGGCTTTCTTGCGGGAAAACTACTTCAACCCAGTCTGCCGGCACTACCACTGCCTGCCCTGCTGGCTCTGATTGGAGGAGCATTGTTTGCCATCCTGGGCAGCCGGAGAACTTCAAGTAATATCGTGGCTAAGTGGTATGGCCGATTTCGTCCCTTTTTAGGCATGGTTGGCGGGTTCATGTTTGCCATGCTCGGATATATCATAGGCAAATAATGAATTACAGTCCCTTTTTCAAACTTGAAATATTCTGCCCCGAAGAGAACGTGGATGAAATTTTGGAAGCCCTTGCAGGGGCCCATGCCGGAGAGATTGGCAAATACGATCATTGTTCTACCATCTTGCATGTGCAAGGCAGCTACAGGCCTCTGGAAGGCGCTAAACCGGCTTTTGGTGAGGTCGGCAAGTTTATCGTGGGATCAGAATGCAAGATCGAGATCAATTGCCGTGAAGAACATTTGATGGAAGCGATTCAGGCAGTGCGTGAAGCACATCTCTACGAGGAACCTGTCATCAACGTGATTCCGCTTGCCAACCACCGCTACGGTGGAACAGTTTAACAACAAAGGCTGCCTTCTATGAATAAATAAGGCAGCCTTTCAAATTAACCTTTATCTCTGTATTTTACTAATGTGAAACATATCCAAAAAGGGCATAAGTTCCAGCTTCTGGAGCTTTTGCGCAAGCCATGTAAACACCATCAATAGGCGGTATGTATTTAAATGATGTTTTAATTTTCGTCCAAACCCCAGATTTCAATTCGCGGATCTCTGCAACCATGTTCCTGACACCAGAGGGAAATGGATGACAGATCTCGCCAATACTGGTAACTTTTATACCATTGGAATAAAGATCAAGCCATTCAGGTGCCGGATTATTGAGCATATCCAAAAGTGTTACAGTACCGCGGGTCCATTTGTCAGAATTTTCATAAGTATCTTCATTCCCCGGACTGACTTCTGCAACTGCAACGTGATAATAGGCAAACAAAGCATAAGTTCCTGCTTTGTTTGCTTGTGCGCAGGATTTAAAATAGCTCTCTCCACTCGTGTTGTCTAGAGTTGTTGTCGTCTTTACCTTAACCCATGTCTCGTCAACTAACTGTCTGACTTCAGCAACCCAGTCATATTGTGCACCGGTGAATTGATGACAAATCTTTGCTGGTGCATTGATCGAAATACCGTTTGTGACCAATTTCAAATATGAAGGTGCCCCTTCTGCAGTTACATCAACAGCTTTTGCTTTTACAGATGAAGGAACCTGCCAATCTCCAGGTGCAAAAATTGAATTCATTTCGGCTTTAACAACGAATTGAACATTCACGAGAGACAACCCCATAACAAAAACAAGTACTAATAGCACAGAAAATACTTTTTTCATTTTTCCTCTCTTTTGAAAAATCTGAATCACCCTATTTATTATTATACACATGCTTTTTTGACCCAAAATTGAACCAAATCGACATGTTAAAAACAGATGCTAGATATGAGATGCAATATTTGAAATAAAATGGGTTTAGCTATCCAAGAAGACATTCTACTCAACCCAACAAAAATCTTTCAATAAAATGATTCCAATTAGCAACAACCATCAAGTAGTGATTTGATAATAAAGCAAAACCAGATGATTAATCATCTGGCCTTGCTTTATATAATTGAATCTTCTAAGGAACTACCACCTCAAGGGTGTTTGAATAAGCAGTGCATGAACCGCCGCTCGCAGCGGAATAGACACACAAACGAACGATATAATTACCGGATGACAATGGAGAAGCAAGTGTCAGGGTTCGAAGAGATGCTGTCGCGGATTCCTGGGTTGATAATCCGGATGTCCAAACAGGGGTACTATCATTTTCTGCCCAAAACAACTTATAACCATCTGCATTATCTGCATCTCCACCAGGCAAGGACCAATTATATGTGTCTGGTGTAACTCCATCTTTCGATAAAACAACATCAGTGGTTTGAGTAGTGAATTCAACAATATTTGAATAGACACCGCATCCACTACCGGTGAATTTGCATACACGCAAGTAATAATGAGTGTTTTCTGAACCAACCACCGTGGCAGTTCTTGTGCTTCCATCAGAAATCGCTAAAAGTGAAGCGTTTTCATATGTAGGGGTTGATTGACTGGTTGAGTACAATACTTTGAACCCGTTTGTAAACGTGCCTGTGGCAGTCCAATCCAGATCAATGCTTCCTTCAGTTGCGTTATCAACAAGATTTGTAATTGTTATCACAGCAGAATCCGCAGCAAAAGTGAAATCAACAACAGGCGAATAGACAATACACTCACCTCCAGAATACTTGCATACTCTGACATGGTAGGTGGCTGATGGATCACCACTAATACTGCCCAAACGAAGTGAACCATCGCTTACTACCGTCACACTATCTGCTAGGGTGGGAAGTGAATTTGTTTTTGAATATAAAATCTTAAACCCATTTGGAAATGATCCGGATGCCGTCCAATTTACCTGGGCAACGCCAGTTGCAGTATCGTTGATGGATGAAATCGTAATTGTTGAACTGTCAGCAGTGCTGGTGATCGAATAACTCGGAAAAGTAAAAGCATAAACCGCCGAGTACGCAGTACATTTGGAGCCATCAAATCTGCAAATTCGATAGTAATATTTTGTATTACTGTTGCCATCTACATATGCTGATCGTGTTGCTGAATCAGCTATATAAAAATATGGATCCTTTCCATATGTGGGAATTTGGGAACTGGATGAATAAACGATTTTGTAACCTTTGGAGCTGGAACTCTTGTCTGTCCAGGCAAAATAAGCTTTCCCAGTACTGGCTGATTTAATGATGTCAATCGTTAATGTCGAATCATAAGGTACTGTAGTTCCACCAACGACCACTTTTGATGGTGTCTTGGTTGGTTTAGGTGTGGCGGTGGGTGGTGCAAAAGCGAAAATCCCAAGGTCGCTGTAAAGATCGCAAGAATCAACCAATACGCGGCATACTCTTACATAATAGATACGATCTGGAACATAGCTAATCACTCCGGCCTTGGCGTTTGAATTGTATATGGAAGTGAAAGTATTTTCAGGATAAGTTGGATAAGTTTGTTGGTCAGTATAAACTATCTTATATCCATAAGGAAATTCACCTGAGGTCTCCCAGTTAATTTGAGCCACACCTGCTGATTTTTTAGTAATACCTGTAATTCGAATTTCTCCAGGCATAATGGTTTTTGTGGCATTTATTCCTCCAGCCGAGGAGTTTTCATCTGTTGCTTCACCTCCCTGCCCTATCATATCAAGAAAAGGTGTGGAGGTTGGCATCAAAGGAATAGACAAATCAAGTGTTGGTGTTGAGTTTGCTTCAGTTGCCAGGGCGGATAAAGTTGAAATTTCATCAAGCGATGGTCCAACTGGTTTTGGTTGAGATAAGCCTGATAATAAAGTATCACACCCGGTTGACAAGGTGAGAACAATAATGACGAAAAATAGCCAAATACGTTTGCCCATAAATTCCTCCTCAAGCGAACAGGGTACCATTTTTATTATATAGTAATAATTCCTGATTTTTACCCACAGCTTTGTTATCTCGTCTATACGCAGTTTTTAGGTGTTGTTAGTTATCTTCTGACTCATCCATATGCATCAGATGCAGCAACCGGTGAATAACCGGTGCAATTATGATGCCGAAAACACCAAGAAAGATCATGCCTGAAAACAAGGCATAAAAAGAGGCAAACCATTTGCCGCCATCCGATTGGAGAATGGTGACCGGCCCCATGCCGCCCAGAATCATGGAAGCATTGAGCAGTGAATCCAGCCATGATAAGTGTTCAAACCCATGGTAACCGAGCACGCCAATACCCAATGATATTCCCATAATGATCGCACCGGTCAACAAATGAGACAATAATCGAATATAAAATTTCTTGCGCGTCAAAAGGGGCTCAAAGCGTTTCTCATACATAATCAACCTCCCAAATTAATCCACTTATGAGTATCATACTTTAAATTTTTGGTAAACTGATTAAAAAATTACCCTTGACTCTCCCCTAAGGGGAGGTTGTATGCTTCACACACTGATGGCCATCAGGAGGATCAATTGTTCAAGATAGGTGACTTCTCTCGTATCGCTCATGTGTCAGTCAAAACATTGAGACATTACGCTCAAGAAGGATTGCTCGAACCCGTATGGATAGATCGCTATAGTGGTTACCGCTATTACACACTCGATCAATTGACTCACCTCAATCAGATCCTGGCATTGAAGGATCTTGGGTTCACACTGGATCAGATCAAACACCTCTTGAAAAGCGGTGTTACGGCTGATGAATTGAAAGGAATGCTTCGACTAAAAAGAATGGAGTTAAGGAAGCATGTGATTGAAGAACAACAACGTCTGGCAAGAATTGAGAAGAGACTTGAACAGATTGAGACCGAAGGAATTAGCAGCGGAAATGTTGTCCTTTTAAAACCGATCCAATCTTCGTTAACTGCCTGGGCGCATTCGCGTGCAGCCACAATCGAACAAGCGGATGATGCCAGAGAAGGTTTGCGTCAGTTGATCTTTAATTGGTGTACCGACCAGCACATCCGCATCACGGGACAGTGGTTCAGTCTGTTGAAAGATGGCAGTTTCGACGACGAAAAAGTTGATCTGCATCTGGGCGTGCAGGTTGAATTGAACCCGACCGTAAAAGAGAAACCTGCGGCAGGTCCGGTCCGACTAAGCAGATTGACAGAGATCCCCCTGGCAGCCTGTTTATTGGGCGGAACAGTTGGTCAAGTGCCTCAAACGGAACTATTGAAATGGATCGAATTAAATGGCTACGGCGCATGCGGTGAAACACGTCTTATATATCTCGGAGAAACCCCCGAGACACCTCTTAACAAAAGGGTGATTGAGATTCAGGTTCCCGTCAGATGCGGAACCGAACGAGATGAGAGAAATATAGAAAACAAGGAGCAAAAAATGGAACCCGTAAAGTTTGAAACCCTGCCAGCCTTCAAAGTAATGGGCATGAAATATCGCGGCAAGAATGAGAATGGAGAAATCAGCGAGATGTGGGGAAAACTCAATCCCCGTTTTCCTGAGATTCCCGTGGTTGGGCAATCTGCATTCGGTGTTTGTATGATGGAGAGCAACGCACCTGATGGTGTGTTTGAATACATCGCCGGGTTCAAGGTCGCTGCAGATGCGATCCCGCCCGAAGGTATGGTTGTGGTGGACGTTCCAGAGAACAAGTATGCTGTTTTTGAACACGTAGGCGGTAAAGAAACGTTGATGAATACCTATCATTTGATTGCCACTGAGTGGTTCCCCCGTTCGGGCATGAAACCCATCGGTGGATTTGATATGGAAGTCTACGATGAAAACTTCAAAAACTTTGAACCCGATTCGGTCATGTACATCTACGAGCCGATAAAATAATGTACATCATCCTCATAAACCTTTATTAATTGTCACAGGTACCAATAAAACTAACACCCTCCTTTAGAATCAAAGGAGGGTGTTGTTCGTTGCATTAATTCACTGTTGAAGTTATGGCAAGATCACATTTACCGGCAAGTTGCTGTTGATTATGGAATCATTACCAAGTTGCCCATAAATATTCTCTCCCCAGCACTTGGCAACATTGCCAGATCCGATCAAGACACAAGTATGGTTGGCACCAACACCAATATCTTTAACATTGGTTATATTCTTGACAAGTGTTGCTGATGCAAAATCATCATTTGTTCCATTGCCAAGTTGACCAATTTTGTTGGTTCCCCAGCAAGAAACAGTTAGATCAGTGTTGATTGCACAGTTGTGAGCCAAACCAGCGCCTACTTCCAAAGCAGGTAGCGTTTCTTTTACCGGGGCTGAAATCAAGTTACTACCCCAGCATTTAACTGATCCGTCAGAAGTTACTGCACAACCTGTTGCTCCCCAGCGGTTGGCTGAAATGGAAAGGGAGTCTTCTAGTTGTTTTACTGCTGCAGCTTGGACTTTCGCCCATTGATTCACGCTGCCGACGAAGTCACTCCCAAGAAGAAGTCCCTGTCCGCCCGATATCTGAGCAAGTGAAGTATCTAAGTCAGATTTGACTGGTTGGTTCTGATTTGAAGTAGTTCCATCATTGAGTTGGCCAAAGTTGTTCTTGCCCCAACACCAAACTTCCTGGTTGAGTAATTGTGCACAAGTGAATTCTTCACCGGCAGTGATGTTAAGTACTTTTCCGGGCAGATCATCAACCTTGACGGGAACACTGCTGTTGACAGTGGAACCATTGCCTAATTGCCCCGAGCTGTTCTCACCCCAGCACCAAATTTCATTATTAATCAAGAGGGCACAGGTGTGTTTACTACCGGCGGTCAGGTTTAGAACACCATCAAGATCTTTTACATAAACCGGTTTGTGTTGGTCTTTGAAAGTCCCATCACCTACCTGCCCTGAGGCATTGAGGCCCCAGCAGATGACCTGGCTGTTATTGTAAGTCATGCAAGAGTGCCCAAGCCCGGATACTATCAGGGTTCCACCAGTCACTGGAATGAGTTGACCACCAGTTACAGGGATAACCAATGCAGGAGGAGGTGGTGGCGGAGGAGGCAGCGTTGCCGTACTGGTTGGCGTGCTTGTAGATGTGGCAATTTCAGTCGGTGTGCTTGTAGGTGTGGCTGTTTCAGTCGGTGTACTTGTAGGTGTGGCTGTTTCAGTTGGAGTATTGGTCGGTGTAGCCGTTTCTGTCGGTGTATTTGTCGGCGTATTTGTTGGTGTATTTGTCGCCGTATTTGTTGGTGTATTTGTCGGTGTGTTGGTCGGCGTATTAGTCGGTGTGTTGGTCGGCGTATTTGTCGGCGTGTTTGTCGGTATATTGGTCGCCACGATGGTTGGTATTGGTGTGTTTGTCGGGCATGCTCCTAAATGATCATCTTCATGACCGGCTGAAGGAGAACCATCGATATTGAAGTGACCACCCACCCCATTGGCATTTGAAAAGATGGCTGACAAAGGAAGTTCAAGTTCCTGGAATTTATCAGATCCTTGTCGACCATCATAATGACAGATGATCATTGTATCTTTACTATCCTGGCAACTGCCTAATACGTAAATGTAACCTTTTTGTTCACATTCGATTTGAACACTGGCGTCTTCGTTGACAGTGTTAAGAAGTGTGAGAGCATCTGGTAAAAATCCAATATTAGCACTGGAAAGGTTGACCTGATTTGCAAATACATTTGTAGTTGTTCCAAAAGGATTCAAAAGGGTGAAAGATTTTACGTAAGCATACCCTGTGGTTACTGAAGCAGGAGTACTACTTGCCAACAACGTGATGGCGCTGAATCCAACAAATGAAAGGTTGTTTCCGCCAATAGTGACATCCTCGTTGTAATAACCAGAATAAGTATTGTAATTGGTAGAGTCTGTGGCTGCTACGGCTGATCCACCCACATAAATGGTCGCATTTGAGGGTGCGTTATTCACTGCAGATTGGAACGGGTTAGAAACTTGATTACAAATCGTTACTCCAACCGGGCACGAATCGCCAGTTTTTACATATCCCACCCATTGAGTGCCGTCCCAATATAATGGGTCACTGCTGGAGAGAGCGTCTTCAGCTTGCTGACTTGCCAGTGGCATCGGGTTTCCGTTACCATCCAAGAGGACAAGATCTTCAGCCACAAGGGTTTCAACTGCATTCAAAATGTTTTCATTTGAAAGAAGGGGTTCTGGTTCTGAAGTTTCGAAAGGTGTTTCTGTAGAAAACTCAGTATCAGTCTCTTGTAACGGAGATTCAGTTTCTGAAGTTTCAGCTTCTGGTGATGGTTGAGCGGTAATTTCTTCCACCACAGCAACGATATCTGTAGGTGCAGGCGTTTCATCTTGAGCTTGTACCAAACCCAAGTTGCCAGATCCTAGCAGAAATACCAATATAACTAATATTTGGAAAAAACGTGTGTATTTATTTTTCATTCTAACTCCCATCGATAACAAATAATTTTTTACAAAAAAGACTACTTATAAAAAAGGTAAATTACACTTAAAACATTGTCTTCAATCACCTTATTTTGAACAACCAAACTAATTTATTTATATTATTTTTACCTTATTTATCCAATTACTATAATATTACCACGTCAAAAAAAAAAGTCAATACATTTTCTGATATGTATTACCTTTTTAATTTATGCTTTAGATTTTGTTTACATTTATTGAAATGACCATTTTCCCTTCATATTAGTCAAAAAAGCCCTCCTCTCTGTTGAAAGAAGGGCAGAAATACTGAACTGTGTTGTACTTATTGAATCTCGGGCATGATCACGTAAACAGGTGAATTACTGCTATTTGTGGTGTCATTACCCAATTGGCCGAAAGTGTTTTCTCCCCAGCAGGTGGCGACATTACTGGTACCGTTCAGAGTGCATGTGTGTTTTGCACCGACCGCCAGAGCATGAGCACTCATCAGGTTCTTGACCAGCGTGGCTGAAAGAGAATCAACATTGGTTCCATTGCCAAGTTGTCCGGTTTGATTGGTTCCCCAGCAAGATACAGTCTCGTCTGTATTGATGGCACAGTTATGGGCTAAACCAGCACCCACTTCCATGGCAGGTAATGCATCTTTTACTGGTGCAGAGACCAGGTTACTGTCCCAGCATTTTACTGAACCATCTGAAGCAACTGCACATCCTGAGTCACCCCATCGGTTGGCCGATATTGAAAGTGAACCACCCAACTGTTGAACTGCTGCTGCCTGGACCTTCGTCCATTTATTCACGCTGCCAAAGAAATCACTTCCTAGGAGCAGACCTTGTCCGCCGGATATTTGAGCGAGCATTGTGTTTAGTTTCGATTTCACCGGTTTTGTCTGGTTGATGGTGGTGCCATCGTTAAGTTGACCCACTTCATTATTACCCCAACACCAGACATCCTGGTTCATCAATTGTGCGCAAGTAAATTCTTCACCTGCAGTGATGGCAAGTACTTTTTCTGGCAACCCATCAACTTTTACGGGGATATTGCTGTTCATTGTGGATCCATCACCTAATTGGCCTGAGTTGTTTTCGCCCCAGCACCAGATTTCACCATCAATCGTGAGTGCACAGGTATGTTTGCTGCCGGCAGTCAGATTCAAAACACCTTGCAGATCTTTTACATAGGCCGGTTTATGTTGATCCAAGTAGGTGCCGTCGCCAACCTGACCAGAGGTATTCAGTCCCCAACAGATGACTTTGCCGTCATTGTAAGTCATGCAGGAGTGTCCAAGACCAGAAACGATCAGGGTTCCGCCAGTCACGGGGATAAGCTTCCCACCGGTAATGGGGATTACCAGAGCGGAAGGTGTTCCACCTGTCACAGGAATAATGGGCGTCGTAACCACATCCGTGGTTGCGGTTGGCGTCGGGGTCGAGGTAACAGTAGAAGTGCTGGTAGGAGTGGCGGTATCAGTTGGTGTATTGGTCGGAACCGCGGTTTCAGTTGGTGTATTGGTCGGAACTGCGGTTTCAGTCGGTGTGTTGGTAGGAACTGAAGTTTCAGTTGGTGTATTGGTCGGCACAGCTGTTTCAGTTGGTGTATTAGTTGGAACTGCGGTTTCAGTCGGTGTATTGGTAGGAACTGTAGTTTCAGTTGGTATATTGGTCGGGATGGGTGTTGGAGTATTAACTGGTGTTGGAGTTACACACTCGCCACTGGCAGTTCTCGTCGCACCACTTACAGAACACGGAGGGACGGTTGGTGCTGCACATGGACCAGCATGTTCGCCAATATGATTAGGATCACCTATGTGATCATCATGGCCATTGACACCACTTCGATTTATATTAATTGTCTGGCACTTAATTTGGTCTTTTTCACTCCCTTTACCAGGTTCACAATGACACCAATCGATTTTCTTGTCAACACACCACCCATTAACAAAATCTTGTTGGGAAGTGCAATTATCTGCAGTCATTCCGAAGTTGATCGGTCCTGCATTAAGAAGATCGACAGCGTCTTCTATATAATTATTGGTTGCCAAAAATATCTGATTAGCATATACACCTGCTGATGATCCAAAACTAGCATTTAGGGTTATTGACTTGACGATAGCATAGCCCTGTGTTGTGATATTAACAGTGTTCGCCGGGGTAAAGCTAAAGGCATTAAAACCCACAAAAGAAAGTCCGCTGGTATTGACTACAACATCTTCATTATAGAAGAGATCGGAGTTAGGGTTTCCTCCAATGACAGCCGCAGCACCGCCGACATAAATGGTAGAATTTGCAGGTGCTGCACTAACAGCAGCTTGAAAGGGAGTTGCTGATACATTGCAAATTACACCAGATGGACAACCGGAGACCGAAGTTGCATATCCAACCCAGTTGCTGCCATTCCAGAAAAATGGATCGCTGGAGGTTATTGCGTTCTCTGCTTGCTGACTAGCCAACGGTAAAGGGTCACCATTTTCATCAGCTACAATAATATTCGCTTCATCCAAAACATCAACAAAATCCTGAAGACTGGAATCAGAAGATGTCTCTTCTTCGACTGTCTCTGTAGTATATGGAACGGGAGTAACCTGAACAACCTCCTCCACTGGGGTTTCCGTTTCCGAGACTGACTCAGTTGAAATGACTTCAACTACTGCCACGGAATCCGGTGAAGAAGGGGGCTCATCCTGTGCTGAAACAGCTTTCAGATTAATCGAACCCAAAAGAAGCACCAAAATGACAAACAGCTGAAAAAATTGATGAGATTTTATTTTCATTCTTACTCCCATTTCAAACAAGTAAAATAATTTCCTATTAATTAAAAATAACCGACCGATACTTCGGCCGGTTTCGCAATTGGCTCCACTGATATCTGTTCACAACTTGTGAACCTGCGACCACACCGGATATCAGCCTCTTCGCCGCCATATAACATTTATTATTTTATAACCAATATATTACATAATATTAATCTTTTTAACAAGGATATTGGCGTAAAAAATAACTAATTTTTTACGCCAATAAAACTAACTTATTGCTAAAACTGTTTTTCTGGAAGGCTACAATTATACCCAATTTTTATCAATCAACTTCAATCAATAAAAAACCCCCTCTCTGTAGAGAAGGGGTTTTTTGAAGTAATCAAATTTGTTACTTGGCACCGGGTAAGATGACCATCACCGGAATATTGCTATTGGTGTTGGTGTTATTCCCCAGTTGTCCAAAGGTGTTTTCACCCCAACACCAGGCAATGCTGCTTGATCCGCTCAGTACACAGGTGTGGTGTGCTCCCACGCCCAGAACTCGAACGTTTTTGAGATTCTTTACCAGAGTGGCTGAAGAAGAATCGGTGTTGGTTCCATTACCCAACTCTCCATTTTTATTTGCACCCCAGCAAGAAACTGTTTCATCATTATTGATGTCGCAGTTGTGAGCCAGACCAGCGCCCACCTCGATGGCTTTCATCGATCCTGGAACAAGGAGTGAATTCAAATCGCTGCCCCAGCATTTTACTGATCCATCAGAGATCACAACACAACCTGTAGGACCCCAGCGGTTGGCTGATATTGAAAGTGCTCCGGCAACTTGTTTGACTTCAGCAGAGATAACCTTTATCCATTGATTGACACTGCCCAAGACATCACTTCCCAGAAGCAAATCCTGTCCACCTGAGATTTGGGCAAACAAAGTCGTCAGTTTGGTCTTGACAGGGCTGAGTTGATTCTTGGTCGTGCCATCGTTCAACTGACCAAGATTGTTCTTGCCCCAGCACCATACTTCCTGATTCATCAGTTGAACACAGGTAAATTCTTCACCAGCTGTCATGGTCAAAACTTTTGCAGGCAACCCGGTCACCTTTACGGGCAAGGAACTGTTGATTGTCTTTCCGTTACCCAATTGGCCTGAGCTGTTTTCTCCCCAGCACCAGATATCGCCATCAATTGTGAGTGCGCAGGTATGTTTGCTGCCAGCAACCAGGTTTTGAACGCCAGTCAGATCTTCTACATATACAGGCACTTTTTTATCGATTGTGGTTCCATCACCAAGTTGACCAGAGGCATTCAGACCCCAGCAGATAACATATCCGTTGTTATAGGTCATGCAGGAGTGTCCGATTCCTGAAACAATCAGGGTTCCACCTGTAACGGGGATGAGCTGTCCACCGGTCACCGGAATAGGTAACGGAGGAGGTGGTGGTGGGGGTGGTGGAAGCGTAGGCGTACTGGTAGGTGTTGGCGTTGCTGTTTCAGTTGGTGTACTGGTTGGTGTAGCTGTTTCAGTAGGGGTACTGGTAGGAGTTTCAGTTTCAGTCGGTGTATTGGTAGGTGTAGCCGTATCGGTCGGCGTATTGGTAGGTGTAGCCGTATCGGTCGGTGTGTTGGTCGGAGTGGCCGTATCCGTCGGTGTATTGGTTGGAGTGGCCGTGTCAGTCGGTGTATTGGTAGGTGTAGCCGTATCCGTCGGCGTATTGGTCGGCGTGGCTGTGTCGGTCGGCGTATTGGTTGGAGTGGCCGTATCCGTCGGCGTATTGGTTGGAGTGGCAGTATCCGTCGGCGTATTGGTTGGAGTGGCTGTGTCGGTCGGCGTATTGGTAGGAGTGGCCGTATCGGTCGGCGTGTTGGTAGGTGTAGGTGTATCGGTCGGCGTGTTGGTTGGTGTATTTGTAGGCGTATTGGTAGGCGTGTTCGTCGGAGTACTGGTTGGAGTTAGAGTTACAAATGGATCTAATTCAATTTTGTAAGGTCCCCAATGTGGCGAATTAATTTGCATATCCCAAAGAAAGTCTTCGCCATCAAGTAATTGGCACCCCGCGGGCAGGACCGTTCCTACATCTACGCCATTACCTTTAGCATTGAATTGATAATAATGGCCTTCATGTAGAACTACTGGTCCTGTTGGGCATCCCCAGTAATTATTGGTGGCATCAATCCATTGTATATTGTTGCTATCCTCAGTAATGTTATTAACTAGACCATAATTTGTGTTCCCATAAATCATGTTGTAGTTAATGTTGTTGCCAGGGCTGCCACCATCTTTGATAACCTGAATTCCAGTTCCGTTTTGAGTGATGGTATTGTAGGTAATATCGATGGTGTTATTGCCAACAACCACAGGAACTAAAATTCCTGTCTCAAACCCTTGAATAATGAAACCAGAAATGGTTACACCTTCAGCATTTACAGTAATTCCAATTCCACTTCCCGGAAGACCAGAACCTTGAATAATCGGTGCATTGATCGCCGCACCAACCACACCACTTGGTACTCCCATAAGCGTGAAATTACCCACATTAATGGTAATGTTACCCGCATAGGCGACCGCACTAGGTTCAACGGTAATGACATTTTCACCTATAGCCGGCGCGGGAAGCGCAGGATCACCATATTTATTGATCGCGTCTTGAATAGGATTTGCAGATACGACACAAATTGAAGTGGCGGTATCTGGCGGACAGACGTATCCAGTTTGCCAGAAACTATAGGTCACACCATTTCTCACAAAGTAAGGATCACCACTCGTTATTGCTTCTTCAGCATCCTGGCTGCCCAAAGCAAGTGGATCTCCGTTGGCGTCAGCCAGTTGAATTCCCTGGTCAGATAAAACTTCAACGATCTCTGTCAGGTCTTCATCCGGTTGCACGACCTCAGTAGCCACGGGTAATTCAGTAGGAGCTGGCGGAACCACTTCAGTAGCCGGCACATCAGTAGAAGGAGCCTCTGTTTCTGAAATTGACTCAGTGGTGATCACCTCAACTATGGCAACTGGCTCTGTCGGCACTGGTGTTTCATCCTGAGCCTTTACGACCCCCAGATTCGCTGACCCAAAAAGAAAGACCAATATGAAAAGTATTTGGAATATGCGGAATGATTTTGTTTTCATAGTTACTCCCATCTCCTACAAATAAGTTACAAATGATGCTTAAAAAAATAAACCGACCTATAATACGGCCGGTTTCGCAATTTGCTCCACTGATATTTGCTTATAAAACTCGCTATAAGCCTGCGACCAATAAAGATATCAGTTTCAACGCATCCAATAATAAACCATTAAATTGTTATTTCTATGTAATAATTATATTACCACAGCAAAACTAATTGTCAATCACTCATGTTGTGAATTTTACGAAAATTTTATAATAATATTAAAATCATAACTACATTAGTAATTACTTGGCAGCAAGCACAAATAACCCCGGAAAATTAACACGAAGATCAATTCTTTGGTGATCCACCGCGAGAAGACAGTTTAATATCTGACGCACATCGCTATCAGAATTTCTTAATAAAGGTACAGAAGCTGTAAATGGACATGCTGGTAGTACCAGCCAATCTCCCTGACCATCTTTTGCTTTGATGTTCCAAAACAAAATAGAAATCCTGTTAGTTTTCATACTGGGGGGAATTCTAAATGAAACGTCTAAATAGTCATTATTTTCCAATACATCTAATGGGGATTGATCATCAAGTAAAACCAGATTTATGTCACTAATAAATAATAATGGTTTTGGAAGGGTTGATGGCAAACTGGTTTCTGGTTCACTATTAATAATGGCAGACAATCCACATAAACTTTTTGGAAACACAGCAGAATTTCCATCAACCAAACTGAAGATAGTGCTACCCGAACAGTTTAAAGAACCTTTATTTGAATTGCCAGTAACAGGTACAACCATATTAGCCTGTAAGTTTATCGGACTTGGGTCACAAATATCTCCAAATCCATCATTGTCAGAATCTTTTTGATCATTATTAGGCTTATAAACACAATTATCGGCTGCGTTGATGATGCCATCAACATCAGAATCCAATCCTTCAATGGATTCATAAATGGAGAATGTTGACCCCTCAAAAGTAAGATCATAGTTGTCAGAAAGGTAAAGCGACCCTTGTCCGATTGGATAGATGCCTGCGGATTCGCCCGGAGTTCGTGATAGAAAACCATAAAACATATCCCCATTTACCAGTTGCCCTTCCGTGACCATGAAAGTCAAAGCCGGTTCAGGGGCGCCAAATTCTTTAGATTGTGGGTCAGCAGTAATGGTGACAGTCCGCTTATTGATCCTAAACCAGGCGCTAATAAAAGTAATGTGATAATTCTTGCCTGCTGAAAGAGTTCCTTGTCTGAGGATATGAAGCCCGGTATTTTCTCCCTGCACGCGATTAATCACACCAGAAAGCACATCATTGCCCACAAGGCTCCCTTCAGTTATGTGATAGGTAAATATGGGATCTGGATTGCCATAAATCTTTGAAAGCACATCTGCTGAAATTTGAATATCTCTGGCAAAAATAGTCACGGGAATATTGTTGACAACCTCAGGTAAATAGTTTTCATTTCCAATAAAACTAACGGTTGAAACCCCACCTGGAACATTTTTATAAGTCTGCCCAAAAACCAAAAATGAAGAGAGGTCTTCACCCTTTACTCCCGTCGCAGATGCTTTTACCCCGTGGACCAGTCCATCATAAACCCCTGAAAAGCCGGATATCTGTAAATCGGCTTTGGCTTTTTCAATTGTGAAGGTCGCCGGAATAAATTTTATTTTGTAACCCTCCGCTATAAGTGATCCCTGGTTAATACTGTAAGTACCTGCATCCTCACCACCTGTACGCTTGAGGGCACCGGAAACAACAGAATTGAGGTTCTTTGGAGAAATAGTATAGGTAAAGATTGGATCACTATCCCCATATGTTTTTGTCATGCTGTCGGCAATTACTGTAACCTCAGGCATTTGGATATCAAATATGACATCTTGCCATTCACTTGTACTATCATCATCATTTTGGTTACTACTGACGAAATCGGCACGCAGTTTAAACGTGCCATCGACAGTATTCTGAAATATTGTTGAGCAAGCTGCTGTCCCGTGGCTTTCTGCTTTAAGAATACACTTGGAAGGATTTTCCAAGTTCGCAACGGGGTTTTCAATTTCAAATGACACTACCCCCTGAGGACTGCTTTTATCTGACGGACTTCGTGAAACAATTGCTTTGCATTCAAACTGACTTCCCAGTGATTTTTCCAAGAGTGTGCAAACCAGGTCAGTCTTGGTTTCATATTTTTTCAGTACAAATTCATTGGCATAATACCATTGTTCTCCATTGACCAATTTACATCCCGCATCAGAAAAGGTTGTCACCATTAATTGGTATTTGGTATTAATTTGAGTTTGGTTAAAAACATTGGAAACCATAACAAAAAGGTGTGGTTGTTTTCCTTTGAGATCGGGTTCAGGGGTCGAAAGGCAAGGGCTGATAAATACAGTTTTCCATATGCAATTTGAACTACTGGAACATGACTTCTGCTGAACCTGGTATTTTGTTCCGCTCCATAAGAAATCGTTGTTTGTTGATTCCATTTCAATCTTTGCGTCTACGATCGAACCCGAATAAACCACAGCATTCTCATCGAGCTCTTTTCCATCCACAATTAGCTTAACACCCTTAATTGCTCCTTGATTGTTAAAGGAACCGGTATAGGAAACCCCTGACCTTAATCCAGTGGCCTTATAATAGAAAACACCTGTCACTGGAGAGTATTTCCATAGATTTACCGAACAACTCCAGGCTCCGCTTTGCTCAACTATCGCGTCGCAAGCATAAACTTCAGCGTTTGGACCTCTCACATCAACATGTACCGTTTCGCCTGGTATATACCCCGCCCCCAGATCATTATTACCGCTAAAGGTTACGATTGATTCAAGGTTCGTATCGTCATTGGCTTGCTGCAAATGATCAATTTGAATCGACAGGGCTTGATATTCTGGCAATGCAAAAACGCTTTTTGGAATGCAGAAAAGAGAAACCAAAAGAATCAATAGTGGTAAGCCAATCAAGAAGTATTTTCTATAGCTCATCCGCAACCCTGCCAAAAAATCATCGAATTTTCGATCCTTTATAGTTATAAGATTAAAAAGAAACCGACCAAAAGGCCGGTTTCGCTATTTGCTCCCTGAAGCCATGCACAGGGATAATCCTGGCAAGCGACCAGATGATGGTCTTCAGATCAATGCTCCAAATTTATTAAATCAATGTAAATAATTATACAGACTTTTTGATAAATCATCAAAAACAAAACTTAGAAATAATGGTGAGTTTTAGTTTGCTTGACTGATTTTCTTGGTACATTCAATGCAGCTCAATTAATGCAATTAGGTAATTATCGAGTGTAAAATATATTTATGCGAAAACTTTTTCTCGGTTTGATCCTAGGAATATTGGTATTAGCAGGCTGCTTTCCCGGGTTTTCCCCTATTAGTCAATCAATAAACTTCCCAAATCATGAAGTTGGTCTTTTAAACCAAAGTTCAACAGCTACTATTACATCAAACCAACTGATAGACACGACTAGTACACCGTTTCCAACAAATAACCTTCAACCTTTCGAAACCCCCACTATTCAACCAAGTCTCCCCATCTATACAGCTGTCCAATTAAATTTACCTAGGCCATCAAATCAGGTAAATATATTACTTCTTGGCTCTGATTACCGCCCCAAAAAGGGTTTTAATACCGATGTGATCATGGTTTTATCATTGAATCTTGATAAAGGTACTGCTACATTAACTTCTTTTCCGCGGGACCTTTATGTGGACATCCCAAATTATGGAATGAACCGGATTAATGCCGCACAGGCGATAGGTGGATTTGAATTAACCGCTGCCACCCTACAGGAAAATTTTGATGTAATTGTTGATTATTACATCATGACAAATTTCTCCGGCTTTAAATATATAGTGGATGCACTTGGTGGAATCACGGTTGAAGCAGGTATGGAACTCAACGATTCGTGTGCCCTTCCCCAGGCTGTAGACAGAATGTGCCGCATCCCGGTAGGAAAAAATCAGATGAACGGTGCAACAGCATTGTGGTACGTGCGATCACGCGAAACCACAAATGATTTTGATCGCACTAGAAGAGCACAAGAAGTGATCACTGCCATTTTTAAAAAAGCGATGACTCTCGAAGCCATTAATCGAGGGCCTGAACTATATGACCTATTTAAGTCATACGTAGAAACGGATTTGCCAATGGATATTGTTTTGCACCTTTTACCAATAAGCGCTCAAATAATTGAAGATCCGTCTCTTGTTAAGAGATATACCATCGGACCCGATAATATTATCTATCACACCGTTCCTGAAAGCGGTGCAATGGTTCTAATTCCTGATCCTGTTTCTGTAAGTGAAATAATTATGGAGGCATTCTACCAATACTCGGAATAACAAATCAATTACCAGAAATTTCACTCATTACTAGTCTTGAGATATTATTTGCGTTTTGAATTGTGATGGTAACCATACGTTCTTGTTTTTCCCACATGAGTACTGTTCTTCCATCGGAAACAACATTGCTTTGCAAGGTCCACTCAAGCGCCGGCATTCTCTCTAGATAAAAATTGACAATACCATCTATCGAATCTGTCGAATTAACCATGAGAACATTTTGCATACTAATTAAATCGGTAGCACCTGGATAGAGGGGAACGTCGTCTGAAAGTCCACTGTCTTTGGGGTTGATTGTTGGGGCTTCACTGTTTGGGGTCGAATCTGCTGGTGTTTCAGTTTGTTGTTGAGAAATAATCTCCGAAAGCGAATATAGAAGTACATCAACGTCCAAACCACCACCGTTGGAAGCATCAATATTGATGGTGAGTTTCTGATCCCCTTTGTAAAAAAATAACGAAACAGGAAGTACCAGTTCGGACCCTGGATTTGTTTGATCGGTTGTCCACCCCTATGCGGGCAATGTTTTGAAATAGTAACCGACGGCATCTGCTGCTTGTGATTTTGTTATAGCATGTAAGCCCACCACTTCCATTGAGCAAAAAAAAATATAGGCCCTGTAATGGATTGAGGTCATTTGTTTTACTCAAAACTAGGGAAGCAAGATCTGAAAAAGGCATAAATCGGATACGAAAGGTGTAGGGTACCATAAAAACTCCTGTTCAATTAATTACTACTCAATCATCATTAAGAAAACTTTTCTTGAACTTATTATTGATCTCAGAAATATAAAAATCATCATGCATGCAAGAGGAGACATTTCTATTAAGTGTTTGACGATCAGATCAATTCTTTCTATTAATACAAGGGATAGCGTGAAAACATGTTTGATTTATAAATCCAGATTTTTATAGAATTGATTATTCAATAAGTTAATGCGATGTACTAGAATCACATAAAACAACTCTTGTTTAATGGACAGTTGATTTCTCAACTGATGTGTATTGTATTTAATTTATTTGTGGACTTATTGTTAGTTATTGAAAGAACCCGTGGAAATTCTTCAACATTGTTCAACAGAACACCTCATAGATTATCTTGAAGACCGCCTTGATCCGACGACATTAAATCAAGTGTCGAAGCATTTACAAACAGGGTGTCATGAATGTGAAACATCCTTGATGCATTATGGGAGGATATTCAAGGCTGTGGAATCACTTCATTGGCCTTCACCAACATCAAGTATTCATCAAAGAGTCATCAGCCAATATCCATTAGTTTATCCAACAAAAATAAAACCAAGAATTATTCTTCAATTAAGACCTGCTCTAATATTAATTTCATTTTTGATAATATTGGTCTTTACATCTCTACTCACTCGCAACCCGCGAGATGTATACGCAGGATTTGTAGAAAATATATCAGGAACAGTGGAAGTTCTGGATCCAAACGCCGGTCAGTGGAAACCCGTTTTATCTGGTCAATCAATTCCAGTTGATTCGACAATTAGAACTCTTTCAGATTCGTCGGTCACCATTTCGTTTCCAGGTGGAGAAAAGACTCTACTTAACTCCGAGACTGAAATTCATCTGGTTTCAATGATGGATACAAAAGGATCGTGGAATATCTCTATTGAATTAATTAACGGCCAAGCAGAAAACCTGACTACAGAAACAACTGGCCAATTTACTTTGAAGACCATAAATGGTCAGCTTAGTTCCGACCATGCTCATTTCATAGTAAAAATCGATGACGATGGTTCGGTGATCACTGATGTGTTTGAGGGTGAAGTAAACGCTCTAAAATTTTCTGAAAAATCAACCCTCCACAAAGGGCAAACCTTAGTGTTTTCCTCAGATAAATTTGCAACAATGGGTTCGCCATTATTCAACAATTTTTCAAGCATCCCATCGTTGATGCCTAATGTTCCAACCAAAACGACCAAAACTCCCTCAAGTATAAAACCTACCGGGACACCCAATCCAAAAACAATACCAACACCAAAAAGCGATAAAGATAAGACGGAAACTTCAGCTGGGTCTTGTTTGCCAGGAAATTCTAATGGTGCAGGAAATTCAGCAAATGCCAATAATTCTTCAGATGCATGTAAATAGGTTTGAAAAGTGATGTACTTTTTTTAATATTTTGCTCTCTATTATTAAGCAAGGCAATCCTTATTGGTAGATTACTGCAAGTTTTATTGGTATCTTTATTGGTAGAAATGAATTAAAGAGACTCCCTTATTGAGGGAGTCTCTGTTTTAGTCTTCGACCAATATTGTGTAAATGCATTATTTTTTAATTTCAAAAAAGGTGAAGCTAACTTTAATATTCAATCAAACTAAAAATTAAAACTTTGCATATTTTTGAAAAATATGATTTTGGATATTTTTCGATTTCATTTTTGTGGGATTAGTAATTATGTATGAATGATAATGGTTATTGTATTTCTTAGTAATCGAATATATAATAAATTATTATTATTGGTATCAGTCAAAATTGGGTGGGATTCGACTTTTCAATGCAAACCAAAACCCAATTCAAAAAATTTTTGAGGGAAGTAATCACTGTATGAAGAGAGTCCAACGGTCATCCTTCATTTTTATTGGTGTTTTTATTGCATCAGTTTTGTTAATATTAGCGGTTGGTTCAAGTCCCCTATTTAACTCAAAAACTGCAGTGGTAAATGCTGAGTCGATATCATCCTGTTTAAACCGTATCAATATCCCTGATACCGAAATGCATTGGATCTACGTGCCGGAAAAAGCTTCTGAACTACATACTGAAGAGAATTATTTTTTTCTTGCGGGCAAGTTGATCACAGAAAAAATTGTAGATGCATCTACCTGCCCAAGCGATGGTTTGGCACTAAATGGTTATGCCAATGCATGCGGCATGGCCGTCGCTAAAGAAACTGTTATCTATTTGCAAAACGCGCTCGATGAAGCCATCTTGTCCGCCTGGAAAAATACAGGAGTACCCCCTGTGTTGTTGAAGCAAATGATCAGAACAGAGAGTCAGTTCTGGCCATCTACCTATCAAGAAACACATTATGGTTATGGTCATATTACCAATATTGGCATGCGTAATGCTTTGGAGTGGAATTCCCGTCTAGCGGCAGAAGTTTGCCCGGCAACTTTGGGAACTTACTGTGCCTCAAGTGTGACTGAAGCAAACAAAATCCTTGATACACTCGTAATCACATGCCCAGATTGTCAATATGGCGTGGCAGTAGATCAAATAAATCGAGTGGTTGATATTCAATCTGAAGTTGTCTTGGGATATTGTTATCAAACGGCACAATTGATTTTCAATGCCACAGGCTGGAAATCAGGAAACGTAGTGGATTATCCCACCATTTGGAAACTAACCCTGTTGAACTACAATGCTGGTCCCACATGTGTCTTTAATGCCGTCAGAGATGCATTTGCCGCCACCCTGGGACCAATTAAATGGTCAGATATCGCTTACGTCGTTGGTGGTGATCAATGCTTGAGGGGATTGACCTACGCAAATCAAATTACACACAAATATTTTGATTTTCCGCCCACAAATTAGTCTTTATTTTTGAACCCAATTTTCAAACTAATTCGATTGTGAATTTTTAATTGAAATTATTTCCTTATATTTACTTTTAAATACTTCCACAACTTTTGGATCAAACAGAACGCCTTTTGAATCAACGATTAATTCGTAAGCATCCTTTTCATCCAATAAATCTTTGTATGGTCTTGGTGTCACGAGTGCATCAAAAACATCAGCCACGGCAAAAATCTTTGCTGCCAGTGGAATTTCATCTTCACGCTTTCCATACGGATAACCTGATCCATTGTACCGTTCATGATGAAACTCCGCGATAATCGCACCCGTTTGTAAATAAACAGATGTCGTTTTCCTAAGAAAAGTACTACCATCAATAGTATGTTTTTGAATTGTTAGCCAATCGTTATCTCGATAGTTGCCTTGTAAAAATAAAACTTCATCCGGTATAAAGACTTTGCCAACATCATGCAGTTGACTGGCGATCGAAATTATTTCGCTCTCACGTTTTGGAATTCCCAACCCAAGGCACAACACATGACAAATAGCGCGTATTCTGATCAAGTGAGAAGAATTATCCCCTTCTCGCAATTCAGCAATATTCGCTAATTTAAAAACATATTCTGAGACTTCTTGTTTTAGGTTCTCGCTATTTTTAGAAAACATTTTGCACCCCATACCGGTAAACAAATTATGATTAAATGATACAAAATTTGTAACATTAACTATTTGAACTGTCAACAAAATAGATGTATAATAAATTAAAATAGAATTCTAGTAAAAAAAAAGTAAAGGCCCACTCAACAATCACATCACCTCAGGTTGATTCACAAACCTGAGAACTTTGCACCAACTTTATCGGTATTCAATAAGCTCTTGAGCGGGGAAAATTATTGGTATGAGCAAATTTATCTGTTTTGTTACCCCAAAAAGAAAGTTCTATTTCGGGTCCGAATCAGGGCAGGCTTTAATGGAAGTTGCCCTTTTGTTGCCTATTCTACTTTTATTAGTTTTAGGCACTTTTGATTTTGGGCGAGTGTTATTTTATAAAATCGCAACCACCAATGCAGCACGAGAAGGTGCCAATTTTATCTCTCGTAATCCAGACGATCAAACTAATTGCTCAGGTACCCCATCAATTTGTTATCAAGAAACCATTGCAGTAACCATGCAAGAAGCCCTAAGTTCAGGGTTAACCCTCATTCCGACTAATATTGTAGTGAGTGATTGCTGCACCACGGGGTCTCCCGTCACCGTCACAATCTCAAAATCAATCGGTTTGATGTTCGAAAAAGTCCTGATCTTGTTCAAAATTGTGGATGGTCCTATCGTAATTCACAGCGCTGCGGAGATGATGGTGCAATGAAAAATATAAAGCGCAATGCAGGACAATCTCTTGTTGAATTTGCTTTAATCTTCCCTTTAATTTTTTTACTCATTACTGGGTTTCTTGATCTTGGCCGAGCAGTCTTTGCATTCTCTTCAGTTTCAAACGCAGTTCGTGAAGGTACCAGGTTTGCAACTGTCAATAAAACTGATTTGAATTCAGCTTATTCTTCACCTTACGATAATACAATTATTGATAAGGTTATTTCTTATGCTGTAGGAGTTAAACTTACCAAAAGTCAGGTTTCTGTCGTAGTCAGTAAAGACACGGATGGTTTCTATACAAACATCTCAATATCTGCGACGCATTTGTTTCAACCTGTTACACCCGGAATAAAATATATTTTTGGATCAAAAACCGGCATTCCAATTACTGCACAATCCACTATGAGGATTGCTCAAGCTTCAAGATAATTTGGTGGAAGTTTTTACAAACTTTTAGAGGTAATAATGAAAAAATATAACTTCCGAAGACTAGAAAAAGGCCAAGTATTGCCGATCGTTGTGATCGGCTTGATTATTGTCATCTCTATGACGGCATTGATCCTTGATGGTGGATCCATTATGGTAAACAGACGAAGAGCACAAAATGCCGCAGATGCTGGCGCTCTCGCTGGTGCCCATGATTATTGCTTAAAAAAAGCCGCAAATATCGTAACGGCAACAGCCATTGACTATGCAGTAAATAAAAATAATGCAACTTTTGCAACTGCAGAGATAAAGAATAATCAAGTTGAAGTTACAGCTGAAATTACACAAAACTCTTTTTTTGCACGAATATTCAACCAATCAAATCTAACCTCGCGAGCAATAGCAGCGGCTGGATGTTTTCCTCCATCCCAGGGCAATTACTTAATGCCCATTGCATGGTCGTGCCGACCACCTGTTACAGGATCAGACAGCCCGGATTGTAAAGTTCAAGAATTGGAGTGGGCATCGCAAGTTAATCCGCTCATTACCGGCAATCCTAATTATGTAGTAATTGATGGGATTACGTATAATTATGAGCCCAATTTCTTCAGTAAATATTATTTACCACAAATATATGTAGTCATGGATGCTGTAGCGACTGCCAGTGAAATAATTTGTACAACTGAAGGTGGGACGATTAATTGTGACTTAAATGGCGATGGCAAAAATGATATTGAGGGGGCTGGCAATCGCAGCTGGCTTGACCTGGATGGCGGCGGCGGCGGGGCTTCTGAAATGGTTGATTGGATCAACAATGGTATTGATCATCAAATAACGACGCATACATGGCTGGATAGTGAACCTGGCAATGTCACAACTGCTTATAAAGCAATGAAGAACAAAGAAGGTCAGGTTGTTTTGATTGTCATCTTCAATCAAACCTGTGATGATAACCCAGACAATAAACCAGAATGCAAAGACGCAGCTCATGCAACTTATCCAATCGATCCTGGAGAATCAGACATCATAGTGGAAGGTTCTTCTAAGCTTTACTTTCATGTGGTTGGTTTTGGCGCGTTTTATGTCACCTGCGTACACGAAAAAAACAGTGACAAATGCCCCGGTTATGAAAGAGCAGTGGAATTAAATCCAAGTTTAAAAAATAGTGTTAATTCAATTGAAGGATACTTTGTGTCAGGATACCCATTTCCACCAAGTGACACAACCGGTGGCGGGGTAGATATGGGAACTTATATCGTTTCATTAACAAAATAATCATTACACTCATAGATTTTAGGGAGGCACAAATTGTCTAATCGGATAAAAGTTTTACTATTGGTAGTGATAGGAATTGTTTTAATTGGTGTGGGGGTTCTTGCAAGCATTATCATCATTCAAAGATTGAATCTTCCACAACGTAATAGCGAATCTCAGACAAACTCTGTTATGACCCAGGTTGTTGTGTTAACTCGCGATATGTTTCTTGGAGACAAGATTGGTTTGGCAGATGTAAAGACAATTGAAGTTCCCATTGACATTGCCCCCCGCGGCGCTTTAACCAATACAGCCGATGCAATCGATAAAATTATCAAAGCTGATCTTGTTTCAGGTGAAATGGTCCTTCAGCACAACCTGGCAGATCCAACGAATACAAATCACGATCTAAGTTTCATTCTGGCTGATGAACATGTAATGATGGCTTTTCCTGCCAGCGATCTTATGAGTAGAGAAAATATCATCCAAAGAGGTGATATTATCGATATTTTTGCAACATTCCAAGAAGTTGTTCAAACTGTTCCAGATAATAACACCACGACAACAGATGGCACCGCTGCAGAACAGGAACCTGAGGCTCGCACCTTTACCGTAGATACTTTTCAAAAAATTTCGATCACTGCTTTAGTTCTTGAAACTCCAGAAGATCCAAATGCTGATCAAAGTAATTTGAGAACCACTTCTTATTTACTTGCACTAAATCCACAAGATGCTTTGGTATTGAAACATTTAAAAGATACAGGAGCTAGTTTTGATCTCGTTTTGCGAGCTCCAACATCGAGTGTCCAATTTGATCTGACTCCAGTAACTGAAGAATACATTATAGAATTCTATGGGCTTCAAGTTTTACCTTAATTTATAGGAAAAATATGACAACATCATCAGAAAACACAAAACTATTAGTCGTTACAAAAAATAAATCACTAAAAACTAACATTGATGATTGCATTTTCAATCAAAAAGGTTTAGACCCTTTGAATTCATCAATGTTACAGGATAATATTCTCGATTTTATTGCTGAAAATTCACCTGATTTAGTTTTATTGGACTTTGAATATCAAGAAAATATATTTGAAGTCGTGGATAGAATAGTCACTGATTATCCAGAGTGTGGTGTGATAGTCATATTACCTGAATCAGAAATGTTAAACTCAGAAAAAGTAATCCTTTCTGGTGCACGTGCCTTTATCCTGCAGCCATTTAAAAAAGAAAATCTTGTAAAAACAATTAATAGGGTCGTTGAATTGATGAAGCGAGGACAAGCAAATGCCAATTTAGCACCTACCAATCCGCTTGAAAGGCCAAAAAACACATTTACTGTTTTTAGTCCAAAAGGTGGTGCCGGTACAACCACGGTTGCAGTTAATCTGGCAATAAGCTTGCACAAAGAATTACAAGAAGAAGTTTTACTCATCGATGGAAAACACCTTTTTGGCCACGTTGCACTCTGTTTGAATTTGAGAACTGCTAATTCAATAACCGATCTGATATCTCACATCGGAGTGCTTGACCAGCGAATGGTAAAACAAGTTGTAGTTAAACATATTTCTGGGATTTCTGTTCTGCCTAGCCCTACATTAATTTCAGAAGGTCAAGGAATTAGGCCAGATGATATATACAAGATGCTTGAAATTCTTCAAGGTATCTATCCTAATATCATAATTGATGCTGGAAGTCATTTAACAGATAACACGGTTACTTATATGGATTTGTCTGACAAAATTTTGCTAGTATTAAATCCTGACCTTGCGTCCTTAAGGGATGTGCGTCAATTCGAAGAAGTTTCACACACACTGAATTATCCAGATGATAAAACTATGTTGATTCTTAATCTAACTGGTCGAAAAGCCGATGTTAAACGTGAAGAGATTGAGAAAATCCTAAAGATGAATATTTTCGGCAAAATCCCTGCGGATGAAAACTTGGCACTGAGTTGCCTTAACGAAGGCGTGCCAATTGTTCTTAAAAATCCCCGCCATCAGATCAGTGCTGCATTTTCTGTCATATCAAAAGGCTTGGTTAAGATTATCCAATCTGCTAGAACAACTTATAACCAATCTAGCAACAAAGATAAATCAGCCCTGTTGTCCAGGTCTTCCAATTTAGGATAAAGTTTGTGAGGTTTTCTTTGACTCCAGATCTCATTACGATAGTTTTGGTAGCCGTTTTTTTTATATCAGTTATAGGTTTATTGATTATAGGTATTCGATTGTCGCAAGTCGGAACCAATACTCGTATTCAAGGGCGAATCAATAGATATATTGAACCGATTAATACTTTTCAACCTAAAGCCAAACCCTTTAAAGACCGCTCAATTTCAATAAAAGAAGATACAGGGAAAATAAGATCCTGGCTAAATGACACATTAACATTTTTATCCTCAGAAAAACTACAAATAAAAATATCCAGTGCCTATTGGGCCATATCTGACACAGAATTCATACTCATACGAATACTGGTAGTTTTGTTTGGTCTTGTAATTGGTTGGATTATTGTTTCAAACGTTCTTGGAGGTTTATTCTTGGCCGCCGTTATGGTGCTATTACCTCCCATCATTTTGGATCGATCGATTGCAAACCGTCAACAAAAATTTCACACACAATTACTAGATGTTCTAATTTTAATTCGCGGAGCTATCCAGGCAGGATATAGTCTTCTCCAATCTCTGGATTTGGCGGTTAAAGAATTAGTACCACCAGCTTCAGAAGAATTCGGAAGGGTATTACGAGAAGTGAAATTTGGCTTTTCGATGGAGCAGGCGTTACTTAATCTTTCGGAAAGAATGGAAAGTGATGATCTACAAATTGTTGTAACAGCAATAATTATTAATATGCAGGTTGGTGGTAATCTTTCAACAATCTTAGATTCCATCATAGACACCATCCGGGATCGAATGCATTTATATGGTGAAGTAAAATCCCTGACTTCTTATGCTCGATATGTTGGTAATTTCCTTAGCTTGATGCCATTTATCACCGCACTAATAATATTTTTTATAACACCGGGTTACTTTGATAATGTTGTTGATAAACCTATTACCCAGATTGTTGGCATTTTTGCATTAACTTCAGTAATAATTGGCAATATCTGGATAAGAAGAATCTCCAAAGTAAAGGTATAAGGAAAATTACAATGGAAGTTTTTTTCGGGAATCAAAATTTATACCTTTTAGTTGGCATTGTTTTAATTATCCTTCTTGGACTGGGATTATTGATCTTCGGCCTTCTTTCATGGGGTAACAAAGAGAAAGCAGTTGCATCCAGACTGGAACACTACGTCGTAGAACAACAACCAAAAAGAGAAGATGTTATCAAAAAACGAATATTGCCCAGAGAAACTGCTGGTTCAATAATAAAAAGAATAATCGTTCCGGGTTTTCAAAATTTCTCGTCATTCATTTCGCAGATAACTCCTGCAAAACAATTGGAAAAGCTGGATCATGATTTGGTAATTGCTGGTAACCCGTTTAATCTCCGATCTGGAGAGTTCTTCAGTTTTCAGGTTCTATTTTTGATTATTGGTCTACTAATTGGAATTTATATAAATTTCAGTGTTGAAGAGTTTGATCCATTAATGTTGATTTTGGGAATTGGAACTTCGATAATTTTCTTACTTCTTCCTAAAATTTGGCTTAATTCTAAGGTTCGCCAAATTCAGGACGATATCCGGTTAGAACTTCCAGATGCATTGGATATGCTTTCAGTTTGTGCCAACGCTGGCCTTGGTTTTGATCAATCTCTACAAAAAATCAGTGCTTATTGGGATACTCCTTTGGGGAACGAACTAAAAAGGGTGATACAAGAAATGGAGATGGGAGTAGCTCGATCACAGGCACTTAGAAATCTAAGCAATCGAATGAGCGTAGAAGATCTTTCTCGGTTTATTTCAATCATAGTACAAGCAGAAACAATGGGCATGAGTTATGCCGAAGTTTTACACAGTCAGGCACTTCAAATGCGAATATTAAGGCAATATCGAGCTCGTGAAATTGCCAACAGATTACCTGCAAAAATGATCCTGCCACTTGTCATCTGTATTTTTCCTGCTATTTTAATGGTAATTATTGGTCCAATTATTCCTACACTGCTCGATCTTTTCTAACCCATTTACGGGTAAGAGAACTAATTTTGTCTTCGAAGAAAAAATAGAGTAAATCATGACAGATCATAATGAGTCAATAAACAATAAATCAAATGATACCAACTCCAACACACCTGGGTCGGCTCCATCCATCCAATCTTTTACCCGAATTTCTGAGGATATTGAATTCATTCAGTTTAATGAGTGTTATCAAAAAGGTGATTTGGAACAAAGCGAATCCATCCTACTCCATCTTATTGACAGGTATCCTGACGAAGTACAACTAGAAAGGTACCAGCAAGAAATTAAGATGCAGAGATCTTTGCGCGAAATGTCTTTGAAACATAACCAAGAAACACATGATAAAACAATTAAAAAAAGGTTACGAACAACTGTATTGTTTTCAGGTGTTTCTGCTCTTGCAATAATTGTCTTCATGGTGACGGCAGTTATTGTGTTTAACTTCGCATCAAAAAAAATATCAGAACAAAATGATGTTCAACTTGGAATAATGATGAGCCAAGTTGAACAATTGTTACTTTCAGGTCAGCCTGTACCAGCATCACAGGTAATTAGTAAAATGGAAGCGCTTGATCCTGAATATCATTTGTTGCCGGATCTACAAAAACGCACAAATGAGTTATTAGATTTGGAGTTGAAATACAAAGAGTCATTGGATTTTGAAAAAAGACAACAATACCCGGAAGCGCTATCAATTCTAATTGAGATTGAAGATGCAAAACCGGGTTTATGGGACATTCCGGTAAGAATCCAATCCATAAATAATCAGATCCTGGCTCAAGAATATTACCAAAAAGCAGCCGCGGCCTATGCAGTTGGTGACTGGAATTCAGTCATTGAGAATTATGAAGCAGCTCTGGATATTACATATGAATTGGAAGATCCGATCAAAAAGGAACAATTGCTGAACGGTTATCTTCGCAGCATCATTAATTTATTAGAAAATGATTCTGTTTCAATCGATGAAATTTCAAAGGCTGAAGATTATTATCGAAAAGCAGTAGCGATGATACCTCAGAGCACAGCTTTTGCGAATGAAAGAGAAAATCTGCAAGAGGTTAGTTCGAACCTTCTACAATTAAAATTCGCGCAACTTGCCAGGCAGATGCTTGAAGATCCGCAACAGACTGTGAGGTCCGTCTCGCAAGCAGTTTCTTATTTATCAAAGGCAAAGAATCTAAGCCCAAATAATTCAGAATTACAAAATGAATTAATAAATGCACAACTCTATCAGATTGGTTTCCAAAATTTTGTTCAGCTAAATTGGAATCCTGCAATTGATAATCTAAAACGTTTGGTGGATAATGATCCCTTATTTGCAAATGGTAATGCAGCACTTTTGCTTTATGATGCATACGTTTCAAAGGGAAATCAGAATTATTCAGTTGGATTGTATCTTGATGCAAGATCCAATTATGAACAAGCAGAAATACTTGCATGGGAAGATACTAAAAATCCGATGAAATTGTTTCAAGTTGAATATCTTCTAGGAAACACTATTGGCAAAGTAGGTGATTATTCGAATGCCATCACATACTATCAATTTTCATTGAAACCTGCATATATCTATAAGCAACTAATGGTCTCAAATGAATTTTATTCACAATTACCAATATCAGAAAATTTTGAGACGCTTATTAACCCTGAACTAACCTATAACCAGTATTTCGATGCCTTTTCAAACGTTCATTTGCTTTTCTCAAATCAGGTCCTTGAAATTAAGGATGGAGAATGCCTTACATTCTTTGCAGAAGAAAATAAATCAACAACTTTTGCAATACAAACCGCAAATAATTTATCTAAAAACGTAACTGTCACTTTTGGTCAAGAGCTAAAAGTTCCTACTCTTGGAAATTAATGGTGTAATGACAACAACGATGAGGATTATATAGGAGCTCTCCATGTTTACTAATCGACCTGCCTTAAAAAAAGAAAATCCAATTCATGAGATCGAAAATCCTCACTTAAATGAGGAACAAGAGAATAACTTTTTTATCATCCGCGATGCTGTTCAGCAGATGTTGATTAATAATAATGATATCAATAAAGATACTTCCGATTTAAAAAAGATGATTGATTCGTGTTTTTCTCAGGTTTTGGAAGAGAAAAAAATACTTTTCAATAAATCCACACATGATAAGTTACTTGAATGGGTAATAGCAGATATCGTTGGCTATGGACCCTTGGAACCATTATTGAACAATCCTGATATTACAGAAATCATGGTTAATGGTTTTGATGAAGTATTTGTTGAACGCTTTGGGTTAATTGAAAGTACAACAATCAAATTTGAAAATGAACAACATTTACGCCGCGTTATTGATCGAATAGTCTCTCCAATAGGTAGACGCGTAGATGAAACATCTCCAATGGTAGATGCCCGCTTACCCAACGGATACCGCGTCAATGCCACGATTCCGCCGCTGTCACTAGATGGCCCAATATTAACCATCCGCAAATTTGCCGAAAGACCCTACACTATTCAAGATTTGGTTGCAAACGGTACATTAACGGTATCTCTCGCGAATTTCCTTAAAGCTTGTGTTGAAGCGAGGGTTAATTTAGTCATTTCTGGAGGAACCGGGACTGGTAAAACAACCTTACTTAATGTCATTTCATGTTTCATTCCGGCTCGGGAGCGTATCATCACAATAGAAGATACCGCTGAATTATTACTGAATCAAGTTCATGTTGTACGACTTGAAAAAAGACCGCCCAATATTGAAGGCAAAGGTGAAATTACTATACGCCAATTAGTAGTAAATGCATTGAGAATGAGACCGGATCGAATTATCGTTGGAGAGTGCCGCTCTGGTGAAGCCTTGGATATGCTTCAAGCGATGAATACTGGCCATGATGGGTCTATGACTACCGTCCACTCCAACAGTCCTCGCGATGGTTTAAGGAGAATTGAAATAATGGTTCTTATGGCAGGTGTTGACTTGCCGTTGAAAGCTGTTCGTGAACAAATTGCCTCTTCTATTGAATTAGTCGTTCATGTTGAGAGATTAAAAGATGGTAGCAGAAGGGTTGTTCAGGTCACTGAAGTTCAAGGGATGGAAGGCGACACAATCGTAATGCAAGATATTTTTGTGTTCAATCAAACAGGAGTCCAAAATGGAATTGTTCAGGGAAATCTTAAAGCTACTGGGTTAAGACCTAAATTTATGAAAAAACTCATTGCAAATAGTATAGATATTCCAGATAGCGTGTTTGAAAACTAGGGTTTTCTTTTGTGTCACTTATTTCTATACTCAAATTTGTTTTAGAGTAAAAGGCTTTATAAATTATTCGTAGGAGGAAAATATGTTATTCGCACCAAAAGAAAAAGGGCAAGGCTTAATTGAATACGCATTGATTTTAGTTCTCATTGCAGTTGTGGTCATTGTCGTCCTGAGATTATTGGGACCCCAAAT
>PHBW01000025.1 GCA_002840715.1 Chloroflexi bacterium HGW-Chloroflexi-4
CCGGTCGTTAAGGACGTCAGCGCCGATGGTACTTGGAGGGCGACTTCCTGGGAGAGTAGGTCGTTGCCAAGAGGCTTTTATTAAAATTAAACTCCGTGAGAACAATCTCACGGAGTTTTTTTGTTTATTATATTTGATTGACTAGAGAGAGCGTCTTTCTCTATCGTAATTTTGACCCAAGAAGCCAGGTACTTTGGCTTTGCCAAATGTGAAGATCATTACGATGATCGTGGCGATATAAGGGAGCATGATCAAGAACTGGTAAGGGAATATTCCACCGCCTACTTGCATTCTGAAGGACAATACTTCCACACCGGCAAAGAAGAGCGAGCCAAACAAGATCGGTAGTGGACTCCATCCGCCAAAGAAAGTCAAGGCAATCGCAATCCAACCGCGACCTTTGACCATCAAATCAGTGAATGTTCCAGTATAGACCATGGGTAGATATGCACCGGCCAATCCAATCAACATGCCGCCAATAATGCTGGTCAGGTAACGATACTGGGTCACACTAATGCCAAGGCTGTCAGCAGTTTTAGGATTCTCACCAACAGAACGCAATCGAAGTCCAAGGTTGGTACGGAAGAGGATATACCATAAAACGACAGACAAGATGACCGAGATGTAAACCAGGATGTTTTGATTGAAAAGAATCGGTCCGATAAATGGAATTTTACTCAAAAGAGGAATGGAAATATCAGGCAGGGTTGGTATCAGAGGCGGGGTCAATGTTACACCTAAAGCCAGCTTGGGCAGTAGAGAAGAAAGACCCAGGCCCATGAAGAACAAAGCCAAACCAACCACAAACTGATCCATTTTTAAAGTGGTGGTAAAGTAGGCCAGAATCAAGCCAAACACTCCACCTACCAACATGGCGCAGAGAGCACCAAAAAACACACTGCCACTTAGATATCCGACCAAAAAGCCGACCGAAGCACCTGTAAGCATGATGCCTTCCTGTGCGACATTAAAGACGCCTGTTCGGCCTCCCAGCATGGTTCCCTGACCTGCAAGTACAAAGGGCACCATGGATAAAAAAGTCAATTTGAGAAAATCTGTTAAGAAGACTTCTACACCACTCATTTTTGGCGCCTCCTGATGAGATCAGACAAAAGTATAAAGATTAAGATCAACGCTTCCATAATCAGCACGACCTGCACCGGAATCAGTAAGGTGCGCTGCATGGCACTGGCCCCAACTTCAAGGATGGCGATGAAGAAGGCAACAAAAGGAACTGCCTGGTTTTTTCCACGTGCGATCAAACCGATGATCAACCCCAGCGTCGGGAAGTTCGAGTGTAACCCTTCAATTAGCCGATGGTGGGTACCAGATACCTCAATGGCTCCTGACAAACCTGCCAACGCCGCGCCAATGACCATTGAAAAAAGGAACATCTGGCGAATATTGATGCCGTGCACTTTGGATGCACGAGGATTTGCTCCGGTTACCACCAATTCGTAACCGGCTGTTGTCTTATTTGTATAAAGATAGACCAAAATGGTTGCCACTAGTGCCAAAAGCACCCCTATATTTAATGGGGGTTGTTGGATTAACATAGGCAGAAAACCATTATCTCCAATGGCAATTGTGGTGGGGTGTCCGGCTGCCGGGTCGCGCCACGGGCCTGTAGCAACGTAATCAATGAGCGCAAAAGAAACAAAGTTTAACAAAACTGTTGTTAGGATCTCATTAATGTTGAATTGATACAAAAGCCACGCAGAGATCAGACCCCACAAACTGCCAGCCAACATGCCTGCCAGAATGATAAGCGGCACCAACAAGCCGGGGGGAAGATCAGGAAACAAAATTCCAACAGCCGCGGCACCAATGCCACCAACAATCATTTGACCTTCTGCGCCGATATTGAATTTGCCAGATGATAAAGGCACTGTAAATGCAAGCGCAAGGAGAGTAAGCGGAACCCATTTGATCAAGGTTTGAATAAAACCGTTAGGGGTGCGAAATGAGGTTGAAAAGATAGTTTCATAAGCTTTTAATGGGTTAAATCCCAATGCGGCAATGAAAATGCCCGCAGCCAGGAATGCCGCAATAATTGCGATGAAATAGGGGAGGAATTTCTTTACTTGTGCCATGTTAATTTCCTTTCCCGGTTTCTTCGCTTGATTGTTCATACCCGCTCATCAACCGTCCAATTTCGTATTTTTCAAACTTTTCACGAGATAGTATACCTACGATCTTTCCGCGATACATTACAGCGATCCGGTCGCAGATCAACAAAAGTTCATCAAGATCTTCAGAGATCACAAGTGATGCCATGCCTGTTGCTGCTTGCTCTTTTACTTTTTTGTAGACAAAATCCATTGAGGGAATATCAAGTCCACGTGTGAGATTATGTGCAATAAGCAATTTGGATTTTTGTGAAAATGCCCGAGCAATCATTACGCGTTGAATATTACCACCCGAAAGATTGCCGCCAATTTCCTCAGGCCCAGTTGTCTTAATGCTGTATTCTGTAATCATTTCTTTAGAGCTGTTCTTTACATTCTTCCAGTTGATAATCCCATTCTTACTGTAAGGTTCCAAGTGATGATACCCAAGGATTAAGTTATAGGCGACACTCACTTTGTTCAAGAATCCATCAGCAAGGCGATCTTCTGGGATATAAACAAATCCTCGAGAGATGCGTGCTTTTGTGTCAGCAGTGGTAATCTCATCTTCACCAAGGTATAAAGACCCACTGCTGGCTGCCTGAATGCCCATTATCACTTCTGCCAAATCTCGCTGGCCGTTGCCTGCGACACCTGCGACACCAAACACTTCACCTTCATGGATCGAGAAATCTATATCGGTAATTGCCTGGGTTTTATCAGGGTTAATCTTGCTAACCCCTTTGACTTTTAAGATTATAGGTCTGTTGGTTTTTTGTTCACGCATTTTTTCTTGCGTGAAAATGACGCTTTTTTCCAGATCCATGCCTTCACCGACCATTGCACGCACGAGCATATCATCACTGGCGTCTTTTCGTGTGAGGCTTATGACGTTCTTGCCTTCGCGCAGGACAGAGATACGATCACACACAGAGAGTACTTCGCGTAACTTGTGGGTGATAAATACAATGCTCAAACCCTCCTTCACCATAATTTTCAAGGTCTGAAAGAGAGAATCAACCTCTTGTGGGATAAGGTTTGTAGTAGGTTCGTCAAGTATGAGTACTTTAACACCACGGTAAAGCGCTTTTAAGATTTCAACTTTCTGTCGGGTTCCCATGGGTAAAGTTTCGATCCGTGCAGAAAGGTCAATTTCAAGCCCGAATTGTGCGCAAAGTTTTTGAACTACTTCTTCTTCTTTTCTATAATCTGCCGAGAGAGGCCGAGATACTTTGGATCCAAGAACAATATTTTCTATGACTGTAAAGTTATTAATTTGAAGGAAATGTTGGTGAACCATGCCAATCCCTTTTTGCAGGGCATCGCGTGGCGAGGTGATGGTAACGGGTTGTCCATTTAATAATACTTTCCCGGAGTCCATTTTATAAAGACCGAAAAGAATATTCATTAATGTTGTTTTACCGGCGCCATTACCACCCAATAAACCAAGGATTTCGTTTTGTTTGAGTTCGAAATCCACGTTGCTAAGGGCAGTAACCTTATCAAAGGTTTTGTTTACCCCTCGCATTTCTAGAATAGCAGATTGGTCCATTGAATCATCCTATGAACTGGATTTTGAAAACTTCCGAGGAAAGGTTGAGAAAATTCCCATTCCCCTTCTCCTCGGAAGTTTCACGAATTTCAAGTTATTATCTGAGTTATTGTGCGATCTCAGTGCTGTCTTCTACAACAACAATGGTGCCATCAATTACTTTTTGAACAGTCTCTTCAACTTGAGTTTGAACGGCAGGATCAACATTCTTTAAAGGTAATTGAACTTTAACGCCTGTGTCAAAACCAAGAGGATAGTAACCGCCTAATTCACCAGCCTGGATGCGAGTAACGATTTCTTGAAGGGGACCAGCGAAATCATAAATAACTGAGGTCACATAATTGGCAGGTGCATAACTGGTTTTGTCGGTGTATTTCACAGTGACGAGGATGTTTTTGTCA
Organism: Chloroflexi bacterium HGW-Chloroflexi-4; assembly: GCA_002840715.1. Lineage (GTDB taxonomy): Bacteria > Chloroflexota > Anaerolineae > Anaerolineales > Anaerolineaceae > UBA6107. Next base: position 4,062 of record PHBW01000025.1, read on the forward strand.
GCAACGGCTTTTGCTGCTTCGAAAACGCCATAGACACCCAGGTTAAGGCTGCTCATGATCACATCGACACCCTGACCAATTAAAGCGTCTGCGGTTTGGCGGGCTTTGGTTGGGTCGTTGAAGTCACCTGTCCAAACATAGATCAATTCAACATCAGATCCGAGGTCGGCCAAAGCTTGTTGAATAGCATGAACTTCTTGATATGAGAAAGGAAGTGCTTGTCCACCAAGGTAGGCGATCTTGTTGGTTTTAGTGGCAAGTGCTGCGGCTGTACCGATGCCATAATAGCCAATTTGGAAATTGCGATCAATAAACCAAAGATTGGCAGGGGGTTCAGCAACGGCAGCGTCACCTTCAGCAATGAAGACAACGTCGGGGAAAGCTTTGGCTAATTCAACTGTCTGATTGACAAATTGTCCACCATGGGTCCAGATAATGTTGTAACCGAGGTCAATATATTCGCGCATGACACGGTCAACATCGGGCACAGCAACACTCTCGGAATAGGTTGATTCAATCCCAGATGATTTGGTTACTTCGCTGACACCAATATAGGCCAGTGTGTTGTAATCAGCATCAGTGATCACACCCGGAAAAATAGCGGCCAATTTGTATTCTTTGGCGGGTTCAACCGGAGCTTCTGTGGCAACAACTGCGGCTTCTGTTTCAGCGACTGCCGGTGCTTCTGTTGCAGCGGCTGGTGCACATGCGGCGAGCATGACACTTACAACGAGCACTAGAGAGACTACTAAAAGCAATTTGTTTTTCATATTCTTCTCCTTGTAACTGATTAATTGAGTTACTTTTCTTACTTACTCATTGTACCTAAAAAATAATCAATTTTATACTGGAAAATATCAATAGTTTATTGTGAAAATAATATGACATTTTCTAGCACTTTTTGTCTGATAATTATTACCAATGATTTTATTGAGACAAAAACTAAAAAATAAGGTTGGCATTTTTCTTAAGATAGGAGTATAATAATATTGTTGGAGTAATATCCCCAGTGGATGGTGAAAGAATGGTTGAGAGGTGAAGCGATAGATTTTTAAAACGCAACACATTCAAGTTTTCTGACATTGAAACTGCGGATGGCACACCACGCAGTTTTTTATTTTATCCCCCGGCGAAGGGAGGTGAGAAACCTATGGCTTCAGTTGTTTTACGTCCAAATGAATCACAAGATTCATTGCTGAAACGTTTCCGCAAAAAAGTTGTTAAAAGCGGTGTTCTCAGCACCATCCGAAAGAAGCGTTGGTTTGTTTCCAAAAGCGAAACCCGCCGTGTGGAGAAGAAAAAAGCCATTCGCCGCATCAAACGCCGCCAATTTACCAAGGTCGGTGAATAGTTTAGCAGATCGTTAGCGATCAGCTGGTCAGGAGAAGTATGGCCAAAGAAGAAGATAAGATCCAGGTTGAAGGCGAGATCATCGAAGCCCTGCCCGGAACACAATTCAGGGTAAAGCTGGAAAATGGTATTGTAGTGCTTGCATACCTTTCTGGTCGTATGCGCAGATACTACATCCGCATTCTACTCGGCGATCACGTAAAGGTGGAAATGAGCCCTTACGATCTCACTCGCGGACGTATCGTCTATCGCCAGAAGAAAAACGAACCCATGATGGACGAACCAACCAGATAAAACAATCAGACTCCCGAAAGGGAGTCTTTTTTTATTTTTTTGAACAATCTTTTCAAAACCAAGTAAACCTTGTAAATGCTAAAATTGAGGTTACCGATGTTTGAATTCTGCTTAAAACTATTTATGAGTTTGAACTCTTCTTGATCCAGATCAATAAAGGACAATTAGGGTCCAACTTGGCACCCAAACCATTCTAATCGCTCATTGCATAGACAGAAGTAGCCGCCATAAATACAAGGTTCCGATTGTCTACTTTAAATCGGAGGGCTTTTATTTTGTGGTTGCTTCCAATTGGGGCAAAGAAAAAACGCTGCCTGGTATTACAACTTGAAACATGAACCTAATGTGACGATTGTAGTGAATGGAAAGAACATGCCTGCTTGTTCACACGAAGCAGATGCGAAGGAATACGAAGAACTATGGTCTATTGCGGTTGGCCGTCATCCTGACTACCTTCGCTATAAAGAGATGACAACCCGGCATATTCCCATCGTGGTGTTTGAATCCTATTAGCTTTATTGCATGGTTACGAGTACATTTACCAGGAATCTGAGAGGTAATAAACAACTCCCCGCGAATTCGCGGGGAGTTGTTTATTCGATTGAGACTATTCAGCAGATGTTTCTTCACCTGGTTTGGTGTAGGCCATGGCTGCCATTTGTTTGTAGAGTTCCCACTTGCGTTTGGCGAATTCACCGGCTTCGTTCATCAGAAGTTCTGCGCGGGCTTCATCGCTTTGTACGAGCATGCGGTAGCGGGTTTCATTATATGCATAGTCTTTGACGGCTACAGATGGTTCACGGCTGTCGAGCTGCAGTGGATTCTTGCCTTCATCGACCAGAGCGGGGTTGTAGCGGTAGGTAGGCCATAAGCCAGTTTGGGTGGCCAATTTTTGCTGTTCAAGCCCCTTCTTCATATCGATGCCGTGGGCAATACAATGGCTGTAAGCGATGATCAGTGAAGGACCTTCGTAGGCTTCAGCTTCGATGAAAGCTTTGAGAGTCTGTTGGTCGTTAGCGCCCATGGCCACACTGGCTACATATACATAACCGTATGACATGGCCATCAAACCGAGGTCTTTCTTACCCAGACCTTTGCCCTTGGCAGAGAATTTGGCAACGGCAGCCAGAGGTGTAGCCTTTGAAGATTGACCGCCGGTGTTGGAATACACTTCGGTATCCAGCACCAAAACGTTGACATTGCGTCCGCTGGCCAAGACATGGTCGAGGCCACCGTATCCGATATCGTAAGCCCAACCGTCACCGCCCATGATCCAGACACTCTTTTTCACAAGGGCGTCAGCAACGCTGATTAACATTTTTGCTGATTTGTTCTTGCTCTTCTCAAGTTTGGCTTTCAATGCTTCAACTCTTGTTCGTTGTTCACGGATGCCCTTGCCGGTGGTCTGATCGGCATTGAGAAGTTCAGCAATAAAGCTGTCGCCTAATTCCGCGCCCATGGTTGTGAGCATTTCTTTGGCAAACTCGTTTTGCTTATCGAGGGTCAGGCGCATGCCCAAACCAAACTCGGCGTTGTCTTCAAAGAGTGAGTTAGCCCAGGCGGGACCGCGACCCTGGTTGTTGATCGCCCAGGGAGTGGTGGGCAGGTTGCCGCCATAAATGGAGGTACAACCGGTGGCGTTGGCGACAATCATGTGGTCGCCAAATAATTGAGAAGCAAGTTTAATGTAAGGTGTTTCACCACAGCCAGCGCAAGCGCCTGAGAACTCGAATAACGGTTCGATTAATTGAGAATTCTTAACCGAAGTGGGTTGGTAGAGATCAGGATCAGCTGCAGGAATAGACAGGAAGAATTCCCAGTTTTTGGATTCTTCTTCGCGCAGAGGAATCTGGGGAGCCATATTGATGGCTTTGCGAAGAGGATTGTTTTTGTCTTTGGCCGGGCAGTTTTCAACACACAGGCTGCAGCCGGTGCAGTCTTCTGGTGAAACCTGAATGGTGAACTTGGTGCCAGGGAATTCTTTAAACTTGGCATCCATGGATTTGAAGGTTGCAGGAGCATCCTCCAACAAAGCGGGATCGTAGACCTTCTCGCGGATAACAGCATGAGGGCAGACGAAGGCACATTTACCGCATTGAATACAAAGGTCTGATTCCCAGACCGGGATTTCGAGTGCGAGATTGCGTTTTTCCCATTTGGTGGTGCCGGTCGGGAAGACGCCATCCACAGGAAAGGCGCTGACGGGCAGTTGGTCGCCTTTGAAGGCGATGATGGGGCCAAGAACATCCACCACAAATTCAGGGGCTTCAGCGGGCACTGGTGGGCGGCGAATGATCTTGTTGGTGGCAGATTCAGGAACTTTAATCTCGAAAAGATTGGCCAGGGTGTGATCCACCGCATCAAAGTTTTGTTTGACGACTGCGTCACCGCGTTTACCGTAGGTTTTCTTGATGGATTTTTTGATCTGGGCAATGGCTTCGTCACGGGGCAAAATGCCGCTGATGGCAAAGAACGCGGTCTGCATGATGGTATTGACACGTCCACCCATGCCGGTCTTTGAAGCCACTTCATTGGCATTGACCATGTAGAATTTCAACTTCTTGGTGATGATGTCTTGTTGAACTTCCTTGGGCAGCTTATCCCACACTTCTTCTTTGTCATAAACACTATTAAGGAGGAAGGTCGCGCCGGGAGCCGCATATTTCAGCATGTCGAGCCATTCAAGGAAGGAGAATTGATGGCAAGCCACGAAATTGGCGTCGCCGTATTCGATCAAATAAGGAGCACGGATGGCGTCAGGTCCGAATCTCAAGTGAGAAATGGTGACCGAGCCGGATTTCTTTGAGTCATAGTAGAAGAAACCTTGTGCCTGGTTGGGGGTGTCTTCGCCGATGATTTTGATCGAGTTCTTGTTGGCACCAACGGTGCCGTCAGAGCCCAATCCGAAGAACACACAGCGAACGGTCTTTTCACTGGCAATGGTGAAGGAGGGATCGTAATCCAGACTGTAATTTGTGACGTCGTCATTGATACCGATGGTGAAATGATTCTTGGGTGAGTCTTTAACCATCTCATCCAAAATACCTTTGACCATGGCAGGGGTAAACTCTTTGGAGCTTAAGCCGTAGCGTCCGCCAATGATGCGGGGCAGAGATTTGAAGGCAGTTTCACCGGCTTCCATGGCTTCATTTATGGCAGTAACAACATCCTGGTAAAGGGGTTCGCCAATGGCACCGGGTTCTTTGGTGCGATCAAGGACTGCCAGGGTTTTCACTGAAGCAGGAAGCGTTTTAATGAAGTCAGACACAGAGAATGGGCGATAAAGTCTTACATTAACCACACCCACTTTGCGGCCTTGTTTGTTAAGGAATTTCACTGTCTCTTCAGCCACTTCGGCGCCAGATCCCATGATGATGATCACTTCGGTGGCATCAGCAGGGCCGGTGTAATCGAAGAGGTGATACTGGCGGCCAGTGATCTTGGCGAACTGATTCATGGCTTTTTGCACGATGGCTGGGGTCTTTAAATAGAAGGTGTTGCATGCTTCGCGAGCCTGGAAGTACACATCCGGATTCTGTGCGGTTCCACGAACGCTTGGATGTTCCGGAGACATGGCGCGTTTGCGCAGGTCTGTGACCTGTTCTTCGTTGACCATTTCAAGCATCTGGTCGTCATCGAGCATTTCGATCTTGTTGACTTCATGAGAAGTGCGGAAGCCATCAAAGAAGTGGCAGAAAGGTACACGTGATTCTAATGAAGCGGCATTGGCGATCAATGCGTTATCTTGAGCAGTTTGCACAGAATCAGAGGCTAAAAATGCAAAACCTGTCTGGCGGGCTGACATCACATCTGAATGGTCGCCGTAAATGGATAAGGCATGCGTGGCCAGGGTGCGAGCGGCAACATGAAAGACGGTTGGAATGAGTTCACCAGCGATCTTGTACATATTGGGGATCATTAACAACAACCCTTGAGAAGCGGTAAAGGTGGTGGTGAGTGATCCGGTCTGCAGGGCGCCGTGAACAGCACCGGCTGCACCGCCCTCAGATTGCATTTCCATCACTGATGGAACGGTTCCCCAAAGATTCTTCTTGCCGGCTGCCGCCCATCCATCGGCGTGCTCGCCCATGTTTGAAGATGGGGTGATGGGATAGATAGCCACCACCTCGGCCAAACGATATGCCACACTGGCTACTGCCTCGTTTGCATCAATTGTGATCATTTCTCGTTTCATTGTTTTTACTCCATTAAAAAAGGTAAGAGGCAAAAAAAAGCCCCTGATTCGCGATCCGGTTGTTCATACATTATAAACCCAAAAAACCCTCACAAATAGGTAATCTCCACCATATTTATGAGGAAAAATGCTATTAATCAGATTAATTAAGAGGAATTATTTTAAGTGTTTTTGAGCCAGTGTCAGAACAGCCAGTGTCTTGCTGTCATCCAATTTGCCGCTTTCGATTAACTCAAATACCTGATTCATTTGGAGTTTTTTTACTTTAATAAACTCATCTATATCAGGAGCAAGTGGCGCTGGAAATAACCCAGTAGCCAAAAAACAGTACATATATTCATTGGTGTACCCCGGACTCATGTAAAAATTGCCCAGCGTTTTGATTTCTGTAGCATCCATGCCGATCTCTTCTCTTAGTTCACGGCGGGCCGCTTCCAACGGATCTTCATCCGATTCAATCTTACCCGCTGGCAATTCCAGAAGCGGTTTACCTGCACCAATGCGGAATTGCTCAACGAAATACAAACAACCTTCAGAATCTACAGGCAGAACAGTGATGGCGTTTTGGATGTCAATCATTTCATAAGTTTTGGTATTACCATCCGGAAGAGGAAGATCAATATTTTTGACCTTGAATAATTTGGCAGTAAAAACGGTTTGAGATGTATTTTCTGAATCGGCCATATCGTCATCCTTGTTTAAATTATACTGGCGGGTGACTCACCCGCCAGTGGTTTGGTTTAAGGCATAATTATGGGATTTGAAGTACTTGTCCAACAGTGATTATTGAATTGGCGGGCAAACCGTTGGCAGCAAAAATGGTGTTCGGGTCTGCATCGCCATACCAGCAGGCAATTCCACCGATGGTGTCACCTGCACGAACAGTGTAGGTCGCCGGGTGTGCATTGCGGGCGCGGCCTGCGCCAAATGAACCGGATTGCGGAATTTTGATGACGGTGCCGGCATATGGCTGAGAATTGGCATTCATGCCATTCAAGCTTAGCAAATCGGCTGGTGCAACATCAAACCGTCTGGCAAGACACCATAAATACTCACCAGCCTGGATGGTATAGGTTGACGGGCGGCCTGGAGTAGGTGTTGGGTAGCTGATTTGTGTAGGAGCAGCGGTAGCCAAGCTCACAGGCGTTGACGTGGATGCTGACGGCATCAGGATTGATGAAGTAGGGGTTGCTTCTTCACCGCCGACGGCCATGGTGGTTGATGGCGTGGGAGTTTCAAATATGAAAGAGGGTGTACTTGTAGCCGCTGATGGAAAACTGGTGTCATGTGTCGCCATGGCCATGGCTGTTTGAGTTTGTTTGAGAATATCAGCCATGATCTGGGGTTGGGTCGCCACAGGGAATGGAATTTCGCTGCTGGTGGAAGTTGCCACCGCGACTTCACCTGTGGTGGGGGAAGTTGTGGCCGGGCGTGCACAAGCAGAAAAAAGCAAGGTAACCATGATTAGTGCAATAAATAACCCAATAGTTTTTTTATTCATCTTGAATCTCCTCGTCCAGTTGCAATATCGGGTTTGCCTCTAAAGTAATAATAGTTACCACCTTTTTAGAATTTTAAAATGGTAGCATGTCGATTATTTGGCGTCAAGCAAGCCCATCACGGTTTTATGTTGCACAACTCGTGCCAAAACTTAAAAATTCAATGTCAATATTATTTGCCAATAACATCAACAGAATATAATAATTTTCGGCCAAATGAAGCCGAAATGTAAGAAAATCATCAATATTTCATTAGAGTCTGCAAATAACTATTGACATTCCAATTTTAAACGCACTACAATTACCTTATGGAATATAAAGACTATTACAAAGTACTGGGTGTTGAACGCGATGCATCTCAGGACGCCATCAAAAAAACCTATCGTAAACTTGCGATGAAATATCACCCTGATCAAAATCGGGGCAACAAACAGGCTGAAGAGAAATTTAAGGATATTAATGAAGCCTACGAAGTGTTAAGCGATCCCAAGAAAAGGGAGCGCTATGACCAATTGGGAACATCGTATTCACAATGGCAGAGCCAGGGTGGAGCGCGCGGCGGTTTTAATTGGGATGATTGGGTAACCAACCAGCAGCGCGGACGCGGCTCTTCGGTGGACATGAATGATTTTGGCGGCTCGTTTGGTGGTTTTTCTGATTTTTTCAGTGCCATTTTTGGCGGTATGCAAGGAGCCGGAAGAACGGTATCCAGACAACCAGCAAAACCTTCAGCGATTGAACAAAAAGTTCAAATCACGCTTGCGGAGTCATTTTCAGGCACTCTGCGGCAATTTCAAATAGGCGACCGAAAAATTGAAGTCAAAATCCCGGCAGGCGCTGTTACCGGCACCAAGGTGCGCATGGCAGGGGCGGTTCCTTCTGCAACGTCTGCAAACAAAGCAGATATTATTCTCATTATCGAGGTGCTGCCTGATGCGAGGTATGCACTTCAAGGGGTGGATCTGACCACGGAAGTCAAACTTGATTTGTTCACGGCTGTGTTGGGTGGATCAGCAACTGTCTCGACGCCTTCTGGTGATGTCAGATTGACCATTCCCGCAGGCACCCAGCCTGGACAAAAAATCCGTTTGGCCGGGCGGGGCTTGCCAAAATTGAAAAACAATCAGGAGTTCGGGGACCTCTATGCAGTGATCAAGGTTGAGATTCCACGCAAGTTGACTGATAAACAACGCAAGAAATTTGAAGAATTGAAAGGCTTATAGGTAAGCAGGAGTATCACATGAAAAAAGGTGTAACCATCATTGTTTCAATCTTGTTTTTAGTCGGGCTTATGGCCTGTCAATTTTCTCCAAACATTGATTTTTTTGGTAAGCAAACAGATCAGCCAACGGTCATGGTTGTAACTCCAACTGCAATGCCTGCATATTCAGGTGGAACAATTGGAATTAATGATTCTGTTTTAGCTGATATTTTTAGTCGGGTGAACCCGGGTGTGGTTTCAATTTTCATTTCTTCAGACCAGGGTCAATCATCCGGGTCCGGGTTTGTCTATGACACCGCCGGCCATATTATTACCAATTACCATGTCGTTGAAGGTGCCAATTATATTGAAGTCGATTTTCCAAGTGGATTGAAGGCTGAAGGCACCATTCTTTCTACTGATCTCGACTCTGATATCGCGGTGATAAAAGTAGATGTTCCGGCAGATCAATTGGTCCCCATCCCTCTGGGTGATTCTGACGCTCTCAAGGTTGGACAGTTGGTCGTGGCAATCGGCAACCCTTTTTCAACGTTTTCAAGCACCATGACCATGGGCATAGTAAGTGCCAAAGGGCGCATCCTTGATTCCATTCGCACCGATCAGGATCGGAATTCATTTACCGCGGGTGACATTATTCAGACGGATGCCACGATCAACCCGGGTAACTCTGGAGGTCCATTGTTGAATCTCAATGGAGAAGTGATTGGTGTCAATCGCGCCATTCAAACCTCTGGAACTACTTCTGATGGATCTCCAGTCAACAGCGGCATCGGTTTTGCTGTCTCAATCAACATCGTTAAAAGAGTGCTCCCTACATTGTTGCTCGGTGAGAAATATGATTACCCCTACATTGGCATTTCGAGTTCACCCTACGACTTCACCCTGGCAGAATACCGGGCACTAGGCATAAGCCAAACCAGTGGATGTTACATCACCACAGTTACAGCTGACGGACCGGCAGATCTGGCTGGGTTGCGCGGTGGCAATGACCCTACTGAAATTCCTAATTTATTCGCCGGCGGTGATTTAATTGTGGCCGTGGATGGTAGACCAATCATTTCTTATGGTGACCTTATCAGTTATGTCTTTACGAATAAGTCGCCTGGCGATCAGATCAATTTGACCATCATCCGAAACAATAAGCAAATGGAGGTGACCCTGACACTTGGGAAACGCCCGTAAGGGCAGTTGAGTTCTTTATCAATTGAGGAGGTTTTCATGTTTACGGAAACAAGCTTGCGGAACATCCGTGATTTTTCTGCAGAATTCCCCGTGGTGAGTGTGTATCTCAACACCGAACCCTCCCTGGGCAACGCAGAAACCCACCGACTTCGGTTGCGCAATATGCTTAAAGAATTACCCCTCGAGAATGAGATTCACAAGATTGAAGAATTCTTTGCTCATCGATACGATTGGTCTGGCCGCGCAGTGGCTGTGTTCTCATGCGCCCCGGCCAATTTTTTTGAGTTTATCCCCTTATCCATTGCGGTAAAAGACTTCATTAAAATCGCTTCCAAACCTGAGATTGTTCCTCTTGAAGACTTGCTTCAGGATGTCAACAACCTGGGTGTGGTGCTGGTGGATCAGCAAGGAGCCCGTTTGTTTTATTACAACATGGGTGAGATGATTGAACAGGAAGGTTTTGTTGGTGAAGAGATCAAACATGTTAAATCTGGCAGTTCCACTTCATCACATGGGCTGCGTGGAGGATCGTTTGATGGAGCACGAAATGAAAAAGAAAAAGTTGGCCGCAATCTGAGGCATATTCGTGAGTTTGCCGAGAAATTCTTCAGAGCTCATAAAATCAAGAAAATCATGATTGCGGGAAGTGATGATAATGTGGCTCAGTTTAAAAACGGGCTTTCAAAGGAGTTCCAGAACATGATCGTCGGTGTTTTTTCGATGAGCATGACCGCTACGCACGCGGATGTTCTAAATAAAATCCTGCAGGTTAGCAAGCAAACATAAATGACATTTTCACGTAAACTAAAAGCCCTGAATTCTGAGATGAATTCAGGGCTTTTTCTGGAATTTGTTGGTTTTATTTGAGGTTGTTGATCAAGAGCAGCAGGTTTGAATAAATGGTTTCAAGGTCGGCCAAAGTTTGGTCAGGAGCAGTTTCGAGATTAGCTTGAGCATCTTCAATTTTTGTCTTGAATCCAGAAAGTGAATCAGGGTCCAAACCGGCTTTCTCAAGTTCAGCCAGATCTGCAGCCAAAAAACTGAGTGCCTGTCTGGATGAAGCAGTATCAAGTTTGGATAGTGAGGCTCTGGCAACATTGACATCAGATTGGAATTTGTAAATGACTTTTAAGAGTTCAGTCTTGGCCAGAAGGGTGGTCTTTGCTTGTATAGTGGCTTGAGCATTGGCTAAATTTTCATTGGCAGTGGTGAGTTCGGCATTTGCTTCATCAAGTGATGATTGCATTGAGGCAGCTTTTTCTGAAGCCATGGTGGCAGAAGAAGAAATTTTCTCCTGAGCAGCTGCTAATTCTTGAGCTTTGGGTTGGTAAACCACAAACCAGGTTAAAAGGGCGCCAGCCAGAAAGGTTACAATCGCAACAATCACCCAGGGCAATGCTCGATCAATAATTCCCTTTTGGGGCACCGAATTGGAGGCAATCTCAACCGCCGGGTTGTTCTCAACGGTATTTTCAGTCGATCGATCTTCAGCTTGTAAGTTATTATCTGGATCCATTTTAGTTCCTTTCGTTAACCATAATCTACTCTTTTAAGTATAACGCCTTAAAACGATTCATCAAACCCTATTTCACGTGGTTTTGCGTGCTCGGGTTATAATCCAGAATATGGATTCCACAACAGACGCAATTGCTAGCGACAATAAAAAGATAGCCAAAGCATCCGGCACCATTATGTTTGCCTTTGTGATTGGGCAGGTGATTGGGTTTGCTTATAATGTGTTAAGTGCTCGCCAGTTTGGTACGAGCATGGAGATGGACGCTTTTTTTACCGCCAACAAATTTCCAGATATTCTTTACCAATTAGTCGCAGGCGGCGCTTTAGCCTCCGCTTTTATCCCTACTTTCACCGGATTATTGTCTAAGGGTGATCGCACAAACGGCTGGAAGTTAGCTTCTGCAGTCATAAATTTGGTCACATTGATTCTATTGGTAGTAGGTGTTATTTCTGCTATTTTTGCCCCCTGGATTGTCAGAAATATTCTTGTGCCTGGTTTTACAGACCCGGTCAAATTTCAATTGACTGTGGATTTGCTGCGTATTCAATTGATTGCACCCGTAATTTTTGGCGTCAGTGGTTTATCCATGGGAATCTTGAATTCGCATCAAAAATTCTTATGGCCAGCGTTAGCCCCTGCCATGTATTCCGTTGGCAAGATCATTGGTGTTATATTTCTTGCCCCATCCATGGGAGCCTATGGTCTGGCGATTGGGGCAGTTGTTGGAGCTTTACTCCATTGTCTGGTGCAGGTACCTGCTTTACTGCGTTTACCAGAACGTAAATATTCATTGACGCTTGGTTTAGATCTACCCGAAGTGAGAAATGTCGCCAGGTTGATGGGGCCGCGTCTCTTAGGTGTCGCGTTTGTGCAGTTGAATTTTATGGTTAACTACAATTTGTCTTCTCACCTGGGTGACGGACCGTTGTCTGCGATCAATAATGCTTTTACGTTAATGATGATCCTTGAGATCGTGATCGCTCAATCCATTGCGATTGCAGCCTTTCCAACATTTTCAGCACAGGTTGCCAATGGAAAAAAAGATGAAATGCGCTTATCTCTCTCATCTTTACTTCGCAGTCTCATGTATCTAACCATACCTGCTTCTGTTGGCATGGTGCTTTTGCGGGTTCCAATCGTCTCAATCGTTTATCAATACGGAAAATTTGATGCCACTTCTACCCAATTGGTAGCCTGGGCATTGTTGTTTTATGGGATCGGTTTGGTGGGGTTTTCGGTGGTCGAAATTGTTTCGAGGGCGTTTTATGCGCTTCACGACACTAAAACGCCGGTGTTGGTCGGTGTGGCTACCATGATCATCAACATTGGTCTAAGTTTCCTGTTTTTGAATCTTTTTCCTCGTTGGGGTTGGATGCCGCACGGCGGTCTGGCTCTATCCATGACTGCGGCCAGTTTTCTCGAGATGGCTATTTTGTTGATTTACATGCGAAAAAAACTTTCAGGTTTGGATGGTGTTCATCTGTTCAATGGGTTGTTCAAAGCGCTGTTGGCCAGCGGAATAATGGCTCTGGCGGTGTGGGGATGGCTGACAATATCTACACAATATTCAAAATGGGTGATCGGTCTGGCGGGGATTGCAATCGGGGTTTTGGTATATATAATGGGATTAATCATCCTGCGAGTTCCTGAGTTAATAACGATCCTTCGAATGGCCTCCAAAATCACACATCGCTTGGGGGGCAGAAAAACGGGGGAGGCATGACCCTGAACCTTCGTCCGGCGACTATATCAGATGCACCTGTTGCGGCTGCGTTATTGGCAGAAACCAACGGTGAATTTGGTGTGGCGGTGTTGGGGCTTGGCAGACCAGAGCTTCAGTTTTTTGCCCTAAAGCAGTGGTTTTCAGATTCAGGCAATCGTTTCAGTTATCAATGCACCACTATTGCTGACAAAGACGAGGCCGTTGCCGGTTTGTTGTTGGCAATTAAAGGTTCGGACCTGGCCGTGCTTGAACTTGGCTGTGCCAAACGTATTTTTACGATCTACGGTTTTCTTGGTGCATTTAAAATGATCTGGTTGAATAAAGCATTGGCGGGCAACAAAGAAGCTGAAATAGATGAATACCTGATCGCTCATCTTGCAGTGGATGAACATTTCAGACGCCAGGGAATTGCCCAAACGCTGCTTGAAAAAGCTGCAACGGATGCCCGAGCGTCAGGCTTATCAAGGCTGGTACTTGAAGTTGAGATTGGTAATCAAAATGCCATTGCGCTTTACCAGAAGGCTGGCTTTGAAATAGTAAACACTGTTTATTTCAATGATCAATCGGCACGATTTAAATCTCCCGGTTTTTACAAAATGTTAAAGACGCTATAAGGAGTATTGGTATGCAAAACAACTCTGGTCAAGAATTCATGGTCAATTCACGTTATGAGCACATCAGCCCAGCCCCGCAAGACGGAGGAAAGATCCCGCAGCCACCGTTGGAATTGCCTGCCCCAGAGGGGTCCAGTTTGATCGCTTTACCTGCCTTTGAGACACTAAATCTTCCAGACATGGATTTGCGTATGGCTATTGAATCCCGCAAGACCATTCGAAAATATGCTGCTGAATCGTTGACGCTCGAAGAAGTTACATACCTATTGTGGATCTCTCAAGGTGTGAAGCATGTTTCACCCAGACCCGCCACGGCGCGGACGGTGCCTTCAGCGGGTGCGCGGCACGCCTTCGAGACTTATTTGCTGGTCAACCGCGTGTCAGGGCTTGAACCAGGACTCTACCGCTACATGGCGATTGATAACGGGTTGGTCAATTTGAACGCGGCCGCGGATATCGCGACCCGATTGAAATCTGCCTGCCTTGACCAGCCTCAACTTGAAAACTGCGCCGCTGCCTTCATCTGGGTGGCTGTGGCGGAGCGTATGTATTGGCGCTACGTTGAGCGCGGCTATCGCTACCTGCACCTGGATGCCGGGCATGTGTGCCAGAACCTGGCGCTCGGAGCAGAGCAGATCGGCGGGGGAATCTGCCCCATCGCAGCCTTTGATGATGTGAAGCTGAACGCCACCCTCGGCCTGGATGGCGAGGACTTGTTCGTGATCTACCTGGCGACGGTGGGGAAAAAGGCGGATAAGCGAGAATAGAGAATTGAGAATCGTTGCTGTAAAAATATACAGCGTTTATAAAAGATATGGATTGCAGTTTTGAGAAGAGGGAGAGTAACCGGAATACGGGCAGTGTAACACATCTTATTCTTGTTTCAAAAATATAATTGCATTTATCGGTGTCGATCATAATTATGAGAGCTCGCACTTAAGACAACCAAAAAGGTATGATTTGTGCCTATTTTGAAGTCAAAAATATAAAACAAAAACTATAATTATTATCCAATTAAGACTATCTACTCCAATCCAGTCAATCCAAAACAAAAGACACGACTTTCAAAGTCGTGTCTTTATCTTTAACTAAACAGTGTTTATTTAGCCAGGATTTTGGTCATCTCGATGAATTTCTGAGATAAAGTCTTGGTGTTGGAAATGACTTCATCAATGGGCACAGCGCACATTTCGGTGCCCTGCAGACCCGTCATCACATTTGTCTTGCCTGCCAGCAGAAACTCCACTGCTGTCACGCCGAAGCGGGTTGCCAACAAGCGGTCAAACGCGGAGGGTTTTCCGCCGCGCTGAATGTGTCCTAGAATGGTGACGCGCGTTGAGAAGCCAATATCCATGGCGTCAATTTTTGCGGCCAGTTCCAGGGCGTGCGGCTCATACCCTTCAGCCACCACGATGATGGCGTGGGATTTTCCGCGGCGGTAAGCGTCTTCAATGGCAGTGGCGACTTCCTCCGGCGGGGTCTTGTTTTCGGGGATCAGCACAAGTTCGGCGCCGCAGATGATGCCGGCCTGGATGGCCAGATAGCCTGATGCCCGCCCCATGGTTTCAATCAAGAAAGCCCGGTTGTGCGAAGATGCCGTGTCGCGGATCTTGTCAATCGCGTCCACAATGGTGTTAAGCGCTGTATCCACACCGATGCACATATCCGTGCCAAAAATATCATTGTCAATACTGGCAGGCACACCCACCACGGGGATGCCTTTGGCGATCAATTTTTGAGCGCCGTTTAATGAACCATCTCCACCCGCCACGATGACCGCATCCATGCCGGCATTGTTGATCTGTCTGATTGCTTCGCGCTGTCCGCTTGGCTCGCGGAATTCCAAACTGCGGGCAGTTTGTAAAATGGTGCCGCCCCGTTGCAAAATGCCGCTCACGTCTCTTGCACCCATTTCACGGAACTTGCCGCGAATCAAGCCTTCGAATCCACCTTCAATCCCCAGAGTCTTAATGCCATAAGCTGCGCAAGTCCGCACGACCGCCCGAATGAACGGGTTCATTCCGGGGGCATCACCGCCGGAGGTCATAACACCAATTGTTTTAATTGTAGTTTCTTCCATTTTACTTTCCTAATAATGACTAAACGATTTCGACCTGCACGTTTTCAGGGCCGACCAATTCTACCAGCTTATTTAACAATTCGGTATTGGCTGCCGTCGTGTCATTAGGGAAATCAAGCAGATGCTTTCTGCCCTGCTCAAAGATCAAAAAGCAATAGCGGTCCTCGCCCGGGAAGGAGTTAAGCAGTCCATGAACCCGGCGCATGCGGCGCACATCCCTCTCTTTTTCGCCGCTGGCTGTAAGGGTAACCGTGATCAATTGCTTTTTGCTTTTATTGGCGTTGCGATACGGATCGGAAAACTCAGGGGGTACGATGGCTTGCGGAATTTCTTTATGAGAGACAATCGAAACAGCGTCACCCTTTTCGTGTGTGGTTTTATTTTCAACTGGTGTCGTTTTGGTTTCGACTGGTTTGACAGGTTCAACCTGGCTGACTGATGTTTGCGTTTTAACGGCTGCACCAGCATTGATCGGTGGTGTAATGGCCGCTGCTTTGGTTTCAACCGGCGGCGCTTTTAATTCAAAAGGCTCGTTCATTTCGGGCGGCGGTGTGAGGTGCCAGTCATCAGGCAGCATGGGCATTTCAGGCTCATCCGACATCTGGGTTTCTGCATTCATTTCAGCAGGCGACAGTTCAGGTTCAAGGCTGCCAGGTTCGGCGGCTGTGTTTAAGGCAAGCTCTTCTGCCTCGCGCATTTCATCCGTAACGTCTTCCAGTTGAATGGCTCGGATCGTATCCACCAAAATCTTGGGGTCACCAGAGGCAGCATCCACCTTGCCATCGGCTATGATCACGGTTTCCATTTGCACCAGCAGACTGAATTTTTCCCACACCTTGGGGAAGATCACCAGCTCGATCGGCCCCTGCAGGTCTTCAACCGTGGCAAAAGCCATCGGGTTGCCGTTCTTGGTGGTCAGGGTGCGCATGCGCGTGACCAGACCGGCCACGGTCACCTTGGTTTGATGCGCCACTTCGGCCAGTTCAATCGATGAGTGGCTGGCATTGAGGCGAATATAGGGAAGATAAGGCGTAATGGGATGGTCTGACACGTAAAGCCCGATCAATTCTTTTTCCCATTCCAGTTGTTCGCGGCGGTCTAGCATCATGCCTTCAGGCAGGTGAATGTCATCCACAATACCGCTGGCTTCGCCGAAAATGCTCAATTGCCCACTTGAAGCTGCTTTGAAATGACTGTTGCTGATCGAGATCATGCTGTCCATTACTGCCAGCAGCGCCTTGCGCGGACCGAAGCAGTCCAATGCACCCACACGGATCATGCATTCCAGGCTGCGTTTGCCTACTCGGTGCAGGTCCACGCGGCGGATGAAATCGTTTAAATCTTTAAACTTGCCTTCTGCCCTGGCACTCAAGATCAAGTCCACGGGGTCTTTGCCCACGTTCTTGACCGCACCCAACCCGAAACGGATGGCGGATTTATCGCCCGGGACGTCTTCGATGGTGAAATCCCAGCCGCTCGAACACACATCAGGGGGCAGCACTTCAATGCCCATGCTGCGGCAATCCGCAGAATAGAAAGCCACCTTTGAAGCATCGCTTTTTGAAACTGAAAGGAGGGCGGTCATGTATTCGACCGTGTAATGTGTCTTTAGATAAGCGGTTTCAACCGCCACCACACCGTAATCCGCGGCATGGCTTTTGTTAAAGCCGTAGCGGGCGAAGTTTTCCCACTCCGTGAAGATCGCCACCGCAATGGATTCTTCGATGCCTTTTTCGGCTGCGCCTTTGACGAATTTTATCTTGTGTTTCTCGATTTCGGCAACCAGTTTCTTTGAAATCGCCTTGCGGAAGTCATCTGCATCTGCGGCGGTGTAACCTGCCATACCCATCACAGCCAGCATCAATTGTTCTTGATAAATGGGGATGCCGAAGGTCTCCGAGAAGAACTCTTCCATTTTTGGGTGGCGGTATGTGACTTCTTCTTCGTGATGCAGGCGTTTGATATAGGAGGGAATGAACTCCATCGGGCCGGGGCGGAAGAGCGCCACCATGGCGATGATGTTTGAAAGATTTTCGGGCTTCATCTGAGTGATGTAGCGGGTCATGCCGTTGCCTTCGAGTTGGAAGACGCCGGCGGTGTGTCCGCGGCCCAGTGATACAAAAGTTTCTGCATCATCCAGCGGGATGTTGTGCAGATTCAAGATCACGCCGTGCCGGTCTTTGATCAGATCGCAGGCGCGCTGCATGATGGTGAGGGTCGAAAGCCCCAAAAAGTCCACTTTAAGCAGGCCGAGTTTATCCACGATCTTCATCTCAAACTGGGTGACCGTCTTGATCGGGGATTCTTCAGATCCGCTGGTGGGGCGGTGCAGGGGAATATATTCCACCATCGGGATGTCGGTGATCACCACCCCGGCGGCATGCGTGCCGGCGTTGCGCGCCACACCTTCCATGCGGGCGGCTGTGTCGATCAGGTCGTGCATGTAATCTGATTCGTTATAAATCGCGCGGAATTGGTCGGAGGCTTCAATGGAATTGAGCACGGTCACTGGTTTGTCGGGGATCACGGCAGGCACGGCCTTGCTGACCCGATCCACCTCGGAAAGGGGAATATCCATCACGCGGCCTACGTCGCGCAGCGCTGCGCGCGCACCGAGCGTGCCAAAAGTGATGATCTGTGCCACTTTATCCGCACCGTATTGGCGAGCGCAGTATTCCATGATAAGTGCGCGCTTGTCGTCCTGGATGTCGAGGTCAATATCCGGCATCGAGATACGGTTGGGGTTCAAGAAACGTTCAAACAGCAGTTTGTGCCCGAGCGGTTCGATCAGACTGATCTGCAGCGAGTAAGCCACAATTGAGCCGGCGCCTGAGCCGCGGGTGTTGTACCAGACGTTGTTTTCTCGTGAAAAACGGCACAAATCCCACACGATCAAGAAATAGGCGTCAAAACCCATTTGATGGATGATATTCAATTCATAATTAAGGCGTTCCCGAATTTCGGGATCATTAGCCTTGGTGCCGTACTGGATTATTAAACCCTCTTCGCACAGTTTGCGCAAATAGGTCTCCCCCGTAAATCCATCCGGCACGATGAATTGGGGCAGGTGATAGCCCTTTTTGATCAGGTCCACATTGCAGCGGTCAGCGATCAGCAGCGTGTTGCTGAGTGCTTCGGGCATCTCGGGGAAGAGCGCCGCCATTTCTTCCGGCGAACGCAGGTAGTAAGAATCGCCGGTCATGCGCATGCGGTTGGTGTCGCTCACCAGCGACCCAGTCTGGATGCAGAGCATGATATCCTGCAGACGGGCATCCGAGCGGTTGATGTAATGCACATCATTGGTGGCGATATATTTGGCGTTGTAGCGTTTGCCCAGGTCGATCAGGGTTTTATTGAGGGCGGGCAGTTCGGCGATGTCGTGGCTTTGCAGTTCCACGTAGAAATTATCCGCGCCGAAGACGTTGTAATACCAATCCATCATCTCGCGGCCGGCTTCTGCACCCTTGTGCAAAATCGTCCGCGGCACTTCGCCAGACATGCACGAGGTTGTGGCGATCAGCCCTTCAGAATGGGCGGCCAGAAATTCATGATCCACCCGGGGATAGTAGTAAAAGCCTTCCAACTGGGCGGCGCTGGCGATCTTAAGCAGGTTTTTATAGCCTGTCTCGTTTTCTGCCAGCAGCAGCAAATGAAAGGAATGTTTGTCTTTTTGTGAGTCGCGATCGGTCATACCCCGGGCAGCCACATAGGTTTCAAGCCCGATGATCGGTTTGACCCCGGCGTCCTTGGCGGCAGAGTAAAATTCGATCACACCAAACATCGTACCGTGATCAGTGATGGCCACAGAATCCATGTTCATTTCTTTAACCTTGGCTACCAGCTTCTTAATGTTGCTGAAGCCGTCCAATAGGGAATATTCAGTGTGAACGTGAAGATGAGCAAAAGATGACATGGCGGGGACTGCACTCCAAAGGCTACAAATAAGTCTGATTCATTATAGCATTTTGAAAATCCGCTGTCCTTAAGAATGGATTTTTACCAAGTTATTTTAAGGTGGGTTTAAATATCAGATCCCCGGTTTCTTCAAGAAACCGGGGATCTGGGGTTAAATCAAGTTATTGTCAGATGTATAAAATTCCAGCACATCGCCCTTGTCGCGGGCCAAGACATCAGAGGGTGAGCGCAGCAGCCAATAAACCATCCACAGATCGCCGCAGGCGCCGCTGGTGTTCAGCACCAGCATCCACACCAGCGGGCTCATCCACCAGGCGGGCAGTACAGCCATCAGTGCCACGCAGATCACTGTGATCCCCACAAGCGGCGCGAGGCCGGTGATCAGGTACTGCCCTTTGGGCAAAAACCAATCGGGGGCGGCGGCATACGCGTAAATGCCCTTGAACGCAAACAGCGGACGGGTTTTGGTGAAAAGCCAGAAGCACAAGCCGTGAAAACCTTCGTGAACCACCAGCATGACGACAATCACCATCACAAACACGAGCAGTGAAATCAAGGCGCCGCCTATATTGTCAGATGAAAATGAAAAATTCATACTGCCCGGGTGAAGTGCATTGGCCAATCCGGCAAAGCCAATCCATGAAACAATTAACAGGATCAAGCCAAACAAGTTAACCAGAATCAGGTTCTTGGTTTGGCGCAAATCCAGGGTGCGGGCATGGGTATATCCTTCAGGAAGTGTTTTGGTGGCAGATGTTTTCATAAAGTAATTATAGAGGCGTTTGGTTATAATTAAATTATCAAAACTCGGAGGCAGCCATGAGACCAAGACGTGCACTTTTATATGTACCCGGCAACGACATGAAGAAGATCACCAAAGCCGCCGGTCTGGATGTGGACGGGGTAATTCTTGACCTCGAAGACGGCGTGGCCGCCAACCGCAAAGATGAAGCTCGGGCGGTAATTCTTGACGCCTTAAAAACAGTCGATTTTGGCCGTTCTGAACGGCTGGTGCGCATTAACCCCTTTTACACCCAACGCGCCGAACACGACCTGGCCGCCGTACTGCCTGGCAAACCGGATGCAGTGGTGGTCCCCAAAGCCAACACCGCCGAAATTATCAAAGAAACCGACCGCCTGATCACTGCCGCCGAAGCCGCCAACGGCTTTACCCCCGGCAGCATTGGCATTATCGCTCTTATTGAAAGCGGATTGGCTTTCATCCATTTGGCCGCCCTTTGCGCTGCAAGTCCGCGCCTGCAGGGGTTGATCCTCGGCGCGGAAGACCTCTGCGCAGATACCGGCATCACCCGCACCCCCGGCGCACAAGAGTTGTTATTTGCCCGCAGTTCACTCGTGATGCATGCTGCCGCTTTCGGGCTGCAGGCGATTGATATTGTGCAAACCAATTTCACCAATAACGAAATGCTTCAAGCTGAATGCAAGACCGGTTCCGAGCTTGGCTTCACTGGCAAACAGATCATCCACCCTGCACAGGTCGAGATCACCCAGGCAACTTTTACTCCCTCACCCGAAGCCATTGAGAAGGCGCAGAAGATCATGGAAGGCGCTCAAATTGCCCAGGCCAACGGCATGGGTGCATACAGTTTGGATGGAGAAATGGTGGATTTGCCGGTGGTCAAACGCGCTGAAACCATCGTGGCGCGCGCCAAGGCAGCCGGATTGATCGCCTGAATTAGCGCGGACTGAACAGCGCCATCCAGCCCAGGTAGATGCCTGCAAACGCTGCGATCAACAGGATTATGGCGAAGAAAGCGAGCCGCAAGATCTTTGTTTTGACTGCAGCCGGTGATTTTCCTGACGGGATGTTCACCGCGATCATGCTGAGATTATCCGAGGCGCCGCGTTGATAGACCAACAGTTTCAAGGCTTCAAGCGCGGTGTCAAGGTTGGGGTTAATCAGCAGCGTAACAATTTCATTCTCTTGAACCAAATCAGAAACGCCGTCGCTGCACATGAAGAGTTGATCGCCGGCTTCGAGCGTCATGCCCTGCAGGTTCCTTTCGGGGCGTTCTCCAAACATCAGGCGTGAATCCACATCAGGCGCAGCCTCTGAGCCGACATATCTTTTGATCACATGAGCATTGGGGTGGCCTTTAAAATCAGCCTTGGTGATGTAACCAGCTTCAAGCGCTTCTTGCAGCCAGGTATGATCCACACTGATCTGGTGAATGCGTCCTTTTCGGATCAGGTAAATCCTTGAGTCGCCCACATTGGCAATAAATAGCCGTTTACCAAAGATCCATGCGCAGGTAGCGGTGGTGGCCATGCCTCTCAGCTCTGCCGAGACTTGGGCATTCTTCCATACCAGTTCATTGGCAGATTGAATGGCATTTGAAAGCTGAACCATCGGCGATGAGCCATCCGTCGCTTCTATTTCGGCGATGATTTGCTCAACGGCCAGCCGTGAAGCGGTTTCTCCGCCCAGGTGGCCGCCAACTCCGTCACACAAAACGCAAAGCAGCGATTCAGGTACCAATTCTGACACCTGGTCAAAAGCCATTACACCAAGCGTGTCTTCATTGTGGTCTCTGACAATGCCCTTGTCGCTTAATGTGGCGTATGGAAGGTGAGAGCTTTTTGCTCGTTTCATTCTTCTTCCTTGAACGGTTCCACTTTCAATTTTCGAGGGTTGCTTTGAAAGATCTCAAAACGGTAAATGATGGCGCCAAATTGAACCTGGTCGCCGTGTTCAAGCCGTGCACCATATTGAGAAACTGGCGCGTAATTCAACCAGGTACCTGAACCGGAACCTTCGTCAAAGAGTTTGAATTGGTCCTGATCCAACTTGGCAATTCTCGCATGCAGCGGGCTGATCATAGAAGTGGCAAAAACCACTCGGGCTTTTTTTGCTTCACTGCCAAAAGTGGTGATCCCTTCACCCAGTGAAATTTCTGCGGGCAGATTGCTTTGCCCTTTTGGGGCGGAGATCAGCACCAACCTGGCTGGCGCCAATCCAAGGCCGGGAATGTGCGGCCAATGTTCTTTTTCTGCCAAGGCTAAACTCGGATGCAAAACTTCATTTTCAATGATGACAGGTTGGGTCAGCGGGTCTGACAATCGGTGAGACTTTACTTGTTTGACCGTTCGATTATTGCGCAACGTTCTCAAAGCAAGCATCACCAGCAACAAACCTGCAGCACCAATGACCACAAAAAGGGCTATGGTCGGTGCATTAAACACTGACACCATTTTTTCAAACCAGTTTTTCGGTTTTGGCTGAATATTCACATCCACGCTGAGTTCAACGGTTTGGACGATAAAACCAGCACTGTCTTCAATGCTTGCGCTGATGATATGAGAGCCGGTTTCTGTTATTTTGCTGATATCCCATTCAAATTGTTCAAATGGAGCGTCAGTATTTTCATCAACAAGCATATTATCGACGAATAAACGGCTGTAAACCAGATCTCGTTTTAATCCATCAGGGAAGTCAACCATGATCTCCAACGGAATGACATCAGGTGTCAACACAGAATCTTTGGGTTTATCTGTTATCGTCCAGGTTCGTTCAATAAGCGCTGGAGGCGAGACGAAAATGGCATTGGGGGAGGTGACATCAAGACTAAACCCAATGGGTTCGGACTCAAAAATGGTTTCTCCCTGGGTGACTCTCACGACTGCCGAGAATTTTCCACTGGTGTTGATGGTGGTGTGGTAAACCGCTTTGTAAACATAAGACAGCGGATCAAAATACCCGCCGAGGTCTGGCAGGTCTTCCTGACCGGTGAATACCAGAAATGCTCCATCTGTATCCTCTGCGGCCTGGATGAGGGGTTCAGCCAAAGGATCGGTTGCATAAGATTGAGGACCTGCCAATATTATAAACAGGCGTACATTGCCCAACTTGGCTCTGCTAAGGATATCGGTCAAGCCGGCGGTTTCATCTTTTGTGGGCAGGGGTGTTACATAAAGGATGGCTGTGGTTTTGATATTGCCTGTTTGGGCAGTTGCAGCCAGGTCAACGGCTGTTGAAAGGCTGGTCAACCCCTGTTTGGCTTTTTTCATGTCTGGCTGGTAATTGTTTATTACTTCAAGCCATTCATCGGGGTCATTCGAAATTGAAGTGATGATGCCGCCATTGGCAACCAGACTGAAATCGTCCATTGATGTGATGGTCTTGGTCTCAGCCCAATCGATTAAGGCATTTTTCACCTTATCGATCCTTGCCACCTGAGCAAAGCGATTGGCAAGTGTTGGGCCTTCATTGACCGCGACGACCAACCGCATTCCGGGTTCGAGCAGGTCAAGTTTATCAGGCACGATCAATTGCCCGTTCTCGATGATCTTTACTGAAGTTACATCCAGATTCTTATTAAAGTTGCCGAGTTCATTCATAACCCTGAATTGGATGGAGAGGTCAGGGTATTTAGTTGTGTCTGGAATTGAAACATCAATGGCGTTCGCATTTTGAGCAGCCGCGGGTTGGAAAATTGCGGCAATTATGAGAATAGAAAAAAGCGCCCTGAAGATGTGTGACTTAATGGGCAAATTTGATAAGGTTTTCATATTTGCTATTGTATGCGAAAAAAGGCGATTATGACCGATAAATTAAATGTGAATTTATTCCCATTCAATGGTCGCAGGAGGTTTACTGGTGATGTCATAGACCACTCGGTTGACACCTTTCACTTCATTGACAATGCGGTTGGCTACTCTCGACAACACTTGAGGTGGAATCGGAGCCCAATCTGCGGTCATAAAGTCTTCAGTGGTAACAGCTCGAAGTGCAATCACTTCTTGATAGGTGCGTTGATCACCCATCACACCTACCGTTTTTACGGGAAGTAGCACTGCAAAAGCTTGCGAGATCAACAATGATTCGCCAGTGGTCTTTTTATTAATCAACCCTTCAGCGATAAGTTCAGAAATAAAAATATCATCTGCGTTTTGCAATGTCTCAATGCGTTTAGGGGTAATTTCTCCGAGGCAGCGGACAGCCAAGCCGGGGCCGGGGAAGGGCTGCCGCCACACCAGTTCGCTTGGTAACCCAAGACCTTCGCCAATTTGTCGTACTTCATCTTTAAATAAATAACGCAGCGGTTCAACCAATTTGAAGCGCATTTTTTCAGGTAGACCACCAACATTGTGGTGGGTTTTGATCTTTGCGGCTTTATTGCGGTCGGGCGCTGATGATTCGACCACATCCGGATAAATGGTGCCCTGTACTAAAAATTCAGGGTTACCCATGCGTTGTGCTTCTTCTTCAAAAAAGTGAATAAACATACCACCAATGATCCTGCGCTTTTGTTCTGGCTCGGTTACGCCATTGAGCGCGGTGAAATAATCATCGCTGGCATGTACGGTGATCAGTTTTAGGCCGATATGTTTGGCAAAGGCTGTTTCAACTTGTTGAACTTCATTTTTTCGCAGCATGCCGGTGTCAACAAAAACTGCTGAAAGTTGGTTGCCAATCGCGCGGTGCACCAGTGCAGTGGCAACGCTTGAGTCCACGCCGCCGCTGACAGCAGAAATCACCTGTCGATCACCAACCTGTTTGCGGATGCCATCAACAGCCTGTTCGATAATGTTTGCAGCAGTCCATTCGGCTTTCAAGCCGCATATTTTTAAGATGAAATTCTCAAGCAACTGCTTGCCAAGTTTGGTATGCCTGACTTCAGGGTGGAACTGAACTGCGTAATAACGGCGGGCGTCATCCGCCATGGCACAGATGGGCGAGTTGCCCGAAGTTGCTAAAGAGGCGAAACCTGGCGGCAGTTTTTCAGTGCGGTCGCCGTGTGACATCCAAACCGTCATTGATGAAGCTGGTAATAGTGCGTTTTCGCTAATAGATTCTACTTCTGCCAACCCATATTCACGGGCTTCAGAAGAAGTAACCTGGCCACCTAGATGGTGAGCCAGAATATGCATGCCGTAACAGATCCCTAAAATGGGTGATCCAGACTGGATCACGAAGTCTTGAAGGATGGGCGCGTTTTCTTCATAAACAGATGCTGGACCACCTGATAGAATGAAGGCTTTTGGATTCAAGTTTTTGATCTGCGCTTCGGGAGCATCCCAAGGAAAGATTTCGCAGTAGACTTGCATTTCGCGAATCCGACGGGCGATCAATTGGGTATATTGGGAACCAAAATCCAGAATAGCTACGGCATCAGGCATCAGACATTCCTCACAAATTATTCGCTAAATTCTATTTTTCCATCATCCAGGCTGCTGATGTGTACCAGAGCGTGGACTGGCACATTGAGGTATGCGAGTGATTCACGGCCGCCCTCAAAAGTTTTTTCAATGAGTGTTCCAACACCGATCACCTCGGCGCCGGCCGCCTGGGCTAAGCGCACAAGAGCCTGAATGGTTGCTCCTGAGGCAAGAAAATCATCTATGATCAATACCTTCTCATTTGATTGCAGATATTCAGGTGAAACGATCAATTCAACCATGTTCCCCTTGGTGTGCGAGGGTGCAACCGTGAGATAAACAGTATGCGGCATGGTAATGGGTCGGGTTTTGCGTGCATAGACTACCGGCAGTTTCATGTGTTTGGCAGTCATAAGCGCAGGAGCAATTCCTGAGATCTCTGCGGTTAAGATTCTCGTCGCTCCTGAGTTGGCAAAGAAAGCAGCCAATTCAGCACCACAATGATCCATCAGCTCAGGATCCACCTGATGGTTGATCAATCCGTCCACTTTAAGAATACCGCCCCCGAGATTTTTTCCTTCAGCTAAAATACGGTTCTGTAATTCTTGCATGTGATCCTCCATCATTAGTTGTACAGACATTTTACCCAATACCAGAAAAAAAGCAGGCTTTTTTAATAATTATATGAAGGCAACAAACCGGTAGAATTGTGGAGATTTTCTTTCAATCGTCTTTGTAAACAATCAGCAATTTATGGTGTGTTAGAATTAAAACCATGAATGTTCCTCATATAGTATTAGCCTCCAACTCACCACGCCGAAGTGAAATCCTCGGCTGGACAAAATTGCCTTTTTCCATCCATCCTGCAGATATTGATGAAACACCTTTTGCCAATGAGCCTTCAGATGAGTATGTTTTAAGGCTCGCCAATCAAAAGGCACAGGCTTCGGCTGGTTTTGCCCCTTTCAATGGGATTGTCCTGGCAGCAGACACAACGGTTGCTGATGGTAATACATTAATGGGCAAACCGGTCGATGGTGAAGACGCAAAACGCATGCTTATTCGCTTGCGCGGCAAAATTCATCAGGTTCATTCTGCAGTGGTTGTTTCAATTCCATCAAAAGGGATTAGGAAAGATGTTGTTTGTTCCACTGATGTGCATATGCGGCGATATACCGATGAGGAAATAAATGCTTATCTTGCGACTGGAGACCCGATTGATAAAGCCGGGGCATATGCAATTCAACATCCCGAATTTAGGCCTGTGATCAAGTTTGCCGGCTGCTTTGCCAGTGTGATGGGGTTTCCGCTTTGTCATTTTGAATTCATGTTAAGGCAAATGGGCTATGGCGAACGAAGAGAAATCCCATATGTGTGTCAAGAAAAATTATCGTATTCATGTCCGATCTATCAACATGTTTTAAAGGGTGAAAAAGTAGGTTAACCCGGATCAAAGCCGGGAGGAAAAATGAAAAAAATAATAGCCATTTTACTTGTTGTATTTATTATTTCAGCTTGTTCAAATAATCAGGTACCAAATCCGACTCAAACCTCAGGTTTACCAACACCGGAGGTTAATACCGTTACTGTACCTGATGTGGCTGTGACAGTCAATCAATTCTTTGAGCTTTGGAACACCAGTGATTATGAGGGTATGTATGCTATGCTGGCACAAACCAGTAAAGATGCCGTCAGTGAAGAAGCTTTTGTAACGCTTTACAAAGATACTGCTGCTGCGCTGAGTTTGGATGAGGTAAATTCAGGAATTGTTTCAACGTTAGTAAAACCGGCATCCGCAACCGTCGGTTACCAGGTGAATTTCAAATCAAATCTATATGGCGATCTCAGCCGAAGCATGGAAATGACTCTGGTCATTGAAAATAATGTTTGGAAAATTCAATGGCATGAGGGCATGATTCTGCCTGAGTTGACTGGCGGAAACCGTTTAGCAAGCAATATACAAGCCCCAGCGCGTGGTGATATAAACGATCGCAATGGAAACACACTGGTAACTCAAACCCAGGCAGTTGCTTTGGGGATTATCCCTGACCAGGTATCATGGGAATATGAGCCTGTTTTAGTGGACACTCTGTCAGGTGCCTTAAATTTACCCAAGAATATCATTCGTGACATGTATGAAGGAGCTGGGAATAATTACGTTGCACTCGGCGAGATAACACAAGCAGGATATGATGCACGTGCAACCACCTTTGATTCTTATGGAGGCTTGGTAAAAAACTCTTATACTGCACGGTATTACTTTAATGGCGGGGTTGCTCCGCAAGTGCTTGGATATATGAGCTTAATCCCTGCCGAAGAGATTGATCAATATACACGATTAGGCTATGCGAGAGATGCACAGATAGGTCGTGCTGGTGTTGAGTTGTGGGGAGAAAAATATTTAGCTGGTAAACCGGCTGCTGACCTCTATGTTGTCAAACCTGACGGCACCTATGATACTCGTCTGGCGAGTATTGACCCAAAAGCACCGGATACAATTAACCTCACAATTGATAAAGATTTTCAGATTTTGGTGCAAAAAGCCCTGTATGGATTTACCGGAGCGATCGTGGTCATGGAAGTGGATACAGGCCGCATTCTCGCTATGGCTTCATCCCCCTATTATGATCCAAATGTCATGATGCAGCAAAACTATAATTTTCAATACGCATATAACGATATTTGGAATGATGAAACCAGACCTCTAATCAACCGGGCTTTACAGGGGCAGTATCCACTTGGTTCTGTCTTCAAGTTGGTTACAGCGGCAGCTGCTCTTGAATCTGGTCTCTATACCCCTGACAGCCGATATGAATGCACAAGCCAGTATACTGAGTTGTCTGGTTTTACAGGTGATGATTGGACTTTTACAAGGGGACTTCCTCCCTCTGGTGATTTAAACCTGTTGGAAGGTCTCATGCGTTCGTGTAACCCCTGGTTTTACCACCTCGGATATGATCTCTATCAACAAAAAGGTCCTACATATCTTTCTGACATGGCACGAGGATTTGGGTTGGGTTCTGCGACAGGAATTGATGTCTTGCTAGAAAATGCAGGCAGTATTAATGACCCCACCACTGATGGCGCCGCTGTGCAAATGGGTATCGGTCAGGGCGACATGCTGGTTACACCGATTCAGGTGGTTGATTTTATTGCCGCCATCGCCAATGGTGGAACAATGTATAAACCTCAGATTATTGAAAAGATCACTTCAATTAATGGTGTTGTTGTTCAATCCTTTACACCACAAATACGAAGCACTTTACCGGTCAGCCAGTCAACCATAGCTGCTCTGCAAGAAGGTATGCGCTTGGTGGTTGAAGACGAACGGGGTACTGCTCATTCCAGTTTTATAGGAATGGAAACCCCAATCTATGGAAAAACTGGAACCGCCACGACATCACTTGAAGATCCGAACTCCTGGTTTGCCGGTTACACTGATATGAACAATCCAGACAAACCCGATATTGCAATTGTGGTGATTGCAGAGAATGCCGGTGACGGCTCAAGGTATGCTTCACGAATATTCAAGCGCGTAGTTCAAGATTATATTCTCGGTGCACCTGCAACCCTTTATCCTTGGGAATTTGATTTTTACCTAACAGTAACACCAACGCAAGAGGGCGCAACTCAAACACCATGATCCCAGAGACCATTCCAGGTTGGGTTTCTCGTTTTCAATCCGGTTTTTATACCATTCAAACCGAGAAGGGAAAAGTTGTATGCGTTTTAAGGGGCAGATTGAAAAGGCGCACAATTCAAGGCGATGTGATCAGCATCGGTGACAGGGTGCAAATCAGCCTGCTGTCTGATGGAACCGGAGCAGTTGAATTCATCGAACCACGGCATAGTGAATTGGTACGGCTTGACCCAACTCCCAGAGGTGATTTTCGCCAGATATTACTTTCCAATCCCGATCAACTCGTTGCAGTATTCGCCTGTACTCAGCCGGAACCTCATCTGCGGATGCTTGACCGGTTTTTGGTAATCGCTGAAAAGCAGGGATTAAAAGCAATGATCGTTGCCAATAAAGTGGATCTCATTGGTCTACGTAATGCAAGAAAGATTTTTGGGGTTTATCCACCACTTGGGTATCCTGTTATCTATACCTCGGCAAAAGAAGAATTGGGATTGAAGGAATTTCAAAAAGCACTGGTCGGCAGAATTTCTGCATTGGCAGGTCCGTCTGGGGTGGGAAAGTCGAGTCTATTGAACGCCATCCAACCAGGATTAGGTCTGGCAGTAAGAGAGATCAGCGCATGGAACGACCGCGGCAAGCACACAACTGTTGTGCGAGAAATGTTTCCAGTTGAGGGGGGTGGTTTTGTGGCTGATTTGCCAGGCCTGCGAAAGCTCTCTTTATGGGATACAGAACCTGAAGAACTTGATGGGTACTTTCCTGAATTAAGAGTATTGGTCTCAAAATGTCAATTTAATGATTGTACGCATTTTGAAGAACCTGGTTGTGCTGTAATCAAAGCAGTCGAAGAAGGAACAGTGAGCGCTGAACGATATGAATCATACGTGCGTCTACGGATGGGAGACGGCTAAATTTTAACCAATATTTTTCAGGACAAAATTAAGCAGGTTTTGAGTTATAATAATTGTCCATCATTGCCCACAATATTACACATTAAATTCACACCAGGTTTTTATGAAAACTTCTGTGAACAATAGAAAACAATTAGTCGGTTTATTATTTGGTCTGACTGCGGGATTGGCTTTTTCTGTATTTGCTTGGGGTGTTGATGGTTTTGTCTTGGCTGGTGCCCATGGGGCTTATCCCTGGGTAAAATTTATTCCCGGATTGTTAATTAGTTTAATAAGTGGCGGTCTAGTGGGGTGGCTTGCCATCCGTATGCAAAACATATTTCTCAGGCTTTTGGTCTGGTTTGCTTTTGCGTTGTTGCTGTCCAAGTTGTTTTTGTGGCTGCCTATTAAGGCTGCTCCTCAAATAATAGGTTGGTTTGATGGTTATCTTGGCAATTTTCTTAATTATCCTTTGTATAAAGATTTCAGTCATATGCAATGGATTGGTTTTGTGGTTATTGCGCTAATTTCATTGTTGTGTGCATTGCTCGAAAATTTACTTATTGAGCAGGCGTTATTCTCAGCCAGCAGTTTCTCGGTGATTGTTCCAATTGTTATTAGTTTTGTGTTCTTTTGTTTGGCAGGAAACACGATTGATGGACTTTATAACAAACAAATAAGAGAACCTATTGTCACTGTAGATAAGCTAATCCAATTTGCTGTAGATAATTCCGGTAAAGAGATCTCGGTTGAAACCAGCCGCGCCATGCACCTTGCGGCTGTCAATTCAATAAAAGAGTTGCTTCCCCTTGAGCGAACCTTGATATTGAGTAATTATGATCAAATGCTTGGACAAATTGATGTTTTGGTAAAATTTAATGGAAGTTGGGTAAAATGTACGACAGTTTACAACCAAGTCACGTTTTGCAAACTTGTTTTTGATGAGCCAAAACGGAATTATGCTTTTGCACCTCCGCTTTTTGAGAATATTGATGCTTTATAAAGGGAACTTGAATATAAATAAGATACAAAGAGGAAGTTGGATAAAGTTGCTGTGAGGTTTAATTATACGATTCATGGTAAACTAACCTTATAATTAGACTATAACTGTAAAAATTTCCTTAATCTTTTACCAAAGAGGATTCGTGGATGATTGATCATTTACTACAAGTGGAGAATCTGGAAACTCAGTTTAAGACCCCAGATGGAATTGTTCACGCAGTGAACGGCGTTTCGTTCACCCTAAACGAAGGTGAAACTCTGGGTGTGGTTGGAGAAAGTGGTTGTGGAAAAAGCGTTACGATGCTTTCATGTCTGCGGTTGATTCCATCTCCCCCAGGCAAAATCGTTGCTGGTGAAGCGTTTTTTCACGGACAAGATTTATTGAAAATGGATCCAGAAGAGCTTCGCCATGTGCGAGGGGCTCAGATTAGTATGGTTTTTCAAGACCCTATGACCTCACTGAATCCAGTGATGACCATCGGCAAGCAACTTTGTGAACCCCTCAAACTACATTTGAATATGACCGACCAGCAGGCCACTAACCGTGCGATTGAATTGCTTGGTCTGGTTGGAATTCCGCGCGCTGGCGAACGACTCAAGGATTATCCCCATCAATATTCGGGTGGTATGCGTCAGCGTGTGATGATTGCCATGTCTCTTGCTTGTAATCCACAAATCTTAATTGCTGACGAACCCACCACTGCATTGGATGTCACCATCCAGGCGCAGATTGTGGATTTGGTCAAGCGCCTGCGTGATGAAATGGGCATGGCGATTATCTGGATCACGCATGATCTCGGAGTCGTGGCAAGTATTGCCCACCGGGTCGCTGTGATGTATGGTGGTTATATTATTGAAGAATCAGATGTAAAAGATTTATACGCAAACCCGACCCACCCCTACACCTTGGGTTTGCTTGGAAGTCTCCCCCACATTGAAGAGAAAGTTCATACAAGATTATTCTCAATTGAAGGTATGCCTCCGGTTTTGTATAAGAAACCTGTTTCTTGTCCATTTGCTCCTCGCTGCACTTTCGTGACAGAAAAATGTTGGCAAGAAAATCCAAAACTTGAAACTGTTTCACCTGGCCATCGAGTGGCTTGCTGGGTTGATACAAAATCCGGGAGTAAGCGATAATGGAAAACGAAAAGAACACATTACTCAAAGTTGATAATCTTGTTATGCATTTTCCAATCTATCGCGGCGTGATCAGCCGTCAGGTTGGTGCCGTTCATGCTGTGGATGGTATTTCATTTGATGTTAAAGAAGGTGAAACGCTTGGTTTGGTTGGTGAGTCTGGCTGTGGAAAATCCACAACCGGAAGAGCCATTCTACAACTTTATAAACCGACATCAGGTGAGGTGTATTTCAAAGGTAAAAATCTGGTAAAGCTCAAATCAGAGCCCATGCGCATGATGCGTCGTGAAATGCAAATGATTTTTCAAGATCCATATGCCAGTTTAAACCCACGTATGACTGTCAGAGATATTGTCGGCGAACCATTGATGGCATTTGGACAAGCTTCAGGCAAAGAAATTACCGAGCGAGTCGCTGACTTACTTAAATTGGTTAAACTTAACCCTGATTTTGCCAGCCGCTACCCGCACGAATTTTCTGGTGGACAGCGACAAAGAATTGGCGTAGCCAGAGCTTTGGCATTAAATCCTTCTTTTATCGTCTGCGATGAACCAATCTCTGCTCTTGATGTTTCGATTCAGGCGCAAGTGGTTAATCTGCTTGAGGATCTTCAAAAAGAATTCAATTTAACTTATTTGTTTATTGCGCATGATCTTTCAATGGTGCGTCATATCAGCAATCGCGTTGCAGTCATGTATTTGGGCATCATTGCCGAGATTGCTGACCGCGACGAGTTATATGTAAATCCGTTACACCCATACACCCAGGCTTTGCTCTCAGCCATTCCGGTTGCAGACCCTGTCTATTATGAAAAAAACCGCCGCAAGGTGTTGGAAGGCGATGTGCCGTCACCTGTCAACCCACCTTCCGGCTGCCGTTTTCGCACGCGATGCCCGATTGCAGATGCTCACTGTGCCGAAGTTCAACCAGAACTGCGTGAGGTTTCACCGGGTCATTTCGCTGCCTGTCTAAAAGTCTAAAATAGATCAATTAAAGGAGGTGATGAGTTCAAGAAAACACCGAACCAGAAATTTGATTCTAGTACCATTCAATCCTAACGAATTCTCATAAGGAGGAGAAGCAATGCGTAAGTTATATACGTTAGTTGGTTTGATTATGGTCTTCAGCCTTATATTGTCGGCCTGTGCAACAACCCCCGCCGCAACTG
>PHBW01000026.1 GCA_002840715.1 Chloroflexi bacterium HGW-Chloroflexi-4
AATTGTTCTTGCGCTGGTTAACTGAGGTGGGTGCAGTCTATAAAAATCATGCAACCAAAAATTATACCACTTTTTTCAGAAAATCAACTGGCAATTTCTTTTTCCGTTCTGACAGGCTGACTGATAGGCACTTGTAAAAAGAAGGTGCTCCCCTTGCCTAATGTACTGACAGCCCACACTTTTCCGTGGTGCCGTTCAGCAATGGATTTCACAATGGACAAACCCAAACCTGAACCTTTAAGACTGCCATTATCCTTACTGCCATTGCGGCTGAACTTGTCAAAGATCTTGTCTATATCCAAAGGTGCGATTCCGGGGCCGTGATCTTGAATCTCAAAAACAACGTTCTCAGGGTTGACTTGCAATCTCAGTGCTATCTTCCCACTAAGTGGAGAGAATTTTATGGCATTATCCAACAAGTTATAAAGCGCTTGTTGAAGGAGTGCTTTATCCGCTTCAATTTCAAGATTCTGCGCTATGGTCAACTCACGCATGATTTGAACCTTACGCTGGGTCGCCAGCGGTTGCAGCACTTTCATAACCTCATCAAATAGGTCCATGGGGGCAATTTTCTCAACCTGAAGTACGCTGCCTGATTCAATTCTTCCAAGATCGAGAAGTTTATCTACCATTTGATCAATCAAATCCAGGTCATTGACCATTTTATTGGCATACTCTTTTTGTTGTTCGTTTAGTTCACCAACCATTTGCAGCATGGTTGCATAGCCGCGTACAATTCCCATTGGCGCGCGAAGGTCATGACTTACCGTCGCCACAAAATCAGATTTCATCTTTTCCATATCACGAAATTCCGTGATATCCCTCAGCACACAAACTGTTCCAACAACGGCATTTTCTACTTTTACAGGTGAAATCGAAATTTCAAATATCTTTCCATCAATAGAAATCTCACCGGTTTTATTAACCTTATCCCGGTTGCCATTCAAGAAATCAATAAACTCGGTGGATTTAATCCAGGCAACAAGATGCCCCTTGTCATTGCTGGCTTCAATCAAACCAGCAACATTTTCTGCAGCCTCATTAGCCATAAGCAGTTTTCCTGATTCGCCGACCACCAATACCGGTTCAGGTGTGGAGGACAAAACGGCTTCTAGACGTTTTTTTCCTACCTCGGCGTTCATGAACAAGGAAGAATTTGATATAGCCAAGACGGCTTGCCCGGCTATCGTATTTAAGAAGTGAATTTCTTCGTCATAGAACCTGTGCGGTTCAGCATAGGCAATCCATAACATACCATAATCCGTGCTTTCATCTGCTAAAGTCATCGCCACTACCGCGGAGGGAATGGGACCTTTGATACTGCCTATCCTTCTGATCCTTGGTTTGGAAGGGATTACCAGTACTTTATCGGTGCCCATCTGGTCAATTAATAATTTATCCAATTCCGAATACTCATCCGCTTCTGAACCCGCCGAATAACTGATGGTCTCTTCATCAAAGCCAAAACTGTATCCATTTTTAAGGATCAAACGCGCCGAATCGGCACCGTACGAAAGGCATGCTTTTAGTAAATGTGCAGAAGTTTTTCCAATCTCAAAATTTGAAGCTACTCCCTTTGACACATCCAATAGCACATCCAATTCATCCAGGCGGGATTTCAAACTGGTACGCATTTGTTCAAAGGCGGCGCTCAATCGTCCAACTTCATCTACCCCATTGATTGAAATTTTTTGGTCCAGGCTGCCTTTAGAAATTTCATCTGCCTGAGTGGCTAATTGAACAAGAGATTTTGCCAGTCTGCCCACCATGAAACGCAGCAGTAAATAAGCTCCGATTGAAATCAGAATGGATATAGCCAAAAGGGGTACTGCAATTTGAAGAGAAAGCTCCTGTGTTGTGCTTGCTGGCAAAGAAAGCAGTATCTTCCAATCCTTGGCTTCAGATATGCAGGCATAAACCATGCGGCGGGTGCCGGTTCCGCTTGTGTCTTCATAATAGTCTGAATTTTCTGGTACTTCACCTTGATAGGTAGTTAATACTAGGCTTGGATTGGAATGATAAAGAATACGGTTCTGTCCATCCAGGATAACACCCTCACCGCCTGCGGTTTGTATTTCCTGTAGGGCAAGCAAGGCAGGCTGCGAAAACAAGTTCATTCCCAGATTTGTGCGTGCCGAAATAACACCTTTTGCCAAACCGTATTCATCTGGTATAGCCGCAATATAAGCAAGTTGGGCTGAATTTTCACCTTCCACAGGTGCTATCACATAACTTTGGATGAGCACTCCATTTAACGCCAACTGCACACCTGCCAATTCTTCAGGTGTGAGAACATATTGGCTTAAATCAGATTCTGGATACCCCGTCAGAGGAGCTCCGGTCAGGTCAAAGAGGAAAAATTGTGTAAAAAAGGGCATCGAACGCAATTTATCTTTGAGAAAAACTTGTGCAGTGTCTGGCATATCCATTGGCAGATGACTGTCAACCATGTCCAAAAGCAATCCCTGACCTGTATCAATCAAGGAGGGTATGTTCTCTGCTGCCATTTCAGCCATGCTCTTCAAACGGCTCTCAAGCATTTTTTCTGCTGCTTTACCGGCTACTACCCAATCAGCAATTGCCAATGTTAGCAAAAGAACAAATATGATGGGCAGTGCAATATAGAATACTTTTTCTTGTAATCCCGTCTCGTAGGGCGATGGTACATACGATTTTTGTTGGATCCAGTATTTCGATTTGGTCACCAGGGCTAGATCAAGCACAAAACCGGCAAAAATAATTTGAGCTGCATTTACCAACAACATCATCCATGATTGGGTAAAAGCGTAGTCCAACCTCGCAGCTAATGTCCCATTGGTGCCGAAAAAGGTGGTTAATAAATAAACAGGTACTGATATAAATGCAACCGCCACAGCCGCACCAATTGGCCGCCTCATCCATTGGAAGATGCGAGAGCGGTAGTTTTGTCTTAATGCAAAAGATAATAATAACGCTAAAGTGGCGGTTTCCAATGGAGTGAAGAGATTATGAGTATTCCAGAGAGCAGTCACCAAACCAGTCATAAAACCGATCACAACGGCCGGCCAAAACCCTAGAATTCCTGCCGCCAGCATCCAAGGAATGGCGCTGAGTATCATAATCACTGGTGAGGATGACTCTCTGGTGATGTTCGGCAGCGGCAAACTGGATTGCCAGGACAGTTTTATCCCAAAAAAGAGAGGTAAAATTATCGCAAACGCTAATATCACCAAAAATACAGTCCAAAACTTTTTTGAACTGATCCACTGGATTTTCTTTCTTAATCCCCAAAAGAGCACTGCAGCCAATCCCAACCAACCCAACCAACCGATCAGGTGGTAAGGCAGGTCTATATATGGAGAAGTGTTAAGCAGCGTCGCCGTGACCATTTCTAGTTAATAAATCCTTTGAACTTATTTCATCTTTGCTTCTTGATTAAATGTTTTCCATGCAAATCGATAAAGCAATCCGTTCTGATGTTTGCTTCTCTGTGAATTGACCTTTTGTAACCAGGTTAATTCAATTTCTTGTGCCAGTTTGAAATACTTTTCAGAAATACTATCCCTTTTGTTAATGGAACCATCCAAATTTTGAGTAACCTCTTGCAACATTTGTTCTTCAAAATTTTTCTGATCTAATTTGATCAGTGGCAATCGAAAAGCATAATCTTCCAATATCGCACGGTGGATGGCTTCATGCCTCCAAAAAAGGGTACTTTCATCATAAAATCCTTGTGGCGGAGATCCATGTTCAGGAATACTGCAATCCAACCAGACAGGTTTAAACAATGATGTACAAGGTGCTGAAGTGCCGGTTAACCAATGGACTGAATCGCTGCGATCCAGTTGTGAAACCATGGAGCCTGCACTTTGACTACCTCGAATCGGTCCCCAACCGGCATGCATACAAACATCTGCGCCGGTAATTCCTTTATCAGGTGACCAATTGAATTTATCTTTATCGTCATGGTGCCTGAGCACTGCCATCATCATTGCTGGAGTGATTTTTCCTTTTCGTTCCTTTAGTTGCTCTGTCGTGCAGTGCTGCCTTTTATGTGCATCACTAAACAAGGTGTAAACAGGTTCTGAATAACACCTAGCGAAATTGAATTGAGATTTATCTCTGCACCATCCCTTATCGATCGCGTGTTGAACAAGATTGGCTGAGGCTAAATCCCATTCAGCACCAATCGTTAAGGCGTTTGAAATACTGCGGATATCTTTAACTTTTTCCGCTGCCCATTCTTTCGCAGATGTTTCTAGAACCCAAGCCTCATCAGGATCGCAGATTAAGAAACTGTTATGATAAAACATCTTGTGAGCAAAACCGCAGTTTCCACTTTGACCATATTTTTCCAACAATTCAATGATGAGATCAAGCGCTTCTCGAGCTGTTTTTGAACGTTCCAATGCCAGGCGTAAGAAATCCATCCCGATCAAACCAGGTTCTTTGCCATATGAATCTTTGGTAAATACCGCCTCATTGCCAATGGTAACGCCAAATTCATTTGCTCCCATCTCGGCGCCCCAAATCCAAAAAGGTTTTGCTAACAGCACCTGATAAGTTTCTTCCACCTGAGGAATTTCAATATAGGTGCATTTTACCTTTTCACCCGGCTGATGATGAGCTCGCGAGATAATCACCATTTCATGAGCTTCGTTGGGTTCACGGTCTGAATTCTTGGCAAACAGTACCTTACCGTCTGCAGTTGAGTTACTGAGCGCAACAATCGTATCGCACATAAACACTCCAGATGATCAAATATCAAGGCAATAATTTTATACTTACTATTATCGCATATTCTAATTATGCAACATTTTTGGAATCAAGAGACGGGTTTACCAAGTATTTGTAAGGCTTCTTGCAACACGACATCTATAGTCTTGCCGTCAGAATCAATCACATACGCATCATCTGCAGGTTTTAATGGAGCCACGGCCCGTGATGAATCCAAATCATCCCTTTTGCGAATGGATGTCAAAATATCCTCATATGAAATGGATTCGCCTCTTTTTTGAACTTCAACGTACCTTCGTCTTGCCCGTTCTTCCGGCGAGGCTTCAAGGTAAATCTTATGTTTCGCATCCGGAAAAACAACTGTGCCAATATCCCTGCCTACCATCACCATGTTGCCACGCTCACCGATGCGCCGCTGTTGATCAGTCATAGCTTTACGCACACCGGCATAAGCTGATACTTTTGACACATTATGGTCCACCTCTGGTGTTCTGATCTGCCAGGTGATATCTTTTCCATCCACCAGAATATCCATCACACGCCCATCCTGTTTGGATGCAGGTTGAACATCAATTTGAATCCTATTTGCGACTTCAGTAACCAACGATTCATTATCGAGGTCCGTAACATTATCCAAAGCGGCCAAAGTGACAGCTCGATACATAACACCGGTATCAAAAAAGAAATAATTTAATTTCTTGGCGATAAGTTCTGCCAGGGTGGACTTGCCGGAAGCAGCTGGTCCATCGATGGCGATCAAATTGATTATTGACATGTAATTTCCTTATAGCTATTAATTTTGTGCGGCAGTATCTTTAAAAAGATCGTTTCGAACCCATAAAAGTAGATTCGTCTTTTTTGTGGGGAATTCTCGATTGAAGAACCATTTTGGCCAGTCTTGCCATTGCGATTGCGAATATTCTGGTTGTTGGCTCCAGACCAACATTTGACCGCGATAGAGACTTTGCGTTTGGATCACTGCATCCATCCCGGTGATTACAATCGATGGCGAATCATTGACCGGAAAGGCTTCTTCACTTGTTGTCTTTTCAAAGTTTCTAAAAGCCCAGACGATTGATGGTGATTTTAGACCGACCAATCGCACATCAATTCTGTCTTTTTGACCGGTATTCCAAAGGGAAATCTCTTCAACTGTTTTGAACAGGTCTTTATGGCCAACGATCATACCTGAGTTCGCAATAAACTCAACCTGAGGAACACTTCCAAGCCCAGCCGCCTTCCACCCACTACCCACGAGTAAAAGACCCAGCATCAATCCCAAACCTATGGCCACGCCGCTTTTGCTGGAAACAGAATCCCACCCCCAGGCCAAGAGAACAGTAAAGGCAATCCACAATGCCAAGGGTAAGAATATCCCCAAAATGCGATTGCGCATTGTGATTGTGTCACCTGGAGGAAAATTGATCATATTCAAGAAGTTAAGTATTGAAAAAAACATCAGACTGATGGAGACAACGATTTCGGCAATTAAAACGAATTTGGATTGAACTGCCAATCCACCGATAAGGCTGGCAAGTTGAATTGCACTTAAAACATAAAGCGGAAGATTGACCATTGCAATGAGAAGCACATCATGTCCAGGGGTAATAACTGACAAAAGCAATCCAGTCACCCACCACAATCCGAGCAATCGCGACCACGAAGATTTTTCTTTTAGCCCATTCACCAACCCCCAAATGCCAAAGATCATTGCTGGGAATTGAGTAATAAGCATGATCAACAAGTATTGACCCTGCCCCATCTCATTACTGGTTTGCCATTTGGCAAAATAATCAGTCAGGCTTGAGCCAATCCCGCTAATTCCATTGGCATTCAAAAGGTATTGCGAACTGACCAAAAGGATGGTTATCAATGCTGATAAACCTAGCCTCAACCCTTCCACTTTATTTATAGTCAACAAGGCTGAGGTTTTTGTTTTCTTTTTTTCCGCATCAATCAAATAGGCCAACATCCACGCCAAAAATAATGCAAAAACAAGCGGCCAGACGTTTTCACTGCTTGCCATAGCCAACCCGCCAAATATTCCAGCGGGTATCATTTTTCGATGTTTTAACAACCCAATCGCCAATAATAGCGCTGTGATGGTGATCATAGTGCCATTGGCTGATCGAGACAGCGCTACGAGCCCGGGTTCAAAGGCAATCAAAAAGGCTAAAATCAAGGTAGCCAATTCACCAAATTGTTTCCGGAACAATCCAGGTACAATCACCAGAACAATTCCAAACAAAGCAGGCCAAAATCTGGCAAGTAAATCACTTCCCTCAAACAGAGCAAAAAGTAAAGTCGTCAGCCCAACGTATCCTGATTGACCGCCAATAATAACATCCTGGCCTCTGGTGGCACTTAAAGCCTGCAAGGCGACACTTGATTCCTGATCGGTCAGGTTGGAGGCTCCAAGTTGTAATAACCGTAAGAAACCTGCCAAAACCAGTGCAATCGCCATGAGTAAAACAAAATATCGATTTACGAATGAATTTAATCTATCAACAAAAGTCATGGTGTCACCTCACCGCCGTTGCCAGGAACTTCATAAATGCTTACACCATTGTTTTGGTAAACAAGAGGAAAATTCGCCGCAAATAAGGCGCCATCAGCATTATATGTTGAAACCTCAAGGGGACCAAAATAGATATAACGAATGTTATATCGTTCAATCAAACTGGAAACTAGAATCCAATCGGTCGAAGTATAGATCTCTTTAATATCCATTTCACGAGATCCAACCTCCGTGTAACCTCCACGCCACTGACCTTCATGCCCCGGCCACCCTAAAACAGTGGGCATGCCGGTTCGTGTTGAAACGCGGCCGTAATCAGAATAACTGCCTCCCACTGCCTCAGTTACAACCCCCAGGGGCTGTTCATTGAGCCACTGCATGGCAGCGTAATCATCGGCAGAATTACGTGCAAGGTATTCGTTTCCATCAAGCGTAAACGTCACCGGTTTAAAGTTATTTGTTTTATTACCCAACATCACTACTGGATATGCTAAACCACCAACAATCGTTAGCATCATAATCAAAGTAAATAAAGCACTCTTCATGCCCTTCAAGCGGGTGAATAATTCCACGCTGGCGTAGGCTGCCACAATTCCCCACAAAATCCATGCCTGGAAGTAGAACTTGAAAATCGTATTCATCCTGGACCCAAACTGGTCACGCAGATAAAAGAATTCTGGGAAGGCTGATAAAGCAATTCCAAAGAGCAGAATTATCGCAATAAATGGTCGAATCGTTTTTGTATTGTGATCAGTATTTTGTTCGTTGACCAACGGTATAGTAGATAATTCTGATTTATCAGCTTTAACTCTGCCCAGCAACGCCCAAGTTCCTGCCAACATCAGCAAAAGTGTAATCCAGGTGCCTGGCGCATTTAGTCTGCGCAAAAGTGCAGCCTGTAATACCACGCCTACATCCGTGGTCCGATGAACATCGTTCGCAAAAGCACTGTAAGCCATTTGCATTTTTTGACCCAAAACAGTCAAAAAAGAATTAGATGATGCAGACATGCTTGAACCTGTATTTCCCAGGCTGTAGATAATTATTCCGAAAAGTAGCGAAGCCGCAAAAAGTCCAATAAATAGCAACAAAGCAAAACGTAATCCAACAAGAAGGGCTTTCACATTTCTATTCTGCCAAAGTTGAAAGCCAAGCCAGATGACAATTGGGATCAACAACGCTCCAAAAAACACCCAGAAATGGATGCCCTTGGTCATGAATTCCAAACTAGGCAGCAAGCCACCTGCCTGTGAACTGAACCCCAGGTAGAAAGGTAAGAACAGAATTACACCTGTCACCCCAACCATCAATCCGGATTTTAAGAAATCCCAAATACGTTCAGCTTTCCAGCCAAATTCCTTGAAACGCATGTAGGTCACAACTAAACTGAAAAGACCAACGTAGATTGGAAAATCCCAAGTGTTTATAAAAGCCAGGCTGCCTAGAATTAAAGCTATAAACCAGAAATCCCAACCCTTCAACCAATTGAAGATTGATTCACTCTTCGAAAGGTAATTTTTGGCTCCAATAAACAAGTTCAAAGAGATTGCCAGTGCCAATAAACAGAAAGGCATGGCCAATAAATGCGGATGCAAGTCGGCTAATAGGTAAGTGAAGAACGGAAACTCATCAATGACTTCCGTCCGCCCGCCCGCCAGTGTTATATCCTGCAAGACACGTGAACCTCGCCACCATAACCAACCTGCCGGCCGGTTTGGCCAGAAAGATACCGGCATGGTAGGTGCCATATCCAGTTCAGTGATGGAGAGCCACGTCCAAAACTTTGAGGTTAAAACCCCGCTTGCATCGGGTTTCCAAAAGATTTGGTTTGAATATAAGAACTCTAAAACACCCTCAAGACAACTAACAATCAACACAAACAATGGGGCAAAAAAAGCACCCAGGCGAGCCGTGGCGAGCCGTTTAACGTTATTGACATCATCAGTTCGCTTCCAGGTGGCAATCAGATCATAAACGACACCATAAGCCGCGAGGGCTGTCATTCCAAACCACAACGCTGAACTTAGGTTGAACCCGATTGAAGACGCAACATCGGTTACCCTGATCAACATGGATACAAGCACATACCCAAAGTAATAATAAGATATGGCATATCCCGAAAGCCATGGATCCATCGGTGGAAATGTCGGCGATCGCAAAATTGCATTGATAAACGCCAATTCCATCGGTTTTTCTGTGTTGATGGCTTCAGGATTGGCTGCTCGGACGATTGTCCACAAGCCAAATGCTACAAAGAAAAGCACTTCCATAATTATGATGGATTTTTTATTTTCTTTAATCCATGCCAGCAATATAGTTAATCTGCCTTTTGAAATGCTCCAAATTGCAAGAGCAAGGACCAGTATAAATGCCAAAACAACACCACCGGTGTTGTTTTGCAAAACGCCTAAAGAACAAAGCAGCCAGAAAATATACCCCCAAACCAAAAGTCCTAATGGTTTTGCGAGAGCAAAACCTTTGCTGGCCAGATTTGGCAGCAATCTGAAGATGATGGGTAAACTCACCCATCCCACAACACTTATTGACAGGTACCAACTGAGAAAACGCAAGAAATCAGTCATTTTTACTCACTTGTCACAAGATAGATGACAGTATCCTGATATTTATAAACTTCCTTCCAATATTTCCCTTCGAATTCTCCAAATTTATCCAATCCTTCTCCTGGGTAATAAGCCCGTTCCATTTGCCCAAGAATAATAAAACTCACATTGTATTGGTCAAGAAAATTTAGGGCAGTCCTTATATCAGTCGTTGAATAGAAATTCATTATGTCATTTAAACGGTTGGCAATACCATTCGAATCGATGAACCCACGTTGCTGCCGTTGATGCCAGTTCCAGCCCAAAACACCTGGCAAACCTGTATAAATTGTATAACGATTTCCCCAACGATATTCAACCGTATTAGCTTCAACAATCACAGGGGATCCAATCACATTTTGCTGCATCCAAAGAATAGCCTGATAATCCTGATTGAGGTCCAAATCGACACCCTGGTCACCGTAATGAGAGGTTGACATGAACTCTAATCCGTTTAAGGTATTAGTCGGTGTCGGAGACATTCTATCTCTGATTTTATCGGTGGCGGCTGTGATCGGATATAAAGAAGCACCAAAGAATAATAATACGATCAACACCTGCCAAATAGTAGATACACTTGTCCGCCACCGTGTACTCACAGCAGGGATAAGCCAGATCAAGGCTGCCGCGGCGGATAGCCCAAAAAAAGTCCAGGCTTGATAATAAAACTTGAAGACAGTATTCATACGTCCGATATCACCTGTTAACACGAACAATTCCACAAACAAAGTGAGCACGAGTGCAGTACCTGTGATAAATAAC
This sequence comes from Chloroflexi bacterium HGW-Chloroflexi-4, assembly GCA_002840715.1. Classification (GTDB taxonomy): domain Bacteria; phylum Chloroflexota; class Anaerolineae; order Anaerolineales; family Anaerolineaceae; genus UBA6107. The sequence continues at coordinate 10,597 of PHBW01000026.1, forward strand.
ACTAATCGTTTTTTGTCTGGCTGCCCTGGCCGGAAGATTAAAACCAATGCCCATGCGCCCAAAATACCTGCCAGCCAGGCGATTTGTACACCTAAAATGGTAAGTAATACCAAAACAAGTCCAAACAATACCAAAACGATTTGCATTAAACTTAGATAAGGGCTGAGTTTTTTAAGTGATGAAACTGGCGTTGAAGCCAGCCATTCGCGCGTCTCCCAAACAAACCAACTGATGATAATAAATAATTGAACTCCCCAATGAACCAGATAAGATGAAAGTGGAGAATGGTCGTTTGTCCAGACGCTGACACTCCCATACGATGTTCCGAAATTCTTTGTGAAAGGAAGATAGAACAAGGTTGCAAACCCGATCAATAATCCAAGGGTACCCAACACATAAGCGGTTTTTGTCACCCAAAGAGGTCTGCCCGGTAATAATTTTTCAGGAATTTCTGCATACCTGATGATCGTGTAGAGAATCACTAAACAACTCAAAAGCAGATAAGTGGGAAAATCCCACGTGTTGGCTGCTCTGAGATAACCGACTGACATACCGCCAAATGCCAGCGTGATAATCGCATAAACCCAGGGTTTGATGCCGATATCCGTATTCCATTTCCATTTATTGAGCAGCAGACCAAGACCCCATCCTATGATCAAGATCGTGATGGGAAGTGCTATAAGGTGTGCATGCAAGTCAGCGTAAATGAATGTAAAGAAAGGGAATTCAGTAATGGGTTCATTCGGCAACGCACGCGATGGAATCCAATACCAATCGCCGATCCCGAAAGGCAATGCCGACCCTGTGAAAAACTTGCCTAATCCCTGGAAGAACCAGAGGAAGCGATTAAAAATATTGGCATGATCAATTACGCCGCCAGGGGCAACGATTCGCTGCAAACCCTGCCAAATCATGCGGATCGTACCCAAATTGCCCATTATCAAGACTGAAAAGATTGAAAAGATACCAGCCACATTGCTGCGGAACGTATTTGCCCGAATCACTTCAGGATTTTCATCTTCATGTAACTGTTTTTTTGCAAACAGATTCCAGCCAATGCTGAAAGCACCCAAACCGGTGAGAGCAAATATCGTTGGAATAATCAAATTATAGGCAATGGCCGGAACAATACCTAACAACTTTACCGGCACCCCTACCAACACAAAGCCCCAATAATAATAATTAATGTAGCCACCCGCATACCACGGATCATAAGGCGGAAATGTGGTGCTTTTCAATACCGCGGTGAAGTAAGAGAGATCCATGGGTTTCTCTCCCCCCTTCCAGGGATGCCAAAGGTCCGGGTTACCATAGCGGATCCCCAAACTCACGAGGAAGAGCACCAACATAACACATTCAACTGTCAGGAAATATTTCTTTTTTGTATGCCATTCAACAGCGAGCTCAAATCGCTGCTTGTAAGCAAGAAATGCACTTATCAAAAGTAAAAGGATAATCACAATGACGATTGTCGTTCGTGAAAATGGAAAAACAGTAGAACCTGCAAGCCAGGTGAAGTATGCAACGAGAAGCATTCCGGTCAAACGACTGAATGGATAACCGCGGTCTGGCAGCCCTTTAAAAACCATTCTCACAATCGGGTAAGTAATGATGCCAAATACCGTGATCAATAAGTACCAGATTACTGTAGCCACGCCAGAATTCTTTTTCAGGATTGAATCTGAGGGAAACAGTTCGTTCCATGTGCCACCAACCTGCTGGAACTTGGATTTCACTTCACTCAACAGCAAATTACCAGAAAAACGGCTGGCCTGACCCGGCGTTTTGTGAACTGCAAGTGAAATTTCCACTTCATCCAAAATCGCACGAACTTTCTCACCATCGTATGCTTCGGTCTTTTCAAAGATCAACACTTTTGGATGGTCATAAACCGTAAACGCTTCTTCAGCAGATTGATCATTAATTTTGAATCCAGCGATGGTGGGGTCATTCTGAAAAACAGCGGTCAGCTTAAAACCCAACTCTTCGACAAACATATCCGGTTCAGCAACTTGATAGCACCACAAAATGTCTTTGTCTTGCGGGCAGCCGATCAGAGCCCGGTAATATTCGGTGGTTAACGGGTACCGTTCAGGAACACGGACCGTCGTGCCCCACTGCCGATTGGAACTGATGAAAATGGCATCCGATTGATCCAAGGTTGTGTAAAGCAAATCTTTTTTGGTTTGTGTATCATCGTAGTAAAGTTCCATGTTGCGCACATTTCCAAAAAGACCAAGTTCGTAGCCAAAAAGGTTGTATCCGTTTTCATTGAGCGGAAGAGCATCATCCCAGGTGGATTCAATTGCGGGCACATCATTGTAAATAGCCAACTCGCTGCCAGAATCATTTATTCCGATGGACAGGAAATACATCTGGTTGGCATTCAGTTTGGCTGGATGATCAAGCTTAACCCAATATTCCTTACCGCGCGCATCACCATCAACCCCAAAGATCTCAGAAATTTCTCCGCTGCCCACAACTTGATCGTTATTTGTTGGATCGGTAATTTCGATAAATAATTCAGAATTTACTCCGATACCCAACAGATCAACGACGCGGTTGAGCTTTAATTTTGAAACTGACCCACTAACGAGAGGAACAAAATTGGTTTTAAATGGATAGGCTTCAGTGATCCTGAGTGTTGGCGGAGGCATATATTGTCTGAATTCTGTCACGCCATCATTAAGATTTATCCAAACTCCACCATCCAGCTTGAGGTTAACTTCCGGCTCAATCACGGAGATGACTAATTCATATTTTTGACCCTCTTTCAAATCCATTTCAGGGTAGAAATCGAGCTTAACTGCATCACCACGGGCATCACTAACCTGCAAGAATTGAGATTGGACGATTGCTGTTGAAACATCACCGTTCTCGTTACGCAGTGTTGCTTGTAAAGAAACTAAAGTGGGTGATGATGTGGTCAGTGGATTATTTTGAGCGTTATAGAGTACATGTTCCAGTGTCAAACTCTCAATGGTGCCAGAACTGCTTGCAGTGAAGCCATAGATAAACGGCTGGGATGAGTTAATTATGGCTGTGTTTTGGTACGCCAACAACTGCGTGATTTGGGATCCGTCTTCAAGTTTGATAGGCATTACGATTGCACTTGAGATATTCTGCAAGATCCATTCACTGGCGGCAACTCGGGTCACTGGCCGGGTATAAATTGAAGTAAAGGCATATGCCCAAACTGCAGTTCCTCCAACCGTTATGATCGCTGTAGCGACAGAAAGAACTCTGCGCCAATTAAAGTGGAAGGGTGTGATTTTCCTTACGGTTCCTGCGCCGTTTTCCCAAAGCTTGAAAATTGCCCAAGCTGAAATCAAACATAAAGCAGGATAAATCGGCAGCAAATACCGCATGCTGCGCACCCAATTGAAAGATTGTGTCACTAAAATGAAAGCTGTCCATCCCCAGAGGACGATGTGTTTTTGCCAATCCCCTTTGATCAATCTCCAAGCCATCCAAAGGAAACCAAATAGCCCTAACAACCCCAATGAAAGACCAAGCCCCCATTGCACAAGGTTATCGGCTGCAAATGTTATCGGCCGGCGTGCCCACTGCAAAGCATAAGGAACGTCCACATCCCCTTTGCTGATAATGCTCAATTCTTTTAAGCTGGCGATCCAGCCTTCATTTATTTTCAATCCAAAGAAGCCTGGTCCCATGAAGGCATATGGTTGGAAGATTCTGAAGGTTATTAATGCCAAAATTCCTGCGATTGCCAGGTTCCGTAAGATCAATCCAATTTCGTTATTCTTTGAATCTTTAGAGAGTTTTGTGAAATAAACCACCGCTGCAATCGGCAGGAGAAACGCCAGTGCATAAATACTGACCTTTGAAGCCAGTGCCATGCCAAATAAAATGCCAAAGAGCGCATATTTTCCAAGATGGGCACTTGTGAACAAATAATGCTTCCAATCAAAAACAGATGTTTTTTGGTTGTCTTGATTTTCATTGAAAGCGTCGTATACGGGAGCATCTACTACTTTTGGCTCTGCCATCATAATGCAAACAGCAACATAGATGGCTGCATATGCAAAGAAATTTGCCACATTATCCACTGTGAAATAATGTGAAAGTTGAATTTGCAAGACTGCCAAAGCTGAGAATAAAGCAGCTAATAACCCAAGTTTTGAATTCTTGTAAAGCTTTCGGCCAATTAAAAAGATAAGAAAAATAGTGCCAAGATCAAAAGCACCTGAAACATAACGACCAACCAGATGAATGCTGTCATAACCGATATTTCCGGTAAGTTCACCGATATATCGAACAATGAAGATTGGCAAAGTACCGTAAACATAAAATGTGTATCCGCGGTTGTTGGGGTTTAAAGATGAATTGGCCGTATCAAAATATTGTCCCAAGCTTTCGACTGGTGAAATGGCACTTTCAACCATGGTTAAAAAGCGTTCATCCGGGTGCAGATGATAGTTATTATCCCAATTAATTCCAGTGAATCTAAAATAAGCTCCAATCAACAGGATCACAACAATTAATAAATCCCAAAGCCAATTGAGTTTTATTGGTTTGATGTTTTTTTGAGTACGATTTTTTACAGGCAATTCATTCACATTGTTCACGGCAGAAACTCCGGAATAATCAAAGGGTGAGATGGATCTCTTGAAACAATTCTTCATAAGCGCGTGCAATGTCATCAGGCTGATATCGCGAAAAATCCAACTTGTTCTTGAAATTAGATTTACCGATTTTAATTACCTCAATTAAACTTTTTGCCAGCGCTTTTGAATCTCCGATTGGGAAAATCGCACCCATATCATGAATTTTAACCGGTTGCCTTACACCCGGTAAACTTGATGTCACGCAAGGCACGCCGTTCATCATGGCTTCAATCTGAACCAATCCAAAGGCTTCGGTGGAATTTAAACTTGGCACCGTTAACACACTCAAATTGGGATAGTACCTGGCCATTTGTTCAGGGTCAAGCTCACCTAGAAACTGCCAATTGCCGCTTGCCTGAAATTTTTCGATCTGAGGTCGCAGCCGGTCAAAATACGATTGTTCACTAAATACCTTTTGGTAGGTCCCAACAAATTGAACCAATGCATCAGGAAACTCTCTTAGTACTTCAGGTAAAGCGTTTAAAAGCACTTCAACACCTTTTTCAGATGCAAATCTGGTGGCCATGCCAATCACAGGATACCGATTCTGAGGATTATGTTCAATAGCAAACCTTGTAACGCTTTCATGAGTTACATCAGGCAACACCACTGGAGGCGGGATGATCTTAAGTTTTTTCAAATATTGATTTAAGTAAGATGAATTATCAGCGTAATCTTGAGTGTAGGTCACAATGCGGTGGGTAAAAATTCCAGTCAGTTGATTCATAAATGTTACGCCAATATTGGCAAGTCGATTGAACAGACCTGGGGGCATCAACAAATCACAATGATAGGTGATTACTGTCGGTTTTTTGAGCAGCCTGCTCCTGAACGAAATCCCTGCAGCGTCAAATTGTGGGAGATGAAGTTGAATCACATCCGCTTCACGGACGAGCCGGTTCGCAATCCATCCAAAAGTGGGCATGATCACACCTTTGCTCAATCTGAACAAGACGGGAGCCCTTACAATTCTGACACCATCCACCATTTCTTCAGAGGGGAGATCTTTCTTAAATCTCGAAGTTAATACTGACACTTGATGACCTCTGGCCGCAAAAGCCTTTGCCAGCCGTTCGGCATAAATGGTCAATCCGCTGATGTGGGGACGATAATAAGTCAGAACGATGAGTATCTTCATAAATATTAGAAGAGGTCTTTGTTTTCTTTAACCCAATTAAATAATCTGCCGATTCCCTCTTCTGCCCCAACTTTTGGAGACCAGTTTAACAGATTATTGGCTTTACGAATATCCGAGATGAAAACCGGTTGATCACCCGGGCGCCAATCGCCTTGGGTTGTCTCAATTTTTCGACCTAAAAGTTTTTCGAGAAATGGCTTGAATTCCATCCAAATGGAAATGGTATTCTTTCTGCCTCCCCCAATATTGAACACTTCTCCTCCCACTTGCGGAAGACGTTGAAATGCCGCATCATAGGCATCACAAAGATCTTCAACAAAAAGGATATCTCTAACCTGTTTGCCATCACCATAAATTGAGATGGGCCGGCCGGTTATGGCTGCAATAACAAACCAAGCCACCCAACCCTGATCTTCAACGCCAAATTGACGCGTTCCATATATACAAGATTGTCTAAAAACAATAGTCGGCAAATCATATATTCGGGCGTAGTCTCTTACGTATTGATCTCCGCTGCCCTTCGAGCAACCGTAAGGAGAATGAAAATCGAGTAATTGGTCCTCTGATGCACCTTCTGGCAGGTCAACATAATCGTAGCGAGTGCCTTTTTCGACTACGCGCACGTTTTCCATTCCGCCATAAACTTTATTTGTTGAAGAAAACAAAAAGCCTGGCTTGTTGCCTGACAACCTTGCCGCTTCTAATGTGTTAAAGGTTCCCAAAGCGTTAACTTCAAAATCATTGCGGGGCTCGGTCACCGAAGTCGTCACAGCTACTTGTGCAGCCAAGTGTAAAATGCGATTAACATTTCGAGCCGCAGCTTGAATGGCAGAACTATCTCGAACATCCCCAACAACCAATTCAAAAGAGCCTTTTCCGTATGTCTCTTCCAGCCAAGCCAGGTTGCGCTTAGAGCCCGCACGAGAAAGGTTATCAAATATGACTATTTTTTCACCACGAGAAATACAGCGTGAAGCGTAGTTTGAACCGATGAACCCAGCCCCACCAGTTATCAATGTCAGGTCGCTCATATTTCCTCTTTTAGATCCCCGATAGCTTCGGTATTAACTTCGCTTGAACCAAATGTCGATAATATTTTCGAAAAACCAAGTCCTTCTCGAACCAACGCCCAAATGCCAAATATCGCAGAAAATGAAAAAGCCAGCAGATGCAAGATAATGGCATATGCCAGTGCGGTTCCCGTTTGACCGCCAAGGATGGCTATCGCGGCTACAAAAGATGCCTCATACACACCTAATGCCGAAGGAGCAGAAGGGATGGCGACACCCAAAGCCATCACACCAGTGAGGAAGATTCCCCACCAAATGGGTGCGCCTGGGATGACTGTACTTACAGCCAAACAATAGGTAGCCGTCCAAACCACCCAATTAATTCCTACCCATAAAAGACTCAAGAAAAATTGTGATGGATTAGCAAGCAATGCAAACCCATCAATAATATTCTCGATTCTTGGTAAGATAAATCTGACCACTTTATTAGGCTTGGTTATTTTATTTAGCCAGCCAAGTACTTTTTCTTTATTTCTGGCAACCAGGAACAAAATGAACAAGGCTGCAAAAACAAGGATCAATGCAATGGTAGCAATTGGCTTTATCCAGTCCATCCCTAAAAGAAAAGGCAAAGTAATGATCACATAGGTGGCAGCAAAAGCGAGGTCAAATGCACGTTCGATAATGATGGTTGACAACACGTAAAAAGTGCCTTTGCCGGTGCTGCGTCCCACAAAAAAGGATCTTGCCAATTCTCCTGCCCTGAAAGGTAAAACATTATTCAGGAAATATCCTTCACTGACACCAAAAAAAGATTGTTTGAAGGTGACATCTTTGCCCAGAATAACCTGCCACACTTTACCCCGTACCATGTAACCGATTATGCTGGTGCCGCAGACTAAAAGAATAAATCCTGGTTTTACGGTATTAAAAGCATTTTTCAGGTCGTCAACTTTAATGAATTTTAAAACTGCGTAGATTGCAATGGCACTGATAATAATGCCTGGCAGCCAACGTAATACTTGTTTCCAACCTGATTTTTTTGCCTTCATTAATCATCGCCCAGTCGAAGCACAGCCATGAAGGCTTCTTGAGGAATCTCAACATTCCCCACCATCTTCATACGACGCTTGCCTTTCTTTTGTTTTTCGAGCAGTTTCTTCTTGCGGCTGATATCGCCACCGTAGCATTTCGCCAACACATCCTTTCGTAATGCTTTAACATTTGCACGTGAAATAACTCTTCCGCTGGCACTTGCCTGAATCACCACATCAAATAATTGACGTGGAATCAGTGCTTTTAGTTTCGTTACTAACGCCTGTCCTTTATGATACGCATCTTCCTTGTGAACAATGGCAGCCAGTGCATCCACAGGTTCTGTATCCACCAAAATTTCCAATTTCACCAGGTTACCCGGGCGATAATCTAGTAAATGGTAATCCATGGAGGCATATCCGCGGGTGCGAGACTTGAGATCGTCAAAAAAATCGACAATCAACTCAGAAAGAGGAATATCATAATTAAGTTGCACACGTTTGGGTGCCGGATAGTCTTGCGAAAGAAATGAACCTCGCCGATTAGTGACCAAATCCATAATCGTGCCGTAAAAATCAGTTGGAGTGATGATTTCAAGACGCATCCACGGTTCACGGATTTCGGATATTGAATTCTCATCCGGCAGCATGGCAGGCGAGGAGATTTTTATGTTCTCGCCATTGTTCATAACAACTTCGTATTCAACTGATGGAGCTGTTACAACGATATCCAGATCATATTCACGTTCAATACGCTCTTGAATGATCTCCATATGAAAGAGACCCAAAAAGCCGCACCTAAAACCAAAATTGAGAGCTTGTGATGTTTCGGGGTCAAAAACCAGTGAAGCATCATTAAGCTGCAATTTATCGAGTGCGTCTTTTAACTCAGAATAATCTTCTCCTTCAACAGGATAAATACCCGCGAAAACCATCGGTTTTGGATGGCGGTAACCTGGCAGTGGTTCACGGGCTGGTTGACTTGTAAGCGTGAAGGTATCACCTACACGGCATTCTTTTACTGTTTTTAATCCTGTTGCAACATAACCCACATCACCTGGCAACAACTCATCAATGGAGACCATGCCAGGATGGAATATGCCGATTTCGACTGGTTTGACGTCCGTCCCATTTGCCATCAAGTGCAAGGTAGAGGTGGATTTAATCCGCCCCTGCATGACTCGGATGTAAGCAACAACACCCTTGTATGAGTCATAGTGTGAATCAAAAATCAAAGCTTGAAGAGGTGCATCAGGATCCCCAGATGGGGCTGGCACCTGTTCCACAATGGCATCCAGTACTTTTTCAATGTTGATGCCGTCTTTGGCTGAGACTTTTAAAATCGATTCAGCCGGCACCCCCATCAAGGCTTCTATTTCTTCTGCGACTTCATCAGGCTGTGCTGAAGCCAGGTCAATTTTGTTGATGACTGGAATAATAGTCAGGTTTGAATCCAAAGCCAGATAAAGATTCGCCAGCGTTTGGGCTTCAATACCCTGAGTTGCATCTACGACCAACAAGGCGCCTTCACAAGCATTAAGCGCGCGGCTTACCTCATAATTAAAATCCACATGGCCTGGAGTATCGATCAGGTTTAGTTCGTACTCTGTTTCTTTATATGGATATTTCATTCTGACTGCGGAGGCTTTGATAGTTACACCTTTTTCACGTTCCAGATCCATGGAATCCAGAACCTGCTCCATCATTTCGCGGTCAGAGACAGTGCCCGTGAGTTGCAGCATACGGTCAGCCAGTGTGGACTTACCGTGGTCAACATGAGCGATAATACAGAAATTTCGAATGGTTTGCGAGGACATAATCGGAGTTTAGTATACCTTAATAGTTCTAGATGCTGGCATTTTCTGTGTCTTGTGTAACGGCTGGATAGAGTTTTTCCAGCCATTCTCCTGCATTACTTAACGATGTCGCCGGATAATTTAGTAAAGTGAGAAATTCGATATTTCCTTTGGGTCCGGTTAATGGTGATTGAATCAACCCTTTAATCTCAAAACCCTCTTGAACCGCGAAACTCAATACCTGTTCCAAAATTCGCCGATGGATCAACACATCCCGAATCACGCCTTCCCCTTTTGCGGCATCTTTTCTGCCAGCTTCAAACTGTGGTTTGATTAATGCGATCACTTGGCCACCCGCCTCTTCCAGCCATTTTTTAATAGAAGGCAAAAGTGTGCGCAGTGAAATAAATGAAGCATCAATCGTCACCAGTTGAACAGGAACTTCAAAATGTTCAATATATCTGGCATTGGTGCGTTCCATCACCACAACCTGGGGATGATTGCGCAATTTCCAATGCATTACGCCATACCCTACATCCACCGCGAAAACTTTTGCAGCCCCATGCTGCAAAAGACAATCTGTGAATCCACCTGTGCTTGAACCGATATCAGCGCAGATTAATCCATTCAAATGAAGCATATCAAATGTCTCAAGAGCCCCTAGAAGTTTTTCCCCACCTCTAGAGACAAATTGTGGAGGTTTATCAACTTCAATCAGATCATTGCGATTTACTTTGGCAGCAACCTTTAAGATGACCTGCCCGTTGACCCTAGCTTGTCCGGCCATGATAATCCGTTGGGCAGACGAACGACTTTCAGCCAAACCCAGTTCTTCCATGAGTACATCCAAACGCATTTTATCCATGAAGACAATTTTACATGGTAAAAACCAACTTGTGATATATTAACCATATGCTCAAATACATTTTTAAGGCTATGCGCCCCCGCCAATGGACCAAGAATGCATTTGTTCTTGCCGCCCTCGTTTTTGACCGTCAACTTTTTCAAATCCCATCGCTTGAACGGACAATACTAACCTTTGTAATTTTTTGTCTGGTTTCTAGTAGTGTGTATTTGATCAACGATGTGATGGATATCGATTCGGATCGGCTTCACCCGGTCAAAAAAAATCGACCCATCGCTTCTGGCAAAGTCCCTGTCAAATTAGCCGTCATTCTCAGCATAATTCTAATAACAGGTTCGTTGATTGGTGCATATTTCTTATCCATCGGGTTACTTGTAATAGCTTCAGTGTATTTTGTACTAAATTTAGCCTATTCAAAATGGCTTAAACATATCCCCATAATTGATGTGTTGGTAATTGCCGCTTGTTTCGTGCTTCGTGTCGCGGCTGGCGTTTCTGTGATTGAGGTTGAACGTTTTTCACCCTGGCTTTATGTGGTCACAACCTTATTTGCACTTTATATTGGTTTTGGCAAACGTCGTGCAGAATTAATGGTTTTAGTTCCAGAAAATGGTCAATCCCATCGAAAAGTATTAAGCGGCTATTCAATTGAATTCCTGGATCAATTGATCACGATTGTTTCTTCAACCACCATTATTGCCTATTCACTCTACACTTTTTCAGCACCAAATTTACCTGATAATCATGCAATGATGCTAACGATTCCCTTTGTGCTCTATGGGGTCTTCAGATACCTATCCATCATGCACCTCAATAAAATGGGTGGAGAACCAGAAGAATTACTTCTGAAAGATCGTCCATTGCAGGTCACCATTTTTCTGTGGGCTATCTCCATTATGATCATCTTTTACATATTTTAGAGCCATCTATGCCTGCAATTTCGTGCTCGGCCCCGGGCAAGGTCATCTTATGCGGTGAACATGCGGTGGTATATCAACAACCTGCCATCGCTTTGCCAGTTTTTGAAGGGTCAACAAAGTGCTCTATTGTTGCAAAACCCACTGCCCCTCATGATGAAACCATCATTGTTGCTCCAAATATCGCACTAAAATGTTACTTGAAATGTCTAGTAGAAAAGCATCCCATCCAAGTTGCGATCAATTTAGTTTTGCAGAAACTAAACATTGACCACTTGCCAGTGTGTGAAATACGCATTCAATCAACATTGCCTACGGCTGCCGGACTTGGTTCGAGTGCATCAACATCAGTCGCATTAATTCGAGCCTTATCAACCTTTCTAGGTCACCCCTTCACGGATGATGAAGTCAACCAACTGGCTTTTGAAATTGAAAAAATCCATCACGGTACACCTTCAGGCATCGATAATACAGTCATCACTTATGCAAAAGCATTATTTTATTTAAAAGGGCAACCCTCAGAATTTCTTTTACCCGGCAAACAAGTAACGTTGGTTATCGCTGATACCGGGATCAAAGGTTCAACATCAAAGGCTGTTTCTGATGTTCGGCAGGGTTTTCAAGAAAACAAGGAAGTTTTTTCTGCCCTGTTTAATCAAATTGGTCAACTTGTTGAATCAGCAAAAAAATCATTTATCAATGGCGATCTAATATCTCTTGGCAAATCACTTTCTGAGAATCATCAGTTACTGCAAAATTTAGGGGTTTCTTGTAACCAATTGGATACTTTAGTTGAAGAAGCATTATCAAAAGGGGCATTGGGCGCCAAATTATCTGGAGGAGGCCAAGGCGGTAATATGATTGCTCTGGTAAATTCAGATCAGGCTGAACCAATGGCATCAGCTTTATTATTCAAAGGTGCTGTAAATACACTCATTACGCATATACCTGCCAAAGGACAATGACATGCCCGGATTAATATTTCTAAAACTTGGCGGATCAATCATCACCAATAAGGATCAAACGAATACGCCTGATACTACGAAAATGGAAATCATTGCCCGTGACATAAAGCAAGCATTAGATAAAGATCCTTCATTATCTTTATTAATAGGTCACGGCTCAGGTTCATTTGGACATCATGCTGCAAACAAATATGGCACACGAAATGGAATTACTTCACAAGAAGGCTGGTCTGGTTTTTCGGAAGTAGCTCTTCGCGCGCGTGAATTGAATCAATTCGTCTTAGAGAAATTGGTTATATCAGGAGTGAAGGCAATTTCGATCTCTCCATTTTCTGGCATTCAAGCTGAAAATCGCAGCATTACGAATTGGGATATTTCAATCATTTCTGATTGCCTTTATCAACATCTTGTACCTGTTATTTATGGTGATGTCATTTTAGATCGTCGCTTGGGGGGAACCATCCTTTCAACCGAAGAATTGTTTGCATATTTGGTACACCGCCTTCAACCCGAAAGAATTCTTCTGGCTGGTTTGGAAGAAGGGGTTTGGAAGGATTATCCTCAGAATACTCAGCTTATCAATGAAATTCATCCAGAAGATATAAAAGCTTTACAGGCTGAAATTAGAGGATCAGGCAGTATTGATGTAACAGGTGGCATGTTCACAAAAGTCCAATCGATGACAGGATTACTAAAACAACTTCCAACTTTAGAAATTCAAATATTTTCAGGCTCAAAACCGGGGAATGTATATGCAACATTAATGGGTGATAAAAAAGGTACACTTATTAGAAACCGAAAGGATGAATCATGATATACAACCGTGAATATCAAGAATCCATCGAAGAAAAAATTCTTGCGCCTTACGCCATTCATTCAAAAAACTCCAGGGGTCGCAAATACCCTGAATCTGAACCGGATTATCGCACCTGTTTTCAAAGAGACCGCGACCGGGTTTTGCATACCACTGCCTTTCGCAGACTTGAATATAAAACTCAGGTTTTTATTAACTATGAGGGCGACTATTACCGCACACGGCTAACTCACACGCTAGAAGTCACCCAAATTGGCCGCACTATTGCGAGGGCGCTCGGAGCCAGTGAAGACCTGGTTGAAGTCATATGTATGGCGCATGATATGGGCCATCCGCCTTTTGGACACTCAGGTGAAACCACGCTAAATCAGCTTATGCAGGGTTACGGCGGGTTCAATCACAATCATCATTCGTACCGTATTGTCACTGAAATTGAAAGACGCTACCCTGACTTTCCGGGTTTGAACTTATCTTGGGAAGTTCTTGAAGGAATGGTCAAACACGAAACAGAATATGACAAAACTGACGCATTGGAATATGATCCTTCTTTGCGTGGAAATTTGGAAGCCCAAATCACAAATGTGGCGGATGAACTTGCCTATACTTCTCATGATCTGGATGATGGTTTGCGTTCTGGCATTATTACACCAGAAATGCTATCTGGGATTGAATTATGGGAAATTGCTTCTGAGCGACATTTAAAAAATGGGTGCAGCATGGATGATCTCACCAGACACATGATCATTCGTGACCTAACTGGATTGCAAGTCACCAGCATGATCAATACTTCAGCTAAGAATTTAGATAAAAGTCAGGTCAAATCCGCAAGAGATCTTCAGTCGCTGGATCACAATGTCGTTGGTTTCGATGATGAAATGAAAAAACGAAACCGCATTTTAAAAGATTTTTTGTTTAAGAACATGTATCATCAATATCGGGTAGTTCGTATGCATAAAAAAGCTGAAAGAATCTTAACAGAGTTGTTCAATGCTTATGCAAATGAACCAAGTATGCTGCCACAACAATTCCAAAACCTGATAGACGAAAAAGGCAAACAACGCACAATAAGCGATTATCTTGCCGGCATGACAGATCGTTTTGCAGTGGATGAATACGCAAAACTGTTTGACCCTTCCCTATTGCCATAAGGCGCATTAAAATTAATATTAACTTTCAGAATTGGAGATTTGATGAACAAAGTATCTTACCTGACCGAAGAAGGCCGAAAAAAACTTCAAGCAGAACTGGAAAATTTATCAGGTCCAGTTCGACATGAATTGTCCGTCCGCCTTCGTTCAGCCATTCAAATGGGCGATCTGTCAGAAAATGCAGATTATAAACAAGCAAAAGAAGAACAAGGTTTCCTTGAAGGGCGTATTCAAGAATTAATTCAAATTCTGGGCAATGTTGTGATCATTCAAGAAAATGATGCCCCCAAGGATACCGTACAAATTGGCTCAAAAGTCACCATTCAAGAAACCGGTGAAGATAAAGAAACCTATTTATTGGTTGGTCCTCAAGAAGCTGACCCCACCAAAGGAAGAATTTCCTATAGTTCTCCGATTGGTGAGGCTTTACTCAACCATAAAGTGGGTGAAACTGTGACCGCCAACACCCCGGCAGGTCCAATAAATTTCAAAATTCTAGAAATTCAATAATAAAAAATCCCCTCACAAGAGGGGATTTTCACAACATCTATTTTGGCCAAACTGCAATTTCAAGCGTTAGTCTTTCAAAGAAGCTGCCTTGAGGCAAGGCTCCCTGACCATAGACTAATTCAATGACTCGAGCTTCCAATTGAAGTGTGGCGGTCTCCAAAAGTATTTGCTGCCCGGCTTCAATTTGTAGAGGTTCACCCTTGGAGGCTAGACGCTGGCGAATAGCTTGATCATTCATTGCGTGAGAACTCATCAAAACTTTAGTGACTGTTTGAATATCGTTCTTATCGAATAACCATACTTCAAATGCAGTTACTTTTTTCGGGTCACCCACACCGATTGTGTCTGAAATACCCACACCGCATTCACCCAAAAACTCACCAGTTTGGGCATCAATACTGAAGGAATCATCATAAAGATCATCCCCGATTACATAAGTTGTCATAAAGTGTGCTGCAGGACCACCGCCAGATTGAACTCCTGAAGCAGTAACTGTTTTAGAAGGCATGGTTTGATTGGCATAAGATGAATCTTCATCTTGCATGTAATCTTCTTCAATTTCAGTTCCCGCATCCACTTTGCCTTTTTTACGATTGCGGATGAAGAATATATAAACGAGAACACCGCCCACAATCAGGAAAAGTGCACATAGTAGAGATAATAAAACGATCGAAGTTTTGGTTGCAGGTTTTTCATTTGCCTTGGTGGCTGTTGGCAATGCAACAGGATTACTTCCTTCAGCAACCGGATTTTCATTTTCCATAGTTGGAGAAACCGGGGCTCCAGAGAGCAAAGCAGATTTCAACTCAAGGATGTCAGCATCACCTGGTTGGTAATTGCATCCGCCAGTTTGCAAAGTATCCAGCATGAAGGGCGAAGTTTGCAAATTCATACCAAGGCTGTCAATTCGTGCCGCAGCCAGACTCGGGTCCCGGTTGATTTTATAAGAATCAACTACCATGCAAAGATACTGAGCCTTTAAATCAGGTCGTAAATAGCTGGCGTCAACATCTTTCCATTTAACTGGCACCAACCACCAACCCAAAAGTGGCAGGCCGATGATCAAGCCGATGACTAAACCTATAACTCCAGTTATCAAAGGACGAGCGAAAAGCGTTTTAATCTTGTCCATTTAAGTACTCCTGCAGGGATGCATGCCCTGTCACTTCAAAATTGCGCACTATTGAACATATGAAAACTATTCATTATCCAATAACATAGATGCAATTTTTGTGCCTATTCTTGCACTGTGACGCCGACTTGCTCCATTAAGAAACTCTCAGAACAATTTGTACACTGCACTTCTTTTTTATTTGAAATAATTAGTAAACCACCACAACTCGGACACGGTACCGCAACAGGACGTTTCCAATTAGTGAAATCACATTCTGGATAGTTGGAGCAACCGTAAAAAACACGGCCTTTTCTGGTCTTTCGCATGACCAGATCTCCGCTACATTTTGGACACATGACATCAATTTTCTCTAGAATTGCCTCGGTGAATCTGCAAGTCGGAAAATTGGAGCAACTAATGAACTTGCCGAATCTGCCCCATCGGATCACCAGGTCATGGCCGCATTTTGGACATTCTCTACCGATTTTTTCAGGCTCTGATTTCGTCACAGGCATTTCTGCCTGAGCTTTTTTCACTTGTGGTCCAAACTCGGCATAAAAATCACCAATTACTTTTTGCCAGGCTTCATTGCCTGCTGCCACCTGATCAAGGTTTTCTTCCATTTCAGCAGTAAATCCGAGATCCACAATCTCAGGGAAATGTTCAACTACGAGATCATTGACCAGGAAACCAGTTTCAGTAGGTGAAAGGCGTTTTGCTTCACGCATGACATATCCACGCTGCTGAATGGTTGAAAGAATGGGAGCATAAGTAGAAGGTCTTCCAATACCGTTTTCTTCAAGCACTTGGACCAGTGTTGCCTCTGTGAATCTTGGAGGCGGTTGAGTAAAATGCTGTTCAGGGATCAAGCGGATCAGTTTTTGTTTCTGGCCTTCTTCAAGTCCGGCTGGAATACGGATATTCTCGCCATCTTCAGACTTGGCATCTTCATCTGCTGTCTCTTCATACACCACAAGAAAACCTGGGAATTTGATTGTAGAGCCAGAAGCTCTGAAGAGGTATTTATGGTCTTGTCCTTCGGCCAACACATCCACAGATAGAGTGTCATAAATGGCTGATTCCATTTGGCAAGAGACAAAACGCTGCCAGATCAATTGATAGAGTTTGAATTGTTCCGGAGCTAAATAAGATTTGATGGATTCAGGTTGCCGCAAAACAGATGTTGGCCGAATGGCTTCATGTGCTTCTTGTGCAGATTGGGCTCTGGTTTTATATTGCGGCGGCGTTTCAGGAAGATAGTCTTTACCATATGTCTTCTGAATATAATTTCGGGCTTCTTTTTGGGCTACTTCAGAAATATTGGTTGAGTCAGTACGCATATATGTGATCAAGCCGGTTGCGCCGCCTTCACCCATATCAAGTCCTTCATAGAGTTGCTGGGCTATGATCATGGTACGTCTTGCCGTGTATCCCAACCGGCGTGATGCTTCTTGCTGCAGTGTACTGGTAATAAAGGGAGCAGCCGGTTTGCGGCGTCGCTCGCTCTTTTTTATTTTGTTTATGGTAAAAGGTGCAGCTTCAATATCGGCCAGGTAGCTTTCAGTTTTTTGTTTATTCGCTAAATCGGGTTCACTATCATCAATTTTGGCCAGCTTGGTTATATATGCAGTTTTTTTACTTTCAGGTGTTATCTCAGCTTCTATCGACCAATATTCTGTTGGGACGAAAGCGTCTATTTCGCGCTCCCGCTCCACAACAAGTCGTAGTGCAACAGATTGCACACGCCCGGCTGATAAACGGCTGCGAACTTTTTCCCAAAGCAACGGGCTAATGGAATAGCCAACCAGGCGATCAAGAATTCGTCTCGCCTGTTGTGCATCCACCAGATCCATATAAATTTCACGGGGATTTGAAAAAGCTTCGTTAATAGCGTTTTCGGTAATCTCATGAAATACAACACGTTGGGTCAGTTGCGGGTCAATTTCAGCAGCTTCCATTAAATGCCAGGCTATTGCCTCACCTTCGCGGTCAGGGTCAGTGGCGAGGTAAATTTGTTCTGCTTCTTTTGCAAGCGCTTTTAATTCTTTTACGACTGCTCTTTTTTCATTGGGGACTCTATATTTTGGTTTAAAACCGTCTTCGACATCCACCGATAATTCTGAGCGTAGCAAGTCGCGAACATGGCCAACAGATGCTCTGACTGTGTACCCTTTACCCAGGAATCTGCCAACCGTTTTAGCTTTGGCAGGGCTTTCAACAATGACAAGTTTACCGCTGCGTGGTTTTACTTTTTTCGCCGGTTTTTGCATTCCTTCATGTGCCGGCGTGCTGCCCATGCGGTACATGCTGGTGCCGCATTCAGGGCATTTTCCCCTGGTGACAGGCGTCCCTACCGCATTGAATTCAGCAACGGCATCTTTGATTTCTCGTTTAGACTTGCATTTTACACAATAAGCTTCCATAACCTGACCTATAAATATTGAGTATAGTTGTTCTCATTTAGGTATTGCACAACTTCCTTAATTCTTTGACTATCGCCGCGAGGACAAATCAATAAAGCGTCCGGGGTGTCAACAATAATCATGTTTTGAGTACCGATCGTCACAATCATGCGATCCTGCGTCGTTGAATATACCATTGAATTTCCAGATTCAATACCATAATGCTTTGCATTGATGATGATATTATTATTTGAATCCGGTGTGAGAACTTCAAACAATGAATCCCAACTACCAACATCATTCCAGCCCAACGTACTGGCCGGTAGAACCACAACCTTGTCCGATTTTTCCATAATGCCGTAATCGATGGTTTGAGGTTTGATGGAAGCCCATTTTTCAGAAAAAATTTGTCCTGAATGATCTACGGTTAAGAGAGGCGTCAGCGTCATAATCGTTTCATATAAATCAGGCATATAGCGTTCAAACTCTGACAGAATAACATCTACTTTCCAGATGAACATGCCAGAATTCCAACTAAATTTATGGTTATTTAAAAATTCATTCGCCCGATTTTGCGATGGTTTTTCAAAAAATGCATTTACTTTAAATGCCTCGAGCTCATCACCAGTGACAACCTGCTCACCGCTTTCAATATAACCATATCCGATTGATGCAAAAGTTGGTTTTATTCCAAGCGTAACCAATACGTCCATCTGTGCAATTTGAAATGCTGATTTTAATGTCTTTCTAAAATCAATCACATTTTGGATAAAATGATCCGCGGTTAGTATTGCAATAACAGCATCTGGGTTGATTTTTTTGAGTGAAGCCGCGGCCATTGCGACCACTGATGCAGTCCCTCTGGGCATGGGTTCAATTAAGAAATTTTTCAGGGGAATTTCGGAAGCTAATTGACTTAAAGACTTGACCTGGCTGGCTATTGTCACAATATAGATGTGATCCGTTTCAAATACCCCGTCCAATCGCTCTAGTGCAATTTCAAAGAGTGATTTGCCATTAAATACTTGCAGCATCTGTTTTGGGCTGGCTTTTCGTGAAAGCGGCCATAAACGGGTTCCGCCTCCCCCGGCCATAATTACAGCATAAAAATTTTTATTGGTTGTCATTTTGTTTTATATAGTCCTTTTATGTCTCTGGCAACAACATAATGCATTCCACCGACTTGAGTCACCATACCTTTAAGCTCCAGCATGGTGAGTGTAGCCGAAACTTCGCTGATCGGCAACCCTGACAAACTACATAACTCATCCACATGCATTGGGTCTTGTGATAAACAGTTTAATATATTTTTTTCCACACCACTTGTCGGATTTATCTTTCGTGTTAATTGTTTTTCTGGAATTTGTTCCAATTTTAATGCATCCAGAATCTCTGCCATTTTTAATAACGGACGGGCTCCCTGTTCAATCAATCGATTCGTGCCTTCGCTTTGCGGTGTCAAAATACTACCCGGCACTGCAAAAACGTCTCTGCCCTGTTCAACAGCAAACTCGGCAGTGATCAATGCACCGCTTGTTTCACCTGCTTCAACCACAACAGTAGCCAATGATAAACCTGAAATGATCCTGTTTCGGGGCGGAAAATTCACCCCATCAGGTGGAGTGCCAAGTGCATAATCACTGACCAAAGCCCCCTGTGAGGCTATCTCACTGGCAAGTTTACGGTGTTCAGTAGGATAAACAACATCCACTCCGTTGCCAAGGACTGCGATTGTTCTTCCACCGGTTTGCAGTGCTGTTTGATGGGCAATTGCATCCACACCACGCGCAAGACCGCTGACCACAGTAACTCCATTTTGGGCAAGAAATCGGGCAATTTCAGCGGTCACCTGCCTGCCATACGGTGTCACCCTCCGTGTGCCCACGACTGCCACTGCCCAATCATCTTCAACGTTTATCGATCCATTTACAAAAATCACTGGTGGCGCCTGATTTATCTCTTTCAACCGCCTCGGATAGTCAGAATCTTCCCAGGTTAATACCTTTATGTGTTTCTTCTCAATATTTGCCATAATGAGGTCAAGGTTAATCTGACTTCTGACCTGTTGAAAATTATCCGCAATCCTGGATGAAAGACCGGCAGCCAAAAGCCCTTCCTTGGGAGAGTTCCACGCAATTTCAAGCGTCCCAAAAAAGTCAATAATTTGACGAAGTCTTACAGCTCCGATGCCTTTAACTAAATTGAAACCCACCCAATAGGCTTTTGAATCCACCCCAACCTCTTATTCCCACTCAGGTAGTCTGACCACCATTCTTCGAGTTGAGCGATCAATCGAACTTACAGCATCTCTAATGGCAGGCAGAAGAAGTTCCTCGCCATTTTCTTTTTTTATAATATAGACATCATTTGCACCTGTTACCAATATTTCGCTTATTGTGCCAATCAATTTTCCATCTTCTTCAACGGCAGTCATGCCAATGATTTCATGATGATAATATTCGCCTTCTGGCAGTTGATTGGCATCTTCTGTTTTTATTGAGACGATCTGATTTCTCAAAATGGATACCTGGTCGCAATCATTAAAACCTTTGAAACTTATCAGGATCTTATCCGCAGCCGGTCTGACAGTAGAAACTTCATAAGGCTGTTGTTTGCTTCCGATATAAACAATATTTCCAGGCAAAATCTTTTCCGGGAAATCTGTCATCACTTCCATCACGATCTCACCTTTAACGCCGTGAGTGCGTTGGAGTTTACCAATGATCAAAAATACAGGCCCGCCCGACTGGGGCGAGCCTTTTTTTTGTTCACTATTCGAAAAAGAGGACTCGGCAGTTGTCATCGAGGTTCTGCAACGTCCAGAGTTGCTTGCTTGCCTTCTCGGGCGGCGGCAACACGCAGTAAAATACGCATGGCATTTGCCACTCTGCCGCTCTTGCCAATCACCCGACCCATGTCTTCTTTGGCGACATGCAGTTCAAGGTTTTCCCGTCCGCCATTGCGAAATTGGGAAACAACCACTTGAGAAGGATCATCTACGAGCGAAAGTGCAATATATTCAATAAGCTCTTTCACAGTTCCTCCTTCCGCCATAATTTTCGGCGGACGATATGATGCAGTAGGCCTTTTGTCCATCTCGTCGATTATGCTTTGATCTTTGCGGCGCGATCTGCGTAAGATTTGGTTGCTTCATCAACCAAAGTCGCCAGTGCTTCGCCTTTTTTGAAGCGTTCGTAACGTTCCAGCAATCCAACACTCTTGAAGAGTTTCATCACTGATTCACTAGGAACAGCACCATTTTTCATCCATTCATAAACACGGTCTTCCTTCACATCGAAGGCAAACGGCTCGCTGGTTGGATTATAGTTGCCCAGAATTTCAATGAATTTGCCATCGCGCGGGCTTTCAATATCAGCCACAATAATGCGATAACTCGGTTGGTGTCTTAAACCGGTACGGCGTAAACGAATTCTAACCATTGAAAAAAATCTCCTGTATCTTATCTAAAATGATCAAATATGCGTGATTCCAAAAATTCCACGTTGGCTGGGGGGCGCCGAAGGAAGCGCAAACCGCCGTTTCATTTCTGATCACTTCAACAATCGGGAAAGTCCCTTCCCGTTCGTTTTCTGGAGTGTCTTCATCATCCGCTGTGCATCGCGAAATTGCTTGATGAGACGATTGACTTCTTGAACTTCCGTGCCAGCACCTGCTGCGATACGCCGTCTGCGTGAGGCATTCAAAAGATCCGGGTCTCGGCGTTCTTTGATGGTCATCGAATTGATGATCGCCTCGGTCCGATTCATTTGTCTTTCTGACTCAGCCGGATCCACGTTCCTGGCCATTTGTCCCATTCCACCAGGCAGCATGTCCATCACCTGTGAAAGAGAACCCATTTTTCGAATTTGTTTTAGCTGAGAAGAAAAATCCTCAAGGTTAAATTGTCCCTTAAGCATTCTATCTGTTTGATCTTTTTCCATCTTTTGATCAAACGCAGCCTCAGCTTTTTCAATCAACCCAATCATATCACCCATTCCCAAAATGCGGGATGCCAATCGGGAAGGATCATAATTTTCTAATGCGTCAACACCCTCACCCACTCCAAGGTATTTGATGGGAACGCCTGTGACGCTGCGAACAGAAATTGCCGCTCCGCCTCGAGCATCCCCATCCATTTTAGTAAAAATGAGGCCGGTTATTTTTACCTGATCGCGAAAGCCTTCGGCAATATTCAAAGCTTCCTGACCGATCATGGCATCGACAACCAAAAGGGTCTCACAAAGCTTTACTTTTTTGGCAATGGATTGAAGTTCATCCATTAAGGTTTGATCAAGTTGAGAGCGCCCGGCGGTATCAATGATAACAACGGTATATCCGCCTTTTTGTGCTTTATCGTAGGCTCGGGCTGCCAATTCGGGTGGTTTAATCTTTTCGTCAGCCAGAACTTCAACACCGACTTTTTCACCCAGTGTTTGAAGTTGTTTAACTGCAGCCGGTCGGTATGGATCACCTGCCACAAGTAAGACTCTTTCGCCTTCAGACCTGAGCTTTCGAGCCAACTTTGCAGCGGCTGTGGTCTTGCCTGCACCCTGCAACCCTACCAGCATAATGGCGTAAGGTTTGACACCGCTTAAGTTCAGTTTTTCTGCATTTCCAAGAGTAGTGATTAATTCTTCATTGACAATTTTTATGACCTGCTGAGCAGGGTTTAACGCTCTTGAAACTTCAGTGCCCACAGCCCGTTCGCGAACTCTGGCAGTGAAATCTTTAACTACCCCGTAATTAACATCCGCTTCCAATAAGGCTAGACGGACTTCACGCATCATTGAATCAACATCAGCCGCAGATAATTTTCCTCTGCGGCGTAATTGTTGAAAAACTTCATTGAGTCGGCTGGTTAAATTCTCAAACATGTTTTTTCTTTTTCGACAAGGATAAAACGAGTTGAAATTTTAGCTTGGTTGAGATATGTGGTCAAGGGCAACAGTTACAAGCATTAATTGCCTGATGCACCGTAAAGAACCATGGGATCAAACAACTCAAATTGTCCACTGATGCGCCATGAGCAATAATTGTGACGCTCTTGATCGGTAGTTGTTGTATCGTAATGTCCCATGCTTGCAAAAGTAGCATTCGCAGGACCAATTCTCATTTCAAGGTGTAAATGCGGAGACGAGGATGCACCGGAATTACCCACAACGCCAAGCATATCACCCATCTTTACTGTTTGGCCTAATTTAACCGTTGGAACTTCACCCAAATGTCCGTAGAGCACATATAAAGACTGAGTATTGGGATCCCACCAATCTGCAAAACCAGTTGGGCAGGTTAATCGATTGCTGGTGTTGGAGGGTGTGGCTGAGGCTTCAGGTATTTTTATGGCATCAATGATTTCTTTAGGTAGATTTGAAAGTGGGGTTTCCACAATGACCATGTAACCGTAAGGGTTTCGTATTTTTGAGTATGCTGAAGATACCTTGCCCGGGAAAACAGAAAGCACCGGAGTACCTTCAATCGCGCCAGCTTCTTTGAAATTCCAATAGGCAAAATCAACACCATGGTGACCGGAATCTTCACCAGCAGGCGGCATAATAAACGGTTGAGAAATTACTTCAAACAATTCTGAAGCAGTCACACCTTGCAGAGGAGACTGTACCAAACTGGTTAATACACTTGCAGCTTGGGTGGCGGCTCCCAAAGGCGTGGGGGTTAAGGTCGGATATGAAGTCGCCGTTGGATTTAAGGTTGGCGAAATCAATACCATTGGCGTTGAAGTGGGTTGGCTTGTTTCAGTCGCAGCAATTGTAGCAGTTGGTTCGATGGTTGCTGTAAACGCAAGTGTAGGTTGCGTTGTGTTGGTTGGCAGCAAAGTTGGTGTAAATGTAAAGGTCGGCATCATCGTGGGAATAGGTGTCGGCGTTGGCATTATTGCAAATCCGAGAGAGACATCCGCCAAAGGCCCTGTGCTGTTAGGTGGGTACATGATTGAAGAACTGTAGACAGGAGTGCGATTAAGGTTTTTTAAGCCCAATGCAAGGACAGTAAATACAAATACAATAACGACAAAAGCCTTGACAGCTAACATCGCCAAAATGGAATAGTATTCTAGAGGTTTTACAAATTCATCTTTGTGCATTGAAACTTCAACTTCCTAACCTTTAATTCCTGCCAATAAGATTGCCGTAGAAAGCCTGCTTGAGTGTCGGCTTGTTTCTACGGCAATACATTATTTATTGTCCCTTACTTACGAACGGTCGGTTCAGTAAAGAGATCGCCTGGCGCATCCAATACTTCAGGTGGATTAGCCCTGCGTGTGGGAGTTTCTCGAACCGGTGTTTCTTTTGCTAGTTGAGTTTTTGTCACCGGTTTTGCCGGTGCTTTTGCTTGTGTTTTGGGTTGAGCTTTTGCCTGGGGTTTAGGCTGAACTTTTTTTGCAGGAACCTCTTCTTGCGCTTGTTCTTCTTCAACTTCGTCAATAAATGTGGAGCGAAGGCGATTTGCCAAAGAATTATTTTTATAATCGGGGGTATAAGGTTCGCCATAGAACAAAGCGCGAACACGTTTATTGAACAGGAAAGTTAAAACGGTCAGATCCAAAACTGTTAAAAGAGCATAGCCGCATAAGCCGCCGACAATCACACCTGCAACAGCCGCCATATCGGGCAATAATTTATTAATGGTGGGGATTCCAGCACCAATTAAGACAAATAAACCGGCGATGGTTCCGAAGAGCGCGAGAAAGACGGCTCCCATGCGCGCTGAATTTTTTAATTGAATCAACCCTGCACCAGTAACAGCATAAAAAATAGCCAGGAATAATCCGACTGCAATTCCAACTACCGCAAGAAAAACGGTATTGGAAGCGGAAGGAGTGTTAACTGTTGGGAGTATGGCAAATATTACAATGGCTAGTGAACCAACAAAAGATAGGATGGCTAACAGAAAATGATAAGAAGCAACTAACATCACCCCGTCTCGGACAGTTTTATCACTCTGAGTCATGATTGATCCTCCAGTTTTTACAAAAAACTACAAATTAATTCCCAAAACAATTTATCCCATTTATATCCTAAAAATATTACCACAAACGGCGGGGAAGTGTCAATTTTGAGGAGAACACCCTTTTCTCTCTTGAATAAATATGAGATTGAAGTAAAATAATATCATGTCTATTCTAACCGCGCGATTGCAGCAGCAACAAGCACAACAAACCCAACTTCGATTGGGCGTTTTGCGTTGGTGAAAAAAAGATAAGAAAGATTACCTTACTTCAGACCTAACCAGCCGAGACGCTCAAACCCTCGGCTGTTTTTTTATTATTTCATAATATCCATTGGCGAATCGTCTAATGGCAGGACAAGGGACTTTGAATCCCTTAATGCAAGTTCGATTCTTGCTTCGCCATCCTCTTGGGATATAGTCTAACGGCAGGACGTCTCGCTCTGGACGAGAAAATTACATTTCCATTTAAAACATGCCTGGCAATATTCTCAAAAATAGGCATAAAGCGTTCAGGGAAGGGTTGATTCACCCATTCGCTATGGATTAATGTTTTGGAATATGGAAGCCCTTTAAGCACTGGCGAATTGGCCAGTAATGGCGTTGACTTCAGCCGTTCTTTCCAGCTTTCCATAGATAATTCTTCCCATTTGGAACTGCCGATTCCCACTGGAATTAATCCGCCGAGTTGTTTTCGTTGACGCAAGATCAATTGGATTGTATCGGCAGTAGGTTTTCTGTTTTGAACTGAAAGCATTAATGGCACAAATACTTGATTGGTGACCGCCGCAATTGACATGTTTACCAAAAAAGGCGAAGTGCCGGAATCAATCATAACTAATAAGTCTGGAGCAAAACCGGCATCGTCAAGCGCATATTTGAGCAATTCTGGTGTTTCTCCCATGCTCATGAGGCTCGTCACCCGATAATCTGCAGGAAGAATAAACACATTCTCATTATATGGAGATTTCACCAAGGCTTTTTGAACAATTGACCGGGCGTTTTGATTATCCCTTACAGTCTCAAGAACGTTGAATATCGTGGGAGTGGATTTTCCATCGATAATCTCACGGGCTTCAGTACCAAGAAATAAAGTCGTGCAGCCGCCCTGAGGGTCAACATCAATAATTATGACGCGTTTATTTAATACTTTTGAAACATAATTGGCGAGCAAGCCGGTGATGGTGGTCTTGCCGGTGCCCCCCTTCATCGAAGTAAAAGTCGTTATCATAAGCAAGACATCCCTTCCTTTGTTTAACAATTGAAATTTTAGCACAATATTCCAAAACAATTGGTCGAGCACATCCAACCAAGATGGATTTGATTAATTTCGAAAAGAATCTTTTCAAAAAAAAAGGGATGAGTAACCAACTCAAAACTTGTGGGTTTTATAGTCATCAAAGTGGATTTAATTATGAGTAAGTTTGGAGATTGAAAATGTCTAAAGTGATGATTGTGACCGATAGCACATCGAATATTCCCGTCGAGTTAATGAACGGGCATCCAATTACCGTGCTTCCCCTGCAAGTGATCTGGAATGGAGAAATTTATCGAGACGGCGTTGATATTAAACCAGGGGATTTTTACACCCGCCTGTCCACCGAAAAAAATATGCCTTCCACCTCTCAGACCACCCCTGAAGAGTTTAAACAAGCCTATTCCAACTTATTAGATCAAGGCTATGATATTCTCAGTATTCATATTTCCAGCAAATTGTCTGGAACCATGGATTCTGCCATTCAAGCAAAAAGAACGTTTAACGGTGCATCTATTGAATTGGTGGATTCATTAAGCACTAGCATGGCAATGGGATTTCAGGTGATGAGTGCAGCACGTTTGGCAAAAATGGGTGCAACAATTGAAGAATGTAAAGCAGTTGCGCAAGCTGCTATAAAACACACCGGTGTCTTTTTTGCAGTCAATACTCTTGAATTCTTACACCGCGGTGGACGCATCGGCGGAGCGGCTGCATTCATGGGACATGTTCTCAACCTTAAACCAATTCTTGAGTTGCGCGACGGGCGAATTGAAGCTGTAGAAAAAGTTCGTACTTTATCAAAAACCATCGACCGCCTTCTCGACTTGGTCGAAGCCAAACTTGATAAAGAAAAAGGACCTGTACGCCTTTGCGCAATTCACGCAAATGCCCTTGCTGAAGCGGAAGATTTATTGGCGAGAGCGGTAAAACGCATCCCCGGTCACCTCGTTTCAGATGCTGTCATCTCAACTGTAAGCCCTGTCTTGGGCACCCATACAGGTCCAGGTGCACTTGGGCTTGCTTATATGTCCGGGATGTAATATTAAATTAAAAACAAAAGACCTGGCAGGAGTTTTATCCGCGCCAGGTCTTTTGTTATCCTTTTTGGTAAAATCAAAGGATCTCACTAATGAGGCGGCTGATGAAAAATTATCCAGAATTGGGTGTTCAAATTCCAGAAATTCAACTTCCAGTATCAAGTATTGATCTTCAAAAATGGTCAGTTATCGCATGTGATCAATACACCTCTCAACCGGAATATTGGAAAGGGGTCAGTGATTATATCGGCACGGCTCCCTCTACACTGCACCTCGTCTTCCCTGAAGTTTTTCTTGGCAAAGGAGATGAGACTGCCCGAATTATAAATATTCATACCAACATGAAGCAGTACCTAGAAAAAGGTTTGGTCCTACCTCACCAGGGGATGATTTATGTCGAGAGAACTGTATCAGGAAAAACCCGTCGAGGATTGATGCTGGCGCTTGATCTCGAGAAATATGATTTCAATGCCGGATCAACCACTCTTATCCGCGCCACAGAAGGGACTATTCTAAACCGCTTGCCCCCACGTATAAAAATCCGTGAACAAGCGCCGCTTGAATTCCCTCATATATTAATGTTGATAGATGACCCTGAAGATGTGGTTATCGGTGCAATCGAAAAACAAAAAACAGCTTTACCACTGGCTTATGATTTTGAGTTAATGCAATCAAGTGGACACCTCACAGGTCGTTTTATTACCGACTCGAATCTTGAAAATAAAATTATTAAAGGTTTGGAAAAACTGGCTGACCCCAAAGTGTTTTCACAAAAATACAATCTACCAGATGATACGCCTGTTTTATTGTTTGCTTCAGGCGATGGTAACCATTCGCTGGCAACCGCAAAATCCTGCTGGGAAAAACTAAAACCATTAGTTGGGATGGACCATCCCGCCCGTTATGCCCTGGTTGAAATCGAAAATGTGCACGATCAAGCGCTCGAATTTGAACCAATTCACCGTGTCATTTTCGGACTTAAGACAGATATTATTCAAGCCATGAAAGAACATTTTGGCTCTGATTTTTCATTTGTTGAGGCAAATGATTATCAATCTATGATCGCTTCCGTAAAATCAAGCAGCGGACCTGATCACCATTTTGGTTTTATCGACGCCAAAGGATCCAAAATCATTTCCATTAAACATGCCAAACTTAACCTGCCTGTTGGTACGCTTCAAGAATTTCTAGATAGCTGGATGAAAAAAGGACAGGCAGCGGAAATTGATTATGTTCATGGCGATGAGGCTGTTCTTTCACTATCAACTCAAACTTCCAATGCCGGTTTTTACCTGGCAGGTATGCCAAAAAGCGATCTCTTCAAAACCGTAATCATGGATGGATCCTTGCCAAGAAAAACGTTCTCTATGGGCGAAGCTCATGAAAAACGTTTCTATTTTGAAGCCCGCTCTATTTCATAATCAGGATAAGTAAAATGTCTGATGAATTATTTAACACTATTAAATCCATTATCGGAACTGAGATTTCAGGCAACCGAGTTCACGTGGTCGTCGATCTGAACGAGAATCATACCAAACCAAACCTCGCGATGATACTCACAGATGAATCAGGCAATGAGGTTTCACGCTCCATTATTATGGGGATGTTGGATACTCATGTTGATTTCACCCTTCACATACGTGTTCAAAATGCCAGGCCTCCTTTTGAGCTAACTGGCATTACCTTCATTGAAGAAAATCAACCCATCGATTCAAAAAGTGTTGTGGTTTCGAGATTAGCCTGAGCCAAAAATACATTTTTACCTTTACCTCAGCAAATCTTTCCAACGTAAACGGTACAATAATTGCATCCAAAATCGTACAGAGTATATTTACTCTGATATCGATCTATGAGTTGCAGGCCGTTTATGAAACCAGGAAATCACGTCTTTGCCAAGCTTTTTTCTCTGTATCTGGTGGTTATCCTTATATCAGGTTTATTAATTAGCGCTTGTAAACCAAAAATAACTGAAACCCCCGTCCCAACTGACACCGTTGTTGGTTATCCAACGATTGACATTCCCATAATAACGACACCCGCTCAAACGGTCAGCAATCCAACTGCGGCGGCAACCTTGCTGCCTGTGGCACAAGGCAATTCGTCTGCTGCAAATGCCGGTTTGATCATTTTGTCGATGAGTGATGGTGCTTATAATCATCTATTTGCATATCACCCATCTTACCTGGCCATGACGCGCTTAACCGCAGACGCATGGGATGATGATTCACCAGCCATAAGCCCGGATGGAGGCAAAATTGCTTTCACATCCAACCGTTTTGGCACACGTGAGATCTATATTCTTGATTTGGTAAGTAATTCTCTCACCCAAATGACGAATTCGAGCGCATTTGAAGGAACCATTGATTGGTCACCTGATGGAAGTTATATAGTTTATGATGTCTACCAAAATGAGCATTTTGATTTGGTCATTCAATCAGTAAATGATCAAACCGAAGCACCCATCCAATTAACAGATGGAACTACAAACAATTTTCAACCATCTTGGTCTCCAGATGGCAGCGAGATTGCCTTTGTCTCAGATCGCTCTGGTAGAAATGCAATTTGGCTTGCACGGCTTCAAAACCCTGAAGATCGATTTATGGAAGTTGTTAGCTCCAAAGATGTTGATTATGGTAGTCCTGTTTGGTCGCCAGATGGAACCAAATTAGCCATCACCAGACATGCCAGCAACAATGAGATTGTTCTGATTCAACCACACAATCCAATCAAAGAATTAGTCGTAATCGGTTCAGGAGAGAACCCAGCATGGATGCCTGATGGAAGCGGTGTTCTGGCAACCATAAAATTGCCAAATGAGACAGAAATAGTTGCTTACTCAGTGATTGACCGCCATCTAATGCTTCCTCCAATTCCAATGGGCGGCAGTATCGCTGAATATGATTGGAACTCCGGTTCACTCGTACAAAACATCCAAACCTGGGTAGCTAAGAACACTCTACCTCAACCTGCTCCTCTGTGGGTTGAAACTACTGTTAAACCTTCAAGTGCGAATAACCGCCGAAGTCTGGTTGAATTACCCGAAGTGACAGCTCCACAGGCTTTGTTATCTGATGCGGTGGATAACAGTTTTATTGCTTTGCGCAGTTTAGTAAATCAAAGAATTGGTTGGGATCTGCTTGCAACTTTAGATAATGCAGTCATTCCGCCGACTTCTTCTCCCATGCCGGGAATACCAGAAAATTGGCTCTATACTGGTCGGGCAATCGGGTTGAACCTTGCACCTTACGAAGCAGGTTGGATGGTCGTAAATCGTGAAGAGTTTGCAGGAAATATTTATTGGCGGGTTTGGGTTAAATGCAAAATACAGGATGGGTCTTGTGGTGAACCTTTGCAAGATCCGGTTTGGGATTTTCAAAGCCGTTCATCTGGCAATGCGCTGGCCTATGAAAATGGCGGCGAATATAAACCTATGCCAACTGGATATTGGTTTGACTTTTCTGAAATGGCTCGTCGTTTTGGTTGGCAAAGGTTGCCTGCCGTAAACAATTGGCGCTCCTATTTTCAGGGTACTCAATTCAATGTATTTGTTTTTCAAAATGACCTGACCTGGCATAAAGCCATGCTCGAAATTTATCCATCTGAACAGGTTGACCTATTAACTGGAGTTTCTAATGAAGATTAGAATTTCTCAAATCATAAGAATGGTTCTCACAATGGTCTGGGTTTTCCTGACGGTTATCGGATGGCTTTATCCATTCTCGGTAGAACAAGTGCAAGCCGATGATCAAACACCTCCGTCTACTGAAGAATTTTTAGAACCGGTTTTTCCCATGACGACTGTGGAACCAGATCAAGAACTGGAAGGCCAAACCCCCTTATATAACGTTCCACTCGCTCTCAATCCGCATGACCATTTTTACTTCGCCCGCCCCATAGCTTTTGATTCAAATACGGCACCTTCTCGAGATTTTGGTTATGGGTTCTACTATCCGGAAGAAACTGAAGTTCACACAGGTGTGGATATCGGCTCTCCGATGTATAAACCAGTTTTAGCCGCTGGAGATGGCCAGGTGGTGTTTACTGGTTTTGGATTGATGAATGGTGGTGGTGATATCAATGACCCCTATGGATTGGCTATTCTCATTCGCCATTCTTTCAGCTATGAAGACAAAACAATTTATACAGTTTATGCTCATTTGGATAGTAGTGAGGTTGAGAAAGGTCAAATCGTAAAGATGGGCGAAGAGATTGGCAAGATTGGTCTTACAGGAAATACATCTGGACCTCACGTCCATTTTGAAGTAAGGATTGAAGACAGCAAAGGCGGCAGAGTGCAAAACCCGGAATTGTGGATGGCTCCGCCTGTTGGCAGTGGTGTCTTGGCGGGCAGCTTGAAAAGCACCTTCGGATACTTCCTTTCTGCTCAAAAACTATGGTTAAAATCACTTGATACAGGGTTCAAATATGAGATCACTACATATGCTCCTGTAAAACATATATATGCAGACGATTATTTTAAAGAAAATTTTGTAATCGGAGATATTCCTGGTGGAGAATATGAAATCTCCATGATATATAAAAACAAATGGTTCCGATATAATTTGACAATTGCTCCCGGCACCGTAAATTTCGTGTCATTTGAAGGCATGAACGGATTCAAGACAGGCTTGACTTCAACAACTAACGAAGAAGATTTTCTGCAATAAAACAATTTTCTCCCCTCCATTCGCTCTTGACAGGAATTCCAACCTGTCTGACAATAAGTGGTTCGATTAGCTAAATGGAGGAATGTTTCAATGGTTTCAAAAAGAACGTATTTATTGATTGTGGCTGCATTAACCTTGTTGTTTATGCTTTCCGCTTGTGGAACTGCCACCCCTACAGAAGACCCTGCCTTAAAGATAACTTCAATTGCTGCAACTGTGCAAGCTGAAATCACTCAGACCGCACTTGCCATGCCAACTGCAACCCCGACGTTGACCCCAACTGCGACGGCAACCGTATCACTTGTAACCCCCACACTTCAAGGACCTTTTTCAACAGCAACGAAGTCTTTGAACCCGGGGACCGGTGATAATGCAGCTTATGATCAGGATATTACCATCCCCGACGGCTCAATCATCAAACCTGGAGCCTCATTCAATAAAACATGGTCCATTAAAAATTCCGGCACAACCACCTGGACAACCGATTACCAACTGGTTTACGTTTTTGGTCCGCAGGCAACCGTCATGTCAGTGAAATTAACCAAAAGTGTTGCACCCGGCGAAGCTATCCAAATTACTGTTCCATTTGTTGCCCCAACAGTTAATGGCTCTTATGTGAGTTGGTGGCAAATGTACAGCTCAACAGGTTATTTCTTCGGCGATCAGGTCAGCGTGGTGTTCAACGTTGGCAATGAAACGGCCACACCTACTTCACTCACACCAGCCCCAACGATCACCGGCACACCGGCAACCCCTACTCAAACCCCGTAGTCATCAGCTTATGTTGATTGGGCAAAACGATCTAACAAATCTTGAAGGCAGAATTAAAGCCGAGGCATTCCGCCTTGGCTTTAATTTATGCGGGTTTACCACACCTGAATCACCTGCAGGATTTATAAATTATGAAAATTGGTTGTCAATGAAACAGCATGCCGGAATGATCTATCTTGAATCGCCCCGTCATCGGCTAATGCGGCAACATCCAAACCAATTGATGTCAGATGTTAAAACAATCATTTCTTTGGGATGGCCATATGTTCTAAACGTCAAGGATAATGACCAATCATCTGCAAAAGCTTTAATAGCAGGTTACGCAGCAGACATCGATTACCATCTTTTACTTCCTGAAAAATTGGACCAATTAACAAATTTCATTCAATGCGAACTCAATCAAAATATTAGGGCGCAAGGCTTTACAGACAGTGCACCCATTCTTGAAAGAGAAATCGCATCACGTGCAGGGTTAGGTTGGATTGGAAAAAACTCATGTCTGATCAATCCACTTGCAGGGTCGGCATTTTTACTGGCTGAACTATTTATTAATTTGCCTCTCTCTCCAGATCAGCCTTTTACTCATGATCGTTGTGGTTCATGTCATCGCTGCGTTGATGCCTGCCCCACCAGTTGCATCCTACCGGACCGTACAATCGATTCATCACGCTGCATCAGTTATTTAACCATCGAAAACAAAGGAGTCATTCCTGCAAAGCATAGATCCACGCTTGGGCACTGGTTTTTTGGGTGTGATATTTGCCAGGTTGTGTGCCCCTGGAACAAAAACAATCTCTCGTCAATAATATCGCCTGCAAACAATTGGACGATAATTGATACTCTAAATATCTTATCGGTAACCGCTTCAGAATTTTCAACTAAGTTTGAGCAGACTGCACTTTCACGGTCAAAGCTAAAAGGTTTACAACGCAATGCTCTCACTTGGCTTGGCAATAATGGAAAACCTGAACATATTGAAGCAATAAATAAATTCCTTCTTCAATCAGCGGATGCAGTTTTGCTTGAAACAGCAAATTGGAGTGTCAAACAAATCAACAAAAAAAAGAATCAAGAATAATAAAAGAGACTCGATCAAGAACGATCGAGTCTCTTTCTTATTGTCATTTTTTTATGGTGTTGCAGTTACACTGGGTGTCGGCAAGCCGGGAGTTTGATTGGCCAGTGTGCTTGTTGCCCTAACTGTTGCTGTTGGTGTGACCAGATTGGCCCGTACAGTAATAGTATCACCAACATTGATTGAATTCTCATCCTTAATGGATGGATTGTAGGTGAGAATATCTTCAACAGTACTGTTGAAATAAGAAGCAATGGATGCCAAAGTATCACCAGATTGAATAATATAAGTGTATTTTGTGGCTCGGGCTACATCACTGGGTACTCTGGTAGGTGTGGGCATTTTTTGTCCGGGTGCGGGGATCCAGATAGGATCACCCTCATTGATTGGACAAGGGTTGGCAGGGTCTGTAAACAAGTTAATTTGCTGCATGTATAGCAAATCTGCATTGTGAGTGTAGGCTATTGTCCAGCAATCATCGCCAAATTGAACTATATATTGGTATGGCGCTGAAGGTGTTGCAGACGCTTCAGGTGTCGGGGTTAATGTTTCTGTGGGGGTCATCGATGGTGTCGGTGAGGGCTGAGTAGCAGTTGGTGTTGAGGTTACCGTAGCCGTGGGAGTCTTGGTTGAAAATAAACCTGAAAATGGTTTCTTTTCTCCGCCAATAACCGTGATAATTATGAAAATGCCAACGATGACAAGAACACCTGCTAAACCGCCTAAAAAGTAAGGCATCATTTTTTGCCGATTTTCAAATTTCTTGATTACGTTTTGTGGAGAGTCTTTTCCGCTCATAA
The DNA here is from genome assembly GCA_002840715.1 of Chloroflexi bacterium HGW-Chloroflexi-4. Taxonomy (GTDB): domain Bacteria; phylum Chloroflexota; class Anaerolineae; order Anaerolineales; family Anaerolineaceae; genus UBA6107. Next base: position 45,506 of record PHBW01000026.1, read on the forward strand.
TAGATCCTGTAGTATTGTCCTTATGGAGAAACTTTAACAAGCATTTTTTTATTGTAATTGATGAAATCTGAATGGTCGAGTATCTACCCGCTTCACTCAAAAACATCATACCACAAAAAACCTTAGCGATTTTCTACTATTTATGCCCATGATATAATTATCCTAATTATTTAATCGTCAAAAATTTTGGAGGCAAGCCAATGGAAATCATCTCAAGTCAATTTAAACACTGTGACGTTGTAAAAGTAGTTGGCAGGTTGGATAGTTCAACTGCCCCTGCATTAATAGATCAATTGAATAAAATCACCGACGAGAACCGCTTCAAAATCGTGATGGATTTCAGTGAATTAACCTTCATATCAAGTGCAGGCTTACGCGTTTTGATTTCAACGTTAAAGAACTGCAAACGATACAACCGTGGAGAATTGGTCCTTGCTTCGATGGCCCCAAATATACTTTCTGTTTTTGACCTGGCTGGTTTCACCGCTATATTCAAAATATATCCTGATGTTCTTGCCGCAGTGGGAGCATTTTAGATTCGTTTTAAATGCCAACTAAAACTTTTCCCGGGGTCTACGCAAGCCTTTCTGAAATCGCTGATTTCGTTAAAGAATCGTCTGAAGAAATCGGGTTCAATCCTGCAGATTTGTTTTCATTAGAAACAGCCGTTGATGAGGCTGTTTCTAATATTATTGAACACGCCTATGAGGGAGAAGGCAAAGGCTTGATTCAATGTACGGTTGAGCCTTTAAGTGACTCGGTAAAAATCATTTTAGAAGACAATGGTCAATCCTTTGACCCATCTTGTGTGCCCATCCCGGATGTTACTGCAGACCTTGAAGATCGCATGGATCACGGGTTGGGTGTTTACATGATGTGCCAACTTTTGGATGACATTCATTTTGAATTCTTGGATGGAACCAATCGTTTAACCCTTATAAAAAATAAAACACCGAAGCCCTTAACTTTTACTTCTCTGGAACCTTTGCAGCTTTGGAAACATTTCTTAATCCTCGGTGAAGAATTAATCAAGCAGCCTAATGCTCTTTCTTTATGTAAAAAATTCAGCCAGACCGTTGAACATGAATTGGCATGCACTGCATACATCTGGTTGGCAAAACCATACTATCCGCTGCCAGGTGAACCTGAAGTAGAAACTCTTCCTAGTGACAAAGCCCCTGATATTGTTGAACAATCATTTGTGAAAAGCAAAATAATTGCCGTTGATTCAGATTGTGAATTGGCATTGCCAATAATTACTCAAAATAACACACTTGGTATTTTGCATACCAAAAGAATTATCGAACATCCTTTTAGTGATCAAGAAAAACAACTGCTTGAAGCCCTGGTTGCCACAGTAGCCGTTTCAATGCAAGTCAATCGCCAGGTAGTGCTCAAGAATTGGCGATACGACCAGATCTCGCTGGTCAGGTCCGTCAGCTCTCAAATAGCCAATGTACTTGACCTGGATGAATTATGTAAACGTGTCACAAATCTGATTCAATGTTCATTTAATTACTATCACGTCTCTCTTTATACGATTGAAGAAGGCATCAATACATTGCGATTTAGGGCAAGTTCTTTAAATTGTTCACCAAGCGCTGAACCCTCTTTAGCCAATATTAAGATTGGTGAAGGATTAATTGGTACGGTGGCAAAGACCGGCAAGGAAATTGTGGCTAATGATGTAACAAAAGAACCAAGATTCAAAGAAATAGCAGCTCTACCAGAGACAAGATCCGAAGCAGTCTTGCCATTAATAGTTGAAAATCGCATTCTCGGTGTACTGGACGTTCAAAGTGTTTTGATTGGTGCTTTTCATGAGACTGATCTGCTGGTTGTTCGTACGCTTGCCGACAATATTGCCCTGGCAACTGAAGGTGCCCGTATTTATGAAAAATTGGATGAACGTGCCAAACAAATGTCAGCCGTGGCAGAAATTAATTACGCGCTTTCTTCCATTCTGGATCTTGAAAAATTATTGAAAGAAATCGTTAACGTCATTCACGAACGATTTTCTATTCCGTTGGTCCATATCTATACGGTTCATCCAGGTCGGCAAAAAGTAATTTTCCAGGCTGGTAGTGGAAAGCGCGCTCAAAACCTGAAAATGAACTCATTTGCTTTTGATCTGGATTCTCCTTTAGGAATGATCCCCAATGTAGCACGCACAGGAATTTCAATGCTCGCCAATGATGTTTCAAAAGAACCACTCTTTCGGCCAACACGAAATGCCCCCAATGAAACCAAAGCAGAGATGACCATACCTCTAAAATTTGGAGATAATGTGTTGGGGGTTCTGGATCTTCAATCCAATGAAGCAAATGTTTTTAACGATGGACAGTTATTTTTGTTTGAAGGTTTGGCTTCTGGGATTGCCCTTTCAATTCGTAATGCGACCCTATTCCGTACTGAAATCTGGCGACGAGATGTCGCTGAAACTTTCAAAGATGTTGCTGGTATGCTTTCTTCAAATCTTGCATTGGATGAACTTTTGGAGCGAATCCTCATTCAACTTGAGAATACATTACCTTGTGATGCTTCAGCGATATGGCTTTTGGAAAAAAATGATACTTATGAAGACGAACAAATAAATATACGTCTGGCTGCCGTACGCGGTACACATCGGAAAAAAGTTATTGCCGCCAGGGATGAATCCGCATCCATAAGACAATTTTTATACCTGCCAATACTTCAAAAAATACCTGTCATAAGAAAACCTTCCGATCCTTATGGTCCGTTAGGAGCTGCGGGGGGCTTTCCACCGGATTATTCATCCATTGCTGTCCCTTTGCTTTCGGGTAATGAAGTCATCGGCGTTCTAACCCTGGCCCATCATGCCGCAGGCCGCTATGGATCAGAAGCCAGTTTGATATCATCCACCTTTGCTAGTTATGCAGCTGTCGCCATCGAAAATGCCAGTCTATATGCCAATGCCCAGGCAGATGCTTGGTCTTCTACAGTCTTGCTGCAGGTGGCTGAAGCCATGCAGTCCATAACTAATACTGAAGAACTGCTTTCAACCATGGTTCGTTTGACGCCACTGCTCGTAGGTATTAACCAATGTGCCATTTTCCTTAAGGAAGTAATTGGAAATGCATGCCATTTGCAAGCTTGGTATGGATTCTCGCCCAACGAAAACGAAAAAATCCTGCAGGATGACCAATCCATATCACTCTTAAAAATGCGATTAACTCATGAACCGGTATTTATTACCGACCCAGTCTCTGAATTAGGCATGACTTCAGTAATCCATGATACTGAAACCGGTACTTTGGTTCTCATACCGATGCTCTCACACGGAGAAATCCTTGGCGGATTTCTGGTTTCACACAATAGTTCTGGTGAATTTGGTGTTCGAAATGTTTTTAATGACCAAACACTTGCCATCTTACAAGGCATCGCTCGTCAAACTTCCATCGCACTAGAAAACATAAGGTTGGTAGAAAGTCGCCAAGAAGAAGCCTATATAACAGCTGTGTTATTGCAAGTCGCTCAGGCTGTTGTCAGTCAAAATAAGCTGGAAGATATTTTAGATACTATTGTCCACTTAATGCCTATTCTGGTGGGAGTAGATACATGTGTAATTTACCTGCTTGATGATAAATCGAATCGCTTTGTTGCAGCAAATGCCATTGCGCCAACACACGATGAAACTGACAAACTATTGAATCAGTTTTACAAGTTTGGAGATATGAATTTACTGGATGATCTTATGCTTTCAAGTGTAATGCTTTCTTGCCCTTTGGAAAATCCTGATATTTCTCCATCAGATTGGAATACATTGCATTGGTTAAGAAATGATGATTTAGATTATTCTTCACATCATCATTGGCTTTTGGGTGTGCCCCTGGCAATAAAAGGAGTGGTATTCGGTGCCCTGATGGCAAAAGAAACAAATATTTTGCCTGCTTTTCATCCCAAACGTATTGAATTGATCCGCGGGGTGGCACAACAAACTACGCTGGCCATTCAAAATGAACGTCTTAAACAAGAAATGGTCGGACGGGAACGCATGGAACGGGAATTTCAATTGGCCAGGCAAATTCAGCAAGCCTTTTTACCTGAAACCCTGCCTGAACACAAAGATTGGCAGATCAGCCGGCTGTGGCAAACTGCTCGTGAAGTCGGCGGAGACTTCTATGATATTTTTGAAACAAAAGACAACCGTATCGCTTTGGTTATTGCAGATGTTGCTGACAAAGGCATGCCTGCTGCCTTATATATGACTGTTACGCGTACACTCATCCGAGCAACGCTTCAAAGTACCACTTCTCCCGGTAAAGTTCTCGCACGTGTCAATGAGTTATTGGAATCTGAATCACGAAACGGAATGTTTGTAACGGCCATTCTAGCTTTGCTTGACCCACAAACTGGCAGTTTGGAATATGCCAATGCAGGGCACAACCTGCCATTATTGATTCAACCTGATCCGGCAAAAATTATCCGTCTCGAGAAAGATGGCATTGCTTTAGGTGTAATGCCTCAAGCGGTCTATAAAGACAAAAAGATTAATCTTAAACCTGGCGAAACACTTCTTTTTTATACGGATGGCGTGACTGAGGCTTTTTCATCAGAAGGCGAAATTTTTTCAGAACCTCGTCTGGCAGAAGCACTGCTCTCGTCACCTGCATCTAGTGCAGATCAATTATTGTCTTCGATAGATGATTTAATTCAGGAATTCCGTAAAGGCGAGCCGCCCTCAGACGATTTGACGATGATTGCCATTCGGCGAATCATCAGCAAATAAAAGAATTATTTGCCAGAGATTAATGCAAGCCAAATCTGCCAATTAGCTACTGGTTCAGCGGTTGCCACTACAACGACTTCAGGGATGGGTGTAGTGCCTGGAGGAGAGAGAGGAATGATTAGGTTTTCACCGGGGCGAGTCATATGGCCTTCTTCATAAGCCCAATCTTCTACCGCCCCTTCAGAGCTGGAATATGCCACTTGAGTATCCAAGGCACTTAGTGTGTTTTGCAAAACAGCAATCACCGTTGATGCTTTTTCTTGTTGCATACTTAAGCGAGATAGTTCATTCAAGCGATTGTTTAAATCCATAACCAGAAAAAACAAAACGATCGCCACTATCCCCAAGATAATTTTCTTGAGATCAAAAGGGATTTTTGGAATTTTTATTTTCCGTTCCATGTTCATATCTTACACTATTCTCTATGGGCAGACAAGACAAAACCCGTGGATGATTCCACGGGTTTTTATGTGTGCCGGAGGAGGGATTTGAACCCTCACGAGCGTAATGCTCACTACGCCCTGAACGTAGCGCGTCTGCCAATTCCGGTTTTGGTAGATAATTACTTTCAGAATTATTGATTGCTTTCCGTGCTTATTCTGGTAAACTCATAAAGAGAAACCAAATATGGATGACCCTATGAATTTGCAACCCTCAACCTCCGACAATTCCAAATCCTCATTCTTGGAACAAGAATCATACTCTCCCCCTCTCGCAAAAAAAAACTCCGAGATGGGGCATATGGAAGCTGAACTCAGATTAACACTTGAAGAGATAGCGCGTCTGCAAAATGCACTTGCAGAAGCTAACATGAAAAATATAGCCTTACAGGCATCTATTGACTCACAACCTTCAAAGATAGAAGGCACTCAGGTTCTAAAACCTGTATTGCAGGAAATTAAGCAACCCATCCATACTATTCAAGGGTATATTGATTTACTCTCGAATGAATCTGTTGGAATTTTGGGGACATTTCAAAAACGCTTTGTAGAACGAATTTCAAATGCTATCAATCATCTTGATGAGATCCTTAAAAACCTTGAATTGGAATCAGGAGATCTTGTTGATGAAAATAGAGTCTATTCCAAGGATTTTTCATTAACCGCAGTGGTTGAAGAAACATTGATGCTCTATTCGGAATTGCTGCGAACCAAATTGATCACTCTGAAAGTTGAGTTTGAAAAAGACGATATCGATTTCACTGGTGATCAAGAAAAATTGGAACGCATTCTTAATATCATTTACACAAATTGTTTAACCGCCGTGCAAGAAGAAGGCGTGGTAACTCTGGGATTGAAAATATTACAAGGAAAGAAACCTGCTCAGGTATTAATCAGCATTCAATCCAGCGATCATGATTCGCCCAAAACCAAACCCTTGCCTGTAAATTTGGAAGAATTTCGAGACCTTGAAACTAAACTTGAAGGTTTTGGCAGCCCACTTAAGGATCTGGTAAAGGCAAAAACTTTAATAGAAGAAATGCATGGCAAAATGGAAATTTTCTCAATTCCCTCTGCGGGGTCATTAATCCGCGTGAGGCTATCGGTAACTTCCTGAAACGCAAGCCAATTCAAGTAATCTAAAAAATCAAGAGTAAAATATGGTTATGCGAAAATTCATTGCCTTGGTTATGGTTTGCCTTTTGGTTCTAACTGGTTGTAGTGCACTGACCTCTCAGAAACCAATCCCAACAACCATCCCAATTACAAATATTTTGTTGCAAAATGATATCAACGCAGCGCCAACATTAACTCCTTTCCAACCAATCGCACCCACAGCAACTTCCGGACCGACCAATACTCCACAACCAAGTGCGACTCCAACCATTCAACCCAGCCCCACCCTGGCCACTGTTGTTAGATTGGGGTTACAAAAACCAGCAGGACAAGTCAATATCGCATTACTTGGTTCAGATTATCGCGCCAACCAGGGTTATCGAACTGACATTATCATGGTTCTGTCACTTAACCCTGAAAAAGGCACCGCCTCCTTGACCTCATTTCCTCGCGATTTGTACGTTAACATCCCCGGAGTGGGAATGAACCGCATAAATGCTGCACAACCATTTGGGGGTTTCGCCCTGACTGCTGCAACATTGAAAGAGAATTTTGATATCACTATCGATTATTACATCATGACGAATTTCACCGGGTTCAAGGCTATCATCAATACACTTGGCGGAATTTCAGTCAATGCTGGAGCTGAGCTTTACGATACTTGTGATCTTCCTCAAGCAATAGACAAGCATTGCTATATACCGGTTGGCAGTAATTCAATGGATGGTGCCACAGCCTTGTGGTATGTTCGCTCACGCCACACTTCATCAGATTTCGATCGCACACGACGAGCGCAAGAAGTCATGTCGGCTATGTTTCAAAAAATTATGAGCCTTGATGCACTCAACCGGGGAGCAGAGCTCTACAATTTATTCGTTACAAGTGTTGAAACCAACCTTCCGGTCGATAAAGCCTTGCAGTTGCTCCCCTTCAGTTCCCAGATTGTGACGAATCCGGGATTGGTTCGACGTTATGCCATAGGGGCTAATAATGTTTCCAATTACATCGTTCCAGAAAATGGTTCGATGGTGCTTATACCAGATCCAATCTCAATTACTGAAATCATAAGGCAAGCGTTTTACCAATAATAAGATATTGACAATCACTAAGATTCCTTGTACACTGAATAAAAATAAGGCTATGCGAAACTAAAAGAACAGGTGAATGCCATGACAATACAACCAGAAATCCACATTACTAGCGATACAACTCTCCTGCCTGCCATCCAATCTTGGGAAGTATTTCTTCAAGATCAAGGGCGATCTCGTTTCACCATTAAAGCCTTTATCGGTGATCTAAACCTTTTTGCATCTTTCTTTTCGCCTGATACCACTCTCGGAAGTGTCACAGAACGAGATATCAACCGATTTCTTGAATGGCTTCAAAAAGAAAGAGGCGTTCCATGCAGCCCAAAAAGCCTCTCGAGGCGGATAACTTCGATAAAATCCTTCTTTAGATGGTTAACCCAAACTGGCAGACTTACCATTGATCCTGCTGAAAAAGTTTTGCAGCAAAGTGTAATCAGCCCACTTCCTCAAGTTTTGACCCCTGATGAAGAATTAAAGGTTATTGAAGCGGCCACGGCCCAACGCCTTTCATCCAAAAAGGATCCTCGCTCATATATTTTAGTCACTTTGCTGCTCTCAACAGGAATCAAAAAAGGTGAATGTCTTTCTCTCAATATGAATCATCTTGACCTTGATGACCCCAAAGATGCCAACTTTTATGTGCGATACTCTGGCACAGCTAATCGTTATAAAGAACGCAAAATTGATTTACCACAAGATTGGGTTGATGTGTTTCCGGAATATACTGCTAAATATGCCCCCATCGAACAGGTTTTTCCATGGTCGCCAAGAAGGCTTGAATATTTACTTGAAGATCTTGGCCGTGAAGCCGGTTTGGATAAACACCTCTCCTTTGATATGTGCCGCTGGACCAGCGCGATAAACGACTGGCAATCTGGAATGGAAAAAGATATTTTGCGTCAGAAATTGGGCATTTCGAAAATTCAGTGGCGCGAGATCAGCATGAAATTGCGCCAGCTTGCAGGTGAAAGTTAATTCTCTGACGAAGTCTGAATCAATCTAAATATCATTATTTTTTTTGTTGCTGCTGTAATTTTATAGCGGTCGGAAATTTGGGTTCCAATCACCCAGACAATATCTCCGTTACCGTTACGCAGCAGCGGCCATTTTTTCCTTGCCTTTTCTGGCAGTCCGACAGATGTCCAATAATCCCCCAGTTTGACTGTTTGTCCATTTAGCCCATATGGCTGAAAACGATCACCTGGTGAATGAGTATTAATGCTCAATCCATAAAGCAAATCAGCGTCCAGAACCGCAGATTTGCCGTCTTTTTCAAAAACTGGTACTTGATCAGATTCGTCTCGAGTAATCTTCCAGTTGTTACCCATGCTAATTTCATTTTTAACATTCGGCACAAAATTCATACTGACATCAATTTGAGGCCATAGATCGGTTAATATTTCATCCTGTTTGCAAATAAGCAGTTCTGAACGGCGACTCTTAACCATTTCAATATTCGATAGTAAATGCATATGTTTAACACGGTTATCAGGGTCAAGAAAACTCACAGCCCTCTCTGTGGTGGCATAATCCAAGTCACGCAATTCGGGTTCAATCTCACTGATTGCCTTGCGCAATACTCTTCTAAGCAGCGCCGGGTGCAATTCAGATAAACTGAGTCTGTTGAATAAAATAAAATGGTTCCCAGCTTTAACCACACAATGTTGCCATGCCTTTGCAGATTCAATCTCCAAAAAGGATTGATCAACCGAAATAATATCTGACATGCTTGCAAGCAGTTCCAAAATCCGCGGATTATAGGTCATCAGTTCAGGCAGCAATTCCAATCGGATGCGATTTCGAAAATATTTTGGATCCTGATTGGAAAGATCATTTGCCGGTATCAGGTCATTTTCGTTGCAGTAAGCCAAAATTTCTTTGCGGCTGGTTTTGAGCAGCGGCCGAACCAGGGCAATACAATCACTCCAAATGGGTTGAGTAGAGTGCATTTGCATCCCCTTCAATCCACTTAACCCAGATCCTCGTAATAAATGCATGAGCACAGTTTCTGCCTGGTCATTGGTGTTATGGGCGACCAAAACTGCTTGAGCATTAATTTCTTTGGCGTATTCAAACAAAGCCTTATACCTGAAAACCCTTGAAGCTTCTTCGATAGTGAGTTTCTTTTCGAAAGCGATCGTTTTTATATCAGTCGTTTTAATCAGGCATGGGATATTTCGAGTGGCACAGAATTCTTCAACAAATCTGGATTCATCTTTAGCTTCAATTCTTAATCCGTGATTAACATGCAAAACATAAACCATCAAGTCAGATTTAATAAGCAAATCCAGCATACATAAACTGTCAGGTCCCCCAGAAACACCCGCAACTACTGGCTTTAACGGGTCAAGCTTACACTGATGTATTAACAAATCTGAAAAATGAGCTAAATTCATATAAAAATTATAGCATTAGAAGAAAACGGAAGCGATTTTGCTTGCCTTGCACCAAACATTATGCTAGACTTTTCAAGTAAGGGCAAAGGATAGGCTATGACAGAAAAAATCTTGATCGTTGATGATGATGTAGAGACTCTCCGGCTGGTCGGCTTAATGCTGCAACGCCAGGGATATCAAATCGTAGCGGCCAACAATGGCACTCAAGCAATTTCAATGGCTAGAGCTGAACCCCCTGATCTCATTATTCTTGATGTCATGATGCCAGATATGGATGGGTATCAGGTCACAACAGAATTACGCAAAGACCCCCAGCTTGTTGACACCCCGATTTTGATGTTCACAGCCAAAAGCCAGGTGGATGACAAAGTAGCAGGGTATGAAGCCGGAGTCGATGATTACCTTACAAAACCTGTTCATCCTGCCGAATTAATTGCGCATCTTAAAGCTCTGCTTTCAAGATCTCGAGCCAGACAACCAGCCAAGACCCCCACACGCGTTGCATATACCGTTGGGGTGGTTGGCTGCAAAGGCGGACTCGGTTCTTCAACTTTATCAATTAATCTGGCTTCAAGTTTTGCACAATTAACCAAAACAGATGTGATTGCTATTGAATTAAAACCAGGGCAAGGCACGTGGGCATCTGAGTTAGGTTTTACATCGACTGACGGTTTAAATAACCTCCTCAAACTAAAACCCAATGAAATAACTCCAGTTATAGTCGAAAAACAACTTACTGCTACAGCGTTTGGTGTCAGATTACTGCTCACAACCAACTTGTCATTGGAAACTGATTATGCAACCCTTGGTGAAAAGCTTCACAGCATCATTCAGGCTGCTGCTCAACTTTCCACATTTGTTATTTTGGATATTGGCTCACCCTTTATTCCCGGGTTTGATAAAATCTGCAGCCTCTGTAAAAACATTTTGGTCATCACAGAACCCCAACACAGCACCATCAAAAGAACCAGGATTCTTTATGATGAACTGCGCAACGTTGGCGCCGGCATGGGACGTATTATTAATCTGATCCTCTATAATCGGATACGCTCTGAAGTTCAGCTCACCTCAACTCAGGTATCTGAAATGCTGGGGGGCACCCCCATCACCATGATGATTCCTCCGGCACCCGAACTTGCCTACCAAGTGAGTCAGATGAATTTACCATTAATCAATATCCAATCAGACAGTCTTGTAGCTCAACAAATAAGCCAACTGGCCAGGATAATTCAAACCCAAATTGCTTGATGATTGACCCAATGATGCTTGAAAGAATTCAACGCGCAGTCCGACTTATTTCGGCTGCGCGTCACATAGTAGCGTTTACAGGCGCCGGCATATCGACCCCGTCTGGTATCCCCGATTTTCGCAGTGAAAGCAACGGTCTCTGGAAGCGTTACGATCCCATGCGGGTAGCTTCTCGAAGTGCTTTTTTCAATTCACCCACAGTCTTTTTTGATTGGTTTCGCCCCTTGTTTGTGACTTCATGGCAGTCTCACCCCAATGTTGCACACCAGCATCTCGCGATCCTTGAAGAGAATAGATATCTTAAATCGGTGATCACCCAAAACATAGATGGCTTGCATCAAAAAGCAGGTTCCAAACAAGTTTTTGAACTTCACGGAACAGCATTAACTTTTAACTGTTCAAGCTGTCGCCAGTCTGTGCGTGGTGAAAATGTATTTGATCAGTTTTCAAAAGGCTATCCAATTCCATATTGTCCCAATTGTGCCAACATCCTCAAACCGAATATGGTACTTTTTGAAGAGGGTTTACCTCAAGACACTTGGGAAGCTGCCCAAGTTGAAGCCCAAAAAGCAGACCTGATGTTGGTAATAGGGTCATCGCTCGAAGTCTTTCCTGCCAATACCATCCCTCAGATTGCACTTCGCAATGGATGCAAGTTAGTCATCAACAATTTATCAAGCACATCCTTGGATAGTATGGCTGATCTTTGTATCCCCATGAATACCGTGGAATTTTTCCCACTACTAATGCAAGAACTATCAAGCTAGGGTTACATCGAACGCGCGCCGCGTCTTCCAAACTGCCTTTCCAGCAAATCCACTGAGAGGTGAATCATGGTTGGCCGGCCGTGTGGACAAGTTCGTGGAGAGTCGCATTTTTCAAGATCAGATAGCAGCGCAGATTGTTCCTGAACAGACAAGGGTTGTCCGCCTTTTACAGCCATACGCTTACAAATACGCGCAATCAATTTATCAGCCAACAAACCCTGCAGCGGCGTTTCATCTTCTTCAAAATCTTCAACTATACAGCGCAGCGCAGATTGGGCATTCCCATTCGAAAATAAAGTTGGGATAGCCGATATCCTGTATGTGTTTAGTCCGAACTCATCTACAACAAAACCGTGTTGATTCAATATTTCCAGACTTTCTGAGATCACGCGAGAGGATTGGGGTGAAAACTGAACCACCTCTGGATGCAGCAACGCCTGAGAAGAAATCTCTTGTGTATGATGGGACATTTTTTCAAAAAGCACCCTCTCGTGCGCCGCATGCTGATCAATCAAATACATGCCGTCAGGACCTTCAGCCACTAAATAAGTCGCCCCTATTTGTCCGATCAGACGCAACAGCGGAATTCGAGAAGGCTCAGGATTATTGGCTGGATGTTCAAGTTTTTCAATGGTCACGTCTGGATCACCTGTAACCGGATCTATCTCTGCCTGTTTTGTTTCTTCCCAATTGAGTCGGGCATTGATCCAAGCAGGTTCAGGCTGGTGATTGAAAGTGTTAGTCTGCCAATGAGCTGGATTCATTTGAGGAACTGGTGAATATGCCAGGAGTGCCCGTTTCACAGCTCTTTGAACCATGGCAAAAAGCACATCCGGTTGTTTAAATCTCACCTCTGCCTTGGCAGGATGCACATTAACATCCACTTCTTCGGGCTCAAGTTCGATATTCAATAACGAAATTGGATACCGTCCAACCATCAAATAAGTCTGATAAGCACGCACAAGTGCAGTTGCAAGACCAATATCCTGAATCCATCTTCCGTTGACAAAAATGGTAATTTCCTTACGGTTTGAGCGCGTTACTGAGATTGGACTAATAAAACCGGTAATTTTTACTCCCTCATCGTCAAAGACCACTTCAAGCAAACCCTTGGCGATTTCAAACCCATACAATTGAGCCAGGATTTCGCGCCGATCACCATTCCCCGTAGAGCGAAAAGTCTGCTTGCCATCCATCTCTAGTTGGATAGCCAGATGGGGATATGCCAATGCATAACGAGTTACCAGTGTCTCTATTTGCTGCCGCTCAGTCTGGTCGCTTTTAAGGAATTTCAAACGTGCGGGAGTGTTATAAAACAAATCATTCACTGAGACAACAGTACCGATCGGAACCCCTGTTGTTTCAATGGAAGCAATTTTTCCGCCTTCAATCACGATACGCGAACCGCTAGTTTCTTGGCTATTATGCGAGGTCATGGTCATGCGCGAGACAGACCCCATCGAAGCAAGGGCTTCTCCTCTGAAACCCAGTGTGCGTATGTGAAATAGATCTTCAGCACTGTCAAGTTTACTTGTGGCATGCCGGGTAACGGCTAATTCCAGCTCACCTTTATTGATCCCCTTGCCGTCATCCGATACTTCAATCAATCGTTTTCCTGCATCCATCACACGAATGGATATACGGGTCGCTTTGGCATCTATCGCATTTTCAAGCAGCTCTTTAACCACAGATGAAGCCCTTTCAACAACTTCGCCTGCAGCAATTTGTGATGCGACTTCATCGGGTAGAATTTTTATTGGCATGTGCCAATTATAATGGATATCCAATTTTGATATTTTTTTGTGCTTTTCGCTAACTCAATATTAATCATTCAAGGGTATACTACAAAACATGTGCTTTGAAACTTTACTATTCGATTTGGATGACACGCTTTATTCCTCAACATCCGGTATTTGGGAAGCCATTGGTGATCGCATGGTTGATTACATGGTAACCAAACTTGCGATCCCTGAATCTTCTGCCCCCGCTGAACGAGAAAGACTCTTTCATACCCACGGCACGACCATGCGCGGATTAGTTGCAGAGTACAAAATCGATGAAGTAGATTTTTTGGAATACGTTCACGACATATCAATTGATGAATATTTATCCCCAAATCCCGCGGTGCGAAAAATGCTCGAAACCTTTCCACAGCGAAAAGTGATCTTCACCAATGCCGATACAGGTCATGCCATCCGTGTTTTAAAAACACTTGGTGTAGAAGACCAGTTTGAACAAATTATAGACATCCGTTCAATCAAGCCCTGGTGTAAACCCCAACCAGAAGCTTTTGGTAAAGCATTAAAGTTAGCCGGCATTCAAAACCCAGCGAAATGTGTCATGATTGACGATTCGCTTCGCAATTTGATCACTGCTCATGAGCTGGGGCTTTTCACAATTCAAGTCGGCGAAAAAGATGTCATCCCACCTGTGGATGCCGCAATCCTAACGATTGAAGAGCTTGCAAGTGTACTCATACAATCCCAAAAAAGTTATAAAGGTGATTAAAGTATCTTTCAAGAGGATTGAGAATCAAACTTTATTAGCAATGAATGACAAGCATTTTTAGGAGAAGAATGGAACAAAATCATACCGGACGAAACATCCTTCTGGTTTTTATAGCAATTGTTTTACTGGCAGGCACCTTTTCTGGAGGTATTCTGATAGGTTGGATGCTGCCTACTCAAGCCGGTCTTCAAGCCGCTGAAACAACCAAAACACCGTCTGCTACGGAAGAAGAAATGAGATTGGATCTTCTTTTTGCACCCTTCTGGGAGACCTGGCAATATGTTCATGAGCAGTATATTGATCAACCTGTTGATGACACAAAACTGATGCAAGGTGCTATTGAAGGATTGTTGGATTCCCTCGGCGATAAACATACAGGTTACATGGATCCGGATACCTACAATCAGATCACCGCTCCCCTCGACGGGTCGTATGAAGGAATCGGTGCTTCTGTGGATACCTCCGGTGACTTGTTAACAATTATCAGCGCCATGCCAGACAGCCCAGCGGAAGCAGCAGGCCTAAGACCAGGCGATGCTGTAATAAAAGTTAATGGTGAAGATGTCACCAAGACAGACCCTAACATAGTATTGAAATCTGTTAAGGGTCCAGCAGGTACAGATGTAACATTAACCATCCAACGCATTGATATTGAAGATCCCATTGATGTGACTATAACACGTCAAAAAATTGATCTTAAATCTGTCAATAGTGAAATGATGGACGGCAATATTGCGTATGTCAGAATATCGACCTATGGTGAAACCACGACTGAAGAACTAAAGTCGGCACTAACTACTCTTCTTGCCCAAAATCCCAAAGGCTTGATCCTTGACCTGCGTTATAACAGCGGCGGATATCTCATCACTGCGATTGAAGTTATCTCTCAATTCATTCCAAGCGGTGTGGTCATGTATGAACAGGAACAAAACGGCGAAGTAACCAGCTACTCTGCTGAACCAGGTGGTCTTGCCACCGAAATTCCGTTGGTTGTGCTTGTCAACGAAGGGTCTGCTTCAGCTTCAGAAATTACTGCCGGGGCAATCCAGGATCTAGGCCGTGGCACAATTGTTGGAGTCACAACTTATGGCAAAGGTTCAGTTCAAAACTGGATTCCCCTCGATAATAATCAAGGTGCCGTCAGAATTACGGTCGCACGTTGGTTAACCCCAAATCATCGGCAGATAAACGAAGTCGGATTGACTCCTGATATCGTGATAGAACTTACTCAAGAGGATGCCGATGCCGGAATTGACACCCAACTTAATAAAGCCATTGAAATCCTTAGTCAACCTGAATAAAGTATGATATGATTGGCAGGATTAATTAATAAATAAACTACAGATAAATTGACAGTACTTCCGGCAGAGTGTATAATCACCCTTCGCTGATAAACGAAATTGGAGAAACCCTTATGGATCTGGCAGGCGCCGTAATTGACATCGGCGTTGGTAAACCAGCGGTACTTCACATCTCACAGGTCGTGGCACCAGAGGGCGTTCAGATCAAACGTATTGAAGATGTTCTCAAAGAAGGTGAAATGATTGAAGTGTGGGTGAAGAAAGTCGCCCGCAAAGATGATGAGGAACGCATCGAATTAACCATGATGCGCCCGCTTGATCTTGAATGGCGTGAAATAAAAATCGGCACAACAGTTAAAGGCAAAGTGGTTCGCCTTGAAAAATTTGGCGCATTTGTTGAAATTGGCGCCGAACGTCCCGGCCTGGTTCACATTAGTGAAATGGCACATGGATACGTAAAAGTTCCCGGTGATGTGGTCAAAGAAGGCGATGAAATTGAAGCCCAGGTGATCGAAGTCAATCGCCGCAAGAAACAAATTAAGTTGAGCATGAAAGCCCTTCAACCTGTTCCTGAAATTGTGGAAGAGAAACCAAAGCCAACTGCCAAACAAAATCCTGCCCGTTTTGCGGCTGACCCTAATCGTGAAAAGAAACCCGCCCGCAAACCTCGCCGCCGCACTGAAGAAGATAACACTGCGTTATTGAATTCATTCAACGAAACCAACGAACCCGAACCTACGGTTATGGAAATGGCAATGAAAGCAGCCATGGAAAAGGCCAAGGATCGCAAGAAAAAGCAGGATTCTCATAAGGATAAAGCGGGCACAAAAGAGCAAGAAGACATCCTCTCCCGCACCCTCGAAAACAAGCTCGAAACCAAATAAAACTCTTAAAAAACCATCCCCCAACCCCGGATGGTTTTTCATGTTTTTTAATGAAAGATGTGATAAACTGACCGAGAGGTCAATTGCTGATGTGTGATCTAAATGACTGAGTATTGTGTACTGAAAAATATCAATCAATAATCATCTCGCCAGGAGGTGCTGTTCAACAGCCCTCCTCGCTTTTTTAACGCTTATACAACTATTTTGAGGAGTGAACATGCCCACCAAATACATTTTCTTTACAGGCGGAGTCGTGAGTTCGGTTGGCAAAGGCGTCACCGCGGCTGCTGTGGGGAGACTTCTTAAACAGCGGGGATTCACTGTGGCTGTTCAAAAACTTGATCCATACATTAATGTGGATCCCGGTACCATGAGTCCTTACCAACACGGTGAAGTCTTTGTGCTGGACGACGGCGCCGAGACTGATCTTGACCTTGGACATTACGAACGTTTGATTGACGTCAGACTAAACAAAACCTGCAACATTACTTCAGGCCAGGTCTATGCAGATGTGATTGCCAAAGAACGCCGTGGAGATTATCTGGGTGGTACCATTCAAGTTATTCCGCACATCACCAATGAAATTAAACGGCGCATCGGGCTTGTCTCGAAAATGACAGGAGCCGAGATCGTTTTGGTCGAAGTTGGCGGCACCGTTGGTGATATTGAAAGTCTGCCATTTCTAGAAGCGCTGCGTCAACTGCGAACTGATATGGGTCGTGAGAATACGCTTTATATCCATGTCACCTGGCTTCCTTATATCGGTGCAACCGAAGAACTGAAAACCAAACCCACACAGCATTCTGTTCGCGAGCTGCGCTCCATCGGTATCACGCCGGATATGATTGTTGCCCGCAGTGACACACCAATTGAAGATGTACTGTGTGAAAAAATCGCCCAATTCTGTGATGTTGAAAAACGCGCAGTGGTGCCAATGGTGACTGCTCCTATCCTTTATGAAATTCCGCTGTTGCTGGAACAGGCACATGTCGGTGATATTATTTTGGAACGGTTGAACCTGACTTCTCAAAAAACGCCCAATTGGAATGCCTGGCAGCGTCTGGTTGTTGAAACCAAGCGAGAAAAACCATCGATTTCAATCGGCCTGGTGGGAAAATACGTTGAACTACACGATGCTTACATCAGCGTAAGAGAATCACTTAAGCATGCGGCTCTGGCTTTGGGCGTAGAACTTGATCTTAAATGGATCCATTCTGTGGAAGTTGAAAAGGGCACCAACGCGGATAAATTTGAAGATGTTTTTGGCATCGTTGTGCCAGGTGGATTTGGCAGCCGCGGTATTGAAGGCAAGATCATGGCTGCGCGATATGCACGCCTCAACAAAGTGCCCTATTTGGGATTATGCCTTGGCATGCAGTTAATGGTGGTTGATTTTGCGCGTGATGTTTTGGGAACGGATAAAGTAAACTCCTCAGAGTTTGATCGAACCACTCAACATCCCGTAATAGATCTGATGCTCGAGCAGCAAGACGTCACCGATATGGGTGGCACCATGCGCCTGGGATTATATCCATGCACCCTGCAGCCTGGAACGATAGCCCGTAAAGCATATGGTGTTGAAAAAGTTGATGAACGCCACCGGCATCGTTTTGAATTTAATAATACCTATCGTGAACAGTTTGCTAAAAACGGCATGAAATTCTCTGGTCTCTCTCCCAATGGTAATCTTGTCGAGATTGCAGAACTCGAGAATCATCCCTTCATGGTGGGCACACAATTCCATCCCGAATTTCTCTCTCGCCCCACCCGGCCGCATCCGCTATTTGTTGAGTTTGTGCGGGCAGCTTGTTTGAAGGCAGGCATCCCAACCGAGGAACCGCCCCTCTCGTTTGACGAATAAAAACTTTAGATTTTGTATTATACTTAATTTGTTGCGTCTTCAATCATGGCAGCCTGGCTGCCTTAATCTGATAAAAAAGGAAAAAATTATGGAAATCGTATCTGTTGAAGGTCTCGAAGTTCTGGATTCACGCGGCAACCCCACTGTGGATGTGAGAGTCATCCTTGATGACGGCTCCTATGGCACAGCAATCGTTCCCTCTGGTGCCTCCACGGGCATCCACGAAGCTCTTGAAATGCGCGACGGTGACAAAGCCCGCTACAACGGCAAGGGTGTTCTTAAAGCTGTTGAAAACGTTAATGGCGAAATCGCCGAAAATTTGCTGGGCATGGAAGCTTTTGAACAGAAAGAAATCGATGAGTTCATGATTGAACTTGATGGCACCAAAAACAAAAGCCGCCTTGGCGCCAATGCCATGCTGGGTGTCTCACTGGCAGTGGCTAAAGCCGCCTCCAATTCACTTGGCATGCCCCTTTACCGCTATCTCGGCGGTGTTTACGCTCACGTCTTACCCACACCTATGATGAACATTCTCAATGGTGGCGCACATACCAACTGGCAATCCACTGACGCACAGGAATTCATGGTTATGCCGCTTGGTGCTCCCTCCTTCGCTGAAGGTTTGCGCTGGGGCGCCGAGATTTATCACAAGCTCAAAGAAGTCCTCAAGGGCCGCGGATACGCAACCCTGGTGGGCGATGAAGGTGGTTACGCGCCCGCTCTGAAGGCAAATAACGAGGCTGTGGAAGTTATCCTTGAAGCCATCGAAAAAGCCGGTTACAAGGCTGGTGAGCAAGTCTGCATCGCTCTCGACCCTGCTGCTTCGGAACTTTATGATGAAGAAACCAAGACCTACAATCTGCGTAAAGAAGGCAAGAAACTGACCGGCGAACAGATGGTGGAATTCTGGATGGACTGGATTCGACAATACCCGATCGTTTCCATTGAAGATGGTCTTGCACAAGATGACTGGGAGAGCTGGAAGCTTCTTACCTCCAAAGTCGGCAAGAAAATCCAGATCGTGGGTGATGATCTCTTGGTCACGAACCCTGAACGCGTTCGCCGCGCCATCAAAGAAGAAGCCTGCAACGCTCTTTTAGTCAAACTGAACCAAATCGGCACACTCACCGAAACCATCGAAGCGGTCGAAACCTGCCACCGCAACGGATGGCGCGCTGTCACTTCTCACCGCTCCGGCGAATCTGAAGATGCCACCATTGCTGACCTGGCCGTCGCCCTTAACATGGGTCAAATCAAGACTGGCGCTCCCGCCCGTTCTGATCGTGTTGCCAAATACAATCAACTCTTGCGCATTGAAGCCGAACTCGGCGACACTGCCAGATACGCTGGCTGGTCTGCCATCCGCGGACATTAGACCCTAGATTTAATTGATAAGGGCTCAGCATGCTGAGCCCTTTTATTTTTAATACCTTGGGGGGTTATTGGTTTATTATTGTCAAATAATCTAAAATGCTTTGGCTAACCAAAAGCTGTTGCTCTTCTCGTGATATGTCTGCAAGATTATCCCCTTTTTGATCACCATACCATCCAAACTGAGCATGGTTTCCGCCTTCAATATTAACCCACTGGGTATTATCAGGCAGGAGCCCTACGGATTGTGCTATTTTTTCCGGTGTTGCCAATCCATCCAGTTCACCGGAAATTGATAATACACTTCCTGCATAACCCGACAAATCATTGCTTTCAGCAGGGTATGAGGCCAACAAAACCAATCCATCAATTTGATCTGGATGTTCATACACGTAACTTGCTGCCATGGATCCGCCGAGCGAATGGCCGCCAATCGTCCATGAGCTGATTTCTGAATGAGCTGCGATAACATCACTAGCAAGATCTATCCCAAACACAGCCAAATTTAAGGGCATGCGCGGTATAACGACCAGGTATCCATTCGCCGCCAATGCACTCGCCATCGGAGCATAAGCCCGATAATCCACCCTGCCACCTGGATAAAAAATAAAACCCGTTTTGACAGGTAAGTTATCAGCAGGTGTAAATACCAGCCACTTTCCTGTTTGAACAGTCACTGATTCTGATGAATTAAGACTATCCAGTGCTTCAGGCATCGGTCTGGCCGGAGTTGATCCCCAAACCACAAATCCAAGCACGACAAAAACAATCAAACCGATAAATGTAACAAAAATTTTCTTAATCGTTTTCATTTTTCTCCAATAATGATTTTTATTCTACTGATTGTCAAGACAATTCTCAATAGTCCTATCCAAAACCTTGGACATGTGGTTATAATTTGCCATTGCTTTGAAACAAGTCAGGAGAACGCACGATGTCGCTTTATAATGAATTTGCCCAGGTATACGCCAAGGGAGATTACCCTACTCTTTCACAAGCTGTCGCTGAAATTCTTCCCTCGATCATAAAACAATATGGAATTCCATCGTCCGGCAAACTTTTGGATGTGGCTTGTGGAGAAGGCAGTTTCGCGCTTTCGATGTCAAAAGGTGGTTGGCAGGTAACGGGGATTGATCAATCCGAAGAAATGCTGCGCCTTGCCAGACATCGTGCACAACAAGCCAAACTGGATATCAATTTCTTGAAACACGATATGCGTTTTCTCGATTTTTCCGATGAATTTGACGTAATCACTTGCTGGTTTGATAGCCTGAATTACATGCTCACCACGGATGATTTGCAATCCACATTTAACAATATCGCCAGAGCACTCAAACCTGGTGGATGGTTCCTTTTTGATATGAACACCACCTACGGATTGGCCGTCCAATGGCAAAAAGAGAATTGCTACGTTCAACAAGAAACCCCCGATCTGCTTGAACTTCACCGTACAAGCTATGATTTTGAAAATCAAAAAGCTTGCGTGAAAATCACCTGGTTTGTGCGCGAAGGAGAAATTTGGCAGAAATTTGAAGAAAGGCATACCGAACGGGCATTCTCAATCAATAAGATTGAGGCATGTTTGGATTATGCAGGTTTCAAAGTGGTGGATCGTTTTGGCAGCTTGAAGAATATGACACCTTTACAATCGGATTCAAACCGGGTTTGGTATCTCGCCCGAAACGAAGGTTCAACCCATTAAAAGTCGATTGACTTGAACCCAGATTTGATCAAACATGGGCGCCGTCAGGCGGCCTGTTTGTGTATTCTGCCGACTGGGATGATAAGAACCCACCACCCATACCCCTTTTATGTCTGAATAATATGCCGCTCCGTGTGAAAACGCAGGGATAATTATATTTTCTGAAACACCATACTTCGTTATCAATTGGTCCCATGCCAGCTTGCCAAGAGCCACAATCACTTTTAGGGTGCGAAGAAGTTCAATTTCAGCATCCAACCAGGGTTGACAGTTCAAAATCTCTGTCCGATTGGGTTTATTGTCAGGGGGCACGCAGCGGCATACTGCGGTTATCCAAAGATCATGAAGCTGTAAACCATCGCTATCGTTCATACCGTCTGGTTGATTGGCGAACCCCGCCCGAAAAAGTGCAGGATACAGGAATTTTCCAGAATCATCCCCTGTAAACATGCGCCCGGTTCTATTAGAGCCGTGCGCTCCAGGTGCCAGCCCAACCACCAATACGCGCGCCTTTTCATCCCCAAAACCCGGGACGGGTTTAGCCCAATAAGCCTGATCGCGATAGGCTTTACGCTTGACTATTCCAACCTCTTCACGCCAGGCAGTCAAGCGTGGACAACTGCGGCACATGATCAATTCTTGTTCGAGTTGAGTGAGGTTGTTGTATTTCATCTGGGAGGGTTTTTATAAAATTAACATGGCATCACCAAAAGAATAAAAGCGATAACCACGTTTTATGGCAGTTTCATAAGCATTCAAAACTTTTTCTCTACCGGCAAATGCGCTGACGAGCATGATCAGCGAAGATTGAGGCAGATGAAAATTAGTAATCATGGCATCCACGATTTTGAATTGAAAACCTGGCAGGATGAACAATTGGGTAGGACCTGAAATCGCCGTCACCCGATTTGGGGTACTGCTGGCAGCCGCCGCGGATTCAAGCGTGCGCACACTGGTGGTTCCCACCGCGATCACCCGCCCGCCCTTATCTTTGGTCTGGTTGATCAGGTCAGCCGTCTCTGGCGTGACTTCGCACCATTCACTGTGGATCACATGTTCCAACGGATTTTCTTCCGATACCGGCATAAAAGTATCCAACCCAACATGCAGGGTTACTCTTGCGATTTGAACCCCTGCTAGTTCAAGTTCGTTCATCAAGCGAGGAGTAAAATGCAGGCCTGCGGTAGGCGCAGCGGCAGATCCGCTCTCTTTGGAATACACTGTTTGGTAACGGTCTGGGTTCGTCAACGGTGTGTGGATATAAGGTGGGAGGGGCATTTCACCGACATTGGGCAGCAAGTTTTCAATCGGCGAGAGGAATTTGATCAATCGGCGGCTGGCGCCTAAATCTTCAAGAATTTCAGTTTCAGGGCCATCCTCAACTGTAACTTTTACGCCAGGTTTTAAACCTTTACCTCCAACCAACGCTTCCCAGATATCGGGTTCTACACGCTTGAGCAGCAGCAGTTCCACTTTGCCGCCAGTGACTTTATGGGCATACAAACGCGCGGGAATGACCCTTGTTTGATTGACCACCAACAGGTCGCCAGCTTTGAGATAGCTGCCAACGTCCTTGAAAACCGCATCAGCAATCGTATCTTGATCACGGTGCAAAATCATCAGCCGCGAATGATCGCGCGGCTCTATGGGCGTCTGGGCAATGCACTCAGGCGGAAGGTGGTAATTGAAGTCAGATGTTTTCATACTTTATGGAATTAGCCTGGGTTGATTCTCTTTAACTGAATAAGGATATTTTAAATGCTCATATGCGGATTTAGTGATTACGCGCCCCTGAGGAGTGCGCTCAATAAAACCGAGCTGAAGTAAATAAGGTTCAACCACATCCATGATGGTGTCAGGTTCCTCACTGATGGAGGCGCCGATGGTCGCGAGCCCCACAGGTCCGCCGTTATATTTTTCAATCACGGTGATCAAAACTCTGCGGTCCACATCATCCAGACCAAGTTCATCCACGGCCATCAGATCAAGGGCGTCACGCGCCACCTGACGGTTGATCAAACCATCCGAGCGTACCTGGGTGAAATCACGCACCCTACGCAACAGACGGAGGGCAACACGGGGTGTTCCACGGGCACGTCTGGCTATTTCAGCCACACCATCCGTGTCAGCTTCCACCTTGAGCATGTCAGCGGCCCGTTTGACGATTTTTTGCATGGCAGGCTGGTCATAATAATCAAGTCGATAGACAGCGCCAAATCTTGCCCTTAATGGAGATGTGACCAATGCCAGACGCGTGGTTGCGCCAATCACGGTGAATCTGGGCAATTTCAACCGCAAAGATCTGGCGGCCGGGCCTTTGCCGATGATGATATCCAGTGCGTAGTCTTCCATAGCCGGGTAAAGAATTTCTTCAACGGCTCTGCCCAGGCGATGAATTTCATCGATAAACAGCACATCTCCTGCGCGCAGATTGGTGAGAATGGCAGCCAGATCGCCAGTGCGTTCAATGGCCGGACCGGAAGTGATCTTGATATTGACACCCATTTCGTTGGCTAACACATGCGCCAGGGTGGTTTTGCCCAGCCCGGGAGGTCCGTAAAAGAGAACGTGGTCAAGCGCTTCTTTTCGCTGCCTTGCCGCGGAGATTAAGATATCCAGGTTTTGTTTAACCGAATCCTGACCGATCAATTCGGTCAGTCGGGTCGGTCTTAGTGCATGGTCTATCCGATCTTCAGGTTGTGAATCTGGATCAGTGATGCGCTCTTTTTCTTCACTCATGTGCTTGATTATACCCTTACCTGAAAACTGGATTTGAAAAAACCAGAAATTTTAAACTTACATTTTTGAGTTTCCGGTATAATGAAAAAAATTCCCCGGGAGGAAAAATGAACAATGTATTCGTTTCGCAACACCCCATGATTGCACATAAATTGGGATTATTAAGAAGCAAAGAGACCGATCACCGCCAGTTTCGTGAACTGGTTAGAGAAATTGCAGGACTTCTGGCTTATGAAGTTACTGCTGACCTTCCCACTCAATCCATTGATATTCAAACTCCTCTCGCCGTTGCCAAATGTCAACAATTGAAAGATAAAATAGGACTGGTGCCCATTCTGCGTGCCGGTCTGGGCATGGTCGAAGGGTTTTGGTCTTTTATCCCCAGCGCGGAAGTCTGGCACATCGGATTGTATCGCGACGAGCACACCCTCAAACCGGTGGAATACTACAATAAACTGCCAACTGCCCCCACGGTTGACATGTGCCTGATCCTGGACCCCATGCTGGCCACTGGCGGATCAGCCACCGCCACAATTGATGTGCTCAAACGCTGGGGCGTTACAAATATCAAATTCGTAGGCTTGATCGGTGCGCCTGAGGGTATTGCCCAGGTGCACAAGCTGCACCCCGAAGTGCCCATTCACCTGGCCTGCATCGATGAGAAATTAAATGAAATCGGCTACATCGTCCCCGGTCTGGGTGACGCCGGCGATCGTCAGTTTGGAACAGCATAAGATTCGTAAAACACCGGTTTCTTGTTAGAAACCGGTGTTTTTTAGTTAATTAAGTGTTCTAACCTAATTATGGCCTGGCAGCTTCAACAATCTTCAAAAAATCAGGTTTGAGGCTGGCGCCGCCAACCAACGCACCGTCAATGTCTGAAGTCTTAAAATATTCTGCGGCATTGGCAGCAGTCACTGAACCACCATACAAAATGCGCATGCTTTGCGCAATAGCCGATCCAAACAAGCTCGCGAGGACTGGACGGATGAAATCACGATGAACAGCATTGGCACCTTCACTGGTGGCTGCCTTGCCGGTGCCGATCGCCCAGATGGGTTCGTAGGCTACGACGATCTGTGAAGCGATGGCGCTGTCAATTTCTTTGAATCCCTGTAGTACCTGGCGTTTGACCACTTCACCTGTTTGGCCAGCTTCGTATTCTTCCAATGATTCACCGATGCAAACGATGGGGGTTAGTCCGGCTGCCAATGCGGCTTTCAGTTTCTTGTTGACCGTCTCATCAGTCTCGGCAAAATAGGCCCGTCTCTCAGAATGACCAATGATCACATAATTGCAGAACTCTTTTACCATTGAGGGGGAAACTTCGCCGGTATATGCACCTGAGGCTTCCCAATGGAGGTTCTGGGCACCCAAACCAACACCTGTTTCAGCCAATTGGGCCGAGAGCACCATCAATGAAGTAAAGGGTGGGCATAAAACTGTTTCCACTTCGGGGACAGACTGCAGACCGGGCAGCAATTCCTGAACCAACACACTAGCCTGATCGACGGTTTTGTTCATCTTCCAATTTCCAGCTACGAATGGTTTACGCATAATTTCCTCTTTCTAGAAAAAATAGGGTGAGTCACCCTTTTGTTTGTGAAGAATGAAAAAAACATTAGTCGCAATTATAGTACAAAACTTGTGCAGACAATCTTCTAATGAAACTTTTATATGTTTTCAATTCCCTTTGACTGGCTTTTTGTATACAATTGAAGTGCAGTCATCGAACTTATTTGACTCAAAAATTGAAAGGAGTTATTGCCATGTTAGTAAAAGAACGTATGACCAGCCCGGTGTTGACCATTACTCCGGATGTATCCATTCAAGACGCATTAGCCCGCATGCACCATGATAAAGTAAGGCGCTACCCCGTGGTTGACAAACACGGAAAACTTATCGGTATCGTCACAGAAGGCGACCTGCTCAATGCCAAACCTTCTGAAGCCACAACCCTCAGCGTGTGGGAAATCACAGCCCTGCTCAACAAGATCACGGTTGAGCGTGTGATGTGCGCCAAGGTCATCACCACCACAGAAGACTGCCCCATCGAAGAAGCTGCCCGCATCATGGCGGACAACGAGATCAGCAGCCTTCCTGTGATGCGCGACAAGAGCCTGGTCGGCATGATCACCGAGACGGATATCTTCCACATCATGCTCGAACTGATGGGTGGCCGCACCCCCGGCGTACGGTTAACTGTGGAAGTACTCAACAAACCTGGCAAACTCTATGAGATCGCCGGCATCATCCAAAAATTGGGCGGGGACATCCTCGGTCTTGCAGCTATTTTAGGTTCGCGCGCCGAAACCCGCATTTTCACCATCAAGGTGGTCGGTATAGAACTGGATGCCCTGCGCAAGGCCGTCGGATCCGCTGCGGAACAGATAGTGGACATCCGCGAGACCAAGATCAGCTAAGGCTTTTTCTATTTCACAATAAGGAGCGGCGACTATGGTCACCGCTCTTTTTTTAGCTTATTGACGCCTTTTCTGCTTGAAGGTAAACTCAAAGTCCAGGCTGGTCAGATGGTCGCGGAGCCTTCGGGCTTCGAGGAAAGTCCGCTCTCCACA